>NZ_PVZR01000001.1:0-1075128 GCF_003024455.1 Ensifer sp. NM-2
GGTTTACGCACCGGATAAACCGCATAGCGGTTTACCGAGATGGCGCGGGGTGGAGCAGCCCGGTAGCTCGTCAGGCTCATAACCTGAAGGCCGCAGGTTCAAATCCTGCCCCCGCAACCAAATCAAACAAAAAACCCGCGAGACCGAAAGGTCCGCGGGCTTTTTGGCGTTCAGGGGCAAAGAAAACAAAACCGGCTAACCGCCAAGCGCGCCCAGAACAAAGTCCAGGACCTTCGGTCTAAGAAGACGATGGCCCACGATGGCCCACGGCAGCCTGCAATATGCAACGAAGGCCTACAGTCCGCTATCTCTGGTTTGCCCTCATCCGCCAGAGATAGGCCATGCCCTTTTCAAGCATGCGGAAACGACTCCGCAAGGCAGCATTCGGCGAAAAACTTCGCTTGGTCGTGCAATTTGGCCTTGCAGCTCTAGTCACTAGAGGTCGTAGCCTTGCGTCAAGATATGCAAGGAGCAGGTCATGGCAGCAAATATTCGCGAAAACCGATATCGGGTCGAAGGCATGGATTGTGCTTCCTGCGCATCGAAGATCGACACCGCCGTCAGGCGCATGCCTGGTGTTGAAGATGTCTCGGTTTCCGTTGCCGCGGGCACGATGTCGGTCAAGCATGCCGACGACGGCGATCTTGCCGCGAATATCGTCAGCCGGGTCGGAAAGCTCGGTTACCGGCTGCATCCGATTGCCGCCCACCAGAAGCCCGCGGTTGTCGCCATACACACTTGCTCGGGCGATCACGACCATGACCATCCTCACGATCACGATCACGATCACGATCACGATCATGGGCACGGCGACAAGCATGAGAAGCACGCGCATACCAACGACCACGAACATCAGCACAGCCACACCGCGGCCGAGGCAGCTTCATCGCAGCAGCCCAGTTCCCATGCCCATGATCACGGGCCAACGAACGGCCCCTGGTGGCGCTCGGCCAAGGGCCGGCTGACCATCGCCTGTGGTCTGGCTCTGGCCGCCGCCTATGGCCTTGGGCATCTTGTTCCGGCCACCGAGCCCTGGATCTTCACGCTTGCCATGCTGGTCGGCCTGCTGCCGATTGCGCGGCGCGCCTTCGCAGCGGCGACCTCGGGCACGCCGTTCTCGATCGAGATGCTGATGACCATTGCGGCGGTGGGTGCCGTCTTTATCGGCGCGACGGAGGAAGCGGCGATGGTCGTGCTGCTCTTCCTCGTCGGCGAACTGCTGGAAGGCGTCGCCGCCGGCAATGCGCGGGCCAGCATTCAATCGCTGACGGCGCTCGTGCCGAAGTCGGCCTATCTCGAGCGCAGCGGTCGGGTCGATGAGGTCCCGGCGGATAGCCTGGCGGTCGGCGCCGTCATTCTCGTCCGACCCGGCGACCGCGTTCCGGCCGATGGCATCATCCTCTCTGGCGAAAGCGCCGTCGACGAGGCACCGGTCACTGGTGAAAGCACGCCGGTGCACAAGGCAGTGGATGATGCGCTTGTCGCCGGAACGGTGAATGGCGACGGGGCCTTGCGCGTACGCGTCACGGCTGCGGCCTCGGACAATACCATTGCCCGAATCGTGCGGCTCGTCGAGGAGGCGCAGGAGAGCAAGGCGCCGACCGAACGCTTTATCGATCGCTTCTCGCGCTACTATACACCGGCCGTCGTTGTTGTCGCCGCCCTGGTCGCTATCCTTCCGCCACTTCTGGGCAGCGGCGTCTGGAGCGAGTGGGTCTACAAGGGGTTGGCGATCCTGCTGATCGGCTGCCCCTGCGCCTTGGTGATCTCGACTCCGGCTGCGATCGCCGCCAGCCTTTCGGCCGGTGCCCGCCGCGGCCTGCTCCTGAAGGGCGGCGCCGTGCTTGAAAATGTCGGCAAGATCACCGCCGCAGCATTCGACAAGACAGGTACGCTCACCGAAGGCAAACCGCGGGTGACTGATATCGTCGGCTTCGCCCGCGCCGAGAACGAGGTGCTGGGCTTGGCCGCAGCTCTTGAGCAGGGATCGAGCCATCCTCTGGCACGGGCAATCCTGCAGCGCGCCGACGAGCTGAAACTGCAGGTCCCGGGCATCACGACGGTCAAGGCTATCGGCGGCAAGGGTCTTGAAGGCGTCGTTGGCGCCGCCACCCTGTTCCTCGGCTCGCCCCACGCTGCCGATGACCGCGTGCCGATGTCGCCTGATCAGAAGGCGCGCATTGCGGCTCTGAACGACGAGGGCAAGACGGTCTCGGTGCTGATCTCCGGCAATGAGATTATCGGCGCCATCGCCATGCGTGATGAGCCGCGCCCGGATGCGGCAGTCGGCGTCAAGGCGTTGACCGACGCCGGCATTCATGTGGTCATGCTGACTGGCGACAACCGCCGCACGGCGGAGGCGATCGGCCGTCAGTTCGGCATGGAGGTGCGCGCCGAACTGCTGCCGCAGGACAAGCAGCGCATCGTTGGAGAATTGAAGAAATCCGGCTTCAATGTTGCCAAGATCGGAGATGGCATCAATGATGCGCCGGCGCTCGCTGCAGCCGACGTCGGCATCGCCATGGGCGGCGGCACGGACGTGGCGTTGGAGACCGCCGACGCGGCGGTGTTGCACGGCAGGGTCAGCGATGTCGCCGCGATGGTCCGGCTTTCCCGCTCTACAATGCGAAACATTGTCCAGAATATCACTATTGCGCTTGGCCTGAAGGCTGTTTTCCTCGTCACCACGATTGCGGGTATCACCGGTCTGTGGCCGGCCATTCTCGCCGATACCGGCGCCACGGTGCTTGTGACCATGAATGCGCTGCGCCTGCTGCGGCCCGTCCAAACCGCTTGAAGCAAAAGCATAAAACTGAACCGGCGGCATCGAATGCCGCCGGTTTTTTGTTGCGATTACGGCCGATCTGCCTGTGTATATTCACGCTGGACTCTCATCAGCGATCCGGTGAGAGTATAAGGAGATCTCGATTGAGGGCTTCCGTGCCGGGAAATCGATGATAAACTTATACCAAATGGTAAAAAAATCGCCGGCACGGTTTCTGGGAAGAAGACCGAAGCGGGCCAGTTTGGGGATCGTAAGGCCAATATGGACAGTATTGCCATCGAACTGCGTGGGATCGACAAGAGCTTCGGTCCGGTTCACGCCAACAAGAATATCAATCTGAAAGTCCGCAAGGGTACGATCCACGGCGTCATCGGTGAAAACGGTGCGGGAAAATCGACCCTGATGTCGATCCTGTACGGCTTTTACCAGGCCGATAGCGGCGAGATTCACGTCGATGGCAAGCAGGTCTCGATCCGGGATCCGAATGCGGCGATCGCTGCCGGCATCGGCATGGTGCACCAGCACTTCATGCTGGTCGAGAACTTCACCGTTCTCGAAAACGTCATGCTCGGCGCGGAAGAGAGCCAGATCCTCAACAAGGGCATTGCCAAGGCGCGCATCGAGCTGAAGCGGCTGGAGCGCGAATACGCGCTCGAGGTCAATCCGGATGCCGTGATCGAGGAATTGCCTGTCGGCTTGCAGCAGCGCGTCGAGATCCTCAAGGCGCTCTATCGCCGGGCCGATATCCTCATTCTCGATGAGCCCACCGGCGTGTTGACGCCGGCCGAGGCCGATCATCTCTTCCGCGTTCTCGAACAGCTGAAGAGCCAGGGAAAGACCATCATTCTCATTACCCATAAGCTCAGGGAAATCATGGCGATCACCGACGAGGTTTCGGTGATGCGCCGCGGCGAGATGGTGGCAACGCGCACGACGGCGGAAACCTCGGTCGAGGAACTCGCCGAGCTGATGGTCGGCCGCCGCGTGCTGCTGCGCGTCGAAAAGGGCGAGGCCAAGCCCGGCGATGTCAAGCTTTCGGTCAACGGTCTGACCGTCAAGGACGGCCGCGGCGTCACCATGGTCGACAATGTGTCGTTCAACCTTAGGGCCGGCGAGATCGTCGGCATTGCCGGCGTCGCCGGCAATGGCCAGTCGGAACTCCTGGAGGCGATCTCCGGTATCCGCCGTGCCGTTTCCGGCGAGGTGCACCTCAATGGCAAGCCGATCGACGTCACCGGCCATGCCGACCCCAAGGAGCTGCGCGATCGTGGCCTCGCTCATGTGCCGGAAGACCGGCACCACGTCGGCCTAGTGCTGAAATTCGAGGAATGCGAAAACGCCATCCTCGGCTATCACCATGACAAGCGCTACCTCAACGGCGTCTTCCTGAATGTCGACGCCATCCGCAAGGATGCCGAGCAGCGGATCGCCGAATACGACATCCGTCCGCCGAACGCCCGGCTGAAGACCGCGAATTTCTCCGGCGGCAATCAGCAGAAGATCGTTCTCGCCCGCGAGATGGAGCGGGGGCCGGACGTGCTGATCATCGGCCAGCCCACCCGCGGCGTCGATGTCGGCGCCATCGAATTCATCCACAAACGGATCATCGAGATGCGCGACCAGGGCAAGGCTGTCCTGCTTGTTTCCGTCGAACTCGATGAGATCCGCGCCCTGTCGGACCGTATCCTGGTCATGTTTGCCGGCCGTGTCGTCGGCGAGCGCGATCCCGATGCGACCGAGGGCGAGCTGGGCCTGCTGATGGCCGGCGTCGAAGGCCGCAAGGAGGCCGCAGAATGAGCAATCCCTATGCAAAGCTTCCAGGTTGGGTCGAATACGGCCTCGTCCCGCTGGTCAATCTCGCCGTCGCGTTTCTGGTTGCCGGCCTCGTGGTTCTGCTCGTCGGCGAAAATCCGTTCGAGGCGGCCTATCACCTGATCAACGGTGCCTTCGGTCGCGGCGAATATATCGGCTTCACGCTCTACTACGCCACCACCTTCATCTTCACCGGCCTTGCGGTCGCGGTCGCATTCCATGCCGGGCTTTTCAACATCGGCGGCGAGGGCCAGGCCTATGTCGGCGGCATCGGGGTCGCGCTCGCGTGCCTCTGGCTCGACCAGACGATGCCGTGGTTTGTGGTCTTCCCGCTGGCGATCATCGGTTCGGCCGCTTTCGGCGCTGCCTGGGCGTTTCTGCCCGGCTGGCTGCAGGCCAAGCGCGGCAGCCACATCGTCATCACCACGATCATGTTCAATTTCATCGCGTCGAGCCTGATGGTCTATCTGCTGACGCGGGTGTTGAAGCCGCTCGGCTCGATGTCGCCGCAGACGCGCACCTTCGCCGAAGGCGGTCAGTTGCCCAAGCTCGATTGGCTTCTGGGGATCTTCGGGCTCGATATCGGCACGGCGCCATTCAACGTTTCGTTCCTGCTGGCCCTTGTCGCGGCCTTCGGCGTCTGGCTCCTGATCTGGCGCACCAAGCTCGGTTACGAGATGCGCACCATGGGCCACAGTCCGTCGGCCGCGCGATATGCCGGCATGAGCGAGAGCCGCATCACCGTCATCACCATGATGATCTCCGGCGCGCTTGCCGGCATGATGGCGCTCAACCCGATCATGGGTGAGCAGGGCCGCATGCAGCTTGATTTTGTCCAGGGTGCAGGCTTCGTCGGCATCGCCGTCGCCCTCATGGGCCGCTCGCATCCGGCAGGCATCATCCCGGCGGCGGTTCTCTTCGGCGTGCTCTACCAGGGTGGGGCGGAGATCTCGTTCGAAATGCCGTCGATCTCGCGCGACATGATCGTCATCATCCAGGGCCTCGTCATTCTGTTTGCTGGCGCCCTTGAAAACATGTTCCGGCCGGCGATCACCCGGTTGTTTTCCACATCCAGCCGGCGCGCCGCGGTCGTTGCCCAGACCAAGGGAGCTTGAAGCCATGGATTTCTTCCACGTCATCGTGGTGCTCCTCGAGTCCACCATCCGCGTCTCCGTTCCGCTGATCTTCGCAGCCCTCGCCGGTCTCTTCACCGAGCGTGCCGGTATCTTCGATATCGGCCTTGAAGGAAAAATGCTGGGCGCCGCCTTTGCCGCCGGCGCGGTCGCAGCGATCACCCAATCCGTCTGGCTGGGACTGCTTGCGGGCATCCTCATCTCGATCGCCCTGTCCCTTGTCCACGGCTATGCGTCGATCACCCAGCGCGGCAACCAGATCGTCTCCGGCGTTGCCATCAACTTCATCGTCGCGGGTTCCACCGTCATCCTCGGTGAGGCCTGGTTCCGTCAGGGCGGGCGCACGCCGGCACTGGCCGAAGGTGCAAGGTTCCAGACGATCACTTTTCCCTTCGCGGACGCCATTCGCGATGTTCCCTTCATCGGGCCGATCTATGCCGATCTGCTCTCCGGGCATTTCATCCTGACCTATGTGGCCTTCGCCATGGTGCCGCTCAGCTGGTGGATCCTCTACCGCACCCGCTTCGGCCTGCGGCTCCGTGCGGTCGGGGAGAACCCGGGTGCCGTCGACACCGCCGGCATTTCGGTGGTCTGGATGCGGTACCGCGCCGTCATCTGCTGCGGCATCCTGTGTGGCTTTGCCGGCGCCTACCTGTCGCTGGCGATGACCGCCGGCTTCGTCAAGGGCATGACCGCCGGCAAGGGCTACATCGCGCTTGCAGCGCTGATTTTTGCCAAATGGCGGCCATTCAACATCATGCTTGCCTGCCTGCTGTTCGGCTTCCTCGATGCGTTTGCGATCCGCCTGCAGGGCAATCCCCTGCCGCTGATCGGCCAGTTGCCGGTGCAGCTGATGCAGGCATTGCCCTATATTCTCACCGTCATCTTGCTTGCCGGCTTCATCGGCAAGGCAATCCCGCCGAAGGCCGGCGGTGTCCCCTATGTGAAGGAGCGGTAAGGCTATGGAAAACGAACTCTTCGAAGCCGCACGCGAAGCGATGGCCAAGGCGCATGCGCCCTATTCCAAGTTTCCGGTGGGCGCCGCGATCCGTGCGGAAGACGGCCATATCTACACCGGCGCCAACATTGAAAACCTCTCCTTCCCGGAAGGCTGGTGTGCCGAGACCACGGCCATCAGCCACATGGTCATGGCCGGCCAGCGCAAGATCATGGAAGTCGCCGTTATCGCCGAGAAGCTGGCGCTCTGCCCGCCTTGCGGCGGGTGCCGGCAACGGCTTGCGGAGTTTTCCGGCGCCAGCACGCGCATCTACCTCTGCGACGAGACGGGCGTGAAGAAGACGCTCGCCCTGTCCGATCTGCTACCGCACAGCTTCGAGACCGAGATCCTCGGATGAGCAGCGCTGCTGAATTCCTGAGGGGCAGGCTCGGCGGCCTGGCTCCCCGCTATGGTATTGTCCTTGGTTCAGGGCTTGGGACGCTCGTCGAAGCGGTCAGTAACCCGACACGCATTTCCTATGCCGACATCCCGGGTTTTCCCGTCAGCAGCGTTTCTGGCCATGCCGGCGAACTCGTCGCAGGTTTGCTCGGCGCCGTCCCGGTCGTCATGCTGTCCGGCCGGGTGCATTACTACGAGAGCGGCGATGCCAACGCGATGCGCGTGCCGCTGCAGACGCTGAAGAAACTCGGCGTCGAAAATCTCGTGCTCACAAACTCCGCTGGCTCGCTGCGTGATGATCTGCCGCCGGGTTCGGTCATGCGGATCTCGGATCACATCAACTTTTCCGGATTCAATCCACTGATTGGCGTCGAAAGCGACGATCGCTTCGTCGGCATGACCAACGCCTATGACACCGAGCTTGCGACGCGCATGCGGCGCGCGGCCGACCGGATGGGCATTCCGCTGCAGGACGGCGTTTACATGTGGTTCTCCGGGCCGAGCTTTGAAACGCCAGCGGAAATTCGCATGGCGCGCGTGCTCGGCGCCGATGCGGTCGGCATGTCGACCGTGCCGGAAGTCATTCTCGCGCGCTTCCTCGGCCTCAAGGTTGCTGCAGCGTCGGTGATCACCAATTTCGGCGCGGGCATGACGGGCGGCGAACTCAGCCATCACGAGACGAAGGACATGGCGCCGGTCGGCGGCAAACGCCTGGCCGCCATTCTCAAGGAGATGATTTCCACGGACGCGGCGGTTCAGTGACCATGCTTCCCCAGGAGATCATCCGCCGCAAGAGAAACGGCGAGCGCCTCGAGGCGGCAGATATCACGGGCTTCGTCCGCGGCCTTTCCGATGGTTCGATCTCGGAGGGTCAGGTCGCTGCCTTCGCTATGGCTATCTGGTTTTCGGGCATGAGCCGGGACGAGACGGTGGCGCTGACGCTCGCCATGCGCGATTCCGGCGAAACCCTCGACTGGAGCAGCATCGGCCGACCCATTGTCGACAAGCATTCCACCGGAGGCGTCGGCGACAACGTCTCGCTGATGCTTGCCCCGATAGTCGCAGCATGCGGTTTGGCCGTGCCGATGATCTCGGGACGGGGATTGGGGCACACGGGCGGCACGCTCGACAAACTCGAATCCATACCCGGCTATGATATTCAGCCGTCTGCTGCGCTATTCCGAAAGACGGTCGACGAGGTCGGCTGCGCCATCATCGGCCAGACCGCCAATCTGGCGCCCGCCGACAAGCGGCTCTACGCCATCCGTGACGTGACGGCGACCGTCGATTCAGTTCCGCTGATTACCGCATCGATCCTTTCCAAGAAGCTTGCCGCCGGGCTGCAGTCGCTGGTGCTCGACGTCAAGCTCGGCAATGGCTCGTTCATGGGCGATGCTGGCGAAGCCGAGGCACTCGCCCGGTCGCTAGTTGATGTCGCCAATGGTGCCGGCGTTCGCACGTCGGCATTGCTGACGGATATGAACGAGCCCTTGGCCGATGCGGCTGGAAACGCGCTTGAAATCCGGAACTGCGTCGCCTTTCTCAAGGGCGAGAAAAGCGGCACCCGCCTTGAAACCGTGGTCATGGCTTTCGCCGCGGAGATGCTCGTCGCGGCCGGTGTGGCAGTCGACCCGGTAGCCGGCGAAGCATTGGCGCGCACGGCGCTTGCAAACGGTGCAGCGCTTGAGCGTTTCGCCAGGATGGTTTACGCGCTCGGTGGTCCCGCCGATTTCGTCGAGCGTCCCGAACAGCACTTGGCGCCTGCCCCAGTTATCCTTCCGGTGGAAGCAGAAAGAGACGGCTATCTACAATCCTGCCGGACCCGTGACCTTGGCATGGCCGTCATCGCTCTGGGTGGCGGTCGGACACATCCGAACGACAGGATCGATCATCGGGTCGGCTTTGCCGAGCTGAAACCGTTGGGAACGCGAGTTGCCGAGGACGAACCGATCGCCTTCGTCCATGCGGCGGACGAGACCGCGGCCGAACATGCGCGGCAAGAGCTGCTGGCGCTCTATACGATCGCCGACGCTCAGCCTGAGGTGCGCTCGCCAATCCTTTCAAGGATCACCTGACCAGATGCAGCGCGCCGTTTTCGACGCGGTAGGACGATAGTCGGCCGAGGAAGCTCATGCCGACGAGCATGCCGGCAAGCGCCTTGTCGGGCAGCACCAGGGCGTCGACGTCGCGCAACGATATGCCGCCGATTTCGACCCTCGTCAGCTTGGCCCGCGCTGCATCGACATCGCCATTGGCCGTTCGAACGCGTGCGTTGAAAGTAAGCGCTCCGGCAGACAGGCCGAGCCTGCGCGCGGTCGAGACATTGATCGCGATGGTGCTGGCGCCGGTATCGACCATGCCCCGTTCGGTGCGGCCGTTGATGCGGAACGCTCCGAAGAAATGGCCCGAGCGGTCGGCTTCGAGCACCACGCCTTTTCCCGAAGCATATTTCGCCGTCGTTGCCGGAAGGGAGTTGTTCACCGCCGGTTTGTCCGTGGCGGCAGTCTCAGCGTTCGAGAGATAGGAACTCGCGAGGTCAGGAATGACCAGGGCCGCAATAGCGATACCGCCGGCGAATGTCAGCAGACGGACGAACATGGCCTGACCTCCCGCGCATCGGGCCGCAGACGCCCGCGCCGATGAAGTCCAGTAGAGCAGGGGATGGCTAATGCGATACAAAAAAGCCGCCGGTTTGCCGGCGGTTTTTCATCAATTTTGCGCTCTGGTTAAGAAACGGAAAATTACTTGGTTCCATACATGCGGTCGCCGGCATCGCCGAGCCCGGGCATGATGTAGCCGAGTTCGTTCAGGTGGCTATCGATCGACGCCGTGAAGATCGGCACATCGGGGTGGGCGGCCTGGAAATTGCGAATGCCTTCGGGCGCTGCGAGCAGGCAGAGGAAGCGCAGGTTCTTCGCGCCACGTTCCTTCAGCTTGTCGATTGCTGCGATCGAGGAGTTGCCGGTCGCAAGCATTGGATCGACGACGATGATCAGGCGCTCGGACAGGCTTTCGGGCGCCTTGAAATAATACTCTACCGGCTTCAGCGTCTCGTGGTCGCGATAGACGCCGATATGGGAAACGCGGGCCGACGGCACGAGTTCGAGCATGCCTTCAAGCAGGCCGTTGCCGGCGCGCAGGATCGAAGCGAAAACGAGCTTCTTGCCTTCGAGCACCGGTGCGTCGATCGCCTGCATCGGCGTCTCGATGCGCTCCATCGTCAGTTCCAGATCGCGCGTCACCTCGTAGCAGAGCAGCGTCGAGATTTCCCGAAGCAGCCGCCGAAAACCGGCGGTCGAGGTTTCCTTCTTGCGCATGATGGTCAGCTTGTGTTGCACAAGCGGATGATCAATCACTGTAACGCCGTCCATGGCCACCTTCCCCGAAGTTTATGTATCCGCCCTTTTTCCATGGAATGCTCCGCGGCCGCAAGGGCGTTGGGCGGCTCGTTGTGTTCATCCCCAACCGCGACCACCCGCGCTACGGCATAATTCCTTAAATCGGAATCGATTTAAGGAGAAAATTATGCAGCAAGCTTAAAGCGCTACCGCGTCCTTAACGCGTCAAATTTGACGCGCGGCGCTGTAGGTGAACGCAAGGCTCGGTCAGATTAGGGCAAGCAGTTTCTGGCGGGTCGACTCGTCGACGAAAGCCGCCTGGATCGCCGTCCTAGTCATGCTATTGATGTCGTCGTCGCCGAACCCCATCACCGAAGAAGCTATGTCATATTCCTGGGCTAGCGAAGTGTGGAAGAAGGGCGGGTCGTCGGAATTGAGCGTCACCCGCACCCCGGCGCCATGCAGCGTCCGCAAGGGGTGCGAGGCGAAGTCCGGGAAGACCTGCAGGGAAATGTTGGATCCGGGGCAGACCTCCAGAACGACGCCGTCGTCGGCAAGCCGCTTGACGAGATCGGCGTCTTCGATCGCCCGCACGCCGTGGCTGATGCGCGACGGCCTGATATGGTCGAGCGCATCGCGCACACTGAAGGCGCCGGAAAGCTCGCCTGCGTGAATGGTCAAACCCAGGCCGGCGTCACGGGCGATATCGAATGCCCGGGCAAAATCGGCGACGCGGTGCATGCGCTCCTCACCCGCCAGATTGAAGCCGGTGACCAGCGCATGGTCTCTCCTGGCGGCAAATTCGGCCGTCTTGGCGACCGATTCCGGCCCGAGATGACGGATGCCGGTTATCAGCATGCGCGATTCGATCCCGGTCTTTGCCTTGGCGGCCTCCATGCCGGCGGCAAGCCCCTCAAGATAAGCGTCGGCCCCGAGGCCGATCGTGTTGCCGTGATCCGGCGAGACGATGATCTCGCTGTAGATCGTTCCGACCTCCGCCAGTTCCGTCAGATAGGCTTCGGCCAGAAGTGCATAGTCTTCCTGCGTGCGAAACAGCGAGGCGACACTGTCGTAGCACTTCACGAAGCTGGTAAAGTCTGTCCAGACATAGGCTCGGTCGGCGATGATCTCGCTGGTGTCGAGCCCGTACTTCTCCGCCTGCAGCAGCGCCAATTCCGGCGGTGTCGCGCCCTCGATGTGGCAGTGCAGTTCCGCCTTCTTCAGATGTGCGGTCAAATGAGGCTTCTCCCATGTAGGCCGGGTGCGATCCCGAGATGTCTGGCGACCGTTTCGCCGATATGCGCAAAGGTATTGGCAACGCCGAGCGAACGGCTGCGCACAGCCGGGCCGAACATCAGCACCGGCACGCGCTCGCGCGTGTGGTCCGTTCCGCGCCAGGTCGGGTCGCAGCCATGGTCTGCCGTGAGAATGACGATATCGCCGGGTTTCAGCCGCCGGTCGAGATCGGGCAATCGTGCGTCGAAGGCTTCAAGCGCCGCGGCATAGCCGGCGACATCGCGGCGGTGGCCGAAGAGCATGTCGAAGTCGACGAAGTTGGTGAAGACGAGGTCGCCATCCTCCGCCTCGTCGATCGCCGCCAGGCTGGCGTCGAAGAGCGCCATGTTGCCGTCCGCCTTGGTCAGCTTCGTCACGCCCTGATGGGCGAAGATGTCGCCGATCTTGCCGATCGCATGCACGGTGCGCCCCGCTTGCGCCAGCCGGTCGAGGACCGTCGGCTCGGGCGGCAGCACCGAGTAGTCGCGCCGGTTGCCGGTGCGGGCAAAGGTCTGCGCGTTGTGGCCGATGAAGGGACGGGCGATAACGCGGCCGATATTGTAGTCGTCGAGCAGGCGCCGGACGACCTGGCAGAATTCTAGCAGGCGCTCCAGGCCGAAGGTGTGCTCGTGGGCGGCGATCTGAAAGACGCTGTCCGAGGAGGTGTAGCAGATCGGCTTTCCCGTTCGCATATGCTCCTCGCCGAGGCGCGCGATGATATCAGTACCGGAGGCATGGCAGTTGCCGAGAATGCCGGGAATGTCGCCCTCGCGGCAGATCGCTTCGACCAGTTCGGCGGGAAACGCGTCGCCCTCGGCCGAGAAATAGCCCCAATCGAACGTGACCGGCGTTCCGGCGATCTCCCAATGACCGGATGGCGTATCCTTGCCGCGCGAGACTTCGCTGGCAGCGCCATAGGCACCGTAGACCCGGCCCGGAACCGGCATGCCAATAGGCACGCGGCCCGTGGCCAATTTCGCCGCATGCACGAGCCCGAGCGCAGACATGTTGGGAAGGTGCAGCGGGCCTTCGCGCACACCGGCGCGATCTGCGGCGCCCGTCGCGCAAAACTCGGCGATGTGACCAAGCGTGTCGGCACCCAGGTCGCCATAGGTTTCGGCATCCGGCGCACCGCCTATACCGAAGGAATCGAGGACAAAGAGAAACGCGCGCGCCATGAAAGTTCCGGTAAGCCGAAGCGCGGGGCAGGGCCTGCGTTCCGGTGCTGCAACGAGCGCGGACGCAGATGCCGCCAGCGCAATCCCGAAGGAATACCGCCGGCGACGCCGCAATGCAATTGGCCTCGACTACAGCGCTGCGCGTCTTATTAGACGCGCAAAGGTCGCTGTAGTACTTTGAATGGCTGCATGTTTTGATCCTTAAATCGGATAGGATTTAAGGAAACATGCAGTGGCCCCGGTCAGCAATCCGGGCACTTTATGGTTTCGGCCTGGCGTGAGCGGAAATACGCGGTTTTGGACAAATCTACGGTGTTCGTGCTGGATGCAAGGCTCGGCGCGAACAGCAACAGTCCATGCTCCACGATCAGCTCCGTACGGATGACGAAGGCCGTGGTCGCCGTAAACTGGCTCGGAACGGTGGTGGTCGAGTTGACGGCATACGGCACCGCGCCGTTTTGGTCGCGCGACCAGACGACGGTTCCCGTGTTCGTTCCGCTGACCTCGATGCCGGTAATCTTGAGCGTGTATTTTGAACCTTCGTACGGGGCAAGGATGCTTTTCACCACATTCGACATGTTTCCCAAATAGGTCTTGTTGACCTCGCTTTGCTGGGAAACCAGATCGGCAACGGCGCTGGCGGCACGCGCAGCCTTGCCGGCTACGGTAAAGCCGAGCGATAATTCGAATGCGCCGACGTAAATCATGATCAGCAGCGGCGTGACGATGGCAAATTCGACACCGCCAAGCCCGCCCCGGTCTTTGAGCAGCGAGCGGAAGCTTGCGAAGGTCAGGCGGATTGCCGTCATCCAGTGCATCGCTAAAGTCTTCACGACGCGCCTCACTCGTTTTCTGTGCGGAAAGTGGTTGTGGAAACCATGAGATAGTCTTTAGGCATGCTGGATCCGGCCGGGCGCAGGTTGGTCACAAATGGCCTGATGAGATCGGTCATCACACTCCAGCGATAATACGCGCGCATGACGTTGAAGGAGCCGGGTCCGCCCGGCGCAAACTTCAGGTCGGCTGTCTTGAGATCCGACGACGACGACGAGGGGTCCATTCGCGGGATGAGCACCGGGAATTTGGTGAGATCGGTGACACTTCTGACGTCGATATAGAGCTTCGAGGCTTGGGCAGCCTCCGTCGCCGAGCACGTCAACATCACCGAGATTTCCTCGCAGAATGCCTGGCGAAACTTTGTCTCGTCCATATCAGTCGCCGTCTTGCCACGGTTGAAGGTGATCTCGCCGGTCCGGATCTTTCGCGCCATCGTTTCCGTGGCGTTTGCCAGCAGCTGGTCGCCGTAGAAGGCGGCGAATGTTTCGATGGAGGCGAAAATCACCATAAAGAAGGGAAGAGCCAGTATCGCGAACTCAATGCTCGCGGTGCCCTTTCTGTCGCGCCGGAAACGCCTCAATAAGCCCCTTGTGGGCTTTGCGGCCTTTTGGGGCTGCAGTGTTTCCTGCTCGATGCTCATCGCGCCGTCCCATCATGTTACGCCTGACGGAGACACAAAGTAGGGAGTAACTATTGATATTTCGTTGGCGATAATCGCGGGTATTTTAGTGAATTTCCAGTGTTTCTCGCAGTTTGCTCAGCTCCCACCACTTGCGGTTTTGCGCTCCACATGCCGCTCGCAACTTGGCGTACAGGAAAGGACTGTGCGCGACGTCTGTCGATAGACGCGCAGAGTGTTTGCTTCGTCGATCGACACGAGAATTTGCTCGTCGACGATGGCGTTTCCGTCCTGATCGAGGATGACAAGATTCGTCGTGCCGAAGCTGCGGCCGGTAATGACGATCGTGCGGGCGTCGGCCACCGTCGCATCTGCAACTTCCGCGTTGCCGATGATGACTTTGGCGACCGGCCGGTCGAGCTTGAGCACCCGTGCATGGTCCATGTAGACGCGCATCATATCGTCCTGCGCGCTTGCGGCCGACGCCGCCATCAGCGAAAGCATGCCGAGGATCGTGAGTGTCAGCGTGGCGGTCCGGTTGGCCGCGAGGGGCAAAATCATGGCAGGTCCCTGAGATGGCATTCGCCCCATCATCGGCACTCTTGGTGAATGAATCGTTAAGTCGGGTCGGCGCATCCTAAGCCGGCACATTTCCTATTCGCTTACCCAAAAATCAGCGGTGGGCCGTTAATCTTTTGGTAGCTGTCTTCCTTAAGCCGATAGCAATTCGCCAGGACTAGGTTGAGCTCATCCGATCAACGGCAACAGTTGGCGGACGTGCTGAACAACAATCGTGAAGTTAGGAGAATCATCATGAAGAAGATTTTTGCCCGTCTGATGAAGGACGAGTCCGGCGCAACCGCCATCGAATACGGCCTGATCGCCGCTCTGATTTCGGTTGCGCTTATCGGTGGAGCGACGGCGTTGGGCGACAAGCTGAACACGCAGTTCACCAACCTCGGCTCGTACATGAAGGTTACCCCGGCTCCTTGATCACTGCCTCTTTCTCTGAGGGCAAGGCGAGGTTCCGCCGGCGATCAGCTTAAAGTGCGGGGCCGCCCTCCAGTGGGGCGGCCTTATCTTTGCTGCAAGCAGCAAAATGGACTTTTGTGTGCTGGCTGGAAGGCCAGGAAACGTATTCCGCAAACGATGGAACGTCGCAGTGGCGAATTTATGAGTTCCACTCGAGGAGACGACCGGTGATCGTGGCTGCTATCTTCGTAGTTTTTCCGTTTTGTCTGGCGTTGTCCGCTTTCTCCGACGCCTTTACGATGACGATTCCAAATCGGGTGCCGATCGTTCTGATTGCGACCTTCACCATCGTTGCGCCCCTTGCTGGGCTCGGCATCCCGGAAATCGCGCTCCACATTGCCACAGCCCTTACCGTATTCGGCTTATGCTTCTGTCTCTTTGCACTCGGAACCATGGGTGGCGGTGACGCCAAACTTCTGACCGCTTGCGCCCTATGGTTTGGGGCCAACAGTTCGCTATTGGAATTCTTGCTTTCAGTCTCACTGTTTGGCGGCGTGTTGACCGTTGCGATCCTGTTCCTCAGGGCGCATGAAGATTTCATCCTGCCCTCGCGAATTCCGATGCCGCGGCTATTGTTTACGGCCACAAAGATTCCATACGGGATAGCGATCGCGGCCGGCGGTTTTGTTGCCTACCCCTCGTCACCATTGGTGCGAATGGCGTTATCCAGTCTCCATTGAACTGGCGATCCGAGTTTTGACATGTGCCGCCGCAAGTGTTCGCCACGTGCAGTAAGCGGCCTATGCCGACGGTAGGCGATTATTAACCATACCCGTAAGCGGCTTATTAACTATAATTACACCAATTCCTGATCAACCTGACGCCAGCATATCTGCGGGGCTCAGAAACGATCATGAAACCGGTTCGCATCATCATACTGGCGGTGGCCGTCGCCTCGGCGGCGATGGCCGGGTTGTTGGCGATGAAGCTGACCCGTGGTCCCTCGCCACAAATGGCGGAGCCACTGATCGAGCGAGCGCCGACCGTCAATGTCCTTGTTGCGAGCAAGAGCTTGCCCGTCGGGTCGCGCTTAGGTGGCGATGCGGTCCATTGGATGGCATGGCCCAAGGACGGTGTCGTCGAGGGGCTCATCACCGAAGAAAATCGTCCCTCTGCCATTGAAGATCTGACCGGCGCAGTCGTTCGCCTGCCGATC
The DNA here is from genome assembly GCF_003024455.1 of Ensifer sp. NM-2. Classification (NCBI taxonomy): domain Bacteria; kingdom Pseudomonadati; phylum Pseudomonadota; class Alphaproteobacteria; order Hyphomicrobiales; family Rhizobiaceae; genus Ensifer; species Ensifer sp. NM-2. The sequence continues at coordinate 16,562 of NZ_PVZR01000001.1, forward strand.
TTTAACGGCGAGCCCGTGCGCAGCGAGAAGGTCGCGGACTCCTCCAGCCGAATCATGTCGTCGCTATTGCCTGCTGGCAAGCGCGCCGTTGCCACAGAGATCACCGTGGCGACCGGCGCCGGCGGCTTCATCCTGCCCAATGACCGCGTCGACGTCATCATGGTCCGTAAATCGGACGGCGATCTCTACCTGACGGAAACCGTGCTCAGCAATGTTCGCGTGCTGGCGATCGATCAGCAGGTCGAGGAGAAGGATGACGGCTCAAAATCCGTTGTCGGTACCACGGCGACGCTGGAACTGACGCCGGATCAATCAAAGGTCATGACTGTCGCGCAGCAAATGGCTGAACGCATCTCACTTGCCCTTCGCAGTGTCGCGGATGCTCAAGAATCCGATACGAACGCTGCGGATTACCTTCTGAGTGGCGATGGCCAGCCCAGCATCCAGGTCATCAAGTCGGGCTCGATCGTCAAGAACGACGGTGCCATCAGCCAAGGCCAGCAACAATGAGCGATCGAGCGGAGCGCAGGGTGAAGCGGAGCGGGAACAAATTTCGGACGTCTGTTGCAGCCGGTCTGTCGTTTTGCCTGACATTCTCGGGCATGGCGCTGCCAACGCTCCCGTTCGCCCATGCGGCCGCCTCGTCGGTCGTCAGGATCGTTGAAAGCGGGCCCGGGGTGAAGAAGAAGATCAGCCTGGGGCTGAACAAGGCCGTCGTCGTCGATCTACCGGCCGATGCCCATGATATTCTCGTCGCCGACCCATCGCTCGCCGATGCCGTCACGCGCACGTCCAGGCGTATCTATCTCTTTGGAAAATCCGTTGGGCAGACCAACATTTTTGTCTTCGGGCCGAATGGCGAAGAGATCGTCAGTCTTGACGTCGAGGTTGAGCGCGACATCGCCAATCTGCAGTCAAACCTGCGTCGTTTCATTCCCGATGCCGAAATCAACGTTGAGATCATCTCCGACAACATCGTGCTGACGGGTACCGTGCGCACACCGCTCGATTCGACGCGAGCCGTCGATCTCGCCAAGGCCTTCCTGCAGGGCGGTGAAGCGACGACACGCAACATCACTGCGCAGGGAAACAATGGTGATGCCGATATCTTTGCCGAGGATCGGCAGGTCTCGCAGATTGTCAACCTGTTGACCATCGAAGGTGACGATCAGGTCACGCTGAAGGTGACGGTTGCCGAAGTGAGCCGCCAGGTCTTGAAGCAATTGGGCTTCAACGGGCGTGTAGGAGACGGCGAGAGCGGTATCGGCTTCCGCAATCCTGCAAACCTCGGTGATGCGATCAGTGTCGGCGCAAACGCGCTGATCAAGGGATCCATCGGCGGAACGACGATCTCGAGCTACATCAATGCGATGGAGCAAGCCGGTGTCATGCGCACACTGGCCGAACCCACCTTGACGGCAATTTCGGGACAAGAGGCCAATTTCTATGTCGGCGGGGAATTTCGGCTCGGCGGCACCCAGGAAGTCAAGGTCGACGACAAAACCGGCGACCCAACGGTTACGCGTGAGATCAACGACGTCGAATATGGAATTCGCCTGAACTTCAAGCCGGTCGTCCTGGGACCGGGCCGTATCAGTCTGCAGATCGAAACCAACGTTTCCGAGCCGACCTATGAGGGCTCGATCGTCACCGGCAACGGCTTCACCTCTGTCCCTGGCAACACCTTCCTCGGCATCCGCAGGCGCGAGGCGTCGACCAGTGTCGAGCTTCCCTCGGGCGGCTCTATCGTCATCGCCGGCCTCGTGCAGGACAATATCCGTCAGGCAATGTCCGGCCTGCCGGGTGCATCGAAAATCCCGGTCCTCGGAACGCTCTTCCGCAGCAAGGATTTCGTGCGCAACGAAACCGAACTTGTCATCATTGCGACGCCCTACCTCGTGCGCCCGGTTGCCAGAAGCGCGATCGCCAGGCCCGACGACAATTTCAACCCTGCCAATGATCTCGACAGCTTCTTCCTTGGTCGCGTGAACCGCATCTACGGGCGCCCGGAAGCATCCGCACCGGCGGGTCAGTACCATGGCAATGTTGGCTTCATCTACAAATAGGGCTGGGTCATGCAAACGCGAAGCAGCTTCCACGAGAATTCTGAAAGGCCGAGTGCCATGTCCCTCAACAGATCCGGAGTTCCCGTCCGTCATTTGCGGCGTGCTGCAATCCTCCTCGTGGCTGCCGGGCTGCTTGTCGGCTGCGGCACCAAGGATAATCTTTCGACGGGCTCTATCCCCGATGATTACCGGACACGGCATCCGATCGTGCTTGCCGAGGGCGAGCGTACGATCGATATCCCCATTGCCTCCGGTGACCGTCGGCTGACGCAAGGCACGCGCGACGTCATCAGCGGCTTTGGTGCCGATTATCGCAATTCATCGACCGGTGTCGTCCAGATCATGCTGCCGCGTGGCTCGGCAAACAGCCACGCCGCGCAGGCCATGCGCAAGGAGATCCGCGGCGTTCTCGTCGCCGCCGGCGTTCCCGCGAAGCGACTGATCGAGGCCGGCTACGAGGCCGGTCCCATGGGTGATGCCGCTCCGGTTCGCTTGAGCTATGTGGCGATCACCGCCCAGACCGGTCCCTGTGGCGAGTGGCCGGAGGACGTTGCACTCAACACGATCCAGAACCGCAACTACTATAATTTCGGCTGCGCGTCGCAATCCAATCTGGCGGCCCAGATCTCCAATCCGACCGATCTGCTCGGCCCGCGCCAGATGTCGCCGATCGATGCGGAGCAGCGCGGCCAGGTCATCACGGACTGGCGCGGAACCGAAAAGAGTGACGGACCCGTCATCATCGTCAATTGATATCGTTGGGATCAGCAGATGAGCACCATTGAGTACAGGATCGAAACGGGGGCCGGGGCGGGCGATTCCGTTTTCGATACGGTTCAACCGGGCGACCTCGAGCAGGTCCGTCCGCTGCCGCGCATTTCTATCCATGCCTTTTGCGAAAGCGAGGCGATGCAGCGGCTGATGGAGCGTTGCGGCCAGGACCGCCGCATGGCGAAGGTCAGCCTGCGCATCAACAGTGGCGGCATCGATGCTGCGGCAAACATGTTTGCGACGGTGTCGACGCCCAATCTGATTATCCTGGAAACGTCGACAGAACCACGGTCGCTGCTGACGGAACTCGCGCCATTGGCTGCGGTCTGCGACCCCAGCACCAAGGTCGTTCTCATCGGCAAACACAACGATATCGCTCTTTATCGCGATCTCATCCGCAACGGCATTTCCGAGTATATGGTCGCGCCGGTGGCGATGCCGGATATTCTGTCGGCGGTTTCATCGATTTTCGTCGATCCCGACGCCGAGCCGCTGGGGCGCAGCCTGGCCTTTATCGGCGCCAAGGGCGGCAGCGGTTCCTCGGCCATCGCGCACAATTGCGCCTGGGGCATTTCTAACCTTTTTTCGACCGAAACCATTCTTGCCGATCTCGACCTGCCCTACGGCACGGCCAATATCGATTTCGATCAGGACCCGCCAACGGGTATCTCGGAAGCGGTTTTCGCACCGGAGAGGCTCGACGAGGTCTTTCTCGATCGTCTTCTGACCAAATGCTCCGAGCATCTTTCGCTGCTGGCGGCGCCGTCGATGCTGGATCGCGCCTATGACTTCGAGGGTGGCGCCTTTCATCCGATCCTCGAGATCTTGCAACGCAGTGCACCCGTTTCGGTGCTCGACATCCCGCATATGTGGACGGAATGGACGCGCGCGGTTCTCGGCGAAGCCGATGAGATCGTGATCACAGCCGTGCCGGATCTCGCAAGTCTTCGCAACACGAAGAACCTGCTCGATGCCTTGAAGAAGCTTCGGCCGAACGACAAGCAACCTCATCTCATCTTGAATCAGGTGGGCATGCCGAAGCGTCCGGAGATTGCGGTGAGCGAATTCTGCGAGTCGCTGGAAATCGAAGCGGCCGCTATCATCCCGTTCGACGCCGTTCTCTTCGGCAACGCGTCGAACAGCGGCCGCATGATTGCGGAGATAGACAAAAAATCCGCCGCCGCCGAAACCTTCTCCCAACTCGCGCACCTGCTGACCGGCCGTGCGTCGATGAAGAAGGCGCGACGCGGCGGCCTCGGGAAGATGCTCGCGGCGCTGGGCAAGAAATAGACCACGCATACCGCATAATTCCTTAAGTCGGATTCGATTTAAGAAGAAAATTATGCAGCAAATCTAAAGTGTTACAGCGTCCTTAGCGCGTCATGTTTGACACGCGGCGCTGTACAACGGACGGATCAGGAACATGTTCGGCAAACGCGGAAACGAAGGCTTCGGCAAGAGCGGCACGACAGGTGCTGCTCTGCCGCCGATCGTCCCTGCCACGCAAGCGGCCGTCATCGCCCACGTGCCGGTGCTTGGCGATGCTCAAGCACCGGCGTCGCGTCCGCAATCGCCAGCTCCGGCACAAAGAAAGCGACCCGCCCGCAACGAGGACTACTACGATACGAAGTCGCAGGTTTTCTCCGCGCTGATCGATACGATCGATCTGTCGCAGCTGGCCAAGCTAGATACGGAAAGCGCACGCGAAGAAATTCGCGATATCGTCAATGACATCATCACGATCAAGAACTTCGCGATGTCGATCTCCGAGCAGGAGGAACTGCTCGACGATATCTGCAATGACGTCCTTGGCTATGGACCGTTGGAGCCGTTGCTCGCGCGCGATGATATTGCCGATATCATGGTCAATGGTGCCGGTCAGACCTTCATCGAAGTGGGCGGCAAGACGATCGAATCCGAAGTCCGATTCCGTGACAATGCCCAGCTCCTGTCGATTTGCCAGCGGATCGTCGGACAGGTGGGGCGGCGCGTCGACGAATCCAGCCCTATCTGCGACGCGCGTCTTCCTGACGGCTCGCGCGTCAACGTCATTGCGCCGCCGCTCGCCATCGACGGCACCGCACTGACGATCCGCAAATTCAAGAAGGACAAGCTGAAGCTCGATCAGCTGGTGAAATTCGGCGCAATCACGCCCGAGGGGGCAGTCCTTCTCCAGATCATCGGCCGCGTCCGCTGCAACATCGTCATCTCCGGCGGTACCGGTTCGGGCAAGACGACGCTTCTGAACTGCCTGACCGGCTTCATCGACCTCGACGAGCGAGTGATTACCTGCGAAGACACCGCCGAACTGCAATTGCAGCAGCCGCACGTGGTTCGCCTCGAAACCCGACCGCCGAATATCGAAGGCGAGGGTGAGATCACCATGCGGGATCTCATCAAGAACTGCCTGCGTATGCGGCCCGAGCGCATCATCGTCGGCGAAGTGCGCGGACCTGAGGTGTTTGACCTGCTGCAGGCGATGAACACCGGCCATGACGGTTCCATGGGGACGATCCACGCCAATACGCCGCGCGAATGCCTGGCGCGTATGGAATCGATGATCGCCATGGGCGGCTACACCCTGCCGGCCAAGACTGTGCGCGAGATCATCTCCGGATCCATCGACGTCATCATCCAGGCCGCGCGTCTGCGCGACGGTTCGCGCCGCATCACCCACATCACCGAAGTGGTCGGTATGGAAGGCGACGTCATCATCACGCAGGATCTGATGCGCTACGAGATCGAAGGGGAAGATGCCAACGGCCGTATTGTCGGCCGCCACGTATCGACCGGCATCGGTCGCCCGCACTTTTGGGATCGCGCCCGGTACTTCAACGAAGACAAACGCCTGGCGGCGACACTCGACGCTATGGACAAGGGCTAGGAGCCGCGATGTTCGGCATAGGCATCCCCGTCCTGGCGCTGGCCTTCCTCGTCGCAATTTCAGCGGCGGCCCTTGCCTATGTTGTCCTGTATTCGCGGATAGAAACCGAGAAGAAGGCGGAAGGTCGAATTCGCAAAGTCGGCGCCGCCGAAACAGATCGGGTCAAGGTCAAGGCAGCTCGCGATCGTGTCAGCGAAATGTCGAAGCGACGCAAGTCCGTTCAGGACTCGTTGAAGGAACTCGAGAAGAAGCAACAGGAAAAATCGAGCAAGACGGCGCCATCGATGAAGGCCCGCCTGGCACAGGCAAACCTGTCCATTTCCCTGACGCAGTTTTATCTTTTCAGTGCGGCTTTCGGCTTCGTCGCCTTCATCATCACGCTCATGGCTGGCGCCGGTCTCGCGATCTCGGCTGGCATCAGCCTGATCGCCGCCGCTGGCCTGCCACGCTGGTTCATCGGCTTCCTGATCAAGCGTCGCTGCAAGAAATTCCTTGAGGAGTTTCCGAACGCGCTCGACATCATGGTTCGCTCGATCAAATCGGGTCTTCCGTTGAATGATGCCCTGCGCCTCATCGCCGGTGACGGCCAGGAGCCGGTCAAAACCGAATTTCGCCGCGTCGTCGATTCTCAGCAGGTCGGCCTCAGCGTCACCGAGGCATGCGCCCGCATGATCAATAGCATTCCACTGGCAGAGGTGAATTTCTTCGCCATTGTTATTGGTATTCAGGCGCAGGCGGGTGGCAACCTGTCCGAAGCGCTCGGCAACCTGTCGAAGGTGTTGCGTGAACGAAAGAAGATGAAGGCCAAGGTCAGCGCTCTGTCGATGGAGGCAAAGGCTTCGGCTTGCATTATTGGCGCCCTGCCATTCATCGTGTCGTTCCTCGTTTACGTTACCTCACCCGACTACATGATGGTCCTGTTCACTGACCCGCGCGGCCATCTCATCATTGGCGCTGGCTTGGTCTGGATGAGTATCGGCATTCTGGTGATGCGCAACATGATCAATTTCGATATCTGAGGGACGATTATGAGCGAAGGATTGATCAAGACACTGACGGATCCCAATGTCGTCTTTGCCGTTCTTGTCTCATTTGCAGTGCTGGCGACCTTCTATTCTCTCGTGGTGCCGCTCTTGGAGCGCGGAGACCTCGGCAAGCGGATGAAATCGGTGGCGACCGAGCGCGAACAGATCCGCGCACGGGAACGCGCGCGCCTGGCGGCCGAAGTCTCGAGCGGCAAGGCCAATTTGCGCGGTCAGAACAATACGTCCGTTCGCCAGGTGGTCGAGCGGCTGAATCTGCGCAAAGCCCTCGTTGACGACAACACGGTCAACCGTCTCAAGACGGCGGGCTATCGGTCCCAGAACGCGCTCAACACCTTCCTCTTCGCGCGCTTCTGCCTTCCGTTCCTGTTCCTGGTCATCGCGATCATCTATATTTTCGTGCTCGGCAATTTTGCCGAAAAGCCGTTCATGATGCGGTTCGCATTTGCCGTCGGTTTTGCCTATGTCGGCTTCTATGCGCCGAACATCTTTGTCGCCAACGCCATCTCGAAGCGACAGCATTCCATTCGTCGCGCCTGGCCGGATGCGCTCGATCTCCTGCTGATCTGCGTTGAATCCGGCGTCTCGATGGAGCTTGGCATGCGGCGCGTTGCCGATGAAATTGCCTCCCAGTCGCCGGCTCTGGCGGAGGAATTGGTGTTGACGACGGCCGAGCTTTCCTTCCTGCCCGAACGCCGGATCGCGCTCGAAAACCTCGGCCACCGGACGGGCCTCGATGATGTGAAATCGGTGGTTCAGGCGCTGATCCAGGCCGACCGCTACGGCACCCCGATTGCCCAGGCGCTGCGCGTTCTGGCGCAGGAAAGCCGCGATCAGCGCATGAATGCCGCTGAAAAGAAGGCGGCGGCGCTGCCGCCCAAGCTCACAGTGCCGATGATCCTGTTCTTCCTGCCGGTTCTCGTCGCCGTCATCCTCGGTCCGGCCGGCATCCAGGTCGCCGATCGTTTCTGATCCCGCTGCTGCACAATTCTTCAGAGCGGATGCAATTTGGGAGATTGTGCCGAAAAGTCGGGCCGCCCATGGCGCTCGTCGCGTATTCCATTGAACGCGCGAGGCTGTGGAGGCTTGCAAATCAGAGGCGGCTTGAGATCAGCCTAGCGCATGTCACTATCGCAAAACCGCTACGCACTTTTGCGCGACATGCGCAAAAACAAAGGCTTAAAGCGCAGTCAGCGATTCCTACAGCGCAGCACGTCTTATTAGACGCGCAAAGGTCGCTGTAGCGGGCTTGGGGCGTGCGACAGACACCGGTTCCGTTCCGTGATCTCAGTTGGTGTTAGTTTCGTCCGCCTTGGCCAGCTGCGTCCACGCACCTTGCTGCGACAGCATCGAGCGCAGATATTTCACGTTGGCTTCTGCCTGCTCCCCGGAAAGCTCCTGGCGGGCGATCGTTTCGGCCTCTTGAAAGCGTCCCTGCAGCCCGACGGCGAGTGCGAGGTTCTGCCGTACGCTGCTGTCGGCGCCGGGTTGGCTCGCGGCGGACTTGAGATAGGTCTCCGCCGTGCGCAGGTCCTTGGTCAGAAGATAGGACATGCCGAGGTTGGAGAGCACCGAAGGCTCGTTCGGCTTGAGCTCGAGCGCTTCGCGATAGCGCAGGCGCGCCTCCTGGGCACGTCCGAGTTGGTCAAGGATCGCGCCCTCGGCCGATTTCAGCTTCCAGTCCGGCCGATCCGGCGTCTGCGCGCGACTGATCGTGTTCAGTGCCTGATCCAGTTGTCCGGCCGCTGCCTGCGCCTTGCCGTAGGCGCCGAGGACCTCGCGGTCCTGCGGATGGTTGATGGCGACCTGCTGCATGACGGCAAGCGCCTGTTCGTTGCGCCCGGTCATGCGCAGAAGATTGGCGTAGTTGAGCCCCGCCTCGCGATCCCGCGGGTTCTTCTCATAGGCCTGGCCGATGCCTTCGGCTGCCTGGGACAGTTCCGATGCGGTCATCGATTGAACCGACTTCGACGTGCCCGAAATGGAACCGGTCGTCAGCTCCTTCTTCGGCTGGTTGGCACAGCCGGCGACAGACAGGGCGACGATCGCGATCGCGGCGCCTTGCAGCAGACGGTTGGCGTTTAGGGATGAGATCGTGCGTTTGGCCATCGGCGGTGTCCCCAGCATGCATTCGCGCACCAGAACTCCAAACAACATCGGCGCAACTTTCACTCCAGCAATAATCTGTTAACCCTAACAGAGCGTTAAATGCGCGAATCCATCTCTGTCAGCCGAGGACTTCCATGGCCCCCTATCAGTTCATCGAGCGGCCGTCGCCGTTCAACACCAGCGCAGGCAAGACTCTGCCGATCTTCGCGGTCACGCCGGCGCATATCGAAACGGGAGCCATCGATCCGATCGCGCTTGATTGGGCCCGAAAGGCCGGCTTCAAGGCCGAATCGGGCGCGGTCCTTCTGATCCCATCCGCCGATGGCCATCTCGGCGGCGCGCTCTTCGGCCTGGGCGGCAACCCATCCGAGGCGCCGTTCCTGACCGGCAAGCTCGCGCGCGCCCTGCCACCCGGCAAGTGGCATATCGAAACGGCGCCGCTCACAGCCAACCGGCTGGCACTCGGCTATGGTCTCGGCTCCTATCGCTTCGAGCGTTACAAGTCGGCAAAGGGCGAGCCGCCGACCTTGCTCATCCCGACCGATGCCGATGCTGCCGATATCAAGCGTCAGCTCGCCGGCGTCTTCCTTGCCCGCGACCTCATCAACACGCCGACCAACGACATGGGCCCTGAGGCGCTGGAAGCAGCATTCCGCGCACTTGCGACGCACTACAAGGCGGATGTCTCGGTGATATCGGGCGAGGCTCTTCTGACGCAGAACTTCCCGCTTGTTCACACGGTCGGCCGTGCGAGCGCAGAAGCGCCGCGTCTTCTTGAACTGCGCTGGGGCAAGAAGGGCCACAAGAAAGTGACGCTGGTCGGCAAGGGCGTCTGCTTCGACACCGGCGGCCTCGACATCAAGCCCGCTTCCTCAATGCTGCTAATGAAGAAGGACATGGGCGGTGCCGCCAACGTCATGGGCCTCGCGCTGATGATCATGGATGCAAAGCTCAAGGTCGATCTGCGCGTCATCATCCCCGTCGTCGAGAACTCGATCTCCGCCAATGCCTTCCGGCCGGGCGACATCTATCGCAGCCGCAAGGGCCTGACGGTGCAGATCGACAACACCGATGCCGAAGGCCGTCTCATTCTTGCCGATGCGCTCGCCTATGCCGACGAGGAAAAGAACGAGCTGCTTGTCGATATGGCAACGCTGACCGGTGCCGCCCGCGTTGCACTCGGTCCCGACCTGCCGCCGTTCTTCACCGACGACGCCGAGCTGGCGCAGGATCTCTCTGAGGCGAGCCTCAGCGTCGACGATCCGATGTGGCGCATGCCTCTGCACATGGGCTACGACAAGGACGTCTCCGCGCGCATTGCCGACCTGACGAACGCGCCTTCGGGCGGCATGGCAGGTTCGATCACCGCAGCGCTCTTCCTCAAGCGCTTCGTCACCAACACCAAAAGCTGGGTGCATTTCGATATCTTCGGGTGGGCCCAGTCCGAGCGGCCGCATTCGCCTGTTGGCGGTGAGGCTCAGGCTATTCGCGCGCTCTATCAGCATATCGGGCGGATCGCCAAGTAAGTCTCTGATGAAGACGACCGGCGCTGACCCTGCGCCGGTCGTCCGAAAAAGCAACGCTTGCGTAACGGTCCGCCGCTATGGTGGCGGACTACCGCAGCGCCGCGCTTCCCTTGGAAGTGTATTGGTCGCTGTCGTTCGTTGACTGTCTGTTTGAATCCTCGAACCGGAGAGCGATCGAGGGATTCATGCGGTTGCGCAGGAGTTGCCATTGCCGGTCGAGCTTACGCCCTCCCAGGCCCTCGGGCTCTGGCACATGGTATCGTTGGAACAGGTGCGGGTGGACGGTCGCGATCTGACGCTGCGCCAGATGGCGATCCTCTTGCAGATCTATCTCGTGCCGCCGCCCCACACCGTTCGTGGCCTTGCCGCAACCCTTGGCGTCACCAAGCCGGTGATCACGCGAGCACTCGATACCATGGGCGCCCTCGGCCTTGTCGACCGCGCCCGCGACGACCGCGATCGGCGCAACGTGGTCATCAAAAGGACAGTCGACGGTGCTCTCTATCTTGAAAAATTCGGCGATCTGATCATTGATCAGGGCCGCAAACAGCCTAAGTGAGTTGACATGTCGACACTTCCCGATCGCCGCCTGAATGCCTATCGAGCCGACCTCGCCGAAAGCCGCCTTCGCGGTGTCGTGGAGGCCGAGCGCTATGTCGAGGGAAGCGTTGCCCGCGTCTCCGTGCCGGTAACGCCGCTCAGGGCAAAGCCCGATCTTGCCTGCGGTACCGATACCGAACTGCTGCTCGGCGAATCGGTTCGGGTGCTCGATACCAACGAGAGCTGGTGCTGGGTGAAGGCGGATCTCGACGGCTATGTCGGCTACCTTCCGGAATATTGCCTTGCGCCGGTGGTCAAGAGCCCGACGCACATCGTCTCGGCCCCGCGCACCTTCGTCTATTCCGGTCATGACTTGCGTTTTCCGACTGTTTATCCGTTGTCGATGGGCAGCCGTCTCAGCGTTGTCGACGAGCGCGAGACCCGTGGCACGCGCTACTTCCTGCTCGACGGCGGCCAGGCGGTGATCGCCAACCATTGCATCGAGGTCGGCAGCGTCGTGCCCGGAGACTATGTCTCGGTTGCCGCCCGCTTCGTCGAAACTCCCTATCTCTGGGGCGGTCGTTCCGGTTTCGGCATTGATTGTTCCGGCCTTGTGCAGCTGTCGATGATGATGGTCGGCAAGCTCGCCCCGCGCGACTCCGACATGCAGGCTGCAGGCTTGGGAACGCCGATCGCCCGTGAGGAGCTTAGGCGCGGCGACCTCGTCTTCTGGAAGGGCCACGTTGCGCTGATGGAAGACGACGAAACGCTGATCCATGCCAACGGCCATACGATGACCGTTGCCCGCGAGGGACTGGAAGCGTCGATCGAACGCATCGGTTGGCTCTACGACCAGCCGACGGGCTATCGCCGCCCTTAAGCATTTCCAGGAAAAGTGCGAAGCGGTTTTCCGTCAGGTAATGCGCAAAAACAAAGAGATAGAGGGTTTGGGCGGCTCTCTCGAGGCCGGAAGCGTTCTAAGCGCTCAGTAGCCGGCTAATTTATCGACGACGTGCTGCAAAGGTTGCCCGCTTTCGAGGCGGGCGATCTGCTGTTCGACGTGGCGGAACAGCGCCTTGACGTCGGACGAAGCTGCGACATGCGGCGTTACATAGACATTCGGCATCTGCCAGAAGCGGCTTTCTGGCGAAAGCGGCTCCTGCTCGAAAACGTCAAGGGACGCTGCGCCGAGAAGGCCCGAATCGAGTGAGCTCAAGATATCGGTTTCGACCTGGCTGCCGCCGCGGCCGCCATTGATGAAGACCGGGGCGCCAAAGGGGCCGTTGCGGCTCAGCTTGGCAAAAAGTCCGGCATTGAAGATGCCGCGGGTCTCCGGCGTCAGCGGCAACAGGCCAACCAGGAAGTCCGTGCGCGCCAGGAAGGCGTCCAGCTCGTCACCGCCATAGGTCTCGATGCCGTCGATCGCCTTCGTGCTGCGCGACCAGCCGACGACCTTGAAGCCCAAGGCCGAAAGCTTACGGGCCGCATCCTGTCCAAGCACGCCCATGCCCATGATGCCGACGGTAATGTCCGCCGCCTCGGGTTGGGAAAGGTCGCGCCACTCCCGCTTTGCCGCCAGCGCCTCATAGGTGCTGTGCTGGCGCAGATGCATGAGGCATTGCATCACCACCCATTCGCTCATGCGTGTCGTCAGGCTGCGATCGACGAAGCGCACAAGCGGCACATCCGGCAATCCCGGCAGCGTCAGGACATGGTCGACGCCGGCGCCGCCGGAGAACACCACCTTGAGATCCGGCGCTCTCTCGAAAAGGTCCGGTGCCGATTTCCACACCACGGCATAGTCGATATCAGAGAGATCGCGATTGTCGTGGATGGCATCGGCTCGGTTGATCACCTCCCGGTCCGGGAAGGCGCCCTTCAGGGCTGCCGCAACCTCCTCGGGAATGAACTTCAGATCGATGATGACGGAGCTTTTCGAGGGCATTGTTAGGACTCTACTGGCGGATGGCGGACAGGTTGACGGCTTCGAGGTTGAAGGCTGCCGCCATCAGGGCCTTGGTATAATCCTCCTGCGGCGCATTGAAGATGCGCTCCGCCGGGCCCTGCTCGACGACCTTGCCCATGCGCATCACGATCATCTCGTTGGCAAGCGCCCGCACAACCTTGAGGTCGTGGCTGATGAAGAGATAGGCGAGGTCGTGCTTGTGCTGCAGGTCGCGCAGCAGGTCGACCACCTGCGCCTGGACGCTCATGTCGAGCGCCGAGGTCGGCTCATCCAGCATCACGAATTTCGGCTTCAGTACCATCGCACGCGCAATCGCGATGCGCTGCCGTTGGCCGCCGGAGAATTCGTGCGGATAGCGCCAGCGGGTGGCGGGGTCGAGCCCCACTTCCTCGAGCGCTGCGGCGACGCGTTGATCGCGCTCGTTGTCCGACAGCGCGCTCTCGTGGATTTTCAGCCCTTCGGCGATGATGTCGGAAATCGACATGCGCGGGCTCAGAGAACCGTAAGGGTCCTGGAAGACGACCTGCATCCGGTTTCGAAGCGGCCGCATTTCGCGGAAGCTGTAGGCGGCGATGTCCTTGCCGACGAAGGCGATCCGTCCCTTGGACGATATCAGCCGCGTCAGCGCCAGACCGAGCGTCGTCTTGCCGGAACCCGATTCGCCGACGACGCCGAGCGTCTGGCCGGCGCGCAGCTTAAGGTCGATGCCGTCGACCGCCTTCACGTGGTCGACGACCTTGCGCAGGAAGCCGGCCTTGATCGGAAACCAAACCTTCACATCAGCCGCTTCCATGACGACTGGCTTCGAGGCGTCCGAAAGCGGCGGGTTACCCCTTGGCTCGGATGCGAGCAGGTGGCGGGTATAGGCATGCTGTGGATTGGCAAAGATCTCGGCGGTCGGCCCGGTCTCGACGATCTTGCCCTTGGTCATCACGCAGACCCTGTCGGCGATTTTTCGCACGATGCCGAGGTCATGGGTGATGAACAGCATCGACATGCCGTGCTCGTCTTTCAGCGTTTTCAAGAGTTCGAGGATCTGGGCCTGCACCGTGACGTCGAGCGCCGTCGTCGGCTCGTCGGCGATCAAAAGCTCCGGCCGGTTGGCGAGCGCCATGGCGATCATCACGCGCTGGCGCTGGCCACCGGAAAGCTCGTGAGGATAGGCGCCAAGCCGCTTCTCCGGCTCGCGGATGCCGACCTGGTTCAAGAGCTCGAGAATTCTCGTGCGCGCCGCGGCTCCTTCCAGTCCCTGATGCAGCTCCAGGATCTCGCCGATCTGCCGTTCGATCGGATGCAGCGGATTGAGCGATGTCATCGGCTCCTGGAAGATCATCGTGATGTCGTTGCCGCGCACATGGCGCAGCTCCGCATCGCTGGCCTTCAGCAGGTCCTTGCCGTTGAAGTGGATTTCGCCGCTCGGATGGCTTGCCGAAGGGTAGGGCAGGAGCTTCAGAATCGAGTTGGCGGACACGGACTTGCCGGAGCCGGACTCACCGACAAGCGCAACCGTTTCGCCGCGCTTGATGTCGAAGGAAATGCTATCGACCGCAAGCGAGGTGTTACCGCCCTGATGGAAAGCGACCGACAGATCGCGGACGGAGAGAATGGGATCGGTCATCGTCGCGCTCACCGGAATGTCTTTCTCGGGTCGAAGGCATCGCGGGTCGCTTCGCCGACGAAGATCAGCAGCGACAGCATCACCGACATGACGCAGAAGGCCGTCAGCCCGAGCCAGGGCGCCTGCAGATTGGATTTGCCCTGCGCGATCATCTCGCCAAGGGAAGGCGAGCCCGGCGGCATGCCGAAGCCGAGGAAGTCGAGCGAGGTCAGCGTGGTGATCGAGCCAGAAAGGATGAACGGCAGGAAGGTCAGGGTCGCCACCATCGCGTTCGGCAGCAGGTGACGGTACATGATCGTGCCGTTGCCGACGCCAAGCGCGCGCGCTGCATTCACATATTCGAAGTTGCGTGCCCGCAGGAACTCGGCGCGCACGACGCCGACAAAGCCGACCCAGGAAAACAAGAGCATGATGCCGAGCAGGATGAAGAAGCCCGGCGGCAGGATCGCGGCGATGATCAAGAGAATGTAGAGCACCGGCATCGACGACCAGATCTCGATGAAGCGCTGCATCAAGAGGTCGGTCCAGCCGCCGAAATAGCCCTGCACTGCGCCGGCCGTCACGCCGATGATCGCGGAGGCGATGGTGAGTACCAGCCCGAAGAGCACCGAGATGCGGAAGCCGTAGATCATGCGCGCCGTCACGTCGCGCGCCTGGTCGTCGGTGCCGAGCCAGTTGAGGTTGCCGGCAATGCAGTTGCGGTCGGCGGTGCCTTCCGGATAGGCCGAGCAGCGTTCCTCCGTGCTCATCAGCCAGAAGGGCTTTGTCGGCGCCGAATGCGGAATGTTCGAGTTGACCGTCTGGTAGGAGTAGCGGATCGGCGGCCAGATCATCCAGCCGTTGCCCTCGATCTCGTCGCGAATGTAGTCGGAGCGATAGTCGGTCTCGGCAAGGAAGCCGCCGAACTTCTCCTCCGGATAGTTGACCACCGCAGGAAACAGGATCTCGCCCTTGTAGGAGGCGATGATCGGCTTGTCGTTGGCGATGAATTCGGCAAACAGGCTGAGCACGAACAGCAGAAGGAACAGCCAGAGCGACCAGTAGCCGCGCCGGTTCGCCTTGAAGTTCTGCCAGCGCCGCTTGTTGACCGGCGACAGCCAGCCACGCGGCGGGGCGGCAACCTGGGTGGGGGCAGTGGTTACGGTGCTCATCACACGTCCCTCCGCTCGAAATCGATGCGCGGATCGACCCAGGTGTAGATGAGGTCGGAGAGCAGGCTGACGAGCAGCCCCATCAGCGAGAAGATGAACAGCGTCGCAAAGACGATCGGATAGTCGCGCTTGACGACGGAATCATAGCCGAGCCGCCCAAGGCCATCGAGCGAGAAGATATATTCGATCAACAGCGAACCGGTGAAGAAGGCCGAGATGAAGGCGCTCGGGAAACCGGCGATGATGATCAGCATAGCGTTGCGGAAGACGTGGCCGTAGAGCACCTGACGGTCATTCAGGCCCTTGGCGCGCGCCGTCGTCACATACTGCTTCTTGATCTCGTCGATGAACGAATTCTTGGTCAAGAGCGTCGTTGTCGCGAAGGCCGAAAGCAAAAGCGTGATCAGCGGCAGCGTCATGTGCCAGAAGTAGTCGAGGATCTTCTGCCACCAGGGCAGTTGCCAGAAATTGTCGGAAACGATGCCGCGCAGCGGAAACCAGTCGAGGAACGAGCCGCCGGCAAAGACGACGATCAGCAGGATGCCGAAAAGGAAGCTCGGAACGGCATAGCCGACGATGATGATGCCCGAGGTCCAGATGTCGAAGGTCGATCCATCAGACACCGCCTTCTTGATGCCGAGCGGGATCGAGATCGCGTAGGAAAACAGCAGGATCCAGAGCCCCAGCGAGATCGAGACCGGCATCTTCTCCTTGATCAGATCGATGACCGACGTGTTGCGGAAGAAGCTCTCGCCGAAGTCGAAGCGGATATAGTCCCACATCATCGTGCCGAAGCGTTCGAGCGGCGGCTTGTCGAAGCCGAACTGTTTTTCGAGCTTGGCGATGAATTCCGGGTCGAGCCCCTGGGCGCCTCGGTACTGGCCGCCTTGATCGCCACCGGTCTGCATCAGGTCGCCGCTGCTGCCGCTCAGCCGGTCGGAGCCGCCGGCGTTCGTCAGGTCCGAAATCACCTGTTCGACCGGTCCGCCGGGCGCAAACTGAATGACTGTGAAAGAAATCGCCATGATCCCGATGATCGTCGGGATCATCAGCAGCAGGCGTCGCAGGATATAGGCACCCATCAGGCCAGCCTTTCGATCGACGTGTTGCCGGTGGCCCGGACCCGCGAAGCGTCGGCGTGCGCCCTATGGTGTCTCAATCCTCACGTCTCCTTGCGGCTTTCAGGCCCAAGCCGGGCCTATATTCGTTTTCAGTGATTCGTTTTTCTGCATTTGGAATCGAGACGGCATCCAAGTGCAAGGGCTTCATTTGGCCGTGGCGTTTTTCGACCACCAGACATCCGGGAAGCCGGTGCCGTAATAGGGCAGCTCCTGCGGATGGGCGAGGTGGTTCCAATAGGCCACGCGGACCGCCTTGGAATAGAAGAGCGGCACGACATAGTTATGGGAGAGGAGAACGCGGTCGAGCGCCCGTGTCGTCGCAACCAGTTCCTCGCGGTTCGGCGCGAAGATGATCCTTCGGATCAGCTCGTCGATCGCTGGATCGGCAATGCCGGCATAGTTTCTCGATCCCGGCTGGTTGACCGAGCTCGAGCCCCAAATGTCGATCTGTTCGTTTCCTGGCACCAGGGACTGCGCCCAGATGCCATAGATCATGTCATAGTCGAAGCTTCTGACGCGATTGGTGTATTGCGAATCGTCGACGGTGCGGATGCGGGCATCGATGCCGATTTTCTTGACGCTGTTAATGAATGGCGTGACCGTGCGCTCGAAGGACGGGTTGGACAGAAGCAGCTCGAAGCCGAAGGGTTCGCCGGTCTTGACGTTGACCAACCGGTTGCCCTTGAGCTCGTAGCCCGCCTCCTTGAACAGGTCGAGCGCCTTGCGCAAGTTGCCGCGCACCTTCTGCGGGTCGCCGTTGATGGGGTTCACATAGGGCGTGGTGAAGACTTCGGCCGGAACCTTGTCCTTCAGCTCCTCCAGGATTGCCTTTTCGCGGCCCTCGGGAAGCTTGGAGGAGGCAAGCTCGGTGCCCCAGAAATAGCTGTCGACACGCTGATAGGCGTTGTAGGCGAGATTGCGGTTGAGATCCTCGAAGTCGAAGGCGTAGTTCAGCGCCTCGCGCACCCGCTGATCCCTAAACTTCTCGCGGCGCATGTTCGGCACCAGCGCCTGCATGACCCCGGTTGCGCGCAGCGGATTCTCGATCTCCTCGCGGATCACACGGCCGTCCTTCATGGCCGGAAAGTCGTAGGCGGTCGCCCAATGGCTCGCGCTGCTGTCTCGGTAGAAATCGACGTTGCCGGCGCGAAAAGCCTCGAATTCCACGTTTCTGTCGCTAAAGAAGGCATAGGTGATCGTGCTGAAATTGTATTGTCCGACATTGACGTTGAGGTTCTTGCCCCAATAGTCGTCCCTGAGCTCGAAGCGGATCGAGCCACCCGCCTGGAAAGAGGCGATCTTGTAGGGGCCGGAGCCCATCACCGGTTCCAGCGTTGTGCGGGAGATATCGCGCTTGTTGCCCTTGGCGTCCTGCCCCTCCCACCAGTGCTTCGGAACGATCGGGAACTGGCCGAGAATGTTCGGCAGTTCGTGGTTGTTCTTCTCGTCAAAGCGGAAGGTGATATCGCGCTCGCCGGTCTTTTCCGCTGAAACCACGTGGCGGTAATAGTTGGACTGGAGTGGATTGTGCTCCTTCGCCATGTTGAGGGAGAAGATGACATCCTCCGGGGTCACCGGCGTTCCGTCGGCCCACTTGGCCTCCGCACGCAGGCGAAAAGTGGCAGACGAGATATCGTCGGGATAGGAGACGCCCTCGGCAAGCAGGCCGTATGCGGTGGTGATTTCATCCTCGGCGGTTTTCAACAGCGTATCGAAGACCAGGGACGAAACGCCGGTCGCCGCTTCGCCCTTGGCGAGGATGGGGTTGAACGTGTCAAACGTGCCGTTTTCCGAGAGCCGCAGCTCGCCGCCTTTCGGTGCGTCCGGATTGACGTAGTCGAAGCGGGCGAAGCCATCCTTATGTTTTGGCTCACCGATCGACGACGTACCATTGCGCCAGACGGGCTGTTCTTCGGCATTCGATGCAGGGGGAAGGAGAAGAAGCGCTGCTGTCAGAAGCGAGGCCGCGAGGCCAGGTTTCACGGTCCTGCAGAAGTTTGGCATCCAGCCGGTACCCCTATATTCCAATGTTCTTTTTTGAAAGCATAGGCGAAATCGGGGCAATTGACAGGCACCGCCGCAAATCAGGCGAAATTTTTGCGTCACATCCCGGTGATTCACAAGGCTGAGGCAAAGACCGCGCCTTAGGATGGGGGTTCATCGGACACGGCGCGTCGGCGTCGGGGTCTGCGGGACATGAACGGGACGAAATGACATGGTTGCTCCACTTCAACGTTGCGGCTCGGCGCTTCTGGCGCTGTTGCTCGGAACGAGTTTCTTGATCGCCGATGCTGCCAGGGCCGACGACACGCCGGCAAAGACGCTTTTCGGCGCCAAGACGCTGCCGGCTCAGATGGCGCCTTCGTCCTATGGCTTCTATGCGAAGGGCTGCCTTGCCGGCGGCGTCGCGATCCCGACGGATGGTCCCACCTGGCAGGCGATGCGGCTGTCGCGCAACCGGCGCTGGGGCCATCCCCAGATGATCGCACTGATCGAACAATTCTCCCATGATGCCGCCGAAAAGGTCGGCTGGCCGGGTCTGCTTCTCGGCGATATCTCGCAGCCGCGTGGCGGACCGATGATCTCCGGCCACGCCTCGCACCAGATCGGTCTCGATGCCGATATCTGGCTGACGCCGATGCCGCAGAGGACGCTGACGGGCCGGGAGCGGGAAGACATCTCCGCAACGTCGATGCTGCAGAAGAACAAGTTTCTGACCGTCGACCCATCGATCTGGACGCCGGCGCATGCCCGGCTGATCATGCTGGCCGCCAGTTACCCGCAGGTCGAACGGGTCTTCGTCAATCCGGCGATCAAGAAGAAGCTCTGCGACACCTGGAACGGTGACCGTTCTGCGCTCGGCAAGGTCCGGCCGATCTATGGCCACGACTACCATTTCCACATCCGCATCAAATGCCCGGCAGGCTCGAAGACCTGCAAGGACCAGGCGGCCGTCCCGGCCGGCGATGGCTGCGACAAATCGCTGGCCTGGTGGTTTACAGATGAACCATGGGCAAAGCCGAAGAAGAAGCCGGGCGAAAAGCCGGTGAAGCCCCGGTTGACGACCATGGCCGATCTGCCGAAGGCCTGCACCCTGGTGCTGAACGGACCGGCCCCGGCCACCGAGCAGGATGCGACCTTCGGCATGGCCTATCGCGCTGCGTCGCCAGTGCCTGCCGAACAGGGCATCGAGCAGGTGATCGGCAATGCCGCAGCCGATTTGCCGCCAGCCGACATTCCCGTTCCCCTGGCGCGCCCGACGCTGCAGTAGCCGTCTCGGCTTGCGCCTTTTCAATCTTGCCGGGCTCATGTATACGGCCATCAAATCGATTTAAATTTGCTGGCGGGGATACGGCATGGCGGATCGGAAATGCGTTGCCCTGATCGCTCACGATCAGAAGAAGGATGATCTCGCCGCGTTTACCAAGGCAAACGAAGCGGTCTTCGCGCAATGGAAGATCGTTGCCACGGGCACGACTGGCGGCCGCGTTCTCGATGTTTGTCCCAGCCTCGATATCACGCGCCTGAAAAGCGGTCCGCTCGGCGGCGACCAGCAGATCGGCGCGATGATCGCCACCGGCGATATCCAGCTTCTGATCTTCTTCGTCGATCCGCTGACGGCGATGCCGCACGATGTTGACGTCAAGGCGTTGATGCGGCTTGCGATCGTCTACGATATTCCGATGGCGCTCAATCGCGCAACGGCGGAGCAGTTGATCGACTTCAACCACAACTGATACTGCATGAATCCTTAAATCGGATTCGATCTAAGGATTCATGCAGCAAGTTTAAGTGCTACAGCGTCCTTTGCGCGTCATATTTGACGCGCGGCGCTGTAGAGAATTCGAAACCTCACGGCGACGATCAGGATGGACAGTGTGATGCCCGGTGCGAGTGACAACAGTTTTTCCTTTCCGATC
Organism: Ensifer sp. NM-2; assembly: GCF_003024455.1. Taxonomy (NCBI): domain Bacteria; kingdom Pseudomonadati; phylum Pseudomonadota; class Alphaproteobacteria; order Hyphomicrobiales; family Rhizobiaceae; genus Ensifer; species Ensifer sp. NM-2. The sequence continues at coordinate 37,277 of NZ_PVZR01000001.1, forward strand.
CTGATCGGCGACATCGGCGGCACCAATGCCCGCTTCGCTTTGCTGCTCGATGCCTTTGCCGAGCCGAAGCAGCTGCCGCCGATCAAGACCGGCGATTTCGAGACGATCGAGGAAGCGTTGCAGAAGAGCATCCTCGACAAGACCTCGGTCCAGCCGCGGTCGGCGATCCTCGCCGTCGCCGGCCCGATCAAGGGCGACGAGATTCCGCTGACCAATGCCGGCTGGGTGTTACGCCCCAAGGACATGCTGTCGGGCCTCGGCCTTGAGGACGTCCTGATCATCAACGATTTCGAGGCGCAGGCGCTGGCCGTCGCCGCCCCGGCTGCCGAAGATCTGGTGAAGATCGGTGGCGGCAGCGTTCGCCCGCTGACCTCCCGCGTCGTTCTCGGTCCGGGTACCGGACTCGGTGTCGGCGGCCTGGTCTTCGCGCAGCACACCTGGTTTCCGGTGCCCGGCGAAGGCGGTCATGTCGATATCGGCCCGCGAACCGAGCGCGACTTCCAGATCTGGCCTTTCCTGGAGCCGATCGAGGGGCGCATGGCCGGCGAGCAGATCCTCTGCGGTCGCGGCATCATGAATCTTTATCGGGCCGTTTGCGCCGCCAATGGCGAAGAACCGGTCCTGAACGATCCGGCCGAGGTCACCACAGCAGCACTTGCCGACAACAACCCCGCCGCGGTCGAGAGTATATCGCTGTTTTCGACCTATCTCGGTCGCGTGGCCGGCGACATGGCGCTGATTTTCATGGCGCGCGGCGGTGTGTTTCTGGCCGGTGGCATTTCGCAAAAGATCCTGCCGGCGCTGCAAAAACCGGAATTCCGGGCCGCCTTCGAAGACAAGGCGCCGCATTCCGCGCTGATGAAGACCATCCCGACCTTCGCGGTCATTCATCCGATGGCGGCACTGTCGGGTTTGGCAGCTTTCGCGCGCACGCCGAGAGACTTCGGTGTTGCAACGGAGGGACGCCGCTGGCGAAGCTGATGGCGGCGGCGTGCGCAAAGACTCGCCAAAGCGACATCAAAGCACTATAGAGCCCGAGAAAGGTAGTGTCGGCGTCCGACTTACCGCGCAGGCTCAGGGAAGACAGGCTTTTTGAGCGCCAGAGATAGAAAACAGCACGCTGTCGATTCTGACACGATCAGCGGAATCTTGAAGCGGGTCATCGCAGAAAACGGTCGCGATCATATCCGCGGCTACGTCTTTGCCATTGCGTGCCTGGCTGTCGTCGCCGTGACGACCGGCTTTACCGCCTCGATCATGGAGACCGTGATCAACGAGGCTTTTGCCAACAGAAATGCGGGTATCGTGCTGCTGGTGTGCGGTTCGATCTTTGGCGCGTTCGTGTTGCGCGGCTTTGCCACCTACGGCCAGGCGGTCGCCTTGTCGAAGATCGGCAACAATATCGTCGCGCGCTACCAGCGCCGGCTCTATGCGCATCTGATGGCACTGAGCGTCGGTTACTTCAACGAGACACGCTCGGCGCAGCTCGCTGCCCAGATCAGCCAGAATGTCAGCGGCATTCGGGACGTGCTCAATCTGACCGTCACTTCGATCGCCCGTGATCTCCTGACCCTGATCGGGCTCGTCGGCGTGATGTTCGCCAAGGATTGGCTGCTGTCGATCATCGTCTTCGTGGCAGCGCCGCCGTTGCTGCTGGGCCTGCGCTACGTTTCCAGGCGCTTGCGCTCGGCGACGCGTGAATCCATCGAGGTCAACAGCCGTGTCCTCGGTGCCATGCAGGAGACGATCCAGGGCATTTCCATCGTCAAGGCATTCACGATGGAGCGCGAACTGCGCGGCAAGGTCGAAGCGATCATCGAGCGGGCCGAAAACCGGGCCAACCGGATTGCGCGCTTGAGCGAACGCACCGCGCCGATGACCGAAACCTTTGCGGGTCTCGCGATTTCCTGCGTGCTTGCCTATTCCGCGTTCCGCGCGATTTATGCCGGCGTACCGCCGGGAGCCTTCTTCGCCTTCGTCGTCGCTCTGTTGATGGCCTATGACCCGGCCCGACGCCTGGCGCGCCTGCAGGTTTCGCTGGAACGTGCCGCGGTCAACGCCCGCATGGTCTACGAAATCCTCGACACGGTGCCGCATCAGCGTGACAAGCCGGATGCAAAGCAGCTCGAGTTCCACGGTGCAAACGTCGAGCTGCGCGATGTGCGCTTCCGCTACGCCAATGGCGACGAGATTCTGAAGGGCGTCAGCTTTGTCGCCGAAGGCGGCAAGACCACTGCGCTTGTCGGCCCGTCCGGGGCCGGAAAGTCGACGGTCATCAGCCTTGTTCCGCGGTTCTACGATCCGGCCTCCGGCCAGATTCTGATCGACGGGCAGGACATCGCCGACGTCACCAAGCAGTCGCTGCGCAATGGCATCGCCTATGTCTCGCAGCAGCCCTATCTTTTCGAAGGCTCTATCCGCGACAACATCCGCTATGGCCGCCCGGACGCGACCGATGCGGAAATCGAGGAAGCCGCGCGTCTGGCCTATGCGCATGACTTCATCCTCACCCAGCCGCAGGGTTACGACACCCCGGTTGGCGAAAACGGGGTCACGATGTCCGGTGGCCAGAGGCAGCGTCTGTCGATCGCCCGCGCGTTGGTGCGCAATGCACCGATCCTGCTGCTCGACGAGGCAACCTCGGCGCTCGACACCGAGTCGGAGGCCGCGGTGCAGAAGGCGCTCGACGAGGCGATGCACGGACGCACGGTCATCGTCATCGCCCACCGTCTGTCCACGGTCGTCAATGCCGACAAGATCATCGTCATGAAGGACGGTCTCGTCGTCGAGGAAGGCACGCACGAGGATCTTGCGCGCCGCCAGGACGGTCTCTACGCTCGCCTGCACAATCTCCAGGGCAAGGCCCCAGAGGCGTCGGCCGACGCCGAAATCTAAACATGAGCTGGAAGGAATATCGCCGATGAGCACGACGGACATGAAGCTTGTGGTCGTCGGCGCGGCCGGTCGCATGGGCCAGACGCTGATCCGTATGGTTCACGGCATGGACGGCGTCCGCCTGCATGCGGCCGTCGAACGTCCAGGCTCACCCTTCGTCGGCCGTGACGCGGGCGAACTCGCCGGGCTCGGACCGATCGGCATCGCGATCACCGACAAGCCGCTCGAAGCTTTTGTCGAAGCCGAAGGCGTGCTCGATTTCACGTCGCCGGCCGGCACCGTCGAATTTGCCGGCCTCGCCGCACAGGCACGCATCGTGCATGTGATCGGCACCACCGGCTGCGGGGCGGATGACGACGCGAAGATCCGCGCTGCCGCGCGTCATGCCCGCATCGTCAAGTCGGGCAATATGAGTCTCGGCGTCAATCTTCTCGGCGTGCTGACGGAGAAGGCGGCGCGTGCTCTCGGGCCTGCTGCCTGGGACATCGAAATCCTCGAAATGCACCATAAGCACAAGGTGGATGCCCCCTCCGGCACGGCACTGCTCCTTGGCGAAGCGGCGGCGAGGGGGCGCAGCATTGCGCTGTCTGAAAATTCCGTGCGCGTCCGTGACGGCCACACCGGCGCCCGCCCGCAAGGCACGATCGGTTTTGCGACGCTGCGCGGCGGCTCGGTGATCGGCGAACACTCGGTCATTCTCGCCGGAGAAGGCGAACAGGTGACGCTGTCCCACAGCGCCACCGACCGTTCCATCTTCGCGCGGGGCGCCATTACCGCAGCACTCTGGGCACGCGACCAGAAACCCGGCTTCTACTCCATGCTCGATGTTCTCGGGCTCAACTGACACCATCTCTATCGTCTCAAGGGGAAATCATATGAGCGGCACCCTCGTCCTTGTCCGGCATGGCCAGAGCGACTGGAACCTGAAGAACCTGTTCACCGGCTGGCGCGATCCTGACCTGACCGAGCTTGGCGTCGAAGAAGCCAAGGCTGGCGGCAAGGCGCTCGCCGACTACGGCATCAAGTTCGACATCGCCTTCACCTCGTCGCTGATCCGCGCCCAGCGCACCTGCCAGTTCGTGCTCGACGCCGTCGGCCAGCCGTCACTCGAAACCATCCGCGATCAGGCGCTGAATGAGCGCGACTATGGTGACCTCTCCGGCCTCAACAAGGATGATGCCCGCGAGAAGTGGGGCGAAGAGCAGGTGCATATCTGGCGCCGTTCCTACGACATTTCGCCGCCGGGCGGCGAAAGCCTGCGCGACACCGGCGCCCGCGTATGGCCCTACTACCTGACGGATATCCTGCCGCGCGTGCTGGCCGGCGAGAAGGTTCTCGTTGCCGCGCATGGCAACTCGCTGCGCTCGCTCGTCATGGTTCTCGACCGGTTGACGAAGGAAGAGATCCTGAAGCTCAATCTCGCGACCGGTGTGCCGATGGTCTACAAGCTCAACGCCAATTCGACGGTCGCTTCCAAGGAAGTGCTCGGCGATATGTCGGCTGCCCATTAAGGCAAACTGCAGAGCAAACAAAAGGGGCGCCGGTCGCCCCTTTTTTCGTTCTCAGGCCTTGCCGGCTTCCCATCCGAGGATTGCGCGCTTGCGCGTCAGCCCCCAGTGATAGCCCGTGAGATCGCCGCTCTTGCCGAGCGCCCGGTGACAGGGAACGACGAACGAGATCGGGTTACGGCCGACGGCTGCCCCGACGGCGCGTGAGGCGGTCGGCTGGCCGATCTCGCCGGCGATGGTCGAATAGGTCGTGGCGCGGCCGAGCGGGATCTTCAAGAGCGCCTGCCAGACCCGGATCTGAAAATCGGAGCCGATCAGGAAGATGCGCAAGGGCTCTCCGGCGCACCAGCGTTCAGGATCGAAAATGCGCGCCGCATAACGCGCCGTGGCCGCGCTGTCCTCGACATAGGTGGCGTTCGGCCAGCGATGCGCCATATCCTCGAAACTCTCGTGCTCGCCGCCGCCATCGGCGAAGGCAAGGCCGGCAAGACCTCGATCGGTGATCATCACCAGCGCCGTGCCGAAGGGGGAGGGGTGGTAGCCGTAGCGGATGGTGAGGCCCGCGCCGCGCGCCTTCCATTCGCCCGGCGACATCGCCTCATGGGTGACGAAGAGGTCGTGCAGCCGGCTCGGGCCGGAAAGCCCGATCTCGATGCTGGTCTCCAAGAGTGGCATGTCTTCCTGGCGCAGCAAGCGCTTGGCATGGTCGAGCGTGACCGCCTGCAGGAACGCCTTCGGCGACAGCCCGGCCCAGCGGGTAAAGACCTTCTGCAGTTGCGTCGGCGACTGCTTCAGACGCTTCGCGATCGCTTCAAGCGAAGGCTGCTCGCGATACTCTTCGGTGAGCATCTCGATCACATTTCTCACCGTGTCGTAATCGGTGCCATCAGGCGTGATGTCGGTGGGGAGGGTTGTCGCAATGTTCATCGGTCATCTCCTGTCGTGACACAGGTAACCATGCCGCCAGCGTCGTTGCCACCCGAAACTTGATTGGCCCTAGCGTCAGCGGCGGCGCACGGTGGCAAGCGCCCCGGAAAACGCCGTGGCGAAGGTTTCGCGGTCGTCGCGGTTGAGGAAGGAACCGACATCGGTCCTGTGGCCGCCGCCGCTGATGCTCATCGAGACGATGCCGATCTCCTGATGCCGTGCGATGTTGAAGCGCGCCCAGAACGGATTGAAGCGGTGTTCGATCATCCGGCCCGACGGCGTGAACTTGCGCACCGACACGTCGGTTCGCGAGACGCTGACTTCTTCACGGCTACGCGCCGAGCGGTAGTTCAGCCAGAAAGCACCGAACAGCAGCGCGAAATCCAGCCCGAAGAAGAACACGATCGGCCAGGCGCCGATCACCATGAACACGACCGCATGTACCAGGCTGAGCAGCCCGGCGATCAGGAAAAACACCTTGAACCCCTTAAAGCCCAGGGAGCGATAGGGGGTCAGTTCGGCGCTGAACACCGGCTCTTCGCCGTCAAGCGTCTGATCGTTGCCATCAGTCATGACCATTGACTATAGATGCATCATGAAAAACGTGAAGCCGAAATTGCCGGGCGAGCCCGCGAAAACGAAGCCAGCGACGGGCCGCCGCGCCCCGCGTACCTCAGGCGTCTACAGTCGCGAGGAAATCTCCGAGATCTTCCGACGCTTCTCGATCCAGCGGCCGGAGCCGAAGGGGGAACTGGAGCACGTCAATCCCTTTACCCTGGTGGTTGCCGTCGCCCTGTCGGCGCAGGCGACTGATGCCGGCGTCAACCGGGCAACCCGGGCACTTTTCGCCGTTGCCGACACGCCGAAAAAAATGCTGGCCCTCGGCGAGGAGAAGGTCCGCGACTACATCAAGACCATCGGCCTTTTCCGCAACAAGGCCAGGAACGTCATCGCGCTCAGCGAAAAGCTGATCACCGATTTCGGCGGCGAAGTCCCGCGCACGCGGGAGGAGCTGGTAACGCTGCCGGGCGTCGGGCGAAAGACCGCCAACGTCGTGCTGTCGATGGCCTTCGGCCAAGCGACGATCGCCGTCGACACCCATATCCTTCGCATCGCCAACCGCCTCTGTCTGGCACCGGGCAAGACCCCTGATGAGGTCGAGGCGAAGCTCTCGCGCATCATTCCCAACGAATATCTCTACCATGCGCATCACTGGCTGATCCTGCATGGCCGCTATTGCTGCAAGGCGCGCAAGCCGGAATGCGAGCGCTGCGTCATTGCCGATATCTGCAAGGCACCGGAAAAGACCTGCGATATCCCGGCGCCGCTGGTCGAGTTGCCGCAACAAGTTCTTCCGGTCGCCGGCTGACGCGCGTCTTATATCTGTCTGCGCTGTCGGCCCGAGACTGACTCATGCGGAGATCAGTCGGTCGATCAGATGGCCGATGGCGTCGACGTAGACCTCTGTCGGCGCGCCTTCGGCAATCTCCAGCACGGCGCGGTCGAAGGCGGCTGACAGCAGCGTCGCCATTGCCGTCAAGGCGGCCTGATCGTGGACCTGCGGCGCCATCGCCTCCGCCAGGCCCTCTTCCAGCGTTCTCTGGGCGTTGGCCGCGTCGATCGTCGCCATTTCCCGTGTGCCGAGCACGGCCGGGCCGTCGAGCAGTAGAATGCGGATTCTGCCCGGCTCCGCCATGGCGTCGAAGAAGGCGCGCGCGCCTGTTATCAGCGCCTCGCGCGGCGTCAGGCGGTCGAATGTCGCTTCCTCGATCCTCGCCGCCACGGCACTGGATTCCCGCTCGGCGACGGCGCGAAACAGTGCCCTCTTGTCTTCGAAGTGGTGGTAGAGCGCACCGCGCGTCATGCCGGCGGCAGCCACGATGTCCGGCGTCGACGTTTCTGCATATCCCCTCGCGACGAAGAGACCGTGGGCAGCATCGAGGATCGCGGCGCGCGTCGTGTCGGAGCGCTCGCGATTGGAGCGGCGCGAGGATTTTATTTGCATACATTCAGCCTGTATGTTAATTCAAAAATACATGCAGACTGTATGATGATGCGAGCGCGAGGGAAAGCCCCCATGAAATCGACGAGCTACTATCCTGTGATCATGACATCAGACGTTGCAGCAACCGCGGCATTCTACATCGACAACTTTCGCTTCCAGGCGCTGTTCACCAGCGACTGGTACATGCATCTGCAGTCGACGGAATCCGAGACGGTGACGCTCGCCGTCCTCGACTATCGCCATGAAACCATCCCGGAGCGTGCCCGCGCGCCGGTCAGTGGCCTGCTCCTCAACTTCGAAGTCGAGGATCCCGACGCAGTCTATGCCGATTGCCAGGCAGCAGGTCTGCCGATCCTGAAGGCGATCTGCGACGAAGATTTCGGCCAGCGCCACTTCATCACCGCCGATCCCAATGGCGTTCTGATCGACGTCATCAAGCCGATCCCGCCGAGCGCCGAGTTCGCCGCCGCCTATGAGGCAAGCGCATTACCAGCGGAATGATCGCAGCCACGCGTGTTTTGTCTTCCAAATGGCTGGAAAACCGCTATTAACGAACACCGGCCATTAGGGAAACTGGACGGAGTTCATGACAAAATACGACGTGCTGACGATCGGCAATGCGATCGTGGATATCATTGCGCGCTGCGATGACGGCTTTCTGAGTGAAAACGGCATCATCAAGGGCGCAATGAACCTCATCGATGCCGACCGCGCGGAGCTGTTGTACTCGCGCATGGGCCCCGCCGTCGAAGCTTCCGGCGGCAGCGCCGGCAACACGGCGGCCGGCGTTGCCAGCCTTGGCGGACGTGCCGCCTATTTTGGCAAGACGACCAACGACCAGCTTGGCGAGATCTTTGCGCACGACATTCGCGCCCAGGGCGTCTATTTCCAGACCAAGCCGCTCGAAACGGTGCCGCCGACCGCCCGCTCGATGATCTTCGTGACCGAGGACGGCGAGCGCTCGATGAACACCTATCTCGGCGCCTGCGTCGAGCTCGGTCCGGAGGACGTGGAGGCCGATGTCGTCGCTGAGGCCAAGGTCACCTATTTCGAGGGCTACCTGTGGGATCCGCCGCGTGCCAAGGATGCAATCCGCGAGGCCGCCAAGATCGCCCATGAAAACGGCCGCGAAACCGCAATGACCCTGTCGGACAGTTTCTGCGTCCACCGCTATCGCGACGAGTTTCTGGAGCTGATGCGCTCCGGCACCGTCGACATCGTCTTTGCCAACAAACAGGAAGCGCTCGCACTCTACGAGACCGAGGACTTCGATCTGGCGCTGGAAAAGCTCTCGAAGGACTGCAAGCTTGCGGCCGTCACGCTGAGTGAAGAAGGCTCCGTCGTCGTGCGCGGCACCGAACGTGTCCGCGTCGGCGCGACGCCGCTCGCGCAGGTGGTCGATACGACAGGCGCCGGTGATCTCTATGCTGCGGGCTTTCTCCACGGATATACGACCGGTCGGTCGCTCGAGGATTGCAGCAAGCTCGGCAATCTCGCAGCCGGTATCGTCATCGGCCAGATCGGCCCGAGGCCGATGGTATCGCTTGCCGCTGCCGCCAAGCAGGCCGAGCTCGCCTGAGGCGAGCTGCAGCGCCGCGCACCAAATATGACCTATGTCAGAGCGGGCGTAGCCTTTATTTGAAGGCTTCGCCCGGATAGGCGCCCCAGATCTCGCTCTGGACGATCCAGCCTTCGACGCCCTGGGTTTCGATGTGGCACCAGTCGCCATTGCATTCACCCACACGGATGACCACGCCGGGCTCCATGCGCGCAACGATCCCTGCCGTGCTCTGCGGCTCGCGGCGCAGGTTGACGAAGACGCCTTCGCCCTTGCCGCGCATCCATGGCGCGGTGACGGCCGTGCGGTCGCCCGACAGAAGGGCCTGGTTCACCCAGCCTTCCGTGCCGTCGGCGTCGCGGATACGGCGCCAGTTATCGTATTCCTGGATGATTTCCACCGGTACGCCGGGCCTGAGGTAGCGGAACGCCACCGCGTAGTCGACGCTCGGGCCGATGCGCAGGTTGACGCTCTTGGCCTTCAGGCTGACGAAACGCGGCAGCGGCAATCCGCTGGCCCCCTTTGCGGCCTGGGCATGGGCACCCGACGTCGTGATGACCGCGCCGATGCAGGCGGCGATCAACGCTAACGAGAGTTTGGAAATGACGTGACGCATGACGAAGCTCATTTTCCGTGGCAACTTGCAGGCGCAGTTCACCCAGGGCTCTTGGCCGGGGCGTAAATCGCGGGGACGACGCAGCGAGTTTTGTTTGTCTTCCCGACCGGGTCTGGTAGAAATTGCGGCTACAGGGAGAAAGTATCGCCCAACTTGGTTAAGGACCCGTCAACAAGGCCCATCGCAGCAATGACAAGCAAGAAGAAGCCCAAGGTCTACATCACCCGGAAACTGCCGGACATCGTCGAAACCAGAATGCGTGAGCTCTTCGACGCCGAACTGAACATCGATGATACGCCGCGCAGCCAACCAGAGCTTGTGGCGGCGGTGAAGCGCGCCGACGTGCTCGTGCCGACGGTGACCGACCGCATCGATGCGGCGTTGATCGAGCAGGCCGGCCCGCAACTGAAACTGATCGCCAGTTTCTCCAACGGCGTCGACAACATCGATGTCGACGCGGCCGCACGCAAGGGCATTACCGTCACCAACACCCCGAACGTTTTGACCGAGGACACCGCCGACATGGCGATGGCGCTCATTCTCGCCGTGCCGCGCCGGCTCGCCGAGGGTGCGCAGATCCTGACCGATCGCAAGGGCGAATGGGCCGGCTGGTCTCCGACCTGGATGCTCGGCCGGCGCATTGCCGGCAAGCGCATCGGCATCGTCGGCATGGGCCGCATCGGCACCGCGGTCGCGCGCCGTGCCAAGGCCTTTGGCCTGTCGATCCACTATCACAACCGTCACAGGGTCAAGGCCGAGACCGAGGAGATGCTGGAGGCGACCTATTGGGACAGCCTCGACCAGATGCTTGCCCGCGTCGATATCGTCTCGGTCAATTGCCCCTCGACGCCGGCGACCTATCACCTGCTTTCGGCCCGTCGGCTCGCGCTGATGCGCCCGGAAAGCTATATCGTCAACACCGCCCGCGGCGGCATCATCGACGAGACGGCGCTGATCAAGTGCCTGCGCGAAGGCAAGATCGCCGGTGCGGGGCTCGACGTTTTCGAGAATGAACCCGTGGTCAACCCCAAGCTCATCAAGCTCGCCGGCGAGGGCAAGGTCGTGCTGTTGCCGCATATGAGTTCGGCGACGCTCGAGGGTCGCATCGACATGGGCGACAAGGTGGTGATCAATATCCGCACCTTCTTCGACGGTCACCGGCCGCCGGATCGGGTGCTGCCGGGTCGCGATTGATTCGCGACTGATCAAAGCGTCTTGCGCATCTCGATCGAGGTAGGCCGGGTAAAGCCCGGGTGAGCGGTTCTGTCGGTTTCGACGAAGCCCCAGGCCGAAAACGTCCTGTGGTTTTCGGTGAGTTCGATCCGTGTCAGCAGCCTCAGAGCGGCCAAGTGGCGGTCGCGTGCCGCTGCTTCGGCGCTTGCAAGCAACAGTCGGCCGACGCCTTTTCCCCGGCAGGTCGCGGAAACCGCAAGCTTGCCGATATAGAGGCAGTCGGTCTCCGGCTTGCAGAAGATGCAGCCGGCAAGCACTGAGCCGTCGACGGCGACGAAGCCAATTTCTGCCGAAGCCTTCTCGCTCAGCCCCTCAATCGTTAGCGCATGGGCCGAGGATGGCGGATCAATCCGCCCGTCCATATAGGCAAAGGCGTCAAGGATCAGGGCCAGCAATTCCTTGTAGCGATCGAAGGCAGCGTCGATCCTGATGATCTGCATCAGTCTGCGCTCCTGTCCTTGCGCCGGCGATAGCGGATGGTGCTGAATTGCGCCGAGAGAGCGTCATACATCAACAGCCGACCGACGAGTGGCTCGCCGATCCCGGCGATCACCTTGATGGCTTCCATAGCCTGCAATGTTCCGATGACGCCGGTGAGCGCGCCGATGATGCCGGCCTCGGCACAGGAGGGCACGACGCCCGGCGGCGGCGCTTCGGGAAAGAGATCGCGGTAGGACGGGTTCGGTTCGCCATCCGCGCCCGAGCGATAAGGCATCAGCACTGTAAGCGAACCGTCGAAGCGGCCGACTGCACCGGTGACGAGCGGTATGCCGACGGTTGCTGCCGTATCGGCGGCGAGATAGCGCGTGTCGAAATTGTCCGAGCCGTCGATCACCAGATCATATTGGCGCAACAGCGCCTCGGCGTTGTCGGCTGCCAGACGAAGGGGATGCCTCTCGACCACCACATGCGGATTGAGCGCGCCGATCGCTGCCGAGGCGCTCTCGACCTTTGTCTGGCCAATATCGGCCGTGCGGTGGATCACCTGCCGCTGCAGGTTCGACAGCGACACCACGTCATCGTCGACGATGCCCAGCGTGCCGATGCCGGCGGCGGCGAGATATTGAAGAACAGGAGCGCCGAGGCCGCCGGCGCCAATGACGAGAACGCGCGCCGCCTTGAGTTTCTGTTGCCCCCCACCGCCGAGTTCGGGCAGCATGATGTGGCGCGCGTAGCGGGCAATTTCCGATGATTCGAGGCTTGTACTAGTCATGAGCGGACACTTTCCATGATCGGCTCCATCATCCCGATACGCTTCCGTGCTCCACCGTCAGGAACCGGCCGCGATCGCCGAGCGCGTCGAACATCGCACGGTCCGTCCCGGTCATGAAGGCCTGGCCGCCAAGTCCGTCGACGAGATCGAATAGGGCGGCGCGGCGGCCCATGTCGAGATGCGCGGCGATCTCGTCGAGCAGCAGGATAGGAGCGTGACCGGTCATGTCGCCGACGAGGCGCGCATGGGCAAGAACCAGGCCGACGAGCAGCGCCTTTTGCTCGCCGGTCGAGCAGCGCTCGGCTTCCATGTCCTTTTCGCGGTGGCGAATCAGGAGGTCGGTGCGGTGCGGTCCGTCCAGTGTCCGGCCGGCGGCCGCGTCGCGCGCCCGGCCCTCGCGCAGCATGGTGAGATATTGTTCTTCGAGGTCGAAGGCTGGCTTGTGGCTCTCGTCGTCGAGGAAGCCCGCCAGCGCCAGGCGCGCAGATGGAAAGACGCTGTCGCCGGTGTTTCTCTCGACGAGCGCCGTCAGCAGACCCAGCATCTCCTGCCGTGCGAGCGCCATCGACACGCCGAGCCCCGCCATTTCCCGCTCGATGGCAGTCAACCAGGCCGGGTCGGGACGAAAGTCGCTGAGGAGCCGATTGCGGCTACGCATGGCACGGTCGAATTCGCTGGCGCGCTTCCCATGCTCCGGATCGAGCGAAAGCACCAGCCGATCGAGGAAACGGCGGCGATCGGCCGACGGGCCGGTGAAGAGCCCGTCCATGGCCGGCGTCAGCCACAGCACGCGCAGATGGTCGGTCAGCTCATCGACCGTACTCGCTGTCGTGCCGTTCAGCCGCAGGCGTCGTGATTGCCCCTCACTGGTGCCGGCCGTGCCGGTACCGATCTCGACCGGGCCTTCCATGCCCACGACTTCGGCAAAGACCGAGAAGCCGTCGCTTGCGCCGACGCGAGCGACATCGGCATAGGCCGCACGCCTGAGGCCACGGCCTGGCGACAGAAACGACACCGCTTCCATCAGATTGGTCTTGCCGGCGCCGTTCTCGCCGGTCAGCACGACGTGCCTCTGGTCGAGCGCCAGCGACAGCGCCGCATAATTGCGGAACTCGCTCAGCTTCAGGCGATTGAGAAAGACCTTTTGTGGCATTTCGGGTCCGGATTCGACGTCGGCGCCAGTCGCAGCGCCACGCGTCGAACAGGACGTGCAAAGGACGCTGCAACACTTGCTGCATAGCTCCATAAATCGATGCCGATTTAAGGAGCTATGCAGTAGGACGAAAGCGGGCTTTAAGGCAAGACGAAAGGTGACCTGAGTCATTTCCAGGCAAAATTGCGCGATAACGGCGGGGAAAGCCTTATAATCCCAGTCGTTCAGCGCTTTTCTTGATCGCTTGCGTACAATATGACAGCCGCATGACAATCCACGAACGGATATATTTGTGATGCTGGCTTGGTTCCGCAAACTCCTTCCCCGCGAAGACAGCTTTTTCGATCTCTTCGCGCAACATTCGCGTACCGTCGTCGGTGCCGCCGAAGCGCTCGACAAGCTCCTCGCCGGCGGCGACGATCTCGAAAAGCACTGCGACCGGATCGTCGCGCTTGAAGACGAGGCAGACGGTGTCACCCGCGAAGTGCTTCTGGCCGTTCGTCGCTCCTTCATCACGCCGTTCGATCGTGGCGACATCAAGGATCTCATCCAGTCGATGGACGATGCCATCGACATGATGCACAAGACGGTCAAGACCATCCGGCTCTACGAGCAGAAGACCTTCGATCCGGGCATGAAGGAAATGGGCGTCATCGTCGTCCAGGCGGCGCACCTGATCGCCGAGGCCATTCCGCTGCTCAATCGCATCGGCGTCAACCACGGCCGGCTCATCGCCATCGCCGAAGAGGTCACGCGCATCGAAGGCCGGTCCGACGAGCTGCACGACCAGGGCCTGAAGGATCTTTTCCGCCGCTACGGTGCCAACAATGCCATGGCCTACATTATCGGTAGCGAGATCTACGGCGAGCTCGAGAAGGTCGTCGACCGCTTCGAGGACGTCGCCAACGAGATCAGCGGCATCGTGATCGAGAACGTCTGATGGACGCGACGCTCGCCCTGCCGTTGCTCGTCGCCCTCATTGCAATCGCCCTGTTCTTCGACTTTCTCAACGGGCTGCATGACGCCGCCAACTCGATCGCAACCATCGTTTCGACCCGGGTGCTCCGGCCGCAATATGCGGTCATGTGGGCGGCGTTCTTCAATTTCATCGCCTTCCTGTTTTTCGGCCTGCATGTGGCCGAGACGCTCGGACGCGGCATCATCGATCCCGGCATCGTTACGCCGCTGGTGATCTTCTCGGCCCTGATGGGGGCGATCGTCTGGAACATCGCGACCTGGATCTTCGGCATTCCGTCGAGTTCGTCGCATGCGCTGATCGGCGGCCTCGTCGGTGCCGGCCTAGCCCGCACTGGCGGCGATGCCATCGTCTGGACCGGTCTCTTGAAGACGGTCGGCGCCATCGTGATGTCGCCGATGATCGGCTTCTTCCTGGCGCTGCTCCTGATCCTCATCGTTTCCTGGCTGTTCGTGCGCCGGACGCCTTTTGCTGTCGACCGTACCTTTCGGGTGATGCAGTTCGTCTCGGCGTCGCTCTATTCGCTCGGCCACGGCGGCAACGATGCGCAAAAGACCATGGGCATCATCGCCGTGCTCTTGTTCTCGCAGGGCTATCTCGGCTCCGAGTTCTATGTGCCGTTCTGGGTGGTGATCACCTGCCAGGCGGCGATCGCGCTCGGCACGCTGTTGGGCGGCTGGCGCATCGTGCACACCATGGGCTCGAAGATCACCAAGCTCAATCCGATGCAGGGCTTCTGCGCGGAAACCGGCGGCGCCATCACGCTGTTTGCCGCCACCTGGCTCGGCATTCCGGTGTCGACCACCCACACGATCACCGGCGCGATCATCGGCGTGGGTGCCGCCAAGCGTGTCTCGGCGGTGCGCTGGGGCCTTGCCGGCAACATTGTCATCGCCTGGTTCGTGACGATGCCGGCCGCTGCTGCGATTTCGGCGCTCACCTACTTCGCAGTCGATCTGTTCCTGTGACCCTGTCCGCCTCCGGCTGCAATGCCGGGGGCGGGGCTCGCGGTTGGGGAGAGAGCCTCCGCATTGGCGGTGGGACTGAGCGTCATGAGACGATCCAGTTCAGGGAACAGGCGTCCGACTTTCGGTTGCAAGGCTCGTCCGGGATATCCGGCCCGGTCGTGATCGCGACTTGGGCGGCGCCCATCAAGATGTAGCGAATGGGGGTTGCGCATGAACGGTCGCGCCCACAGCCGCGCAGCGGTTCACGGGTCCCAGTGCGGAGGATCGCCAAAGGTCTTCTTCAGATGATCGGTAATTGCCCGGAGCTTGGCCGACGGCCGTCGGCCCTCCGGATGGGCCATGTAGATGAATTCCGGCTCTGGGCGAAAACCGACATCGATCTCGCGAAGCCGACCGTCGCGCACCGCAGGACCGCAGATGAATGTCGGCAGCAGCGCGATGCCGAGCCCGGCGACGGCAGCATCGTGGATCATGTCGCCGTTGTTGATGCGCAGCGCCATGCGGGCGCGGATAACGGTCGAACCGGTCGGCCCCTCGAACCGCCAGTCGGAAGCGCCGCGATTGGTGTAGAAGATACCGCGGTGATCGTTGAGTTCCGCAAGCGAGGCCGGCGTGCCGTTGCGATCGAGATAGTCGGGCGAGGCGACCAGCAGGCGCCTGCTTTTGGCAAGCTTCCACACGACCAGCCGTGAATCGGCGATGATCCCGTGGCGCACGATGGCGTCATAACCCTCCGAGGCGACATCGACCCGGCGATCGTCGAGATCGAGCGTCAATTCGACCTCGGGATGTGCCGCCAGAAAGGGGTAAAGGGCAGGCCCGAGATGCAGATGCCCGAAACTGACCGGGGCGGCGATCCGCAATGGTCCGGTCAGCGTCCCGCGGCGCTCCGCCAGATCGCTGGCGGCGGCCTGCACCTCGCTGACGATCCGCACCGCGCGCTCGCGAAAGGCGATGCCATCTTCGGTGAGAGTCAGCTTGCGCGTCGTGCGATGCAACAGCGTTGCGTTCAGGTGGCGTTCCAGGTCCGAGACCCGTTCGCTGATCACGGATTTCGACAGCCGCAGCCGGCGCGCCGCCTCGCTGATCGAGCCGGCTTCCGCAACTGCGACAAAGGCAGCAATTCCTTCGATCTTCAGCATCGTTCGGCATTTCCGAATTCGAGTTCCATCATTGGCAGACTAATCCGAACGGCAATCTTCGGCCATATCTATTGGCAACGAAGGACGGCGGTCGATGGAAAGAAGACCGGTCCCAAGCCAACCCAACAGCCAGGCCAACCCAAAAGAAGGAATTCCATCATGCCACGTTTGCACAACAAGACCGCGCTCATCACCGGCGGCACCAGCGGCATCGGCCTCGAAACGGCGCGCCAGTTCATCGCCGAGGGTGCCCGGGTCGCCGTTACCGGCACCAATCCGAAGAACATTGCCGAAGCACGCAAGATACTCGGCGAAGGCGCCGTCATCATCCAGGCCGATGCCGGCAACGCCGCCGGACAGGCGGCGGTTGCCGAGCAAGTCAAGGCCGCCTTCGGCCATCTTGACATCCTCTTCGTCAACGCCGGCATCGCCAAGCTTCAGCCGATCGAAAAATGGGACGAAGCCAGCTTCGACCAGTCGCTCGCGATCAACGTCAAGGGCCCGTTCTTCCTGATCCAGGCGCTGCTGCCGATCTTCTCCAACCCCGCCTCGATCGTGCTCAACACCTCGATCAACGCCCATATCGGCATGCCGACCTCCAGCGTCTACGCGCTCAGCAAGGCGGCGCTCCTGTCGCTTGCCAAGACGCTTTCGGGCGAACTGATCGGCCGCGGCATTCGCGTCAATGCGGTCAGCCCCGGCCCGATCAAGACGCCACTGCATGACGGACACGGTGCCACGCCTGCCGAAAACAAGGAGATCGTCGCATCGATCGCCGCGCAGATCCCGCTCGGCCGCTTCGGCGATGCAAGCGAGATTGCCAAGGCAATTGTCTTCCTCGCCTCAGACGAGGCCGCCTTCACGGTGGGCGCCGAACTGATCATCGATGGTGGCATGGCCACGCTCTGATACTCACCTGTCTGTTGCCGCCGCGCGCGTTCGATCGCGCGTGGCGGCAAAGTCCTGTTCGTCATCGACGGCACGCCGCGGGCGGCGTTGGCAGGGCGCCCGGAGGAGAGTATATTCTTGAAACCTAATAAGTCGTCGAACAGTCGAGCGGAATGAAGCAGATCCCACACCGATCAGATCCGGGAGGAGACGATGACGAGTGTCAATTGGACGATCAAGGGTCGAGAATTCATTCATTGCAATTGCGCCTATGGCTGCCCCTGCCAGTTCAATGCGCTGCCGACCCACGGCAATTGCTGCGCCGTCGGTGGATTTGAGATCGAGACGGGCCATCACGGCGACACGCGCCTCGACGGCTTGAGATGCGGGATCATTGCGGCTTGGCCCGGTGCAATTCATGAGGGCAGGGGTGAGGTCGTGCCGATCGTCGACATCCGTGCCACGCCGGCCCAGCGCGAGTCGCTGCTGCGCATCATGAGCGGCCAGGATACCGAGCCGGGAGCAACCTTCTTCCAGGTGTTCGCCACCACCTTCGAAACCTTTCACGACCCGGTCTTTGCCGAGATCGACTTCGACGTCGATGTCGGCGCGCGGACAGCACGGCTGAATGTGCCCGGGTGGATCGTGGCGCGTGGCGAGCCGATCTTGAACCCCGTGACCGGAAACCCGCATCAGGCACGCATCAACCTGCCGCAGGGCTTCGAATACGACGTCTGCGAGGTTGGACGCGGGTGGGCCGACACGAAGGGGCCGCTGACGCTGTCCATTCCGGATTCGCACGCCCATTTCGCCAGCATGCATCTGTCTGAAAGCGGCGTGGTTCACTGACGCCCATGGCCGACACTGCGCTCGAAACGCTTTTAAGGCGCGACCGGCTCATCGTCGTGGTCTCGCTGTTGGCCCTGACCGGAATTACCTGGCTCTATATTCTCTGGCTGGCAGTCGGCATGGAGGCCATGGCGCACGTGCCGGCCTCTGGCGATGGCATGAGCGGCGACATGGCGATGGGCACAGACGAGGGCATGGCCATGGACATGTCGCCGGGTGCCATGGCGTCGATGGCCGACGTCGCCTTCCGTCCCTGGAGTGTGTCGACCTTCGCCTATGCCTTTGTCATGTGGGCGGTGATGATGGTCGGCATGATGACGCCTTCGGCAACGCCGATGATCCTGCTCTTTGCCCGTGTCGGGCGGCAGGCGGCGCTCGACGACAGGCCGTTTGCCGCGACCGGCTTTTTTGCCGGCGGCTATCTCACCGCCTGGGTCCTGTTTGCGGCTCTGGCGACGCTCGGGCAATGGCTGCTGGAGTCTGCTCTGCTGCTGACGCCGATGCTGGCGAGCGGCAGCCGTATTCTCAGCGGCATCATCCTGATTTCGGTCGGACTGTTTCAATGGACGGCGTTGAAGGACGCCTGCCTAAGGCAGTGCCAGGCGCCGCTCATGTTCATCCAGAGCCATGGCGGCTTTCGCCGCGATGCCGGCGGCGCCTACCAGTTCGGTCTTCTTCACGGCCTTTATTGTGTCGGCTGCTGCTGGGCGCTGATGGCGCTCCTGTTCATCGGCGGCGTGATGAACGTCCTGTGGATCGCGGTGATCGCGATTTTCGTGCTCGCCGAAAAGGTGGTGCCCGGCGGCCGGATGCTGTCCCGCGTCGCGGGAGCCGCGGTCGTCATGGCCGGGCTGTGGCAGCTTGCGGCCATGACGTGATCCTACAGCGCCGCGCGTCTTATTGGACGCGCAAAGGTCGCTGTAGCACTTTGAATTGCTGCATGTTTTTATCCTTAGATCGGATAGGATCTAAGGAAACATGCAGTAGGGGCAACCGCTGAGCGTCAGTCGCTCAGCGTGTCGAAGAAATCCTTCATCCGGGCGAAGAAGCCGGCGGATTCCGGATTGTTGTCCTTCGACGAGATCTGCTCGAATTCCTGTAGCAGCTCGCGCTGACGCTTGGTCAGCTTCTGCGGCGTCTCGATCTGCATCTGGATGTAGAGATCGCCGGTCTGGCTGGAACGTAGCACCGGCATGCCCTTGCCCTTCAGGCGGAACTGCTTGCCGGCCTGGGTGCCTTCCGGCACGGTCACGCGCGACTTGGTGCCGTCGAGCGTGGTGACGTCGAACTTGCCGCCAAGCGCCGCCGTCGTCATCGAGATCGGCACGCTGCAATAGAGATCGGCGCCATCGCGCTGGTAGAACTCGTGCGGCTTGACCGAGAGGAAGATGTAGAGATCGCCCGCTGGTCCACCGCGCAGGCCCGCTTCCCCTTCGCCGGAGAGGCGAATGCGAGTGCCGTCTTCGATGCCGGCCGGAATGTTGACGGAGAGCGTGCGCTCCTCGGTGACGCGGCCCTGGCCGTGGCACTTGGTGCAGGGATCGGTGATCGTCTGGCCGCGGCCGCCGCAGGTCGGGCAAGTGCGCTCGATCGAGAAGAATCCCTGGGCGGCGCGTACGCGGCCCGAGCCTTGACAGGTTCCGCAGGTCTTCGGGCTGGTGCCAGGCTTGGCACCGGACCCGGTGCAGACGTCGCAGGTGATCGAGGTCGGCACCCGGATCTGCGCGGTCTTGCCGGAATAGGCCTCTTCCAGCGAGATTTCCATGTTGTAGCGCAGATCGGCGCCGCGCTCGCGGCCACCCGATGAACGCCGCTGGCGCCCGCCACCCATCATCTCGCCGAAGATGTCTTCGAAGATGTCGGAGAAACCGCCTGCGCCACCGGCGCTACCGCCAAAGCCGTTGCCCATGCCGCCCTGCTCGAAGGCTGCGTGGCCGTAACGATCATAGGCCGCGCGCTTCTGCGGGTCCTTGAGCGTCTCGTAGGCTTGGTTGATTTCCTTGAAGGTCTTTTCCGAGGCGGCGTCGCCGGGGTTCTTGTCCGGATGATACTGCATCGCCAGTTTGCGGAAGGCGCTCTTCAGCTCCTTCTCATCCGCGTTCTTGGCAACGCCAAGCGTTTCGTAAAGATCACGTTTCATTCTTCAAAGATTGTCCTGTTGACAAGGCGTGCCAGCGCGGGGGCCCGGCGGCTGCCTGGTTACCTTGCCACAGGATTTAGTAAACCTTGAAGCGCGATACCATAGCCCATCGGGCCGCGGATGCGGTTTTTTGTCGGAAAAATGACGTTTCTGCCGGTCTCGCGCCCGGTAGACCCGCTTTGGGTGGCACTCCTGCCCCCAGGGATGCTCTGTAGCGGCGGTTTCAGCGGCGCGGGCCTCACGGGCCCGACGTCCTTCAGAGGCTGTCTGGCGCAGGCGCCTGAGGGGTAAAAAGGCAACAAAAAAGCCCGGGTCGCCCCGGGCTTTTCCGTCTCTAGGAGAGGGCGACTTAGGCCGACCGCTTGCGATCGTCTTCGTCGTTGACTTCTTCATAGTCCGCGTCGACGACATCGCCGTCGCGCGCGGCGTCAGCGGCGGCATCCGCATGGGCGGCGTCCGTCTGCTGGGCCTCGTAGATCGCCTGACCAAGCTTCATGGAGACTTCCATCAGCGTGTTGGTCTTGGCCTTGATGTCTTCGGCGTCCGGCTCGGAAGCCTCGACGGCGGTCTTCAGCGCGGCAATGGCGTCGGAGATCGCGTTGCGGTCGGTTTCCGAAACCTTGTCGCCGTAGTCCTTCAGCGACTTTTCCGAAGAATGGATCAGGCTTTCTGCCTGGTTCTTCGCTTCCACGCCTTCGCGGCGCTTCTTGTCGGTTTCGGCATTGGCTTCGGCGTCCTTGACCATCTTCTCGATGTCTGCGTCGGACAGGCCACCGGATGCCTGGATGCGGATCTGGTGTTCCTTGCCCGTACCCTTGTCCTTGGCCGATACCTGCACGATGCCGTTGGCGTCGATGTCGAAGGTCACTTCGATCTGCGGCATGCCGCGCGGTGCCGGCGGAATGCCGACGAGGTCGAACTGGCCGAGCAGCTTGTTGTCGGCTGCCATTTCACGTTCGCCCTGGGAGACGCGGATCGTCACGGCCGACTGGTTGTCGTCGGCGGTCGAGAAGGTCTGCGACTTCTTGGTCGGGATCGTCGTGTTGCGTTCGATCAGGCGGGTGAAGACGCCACCGAGCGTTTCGATGCCGAGCGACAGCGGGGTCACGTCGAGCAGCAGAACGTCCTTGACGTCGCCCTGCAGAACGCCGGCCTGGATCGCAGCACCCATGGCCACGACTTCATCCGGGTTCACGCCCTTGTGCGGCTCCTTGCCGAACAGCTGCTTTACGGTTTCCTGGACCTTCGGCATGCGGCTCATGCCACCGACGAGAACGACTTCGTCGATCTCGGCAGCCGAAACGCCGGCATCCTTCAGCGCGGCCTTGCACGGAGCAACGGTGCGCTGGATCAGGTCGTCGACAAGCGCTTCGAACTTGGCGCGGGTCAGCTTCATGGTCAGGTGCTTCGGACCGGAGGCATCCGCCGTGATGAACGGCAGGTTGATTTCGGTCTGCTGCGACGAAGACAGCTCGATCTTGGCCTTTTCGGCCGCTTCCTTGAGGCGCTGAAGAGCGAGCTTGTCGTTCTTCAGGTCGATGCCCTGTTCCTTCTTGAACTCGCCGGCGAGATACTGGACGAGACGCATGTCGAAGTCTTCGCCGCCGAGGAAGGTGTCGCCGTTTGTCGACTTCACTTCGAAGACGCCATCGCCGATTTCGAGAACCGAGATATCGAAGGTGCCGCCGCCAAGGTCGTAGACAGCGATCGTCTTGCCGTCCTTCTTGTCGAGGCCATAGGCGAGCGCGGCAGCGGTCGGCTCGTTAATGATGCGCAGCACTTCGAGGCCCGCGATCTTGCCGGCATCCTTGGTTGCCTGGCGCTGGGCGTCGTTGAAGTAGGCCGGAACGGTGATGACGGCCTTTTCGACCTTTTCACCGAGGTAGGATTCGGCGGTTTCCTTCATTTTCTGAAGGATCATGGCGGAGATCTGCGACGGCGAGTAATCCTTGCCATGCGCTTCGACCCAGGCGTCGCCATTGTCAGCCTTGGTGATCTTGTAAGGAACCATGTCCTTGTCTTTTTGCGTGGTCGGATCCTGGAAGGTCCGGCCGATCAGGCGCTTGATCGCAAAAAGCGTGTTTTCCGGGTTGGTGACGGCCTGGCGCTTTGCCGGCTGGCCAACGAGACGTTCGCCGTCTTCGCTGAACGCCACCATCGAGGGGGTCGTGCGCGCACCCTCGGCATTTTCGATGACCTTCGCATCTTTTCCGTCCATGACGGCGACGCAGGAGTTGGTCGTTCCCAAGTCAATACCAATAACTTTAGCCATGTCGTTCTCTCCTTGCAGCGGACTGTCGGAACCCGGTCAGGCATTCGTGAGACAGTCCCTAACGGGATGGTCTTTGGATTTCTTCGCAGCGGTGGCTGCGCCGATGCGGCGTATATAAGGACCGGCGTTTCGGACTGCAAGGCATTCTGCGGGGCGATTGGGGGCAAAAGCAAGCCTGCGATTGGCGTGCGGCCTACAATAGATGCTCGACCCGCGGCAGGGGCGGCTGCAAACTGCCAGGACGGCGCCGTTTGCGCCGCCTCAGCCGCCCGTCAGGATATCGA
Organism: Ensifer sp. NM-2; assembly: GCF_003024455.1. Lineage (NCBI taxonomy): Bacteria > Pseudomonadati > Pseudomonadota > Alphaproteobacteria > Hyphomicrobiales > Rhizobiaceae > Ensifer > Ensifer sp. NM-2. The sequence continues at coordinate 59,904 of NZ_PVZR01000001.1, forward strand.
AAAGCGTCGTGCGCTTGGTGGCGCCGGTGGTCTCGCCGACGTCTGCCGGCGGCACCATGCCGCCACTGCCCTCAGGCAAAGGCCGGGTCTGCTGCACGGCGGCCGAGCCGTCGACGCCTACAGGCGGCTCAGGAAACGCGTTCGGGTCGCCGGAAAGCATGTCGCCCGCCGCGGCAGGCGCACCTCCGTCATCGAAGACCGGCTGCACCCCGGTTGTGCCGAACAGCGGCGAGGGCGAAAGGCCATCATGTGCGGCCACCATGAAGTCGTGCCAGGCCTTGGCCGGAAGGCCGCCGCCGGTGACCTTCTTCATCGACTTGCCGTCGTCATTGCCGAACCAGACGCCGGTGGTGAGGTTCGAGGTGTAGCCGACAAAAAGCGCATCGCGGAAGGATTGAGTGGTACCGGTCTTGCCGGCCGCCTCCCAGCCCTTCAGACGCGCCTTCTTGCCGGTGCCGTTGGTCAGCACCCGCACCATCATCTGGTTCATTTCGCTGACGATGGCCGGATCGAGCACGCGCGGCGGGTTGTCGTAGGTGTTTTCGTAAAGCACCGTGCCATCGGCCTTCGAAATCCGGCGAATGACATGCGGCGTCGCCTTGAAGCCACCGTTCATGAACGGGGCATAGGCCGAGGTCAGTTCGACCAGGCTCACTTCCGAGGTGCCGAGCGCGATCGAGGCGTTGGCTTGCATCTCGGAATCGATCCCCAGGCGATGCGCCACCTTCACCACGTTCTGTGGGCCGACCTCCATCACCAGCTGCGCGGCGATGGTGTTTAGCGAGTTGGCGAGCGCGTCGGCGAGCGTAACTTCGCCGCGGTATTTCTGGTCGTAATTCTCGGGCGTCCAGTTGCCGATTCTGACCGGGCCGTCGTTGCGGATCGACATCGGCGTGCGGCCGATCTCAAGCGCTGCCGCGTAGACGAAGGGCTTGAAGGCCGAGCCCGGCTGGCGCTTGGCCTTGGAGGCGCGGTCGAACTGGCTCTCGGCGTAGTCCTTGCCACCGACCAGCGCGCGGATGGCGCCGGTGCCGTCGATCGAAACGAGGGCTGCCTGCGAGGCGTCGAGCTTGGCGCCGTCGCCCGCAAGCGTGGCGCTGATCGCCTCCTCCGCCTGCTTTTCCAGATTGAGGTCGATGGTGGTGTCGACGATCAGGTCTTCCTTGACGTCGCCGATCATGCCGGGAAGCTGGTCCATCACCATGTCGGCGACATAGTGTTCGGCACCCGACCAATAGCTCTTGGCCTTGGTCGGCGTCTGCGACATCGCCGTCTTGATCTCGCTGTCGGTAACGAAGCCTTCCTCGCGCATGGCGCCGAGCACGACCTGGGCGCGCTCTTCCGCGGCCTTCGGGTCACGGGCGGGCGACAGGCGGGAAGGCGCCTTCAACAGGCCGGCCAGCAGCGCCGCCTCGCCGAGGTTCACGTCGCGCGCCGATTTGTTGAAGTAGCGCCTCGACGCCGCCTCAACGCCGTAGGCGTTCGAGCCGTAGAACACCCGATTGAGGTACATCGCCAGGATCTGGTCCTTGGAATATTTCTGCTCCAGCCAGAAGGCGAGTAGCACCTCCTGAACCTTTCGTTCCAGGGTCCGCTCCGGCGACAGGAACAGGTTCTTGGCAAGCTGCTGGGTCAGTGTCGAGCCGCCCTGGACCATTCGGCCGGTGGTGACGTTCGTCAGCATGGCGCGCGCCAGGCCCAGAGGGTCGACGCCGAAATGCGAATAGAACCGGCGATCTTCGATGGCGATCACCGCCTGCGGGATATAGGGTGACATGTTTTCGAGCGACAGCGCTTCGCCGCCGGTCGTGCCGCGATTGGCGATGATGTCGCCATTGACGGAGAGAATCTTGACGTTGGGCGGACGCTCGGGGATCGACCAGCTTTCAGCACTCGGCATGCGCGCGCCGTAATAGAGCACCAGGCCGCCGACGCCCATCGCGCCCCAGATGCCGAGCACAATGCACCAGTAAAACAGCGTGCGCACGAGACCGATGAAACCGCCGCCTCCGCCCGAGCCGCGGCGCGTTCCGCCGCGCTTGCTGCGCTGAGCCTTCTTCTTGGGCGCAGGAGCCGATTTGCCACGCGCAGGTTTGCGGCTGCCGCCGGTCACGCGATCGCTGGCCTCGATGCGAAAATCGTCATCGTCTTCGGCGTTGCCGCCGAACGAGGGCTCGATCCGTTGTCCTGACTTGCCGCTTGCTGCCATGCCGTTTGGATTTACCCCTCATGCCGCATTGCGGGCGCCCAGTCGTCCGCCCCAGCAGCGAACGCAATCCTAAAGGCGGGGAAAAATTGATCGCTCGACCCGCCATGGCGATGCGGTGAACTTTAAATGCGGCAATTTAAGGGGGGGTTAAAAACCGAATTGTAAAATATGCATGGTCTTCAACAGCTTGCCGGATTTGAAGCCCCAGGCTTTGCCGCTTCGTTCGCGCACGCCTGCCAGCATCAATCGCGCGGAGCCACGCGCACGCGCCATCATCAACAGCGGAGGAATTGGCCGCAGTTGCCGCCGACGTGCACGATCCGGCATTGTGTCTGTGTCGATGCCGGCCCTATTCGGCGGCCTTTTCGTCCTGAACCACGCGATCGGTCTTTTTCAGGAGCACAATTTCTTCGGACGTCGGCTGGCTTTCCGTCGTGATGCTGGCGGTGGTTGTTGTCGTATCGACCGCTGCATTGGTCTTGGCGTGATAGGCGCATTCGGCAAATGCCGCGGAGGCGGACAGGCCGACGGTGGCCACAGTCACCAGAATGATCTTCATGATCTTCTCCTTCTCGCTCACGCGTGAAATCCTAACCTGCAACGCGAGCCGCTCGAAATCACGATTTTGTTCCGGCGGAGGCTGCGCCAGGGTTATGGAGGTAGATCGAACGTCGTTGCTCTACTCGATCGAACTCCTGAGCGGTGTTTCGCCGACGAGCTTCGCCTGCTTGCTGCGGTCTGGTTCGGTGTACTCGTAAAGCCATTGGCTGAAAGGCAGTCGCAGCAGGACGGTCTTTGCCAGCTTGTTGGTAGCCATCGCATCGCAGTCGCGCGCCGGGTAGGCCTGGCGGGTACACATCGCTTGCGGACTGTCGACCAGGCGGTAGCCGTGACCTTGAAAGACCAGTGTGGTCATCGCGGTCAACCGGTACGAACCGGGCGGCACAACAACGAGGCGCAGGCTGGCAAGCCAGGTCGTCAGAATCAGGAGAACGATGATCGCGGTCGGGACCTGGAGCAATAACTTCAAGAAAGAGCCTGCAATTCCTAGGTGCAATGGCATCTAAGGAACCAAAAACGCCCGCATGTCTAGGAAGATGTGCGCCGTCATATCGGCTATCTTCAGTTGTGGTTTGCAACCTTTAACGCCAATCGCCACTCATATACGCAACCGGTAATAGATTGCGGACATGATTTTGGGTGAAAATTGTGCGATGCAACAAATCCGCCCTTGAAAATATTGCGACGCATGATTATTGTAACACTTATCGAAGCGCTGCACCTCCTCCCGCGGCGCCCGATGCGGATCGGTGGCACTCCTCCTCCCAGTCACCGGTCAAGTTTGAGAGCCCCGTGCACCTCCTCCCGCGCGGGGCTCTTTTCATGTCTGGACCCCCGCGCTCGTAACGAAAGCACCTGAACGGCGACGCAGATTTTGCTGGTCCTGTCGGTGTTGCGGGTGTATCGGCGCGGTTCATGGGCTCCAAGGCAAACGGCTATATCTACGCGCTCCTCGCCATCGTTATCTTTGCGATCCAGGACGGCATCTCCAAACATCTGGGCAGTGTCTATCCGCCGGTCTTCGTGGCGATGATCCGCTATTGGGCCTTTGCCCTGTTCGCCGTGGCGCTGGCCGCCCGCGCAACGGGAGGGCTCAAGCTGACGGCGACGACGAAACAGCCATTGCTTCAGGTACTGCGCGGGCTGCTGCTGCCGCTGCAGATCGTCATGATCATTACCTCTTTCACGATGGTTGGGCTGGCGCATTCGCAGGCGATCCTTTCAGCGACACCGCTGTTCGTAGCGCTTCTGTCGATGCCGCTTCTGGGCGAGCGTGTCGGCTGGCGCCGATGGCTGGCAATCTCGGTTGGGCTCATCGGCGTACTTCTGATCCTGAAACCGGCCGAAGGCGCGTTCGAACTCACATTCCTGTTGCCCTTGGCCGCAGCACTTGTCTTTGCCCTCTATGTCATCGTCACGCGGCTGGTCAGCCGCGACGATCCGGCGATGACGAGCTTCTTCTACACCGGCATCGTCGGCGCCGTGGCGATCAGCCTTGTCGGCCCATTCTTCTGGACGACGCTGTCGCCACCCGATTGGGGTTGGATGCTGCTCTTGTGCCTCACGGGAACCACGAGCCATTATTTCCTCATCCGTGCCTATGACGTGCTGGACGCGGTCGCCGTCCAGCCTCTGACCTATCTGCAGCTGGTCTTCGCGTCGATCATGGGCGTCAGCCTCTTCGGTGAGACGCTGACCACCAACATGGTTGCCGGCTCGGTGCTCGTGGTTGCGGCCGGCATCTTCACCGTCTGGCGCGAGCGCGTCGTTGCCCGCCGCAAGGCGGGCCTGCCGTCGACCTGACGCGATATCGATATTTTGGCGAATCTTGCTATGGCTTCGCCTTGATGTTGTGCTCGGTTGGCTGCCCCAAAAGCCGATCAGGAGGAGTGCCATGACGTTTCCGTCCGCCGCCGTGCTGGTGTTTTCGACGCTCGCTGCCGTGAATTCCGAAGCTCTGGCGCAGGACAACGTCGCCTATATCGACGACCGATCGGATGGTGCAGCAGTCGTTCGCTCGCTCTACAACGCCATCAATCGCAAGGAATATGCGCGCGCCTACGGTTATTTCGGCGAATCGAAACCGGTTGGCGGTTACAGGACTTTCACGCGCGGTTACGACCGCACCGTTTCGGTCGAAATAAAGCTCGGCAAGGTGAAGACCGAGGCCGGCGCCGGCAGCATCTATTCGGCTGTTCCGGTGGCGGTGAAGTCGATCGAAAAACGTTCGCGGGTACGCTTCTTCGCCGGCTGCTACGTGACGCGGATCATCAATCCTTCGCTGCAGGTGCCGCCGTTCACGCCCTATCAGATCGAAGCGGCGCGCCTCAAGGAAGTGAAGGGACCGCTGGAGGCGGCCCTTCCGACCGTCTGCAACGCCCCGTGACGACGACCTCTACTGAATAGGTCCGCGCCGCTCCGCAAGGAATCTTGACCGTTCGAACACCAGGATTACGGTGAGCGCCATGATGAACGGGATGACGAGATAGAGGATCCGGAAGATCGCCAGCGCCGCCAGCACGTCGGCCGGATCCATTTCCGGCAGGGCGGCGATGAAGACGAGCTCAAGAACGCCAAGTCCGCCCGGCGCGTGCGACAAGAGTGCTGCCGAAAACGACGCCAGAAAGATCCCGAGAATGACGATGAAACCCGGATTGCCGGCTTCCGGCAGGGCGAAATAGATGATCCCGGCGGCACCGATCAGCTCGACCGGCGCGATCACCAGCTGCCGCAGCACGATCGAGGGCTTGGGATAATGCAGCTGGAACCAGCGTGTGCGGATCGACGGCAGGCCGACGAGGCTGCCGATCACATAGAGCGCGATCACGACCAGGATCAGCACGCCCGTCGTCAGCGACATTTCGACCGGCAGGAACTCGGCGAACCGCTCGATGATCTCCGGTTTGACCAGAAGCACGATCGCCGAGAGCATCAGGGTGCCGAGCGTAAAGGTGAACGAGCAGAAGGCGACGAGCACGCCGACTTCGCCCGGCGTCAGCCCTTTCGATCGGTAGGCCCGGTAGCGCACGACAGCGCCCGAAAAGACGGAGGCGCCAAGATTGTGCGAGAGCGCATAGGTGGTGAACGAGCAGACGGTGATGAACCACAGCGAGATACGATGGCCGAGGTGATCGAGCGCCAGCTTGTCGTAGCCGGCAAGTGCTGCATAGGCGACCAGCGTTGCGCCGATCGCCAGCAGCCAGCTTCTCAGGGAAATCGCCTTGAAGCTGGCGATGAATTCGTCCAGCGAGAGGCCGCTCAGCTCGTGATAGAGCGCATGCACCGAAAAGATGATCGCCGCCAGCCCGACGACGGGCCAGAAATACGCGCGCAGCCTGCTCATACCGGTGTCGCGATCGCTGCAACAATCTTGGCCGAAGGCCCTTTCGACGGCGTCGCCTTTATCTCGGGACGCATCTGTTCATGAAAGCAGCCGCGATCGCGGCTCCAGCCCGTCACAGTTTCGCGTCCGGAACGCGACGTCTCGGTCCTCACACTTGCCAACGATCCAATTTCCCATTCTGATTTGTTTTGCAAAAGGGAAGCATCTGAGGTCGAGCAGGTCAAGGATCGATGCCCCGGCAGGGGCCGGTGTTTGGTCAAGAAATCGCGAACACGACACGGTAAAGCGGAGGCGGGCGGATGCAGAACGATGAGGAAAAGCCGATCGAGCCGGTTTTTCGCAATGGAACGGTGACGGTCGTCGGCGTGGTGCTGTCGTTTTCGCTGGGCTTTCTCACCCAGTGGGCAGCCAATCCGGTGCCATGGAATATGGGCGATCTTCCCGCCGTCATCCTGTTGGCGATCGGCATCCTTTTGCAGATGCATGCGCTCTGGGACTTTCTGCAGCTGCGGTCGCTGCAGCCAAAGGTCTACGGTCACGCGACGCGCATCTTCTTCATCGGCGTAGTGGTTACCGGCAGCGGCGTGTTTGCAGCGCTTGTCGCCGACTTTGTCGTGATGATCTCGAAAGCGGGGTGATGGTCGTGGCGGGCTGACCCGCCACGACGTCGTTCGATATCAGGCGGCAAGCGCGTTCAGGATGCGGATCCAGGAACGAATGCCCTTGTGATAGGATTGCAGCTCGTATTTCTCGTTCGGCGAATGGATGCGGTCGTCCGAAAGGCCGAAGCCGACGAGCAGCGATTCCATGCCGAGCATCTTCTGGAAGTCGCCGACGATCGGGATCGAGCCGCCCATGCCGATGACCACGGCCGGCTTCGGCCATTCGTCGGAAAGGGCGAGCTTTGCCGTGTTGAGCAGGTTCGAATCGTAGGGCAGCTGGATTGCCGGCGAACCGCCATGGGCGTGAAATTCGACCGTGCAGTCCGCCGGCACCTTCGAGCGCACATAGGCGCGGAAAGCTTCGCGGATCTTCTCCGGGTTCTGGTTGCCGACCAGGCGGAAGGAGACCTTGGCGGAAGCCTGCGCGGCAATCACCGTCTTGAAGCCTTCGCCGGTGTAGCCGCCGGTGATGCCGTTGATCTCGGCGGTCGGGCGGGCCCAGGTGAGTTCGAGGACCGAACGGTTCTTTTCACCAGACGGGATCGACAGGCCGATTTCGCCGAGGAATTTTTCCGCGGTCTGGCCAAGCGTCTCCCATGCAGCCTTGATCTGGGCCGGGGTTTCCTCGACGCCTTCGTAGAAGCCTTCGAGCGTCACGCGGCTGTTTTCGTCATGAAGCCCGGCGAGGATGCCGGTCAGGATGCGGATCGGGTTGGCGGCAGCACCACCGAAATAGCCCGAATGCAGGTCGCGGTCGGCCGCCTTGATGATGACTTCCTCGCCGACGAGCCCGCGCAAGCCCGCCGAGATCGCAGGCGTGTCCCGGTCCCACATGCTGGTATCGCAGACAAGTGCATAGTCGGCTTTGAGTTCGGCCGCATTGGCTTCGAGGAAAGGTTTTAGCGACGGCGAGCCGGACTCTTCCTCACCTTCGAACAGGATCGTGACGCGGCAGGGCAGCGAACCGTGGACTTCCTTGTAGGCGCGGGCGGCTTCGACGAAGGTCAAGAGCTGGCCCTTGTCGTCGGCGGTGCCTCGGCCGGTGATGACCTTGCGGCCGGGCTCCAGCTCCTTGACGCCGGGTTCGAACGGATCGGTGTCCCACAGGTTCAGGGGATCGACCGGCTGGACGTCGTAATGCCCGTAGAACAGCACATGCGGGGCATCGGCGGTGGCGCCGGCGTGATGGGCAACTACCATCGGATGTCCGGGAGTGTCGCGGATCGAGGCGTCGAAGCCGAGGCCGTTCAGTTCCGCGACCAGCCATTCGGCGGCCTTGCGGCAATCGGCCTTGAAGGCCGGATCGGTCGAGATCGACTTGATGCGCACGAGGTCGAAAAGCCTGTCCAGGCTCTTCGGCAGGTTTGCGTCTGCGCGCTCGAGAATGGGGGTGATATCTGCCATCATGCATATCCTTGCTTCAAGTTTTGCCGGAACCTACTGCATGACGCCGCAAATCGGAATCGATTTCAGCAGCGAAATCATGCGGCCGTTCGACGGGCGGCAGCGATTTTGGCGTGTCCGAACGAACCCGCTCAGGTTGTTTAGAACCTCATGCGGGTGGATTTAAGCCAAATTTTTTGATGGAACGATTAGGGAGACGTGTTGCCTGTCACGCGGCACCGCCGTCACGCGCGGCATGGGCAAGCGCCATGCGCATGTATTCGAGCATGAGTTCGCGCTCGAATTGCCTGAGGCCTGATAACAGCGACTGATCGGCGGCAAGCGCTGCCTCCTTGGCCGCCGCCTCGATTTCCCTCGCCCTCTCGGTCAGGAAGATTTGCTGCGAACGCTTGTCCTGCGGATGTTTGCGCCTGACGATGAGCCCGTCGCGTTCCATTCTCGCCAGCGTGTTGGCCATGGTCGCCTGTTCGATGTCGAGCCTGTCGAGAAGCTGTTTCTGGGTCAGACCCTCCTCGGCCCATAGTTCCAACAGGACGGGAAACTGCCCGGGCGCGAAGCCGAGCTTCTGACCGCGCTCCTGAAGTGCACGCGAGAAGCTTTTGGCCAGCAGGCTGGCCAGGTAAGTCGCAGATTCCATACGGTTGAAGGCCATGCTCCAATGGGTACGCTCGAAGCGGCGCGAAGACAAGTTACAAAGCAGGCGATGGACTTGAGAAAGCCTTATCTCACAAGGATTTGACAAGGACTTGACCCAACCAACGAGAAACCGCCACGGCGCGGAGGCGGCGCCGTGGCGGTTCTCTGAAAACGGGACAAAGGCCCGGAGAGGGGGATAAGGCCTTTGTCCTCATCTGGTGCGGGCGGGGGACAGGCCAATCACCAGAAGACGGCATCACTCGGTGCCGTTGACTAAGATTTGAGGATTCAAATGTGGCTTTTCAAGGATTGGGCCAATGAATCGCACATTACAAATGCGTAACGTTTCTGTGAAAGCCGGACATTGCTCAAGCGCCCTTCGAGCGCCGGTTCCGCAAGGCAAAAATGACCTCCACGGCGCCGATCGCGATTGCAGTCGCCAACGCTGATTTCGCCACATCGCGGGCCGATTGATCCGGCCTGATGCACATGACGATAATGAAGGCGACGAAAAGTGCGGCCCGAGCGATCGCGTATTCGACCTTCTGCCACAGTGGCCACGGCGCGGCGTCCGCCCGTCTGAAATGGGCATCGAGCCCCGTCGTCGCAAGCAGATAGATCGGCGCAAAGACGGTCTTGATGACGACAAGGAATGCCGGATCGCTCAACAGCCAGGAAATGACGAAACAGACTCCGGCAAACCCTGAAAGAACAAGGTACTGTCTCAGTGCATATTGCACGTCATGCGGCATCGCTTGCTCCTCTGTGACAGCTGGACATTGTAGTGTTCGACGAGAAAACCGCAATGGACGTTTGGCTCACCCCGCGCTATCCATTGCCCATGAAAAACGGTGATCACCTCTTCCTCGTCGACGGCTCCGGATTCATCTTCCGGGCGTTCCACGCCATCCCGCCGCTCAACCGCAAATCCGATGGCCTTCCGGTCAATGCGGTGTCCGGTTTCTGCAACATGTTGTGGAAGTTGCTCACCGATGCGCGCGACACCTCCGTCGGCGTGACGCCGACGCATTTCGCCGTCATTTTCGACTATTCCTCGAAAACGTTCCGAAACGAACTCTACGATCTCTACAAGGCCAATCGCTCGGCGCCGCCTGAGGATCTGATCCCGCAGTTCGGGCTGATCCGCCACGCCACGCGCGCCTTCAACCTGCCTTGCATCGAGAAGGAAGGGTTTGAGGCCGATGACCTGATCGCCACCTATACGCGCCTTGCCGAAAAGGCGGGCGCCAGCGTCACCATCATCTCCTCCGACAAGGACCTGATGCAACTCGTGACGCCGAACGTCTCGATGTACGACAGCATGAAGGACAAGCAGATCTCGATCCCGGAAGTGATCGAGAAATGGGGTGTGCCGCCGGAAAAGATGATCGATCTTCAGGCGATGACCGGCGACTCGACCGACAACGTGCCTGGCATCCCCGGCATCGGCCCCAAGACCGCGGCGCAATTGCTGGAGGAATACGGCGATCTCGATACGCTGCTGGCGCGTGCGGGCGAAATCAAGCAGGCCAAGCGCCGCGAAAACATCATCGCCAATGCCGACCTTGCCCGCCTGTCACGCCAGTTGGTGACGCTGCGCACCGACACGCCGCTCGACGTCCCTCTCGAGGAGCTGCATCTCGAACCGCAGGATGGGCCGCGCCTCGTCGCCTTCCTGAAGGCGATGGAATTCACCACGCTCACCCGTCGCGTGGCCGCCGCCACCGATACGGACGCCGATGTGGTCGAACCGGCCGCGGTGCCGGTCGAGTGGGGCGCGGATGCGCGCGGACCGGATCTCGACAAGGCTGCGGCTGCCCCGGCGTCGTCGAGTGCCGGCGAGGCCGCGCCTGCGGCCGTGAGCCAGGTAGCCTCCACGGGCGAGGCCACTGACGCCACACCAGAGGCGCTCGCACAATCGCGCGCAGCCCTTTTCGCCAGCGCTACCATCGACCACTCGCGGTATGTCGCGATCCGCGATCTGCCGACGCTCGACGCCTGGATTGCCGACGCCAAGGACGCGGGCCTCGTCGCCTTCGACACCGAAACGACGTCGCTCGATGCCATGCAGGCCGAGCTCGTCGGCTTCTCGCTGGCGCTTGCTGACTATGGCAAGGACCCTTCGGGAACGGTGATCCGCGCCGCCTATGTGCCGCTGATCCATAAAACAGGAGTGGGCGATCTTCTCGGCGGCGGCCATGCTGAAAACCAGATTCCGGTGCGCGAGGCGCTCAGCCGGCTGAAGGTGCTGCTTGAAGATCCTTCGGTGTTGAAAGTCGCACAGAACCTCAAATACGACTACCTCCTCATGAAGCGACACGGCATCACCGTCCAGGGCTTCGACGACACCATGCTGATGTCCTACGTCGTTGATGCCGGCAACGGCACGCACGGGATGGATGCGCTGTCGGAGCGCTGGCTCGGTCACAAGCCGCTCGCCTACAAGGACATGACCGGCAGCGGCAAATCGTCGGTGACCTTCGATTATGTCGATATCGACCGCGCCACCGCCTATGCCGCCGAGGATGCCGAAGTCACCCTGCGCCTCTGGCACGTGCTGAAGCCGCGGCTGGTGGCCAAGGGGCTGGTGCGCGTCTATGAGCGGCTGGAGCGCCCGCTCGTGCCGGTGCTGGCCCACATGGAAGAGCGCGGTATCACCATCGATCGCCAGATCCTGTCGCGCCTCTCCGGCGAACTGGCGCAAGGGGCAGCGGCGCTCGAAGACGAGATCTACAAGTTAGCCGGCGAAACATTTACCGTCGGCTCGCCCAAGCAGCTCGGCGATATCCTCTTCGGCAAGATGGGGCTGCCCGGCGGTTCGAAGACCAAGACCGGCCAATGGTCGACCTCGGCGCAGGTGCTCGAGGATCTCGCGGCGGAGGGCCACGAACTGCCGCGCAAGATCGTCGACTGGCGCCAGATGACCAAGTTGAAGTCGACCTATACGGACGCCTTGCCGGGTTTCGTCCATCCGGAAACCAAACGCGTCCACACCTCCTATGCGCTGGCGGCGACGACGACGGGACGCCTGTCCTCGTCCGACCCGAACCTGCAGAACATCCCGGTGCGCACCGCCGAAGGCCGCAAGATCCGCACGGCCTTCATTGCCACATCAGGTCACAAGCTGGTTTCGGCCGACTACAGCCAGATCGAACTGCGCGTGCTTGCCCATGTCGCCGACATCCCGCAGCTTCGCCAGGCCTTTGCCGATGGCGTCGACATTCACGCGATGACGGCTTCGGAGATGTTCGGCGTTCCTGTCGCGGGCATGCCGAGCGAAATCCGCCGGCGGGCGAAGGCCATCAACTTCGGCATCATCTACGGTATCTCCGCTTTCGGCCTTGCCAACCAGTTGTCGATCGAGCGCTCGGAAGCCAGCGACTACATCAAGAAGTATTTCGAGCGTTTCCCCGGCATTCGCGACTACATGGAAAACACCAAGGCCTTTGCCCGCGAGCACGGCTATGTCGAAACGATCTTCGGGCGGCGTGCACATTACCCCGACATTCGCTCGTCGATCCCCTCGCATCGCGCCTTCAACGAGCGCGCTTCGATCAACGCGCCGATCCAGGGGTCCGCAGCTGATATCATCCGTCGTGCCATGGTGAAAATCGAGCCGGCGCTGAGTGAGGCGAAGCTTTCCGCCCGCATGCTGCTGCAGGTGCACGACGAACTGATCTTCGAGGTCGAGGATGCCGACGTCGAGCGGACCATCCCGATCGTCGTGTCGGTGATGGAAAATGCCGCGATGCCGGCGCTCGACATGCGGGTACCGCTCAAGGTCGATGCCCGCGCCGCGATGAACTGGGACGAGGCGCACTGAGGTTTCCCTGAGGGATTCCATCAGCGACCTTGCATCGACAGCTGCGGTTATTCTTGCAGAAGGCGGCCACGACGGCCGCCTTCTGCCTGTCGGCGTATCACGATGATAGAAAGCGCATGCCGCCGCCGTCTCAGCGGTTGCGGTCGTCCTCGTCTCCCCCTAGGCAGCGATCGGGGAGGGCGCTAGCGCGCCCGGCAGAGCCGCCGATCGGAGGAGACCATGGCCACCAACACATTCATCCTTGTGCTGTCCTGTGACGACAAGCCGGGCATCGTTGCCGCAGTGACGACGGAGCTGGCCGGCCTTGGCGCGAATATCGCCGAGAGCAGCCAGTTCTGGGATCGGCACACCAACAGCTTCTTCATGCGCATCGCCTTCCAGGCGCCCGATGGCATGACGCGGGACGACGTCGAGCGGGCGTTGCGGCCGGCGGTCGACCGGTTCCAGATGCGCACCGCGCTGACGGAAGCCGCACGCAAGCCGAAGATCGTCATCCTGGTGTCGAAGTTCGACCATGCGCTCCTGCGTCTGCTCTACCAGATCCGCGTCGGCTGGCTGAACGCCGAGGTCGCCGCCATCGTTTCCAATCACGAGGACAGCCGGCGCACGGCGGAACTCGAGGCGATCCCGTTTCATCATTGGACGGTATCGAAGACCAACAGGGAAGAGCAGGAGGAAAAGCTGTTGCGCCTGACGCAGGAGACCGGCGCCGATCTGGTGATCCTGGCGCGGTACATGCAGGTGTTTTCGGACAATCTGTCAAAGCGCCTCTACGGCAAGGCGATCAACATCCATCACTCGTTCCTGCCGTCGTTCAAGGGGGCCAGGCCCTACCACCAGGCCCACGAACGCGGCGTCAAGCTGATTGGCGCCACGGCCCACTACGTCACCCCGGATCTCGACGAGGGGCCGATCATCGAGCAGGAAACCGAACGTGTCAGCCACGCGCTGACGGCGGAGGACTTCGTCGCCAGCGGCCGTGACATCGAAAGCCGCGTGCTGGCCCGTGCCGTCAAGCTGCACCTGGAACGGCGGGTGATGCTCAACGGCCATAAGACCGTCGTCTTCAGCTGACGGTGGATAGTGCAGAACGGGCGGCGGAGGGCGTGCGGAAGCTCGAAAACAGCCGCCTCAGCCCGTCACGCCCTTCGGCGACGATGTCGAACGGGCGACCAAAGAGCAGCCACTGGGTGCAAAGCCCAAGCATCATCCAGTGAAGCGTGCGGGTCGCCGACGTGGGCGTCCAGCTGTCCTGCATGTAGCCCTTGGCAAGGGCGCGGGAAAAGGCCAGTTCGAGCAGGGCATTATGATGTTCGTCGAGTTCCTTGTGGCGGGTCAGGACCTCGCTCATGTCGCCGTCGTAGTTGGTGCGCAGCATGATGGTGAGAATGCGCTGGCGCTGCTCGTCGGCGGCCAGGATATCGATCCAGGCGCCCATGGCGTCCTCGACGATTGCCAGCGTATCGGCGGCCTCGGCCTCGATTTCCTGGGCGATCATGTCTTCCTGGGGCAGCGGCACGGCATCGTGCAGGGCCAGGAAAAGATCGGTCTTGTTGGCGAAGTGCCAGTAGATGGCGCCGCGGGTCACGCCCGCTTCCTTGGCCACTTCCTCAAGCGTGGTGTTTGAAACACCCTTTTCGTAGAACACACGTTCAGCGGCGCTCAGGATCTTCTGCCGGGTTGCCTCCGCATCGGCTTTCGTTCTGCGCATTCATTCCTCCTTGCAGAACGGCCCGCCGAGAGGGCGGGCCGTCGATAGCAGTGTTATTCGGCGGGTGTTGGGGTCTCGGCTGCAGCCGGTGTGGCTTCTACCTTCTTGCGTCCGAACAGCTTCGTGACGAACACGAAGAACACCGGAACGAAGAAGATCGCCAGCACCGTTGCCGAGATCATACCACCCATCACGCCGGTACCGATGGCGCGCTGGCTGCCAGAGCTTGCGCCGGTGGCAATCGCCAGCGGCAGAACGCCGAGCGTGAAGGCGAGCGACGTCATCAGGATCGGGCGGAAGCGTAAGTGTGCTGCCTCCAGCGTCGCATCGATCAGCGATTTGCCCTGTTCACGCAGTTCCTTGGCGAACTCGATGATCAGGATGGCGTTCTTCGCCGACAGGCCGATGATCGCGATCAGGCCGACCTTGAAGTACACGTCGTTCGGCATCTCGCGCATGGTCACGGCAAGCACCGAACCGATGACGCCGAGCGGAACCACCATGATGACCGCCACCGGGATCGACCAGCTCTCATAGAGCGCAGCCAGGCACAGGAAGACGAGCAGGCACGACAGCGCGATCAAGAGAGGCGCCTGGGTACCCGACTGGATTTCCTGCAGGGACTGGCCGGTCCATTCGTAACCGAAGCCTGCCGACAGTTCGCCCGCAAGCCGCTGCATTTCGTTGATCGCGTCACCGGAGGAGTAACCCGGAGCCGCTTCGCCGCTGATGCGTACCGACGGGTAGCCGTTGTAGCCGATCGTCTGGGTCGAGGCCTTGACCCACTCCACCGTCGCGAAGGCGGAGAGCGGGACCATGCCGCCATTGGCGTTGCGGACGTTGAGGTTCAACAGATCCGCCGTCTGCATGCGCTGACCCTCGTCCGCCTGCACCGTCACGCGCTGCATGCGGCCGGCATTCGGGAAGTCGTTGACATAAGACGAGCCAAGGTTGGTCGAGATCGTCGAGTTGATGTCCGCAAAGGTCACGCCGAAGGTATTGGCCTTTTCGCGGTCGATGGCCACGCTGACCTGAGCCGCATCGGGCATGCCTTCGAAGCGAACCCCGGTCACGATCTTGCTCTGAGCCGCAAGGCCGAGAAGCTGGTCGCGTGCCTGGGACAAAGCCGCTTCGCCGAGACCGCCACGATCCTGCAGGCGGAAGGAGAAGCCCCCGGTGGTGCCGAGGCCCTGGATCGCCGGCGGCGACAGCGCGAAGCTGATCGCATCCTTGATCTGGCTCATGGCCATGGTGGCCCGCATGGCGATCGATTGAGCGGCGTTGTCGGCGTCGCGTTCCTTCCAGTCCTTCAGCGTCACGAAGGCGAGCGCTGCGTTCTGTCCGGTGCCGAAGAAGGAGAAGCCGTTGATCGCGATGATGCGTTCGACAGCCGGCTCCTGGCCGAAGATCTTCTCCGCCTGTTCCACCACCTCGGTCGTACGGTTGCCCGTCGCTTCGGAGGGGAGCTGCATCATGACGATCACGAAGCCCTGGTCTTCGTCCGGAAGGAACGACGACGGCAGCTTCATGAACAGCCAGCCGAGGCCGGCCAAGACGGCGATGTAGACGATCATGTAGCGACCGGTGCGGTGGACCAGGCGCTTCACGATGCCGCTATAGCCGTGCGAGGTCTTGTCGAAGCTGCGGTTGAACCAGCCGAAGAAGCCGCGCTTGGCGTGGTGGTGGCCCTTCGGAACCTGCTTCAGGAAGCTGGCGCACAGCGCCGGCGTCAGCGACAGCGCGAGCAGTGCCGAGAACAGGATCGACACGACCATGGTCAGCGAGAACTGGCGATAGATCACGCCGACGGCGCCCGGGAAGAAGGCCATCGGAATGAACACCGAAGCCAGCACCAGCGTGATGCCGATGACGGCGCCGGTGATCTGCTTCATTGCCTTGCGGGTGGCGTCCTTCGGTGTCAGCCCCTCTTCGGACATGATGCGTTCGACGTTCTCGACGACGATGATCGCATCGTCGACCAGGATGCCGATCGCCAGCACCATGCCGAACATGGTCAGAACGTTGATCGAGAAGCCCATCGCCAGCATCACCGCGCAGGTGCCCAGAAGAGCGACCGGCACGACGAGTGTCGGGATGATGGTGTAGCGGATGTTCTGCAGGAACAGGAACATCACGATGAAGACGAGCGCGACCGCTTCGACCAGCGTCGAAAGCACCTTCTCGATGGAAACGGCAACGAACGGCGAGGTGTCGTAGGGAACCGAATATTCCAGGCCCTCCGGGAAGAACTTCGACAGTTCGTCCATGCGCTCCTTGATCGCCGTCGAGGTCGACATCGCGTTGCCGCTTGGCGACAGCTGTATGGCGATAGCCGCGGACGGCTTGCCGTTCAGGCGGGTCGAAAACGCGTAGCTTTCGCCGCCGATCTCGACGCGGGCAACGTCGCGCAGACGAACGGAGGAGCCGTCCGGATTGGCGCGAAGCACGATCGCTCCGAATTCCTCGGCGCTCGACAGCTGACCCTTGACGACAACAGGAGCACTGATCTGCTGCGTGATCGGGTTCGGCTGTGCGCCGATCGAGCCGGATGCGATCTGGGCGTTCTGGGCCTGGATGGCATTCGTCACGTCGCCGGCGGTCAGGTTGAGGCCGAGCATCTTGTCCGGATCGAGCCAGATGCGCATCGAGCGTTCGGTCGCAAACAGCTGCGCACGGCCGACGCCGGGCACGCGCTGGACTTCGTTCAGCACGTTGCGGCTGAGATAGTCGCCGAGACCGATGGCGTCCATAGAGCCGTCGGTCGAGGTGAGCGCGACGATCATCAGGAAGCCGGAACCGGCTTCGTCGACCTGTACGCCCTGGCGCTTGACCGAATCGGGCAGGCGCGGTTCGACGCGGCGAACGCGGTTCTGAATGTCGACGGCCGCCTGTCCCGGATCTGTACCGGGTGCAAAGGTGGCGCTGATGTCGACCGAGCCGGCAGCGCTGGAGGTCGATTCGAAATAGAGCAGGCCTTCGACGCCGTTCAGCTCGTTTTCGATCAGCCGGGTGACGCTCTGATAGGTGTCCTGCGACGAAGCGCCGGGGTAGCTCGTGTTGATGGAGATCTGCGGCGGCGCAACATCAGGATATTGCGATACCGGCAACAGCGGTATCGCGATGATGCCGGCGAGCATGATGAAGATCGCCACCACCCAGGCAAAAATAGGCCTGTCGATGAAAAAACTAGGCATTAATCAGCACTCACTCTGTGGCTTCAGCGGGCTTTGCGTCGGTCGCCGCGGTCGTCTGGGCTGCTTCGGCCGCCGGCTTTGCATTCGGATCCCAGTCGGTAGGCTCCACCGGCGCGCCGGGGCCGATCTTCTGGAAGCCTTCGACGATGACCTTTTCGCCGGGCTTCAGCCCCGAGGCCACCTGCCAGCGGGTTCCGACCGTGCGTCCAAGTGTGACGTTGCGGAACTCGACCTTCTTGTCGGCGGCCACGACATAGACCTGCGACTGGCCGGCATTGTTGCGCTGGACAGCCTGCTGCGGCACGGTGATCGCGTCCTTCTCGACACCCTGCTGGACCAGCACGCGGACATACATGCCCGGCAATAGGTCGCCGTCGGGATTGGGGAACTCGCCGCGCAGCGTTACCTGGCCGGTCGTCGCGTCAACGGCCGCTTCCGAGAACAGGAGCTTGCCCTTGTGTTCATAAGGCGTGCCGTCGTCGAGGATCAGTTGAACCTCGGCCTCCTGGTCACCGCTCATCATCTGGCCGGCTTCAAGCGCCTTGCGCAGGCGGATGAGATCGGTCGCCGACTGGGTAAAGTCGGCATAGAGCGGATCGAGTTGCTGGATCGTGGCGAGGTTTTCCGAGCTGTTGGCGCTGACGAGCGCACCCTCGGTGATGAGAGCGCGTCCGATCTGGCCGCTGATCGGGGCGGTCACGTTGGCGTATTGCAGGTCGAGCTTGGCAGCGGCCAAGCCCGCCTGGGCGATGGCGACGTCGGCGTTTGCTGCAGCCAGCAGGCCGTTTGCATCGTCGAACTGCTGGGCGGCGACGACGTTTGCCTTCTTCAGAGCTTCCTGTCGGGCAGCCTTCTGTTCGGCCTGGAGATGCACGGCCTGGGCGCGGCGCAGGGTCGCTTCGGCCTTTTCGACCTGGACCTGGAAGGGAGCAGGGTCGATGCGGTAGAGCACGTCACCTTCCTTGACCTTCGAGCCCTGCTGGAAGACGCGTTCGACGACGATGCCGGAAACGCGCGGACGAACTTCGGCGACGCGCGTCGCGGTGATGCGG
Organism: Ensifer sp. NM-2; assembly: GCF_003024455.1. Lineage (NCBI taxonomy): Bacteria > Pseudomonadati > Pseudomonadota > Alphaproteobacteria > Hyphomicrobiales > Rhizobiaceae > Ensifer > Ensifer sp. NM-2. Next base: position 78,499 of record NZ_PVZR01000001.1, read on the forward strand.
CCCGGCAGTTCATTGGTGATCGGCAGCGTCTCGGATGCGGTCGTGAAGACAGCGACGGCCGATGGCGGGAAGGCGGGAGCGGCCTGTTCTTCGTCTTTCTGGCAGCCGGAAAGGAGAATCACGGTTGCCAAGGCGGCGGCCAGTGTCGGTCGGTTCATGCGCATAGCGATGTCCATATTCGGTGACCGTGCGCAGCCAGTGCGTATCGCAGGGCTGCGCGGTCCGGAAGTGAAGGGAAGCAATTACCAGTATCGGGATGGGAAAATACCGGAACGCTAATATACAAACACAAATGTATGTTAATTTGCGCCGCAGTGCAACACCGTGATGCAGCGCGTTGAATCGATCAAAAAAATCAGCCGCCGCAGTGCTTTCGGCACCACGGCGGCTTGATATCACTAAGGTGTGATCCGGGTTTGTCGCCGGATTATCGTCTCAGGCGAGGACGCGGTCGTCGGCACCGAAGCGGTGCATGCTGCCGACCATCGGCGTCGCAAAGACAATGTCATCAGGCGCGTAGCGGTGTTCGCCAAACAGCCGAACGGTGATCAGACCGACCTGGTCGGACTCGATATAGACAATCGTGTCGGCGCCCAGATGCTCGACGTGGATGACCTTGCCCTTCCAGTCGCCACTCTCGCGCGACAGACCGATATGTTCCGGCCGGATGCCGATCGTCTTGGCGCCGGGATCGCCGAGGCGGGCGCCGTCGACGAAGTTCATCTGCGGCGAGCCGATGAAGCCACCGACGAAGACATTGGCCGGCCGGTTGTAGAGATCCATCGGCGAGCCGATCTGCTCGATCTGGCCGGCGTTCAGCACCACGATCTTGTCGGCCAGCGTCATCGCTTCGACCTGATCATGGGTCACGTAGATCATCGTGGCCTTCAGGCTGCGATGCAGCCGGGCGATCTCGAGCCGGGTGTTGACGCGCAAGGCCGCATCGAGGTTCGACAAGGGCTCGTCGAACAGGAACAGCTTCGGTTCGCGCACGATGGCGCGGCCGATGGCGACACGCTGGCGCTGGCCGCCGGAAAGTTCCGCCGGGCGCCGGGCGAGATAGGGGTCGAGCGACAGCATGCTGGCGGCCTTGCCGACCTTGTCCTCGATTTCAGCTTTCGGCTTGCCGGCCTGCTTCAGGCCCAGGCCCATATTGTCCTTCACCGTCAGGTGCGGATAGAGCGCATAGGACTGGAATACCATGGCGATGCCGCGCTTGGCGGGGGCCACGTGTCCGACTTCGACGCCGTCGATCTGGACGCTGCCGGAGGTCGCGTCCTCAAGGCCGGCAATGGTGCGCAGCAATGTCGACTTGCCGCAGCCGGAAGGACCCACGAAGATGACGAACTCGCCGTCCTTCACTTCCAGGTCGATGCCCTTGAGAACCTCATGGTTTCCGTAGGCCTTGCGGATGGATTTGAGTTGAAGTGATCCCACCTAATTGCCCCTCTTAAAGTTTGACCGGCTGACCGGTGCGGACGCTTTCATCAGCCGCAAGGCAGATGCGCAGCGACTGGACGGCGTCGTTCATGTGGCGGTCGAGATTGATATCTTCGCGAATGGCCTTCAGCACATAGGCCTGCTCACGATCGCAGAGTTCCTGATGGCCGGGCTCTCCGTCCATTGTCAGGTCCTCGTCCGGCTTGAGAAAGCGACCGTTGGGACCAGTTTCCGCATTGTGCACGCGAATGACCGAGGTCTTGGTGTGTGTGTCGATATCGTCCGACTTGGCATTCGGATCCATGACGATCGACACGGAGCCCTTTGGCGACATGACGTCCTTCACGAAGAAGGCGGTCTCCGAAATCATCGGACCCCAGCCGGCCTCGTACCAGCCGGCCGACCCGTCTTCGAAGATCACCTGCAGGTGGCCGTAATTGTACATGTCCGAAGCGATTTCGTCGGAAAGACGCAGGCCCATGCCGCGCACCTCCACCGGCTTGGCGTCGGTGATCTGGCACATGACGTCGACATAATGCACGCCGCAGTCGACGATCGGCGGGGTCGTCTGCATCAGCGACTTGTGGGTCTCCCAGGTCGGACCGCTCGACTGCTGGTTCAAGTTCATGCGGAAGACGTAAGGACCGCCGAGTTTGCGGGCTTCGGCGATCAGCCGGATCCACGAGGGGTGGTGGCGCAGGATGTAGCCGATGATCAGCTTGCGGCCATGCTTCCTGGCGGCAGCAACGACCCGTTCGGCGTCTGCGACCGTCGTTGCCAGCGGCTTCTCCACGAACACGTCGCAGCCGGCTTCGAAGGCGGCAACCGCATAGTCGGCATGGCTGTCGGAATAGGTACAGACCGAGCAGAGTTCGGGTTTCAGTTCCTCAAGCGCCGTCTTGAAGTCAGGATGGATCTCGTAGCCGCGCAGTTCCTCCGGAAGCTCCACCTTGGAGCGGTTGACCAGCCCGACGATCTCGAAGCCGGGATTGTTGTGATAGGCCAGCGAATGGCTGCGGCCCATATTGCCGAGACCCGCGACGAGGACCCGGACCGGTTTGCTGTTTGAACTCACTTGACTGCTCCTGCGGTGATGCCGCGGATCAGCTGCCGCGAGAAAATGACATAGAGGACGAGAACCGGAAGGATGGCGAGCGACAGGGCCGCAAGCACGGCGTTCCAGTTGGTGACGAACTGGCCGATGAAGATCTGCGAGCCGAGCGTGACCGTCTTGGTTGCTTCTGCCGGCGCCAGGATCAATGGGAACCACAGATCGTTCCAGATCGGGATCATCGTGAACACGGCAACCGTTGCCATCGCCGGCCGGATCAGCGGCAGCACGAGGCGGAAGAAGATCGAGTATTCCGACAGCCCGTCGATGCGGCCGGCATTCTTCAGGTCATCCGAAACCGTGCGCATGAACTCCGACAGGATGAACACCGCGAGCGGTAGCCCCTGTGCGGTATAGACGAGGATCAGCGCCGTCAGCGTGTTGACGAGGTTGGCAGCGACCATGCCCTGAAGGATGGCGACGGTGCCGAGCCGGATCGGGATCATGATGCCGATCGCGAGATAGAGCCCCATCAGCGTATTGCCGCGGAAGCGGTATTCCGACAGCGCGAACGCGGCCATGGCGCCGAACAACAGCACCAGCGCGATCGCGACGACCGTGACGATGAAGCTGTTCTGGAAGTAGGTCGCGAAATCGCCCTGGCCGAGCACCGTCTGGTAGCCGATCAGGCTGAAGGTCTCGGGCGTCGGGACCGTCAACGGCGCCCGGAAGATCGCGTTGCGATCCTTGAACGAGTTGATGATCGTCAGGAACACCGGAAACAGCGAGATGAGCGTATAGGCGATCAGCGCGATGTGGACGAAGCCGGTGCGGAAAATGGAGTGGCGTGCTTGCGACATCTCGGCCTCCCTTAGAACTGATAGCGGCGCATGCGGCGCTGGATGACGAAGAGGTAGAGCGAGACGCCGGCGAGGATGATCAGGAACATCACCGTTGCGATCGTCGCGCCCATCGAGCGGTCGCCCAGCTGCAGCTGGAAGCCGAAGAAGGTGCGGTAGAGCAGCGTGCCGAGAATGTCGGTCGAGCCATCAGGACCGGCAAGCGCGCCCTGCACGGTGTAGACCAAGTCGAAGGCGTTGAAGTTGCCGACGAAGGTCAGGATCGAGATGATGCCGATCGCGGGCAGGATCAGCGGCAGCTTGATCTTCCAGAACTGGCTCCAGCCGGTGACGCCGTCGCATTCGGCGGCTTCGATCACTTCATCGGGAATGTTGAGCAGGGCGGCGTAGATCAGCATCATCGGGATGCCGACATATTGCCAGACCGAGATCAACGACACGGCGATCAGGGCCGAGCCTGGCCTGCCGAGCCAGGGCGCAAACATCGACTTGAGGCCGACGAGATCGAGCATCCAGGGCGCGACACCCCAGATCGGCGACAGGATCAGCTTCCAGATGAAGCCGACGATAACGAAGGAAAGCAGCGTCGGCAGGAAGATCGCCGTGCGGTAGAACGTGACGAAACGCAGCTTCGGAATGGACAGCATGGCCGCCAGCGCAACGCCGATCGGATTCTGCACGCACATGTGAATGATGAAGAAGATGACGTTGTTCTTCAGCGCGTTCCAGAAGTCGTGCGCCCAGCGCTCCTCGCCGAACAGGACCTGGAAGTTTGCGAGACCAACGAAGGTCGGCTGGCCGTCGACCGTGTTGTATAGCGAGAGACGCAGCGTCTCGATCAACGGCAGGATCATCACCGCCGTGTAGACCAGAAGGGCCGGCAGCAGAAAGATGAGGATGTGCCAGCGTTTCGGCCGTCTCACGGTCGGCTGTCCCTCTTGCAGTGAAGTGACGTTGCTCATTGATCGTACCCGCTTGTTCGACCGGTTCCCCAGGGCGTCATGATGCACGTCGACGCCACACGGCCGGTCTTGCCGCATAACGCCTGCCCCGATCCGGGCTCATGACGAAGGTTAAGGCTATCGCGTTCTTTTGCAAACGACTGCGTCGGGGACCTCCCCATCAAGGGGAGGTCGAGGACGCTGCGGCTGGGGGAGTGCCTCCTTGGGCAATGTCCTCCCGCCCGGCCCTTGCTGCATGTTTCCTCAATCCTATCCGATTTGAGGACAAAAACATTCAGCAATTCAAAGTGCTACAGCGACCTTTGTGCGTCCGACAAGACGCGCGGCGCTGTAGGGCCGACCCTCCCCCGAAGGGGAGGGAACCAGTTGCGCTTACTTCGCCGGCTTGTACCAGCCGTCGAGACCCTTCTGCAGCTTTTCGGCCGCAACCTCAGGCGTATCCGTGCCGTTGATGACGTTGGCCGATTCAACCCAGGTTTCGTTCTCGAGGCTCGGCGTACCGCGCGCCAGGATCTGGTAGGTCGAGCGGATCGTCGGCTTGCACTTTTCGCGCCAGGAAACGAATTCCTGAGCGAGCGGATCGGTCATCTTCACCGGGGTCGAATTGAGGCTGAAGAAGCCCGGCAGCGAATTGGCGTAAATCTCGGCGAATTCCGGCGAAGCGACCCAGGTAAGGAAGGTCTTGGCTTGCTCGGCGTGCGCACTCTTGGCGTTCAGACCGACGCCGATGTCGTTGTGGTCGGAGATGTAGCAAGCGTCGCCGGCGTTCTTAACCGGAGGCGGGAAGGCGCCCATCTTGAACTGGGCCTGGGTGTTGAACAGGCCGATTTCCCACGAGCCGGCCGGATAGATCGCGGCGCGGCCGAGCGTGAACAGGTTCTGGCTGTCCGGATAGGTCTGGGCCTCGAAGCCGTCGCCGAGATAGTCCTTCCACTTGGCGAGAACGCGATAGGGCTCGACCCACGGTTCATCGGTCAGCTTCTGCTCGCCCTTGATCAGCGCAGCGCGGCCTTCTTCACCCTTCCAGTAGGTCGGGCCGATGTTCTGGTAGCCCATGGTCGCGGCTTCCCAGAGATCCTTGGTGCCCATCGCCATCGGGATGTAGTTGCCGTCGGCCTTGATCTTGTCGAGAGCTGCGAAGAATTCGGCTTCCGTCGTCGGGATCTGGATGCCGAGCTGGTCGAAGGCGTCCTTGTTGTAGATGAAGCCGTGGATGACCGAAGCCATCGGCACGCAGAAGGTGGCCGAGCCATCGTCTGTCGTCCAGGCGGACTTGGCGACCGGGGAGAAATTTTCCATACCCGGCAGCGCCGTCAGGTCGGCAAGGTGCTTCTTGTTGTAGAGTTCGAGCGAGACATCGAACGGACGGCAGGTGATGAGGTCGCCCGCGGAGCCGGCGTCGAGTTTGGCGTTCAGCGCCGCGTTGTACTCGGTCGGCGCCATCGGGGCGAACTTGACCTTGATGCCGGGGTTCTTGGCTTCGAAAGCCGGGATCAGCTTTTCTTGCCAGATCGCCAGGTCGTCGTTGCGCCAGCTTTCGATCGTCAGCGTGACGTCCTCCGCGTGGGCCAGGCCGGCCGAGCCGAGAATGCTCGACGCAAGCAGCAGGCCCTTGAGTGTCGTACGGGTCATTTAGCTTCTCCCTCTTATATGCGCCGTTTTGGCGCGGTTTGAATCCCAGGTTTATCTCAGGCCGAAACGATATCGATCGCCCGGCGCAGGTTCTGCTTGGTCTGGTTGAGCGCCGCTTCGGCTGCCGCCACGTCCTTCGCGCCCGATGCCAGCAGGATGGCGATCTTGACCGAGCCGGATGCGGCATTGATCAGCCGGCCGGCCTCGGATGCGCCAACACCGGTAATGTCGGTGACGATGCGAACGGCGCGGCCGTGCAGCTTGATGTTGTCGGCGCGCAGATTGACCATGTGGCCGTCGAGCACGTGGCCGAGATGGATGCCGACCAGCGTCGAGAACATGTTGAAGGCGATCTTCTGTGCCGTGCCGGCACCCATGCGCGTCGAGCCGGAAACGACTTCCGGCGGCGTCTGCAGCAGAATGGCGACATTCGCGTCGTTGAAAAGAGCTGCGCCCGGATTGTTGGCAACGGCGATGACTTTTGCGCCGAGCTTGCGCGCTTCGTCGGCTGCGGCCAGCGCATAGGGTGTCGAGCCGCTGGCCGACACTGAAACCAGACAGTCGCCCGCGGTGATGCCGGCCTTGCGGACGTCTTCGCGCGCCAGATCCATGTCGTCTTCGTAGCCGCCGGCGAGGTCATTGAGACTGGCGGCGCCGCCTGCAAGCAGAATGACGATCTGGTCCTGGGGGATGCCGTAGGTGCCGGGAAGTTCCAGCGCATCGGCCATGGCCATCAGGCCTGAGCTGCCGGCGCCGGCATAGGCGAGACGCTTGCCGGAGGCGAGCGTTTCTGCAGCCAGGGACGCAGCAGCGGAAATCTGCTCAATCGCGGCGTCCACGACCTTTGCTGCCGCCTGTTGTCCGGATGCGAGCAGCCGAAGCGCCAGCGCCGGATGCATGACATCCAGGCCTTTGGCGTTGTCGTGACGCTCTTCGGTCTTCACTGAAGGCATAGGTTGTGTCTCCTCTGGGTGAATTAATGCCAAAAAAATACCAATTGTCTAGGAGAAATTACATTTTGGCGTCAAAAAAAACCAATCTCTGAAATTATCCGTTGTTATTCAATGCATTATTTCAAAATTGGATATCGAGACCAATTCGGACTTGGTTATTGGTATTTTTTTGGTATCCTCTATGGGCGGAGGTGCTCATGCCAAACTACCTAATAGGAATCGATGGCGGCGGAACAAGCTGCCGGGCGGCTGTGGCTGCGGGGGATGGACGTATTCTCGGCCGCGGCAAGGCTGGTGCAGCCAACATTCTGACGGATCCTGAAACGGCGCTCGCCCATATTGGCGACGCTGCGCGGGCGGCATTTGAAGAAGCCGGTCTTGATCCCTCTGGTATCGCCGAGGCGCGCGCAATTGTCGGCGTCGCCGGGCACAATGTCGGCGATGCCGTGCATTATGTGAAGCGACGCCTGCCGTTTGCCGCAGCCGATATCGAATCGGATGGTCTGATTGCCCTGCAGGGCGCGCTCGGCGACGAGGACGGCGCCGTCGCCATTCTCGGCACCGGCAGCATCTATATCCTGCGGCAGGCCGACATCGTCAGCTATGTCGGCGGCTGGGGCTTCACGATCGGCGATCATGGCAGTGGCGCACGCATCGGCCATGCGCTTTTGCAGGAAAGCCTGCTTGCCTTCGATGGCATCCATGAGGCGTCGCCGATAACCGATTCCGTCATGGCCGAGTTCAGGAACGATCCGAGTGCTGTCGTCGATTTCGCGCGCCTGGCAAAGCCGGGTGAGTTCGGCCGCTATGCCCCGCGTGTCTTCGAAGCGGCGCAGGCGGGCGATCCCGTCGCCGTGCGTCTGCTCAAGACTGCGGCGATCACGGTCGACGAGGCGCTAGACGTCGTGGTCGCCCGGGGCGGGCGCAAGCTCTGCCTGCTCGGTGGCCTCGCGCCGCTCTATCGTCCCTGGCTTGCCGAGCGCCACCAGCCGTTTTTTGTCGAAGCCGAGGCCGACGCGCTCACCGGCGCCGTCGCACTCGCCGCACAGCGCTTCGGCTCCCGCTCGGAGGTCGGCGCATGACCGATCATCTCGCTGCCATTCTGCCGCTCGAAGGCCTGCAGGCCGGTGGATCCGGTCCGCTCTATCTGAAACTGCGGCAATCGCTGGAAGACGCGATCCAGTCGGGCAAGCTCAATCATGGCGACGCCCTGCCGCCGGAGCGCGATTTGGCCGATTACGCCAATATCAGCCGCGTGACCGTGCGCAAGGCCGTCGACGATCTCGTGCGCGACGGCTTGCTGGTGCGGCGCCACGGCTCCGGCACTTTTGTCGTCAAGCCGGTCTCCAAGGTGCAGCAATCGCTGTCGCGGCTGACCTCGTTTACCGAGGACATGGCGCGCCGTGGTCTCAACACTCATGCCCGCTGGCTGGAGCGAGGCCTGTATCATCCGTCGCCGGATGAGATGATGGCGCTCGGCCTGCCGGCCGACGCGTTGGTGGCCAGGCTCGGGCGTCTGCGCATCGCTGACGACATGCCGCTCGCGATCGAGCGCGCCAGCATCTCGGCCGAATTCCTGCCGGATCCGCAGGCTGTCACCTCGTCGCTCTATACCGCGCTCGACAAGACCCGTTCCCGGCCGGTGCGCGCCGTGCAGCGCATCTCCGCCTGCAACATCAAGGATCCGGACGCCTCCATGCTCGGCGTCGCCGTCGGCTCTGCCGGCCTTTCCATCGAACGCGTCTCCTATCTCGCATCGGGACGCGTCGTCGAATTCACCCGCTCGCTCTATCGGGGCGACGCCTATGATTTTGTCGCGGAACTGACCCTGTCGGAATCCTGACCGTCGCTCCGCAAGAAAGGAATTGACCATGCAGACCAACATGCGCCGAGAAATCGACGAGATCCCCGAAGCGGCGGCCCGACTGCTCGAGCATTCTTCCGAGGCCCTGAAGCAGGCCGGCGCAGCGCTGCGCGCCAAGGACCCGGCTTTCCTGGTGACGATCGCGCGCGGTTCTTCGGACCATGCCGCCCTGTTCCTGAAATATGCGATCGAGCTGCAGGCCGGTCGACCGGTCGCTTCGCTCGGGCCGTCGCTCGCGTCGATCTATGGCGCCAAGCTGAAGCTCGGTGGCGCGGCGGCAATTGCGATTTCGCAATCGGGCAAGAGCCCGGATATCGTCGCGATGGCCCAGGCCGCAACCGATGCCGGCGCCGTATCAATCGCACTTACCAACACCCTGCCGTCACCGATCTCGAAGGCATGCACCCATCCGCTCGACATTCTCGCCGGCCCGGAAATCGCCGTTGCTGCAACCAAGTCCTATGTCAACTCCATCGTCGCCGGCCTTGCCGTTCTCGGCGAATGGACCGGCGACGCGGCGTTGCAGCGCGCCGTGGCCGATCTGCCGAACCAGTTCGCCAAGGCGGTGAAGCTGGATTGGCATGAGTTCGCCGCCGATCTCGGCGAGGCCGAATCGCTCTACGTGCTTGGCCGTGGCCCGGCGCTGGCGATCGCCAGCGAAGCGGCGCTGAAGTTCAAGGAAACTTCGGGCATGCATGCGGAAGCCTATTCGGCCGCCGAAGTGCTGCATGGACCGGTGGCGCTTGTCGGCGCCAAGTTCCCGGTGCTGACGCTTGCGGCGCGCGATGCGGCCGAAGGGTCCGTCGCCGAGATCGCCGACGGCATGGCCGAGAAGGGCGCCGTGGTCCATGTGACGTCGAACCGCGCCGGCAAGGCCAAGCGCCTGCCGTTCGTCGAGACGGGACACCCGATCACCGACGCGCTGACCCTGATCCTGCCGTTCTATGGCTTCGTCGAAGCCTGGTCGCGCTCGCGCGGTCTCAATCCCGACGCACCGGCAAGCCTCAAGAAGGTAACGGAGACGAGATGACCGAGAAGAAGGCAATCATCGGCGCCCGCCTGTTCGATGGTATCGAATGGCATGACGGCGCCGCTCTCTTGATCGAGGCGGGTCGTGTCAAGGCCATCGTGGCAGCCGGCGATCTGCCGGCCGGTGCCACGATCGTCGATGCCCACGGCCTGCTGCTGGTGCCCGGCTTCATCGACCTGCAGGTCAACGGCGGCGGCGGGGCGCTTCTCAACGCGCAGCCGACGCTGGAAAGCATCCGCCAGATCTGTTCGGCCCATGCGAAGTTCGGTACGACCGCACTTCTGCCGACGCTGATCACCGATACGCGCGAAGTCCGCACGGCAACGATCGCCGCCGGCCTTCAGGCCAAGGCGGCCGGCGTGCCCGGCTTCCTCGGCCTGCATCTGGAAGGTCCGCATCTTTCGGTCGCACGAAAGGGCGCGCACGATCCAGCGCTGATCCGACCGATGGATGACGCCGACCTCAAGGAGATGCTCGACTGCGCCAGGGCGCTCGGCACCCTCATGGTCACGGTCGCACCGGAAAATGCGACCAAAGAGCAGGTTCGAGCCCTTGCCGACGCCGGCGCCATCGTCAGCCTCGGCCATACGGATGTCGGCTATGAGACCGCCGTGTCCTATGCCAAGGCAGGGGCGAAGACGGTGACGCATCTGTTCAACGCCATGAGCGGTCTCGGTCATCGCGAGCCTGGCGTCGTCGGTGCAGCCCTTGCGACAGGCACCCTGCACGCGGGCCTGATCGCCGACGGCTACCATGTCGACCCCGCCTCGATGGGTGTGGCGCTGCGGGCCAAGACCGGCCCGGGCCAGATCTTCCTGGTGACCGACGCGATGTCGCCGATTGGAACGGACATGACGAGCTTCGAGCTCAATGGCCGCGAGATCCTGCGCCACGGCGGTCGTCTGACGCTCGCCGACGGCACGCTTGCCGGCGCCGATATCGACATGCTCTCGTCGGTGCGCTTCGTGCACGAAAAGCTCGGCCTACCGGTCGAGGAAGCCCTTCGCATGGCATCGGCCTATCCCGCCGACGCCATGGGCATCTCCTCGCACAAGGGCCGTGTTCTGCCCGGGGCAGATGCGGATTTCGTGCTTCTGACATCAGAACTCGCCATGGGATCGACTTGGATTGGCGGCAACCAGGTCTACGCAGCCTGATCACCGATCTATCGAAAAATTGAGGCCCGACGATCGGAGTGATCGTCGGGCCTTTCTTTAGCGTGAACTGAAAGCGTGGCGAAGATCCGACGCGCGAACGTCCTACCCCGCCGAAAGCCGCGCTTTCATCGCCTGAACGGTCGCCACATCCGTGCGGCGCCGATCCTCGGTCACGAAGCCCATCTCGACCAGTCGCCGATCATGAGCCGGCTCACGGATCGAGCAGGATGAATGCACTTCCGTGACGGGCAGTCGGGCAAGCAGCGCATCGACGGTTTCAAGCGTCACGCCGGAACCAGGCATGATCGAAAGCCGCCCACCTGCCAGCTCGACAAGCTCCGCCAGCTTCTCGATGGCCTGTGGCGCGCTCCTCGCGCCTCCGGATGTCAGGATCCGCTCAAAGCCGAGTTCAACCGCAAGTTCGATTGCGTCCTTGAAATCTGGCACCAGGTCGAAGGCGCGGTGCAAGGTGAGGCCGAGGCCTGCGGCATGGCCCGTCAGTTTTCGGAGCATGGGCGCATCGAGCTGGCCATCGGTAAGCGACGCACCGAGAACGACGCCGGCAAGTCCGGCATCGCGCACCGCATCGATATCGCGGCGCATCATGTCGAGATCGGCGGCGCCAAAGACGAAGTCGCCCGGCCGCGGCCGGACCATGACATAGACGGGTACCCGTGGCGGCCCGGCGAGTGCCATCAACCCGGCGGTCGGCGTCAGCCCGCCGACGGAAAGTGCTGCGCAGAGTTCGATCCGGTCCGCCCCGCCCTCGATCGCCGCGGCAAGCCCGTCGGCGTCGTCGACGCAAACCTCAAGTCCGATGCCATTCATGCCTTTTCTCCTCCAAGGCCGAGCAGGGCTGCGCCGATCAGGCCGGGCTCGACCTGACACTCGCCGCGCACGACGAGCGGCCGTTTGAACTGCCGCAGAATCCGGCTACGAACCGCCAGATCGATCCCCTCAAGCAGCGGTTCAACGTTGGAAAGACCGCCGCCGACAGGTACGATCGTCGCTCCCGTGGTGTTGATGACGAGCGCCAGCGGTGAGCTGACGAGATCGACAAGAATCTCGACGGTGCGTTTCGCTTCCGTGTCGCCCTTGAGCCACGCCTCGATGATCTCATGGCTCGACATGGTCTTGCCGTGCACGGTGTCGTGCAGTCGTTCGAGCCCGCGCGCGCCGCCGACCGTGTCGACGCAGCGCCGCTGGCCGCAGCCGCAGGCATAGGCGGGGATGGCGATCGGCGGTTCACCCGCTTCCGCGGCAAGTGCCGGTCCATGTCCCCATTCGCCGGCAAAGCCGCCGTCGGCGTTGATCAACTGGCCGTCGACCACCAAGCCGCCGCCGACACCGGTGCCGAGGATCGCCCCGAAGACGATGCGGTGACCCCGGCCGGCGCCGGCGCCCGCTTCGGCAAGGGCGAAACAGTCGGCGTCATTGGCGATCTTGATCGGCAGGTGCAGCTCGCGCTCGAGCTCGGCCACCAGTTCGCGGCCGTCGATGCAGGGGATGTTGGCGCATTTGATCCGGCGCGTCTCCGGGTCGATGACGCCGGTAATCGAGATCGCCACGCATTCCGGGTGGCCGCCGGCTTCGTCGAGCACGGATTCGAGCGTTTGGACGAACTGGCGGAAATTGTTGAGCGGCGTCGTGCGGCGCGGCAGCGGAAAGATCCGTTCGCGCGAATGCACGATCGCCCCCTTGATCGCCGATCCGCCGATATCGAAACAGACGATCATGCCTCTCCCCGGATCACGGCTTCGGCGGCAAGTGCGATCGAGAGCAACCGGTCGTCCTGATGGTGCGGTGCAGCCAACTGCAGGCCCACGGGCATTTCGCCGGCACCGGTGCCGCAGGGGATCGAGATGCCGCAGAAATCGAGGAAGTTGCCGATGAGCGTGTTGCGCAGCGTCGTGGCGTTGGTCTTGAAGAACAGCTCGTCGTCGGCCAGCAACGGCGCCAACGGCGGCGCGACATGCGGCAATGTCGGATGGACGATGAGTTCGCCCGGCTTCAGGCTCTCGACCGTTTCATGGATCAGCTGGTCGCGCGCATCGAGAAGCGCGATATAGTCAGGCATGGTGATCTTCTCGCCGAGCCTGGTGCGCGCGACGACACGCGGATCGATGCGTTCGGCCTCGGAGCCTGCCAGGCGCTCCCGGTGAAGTGCGAAGGCTTCGGCGGTGACGAGCGCGCCGTGGCGCGCCATCAGATCGAACACCGCCTTGAACGTCGGAAAGGCGCGGCGGGTGACCGTGGCGCCGGCCTTTTCCAGCCGCTTGACCGCATCCTCGAAGGCTTCGACGACTTCGTTTTCCGCCTCGTCGAAGACGATGGTTTCGGGGATGACGATCGAGAGGCCGGCGATCGCGCCGCGGCGAACCACCGGTGCGGTCAGTCCATGCATGGCGGCGTCGAGCCAGACCGCATCCTGCACCGTATGACAGAGAGGCCCGAGCGAATCGAGGCTTTCGGCGAGCGGGAAGACGCCCTTCATCGAATAGCGGCCGCGCGTCGCTTTGTAGCCGATGATGCCGGTCATGGCCGCCGGGATTCGGACGGAGCCGCCAGTATCGGTACCGATTGCCGCGGGCACGAGACCGGCCGCGACCGCCGCCGCCGCGCCCGACGAGGAGCCGCCGGGGATGCGCTCGACATCGGTCGAGGCCGGGTTGTGCGGCGTGCCGTAATGCGGATTGATGCCGAGGCCGGAGAAGGCGAACTCGCTCATGTTGGTTCGCCCGACGCTGACCATGCCGGCACCGGCAACCGCGCCGACCACGGCGGCGTCACTGCCAGCAGGCGGGGTGTCCCGCAGGACCGCGGAACCCGCGGTCGTCACGCTGCCCTTGACGTCGAAGAGATCCTTCCAGGCGACCGGAAGACCATCGAGCAGGCCGAGCGATCGGCCCGCACGAAGCCGGGCGGAGGCCGCCGAGGCCTCCTTAAGCGCGCGTTCGCGGGTGATGCCGACAAAGATCGACTGATCGCCGTGCGCCGCGATGCCGGCAAGTGTTTGCTCTGCAAGCGTGACCGGGTCGAGCTTGCCTTCCTGGACGAGTACCGAAAGCCCGGCGAGCGTTTTCTGTCTGGTCATGGTCTCCCCTTGTCCGCCTGCCGCCAGCGGCAGCTCGTCCTTCCGTTGGCCCGCGTGGGCAGGCTTTTGATCTAAAGCGTGTCGCGATCTCCAGGATTCGCTGACTGCGCATTAAGTCGTTGTTCTTGCGCATGTCGCGCAAAACCCCTGCACAGTTTTGTGCAACAAGCTCTACCATATCGCTCCCCGTGGCGTTTGCCATGGTTCGTCCGTCTTCGCCGCAGGAATTTTGCCGAAAGCAGATGATGCCGGCCGTCCTGCCTTGTCGATACGAAGGCGTTTGCCTACATGCCTCATCGAACCCTGCCCGGCACTGGAGAGATTTGATGATATTGGACGCGGCGCGGCTTTCTTTTGCCAATCTCTTTGCACCGGAGACCCGTTCGGTGTTCTGGAAAGTGCTCGGCCTGACGCTTCTGGCGCTCGCAGCACTGTGGTTCGGCCTGCGCGAACTCTTCATCTGGCTTGCTTTGCCATGGCTCGATGCGTTGATGCCTGGCACGCCCGCCTGGGCGGGTTGGCTCACCTTCGTGCTCGGCATCTTCGCGAGCCTCGGGCTGGCGCTGGCCCTGGCCCTGCTGCTAGCGCCGGTGACGGCGCTGATCGCCGGCTTCTTCCTTGACGATGTCGCGGACGTGGTCGAGGCGCGCGACTATCCGAGCGAGCCGGCGGGCAGGCCCTTGCCGCTCGGAGAGGCGATTGCCGGCTCCGCCAAGTTCCTCGGCGTCGTCATTCTCGGCAACATATTGGCGCTGTTCCTGCTGCTCGTGCCCGGCGTCAACCTGATCGCCTTCTTCCTCGTCAACGGTTACCTGCTGGGGCGGGAGTTCTTCGAGTTTGCCGCCATGCGCTACCGGTCGCCGGCGGAGGCGCGGCTTTTCCGCGCCAAGCACCGCTCGACCGTGTTCCTGGCCGGGTTGATCCTTGCGGCGTTTCTCGCCGTACCGCTGCTCAACCTGCTGACGCCGCTCTTTGCCGCCGGCATGATGGTGCACCTGCACAAGAGGCTGTCGGCAAGCGATCCGGGATTTTCGCTGACGCGAGGGGCCACGGCCAGGCCCTGAGACGCAATCTGCTTGACAGCGGACATCCGCTGGCCAATCTGCCGGCAAATCCCCCGCTGCATGTTTCCTTAATCTTGTTCGATTTAGGAATACCGACATGCAGCTATTCAGAGTGATACAGCGACCTTTGTGCGTCTGAAGACGTACGGCGCTGCAGGCGTCGCCCGCCGGGATGGCCGCGACAGGACGGAGCAGCTGAAATGAACAACGCCGAAGACCGGGTCACCCGCCTTGAAGAGACGGTGGCTCACCAGGCCAAGACGATCGAAGAGCTTTCCGACCAACTTGCCGAGCAATGGAAAGTGGTCGAACAGACCCGAGCAAAGCTCGACCGGCTGACGGAACGCTTCCTCAGCCTCGAGGAGCAATCGATCGATGCGCCTCCGATCACCCGGCCGCCGCATTACTAGAGCTTTTCCAGGAAAAGTGCGAAGCGGCTTTGCGTCAGGAAATGCGCAAAGCCAGGGAGATGGCGCGGCTCAATGGCTCCGCAGGACAGGGAAATAAAAAGGCCGCCGGTTCTAGCGAACGGCGGCCTTTCTCATTTTCAGGCGGAAGCCCTTAGTAGGGGCAGGCTTCGTCGCTCATGTAGTCGTGCACCTGGACCTTGCCGGCGATGATCTCGGCTTTCACCTTCTCGACCGCATCGAGCATTTCCGGGGTGATCAGAGCCTTGTTGTTGTCGTCGAGCGAGTAGCCGACGCCATCTTCCTTGAGGCCGAGATTGGAGATGCCGAACTCGAACTTGTCGTTCTTGGCAGCAGTGAAGGCTTCGTAGACGGCGACGTCGACGCGCTTCAGCATCGAGGTCAGAACCTTGCCCGGCTGCAGTCCGTTCTGGTTGGAGTCGACGCCGATGCCGAGCTTTCCGGCATCTGCAGCGGCCTGCAGGACGCCAACGCCCGTGCCGCCGGCTGCGTGGTAGACCACGTCCGAACCCTGGTCCATCTGCGACTTGGCAATTTCGCCGCCCTTGACCGGGTCGTTCCAGGCGTCCGGTGTCGTGCCGGTGTAGGCTTCGAGAACCTTCACGTCAGCGCCGGTCGACTTCGCGCCGCCGACATAGCCGCAGGCGAACTTGTGGATGAGCGGCACGTCCATGCCACCGACGAAGCTGACGGTCTTCGACTTCGAAGCGAGACCAGCGAGCACGCCGACGAGGTAGGAGCCTTCCTGTTCCTTGAACACGATCGACTTCACGTTCGGCTTGTCGAGCACCATGTCGATGATCGCGAACTTGGTGTCCGGATATTCGCCGGCAATCTTTTCGAGCGGTGCCGCCCAGTTGAAGCCGGCCATGACGATCGGGTTGTTGCCGTCGCTGGCGAAGCGGCGCAGGGCCTGCTCGCGCTGTGCATCGTTGGCGATTTCGAATTCGCGGTATTCGACGCCCGATTCGGTTTTGAACTTTTCGGCGCCGTTATAAGCGGCTTCGTTGAACGATTTGTCGAACTTGCCGCCCAGATCGTAAATGATGGCCGGCTTGATGTCGGCGGCCAGAGCCGTCGCGGACATCATGGAAAAGGCAAAGAGACCGAGAATGGTTTTTTTCATCGTGCAGCCCTGTTGTCGCTATTGATCTTTATCGGGTCCTCCCGCGGGCCCCGGATGGAACCTGTCTGCGGAACCCACCCCTCTCGTGGGGGCTAGGGTGGCCGCATCCTTGCACGGTCACGGCAAAAAAACACTCAAAATTTTTCGGATGGTAAAAATGTCGACCGGCATTCACAAGCAGGGTTAAAATGCCGGTTCGCTTGACCTTTTAGCGCGGGGGGTGGACACCAGCAGCATGTAAAAGGCCAAGAGCATATCGCGCAAGAGTATACAGTGGGTTGTGCGCGACATGCGCAAAAGCGAAAGCCTGAAACGCAGCAGGCGGATCCCGCTGATCGCGATAGGCCCTAGGCGCCGATCGGGCAGCTGACGCCGGTGCCACGCAGGGCGCAATAACCAACAGGGTTCTTCGCCAGATACTGCTGGTGGTAGTCCTCGGCAAAATACAACGGGCCGGCCTTCGCGATCTCGGTGGTGATCTTGCCGGTGTGGCCCGATCTCTTCAGCGCCGCCTGGAAGGCATCGCGCGCGGCCTTCGCTTCCTTCAGCTGCGCGTCGTCATAGACATAGATGGCGGAGCGATAGGTCGTGCCGATATCGTTGCCCTGACGCATGCCCTGGGTCGGGTCGTGTTCCTCGAAAAAGGTCTTGAGCAGGCTCGACAACGGAACCACCTCCGGATCGTAGACCACCAGCACCACCTCGGTGTGGCCGGTCAGTCCCGTGGTGGTTTCCTGGTAGGTCGGGTTCGGCGTCATGCCGCCGGAATAGCCGGCCGCGGTGACATACACGCCCGGCTTATTCCAGAGCAGCCGCTCCGCGCCCCAGAAGCATCCCATGCCGAGCAGGATCTTTTCCATGCCTTCCGGGTAGGGGCCCTTCAGCGGGTGTCCCGAGACGAAATGCGTGGCGGCGGTCGGAATGGCGTCCTCGCGCCCGCGCAGTGCCGTCTGCGCGTCGGGCATGATGGTCTTCTTGTTGAACATGTCGATCAGGAACATCACGAAACTCCTTGTCGGTCGACGCGGGATGAGCACCCCGCGATGATCAGGCAGCGAAACGGCCGGCCGCCGGCCGCTTCTTGTATCCGGCCATCCACAGGAGGAGGGCGAGAAGGGCGAGCACCGCAAACGCCGGCTGCGTAAAGAACCAGTGCAGCACCGTGTGCCAGAGGATCGGCCCGGTATCCGTCCGCTGCGCGAACAGCACCCAGCTAGCGGTGTCGGGGCCAAGCGCTTCGAGATCGTCGCCGAGCGACGTCATCACCAGCTCGGAGGCTGCGACGGACTGGATGGCATCGACAGCCCCCGCAAGGACGGCCGCAAGCAGCACCACAAAGCTCGCCAGTCGCAGCACGAAGCGCATCGGTCCCTCATTTCTCAAACTCTATCGCCCCAGATCGAACCGTCGCTCCCGTCTTACGGCATCAGTTCCCCTGCTTGAGGGCAAAGCCGGCGCGAGGGGAGAACGTGGCAATCCGGGATGGTGCAACGTTCCGGCGGCCTTCGAAAGGAGGCGCCGAACAACTCTGCCGCAAGAGATAGGCCCCGTGTTCGACAAGCGCAATGGCAGCCGTTCGCTGCCAAGTTTCATAAGATGTCAACAATCTGTCAGAAAGCAGTTGATCCCGCGCAAATCATCGGTATATATCCCGCCCGTCCGCCGGTTCGCGCCGGATGACACGAAGGGCCTTGCCCTTCCCATCCAGCCGCATGACCATCGGCTGTTGACGGATGGACAGGTGGCCGAGTGGTTGAAGGCGCACGCCTGGAACGCGTGTATACGTGAAAGCGTATCGAGGGTTCGAATCCCTCTCTGTCCGCCATTTCTTCACCAAGGGTTAATTTTTCATCGTACTCAGCCGTCGCTAGTCGCAACCTTGTGCGCTGACCCAGATCATTGATGTGCGCGGAGCTTGCGCGGGTGTTGGTGCGTCGCCGGCGGAGGGCAAACAGTTAGCCGTTGCGCTAAGTGTTTCGTCATGATACTTAGCCTTATGGAACAGTATTCGAGCCCTTTGGACGGAATTTTTCAGGCCCTGGCCGACCCCACGAGGCGCTCCGTGCTGGCGAGGCTCGGTCGAGGGCCAGCCAGCATCAGCGATCTGGCAGAGCCGTTCGACATGGCGCTACCGTCGTTCATGAAACACATCCATTTTCTCGAAGGCAGCGGCCTGATCCGCACCGAGAAGCAGGGCCGGGTGCGCACCTGCACCATCGAGAAGAGCCGGTTTGCCGCCATCGAAGCGTGGATGTCGGAGCAGCGCGCCCTTTGGGAAGGCCGCACCGATCGGCTTGAACAGTTCGTGATATCAGCTGAGAACAAGGAGAAATGACATGATCCGATCTCACAACCCCGATCTCGACCTGACGATATCGCGCCTGATCAAGGCGCCGCGGCCGACGATCTGGAATGCATGGACCGATCCCGCCAGCTTCGAGCAATGGTGGGTTCCGGCGCCGGCCAGATGCCAGGTGGTCGATATGGGCCTGCGGCCGGGCGGCGCCTTCGTCACAAGGATCAGCGAAGGCGGCGGTGCGTTCACGCCGCATCTGGATGCGTGCTTTCTGGCGGTCGACGACATCCAGCGCATTGTCTTTACCAATTCGCTGGTCGCGGGGTGGCGCCCGGCCGAAAACCCTTTCATGACGGCGATCATCACACTCAAGGATCATCCTGAGGGCACGGACTATGCCGCCCACGTCATGCACAAGAGCAACGCCGACCGAAACATGCACGAGGAGATGGGTTTTCACGATGGCTGGGGCACGGTCATCGCGCAGCTTGCCCGGCTCGTGGAGGGCAGAACCCAGTAGAGGAGGTCGACATGCGCAAGATTGTCCTGCAGATGATGACGACGCTCAACGGTCGCCTCGACGATCCGCTGGCCTGGCTCGGTAGCGTCGGCGACGACCAATATCGGGCGATCGACCGGCTCTACGCCACCTATGACACCGTACTCGTCGGCCGCGTGACCTACGAGGAAATGGCATCCTACTGGCCGGGCGCCCTGTCGGAGGACGTGGGAACCGAAACCAACCGCAAGATGGCGCGGAGGATGCACGACTATCGCAAACTGGTCTTCTCGCGCTCGGGACGCCAGACGCTGACCGAATGGAACAATGTCGAGCAGGTCGTTGCCCACGATGACGAATTGCTGGCAGCCTATCTCCTGGATCTGAAGGCGCGCGCCGGTGGCGATATTCACCTTTCCGGCGGCGCCAGCCTGGCCCAGACGGTCATCGGTCTCGGCCTCGTCGATATCTTCCACTTCTTCGTCTATCCCGTCACGTCCCCGGGTGCCGCCTGGTTCGATGAGCTTCCCGACAGATATGATCTGCGGCTGATGGGCACGGACACCTACGAGAATGGCGTGGTCGGCCTGCACTACGAACCGCTCAAGCGTGAGAACGCGGAACGGGCAAGCAGTTTTTCCGAACTGCTCGTATAACCGCGTGTCCCGCCGCTCCGGCCGCGCCGACGGCCCGAGCGGCGGTCGATCGCAGATCAGCAACCGTGCTCCAGCGCGGTCTTCATCCGGTCATAGGTCGGGGCGAGTGCCCGCAAGGTGGCCGCCGCGACTGCGTCCTTGCGCACCACCAGCGGATACTGCAGCGCTCCGATGAGCCGTGCCTGTTCATCGGCAATGCGGGCCGCCTCGTTGTAACCCGCCCGTGCGAGGCAGGCGGCCGCGTCGGCCGCGCGGCGGGCGCCGGTCCGGATGGCGAAGTGGACCAGATGCGCGCGCAAGTTCTTGTCGCAACCGGTCGCGACGCGCGCGGCGAGCGTTTCGGCTGCTTCGGCATTGCCGAGGGTTCCGGGAGGAACGGGCAGGTCCGTCTCCATCGACAGCCAGTGGATGGCGGCCGGGATCGACGCCCGTATCGTCTCGATTTCCGATATCTCGGCGATACGGACAAAGTCGGTCCGCATGGTGTAGGCGTCACCATAACTCAGCGTGTCTGCGCGCCAGGCGGCCATGAAGTTGGCGAGCGGCAGGCGCGCATAGGGGTAGCCCTGCGGGTCGTGCATCAGCACGCTGTCCTCGTCCATGTCGAGCACCACGACGTAATGGTCGGCGTCGATCGGTCCGTTCATGCCCGGCTGGTGGCGCAGATGCCCCATCTCGATGGGGCCGATCCAGACCGGTCCGTCCTTGAGGGCTGCGCGCAGGCGGGAAAGCGCGTCGTCCGCATCGCCGCCCTTGCTGAGCGTCGATGTCCAGCCGAGCGCCGCAAGCGCGCCTTCAGAGCCGGCTTCCGGATCCCAGCCATAGGGGTCGAAGAACGGCAGGGTGCCGCCGAGCAGTTGCATGCCGAACGGACTGCTGGTGGCAAATTCGATCACCGCGGTGGAGGGGGCCTGCGCGCCGAACATCATTGCGAAAGAGTTGGCGTAGCAATAGGGGCCGGAGCCCGTATAGGCGAAATGCATCATGATCGTCTGTCCTGTTAGAGCATTTCCAGGAAAAGTACGGAGCGGTCTTCCGTCAGGAAATGCGGATAAAACAAAGAGATAGAGTGGTTCTGATTCCGCCTAAGACGGAAACATTATGGGGTAGGCGACATCGAAGGACGCGCCGTTGCTGCCGGGGTAGATTTCGTAGGGGCTGCCGCTGCTGTTGATGTCGGTTCGCGCATCCAGCCAGGTTTCGATGGCGTCGTAGACGCGCAAGATCAGCGGGAAGTTTTCACAAGCCGCCGGCACCGGCAGAAAGACCTCTCGCCGCGCGGCCTGAAGGCGGATGCGCAGGTCGTCGACCGGCTCGATGCCGCCTTCATAGGCGATGGCGACTTCCACCAGTCCCTCGCTGTCGCGGCTAACGGTTTCATGGAAATGCACGGTCATGGCGCCGTCGCTGGCAATCCCGCAATGGCGCAGGTAACCACGGATCTCCGCCTGGGCGGTTGCCAGGAATGCATCAAGCGCCTCGATATCGAGCTGACGTTGGCAGGAGATCAGCTTGCAGGCTGCCACCTCGCGTACGGCAATCGCCGAGATTAGGTCGGCATCACCGCCGTCCGTCTGCCGCGCGATCGCCTCCACCAGCTCGGTCTGCTCGCTCAGCCGCTCGTTTTGAGCGTCCAGCCAGGACCGCAATTCGATAAGGCGGCTCTGCGCATCCAGTTCCACCAATTGCGCGACGCGCGCCACCGACAGGCCAAGGCGTCGAAGGCGCGCGATAAGCCGTGCCCGGGCGGCCTGCTCCGGCGCATAGTAGCGATAGCCCGTCGTCGGATCGGTATAGGCGGGCACCAGCAGGCCCTGCTCGGCATAAAGCCGCAGCGCCTTTGGTGACAGTCGTGTGGCGGCGCCAAAACGGCCCGCAAGGAGATAAGATTCGCTCATGGATCTGACTGTGAGGCTTGCCCCTGGGGCGAGGTCAAGAGGCAATCGTTGTCGATGTGCACGCCTTGTACTCGCATTCGCTTTGCCAGCGCTGTCGGGGGGTAAACAAGGGGTGCCGCAGGGCGTGCCGAGATGGTCGATACGCCCTGTGGCAGGTTCATCGGATCAGGCTTCCGCCGGGCGTTGCCTCGCCAGCACACCGAGCGCGACCAGCGTGACGATCGCCATTGTCATTGAATAGCCGGCTAATGGAAATGCGGTATCTCCACCAAGCAGAACCACAGCCAGGGTGCCGAGCACCCCGACAATCAGGCTCTGAATGCAGAAGTAGAGCGCGACCGCCGTTCCTGCCACATGGCCGAAAGCCTGGAGGGCTCCATTGGGGGTGACCGAACCGGTGAAGACGATGCCGACGGCGATGACCCACATCGGCAGGATGAAGGTCCAGAACGACGGTGCGGCGACGCTCTGGCCGACGACGAGCAGCACCGCGCCGAGGATGAGCAGCGCCATCCCGCGGGCAAGGCTGCCGGTGATGCCCCAGAGCGCCACGAAGCGTTTGGCAAAACGGGTCGTGACGATCATCACAAGGGCCGCCGTCGCAAAGACCAGGCTGAAGGCGAGTTCGGAATAATCAGCTCGATCGATGAGCACGCGTGGTGCTGTCGAGAAGAACACGAAGAACGAGGCCATCGCGGCGCTGAAGCCGAGCGTGTAGGTCCAGAACGCTCCGTTGCGCAGGATCGGGCCGAAGGATCTTCTCTCGCCTTCGGTGCCGGTTGGCCTGGTTTCCCGCCATCGCGGTATCGTATTCGCCATGGCCGCGATGGCGAGTAGGCCGAGTGCCAGGAAGATCGCCCGCCAGCCGAAGCGATCGGCAAGCAGCGCGCCGGCGATCGGGCCGAGGGCCGGCACGAAGGCGAGCATCGCGCTGAAGAGGCCGTAGATGGTCACGCCTTCGGGCCGGTCTGCATAGACATCGCGGACAGTGGCAAAGGTGGCAACGAGCGCTGCCGAGGCGCCGATCGCCTGCAGCAGGCGAAGGGCGAGGAAGGCGGGGGCCGACACGGTGGCGGCCATCAGCAGCGATGCGACCGCAAACAGCAGCGCCCCACAGATGACGACCGGACGCCGACCGATGCGATCGGAGATGGGCCCGAAGACGATCTGGCCGACGCCGAGAATGGTCATGTAGAGGCTTAACGTCAGCTGGATGATCGCTGGCGTCGTGGCGAGAATGCCCGGCATGACAGGCACGACCGGCAGATAGATATCCATCGCCAGGGAGGCGAGAATGTCGAAGGGGGCCATCAGCAACAGCGCTGCCGGCACTGAATAGTTCCAGGTTGATGATTTATGATTGGGCACGATTGAACATCCGCTCAAATGAATGACATTCAGCGGCGCTCTGCCTTCTTATCGGTAGTGTGAAATGACCGGACAGACGCCGCAACAACGATTGGGAGTGTTGTTGCGGCTTACTTGGTTGCTGACTCAGGCGTCCCCATTCCGGTCTCCATAGGAAATCGCGCGCGTTGTGGTTGGCGCCGTCTCCATTTACCAGCCCAAGCTGCCAACAACAACCGCTTGCGGTCAAGCAAGCAGATCATGAATGTTTGCCCGGCTTCACCGTCAGGCGGTTCTCGACGCTGGTGACGCCGATTACCGATCTCGCCGCGTCGCCGGCGCAGGCAACATCGGAATCGCTTGGGACCTGGCCCGACAGCACGACCATTTCGCCGAGCACGATCACTGAGATATCGGTGGTGTCGACGAAGGTGGCGTAGCGGATGAAGCGCAGAACCTTGCCCGCCAGATCGTCATCCTTCAGATGAGGATCGTCGTCCTTATGGGAGTAGATGGGCTTTTCTGTTGGCATGGTCGTTTTCCCACTGCTGTTCGGGAACGCCCCGGACAAGCGAATGTTCCGGTCTTTTTTACCTTGGTCGACGGCTTCGTCAGGGGCGTGGATCCGGTCCTGCAACCTTGCGGCGGTCGCCGGAACGGGTCTATCTCTATCGGACCGTTCCCAAGGCTCACGCATGTCCGATATTTTCCAGAATGTTCTGCCCATCTTCATCCTGATCCTCACCGGTTGGCTGATCGTCAGGCTCGGCTACCTGAAACCGACCGTTGGCGACGCGCTCGGTGATTTCGTTTTCCGCGTCGCGGTGCCTGTTCTCCTGTTTCGCACAATCGCCGAGGCGGATTTCAAGGACGGCTCGCCCTGGCCGCTCTGGGTTGCCTATTTCTCAGGCGTCGCCGTCACCTGGACCATCGGCCATCTGGCGGCGACGCTCGCCTTTGGCCGCGATGCGCGCATGGGCGTGCTGGCCGGTGTTTCCTCGGCCTTCGCCAACACCGTCTTCATCGGCTTGCCGCTGGTCTCCCGCATCGTCGGCGAGGAGGGGATCGTCGCGCTGTCGATCCTGCTGTCGGTGCACCTGCCGGTGATGATGATCGCGGGCACCGTGCTGATGGAGCGCGCCGAACGCAGGGTAAGCGGCAAGCCGGGCCAAAGCCCGCTGAAGCTCCTGGGCGGCGTTGCCCGCAACCTGCTGCGCAATCCGCTGGTCATAGGCCTTGCCTTCGGTGCCGCTTTCCATCTGCTTGGCCAGCCGCTCGACGGTCCGGTCAAGAGCGTCGTCGATCAGCTTGCCGCCATTGCCGCGCCGGCGGCGCTGGTTTCGATCGGCATGGCGCTCGACAAATATGGTCTTGTCGGCAATCTCGGGCTGGCGACGGTGACGAGCCTGTTGAAGCTTGTGGTTCTGCCGGGCGTCGTCTTTGCCGCCTGCCACCTGCTCGGCCTCAACGACAACTGGACGACCGCGCTTGTGCTGACCTCGGCGGTGCCGACCGGCGTCAACGCATGGCTGATCGCCAATCATTTCAACGTCGGCCATGCGCTGGCGTCCTCGACCATCACGCTGACCACAGCGCTGGGTGTCGCCAGCGTTTCGGTCTGGGCCTACATCCTGATGTGACCGGCGGGTCCGGTGAAGACAGCAAAAAGCCCGGCGCGATGGCCGGGCTTTGCGAAATTCGATCGTAACGGAGCTTGGGGCTTATTGAGCCGGCGCAGCCTGGCCTTCGGCCGGCTTGGCTTCCGTTGCGGGCGCTTCGGCCGGCTTCTCGGCAGCACCTTCGGTAGCGGCAGCCGGAGCAGCTTCTGCGGCCGCTGCATCCGGGAGAGCGGCCGGAGCATCGGCCTGTTCGCGGAGATATGCGATCAGGTTGGCGCGTTCGTCAGGCTTCTTCACGCCGGCAAAGCCCATAGCGGTGCCCGGAACGTGCTTCTTCGGCGCTTCGATGAAGAAGCTGAGGTGGTCGTAGTCCCAGACGACCTTGCTGCCTTCGGAGAAGGTCTTCATGCCAGCCGAGTAGCTGAAACCTTCGTGCGAGGCGATCGGGCGGTTGACGACACCCCACAGGTTGGGGCCGACCTTGTTGGCCCCTCCCTTATCCACGGTGTGACAGCTTGCGCATTTCTTGAACACGGTTCCGCCGGCTGCAGCGTCTGCCTTGAGGAGCAAGGGCTTGATGTCGACTTCAGCCGCTTCCTGGGCGCCGCCGCCAGCTTCGGCCGTGCCTTCTTCGGCAACGATCGCGAAGCCTTCCTTCTCGGGAGCCTCGGAATGGAAAATGCCTTCCGACGCAATGGATACGGACATCAGAACGAAAACCGTACCCAGAAAGGCACCCACGCCCATGTTCACATATGAGTTCATCTGCAAACGCTCCCTTTGCCACCGGCGTAAACAAAAACCCGGCCCATCTTGAAATCGCGCGGAACCTATGTCTTTTGGCTCTGCGTTGCAACAGAGATTATGGGCCCCCAACTGAGACTTTTTGACACTTTGGGCGGGGTTTTTGAAGGCCACATCATGAATCGCGAAAATTCAGGCAAAGCCATCGTGCTCATTCCGGCGCGCATGGCCTCCACGCGTCTGCCGGGCAAGCCGCTCGCCGATATCTGCGGCCTGCCGATGATCGTCCAGGTTGCCAAGCGCGCGGCGGAAGCCGATGTCGGACGGGTCGTCGTCGCCGTCGACGACCCGCGTGTTTTCGATGTCGTGCGCGACGCCGGTTTCGAGGCGATCATGACGCGGGTCGACCATCAGTCCGGTTCCGACCGGATCTATGAGGCGCTGTCGAAGGCCGATCCGGACAGTGAGGCGCAGTTCGTCATCAACGTGCAGGGCGATCTGCCGACGATCGAGCCGGCTCCTATCCGTGCCTCGCTGAGGCCGCTTGTCGAAAATGCCTCGACCGATATCGCCACCTTGACGGTGGCGATCACCGACGAGGAAGAGAAGAAGAGCCCCAACATCGTCAAGATCGTCGGCTCGCCGCTGTCGGCGACGCGCCTGCGCGCTCTCTATTTTACCCGCGCGACCGCGCCCTACGGACAGGGCCCGCTCTACCACCACATCGGGCTTTATGCCTACCGCCGCCAGGCGCTCGAAAAATTCGTCGCTCTGAAGCCGTCGACGCTGGAAAAGCGCGAATCGCTTGAGCAATTGCGCGCGCTTGAAGCTGGCATGCGCATCGATGTCGAAATCGTCGACACCGTACCGCTCGGCGTCGACACTCCGGTCGAGCTCGAAAAAGCCCGCCGCATCCTTTCCGAAAAAGCCTGAGAAGGAAGACAGTGTGACCACGAAGACCAACAGGATCTCCTTCCAGGGCGATTACGGCGCCAATTCCGACATGGCCTGCCGCGACATGTTTCCGTCGATGGAGCCGCTTCCCTGCCAGACCTTCGAAGACGCCTTCGTGGCGGTCGAGAATGGCGAGGCGGATCTCGCGATGATCCCGATCGAAAACACCATCGCCGGCCGTGTTGCCGACATCCACCACCTGCTACCCGAATCGCGGCTGCATATCGTCGGCGAATATTTCATGCCGATCCGCTTCCAGCTGATGGTGCTGCCGGGCGTGACGCGCGACGAAATCCGCACCGTTCACAGCCACATCCATGCGCTCGGTCAGTGCCGCAAGATCGTGCGCGCCAATGGCTGGAAGCCGGTGGTTGCCGGCGATACCGCAGGAGCCGCCAAGCTGGTGTCGGAGCAGGGTGATCGCTCGATGGCGGCGCTCGCGCCGCGGCTTGCCGCCGACCTCTACGGCCTCGAGATCGTTGCCGAAAATGTCGAGGACACCGAAAGCAACGTGACTCGCTTCGTCGTGCTGTCGCGTGACGAGCAGATGCTCTCCCGCAGCGCCGATGACGAACTGATCATCACCACCTTTGTGTTCAACGTGCGCAACATTCCGGCCGCGCTCTACAAGGCGATGGGCGGCTTTGCCACCAACGGCATCAACATGACGAAGCTCGAGAGCTACCAGCTCGGCGGCAAGTTCGTGGCCACGCAGTTCTACGCCGACATCGAAGGTCATCCGGACGACACGTCGGTGCGCCATGCGATGGAGGAGCTGCGCTTCTTCTCGGAGAAGGTCCGCATTCTCGGCACCTACAAGGCGCATCCGATGCGTGGTGTGCTTTAAGCATCTCAGAGACAGAGCGTTTCTACGACCCGTCTAAACCGGAGACGCTCTGGCGGCTCCGGCCGCACTGCAGATCAGGCTTACCAATGCGTTAACTCGCTACGCGTCTGGTGCATGCCTAATCTGCAATCGCGGCGGTACCTAAACAATGTGCAAATGCCTATTTGACACTCGTTCACATATGGAGTGTTAAAAATGAAGATCCGTCAGAAGATCGTTGAATATGCAAAAATGCGCCGTGCGATCCGCGAGCTGAATTCGCTGGATGACCACGCCCTGAGCGATATCGGTATTTCCCGTTCGCAGATCCAGGCCGCCGTTTACGGCCGCTAATCAGCACAATTCGCCGTATCCCGCCACCCAAGCTGGCGGGATACGCGCAATGCACTACAGCGCCGCGCGTCAAACTGGCGCTACTCGTCAAAAAGGCACACGCGCAGGCGGTGTCCATCCGGGTCAAGCGCCACGAAGGTCGGTCCGAAATCCATCTTCGTCAGTTCCTGCGCAATCGGCAGGCCAGCGTCCTTCCATTTTTCATAGTGCGCGCGAACCGCCTCCTCATTTTCCACCATGAATGCCAATTCCGAGCGGCTGCCGGTCTTCGACGGCGGTGGTGGCGCCACCTTATCCTGTGCCCAAAGCCCGAGCACGAAGCCGCCCTGCAGCTCGAAGGACGAAAAGGTCGGGAAGGAGACGAGCGGCTCCTTGCCGAGCAGCTTGCGATAGAATTCGACGCTTGCGAGCGGATCTTCGACATAGAGAATAGTGAGATTTGCCTTGGCCATAATCCGTCTCCTTGTTTGGGAGTTGCAGATTAGCGCGCACCACTGCCAATTTCTGTCAGCATCGATTTCCGGTTTTTATGCCTTATGCCGA
Organism: Ensifer sp. NM-2; assembly: GCF_003024455.1. NCBI lineage: Bacteria > Pseudomonadati > Pseudomonadota > Alphaproteobacteria > Hyphomicrobiales > Rhizobiaceae > Ensifer > Ensifer sp. NM-2. The sequence continues at coordinate 106,896 of NZ_PVZR01000001.1, forward strand.
ACCGACCCGCCTGCCTTCAGGCGCAGCAATATTCTGCGTCGTGCGCCATTCCCGAAGCAACACCTGCCGCCGGCGCGCATAGCGGCTCTCGCTCATGTCAGCCTGCCTGATGCGGTCGGTCCGGAAATGCCTGAAGCCCTGGCGCAGCTCGCACCAGGCAACCAGAACTCGAACATTCTCGAAGAAGCCGAGGGCAAACGGCCAGACCGTGCGGCGGGTCTCGCTGCCGTCGTTGTCGATATAGACGAGGTCGAGCTTGCGCTCGTGGCGTATCGCCTTGCGCAACAATGCAATGTCGATGCCGTCGGCCACCGGCGGGCTTGGCCCGACGAGCAGTGTCGAGGCGTCGAGCTCGTCGCGCAGATCCGCCGGCAGCACCGCGGCGATCTTGGCGAGCGCATCGGCGGCGGCCGCCGCCAGATGGGTGTCGGCGCGTTTTGCCACCCAGCGTGAGCCGAGCACCAGCGCCTCGATCTCCTCCTGCGAGAACATCATTGGCGGCAGCATGAAGCCGGGTTTCAGGATGTAGCCGAGCCCCGGCTCGCCTTCGATATGGGCGCCCTGCGCCTGCAGGCTGGCGATATCGCGGTAGAGCGTTCTGAGGCTGACGCCGGTCTCCTCCGCCAGACGCCGTCCGCTGACGGGCTGGCGGTAGCGTCTGAGAACCTGCAGCAGGTCGAGAAGCCGTTCGGAGCGGGACACCTTAAGTCTCCTCGTATCGGCAGGTCTGTGCTCAGCCGTGCTCGTCCCAGGCCAGCCAGTCGCGCATCAGCCGGTGGGCAATGGCGCCCTTCGGCGGCGGAATATGCTCGTCGCCGGTATCGGCCACGCCGGTCGTGCGTTCCAGCATTGCTGCCGTTTCGGCGCGGGTGAACCAGCGGACATCCTCGAGCTCCTGTTCGTCGCGCTTGATCGCCGTCGATTTCGCCTCGGCATAGCAGCCGATCATCAGCGAGTGCGGCAGCGGCCACGGCTGCGAGGCGTGGTAGCGCACGCGGCCGATGTGGATGCCGGATTCCTCGTGGGTTTCGCGGCGCACGGCGTTTTCGATGGTTTCGCCCGGCTCGACGAAGCCGGCGAGGCACGAATACATTCCGGCCGTGAAATGCGGGCTGCGGCCGAGCAGGCAGAGATCACGCTCCAGATCGATGGTCAGCATGATGACGACGGGATCGGTGCGCGGGAAAACCATATGGCCGCAGGCTGTGCAGACGCGGCGATAGCCACCGGCCTTGCCTTCCATCGGCCCGGCGCAACGGCCGCAGAAGCGGTTGTTGGCGTTCCATGTGATGAGGCTCGAGCCTTGGGCGAACTGGCCGAGAAGTTCTTCCGGCAGCATCTGCTGGCGGTAGAGCGTGCGTCCGTCGGCGATCTTGAACGGCTCGGCCATGTTGTCTTCGGTAAGGCCGGTCGGCACGGCGAGCCGCGGCTCGCCGTTCGGCAGGTAGCCGAGCAGGATGGTGTCGTCGAGCACCGGCTCAAGCCCGTCGAGCTCATAGGGTGCAAACAGCGGGTCGATGATCTTCTCGTCGTGTTTGACGATCAGCTTCGGTCCGGAAAAGGCGAGGAAATGGGCGCCCGGATGTTTGAGCGCGACTTCGATGCAGTCGTCGGCCCGGTGCTCGGACTGGCGATCCAGGTGGTTCTCGGAAAAGGCGACGAGAGTGCTCGGCTCCGGATGAGGGCTTCGAAGGTCAAAGATCGATTTCGTCATGTTCAGAGATTTTCCAGAATGCGGGCTGCAAATGCCTGATGGTCTTGCTCGCCCCAAGGCTCCGACTTGCCGAAGCCCCAGACGGGTCCGGGCCAGTTCGGGTCGCCGTCACTGCGGGCGATGATATGCACATGGAGCTGCCGGACGATGTTGCCGAGCGCGCCGATATTGATCTTCTCGGCACCGGTGACCTTTTTCAAGGCGGTCGCCACCATATTGGTTTCGAAAGTCAGCATCGTCTGGTCGAGCGGCGTGAGATCGAAGATCTCGGAAATGTCCCCGCGTTGGGGAATGAGGACCAGCCAGGGCCAGCGGCGATCGTTCATCAGGCGCATCTGGCAGAGGCCGATCGAGGCGATCGGGATGCCGTCGCGTTCAAGCCGCTCGTCAAGGGTGAATGTCGTCAAGAAGGTCTCCTTGTGCCGGGAGCGGATTCGCCTTGTTTTGCATATCGATATCAGTTTTTTGATGGCTTGGCTTGCATTTGGTTGCGATATTGCCGATATGGGAGCCGGGAGGTTGGTGGTGGACGAGCCACTCGCCAACCGGGTCAGGTCCGGAAGGAAGCAGCCCTAACGAGCCCGGCACGGGTCATCGTGCCAGCCTCCCACCTGCCTGATTGCTGAGATCGAGATAGCTCTCAGCAATCAGGCAGCATCACAGAATGTTGCGGCGTCCAGACGCATCCCATGCGACGCGCGGTGCCGTAAATCCGTCCTGTCGGGACACGAGTTCAAGCAGCGGCAGGGTCGATGAGCGACGAAACGTCCATTTCATCCGAACAGAAACCAGCCGCCTACCGCGTTCTGGCGCGCAAGTATCGCCCCAAGGATTTCTCCGACCTGATGGTCGGCCAGGAGCCGATGGTGCGCACGCTGACCAACGCGTTCGAAACCGGCCGCATCGCTCAAGCCTATATGCTGACCGGCGTGCGCGGGGTCGGCAAGACCACCACCGCCCGCATTCTCGCCCGTGCGCTGAACTACAAGACACCCGAAATCGATCGGCCGACGATCGACCTGCGTGCTCTCGGCGAGCATTGCCAGGCGATCATGGACGGCCGCCATGTCGATGTCATCGAGATGGACGCCGCTTCCCATACCGGCATCGACGATATCAGAGAGATCATCGAGCAGGTGCGCTACCGCCCGGTTTCGGCGCGCTACAAAGTCTACATCATCGACGAAGTGCACATGCTGTCGACGCAGGCCTTCAACGGTCTGTTGAAGACGCTGGAAGAGCCGCCGGAACATGTGAAGTTCATCTTCGCCACCACCGAAATCCGCAAGGTTCCGATCACGGTGCTGTCGCGCTGTCAGCGGTTCGATCTTCGGCGCATCAGCGGCTCCGACCTCGTCGGCCTGTTTTCGACCATTCTCGGCAAGGAAGGCGTTTCCTTCGATCCCGAAGCGCTGGCGATGGTCGCGCGTGCGGCCGAAGGCTCTGCCCGTGACGGCCTGTCGCTGCTCGATCAGGCGATCGCCCATGGCGGCGGTTCCGTCGAGGTCGAGACGGTGCGTTCGATGCTCGGACTTGCCGATCGCGCCCGCATCGTCGATCTGTTCGAACATATCGTCAGGGGTGACGTTGCCGCAGCCCTCGCAGAATTTTCGGCACAATACGAGGCCGGCGCCAACCCGACGGTGGTTCTGACCGACCTTGCCGATTTCACCCATCTCGTCACCCGGCTGAAATACGTGCCGGATGCGGCCAGCGATCAGTCCCTGAGCGAGATCGAGCGGACGCGCGGAGCGGAGTTTGCCGGCAATGTCGCCGTCAGCACGCTGTCGCGCATCTGGCAGATGCTGCTGAAGGGCATTCCTGAAGCCGAAAGTTCGTCGCGCCCGGCCGGTGCTGCCGAAATGGTGCTGATCCGGCTTGCCCATGCGGCCCATCTTCCGTCGCCCGAAGACGCGGCGAGACGCGTGCTCGAACTGTCCGGCAGCGACAATGGCAGCGTCCGTCCGGCGCCCGGTGGTGGAAGTGGCGGCGGCATGCTGGCGTCAGTCGGCGCGCCCGTGCAGGCGCAGGCGGCCCAGTCGACATCGATGGGACGGCCGACCGGCAACGGCGCGACGATGTTGCGCGCGGTTCCCGATGTCAGCCCGCAGCCGATCAGCGTCGGACACACCGAGGAGCGGCCGGCAGCCGCGCCTTCAGCAAAGGCTCAGCCGTCGGTGCCGGTCAATTCGGTCAGCGACATCGCCGACCTCTGCGCCAAGAATAAAGACATCAAGCTGAAGACGCTGGTGCGCGGCTTCGTGCGGCTGGTGCGCATCGAGCCCGGCCGGCTTGACGTCAACGTCCCGGATGATGCGCCGAAGACGCTGCTCGGCGAACTCGCCGTCAAGCTCAAGGAATGGACCGGCATTCACTGGATCGTCAGCTACAGCCGTGACCCCGGCGAGCCGACCATGATCGAAGCCGAACAGCAGGCCCAGGAAAAGCGTGTCAGCGATGCGCGCCAGGATCCGGATGTGGCTGCCATCCTCGCCCGTTTCCCGGGCGCCAAGATCACCGACGTGCGCATTCGCGCCGTCGAGGAGGAAGAGGCCGAGAGCGTAGCTCCGGCCACAGCCGAATCTGCCGATGGCGATATCGTCCCCGGCGACGATATCGAATAGTCGGTCGGAACGAACGACCGGAAATTTCTAGAGAACAGGAGACGACGATGCGCGACATCATGGGGATGATGGGCAAGGTCAAGGAAATGCAGGCCAAGATGGAGAAGATGCAGGCGGAAATCGCTGCGCTCGAAGTCGATGGTGTCTCCGGTGGCGGCCTCGTCACCGTCCGCCTCGATGGCAAGGGCACTCTGAAGAGCCTGAAGATCGACCCGTCGCTGTTCAAGGAAGACGATGTCGAGATCCTCGAAGACCTGATCGTCGCCGCCCACAAGGACGCCAAGGACAAGGCCGAGGCCGTCCAGGCCGAAAAGACCCGCGAACTCACAGCCGGCCTGCCGATCCCGCCCGGTATGAAGCTGCCGTTCTGATCGGCCGTTCTTCGCTGCTAGACCATTTCCAGGAAAAGTGCGAAGCGGTTTTCCGTCAGGAAATGCGTAAAAACAAAGAGATAGATCATTTGTGCGGTTCCGTCCAAATCGGAAACGACTCTATGAGTCGGGCGCCGGTGCGGGAACGATCGGTTTCGCCGGAGTGGCGCCGCGCGGATTGGTGTCCATGCTGGCGGTGATGCGCAGATCGGCTTTCTGTGTAGAGGCCGGCGGTATCGGTCGTTGATCGAGCGCCGCGCCGATCTCGGCGAGCTTGAAGGCGAAATCGTTGAGCGCTGCGCGTTCGGCCTTGGACGACCCCACCAATCCGGTCGGGTCGTATTTCGTCAGGATCGTTGGATAGTCGGCGGTGCTGTCCGTCGGCGGCGCATTGTAGCGCGCCGAGAGCTTTCTGAGCGATTCCGCCAATGTCGGCAGCATCGTCAACGCTCTACGCCAACGGTGTTCGTTGAAGTCGAAATCGTTAAGAAGAGTCTCGCCGGCCTTTCCGCCGAGTGCGCTGAGATAGGCGACGGTTTCGCGATCCATATCCAGATTGAGCCCACCCTCCTTGTCGTCGTCGAGCCTGACTTCGACGATCCGCTCGCTGTAACCGTGCAGCTGGCTCTGCAGCGTGTCCTGCCAATTGCGCGCCGTGTCGAGGATGGCACCGACAAAGCCGAACAGCCCGTCGACCGGGTAGATGGGCGCGACCTTGCCTTCGGACGTCCTGCGCGGAAGATAGACGCGGCTTGCCCCGTCCGCGTCATCGCCGTGCCGCCGCTGATCATAACTGGCAAGCGAGATGCCGAAGGTCGGTCGCCCAGGCAGAAGGCCGTCAAAAAGGTGAATCGGAAAGTTGCTGGTGATGCCACCGTCGGAAAACAGACAGCGGATGTGCGTAGCGGGATCGCGCCGTGCGCTGCTTTTCAGCGAGTAGTCGTAGCGGTAAAGCGGCACGGCACGGATCAGCCCGGGAAAGCTCAGGCTCATCCGGGCGAGAATGGCCACGGGCAGCTTGTTTGCCGGCGGAAGCTGGTAGAAGTCCTTCGACCCATCGGCCGCGACGATGTCGCGTGGTTTGCTCTCCTTGAGCAGGTACGCCATGATCGAGGACGGAAACAACGCCTCGAACTCCGACTTGCGATAATTATGGACCCGGTCTCCGAATGGCAACTCGTAAGGACGGCGCGAGGAGAGGTCGGTGGTCACGCTTCTAAGCGTGATGTCGTGCGCCTCGAGGTCGCCAATTGTCAACGGCCTGTCCGAACCATCCTGCCGGAGGGGACCGGCTATCGCCTCTATTCTTTCGGAGATCCAGTTGGTGAAAGCCGGGTTCTTCATGCCCGGCTGGGTCAGGCCGCTGCAAAGACCGAAATCGTTGGCCGGCAAGAGCACCGCTACCGCCTGGTAGAATTGATAGAGGATCATCAAGATTGCGCCGGTCAAAGCGGTGACGATGCCGAGCAGTATTGTCGCGGCGCCGGTGCCGAGCACACCTGCAATAAGGATCAAAATGCCGGGTGCAGCGCCAAGCAACGCCGGCAGGGCAAAGACCCGCAGCGTCTCCAAGGCGCAGGCCATGGCCCTGCTGTGCTGGGTGCGAATGGCGGCCATGCCGATGCGAAAGAGGGGGGCCGTGTCGGCAGAGGGCTGAAAGAAGGTTGAAAGGTTTGCCGCCAGCTCGCCAGGCATGCCGTCGATGAGGGCAAAGCCGGCATTCTTCTCTTCCACCGTCGCGCCGGTTTGCCGCCGGTACTCCGCGGCCGCCGTCATCACGGCGGCGATCGCGCCAGCCGAAGTTCCGCCAATGTGCATGAAGCGGTAACGGGTTGCCAGTTCAGTGATGGCGCGCGGGAATACCACGCCGGAGGTGATGCCACCCTTCATGATGAGGTCGCACTCTTCGCTGGGTTTGGCGTAACGGAAAGTCGTATCGTTCATCGCACCCTCCATCTCCGAACAACAACATTAGATTGTGTTGATGTTCGATGCACGCAATTTCGCAGCGGCGGAAGGCTGGCGCCGACGGCAAAGCATGGTAATTTGCCGCCTCTCGAGGAGGATCGCGCATGACCATGACGTCCCTGCTTATGTTTGCCGGCGCCTTGCTGGTTGCGGCCGGCTCGCCCGGCCCGAGCGTCGCCGCCCTTGTGGCCCGCGTGCTTTCGAAGGGCGCGCGCGACGTTCTACCCTTCCTTGTGGCGCTCTGGATCGGCGAGGCCATCTGGCTGTCATTTGCGGTGGCCGGCCTGGCGGCGATTGCCGAAAGCTTCCATCTGCTGTTCGTTGCCATCAAGTGGCTGGGCGTCGCCTACCTGCTCTATCTCGCCTGGAAAATGTGGATGGCCGAACCGGATCTGCCCGGCGACAGCCTGCCGCAGTCGCGCTCACCCTCCAAGCTGTTCTTTGCCGGCCTGACGGTGACGCTCGGCAATCCCAAGGTGATGATGTTCTACGTCGCGTTGCTGCCCTCGATCATCGACCTGCGCTCGGTCACCTTGATCGGCTGGATGGAGCTGGTTGCGACGATGCTGGTGGTTCTGGTCGTGGTCGATTTCGGCTGGGTGACCATGGCCGCCAATGCGCGCAAGCTCCTGAAGAGCAAGCGCGCCGTTCGCCTCGCCAACCGCGCCAGCGCCGGAACCATCGCCGGGGCGGCCGTCGTCATCGCCACCCGTTGAGCCGTGCTTCGATGCGTCCGTGAGTTCCGGCGCAATGGAGGGCGGGAGCCGCGTGATATTCCGGCAAGGCGATTCCGTTTGTCGGCGATATGGGCTAAAAGCGCCGCATGGCAAAGCGAGTCACCGGTCCCGAAATCGAAAAACTGATCCAGCTTCTGGCAAAGGTGCCGGGGCTGGGGCCGCGTTCGGCGCGGCGCGCGGCGCTGCATCTGGTCAAGAAGAAGGACCAGCTGCTTGGGCCCCTGGCGGAAGCCATGGGCGAGGCCCATCGCAAGGTGCGCATCTGCTCGTGCTGCGGCAATGTCGACACGATCGATCCCTGTACGGTCTGCGCGGATGAACGCCGCGACCAGTCGGTGATCATCGTCGTCGAGGATGTCGCCGATCTCTGGGCGCTGGAACGGGCCGCGGCGATGAACGCCGCCTATCACGTGCTCGGCGGCACGCTGTCGCCGCTCGACGGCGTCGGCCCCGACGACCTCAACATCAAGGGGCTGGTGCAGCGCGTTGCCAATGGCGGCGTCCGCGAACTGATCATCGCCGTCAACGCCACGGTCGAGGGCCAGACTACCGCCCACTATATCACCGACCAGCTCGAGGGGATGGAGGTGAAGATCACGCGGCTTGCCCATGGCGTGCCTGTTGGCGGCGAACTCGATTATCTCGACGAGGGCACGCTGGCGGCCGCCCTTCGCGCCCGCACCTCGATCTGACACCTCGAATTGATCGGGGCTTTTGCCCCAACCGCCCGCGATCCAACCGATAGGGAAGCCGGATGCTGAGATTTCTATCACTGTCGACATTGTTGTTCTGCGTTTTCACGGGCTTCGCCCAGGCTGCCTCCAAGGCGGATGTCGAGAACCAGTTTCGCCAGTGGCTGCAGCGCGATCTCTGGCCGGAAGCCGAGAAGTCGGGTGTATCAGCGCGATCGTTCAAGGCCGCATTTGCTGACGTAAAGCTGAACTGGGACCTGCCCGATCTGGCCCCACCCGGCTTCCCCAAGCCGAAGGAGCAGAAGCAGAGCCAGGCGGAGTTTTCCTCGCCCGGCAGCTACTTCTCCGAAAAGCGGCTGCAGGGATTGGCGGCAACGGGGCGAAGCCTTGCTTCGACGCACGCGTCTACCCTGAAGCGGATCGAAAAGACCTATGGGGTTCCGGCATCGGTGGTCGTGGCGATCTGGGGCCGCGAATCCGGCTTCGGACGCGCGAAAATTCCCTATCCGGTCGTCGATGTCCTGGCGACCAAGGCCTTCATGTCGACCCGGCCGGATCTGTTCCGCCGCGAGTTGATCGCGGCCTTGCATATTCTGGACAGCGGCGACGTCGAAGAGGTGTCGATGCGCGGCTCCTGGGCCGGCGCCATGGGTCAGCCGCAGTTCATGCCGTCGAGCTTCCTGCAATATGCCGTCGATTTCGACGGCGACGGCCGCCGCGATATCTGGAACTCTGTTCCCGACAGCTTGGCGTCGATTGCCAACTATCTCGTCAAGAAGGGCTGGCAACGTGGCCGCGACTGGGGCTTCGAAGTGTCGATCCCGGCCGGCGTCTCCTGCGCACAGGAAGGTCCGGATCTTGCCCGGCCGATGTCCGATTGGGCGGCCAAGGGCATCACCCGCATTTCCGGAAAAGCCTTCCCGTCGCATGAGCGTTCGGCGCCGTCGATGATGTTGGTTCCGGCCGGCACTCATGGGCCGGAGTTCATCGTCACGCCGAATTTCTATGTGCTCAAGGAATACAACAACTCGGACCTCTATGCGCTGTTCATTGGCAACCTTGCCGATCGCATCGGCGCGGGTGGCGGTGCCTTCCGCGGCACCTGGGGCGATGTCGGCAACATGCTGCGCTCCGATGTCCTGGCGATGCAGAAGGCGCTGGTTGCCAAGGGCTACGACGTCGGCAAGGCCGATGGTCTGGCCGGCTACAAGACGCGCCGCTCGCTCGGCGACTGGCAGGCCAAGAACGGCCTGGCGCCGACCTGCTTTCCCGACGCCACGTTGAAAGCGAAGCTCCGGTAAGTCTGCTGCTGCCGGCGTGTTTACCCAATCCTAGGCGCGCGCTTCGCCTCAGTGCATGTCGACGTTCACCTGCCGCTTGTAGCGCTCGTAATGCGTCGGAACGATCGTCTGGCGCTCGATCATGCGATGCACCCGCGGTGGCGCTGCGCCGCGATGCAGCGCCGTCAGCTTGTCGCCGACCGAGGCGTCGGCTTGCGTCCGGCGCTGGTTATGGCGCACATATTCCACCCAGGTCGGCACATGGTAGGTTTCCGTCCAGGTGGTCGGAATTTCCAGATCGCGCATCAGCGCCCAATGGCCGGCGCCGTCGCGGATGCGGATGCGCCGCCGTTCGGCCATGGTCTCCAGAAACTCCGGTATGTCGGCATCGTCGATCTCGTAATCGATCATGATGACGATCGGGCCGCTGCGGGGTTTCAGGTCCAGCTCGAGCAGCGGCTCGTTGAAGCGGTTGAGCGGATCGAGGTTGAGCGACTTGAACTCGGGCAGCGGCAGGCGCAGGCCGATGACCGCACCCGCCAGCATCAACAGACAGGAGACAACAAGCGCATTGGTGGCACCATATTGCTCGGCCGTCGTGCCCCAGAGCCAGCTGCCGCCGGCAATGCCGCCGAAGGTCATGGTCTGGTAGAGCGACAGCGCCCGGCCGACCACCCAGCGCGGAGCCGAAAGCTGGACGGTGGTGTTGAACAGCGACAGGGCCAGCACCCAGGATGCGCCGGAGACCAGGAGCACGAGACAGCTGAGCCAGGCATAGGGGCTGAAGGCAATGACGACCGTGCTCACGGCAAAGCCGCCAAAAGCCAGGCGAACGATCGCTTCGCTCGACATCATTTCGCGCAGTCTTGCGCTCAGCAATGCGCCGCCGATCGCGCCGAGACCGAAGGCGCCGAGCATCAGGCCGTAGGTGAGCGGTCCGCCCTGGACGAGATCGCGCGCCACCAGCGGCAGAAGCGCGAGAATGGCGCTTGCCGAAAGGCCGAAGAGGAAACCGCGCACCAGCACCTTGCCGATATTGGGCGACATGACGACATAGCGCAGGCCTGCCGTAATCGCCCGGCCGAGCGTTTCGCGCGGCAGTGGGCTCATGGTCACTTCGCGCCGCCAGCGCATCAGCGCAAAGAGGATGGCGAAGTAGCTGAGCGAGTTGGCGGCAAAGGCCGCCGCTGCACCCGCCGTCGCCACGATCACGCCGCCGATCGCCGGGCCGACGCTGCGGGTGATGTTGAAGCCCATACTGTTCAGCGCCACGGCCGCCGGCAGGTCGTCGCGCGGAACCATGTCGCCGACCGAGGCCTGCCAGGAGGGGTTGTTGAGCGCCGTGCCGCAGCCGATCAGGAAGGTGAAGAGCAGGAGCAGCCACGGCGTAATGATGCCGAAATAGGCGCAGATGGTCAGAAGCGCCGACACCGTCAGCATGAAACACTGCGCCACCAGCATGATCCGCCGCCGGTCGAAATTGTCGGCAAGCGCGCCGGACACCAGCGAGAACATCATGATGGGAAGCGCGGTCGACGCCTGCACCAGCGCAACCATGTTGGCCGACGAGGAAATCGAGGTCATCAGCCAGGCGGCGCCGACCGACTGGATGAGGCCGCCGAAGTTGGAGGCGAGGCTTGCTATCCAGATGGTGCGGAAGATGTCGTGCTTGAAGGGGGCCAGTGGCGAAATACGGGTGGGCACCTCGTCTTCTCTCTCGTGTCTTTTGATTGCGATATCGAAGCGGTTCGTTGCCTGTTATAAACCTCGAAGGCCGAAGTGCCAGCCGCTGAAACTTGCCGTCGCATCGATTGCCTGCCATCCGCCCCGATCTGGCGGCTTCGGCCACCACCGGTCGAACACCTTGCAATTTGCGGCAACGAGGCGTATATGGGCCTCAAATTCTTGATCGGTAGATGAAGAGTGGGCCCGTCAGGACCCGCTCTTTTTTATTAGCCGGTCCCATGAGGAGACATCGTTTGTCCGATCCGACAACGGCTGAAAATGAAATTGAACCCCGCCTGATCACCGAGACCGGTCTTGATCAGCGCATCGCCGACATCATCGAACCGGTGCTGACGCCGATGGGCTATCGCCTGGTACGCGTGCGCATGTCCGGCCAGAACGGCATGACGCTGCAGATCATGGCCGAGCGCAACGACGGCACCATGACCGTCGAAGATTGCGAAGCGATCTCGATGGCCATTTCCCCGGTTCTCGATGTGGAAGATCCGGTCGACAAGGCGTATCATCTGGAAGTGTCGTCGCCCGGCATCGATCGCCCGATGGTGCGCAAGTCCGATTTCTTCCGCTGGCAGGGTCACCTGCTGAAATGCGAGACCTCGGTGCTGGTTGAAGGCCGCAAGCGTTTCCGCGGCAAGATCGTGTCCGTGGATGCGGATGGTTTCCAGATCGAGCGCGATCAGCCTGCTTATGGCGAGGAAGCGACGGTTACCATTCCTTTCACCACGCTTGCGGAGGCGCGGTTGATCCTGACCGACGACCTGATCCGCGACGCCCTGACGGCCGACAAGAAGGCCAAGGCAGCGCGCGCCGCGAACGAGAATTTTGAAGACGAAGATTCACCTATCGACGAATAAAAGCCGGGGCGGTGCTTGAGGCCCCCTGCAACCAGACGGAGACATGAGATGGCAGTCAGTGCTAACCGGCTCGAGCTTCTGCAGATCGCAGATGCAGTGGCACGCGAAAAGGTGATCGACCGCGAGATCGTTCTGGCCGCGATGGCCGATGCGATCCAGAAGGCCGCGCGCTCCCGCTATGGTTCGGAATCCAACATCCGTGCCGACATCAATTCCAAGACCGGCGAAATCCGCCTGCAGCGTCTGCTGGAAGTGGTCGAGAAGGCGGAAGACTATTCCACCCAGATCCCGCTTGAACTGGCCCGCGACCGCAACCCGGACGCCAAGCTCGGCGACTTCATTGCCGACCCGCTGCCGCCGATGGATTTCGGCCGTATCGCTGCCCAGTCGGCCAAGCAGGTCATCGTGCAGAAGGTTCGCGAAGCCGAGCGTGACCGCCAGTTCGACGAATTCAAGGATCGCGTCGGCGAGATCGTCAACGGCACCGTCAAGCGCGTCGAATACGGCAACGTCATCGTCGATCTCGGCCGTGGCGAAGGCATCATCCGTCGCGACGAGATGATCCCGCGCGAAAACATGCGTTACGGCGACCGCGTCCGCGCCTTCGTCTACGACGTTCGCCGCGAACAGCGCGGCCCGCAGATCTTCCTGTCGCGCACGCATCCGCAGTTCATGGTCAAGCTCTTCACCATGGAAGTGCCTGAAATCTACGACGGCATCATCCAGATCAAGTCGGTTGCCCGCGATCCGGGCTCGCGCGCCAAGATCGCCGTGATCTCGAACGACTCGTCGATCGATCCGGTCGGCGCCTGCGTCGGTATGCGCGGTTCGCGCGTTCAGGCCGTCGTCGGCGAACTGCAGGGCGAAAAGATCGATATCATTCCGTGGTCGCAGGATCCGGCATCGTTCATCGTCAACGCGCTGCAGCCGGCGGAAGTCGCCAAGGTCGTTCTCGACGAAGATGCGGAACGCATCGAAGTGGTGGTTCCGGACGAGCAGCTGTCGCTGGCCATCGGCCGCCGCGGCCAGAACGTTCGCCTCGCTTCGCAGCTGACCGGCTGGGATATCGACATCCTCACCGAGCAGGAAGAAAGCGAACGTCGCCAGAAGGAATTCAACGAGCGCACCAACCTGTTCATGGACTCGCTCGACGTCGACGAGATGGTCGGTCAGGTTCTGGCTTCCGAGGGCTTTGCGGCTGTCGAGGAGCTTGCCTATGTCGATCTCGACGAAATTGCCTCGATCGACGGCTTCGACGACGAAACGGCTACCGAAATCCAGACCCGCGCCCGCGAGTACCTGGACAGGCTGGAAGCTGAGATGGATGCCAAGCGCAAGGAACTCGGCGTTGCCGACGAACTGCGCACGATCAATGGCCTGACCAGCCCGATGCTGGTCGCGCTCGGCGAGGAAGGCATCAAGACCATCGAGGACTTTGCCGGTTGCGCCGCTGACGACCTGGTTGGCTGGAGCGAACGCAAGGACGGCGAGACCAAGCGCTTCGAGGGCACGTTCTCGAAGTTCGAAGTTTCGCGTGCCGACGCTGAAGCCATGATCGTTCAGGCTCGCCTTGCTGCCGGCTGGATCACGGAAGACGACCTCGCCGTCGAGCAGGAAGTAGATGAGGCGATCGAGGTTGCCGAAGGCGCGGAACAGGACGCCTGATGGCGACCACCGCATCGACTGACGCTGACGTTCTGCCTTCGGACAACGGTCCGAAGGACAAGAGCGGCAGCACCCGGACTTGCATCGTCACGCGCGAGAGTGGCTCGCCCGACGATCTGATCCGCTTCGTCGCCGGACCCGACGGCCGCATCGTTCCCGATCTGAAGCGTCAGCTTCCGGGGCGCGGCTGCTGGGTCAAGGCGGAGCGGGCGCTGGTCGAAAAGGCCATGGCGAAGAAGCTCTTCGCCCGGGCCTTGAAGGCCGACGTCAAGGTCGATGCGACGCTTGCCGATGACGTGGACAGGCTGCTCGTCGAGCAGCTTGCCGGAATGATGAACATGGCGCGCAAGGCGGCCCAGTTCATCTCCGGCGCGACGAAGACGGAGCAGGCAGTTCGTGGATTGGCGGCACTCGCCGTCTTCCACGCGAGTGATGCGGCAGCCGACGGCGTCCGCAAGATTGACCAGGCCCGCAAGGCGATGAGCTTTGTGGTTGAAGATGAAACGGAAATACCCGCGTTCCGCCCCTTCACGGCGGCGGAAATGGAGGGCCTTTTGGGAAGTAATGCTTTTATCCATGCCGCAACGCTTGCAGGGCAGGCGGGTGAGGGTGTAGTGAAGCGCGCAATCATGCTCGAAAAGTACCGTGGATCCGTCCCGGTCCGGGCCGAAGGCGGCGCTGGCAAGCCACAGCAATGACGCGCGTCACCGGCAAAATCCGGCATCGCGTACATTGTTTGAGACAATTTGGAAGACAGGGTCAGGTGATACGCATCCGGCCCTGATCGCTAGGAACGGAACGGAATGACCGACAACAACGACGACAAGACAGGCGGCGCAGCAGGCAAGAAGACGCTGACCCTGAAGCCCTCCGGGGTTTCGCAGGGGACCGTGCGTCAGGACATGGGCCGTGGCCGCACCAAGGCGGTCGTGGTCGAAACCAAGAAACGCCCCTTCCATCGCCCCAAGGACGAGCGCCCGATCACGCCGGTTGCCGCGGCTCCCGCCGCACGGCCGGCCGAACAGCGTCCGGCTCAGCCGCAGCCTTCGGGCCGCCCGGCCCCGCAGCCACAGCAGCACCAGACGCGCCAGGAAGCCAACCAGGCGAACCGTCCGCGCGTCGGTGTCGTTCTGAACCAGCTTTCCGCCGGTGAGATCGATGCGCGCCGCCGCGCTCTGGCCGAAGCCCAGATCCGCGAAGCTGAAGAAGCGGTCATCCGCGCCGAGAACGAAGCGCGCCGCAAGCGTGAGGAAGAAGCCCGTCTCCTGCAGGAGAAGGAAGACGCCGCACGTCGCGCCGCCGAGGAAGCAGCCCGCCCGGCTGTCGAGCCCGAAGCCAAGGCCGAAGAGGTTGTCGAAGAGCGCCCCGTGGCTGCTCGCGCACCTGCAGCCGGCGAGCGTCGCGTCGACAATCGCCCGCAGGCTGCACGGCCCGCCGCCGCCCCGGCAGCAGGTCTTCCGACGCCGGCACCGGCCGGTGCTCTGCGCGGCCGCAAGGTCGACAACGAAAAGGATGAGGATCGCAGCCCGCGCCCCGGCGCAGGTCCGGTTCGTGGCAAGGTCGTGCGTCCGGAGCCGGCAAAGCCGGTCACGCGCCCGAAGGGTGACGATGGTCGCCGCCAGGGCAAGCTGACGCTGACCACCGCTGCCGACGAGGATGCCGGCCAGCGCGCCCGCTCGCTGTCGGCGATGCGTCGCCGCCAGGAGAAGTTCAAGCGCAGCCAGATGCAGGAGACCCGCGAGAAGATTTCGCGCGAAGTCGTTCTGCCGGAAACCATCACGATTCAGGAACTGTCGCAGCGCATGTCCGAACGCGCCGTCGACGTCATCAAGTACCTGATGAAGGAAGGCCAGATGATGAAGCCCGGCGATCTGATCGATGCCGACCTGGCTGAACTCATCGCCGGCGAATTCGGCCACACCGTCAAGCGTGTTTCCGAGTCCGACGTCGAAGAAGGCATCTTCAACGTTTCCGACATCGAGGAAGAACTGGTCTCGCGTCCGCCGATCGTCACGATCATGGGTCACGTCGACCACGGCAAGACCTCGCTGCTCGACGCCATCCGTCATGCCAACGTGGTTGCCGGCGAAGCGGGTGGCATCACCCAGCACATCGGCGCCTACCAGGTCGAGCAGAACGGTAACAAGATCACCTTCATCGACACACCCGGCCACGCGGCGTTCACCGCCATGCGTGCCCGTGGTGCCCAGGCGACCGACATTGCCATCCTGGTGGTTGCGGCCGACGACAGCGTGATGCCGCAGACGATCGAATCCATCAACCACGCCAAAGCGGCCGGTGTTCCGATCATCGTGGCGATCAACAAGGTCGACAAGCCGGCGGCCAATGCCCAGAAGGTTCGCACCGAACTTCTGCAGCATGAAGTCTTCGTCGAATCCATGGGCGGTGAAGTTCTCGACGTGGAAGTCTCGGCGAAGAACGGCACCAACCTCGACAAGCTGCTCGAAGCGATCCTGCTCCAGGCCGAAATCCTCGACCTCAAGGCCAATCCGAACCGGACAGCCGAAGGTACTGTGGTTGAAGCCGAACTCGACCGTGGCCGCGGCGCCGTCGCAACCGTGCTCGTTCAGAAGGGTACGCTGCGTCCGGGCCAGATCATCGTTGCCGGCGACCAGTGGGGCCGTGTGCGCGCCCTGGTCAACGACAAGGGTGAACACGTCAAGGAAGCCGGTCCGTCGATGCCGGTCGAAGTTCTCGGCCTGTCGGGCACGCCGGCAGCAGGCGACAAGTTCGCCGTCGTCGAAAACGAAAGCCGCGCTCGCGAGATCTCGGAATACCGCCTGCGGCTTGCCCGCGACAAGGCAGTTGCCCGTCAGTCCGGTTCGCGCGGTTCGCTCGAGCAGATGATGACCCAGCTCCAGACCTCCGGTCTCAAGGAGTTCCCGCTCGTCATCAAGGGCGACGTGCAAGGCTCGATCGAAGCGATCGCCGGTGCGCTGGACAAGCTCGGAACCGACGAAGTGCGTGCGCGCATCGTCCATTCGGGTGCTGGCGGTATCACCGAGTCGGATATCTCGCTCGCAGAAGCATCGAACGCCGCCATCATCGGCTTCAACGTTCGTGCCAACAATCAGGCCCGTTCGGCAGCCGAGCGTGGAGGCATCGAAATCCGCTACTACAACATCATCTACGATCTGGTGGATGACGTTAAGGCGGCGATGTCCGGTCTGCTTTCGCCCGAGCGTCGCGAAACCTTCCTCGGCAACGCCGAGATCCTTGAGGTGTTCAACATCACCAAGGTCGGCAAGGTCGCGGGTTGCCGCGTCACCGAAGGCAAGGTCGAGCGCGGCGTCGGCGTCCGTCTGGTTCGCGACAACGTCGTCATCCACGAAGGCAAGCTCAAGACGCTCAAGCGCTTCAAGGACGAAGTCTCGGAAGTCAACGTCGGTCAGGAATGCGGTATGGCGTTCGAGAACTACGAAGACATCCGCGCAGGCGACACGATCGAGTGCTTCCGCGTCGAACACATCACGCGGACGCTGTAAGATCCGTCCGATTAGAAATTGTGCGGGCGCCGGGTTATCCTTCGGCGCTCGCATTTTTTTGAGGTATTGACCAATGACCAGAGCCACATCCTCTGCCCCCTCCCAGCGCATGCTGCGCATCGGTGAACAGGTGCGCGCCGCGATCACGCAGGTTCTACAGCGGGGCGACGTCCGCGATCCCGTGATCGAGAAGACGCTGATCGCGATCTCCGAAGTGCGCATGTCGACCGACCTGAGGATCGCGACCGCCTTTGTGACGCCGCTCGGCGTTCCCAATCATGCTGAGGTCATCGAGGCGCTGAACAAGAACGCCAAGTACATTCGCGGCCGCCTCGGCCCGCATTTGCGCCAGTTGAAGTACATGCCCGAAGTTCGCTTCCGCGACGATACCAGCTTCGACAACTACAAGAAGATCGATGCCCTGCTTCGTTCGCCCGAAGTCAGCCGCGACCTCGATCCGAATACCGACGACGAAGAATAGAAGAGTTCATGTCCAAACCGCGTAAACCCAAGGGCCGTCCGATCTCGGGCTGGCTGATCCTCGACAAGCCGCTCGATTTCGGCTCGACCGAAGCCGTTTCCAAGATCAAGTGGCTGTTCAAGGCGCAGAAGGCCGGCCATGCCGGCACGCTCGATCCACTGGCGTCCGGCATGCTGCCGATCGCTCTTGGCGACGCGACCAAGACCGTCCCCTATGTCATGGATGGCCGCAAGATCTATGAATTTACGGTCGCCTGGGGCGAAGAGCGCTCGACCGACGATCTCGAAGGCCAGGTGACGCATTCTTCGGACGCACGCCCGACCGAAGAGGCGATCCGCGCCCTCTTGCCGAACTATACCGGCGTTATCAGCCAGGTGCCGCCGCAGTTCTCTGCGATCAAGATCGACGGCGAGCGCGCCTACGATCTCGCCCGCGATGGCGAGACCGTCGATATCCCGGCACGCGAAGTCGAGGTGTTCCGCCTGACGCTGCTCGGCGCCGCGCCCAATCTCGCCCAGTTCGAGATCGAATGCGGCAAGGGCACTTATGTTCGCTCGATCGCCCGCGACATGGGCCGCGATCTAGGCTGTTTCGGCCACATCGCTTCGCTGCGGCGCACCTTCGTCGCGCCGTTCGGCGAGGATGACATGGTGCCGCTCGCCGATCTGGTGGCACTCGAAAAGATCGAAGACGAGGACGAGCGGCTGGCAGCCCTCGATGCGTTCGTCATCGAAACCGGCGAGGCGCTGTCCAGCCTGCCGCATATCGCCGTCAGCGACGACCAGGCGCATCGGCTGAAGATGGGCAATCCTATCATCCTGCGTGGCCGAGACGCGCCTCTGGCAACGCCAGAAGCCTATGCGACCACCCGCGGCAAGCTGATCGCCATCGGTGAGATCGCCGAAGGCGAGTTCCGCCCGAAGCGGGTCTTTGCCGTCGGCTGATCGCTTCGATCGCCACATTTGCCTTTGCCGCATCGCTGACGCATGATCCCGCCCAAGGGCTTGGGGCTGCTTCGAAACGGTTCCGTTTCCAGCTCGCAAGCAGGCGCTCGTCGCCTGCTGTCGCCCGTTTCGGCCGCCGTCCGGCGGTCATGGCTGCTGCATGATTTTCCGGATCGGCATTGATTTGGAGCGAGGATTATGACGCAGTTTTAAGGTGTTGCGGTGGCCTTCGCGCGCTACATTCGACGCGCGACGCTGTGGTTGAAAGGCGGTGCATTTGGCGCAGGTTTCGCAAGAGGGAAGGGAGACTGCCGTGGGTCGCCTGGCGACAGCTCTCGATTTCGTTCGTCACCGCATGACGCGGCCTTTCCGTTTCTACCTGACTTCGCTGCTGCTGATCGCGATCGTTCCCGCGTTCATCTTTTCGCTCGTGGTGCTGAAGCGCAGCGTCGACGCACAGGAGCAGGTCATCACCGCGCTGCTGCAGGCCTCGACCGGATCGGTGACGCGCATCGTCGAGCGCGATGTCGAGGGAATGCTGACGACGCTGAAGGTGCTGTCGACCGCACCGGCGATGGAGGGCGGCGACATGGAGGCCTTCTATCGCAGGGCCTCGACGGCGCTCGCCGATACCGATTCCTATCTGATCGTCATCGACCGCAAGCACAATCAGCTCATGAACACCCGGGTGCCCTTTGGCACGCCGCTCGCCAAGGCCTCCGATCCCGCCTCCGTCGAGCGGGCCTTCACCAACAATGGTGCGCCGCTGGTCTCGAACGTCTTCTTCGGCCAGACGGCCGAAAAGTGGGTCTTCAACGTTTATTTGCCGGCGAAGCTTCCAACCGGCGAGGAATACCTGCTCGCTCTGACGCAGAACGCCGAGAGCATGGCCAAGGCCGTGAACCGCGAAACGCTGTCGCCCGGCTGGAACGCCGCTCTGGTCGACGGCAACGGCAAGGTCATCATTTCCTCCGACACCGGGGTCAAGGCGGGTGAACCGTTCTTCCTCGACAAGGTGCCGGCGATCAGCATCGGCGTGCGCAACATCACCGAAAACGGTACCGCCTATCGGGTGGCAACGGAGTTCTCCGTCGTGACCGGCTGGCGGATCATCGCCTGGGCGCCGCGCACCACGGTCGATGCGCCGGCCACCTGGTCCTTCCTGTGGCTGTCGCTTGGCGGCATCATCTTTGCCGGCATTGCCATTGCGGGATCGCTGGCGATCGCAAGGCTTCTGTCGCAAGGGGTGAAACTGGTCGCGCTCGACGCACGCCGCCTCGGCGCCGGCGAGCGCATCGAGCCGCGCCCGCATATGATCGCCGAAGTCGAGACCGTATCCGCAGCCCTTGCCAAGGCCGCGGCGTCGCGCACCAAGGCCGAGGGCGAGATCCGCTTCCTGATGCGCGAGGTTGCCCACCGCTCGAAGAACCAGCTGACGGTGATCCAGTCGATGCTGAATCAGTCGGTGCATTCGGCCGAAAGCGTCGCCGACTTCGCGGACTCCTTCCGCAAGCGCATCGCCGGCCTTGCTCGCTCGACAGATCTGATGATTGCCAACGCCGCCCAGGGCGTCGATTTCCGCGAGCTTGCCCAGAACCAGCTGCAGCCGTTCACCCCGGATGATCCCAAGCGTGTGGTCCTGTCGGGCCCGCCCCTAAGGCTCGACACGGAGAGCGCACAAACGCTCGGCATGGCGCTGCATGAACTGGCCACGAACGCCACGAAGTATGGTGCGCTTGCCAATACCACCGGTGTCGTCAAGCTCAGCTGGTCGCTGTCCGACGAGGGCATCGCCGTTCGTTGGCGCGAGGAGGGGGCCGACATCGAGGCGCAGACGAACCCGACCCGCAAGGGCTTTGGAACGCTGGTGCTGGAGCGTATGCTCGGCATGGCGCTGAAGGCCGAATTAGAACGGATCATGCATCCCGACGGCATCGAGTGGCGGATCAACATCCCGCGGAATGCCAAGGGTGGCGAAGGGGACGACGCGGAGCCTTGAGACGCATTCGGTTTTGAACGGTTGGTTTTGAAAAGGGGCAGGAATGCGGGGCTGGACAGGTCGCATCGGCATTCTCTCAGTCGTGTTGAGCCTGATGGCTGCGGCACCCGCCGCCGGCCAGGATGTGGCCTGTGTCGTCTCAGACCCGACCGGCACGCCGCTTACTGCATAATTCCTTAAATCGGATCCGATTTAAGGATAAAATTATGCAGCAGGTCTAAAGCGTTACAGCGTCCTTTGCGCGTCATATTTGACGCGCGGCGCCGTAATGTCCGCACGGAACCGAACGGCCGGATCGTCATGACATTGGCCAATGGCAGCAAGGTTCGCCGGGTCGGCGAACGCCGGCATGCCGGCAGGGGCTGGGCGCTGGTTTCGAGCGTTGCCGGCGAACTCGGATGGGTGTTTGCCGCCTATCTCGACTGTGTCCCGGTTGATGGCGACCAGCTGAAGTCGGCGCCGATGCGCCCGCGACCGTCAGGCAATTGAGAGGCGGCCGGCCATCGCTGAAGAGCCATTTTCATGACCCTTTCCTTTTTCATCCAATTCGGTTATAGGCACGCCAGCAAAAGGCGCATGCCCGTTGCATTCACGGCCGCAGCTGGACGACATCCCGGCTGAAGGCGTCCCTAAATCCTCGAAATCGAAAGGATCATCCGATGTCGATTGCTGCAGAGCGTAAGGCTCAGCTCATCAAGGAATATGCAACCGTTGAAGGCGACACCGGTTCTCCGGAAGTCCAGGTAGCTATCCTGACGGAACGGATCAACAACCTGACCGAACACTTCAAGGGCCACAAGAAGGATAACCATTCCCGCCGTGGTCTTCTCGCGATGGTTTCCAGCCGTCGTTCGCTCCTCGACTATCTGAAAAAGAAAGACGAAGCGCGCTACACCAAGCTGATTGGTGCCCTCGGCATCCGTCGCTAAGCGACTTGCCCGGCGGATCGCATGCGGTCCGCCGGCCTTTTTTATTATGGAGCGCAGAGCGCTCAGGAAATGAACTCTCCGCAAGCGCACTAGGCGCACACAAGGAGAGGTATCCAGCGGGCCGGATGGGCCGGATCCGCGGATCAACCGATGGCCCGTCATGGGGCAGGATTGCAGGATGCTTCGGCGCCTGCTTGCAGAACCCGCTGCAGAGCAGCCAGGTCTTGCAAAGCGGAAAGCGGCCGGTCTCTTTTGAAGCCTCCCGTTGTCTTGCCCGTGATGCGCCATACCAGGCGGTTTTTCGACCACCCGCGCTGCAACAGCCGCGGAAAGGTCTGCCGCACACGAAGGACAGAACATGTTCGATACCCATAAGGTTGAAATCGAATGGGCTGGGCGTCCGCTCAAGCTCGAAACCGGCAAGGTCGCCCGTCAGGCTGACGGCGCCGTTCTCGCCACCTACGGCGAAACCGTCGTTCTCGCCACCGTCGTTTCGGCCAAGTCGCCGAAGCCGGGCCAGGACTTCTTCCCGCTGACCGTCAACTACCAGGAAAAGACCTACGCCGCCGGCAAAATCCCGGGCGGCTACTTCAAGCGCGAAGGTCGTCCGAGCGAGAACGAAACGCTGGTTTCGCGTCTGATCGACCGCCCGATCCGCCCGCTTTTCCCCGATGGCTACAAGAACGACACCCAGGTCATCGTCACGGTCATGCAGCATGACCTCGAAAACAATCCCGACATCCTGTCGATGGTTGCAGCTTCCGCTGCGCTGACGCTGTCCGGCATCCCGTTCATGGGCCCGATCGGCGGCGCGCGCGTCGGCTACATCAACGGCCAGTACGTTCTTAACCCGCATCTCGATGAGATGGACGAGTCGACCCTCGACCTCGTCGTCGCCGGCACGCAGGAAGCCGTGCTGATGGTCGAGTCGGAAGCCAAGGAACTGGCCGAAGACATCATGCTCGGCGCCGTCGTATTCGGCCAGAAGGGTTTCCAGCCGGTCATCGACGCCATCATCAAGCTCGCTGAAGTTGCCGCCAAGGAGCCGCGCGAATTCGAACCGGAAGATCATTCCGCTCTCGAAAACGCCATGCTTTCGCTTGCCGAAGACGAACTGCGCAATGCCTACAAGATCACCGAGAAGGTTGCTCGCTACGTTGCCGTCGACGCTGTCAAGGCGAAGGTAAAGGCGCACTTCCTGCCGGAAGGCATCGAGCCGGCGCATACGCCTGAGGTTATCGGCGCTGTCTTCAAGCACCTGCAGGCCAAGATCGTTCGTTGGAACATCCTCGACACCAAGAGCCGCATCGACGGCCGCGATCTCGAAACCGTACGTCCGATCGTCTCGGAAGTCGGTCTTCTGCCGCGTACCCACGGTTCGGCGCTCTTCACCCGCGGTGAAACCCAAGCGATCGTCGTTGCCACGCTCGGCACCGGCGAAGACGAACAGTACGTTGACAGCCTGACCGGCATGTACAAAGAACGCTTCATGCTGCACTACAACTTCCCGCCCTTCTCGGTCGGTGAAACCGGTCGCATGGGCTCCCCGGGCCGCCGCGAAATCGGTCACGGCAAGCTTGCCTGGCGCGCTATCCGCCCGATGCTGCCGGAAGCCGAGCAGTTCCCCTACACGCTGCGCGTCGTTTCCGAGATCACCGAATCCAATGGCTCGTCGTCGATGGCGACGGTCTGCGGCACCTCGCTCGCTCTCATGGATGCAGGCGTTCCTCTGGCAAAGCCGGTTGCCGGTATCGCCATGGGCCTGATCAAGGAAGATGAGCGCTTCGCCGTTCTCTCCGACATCCTCGGCGACGAAGATCACCTCGGCGACATGGACTTCAAGGTTGCAGGCACCGACGCCGGCATTACCTCGCTCCAGATGGACATCAAGATCGAGGGCATCACCGAAGAGATCATGGGCATTGCGCTCAACCAGGCCAAGGGCGGCCGTCTCCACATCCTCGGCGAAATGGCCAAGGCCATCTCCGAAAGCCGCGGCCAGCTCGGCGAATTCGCACCGCGCATCGAAGTGATGAACATCCCGGTCGACAAGATCCGTGAAGTCATCGGCTCCGGCGGCAAGGTCATCCGCGAAATCGTCGAAAAGACCGGCGCCAAGATCAACATCGAAGACGACGGCACCGTGAAGATCGCTTCTTCTTCGGGCAAGGAAATCGAAGCGGCCCGCAAGTGGATCCACTCGATCGTTGCCGAGCCGGAAGTCGGCCAGGTCTACGAAGGCACCGTTGTCAAGACCGCCGACTTCGGCGCCTTCGTCAACTTCTTCGGCGCCCGTGACGGCCTCGTCCATATCTCGCAGCTTGCCTCGGAGCGCGTTGCCAAGACCACCGACGTCGTCAAGGAAGGCGACAAGGTCTGGGTCAAGTTGATGGGCTTCGACGAGCGCGGCAAGGTTCGCCTTTCCATGAAGGTCGTCGACCAGGCGACCGGCAAGGAAGTTGCTGCAGAAAAGAAGGGTGACGGCGAAGCCGCTGAATAAGCGGTCTCTACCCGAACGCATTCGGGGCGCGGAGCGGATCGCTCCGCGCCCTTTTCTTGTACTGATATCGACGGAAGAAACCGATGAGCCGAGACGCATTGAAGACCCTGTTCCACCCGTTCGAAACCGGGGTTATCGACCCGCCGGGCGAGGGCGAGCGTGTGCTCTTCCTCGGTGCTGAGGCGGGCTACAGGCTGCCCGAGGGCTTCGGGGCGTCGATCGCTTCCGTCCAGCCGCTAAGGCCGCTGTATCGCGCCCTTGAGGCCGAGCGCGCCGACGTGGCGCCTGTGGTCACCGGTGAGGACTACGACGTCGCGCTGATCCTGTGCGGCAAGCACAAGGGTGAAAACGAGGACCGCATCGCCGAGGCGCTGAAGCGCACGCGCGACGGCGCGCTCATCGTCGTTGCCGGCGGCAAGGAAGATGGCATCCAGTCGCTGAAGAAGCGCATCGCCAAGTTCGAATGGGATGGCGATCACCTGCCGAAATATCACGGCGTCGCCTTCTGGTTCACCCGACCGGAAGACGTCACCGACGCTGTTCAGAAACTTGCCAAGGTGCCGGTCCGGGTCGACGGCCTGTTCGCAGCTTCTCCGGGCATGTTCTCGCACGATCGCATCGATGCCGGCTCCGAACTGCTGGCCTCGCGCCTGCCGCGCGACTTCAACGGCCATGCCGCCGATTTCGGCGCCGGCTGGGGCTATCTCGCGGTCAAGCTCGCCGAAGCGTCGCCCGGCACGAAGGGCATCGACCTCTTCGAGGCCGACCACGATGCGCTGGAGGCGGCCCGCGTCAACATGCCGGCAAACGCTCCGCGCATGCCGGCGCGCTTCTACTGGTTCGACCTGACGAGCGAAGAGCCGCGCGACAAATACGATCTCATCGTCATGAACCCGCCGTTCCACGAAGGCCATGCCGCCGAACCGGCGCTGGGCGTGGCGATCATCAAGGCGGCGCACAAGGCGCTGAAGCAGGGCGGCAAGGTCATGCTGGTCGCCAATCGCGGCCTGCAGTATGAGCAGGTGCTCGCCGAGACCTTCAAGGAATATGGCGAGACCTGCCGCAACGCACGCTTCAAGGTTCTCTGGGGCAAGCGCTGAGCCGCAATCGAAGTCAAGCAAGGAGCCGGGTTCGTCGCCCGGCTCTTTCGTTTTTGGGTGTGCGCCTCATCCGTCGGCGTGAAGGCAAAAGATTGCCTGTTGCCATCATCCTTGATCGGGCTCACCATGCTCGCTGCCGATGTGTCTCGTCGAAGGATGGGTGCCATGACGTGGGGAGTGAACAGGCCGCCTTTGACCGAGGATGCGGCCGAAGCCATCGCCAAGGATATAAAGCACGCCGAGGGGCACGGAGCCACCTCGGAAGTGCCCCTGTCGTTCCTGAAGAGCCTCTACCGTCTGCCGCTGGATCCGGCGCGGCGCACGCATACCGGCCTGGTCGTGCTGGCGATCATCGTCGTCCTGCTTGTCCTGTTTCTCTGGCCTTGAACCTTTCGGTCCATGACGACGCCCGCAGCCAGTGACGTCGGCGTTGACGCGATCGCCAGCGGAAAAAACCTCTCTTTTCTCACGCTTGTCTCGGAAGGGGCGTCGATACAAGGCGCCCCAGCGGCGCTTTTGAACGGCATTGCCGGTTACGCCCCCTGGAGCGGCTGTGGCGTCGCAAACGTCGGCTATCGAGACAGCCCCGTCGTCCGGAATGGCCCAGCGATCCACGATGTGAGTGCTGTTGCCCTCCGTTTTCGTGTCGTGCTATCGTTGGTGTTATTCCATGACAACGCAACCAGAATTGTCGCCTGACATTTGTTTCGACAGTCACATTTGCCGCATGGATTTTGCGGACTAGACATTTTCTTCAGCTCGGCGCCGGGCGGGGCTGCGAGACTGGAATCCAGCGAAAGCGCTGCGTTCTGATCGACGCTCAAACAGTCGGGATGAGGGACTTCTTTGCTCGGCACGACACTTCTACGCGACGTCTTCCTGCATTCCGTGGCCATTCTCTGTCTGTTGGCCGGGCTCCTGGCCTCAGCCTCGACAGTTCTGGCATCGCCGGCCGGCGGCGCTGACATGCAGTTCTTGGTGGTTCGCAGCAATCAGCCGGGGTGCGAGCCGACATGCCCGGAGTGGATATCGGCCGAGGGGACGATCGTTCGCGAAAGTCCGACGCATCTCAAGAAGCTGCTCAAGGCGATCGGCGACCGCCGCCTGCCGATCGTCGTGACGTCGCTCGGCGGCGACGTCGATGCCGCCATGGTGCTCGGACGGATCATCCGGGCGCGAAAGCTCGAAGTGGCGGTCGGCAAGACGCGCTTCGTCGGTTGTCAGCCGCAGCAGAAGGATTGCCGCGACAATGACGGCAAGGGTGCCCGCCTCATCGGGACTGCCTATTCGGGCGGAGCCTATTGCAACTCCGCCTGCCCGCTGATGCTTGCCGGCGGTGCCCGGCGTGTGGTCGGCCAGTGGGCATATCTGGGCGTTCACCAGATCACCGCTGTCTACGCTCAGGTCCAGACACGGTACCAGGAGAAATATCGGATAGTGAACGGCAGGAAGAAGATAATCAGCAAGAAAGTCGTCAGCCAAAAGAATGTTGGCAACCGCAAGACCTACGAGATGAGCAAGGCGATGGAGCGCGAACTGGCCGCATACCTAGCGGAAATGGGCGTCGGGCGTGCGGTCATCGATCAGATGAAGATCACGCCCGCTGCCGACATGCGCAAGATCGAACCTGTGGCGATGATGGAGATGAAGTTGATCACGCAACTGGGCGGGGTCGAGCTGCTGACCGCGGCCGGGGTCTGCAAGACGGTGCCCGCCTCCGCCAATTGCCGGGTTTTCGTTATGTCGGACCTGAAGCGTTAGACGAGGGGATCTGGGTTGGAGACCGGAATGCGCATATGGAGTTCTCCCGTCGGCTGCGCCACGCCCCGCCTGCGACGAGTAGTGCTGCTGATCTGTCTGCTGGCCGCAAGCCTGTTGATGGAGCGGCCGGCAATGGCGGCTGAGCAGCAGATGCGGTTTGTCGTCGTGCGCTCGAACGAGGTCGGTTGCGAGCCGACATGTCCGGAATGGATTTCCGCCGCAGGCACCATCGGTCCGAAGACGCCGGCACTGCTGAAGGCAACCTTGAAAACGCTCGCAGGCCGCAAGCTACCATTGGTCCTGCGATCGCCCGGTGGCGATATGGCGGCTGCGATGGCACTCGGCCGCCTCATCCGCAAGAGCAAGCTGAGCGTGGCGGTGGGCACGACCATTTTCGTTGGATGTCAGCGAGATCAGAAGAACTGTACCGCAAACGACCGCAAGGCGGCCGAGTATATCGGCAAGGCAGTTTCGCTTGGAGCCTGCTCACAGGCATGTACGCTTGTCCTTGCATCCGGCAATCGACGACTCGCGGGAGAGGGGGCGATCGTCGAAGACATTCCGACGCTAGCCGGAAACGAGGCCGACACCCGGAAACTCGTGGCTTACTACGGTGAAATGGGCGTGCGATACCAGTCCCTGGTCGAACGCCTGCGCAGCGCGGACGGCAATCTCGGCCGCTATCAATTGTCCACGGTGCTGCTGTTGACGAGCGAGCTGCCCGTCGGCCAACTGGTCGATGCGGATATTTGCCGTGGCACGCCTGCGCCCGACAATTGCCGGGTCTTCACCACGATGGATCTGGAATAGCGGCAGGCGCCGGGCGCGGGAGCCAACCAAACTGGAAAACACGCCAACAAAAAAGCCCCGGCGATAACCGCACCGGGGCTCGTCATCTCTGGGCTGTGCCCACCCATCAGCTTTACTCGGCGTCGGCGGTCCTGAGCGCGTCGAGCGCCGGCATCGAGGTGATGTTGTAGCCCGAATCCACGTAGTGGATTTCGCCGGTGACGCCACGCGACAAATCGGAAAGCAGGTAGAGCGCCGAACTGCCGACATCGTCGATGGTGACGGTGCGGCGAAGCGGCGAATTCTTCTGCTGCCAGGAGAGCATGGCCCGCGCATCGGAAATGCCGGCGCCTGCAAGCGTGCGGATCGGGCCGGCAGAAATCGCGTTGACGCGGATGCCGCGCACGCCGTAGTCGGCCGCAAGATAGCGCACGGAGGCTTCGAGAGCCGCCTTGGCAACGCCCATGACGTTGTAGTTCGGCATCACCCGCACCGAGCCGCCATAGGTCAGGGTCAGCATCGAGCCGCCGTCGTTCATCAGTTCGGCGGCGCGCTTGGCGATCTCCGTGAAGGAGAAGCACGAGATCACCATGGTGCGGCTGAAGTTGTCGCGCGTCGTGTCGGCGTAGAGGCCCTTCAGCTCGTTCTTGTCGGAAAAGCCGATGGCGTGGACGATGAAGTCGAGCTTGCCCCAGCGTTCCTTGATGGCCGAGATGACCGTATCGACGGAAGCGATGTCCTCGACGTCGCAAGGCAGCAGAAAGTCGGAGCCGACCTCGGCCGCCAGCGGCTTCACGCGCTTGCCAAGCGCTTCACCCTGGTAGGTGAAGGCCAGTTCCGCGCCCTGCGCTGCCAGCGCCTTCGAGATGCCCCAGGCAATAGAGTGGTTGTTGGCCACACCCATGATGAGGCCACGCTTTCCATTCATCAGTCCCGTCATGGTGTTATCCGTTGTAGCGCTGGAAGACGAGCGTTGCGTTGGTTCCGCCGAAGCCGAACGAATTGGAAAGAACCGTATCGATCTTGGCGTTGTCGATGCGCTTGCGCACGATCGGCACACCATCGAATTCCGGGTCGAGTTCGCTGATATGGGCGCTCTCGCCGATGAAGCCACCCTGCATCATCAGGAGACCGTAGATCGATTCCTGGACGCCGGCAGCGCCGAGCGAGTGGCCGGTGAGCGACTTCGTCGACTGGATGTGCGGGATCTTCGCGCCGAACACTTCGCGGATGGCGCCGATTTCCTTGCTGTCGCCGACCGGGGTCGACGTGCCGTGCGTGTTGATGTAGTCGACGTCGCCCTTCACGGTCGACAGCGCCTGGCGCATGCAGCGCATCGCGCCTTCGCCTGATGGGGCGACCATGTCGTAGCCGTCAGAAGTCGCGCCATAGCCGACGATTTCGGCGTAGATCTTGGCGCCGCGCGCCTTGGCATGTTCCAGCTCTTCGAGCACCAGCACGCCGGCACCGCCGGCAATGACGAAACCGTCACGGCTGACGTCATAGGCGCGCGATGCGGTCGACGGCGTGTCGTTGTACTTGGAGGACATCGCGCCCATGGCATCGAACAGGTTGGACATCGTCCAGTCCAGGTCCTCGTGGCCGCCGGCGAACATCACGTCCTGCTTGCCCCACTGGATCATCTCCGCGGCATTGCCGATGCAATGGGCAGACGTCGAGCAGGCCGACGAGATCGAGTAGTTGACGCCGTGGATCTGGAACCAGGTCGCAAGCGTGGCCGAAGCCGTCGACGACATCGCCTTCGGCACGGCAAACGGGCCGATGCGCTTGGGGCTCACGTTCTTGCGGGTCGTGTCCGCCGCCTCGACGATCGTGCGGGTGGACGGACCACCCGAGCCCATGATGATGCCGGTGCGCTCGTTGCGGGAAATGACCGCTTCCTCGAGGCCGGAGTCGGCGATCGCCTGCTTCATGGCCACGTGGTTCCACGCGCCGCCCTGCGACAGGAAGCGCATGGCGCGCCGGTCGACGAGATCGCTCGGATCGAGCGTCGGTGCGCCCCAGACCTGGCACTTGAAGCCGTTTTCGGCGAAATCGGAAGAAAACGTGATGCCCGATTTGGCGTCGCGCAGCGATGCCGTGACTTCGTCGGCATCATTCCCGATCGAGGAAACGATCCCGAGGCCCGTGACAACAACCCGTCTCATGGTAATGACCTTTTCTTTATCTCATTCGGTGCGGAGAACCCGCGGCTTAGTCGGTCTTTTCCTTCGACAGACCGACACGCAGGTCGGTTGCCTGGTAGATGGTTTCGCCGTCGGCCTTCAGCCAGCCATCGGCAGTGCCGAGCACGAGGCGACCGCGCATGACCCGCTTGAAATCGATTCCGTACTCGAGCAGCTTGGTATGGGGGCGAACCATGCCCTTGAACTTCACTTCGCCGGTTGACAGCGCCATGCCGCGCCCCGGTTCGCCGAGCCAGCCCAGGAAGAACCCGGTCAATTGCCACATGCCGTCGAGACCGAGGCAGCCGGGCATGATCGGGTTGCCCTGGAAATGGCAGGGGAAGTACCAGTCATCAGGGCTCACGTCATACTCGGCGCGAATGAAGCCCTTGTCGAAGGCGCCGCCCGTCTCGGAGATTTCCGTGATGCGATGGACCATGAGCATGGGCGGCAGCGGCAGCTGCGCGTTGCCGGGGCCAAACAGTTCACCTCGGCCGCAGGTCAGGATTTCCTCATAGCTGAAGCTGGATTGCCTGGTCGTCATCAATGGTTGTTTCCCCGAGTAACATAAAGTGTTGTCAGACCTGCTTTAGAGCAAGTTCGCTGTGAAATGAAGCGCACCGATGGCCGTTTTCGATGTTTCCGACGTCGGCGTCGCCCATTTCGATTGCGATATCGTTCCGCCGTCGCTTACAGGATCAATGTGGGTCCGACCAGAGTTAAATACCAGCCTTCCTTGAAATAGGCCGGTTTTTCAGGCATTCCAGCCGTTCTGCACCTTAGAATCTATTGAAAGAGCAGCGTGCAAAAGTTATATCGCAGCGGAAGTATTGTAAATTTTACGGGATCCATGGAACGCTCCTTGATGACGAAAGCAACCGAAGTGAGTTCGGAAGAGAGATTGCGCAGCTCGGGTCTGCGCCCGACGCGTCAGCGTGTCGCGCTTGCCGATCTGATCTTCGCCAAGGGCGACCGTCACCTGACCGTTGAAGAACTACATGAAGAGGCTGTTGTCGCCGGCGTGCCGGTTTCGCTGGCAACCGTCTACAACACGCTGCATCAGTTCACCGAGGCCGGCATGATCCGCGTGCTCGCGGTGGAAAGCGCCAAGACCTACTTCGACACCAACGTCTCCGACCATCACCACTTCTTCATCGAGGGCCAGAACGAAGTCCTCGATATTCCCGTCAGCAATATCGAGATCGGCAATCTGCCGGAACCGCCTGAAGGCATGGAAATTGCCCATGTTGACGTGGTCATTCGTCTCCGCCGCAAGCGCGAACGGTCGTAGCGACCTTTTCCTACATCACATCGTTGGGGTCGCGGCCGGGGCTTGCTTTGCCGATGGGCAGCGTCCAGCCGTATTTGAGTGCGCCGGCGCGCACGGTGAAGGCCGAGACCACGCCGAGCGCCGATGTTGCGGCCAGCGGCAGTCCGATCATCGTCGCGACGACGAACACGGCGGAGCCGACCAGAGCTGCCGTCACATAGACTTCCGGACGCAGCAGCACTGACGGCTCTCCCGCCAGGAGGTCGCGCAATATGCCGCCGAAGGTCGCCGTCAACATGCCGGTGACAAGCGCGACCCCGGGCGAGCCTGTTGCCGCCAGCCCCTTGGCAGCACCCATGACGCAATAGGCCGACATGCCGATCGCATCGAGCCAGACCAGCACCCGGTAACGCGAGCCGAACAGGTGGGCGGTGAAGAACAGGATGACGCTCACCGAGACGCAAACCAGAAGGTAGGTCGGGTTGAGCACCCAGAACACCGGCGTTGCGCCAAGGATGACGTCGCGCATCGTTCCACCGCCGATACCGGTGACCGAGGCAAGGAACAGATAGCCGATGATATCGAGCTGCTTGCGCGAAGCTGAGAGCGCTCCTGTTGCGGCAAAGACGGCAACACCCGCATAGTCGAGGATTTCCAGGATCGTCATGGCCGCTCCGTTGATAGGCGCATCGCTGTTATCGGTCGCATCGCAAGCTGGAGCATCCAGGCCCGCCGCGTCAACGGGGTGAAGCGTTGGGGGGTGAAACGCCGGGAAGCAGGCTGTCCGTCCGGCCGCCGAAATAATAGGCCGCCAGCCCGATCCATTCGCGCACCGCCGTCGTCGCCAATTGGGCATTGAGCGAGGGTTGGGTGAAATCGAAGCCGGGCGTGACCGTGCCGCTGGTGCGGTAGTCCGTCGGCCAGGGAGTGACCTCCAGCCCGAGCTTGCGGAAAAGCCCGACCGAACGCGGCATATGGAAGGCCGACGTGACCAGGGCGCAGTTGGCAAGGCTGTTTGCCGTCAGCAACGCCTCAGTGTTGCGGGCATTCTCGAATGTCGTTCTCGATTGCTCCTCGCGGATCAGCCGTTCAGGGCCGATGCCGAAGGTGGCAAAGAAGGCTTCCGATGCCTTGGCGTCGCCGTCATAGGCGCCGCTGAACGAACCGTCGCCGCCGGAAATCAGGATGCGCGCTTGTGGGTAGCGCTTCGCCAGCATGGCCGTCTCGATGAAGCGGTCAGCCGCCTGGTTGAACTCGATGCCGCCACGGCTCGCCATCACCTCGTTCTCGAAGGCGCCGCCGAGCACGATGACGCAGGAGAGGGTTGCTGGCGGTACCGTCGGCCGCGGGAAGTGGTCCTCGAGCATCTGCAGGAAATAGGATCCTGAGGTCGTGAACAGGCTGACGAAGAGCACCAGCGCACCGAGCAGGCCGAAGGCGACGCCGCTGCGCCTGAGGCCGGCCGCCGTCATCAGCAGTCCGGCAAGGACGGCGAAGAACGCCAGGGAAAGGGGCTGCGCGACGAGCCAGAATATCTTGGAAAGCAGAAACATCAGGCCCGTGTTCTTCGCTACGATCCCTTAATATTTCGCAAAGCCGATCGGCCGGCCGGCTAAAGCGCTCCCGTACCCAGGCAATCGTGGAGCCGCTCGATCCCGTTATTCTTACGCAAATCCGGACGCAAAACCGCTCCGCATTTTTGCTGGAATTGCTCCAATCAACACCCTGCGCCGCTCATCAGGCCGGCACGCCGCCGGACATCGGCTTTGCCTTGCCGGCACGCAGATAGCCGATGCCAAAAGCAATGAGCGCGCCGACTGCGACGATCGCCAGCGACAACAGCGGGCGATAGGCAAACCAGGCGACGGCGATGACGACAGGGCCGAGGAGCAACGTTAGGATCGCGGCGATGATGCCGGTACCGAAAGCGACCACAGAACCGAGCACCGGAATGACGTCGGCAATGATGGAGATAAGGGACAGCATCAGCGTGAAGCCGATGAACAGGCCGATCAGTCCGCCCACCCGAACCAGCCAGGAAATCAGCGTGTTCTCGCTCTGGGCGGCGTCAAACATTTCGGCGGCGCTGGTGATGCCGGCTGAGCTCAGGAACAGGTCGCGACCGTTCGTGGTGCGGTAGGGGGCAAGGCTGCCACCTTTCTGTGCGGCGACGAAGCTCGCGGTCTCCGTGTCTTCGCGGGTAAAGCCGATGCGCAGATCGCCGACGGCCGGGTTCTGGCGATCGGCGGAGACGAAGATCGTCTGGCCGTCGGTCTTGACGGGGCGATTGGTGTCGAGCGCGTCGGCGAGGTGCTGCAGGTCAGTGTCCGCCATTTGCACGGGGCTGTCGCGGCCGAGATCGGCAACGGCCCTGCCGTTGACGGAAAACGCACCGAGCATCGCGCGGTCGACGGTGAACCGCTCGCTTGAGATCGGCATTTCCGGGTTCTGATGCCCGTTGCCGTCGCGGAAGTCGGCTGAATCGGCGCGGTCGCTGCGCCACTCCTTGGTGTAGGAATAGGTGGTGACCGTTTCCTCGCCGCCGCCGAGCGTCTTGCGCGTCTCGCTCTTCTTTTCCTCGACCCATTGGTACATCTCGACCGAGCGGCGCAGGCCCGCAGCCCCCTTCGCGGAGATCCCGAGTTGGCTGTCGGCCGGCGTGCCGACGGGCTCGACCCGGCTGGCGATGTGAACCAGCTTGCCCTCGTTGCCAGCCTCGACAGCGCCGCTGTCGATGTCGACCACAGCGCCGGCGCCCTCGACGAGTGCCCGATAGGTCTTGACCGAACGGCCCTCGTTCCAGGTAAGCAGCCAGATCATGCCGAAGACCAGCAGCAGACCGATGAAGATGCCGATGACACCGTTCTTGAGGCGCGCGAACCACGACGTTCTGGTCGTTTCGGTAAAACTCATCTGATCCCCCGGCACTTGCATTCGACCCGGTTGCGCAAGCGAACCGTTCGATTTTCCCGTTGGTACCAGAAAAAAAGCGGAAAGGAATATACCGGCCGACATGCGCAGACGTTTGGCCCAAACATGGTGAAAGGCGGTCAGTTCAAAGGTTTGTATTTCAGGAGAAATTTGGTGGAGCTAAGCGGGATCGAACCGCTGACCTCTTGCATGCCATGCAAGCGCTCTCCCAGCTGAGCTATAGCCCCATATCGGGTCCGGCAAGGCCGGTTCCGGGAAACTTGTCGGGCTGTTGTGCCCGGCGAGTGGCGGCTTATTACTTCTGCTCTTCGCGGATAGCAAGCCGAAAATGTCAGGCCGGTGGAAATAATTTGGCTCCGGCCCGATTTGCTCCCGTCCACGCCATTTGGCAGGGGACGGGAGGCATTCGCGTAATATTTTAAGCGCTTAGACGTCGTCGTCGTCGTCGGACACGCCGATGAGGTCGCTCATGTCGTCGTCGTCGTCTTCGTCGTCGGTCTGCAGGAAGGTATCGTCGTCGTCGCCGTCGATCTCTACCTCGTCGTCGCCCAGATCCGGAATCTCGTCGCCGCCGGCTGCTTCGTCGTCAGCTTCCTCGAGCGATACGAGTTCGACTTCCGTGTTCTCGGTGTCGACTTCAGCGACGTCCTCTTCCTCTTCCTTCTCGAGCACCTTGGCAACCGAGGTTTCTTCGAAGAAGGACAGCGGGTAGGACTTGCCGCTGTAGGGGGAAACGATCGGATCACGGTTCAGATCGTAGAATTTGCGCCCCGTTTCCGGGTCAATGCGCTTTGTTCCGAGTTCCGCTTTTGCCACAGTCAAAGCCTCTTGAATGGCCGGCCGAACCGGCGCTTGCCGGAAAGCCGGCGGGTGGAAAGGATATCAAGCCTATGATGATTAGCCGGTCCCCATAATCATCTTGGCCGCATCTGTCAAAGATAAAACTCGAAAGCCCTGCGCCGCCTGCTTTTTCTTGCGCCCGGGAGGATGATCGCGCAATCGCATTGTGTTAGGCAACGCAACGGAAGGTGGTCGCGCCTCCGTAGCCGTTTCGCCTGTGGCGATGGATGGTTCCGGCCGCAGGTTTGAGGAAGGTTCATATGTCCGCTGGCTTGATCGCAAAGCCTGCCATTGCGCGCAGATCCAAGGCACTCGGCGGCACGGTGCGTATCCGCGGCGACAAGTCGATTTCCCATCGCGCCCTGATGCTCGGCGGGCTTGCGGCCGGCCGGACGCGCATTGCAGGCCTGCTCGAAGGCGAGGATGTCATCAACACCGCACGAGCGATGCGGGCGCTTGGCGCTACGGTGCGCGAGGAAGGCGGCACCTGGATCGTCGACGGTCTCGGCAACGGTGCGCTGCTTGAGCCCGAAGCCCCGCTCGATTTCGGCAATGCCGGTACCGGCTGCCGCCTGACCATGGGGCTCGTCGGCGCTTATGATTTCACCACAACCTTCGTCGGCGATGCCTCGCTTTCCAAACGTCCGATGGGCCGCGTACTCGATCCGCTGCGCCAGATGGGCGTTCAGGTGGCGTCGGCCGAAGGCGGCCGCCTGCCGGTGACGTTGCGCGGACCGAAGACGGCGAACCCGGTGAACTATCGCGTGCCGATGGCCTCGGCCCAGGTGAAATCCGCCGTGCTGCTCGCGGGTCTGAACGCACCCGGCATCACCACGGTGATCGAGCCGGTGATCACCCGCGATCATACCGAGAGAATGCTGCAGGCCTTCGGCGCGAACTTGGCGGTTGAGACTGGCAATGAGGGCGAACGCATCATTCGGCTCGAAGGGCAGGGCAGACTGACCGGCCAGGACATCGATGTTCCCGGCGATCCGTCCTCGGCGGCCTTTCCACTGGTGGCAGCGCTTCTCGTGCCGGGTTCCGACATCACCATTCTCAACGTGCTGATGAACCCCATCCGCACCGGACTGATCGTGACGCTGCTGGAAATGGGCGCTCAGATAGATGTCCTGAACGCGAGGACTGCGGGCGGCGAGGACGTGGCGGACCTGCGCGTCCGTTACTCGGAGTTGAAGGGCATCACGGTGCCGGAAGATCGCGCTCCCTCGATGATCGACGAATACCCGGTGCTGGCCGTTGCGGCGGCTTTCGCCGAGGGCCGCACTATCATGAGCGGTCTTGAGGAGCTGCGCGTCAAGGAATCCGATCGGCTTTCCGCCGTTGCTGCCGGGCTCAAGCTCACCGGCGTCGATTGCGAGGAGGCACCTGCCGCCCTCGTCGTGCACGGTCGCCCCGGCGGCAAGGGTCTCGGCAATGCCGCCGCCGCCGTCGCCACCCATCTCGACCACCGCATCGCCATGAGCTTCCTCGTCATGGGCCTTGCCTCGGAGCACCCCGTCACCGTCGACGACGCGACGATGATCGCCACCAGCTTTCCCGGGTTTCTGGAGCTAATGGCCGGGCTGGGCGCTGCGATCGAATGATGCATCGGTAAAATCCTAAAGGCCGGCGCGACCCGTCGGTAACGACCATCGGCTATGGTTTGACTGGTTGAGGATATGCCTATGTCGGTGGACGATCGATTCAAACTGGTACGCCGCCATGATGACGGCAGGATAAGCTATCGGCAAAATTTGCGAGCGCCCGCGGTTGTCGTTACGGAAGACGAGCTCGATGAGCTGAGCCGGTTGACTGGGAAGTGCTGGGTGGTGCCCATTGCTTTCTTCCTTTTCGCGGCGCCTCTCTTTGGCCTTTGGGCGAAGCAACCTGCAATACCCGTCGTTTTCGTTGTGTTTGCTGTCGTGGTGAGCGCAGGGGTTATTGTCACTGCCCGACAGCGGTTACGAGAAATTTTGGCGAATGCGCCGCGCCATATTGAGAGTGGTCCACTATCGGTGCAGCCATCGACCCTCGAGTACGTTCGGGAACTTTGGTTCGACGACAAAATGACGATGCTATGCGGCATCGTTTTGTCCGGAATGGTTTTTTTCACCTACGCTACTGTTGTCATCGCCAAGATCGTCGGCCATCCGGACTTCGTCGATAAAGGTGGCAGCTCGATAAAAGCCGCCGCACTGGCCATCGTCTCGGGATACGTGCTGCGCGTCCATCTCAAGGCGTGGCGCCGCGGAAAAAAGGAAAGAAATTAGTAATCCTCTAGGTGCATTGAATGGTGATTGCAGCCTGGACGTGCGGCCGAATGGCCTTCTGACGTGTGTCGAGGCGTGGCACCGGCCTATGCGCCGTTTGAGGAGAAGATTTCATGTTTGACCGCGGCTTGAATTGGGAGAAACGAGAGGACGGAACGATCCTCTATCGCCGGTCGCCTTCCGGGCCGACGTTTATCATCGATGAGCAGACACTCGGCCGCATCGTGCGGTTTAGGTTCATGATCCCGCTTGTGTCGTTCCTGACCTTGATTCCAACGGTTGTGCTCGGCGTTTTCGCGGGCCATGGAGAGGTCTCGCTTGCGATACCTGTCGCCGCGCTTCTTTTTGGGGTGGCGGCCTTCTACCTCTATTTCCGCCGCACAGAGCGTCGGATCGAATGGATGCTTGCGGGAGCCAGACGATCATCCCAGGCGCCCGAGCCGTTCAAACCGCAGCGCAATGCCCGGAACTGGAAGACGCTGGATGACGGCTCGGTTTTCTATTGGCCGCGGAACTGGCCGAACCCGGTAATGCTGACCGCGAAACAGTTTGCGTCGATTGGAGTCGACAACGGGTATGGCTTTTGTGCGCTGTTTGTTAGCGTCATTATTGCCGTGTTGGCGGATGGCTACCGTTGGGCCGGCGGACTAAACAATGGCGCCGCAAGCGTCATTGCCGTTGCCCTGATTTCGTTCAATGTGCTTTTCATTGCAAGGATACGCCGAACGCGGCAACGCATGCTGGATCGCGCGCCGCTCGCACCTGTTGTATCGGGATTGAATCCACCGCTGAAGTTACTCGATTTTGCGCGCCTGATCAGAATGAAACTGGTTCGGGGTTCAAGGGGTATGCTCTTGTTCTGGCTTTTGGTTGCCGTGTTCGGGCTTTTCCCAAGCGTGCAAACCTTGTCTGACCTCTTTGGCGGCGTTAGGGTCTATTGGGATAAGGGAAAGTCGTTTCCGGTAGGCCCGGTTCTGCCTTCGCTGGCTTTTGTCGGTAGCCTGTTGCTGGCCATGGTGAATGTATCTGCGATCGTCATGCGCGCGAGGTCTGCCGGCAAAGGGTGACGGAGCATCGGATGAGCATGGATTCGCCTGCGAATTTGATCTAAAGGCCAGCAACAACATCGATTGCAGGACCACCTATGATCATCATCGCCATCGACGGACCCGCAGCGGCAGGCAAGGGCACGCTCTCGCGCCAGATCGCCGAAGAGTACGGCTTTCACCACCTCGATACCGGGTTGACCTACCGCGCCACGGCGAAGGCGCTGCTTGATGCCGGCCTGCCGCTCGACGATGAGGCGGTGGCCGAACGCATGGCGCTGAATGTCGAACTGGCAGGCCTCGATCGCTCTGTGCTGTCGGCACACGCGATCGGCGAGGCGGCGTCGAAGATTGCCGTCATGCCGGCCGTGCGTCGCGCGCTGGTCGAGGCGCAGAGGGCGTTTTCGAGGAAAGAGCCGGGCACCGTGCTCGACGGTCGCGATATCGGCACCGTCGTCTGCCCGGATGCGGCGGTGAAGCTCTATGTCACCGCATCGCCGGAAGTGCGCGCGAAACGCCGCTATGACGAGATCGTCGGCAACGGCGCCGCCGCCGATTACGCGGCGATCTTCGACGATGTGAAGAAGCGCGACGAGCGCGATATGGGTCGGGCCGACAGTCCTTTGCGCCCCGCCGACGACGCGCACTTGCTTGATACGTCTGAAATGAGTATAGAGGCGGCGTTTCAGTCCGCGAAGTCTTTGATCGATGCGGCCCTGATCAAGAAGATCTGAAGAAGAGCCTTTTCGCGACACTGTCAGGATCGCTCTTCTTGCATAAGCCTGAAATTCCGTCCACGCGCCGGATTGTCCCTTTGATGGGGCGGACTGGGTTCAGGCCTGTTCAACACCAACCCCCGGCGCATGTGCGTCTCTCATTTAGAGATGCATCAGGAGATTCCATGTCTGCTACCAACCCAACCCGTGATGATTTCGCAGCGCTTCTCGAAGAATCCTTCGCGAAGACCGATCTTGCCGAAGGCTATGTTGCCAAGGGCATCGTCACGGCCATCGAAAAGGACGTCGCCGTTGTCGACGTCGGTCTGAAGGTCGAAGGCCGCATCGCTCTGAAGGAATTCGGCGCGAAGGCCAAGGACGGCTCGCTCAAGGTCGGCGACGAAGTCGAAGTCTACGTTGAGCGCATCGAAAACGCGCTTGGCGAAGCTGTTCTCTCGCGCGAAAAGGCTCGCCGCGAAGAAAGCTGGATGCGCCTGGAAGTGAAGTTCGAAGCCGGCGAACGCGTCGAAGGCATCATCTTCAACCAGGTCAAGGGTGGCTTCACCGTCGATCTCGACGGCGCCGTCGCCTTCCTGCCGCGTTCGCAGGTCGACATCCGTCCGATCCGCGACGTGACCCCGCTGATGCACAACCCGCAGCCCTTCGAAATCCTCAAGATGGACAAGCGTCGCGGCAACATCGTCGTTTCGCGTCGTACCGTTCTGGAAGAATCCCGTGCTGAACAGCGTTCTGAAATCGTTCAGAACCTTGAAGAAGGCCAGGTTGTCGAAGGCGTCGTCAAGAACATCACCGATTACGGTGCGTTCGTCGACCTCGGCGGCATCGACGGTCTGCTCCATGTCACCGACATGGCATGGCGCCGCGTGAACCATCCGTCGGAGATCCTGAACATCGGCCAGCAGGTCAAGGTTCAGATCATCCGTATCAACCAGGAAACCCACCGCATCTCGCTCGGCATGAAACAGCTCGAGTCGGATCCGTGGGATGGCATCGGTGCGAAGTATCCGGTTGGCAAGAAGATCTCGGGTACCGTCACGAACATCACCGACTACGGTGCGTTCGTCGAGCTGGAGCCGGGCATCGAAGGCCTGATCCACATCTCCGAAATGTCCTGGACCAAGAAGAACGTACACCCCGGCAAGATCCTGTCCACGAGCCAGGAAGTCGACGTTGTCGTTCTCGAAGTCGATCCGACCAAGCGTCGTATCTCGCTCGGCCTCAAGCAGACGCTCGAGAACCCGTGGCAGGCATTCGCGCATAGCCATCCGGCTGGCACCGAAGTTGAAGGCGAAGTCAAGAACAAGACCGAATTCGGCCTGTTCATCGGCCTCGACGGCGACGTTGACGGCATGGTGCACCTTTCCGACCTCGACTGGAACCGTCCGGGCGAGCAGGTCATCGAAGAGTTCAACAAGGGCGACGTCGTTCGCGCCGTTGTTCTCGACGTCGACGTCGACAAGGAGCGCATCTCGCTCGGTATCAAGCAGCTCGGCAAGGATGCAGTTGGCGACGCCGCTGCTTCGGGCGAACTGCGCAAGAACGCTGTTGTTTCGGCCGAGATCATCGCCGTCAACGACGGTGGTATCGAAGTGAAGCTCGTCAACCACGAGGACATCACTGCGTTCATCCGCCGCGCCGATCTGTCGCGTGACCGTGACGAACAGCGTCCGGAGCGTTTCTCGGTTGGCCAGGTTGTCGACGCACGCGTCACCAACTTCTCCAAGAAGGACCGCAAGATCCAGCTGTCGATCAAGGCTCTGGAAATCGCGGAAGAGAAGGAAGCCGTTGCTCAGTTCGGTTCGTCCGACTCGGGCGCTTCGCTTGGCGACATTCTCGGCGCCGCTCTGAAGAACCGCCAGACCAACGAGTAATCGTTCGCTGACGCCTGAAATGAAAAAGGCCCGCGGAGAGCGATCTCCGCGGGCTTTTTGCTTGTGAGCGTTTCGTTCGGCTGCAGTGTCCTTGGTTTTCTGGATCGCTCTTCTGAAGTCGACCCGATCTAACGCGTATCGCGATCTCTAGGATTCGCTTGCGGCACTTTCAGCTCTTGATTTGCGCACGTCGTTCTCGCAGGACCAACTGCACACTTTTGCGCGACATGCTTTCGGCGATCAGTCCGGAGGGTCAGCCAAGACCGCCGAGCTTGCGATAGAGTTCGTAGACATCGGGCTCGGCGTTCCATTCGCCGCCCGTTTCACCCCTGCCGCCTTCGGTCTGCTGCTCATCTTGCGTGGCTTCGTCCCGTGCGGCTCCGCCGTCGCCCTGCGCCGCTTCGTGGTCGCCGTTCGGCTCTTCGCCGCCTTCGCCTCTGCCCTCGTCGCGCTCGCTCTTTTCCGCCTCGCTCTTCACGTCCTCAACTGCGATCGGATAGGGGATCATAGCAAAGGGTATCGCTTCGCGCGGCAGCCCGTTTTCGATCAACCGTGCGATCGCCTGTTGCATCGCCGGGTCGTCCGTCGGCCTCTGGGCGCGCTGGACGGCGGTGGCGCCCGCCGGGCCTGGTGGCTCCGTCTGGTCTTCCGCAACGCTCAGGGCGGCAAGCTCAGCGCCTGCAGCCGTATCGCGGGGGCGGAGCGGGTTTGCGCGGCCCGGCTCCGTGCCATCCGTCTCTGTATGGCTCGCTGCTGCGTCGGCTTCGGCGCTTTCGAGTTCGGGTGCGATCCCTTCGGGTCGGTCGGCGCCTGCAGGTTCTCCCGGCAGGCCGAGCGTATCGCGCACGATCGTCTTCAGCGCGTCCGAAAGCGCGCGGTCCGTACGGCTCTCGTTGCCGCGCGTCGTTGCCCTGTCGTTCTGCAGCTGATCCTCGCCGTCGCGCAGCGGGCCATAGGTGCCGTCTGGCTCCTCGCCTTCGTCGGTGTGGCCAGCCTCGGTGCCCGCATCCGTCCGGGCGGTGCCGTTGCGCAGCTCTGCTTCCTTGGCCTTTGCGGGCAAATCGGTATCGTCAGCCGCGGCGGCAGGGTGCGGCGACGCATTTTCCTCATCATCGACCGCTGCCTTGCCGGTAACAACCTCCGGATCGACGAGTTCGGGGTCGGTGTCGCCATTGATGATGGCGGCCAGGGCTTCGATCTCGGGGCCATCAAGCGAAGGCAGCCTGCCGGGCATCGCTCTCGGTTCTCCCCGCTCTGGCGAAGTCTGAGGCCGAACCGTTGCTGCGTCTTCAGCAGGTGGTGTCGCGTCCATCTCCTCCGATGCGAGACTCGACGTGTCACTCTCGCTGCCGACGCCAAAAGTTTTTTTCAGCGCGGTCTGCAGCATGGCGACCTCGCTTGCAGCCGGTGCGCTGGCGGCGGCCAGATGCAGCGGGATGGCTGGCTGCAGGGATGGGTTGCTGAGGCCGGGCAATGCGGCGCCCATGGAGGGTGGCGCCGCACCATTTCGGATGGCCGGCAGGTCTGCAAGGATACCGACCCGTAGCGCCAGGCTGCGACCGCCCAGTTGCCGCTCAAGCGCCAGGCGTTCCGGCATCGGCATCGATTCAAGAAAGGTGACGAGCCGTCGCACGAAGTCGCGCCCGCCTTCCTGTGGCAGCGGCGGGAATTTCAGGATGCGGGCAAGGTCCTCCATCAGCCGCACAAGCGCGTCCTTGGATAGGATCTCGCGGCCTGCGAGATGCCGGGTCAGCGCGTCGAGGACCTTCTGGATCGCTTCGCCGCGCTGGGCGGCAGTAAGAGGCGCTGCCGGTTGTTGGGGCCGAGCGCTTGCCTCCTCGGCAAGTCCGGTCGCGGTTTTGACCGTGAGAATGGATGTCAGCATTCTGGTCTCCCTCTCGCTTGACCCTCGCGTTGGCGCGCGGCCGTTGACAGCCGGCATCCGCATTTCACGCCGTTCCACGGATCACCTCGACCGTCCGTCGGGCAGGTTGTCACTTCGGTTCGGGCTGGCGCCTCATGCGCGTCTCGGCCAACCGGCCAGACCTGCCGCAGCTAAGGTGCGGATACGGGAATCGGCATGATGCTTCGAGACAGGTTTATGAAATCTTAACCATGCGATGGGGTGCGACGGAGGTCGCAGTGCCTTGTCGCCTGGGCGCGCAAAGACCCGTTGCCGCACGAACCCTTTGCATCGCGACCGATCCGGCGGCAAGATGCACGCTGCAACCGCAGTTGCGCGTGTTACTGCATGTTTCCTTAAATCCTATTCGATTTAAGGATAAAAACATGCAGCAATTCAAAGTGCTACAGCGACCTTTGCGCGTCCAATAAGACGCGCGGCG
Source organism: Ensifer sp. NM-2 (assembly GCF_003024455.1). Classification (NCBI taxonomy): domain Bacteria; kingdom Pseudomonadati; phylum Pseudomonadota; class Alphaproteobacteria; order Hyphomicrobiales; family Rhizobiaceae; genus Ensifer; species Ensifer sp. NM-2. The sequence goes on from NZ_PVZR01000001.1 coordinate 150,052, forward strand.
CTGTAGTCAACGCGTGGCGCTATCCGTGTTGGAGCCATGGAGTTTCGGATGACCGTTCGCCCTCCAAGATCCCTGAACCCCTCCTATTCGGCTGCGGGTGCCCTCAGCGCTCTCGAATACGAATTGCTTTCGGAGCGTGCCGACGCGCTCGGGCGGCATGGCCTCAAGGTCGAAAAGGCGATCGCGGCATTGCAGGCGCTCGAGCGGAATGAAACGACGCCGGAGCTGCGCGAGCGGTTGCTCGACGATGCGGCTGACGCGGTCTGGGCGTTTTTTATCCAGCGCGAGATCTGCGGCCTGCGCGATAGCCGCGACGCTATCCGGCGCTATGGCATACCCAACCAGGTCATGGCCCGGCTGGGTATCGTCCGTCGGAAATGATCAGGCGGCGATAAACGTCTGGCTGGCGAGGCTGTAGCGACCGATCTCGTCGATCCGAACCGGCAGCGGGCGCTCGGCTTCGGCCTCGCGCGCGTCTTGCACGTCTTCCAGATTGTCCTTGGCCTGAAGCGCTTGTAACTCTTTCTGCTGCTCGGCGAGTGTCTCGGTGTCGGTGACGCGAGTCAGGTCACCAGTCAGGCTGTCCAGTTGCAGTTCGTCCAGCGACTTCGCCTCTGCAGCATCTGCAAGACGCTGTATCGCCTTCGTAGCGCCGTTGCTTTGGCCGGTGTTCGCAGACCCCTTGCTGTCGAGAGCCTCGTCCAGCTTCTTGCCCCGGCTGCCCTCGGGGTCCTTGATCGCCTCGATCAGTTCGTTCAGCGAGACATCGATATCCGTCAGCCCCAGCTTCTTTTCGATGTCACGAACGGTTGCCGGTGGCAGGTCCTCGACGATCTTTGACAGTGCGCTGCCAAAGGCGAAATCGGATTTGAAATCCTCTCGCTTCAGGTCGAAGAACTCGCCGACTTCCCGGATGAGCACCATCCGGTTGTTATTGGCATCGTTTCCTGCCTGATTGAAGAAATGATCGTTGATCTTGGTATTGGCTGCCTTCTGGGCGTCGTCCGACTTCACCTGGGCCTTCAGGATCTTGTCGTCCTTGGTGCCTTTCGCCTTTTCGTCCTCTTCCGCCTGGCGCTTCTCGATATCCTTCAGGATCGAGCCGACCAGGTTGGTCGTCGCGGTGGCGTTGGATTGCTGGGTCGGGAGCAGCATCATTTCATTCCGGCAAAGAGTTGCGAGCGTGATGAAACGGTATGATGGCGAGGTTAATTGCTGCTTAACCAGCCTTTCCAAGAAATTGGAGTTGGTAAAGCGGCGCAACGCCGGCGCTGCGCCGCTTGGGCGTGACCTATCGATAGGGCGAGTAGCAGGCGCGATAGACACCCTGATAGGTGAGGAACCGGTTGGTTGCCGGATTGTAGGAGCGGTAGCGCGAAAGGCACCAGCTCACATGCGCGTTGGTGCCGCCGCGAACATAGTTGTCGCGGTAGTAGTAGCGCTCGCGGTAGTAGCGGCGGGGATAATTGTTGTAGTAGCCTCCATAGCCCGGTCCGAAATAGAGGCTGAAGCCCGAGCCACCATAATACGGGCCGCCCCAGCCTCCGCCGTAGTAGCCGGGGCCCCAGCCACCGCCCCATCCGCCACGCCAGCCGTTGGGATACATAACGCCTCCGTATCGCCTGTACGGGTAATATTGGGCCTTTTGGACATCGCCTTGCGCCCTGATTTGAACGTCGTGGCCTGACAGCGGCATGGCCAGGGCAGGCCCGACCGAGGTCATCAGGGAGGCGGCGGCTAAGGCGCAACCGACAACGAAATTCCGAAATCCCGTCATGCTTTCCTCACTTTCCGAAAGGGTTGCTTTCCGGTTGTGTCCCTGCTTCACATTAGGTGTTTTTTTCTTGGTTTATTCATGGCGAAATGGTGCGGATCCGTTCGGCCGATGGCCGGATTTCCACGCCGTCTGCCGTTCGGTATAGAATGCACCGGCGCGTTTGCCATGTCACTGTTATTCTTGCCTATTGCCGTTCGTTGGCATTCACGGAGTATAAGATGCAATTGAAGTTCGGTACCAGCGGTCTGCGCGGCCTGTCCGAGGAGCTGAAAGGCGAGCCGTCTGCACGCTATGCGAAGGCCTTCGCGCGGCACCTGATCGCCTCCGAGCAGGCGAAGGCCGGGGATCCGATCCTGATCGCTCGCGACTTTCGCGATTCCAGTCCTGAAATTGCGGGGGTTTGCGCCGATGCGCTGAAGAGCGAAGGCTTTCGCGTGTTCGATTGCGGCACTGTTCCGACCCCGGCACTGGCGCTTTATGGCCTCGTCCACAAAGCTGCGGGCCTGATGATCACCGGCTCGCATATTCCCGCTGATCGCAACGGCATCAAATTCTACCGGCCCGACGGTGAGATCGACAAGAACGACGAACTGGCGATCAGTTCCATTGCCGACGCCATTGCCGGCGAGGCCGTGCCTTCGGCCGGCTCCGGTGAAGACCATGCGGCGTCGGCCGCAGATCTGTTCCTCCAGCGCAACAGGGACCTGTTGCCACCCGGTTCGCTTGGCGGCTTGCGCATCGGCGTCTATCAGCACAGCACGGTAGCCCGCGATCTGCTCGTCGAGTTGCTGACGCATCTCGGCGCCGAGACGGTCGCTCTCGGCCGATCCGAGGACTTCGTGCCTGTCGATACCGAGGCGGTTTCGCCTAAAACGCTCGCCAAGCTTACCGCCTGGGCGCCTGAACATCGCCTGGATGCGATCGTCTCGGCCGATGGCGACGGTGACCGGCCGCTGGTTGCCGATGAAAAGGGCGTGCCGCTTCGTGGCGACCTGTTGGGCCTCGTCGCCTGCGAGTTCCTCGGTGCCCAGATCGCCGTGACGCCGGTCACCTCCAATTCGGGTCTCGAACGAGCCGAAGGTCTGTCGGTCATCCGCACCCGGGTCGGTTCGCCCTATGTCATCGCCGGAATGGCGCAGGCAGTTGCGGAAGGCGGCACGAAGGTGGCCGGCTTCGAGGCCAATGGCGGCACGTTGACCGCGAGCGACTTCTCCGTCGGCAATGGTGTTCTCAAGGCTTTGCCCACCCGTGACAGCTTCCTGCCGATCCTCGCCGTGCTTGGGCGCGCCGCCGAAGCCCGGATGACCCTCTCGGCGCTGGCCGCGTCCTATCGTCTTCCGGTCGCGCTTAGCGACCGCCTCGAACACTTCCCGGTCGAAACCAGCAGCCGGCTGATGGCGTTTCTGCGCGGTGGGGCGGAGAACCTCGGCGGCTTCCTTGCCGCCATTGGCCGTCCGGCTGCCGTCAGCGACATCGATGGTCTGCGCGTTACCCTTGCCGATGGTCGAACGATTCATTTCCGCCCGTCCGGCAACGCACCGGAAATGCGCTGCTATGTCGAGGCCGAGACGACAGCAGAGGCGGAATCGCTGCTAGCTCAAGGACTTTCCACAATTCGATCCTGGGCAAAAGTGACGTCAAACTGACCTTTTTCGTGTTCTGACACGAAAACTTCAAAATGCCTGTTGACACTTCGGCTCGGGCCTTTTACATGCCGGTCCGTCGCCCAGATGGCGGAATTGGTAGACGCGCCAGCTTCAGGTGCTGGTACTCGAAAGGGTGTGGAGGTTCGAGTCCTCTTCTGGGCACCATTCCTTTAGCCAAACATTTGTTTTGGTTCGAAAAACCCCGGCTTGCCGGGGTTTTTTCGTTTCTGGCTTTTGGCCTGAACGGCGAGCGACCACCGCAAGTTTGCCTGATGAAAAATGCCCGATTTCCCGAGTTCGAAACCGCGCGGCGGAGCCACGTTCCTGCATAGGGTTTGTGTGCCTGCTAGCGCGCCGCGTGAGCCATTTCTGCAGCGTCTGGTGCATCTGCGCGGTACAGGGTCATTCAGCCAGTAAGGAAGCCGTTGTGGCGGCGCGTCTTGCGATCTGTGGTAGGCTCGCTACTATTCAATCACCCGCTGCGGCGGCGGATTTCGAGCGAGGATCATCCGCGATGGCTGACACGCGTCGCAAGCTGACGACCATCTTCTCCGCTGACGTCCAGGACTATACCCGCCTGATGCGGGCGGACGAGGAGGGTACGCTTGCTACTCTCAAGCGGTACCGGGATGCCATGACGCGCCTGATCGAGGCGCATGACGGCCGGGTCATCAACACCTGGGGGGATGGGCTGATCGCCGATTTCCCCAGTGTCGTCGAGGCGCTGCGCGCGGCGATCGACGCCCAGAACGAGCTGGCCGGTTACAACGCGAGAAGCAAGGACGATGCGCAGATGCTGTTTCGCATCGGCATCAACCTCGGAGATGTGATCACCGAGGACGACGACATCTATGGCGACGGCGTCAACGTTGCCGCTCGCCTGCAGGCGTCCGCCCCTGCCGGCGGCATCGTGATCTCCAACACCGTCTATGACCAGGTGCGCAACAAGATCGCCGTCGGCTTCGAGTTTCTGGGCCAGCTTGAGGTCAAGAACATCGACGGCGGCGTGCCGAGCTATGCCGTGCGCATCGGTGCGTCCGATGACAGCGGGGCGGCTGCGGACCGCCAAGCCGAATGGGGCCGGTCGGCCGAGCAATCCGGCCGATCCGCGACCGTACCGATCGAAGCCGCGGCTGAACCGACGGGCCTGACCGGAAAGCTTATGGGAACGTTGGCGGTCATCGGCGCCGGCCTCGCGGCGCTCAATCTGCTGACCTGGCGCGGCGTGTTCTGGGCCGCATGGCCCCTGCTGGCATTCGCGGTTCTCGCGGCCTTGCGATGGGTGCGGGCAAACAGGAAGATCGACCGGGTCATCGGCACGCTTGCTGTCGCCGGTCTGGCTCTCGTCGCAATCAACCTCCTGTCCTGGCGGGGCGTGTTCTGGGCGGTGTGGCCGTTGCTTGCGATCGCTATTGCTGCTGGCATCCGTTGGGTCATGCGCCAGAGAGATGGCGTCCGGCGTTGACGGCGCGCGCTGCAGGCGCCTCAGGATGATGTCGTCGGTGATTTCAAGGCTGCATCCTCGACGATCGGCCGCGCGCTCAGCACCTCATAGACATCGAGTGCCGTGGCGCGCCCCTTGGCTTGCGCCGATCCGAGCGGCCGGAAGGTGATCGCGTCGGATGCCTGGGCGACGACGGCGCCGCTCGCCATGATCGTCGTGCCGTAGTTCTTGTTCATGCCTTCGAGTCGCGAGGCGACGTTCACCGTGTCGCCCATGGCGGTATATTGCAGCCGTTCCTTCGCGCCGACGCTGCCGACAACGGCGGTGCCAGTGTGGATGCCGAAGCGCGTACGGAACTCCGGCAGGCCCTTCTTGCGCTGCGCTTCGTTGAACGCTTGCAACCGTTCCTCGACTGCCAGCGCGCAACGACAGGCATTCTCCGCATGGCGCTCGTCTGGCGCCGGCGCGTTCCACATGGCAAAGACGGAATCGCCGAGGAACTGGATGATCGTGCCGTCATGGGCATCGACGACCTCGCTGAAGATGTCGAAATATTCCGAAAGCATCGCCACCACTTCTTCCGGCGCGTGGCGTTCGCTCAAGGTGGTGAAATCGTAGATATCGGTGAAAAGTGCCGTGACCTCCTGACGCCAGGCCGCGCGGCCGCTGAACTGGCCGGATTCGATGCCCTTGCGCACCAGTTCCCTCGGCACGTAGAGCGCGAAGGTGAAGATCGCGTCGCGTGCCCGGTTCATCGCCCCGCCGAGCGTGGAGATCTCGCTGACATGCGACGACACGTCGATCGGCGTGGTGAAATCCAGGTCCTGCAGCCGGTTGGCGCTGGCGGTCAACTGGTTGAGCGATTTAGTGATCAGGTGTGCGAGCACCAGCGACGACAGGACGGCGAGCGCCACTACGGCGCCGGATATTGCAAGCCCCTGGATCAGTGCCTTGTTGGCGTCGGCCATGAGTTCGTCGAGCGGGGCGGCGACGACCGCCCGGTGTCCGGTCAGCAGCAGCTCCGATTCGAGCGGTGTCACCATGACCAGATAGGTCCGGTCCCCCACCTCGGCGAAACCGGCCTTTCCAGGCGGTGGCGGGTTGAGGCGGATGCTTTGCACCAGCGGATCGTTCTGCGGCGGGACGATCGGATCGTCCTTGTCCTTGGCCGACATGATGCGTTTCATCATCGTCCGGTCGGAGTGGATGATCGGTCGGCCGACCGCATCGAGGATGAAGGAGACGGATCCCTTCGTCAGCCGTTCGCGCGACAGGAAATCGGTGATGGTGTCGAGAACCACGTCGGCGCCGATGACGATCTTGGGATTGCCGCGGTGCGCCTGCGAGATCGTCATGCCGAGCGCGCCGGTCGTTGCCATCTCGTAAGGGCCGTTCGACACGGCAGCCGTGCCGTCGACGGCCGACTGGTACCAGGGCCGGGTTCGCGGATCGTAGCCCGACGGCGGTAACCGTCGCTCCGACGTCGGTTCGCCCGCCTCGTCCAGGAAGATGACGCGGTTGATCGATTTGCCGCTGGCGTCGCGCTCCATCGAGCGGACAGCCATGGAGGCGCCGCGTGGGGCATCGAGCGCCATGCGCCAGGCGATGTGCTTGAGATCGACCACCTGGAAAAACGCGCCGCTCGGGTAGCCGACATAGACGCCGTCGATATGCGGCGAGCGGCTGATGCCTTCGCGCAGCACGGCCGCCTTGTCGTTCATGCGCTCCGGCGGAGGCACGAGGAAGGAGTTGGCGACCGACGAGACGAGGCTGACAAGCGCCGAGGTGTCGCCGGACAGCACGCCGAGACGATCGACCAGGCGGCCGGCAAAGCCGCGCATGTTGGATTCGGCATCCGCAATCGCGGCGTTGCGTGAGCGGTGATAGTCAAGCCCGACAAGGATGCCGGATACGGCGATCAGCATGGCGACCATCACCAGGCTGAACAGCGAACGCAGCGAACTGTTCCAGCTGTCGCGTATCCTGGTTCCGAGAAAGCCGGACGTCTTGTTGGCCATTGCGTGTCTCTGATCTCGCGCCTGTCCTGGCGATGCTACGTGCTTTTCCCATAGAACACGTTAATCGGGGGCAATGCATTCCCGGCCGTCAGCGAAACGATGAAATCTCCGATGGCGAAGAGCTTATACCAAGCTGGGTCGATATCAGTTGACCGTCACCGGCTTGGAGCGCATCCGTGCGACCGTCTCGCGCTCAGCGCGTTTGCAGCGCATCGGCGGCAGGTCCCGGTCCATCAGGTCCATGTCTTCCAGCACCATGTCGCCCATCTTCTTGAAGGCGCTGTCGAGCGCGCCCGCGCGGTGCGCCGAGCGCAGGAAGCCGGGCAGGCGGCGCACCCTGTGGTCGAGCGGAAGTGGCTCCTGCGGGAAGACGTCGCTGGCGGCAACGATATGCCCGCTTTCGACGGCGGCCATTAGCGCATCGAAATCGACGACGCCGGCGCGGCTGAGCAGGATGAAGGCTGCCCCCGGCCGCATGCTGGCAAAGGCCCTCGCGCCGAGAAAACCCTCATTCTCGCTGGTGACCGATGCGACGACGAAGACGAAATCGCTTTCGGTCAGCACGGTTTCCAGCGATGCCGGTTCGACGCCGTTGTCACGGAGGATAGAGGCCGGCATCCAGGGATCGAAGACGCGGATCCTGGCGCGGAAGCCTGACAGCACCCGGTTGAGCGCCTTGCCCAGGTCTCCGAAGCCGATGATGCCGATGTCCGAGCCGGAGAGCAGTCGCGCCGAGCGATTGCCGTCGCCACCCCAAAGCTCCCGGCCCTCGCGAAAGGCGAGATCGGCGTCGACGATGCCGCGCGCGATGTTGAGGGCCATCGCAAGCCCCATTTCGGCGACCGGCTCGGCAAATACTTGGCCGGTCGTGACGACGTGGACACCGCGTTCGAACAGCACCTCATAAGGCATGTTGTTGATCAGGTTGCTCTCGACATTGAGAATGGCCCGCAGCTTCGGCAGGCGCGCCAAGGTATCGTGGTCGAGCGGCGGTTGGCCGATGATGTAGCGCGCTTGCGACAGCACCTCGTCGCCAAGGCCGGCGATCTCATCCGGATCGGTCTCAACGATGCGGTAGCGCTCGTGCAGTTGCTTCAAGGCGTCGGCTGTGAAGATCAGGTCGAGCGTGCGCGGCGCCGGCACGCTGATGGCGAGCGGTCTCGTGTCGTTGGGCATTGTTCCTCCTCGGTGGAGGCAGAACACCTCCACAGTTCCTTGCCCAATTTTCTAGGAAGTATTCATCGGCTTGCCAAGCCGAACCGGTGCAGGTTGGTATTAGTAGCCGAGCCCGCGCTTCTGCCGGTAGAGTGACGGTGGCAAATCGCTACCCTGGAACACCGGGCCATCGCCGCGGCGGCAGTTGTAGATCGTGTCGTAGCGCGGCCCGCCGCGCGAGCTCGATTCGAACGGATAGTCGCGATCGACAAGTGTCTGCTGGCAGACGACCTTGTCGCCGTTGTCGTTCAGGGGATCCATCGGGCGCACACCGGGCAGGTCCCTATAGTTCTGCGCCAGCGCCGGCACGACCGTGAAGCCAAGCACGAGCGATATGATCGAAAGAGCCGAGGCGGTGCGAGAGGAGGTCATCAATGCGAGCTTTCGAAGGGTGCACCCGCGGCGAGGTGCCATGACACGGTTTCGCCAGGGCCAAACTTGCGCTATAGGCGACACCACTTCCGTTTCATCTGGGGATTTTCGATGGCGAATGCAATACGGTTCCATGAAGGCGATATTTCCGCAGCCGATGCCGCCCGCTACCGGGGCGCGATTGCCGTCGACACGGAAACTCTTGGCCTTGTCCCCCGCCGCGACCGGCTCTGCGTCGTCCAGCTTTCGCCGGGCGACGGCACCGCCGACGTGATCCGTATTGCCGCCGGCCAGAAGGATGCGCCGAACCTCGTCGCCATGCTCGCCGACCCGGCCCGGCAGAAGATTTTCCACTACGGCCGTTTCGATATCGCCGTACTCTTCCACACTTTCGGCGTGACGACGACGCCGGTGTTCTGCACCAAGATCGCCTCGCGTCTGACGCGCACCTACACGGATCGCCACGGGTTGAAGGACAATCTGAAGGAAATGCTCGACGTCGATATTTCCAAGCAGCAGCAGTCCTCCGACTGGGCGGCCGAGACCCTGTCTCCGGCGCAGCTCGAATATGCCGCATCCGACGTGCTGCACCTGCATGCGCTGCGCGAAAAACTGACGGGGCGGCTCTTGCGCGATGGCCGCATGGACCATGCGGATGCCTGCTTCGCCTTCCTGCCGACCCGCTCCAAGCTCGATCTGCTCGGCTGGGACGAGACCGACATTTTCGCCCATAGCTGAACGGGTCATACCAACCTGCGCTGATATTGACCTCTCGCGCCGGAGCGATTTTGGTTTCCGGCAAAGAGACAATCGCAACCGGACCCAAGCGGCGCGGTGAGGAGTGTCGACGCTATCAGGATGCCAAAAGCGCCCGGCCCTTCGGGTGGGCCGTGTATCGGCCACCGGCAGCGTCGCAATCCTCGACCGATGCCAAAGCATCGTCCTGCGGTATGCTCCTTGCCGGATGACCGCACGGTCCCACGCAAGACGTCAATATCAGCGCAAGGTTGGTATCACGGCGTCAGCCAGAGCACGATGGCGTAACGCGCCGCCTTGCCGATCGCCACGAACACCAGGAACAGTGCAAAAGGCATGCGCAACAGCCCGGCGACGAGCGTCAGCGGATCGCCGACCACCGGCAGCCAGGATAAGAGCAGCACCGGCTGGCCATAGCTCGCAAACAGCGTCTCCGCCTTCTGCCGCGCCGCAGGCGAGATCGGGAACCAGCGCCTTCCCTCAAAGCGGATCAGGAACCGCCCAAGCACGAAATTGACGACGGCGCCAAGGACGTTGCCAGCTGTGGCCGCGACGAAAAGGGCGACACGGCCGGTTTCGCCATGAAGTGCGGCGGCGACGATCGCCGCCTCCGACATGCCGAACAGCAGTGTCGCGGAGAGGAAGGCTGCCGAGAAAACGCCAGCGAGAATGCCGAAATCCAGGATCAGCTCCTGTCGGTGTGGCCGAGATCGCGCTCCGGCTCGATGATGTCGCGGATGCGCTGCTTCAATTCTTTCGGTCCGGGAAAACCGCCGTCACGCTTGCGCTCCCAGATCAGTTCGTCATTGACGCGGATCTCGAAATTGCCGCCGGTGCCGGGGATCAGCGCCACTTCACCCAACGATTGGCCGAAGGTCTGCAGCAGCTCCTGTGCCATCCAGCCGGCGCGCAAAAGCCAGTTGCACTGCGTGCAATAAAGGATGGTGATCCGCGGCTTCTCGTCCATCTGGTGGTTCCCGGCTGGTTTGTGCGCGGCAACATACTGCATAACCCCGTAAAACCGGAACCGGTTAAATGAGAAAATTACACAGCAGGTTTCAGGCGTTACACCGTCCCTGGTGCGTCACGCCGACCGCTTGGCGCGGTAGCGGTCGATCTGGAAACAACCGGCGGTCACGCGCCTCTCACGCAATTGTCAACTGATTTAGTCATGTTTTTATCGGTCGCTCCCTTGCAAACGAAAAGACGCCCGGCGAGACATTGCTGCATTGCACATATTGTCGCAGCCACCTCCAAGAGGACCTACCCATGACTGATGCTACCGTCTCGACCTCCCGTCCCCGTGCAATCCTCCCGGCACTGGAAAAGATCTATCTGCCGCTTGATACCTTTGCCGAAACGCTGCTGCGCGTTCTGTGCGGCGTCCTGCTCGTAACCCACGGTTACGGCAAGATCATCAATCCCTTCGGGGCTGTCGGCATGGTCGAAAGCCTCGGCTTCTACCCCGGCGTCTTCTGGTCGCCGCTGCTGGCCGCCACAGAATTCTTCGGCGGCATCCTGATCGCGATCGGCCTTCTCACCCGTCCGGCCTCGGTTGCCGCGATGATCGTGCTGCTCGTCACTGTCTACTTCCATGGCGTTGTGCAGGACCAGGGCCTCGGTGGCGCCGAAAAGTCCATTCTCTGGGCAGCGATCCTGTTCTTCTTCGCCGTTCGCGGCGCCAACAGCCAGTCCGTCGACGCCAAGCTCGGCAAGCAGTTCTGATCGACCTTCGGGCAAGAGTTGATTGAAAAGCGGGGAGGGCGGTCTGACGACCGGCCTCCTCGACGCGTTTCGGGGGTGCGCTCAGGCCCGCTCGGCCGGTGTAACGTTGCGGATGGTCATCCGGTGGACCTTGCCGGAGCGGTCGTGCCAATCGATCGACTGGCCGACGGACAGGCCGATGAGTGCTGCGCCGATCGGCGTCAGCACCGAAATACGCCCAGCCTCGATATCGGCCTCGCCGGGATAGACGAGCGTCACCTGCTTGGCAAAACCATTGTCGGCGTCGAAGGCGACGGTGGATCCCATCTGGACGCTGTCGGCCGGCAGCTTGCCAGGGGTGGTCACCCGCGCCCGTTCGAGTTCGGACAGAAGCGCCTCGGCGACCTCGGGGATGCGGTCGAGAGCGGAGGAGGCAAGCGCCGTCAGACGCTTGTGGTCCTCGGCATTGATGATGATCGCGGGAAGTTTGTTACGGGCGGTGGTCGCCATGATGATAACCTGACGTTCTTGTCGACGGGCCATGGGCGCCGTCATTGCTGATTCTTTCTGGAAAAACGCGGCGCTCGGATCGTGGCATGGGAACGGAGGTTCTCATTTGCCGACGCGAAAGGCTCCCCTGACCCGGAGAGCGCAAGCATCCGGGCTGGGGTCAGGTTCCTGCGATCGGGCACACCCGGAAGCAGCGAAGGGAAGAAATCGCGAGCATCATGATATCAGGAAAGTCGGAAAGTTTGGCACGGAAGTCAAGGCCCGGCTGCGTTGGTCAATGAGCACCATGCCGGTTCTCTCCTCTTGAAGCGGGGCGCATGTCGTGATCAATCTTCCGCCCATACGGCAAAGGGAAGGTGATGATGCGGGTACTGGTGGTGGAAAACATGGCGAAGACGGAGCTCGGCCAGGTCGGCACGGCGCTTCGCGAGGTCAAGGCCGAAATCGAGGTTCGCCGTGCCTATGCCGGCGACCCGGTGCCGACTGAACCCGATGGCTTCGATGCGCTGGTCGTGCTCGGCGGCGAGCAGAGTGCGCTCGACGACGAGGCTTTCCCCTATCTCCCGCAACTGGCAGCTCTGATGCGCCGTTTCGGCGACAGCGAGCGTTCCGTGCTCGGCATCTGCCTCGGCAGCCAGCTTTTGGCGCGTGCCTATGGTGCGAAGAACCTGTTGGGCGAAGCCAAAGAATTCGGCTGGCACGATGTGCGGGTGCGTGCCGAGGGGCAGAGCGATCCGGTGCTGGCAAGCGTCGGCGAAAGCTTTCCGATCTTCCAATGGCATGGCGATACCTTCACGCTGCCGGAAGGGGCGGTGCACCTTGCCGAAAACGATGTCACCCGGCATCAGGCGTTTCGCATCGGCCGTGCCGCCTATGGCACGCAATTCCACTTCGAGGCCGACACCGATCTCGTCGAGGATTGGAACCGCTCGTTCCCGCAGACGATCAATCGGCTCGACCCCAACTGGTTGGCAGAGTACCCTGCCCATGCCCGGCATCATGGCGAAAAGGCCAATGCCGCCGGTCTCGCTTTGGCGCGCGCCTGGGTCGCCACCATCAGGCGTGGCGATGCTATTGCCGCAGCGTCGGGCGACGAGGTGCTGGAGGAGGCCTGCTGATGGATAAAACCATTGCTGGCGGCTGCTTCTGCGGACGCATCCGCTATCGGCTGAAACGGCGGCCGATGTTCGTCAACTGCTGCCATTGCACCGATTGCCAGCGACAGGTCGGAAGCGCCTTCGTTGTCAATGGCGTTATCGAGCGTGAGAACATCGAGCTGACGGCAGGCGAACCCATCGTCGTGACGCTGCCGACCGAGAGTGGCCGGCCGCACGATGTCTATCGCTGCGGTGAATGCCAGACGGCGCTCTGGAGCGATTACGGCCGTCGCGGCTGGCTCGCCTTCCTGCGCATTGCAAGCCTCGATCGGCCTTCGGATTTCCCGCCGGATGCCCATATCTTCACGCGCTCGAAGGTCTCCTGGCTATCGCTTCAAGGCGGCGCCCCGGTCTTCGACATCTATTACGACATGGCGGCACTGTGGCCGGCGGAAAGCCTGGCGCGGCGTCAAGCGGCCGAGGCAAGGGCAAAACCGTGAGCGCCAGCGAGCGCGGCAAGATGGCGGCGGGCGATTGGTACTGCTGCCTCGACCCGGAACTCGAGCGGCTGCGTCAGCGCGCGCGTGACGCGGTGCACCAGCACAACACCATGGCACCCGATGCGCGTGGGTCGATGGCGCCGGCGCTTCGGGCGCTGTTCGCGAGCGTTGCCGATGATGTTCTCATCGAAGCGCCGTTTCATTGCTCCTATGGCATCAACATTTCGCTTGGCCCCCGCGTCTATCTCAATGCCGGCTGCACCATGCTGGACAGCGGCCGCATTTTGATCGGCGAAGGTTCGATGCTAGGCCCGGGCGTGCAGATCTATTGCGCCGAGCATCACAAGGACGTGCCGCTCAGGAGCCGTGGCATCGAGATCGCAAGGACGGTCGAGATCGGCAAGGACGTGTGGATCGGCGGCGGCGCCATCATTCTCGGTGGCGTGACGATCGGCGATGGCGCCATCGTCGGGGCCGGCTCCGTCGTCACGAGAGACGTGGCGGCGGGCGCGACGGTTGTCGGCAACCCGGCGCGGCCTCTGCCGCAATCCGGCAAGTTGTAGTTCAAAAGAGAGGTTTTTGATGGTCGACCAGATGACAACAATCAAGGTGCGTCCGACAACGCCTGCCGACGTGCCGGCGCTCTGCGCCTTCCTCAACGAGATCATCCGGATCGGCGGCACGACTGCCAATGAGACGCCGTTCACACTCGAAAGTTTTACCGCGCACTACCTCGCCGGCCCGGGCTTCGTCAGCTGCTTCGTTGCCGAAGATGTCGACGGCCGCCCTTGCGCGTTCCAGGCACTGGAACGCTACGACGGATTGCCGGAAGGCTGGGCCGATATCGGCACGTTCTCCCGCCCTGATGCCAAGGTGCGCGGCGCCGGCTCGGCGCTCTTTGCGGCCACGAGGGACAATGCCCGTGCGCTGGGCCTCACCGCGATCAACGCCACCATCCGCGCCGACAACACGGGCGGCCTTGCTTATTACGGCAAGATGGGTTTCGTCGATTACAAGGTGGACAAGGCGGTGCCGCTCAAGAGCGGCCTTCCGGTGGATCGCATCTCGAAGCGGTATCTGCTCACTGAGAGCTGAAGACGGCTGGTGGTCGGTGGTGGCCTCGGGTCAAGCCCGAGGATGACGGCGGTCGGGTGTGAGGCTGAACAGAAATCAGCTCTGCTTTGCAGCCTCCCCGTGGGCGACTGCCCCGAGATCCGTTGCTGGCCAGGACCACCTCCCACTGTCATCCTCGGGCTTGACCCGAGGATCCATGGACGAGCTCTGCCCCGCTGCCGGGCCATGCTGACATCGTCACGAACTGCAAAGAGGCGATCGTTATTTCGAGATTTTGCAGGTGGATCCTCGGCTCAAGTCCGAGGACGGAGACGCCGTCAGCGAACGTCTGCAAGCAAGGGCGTGGCGTCAGGCTCTCCCCTTCGCCACGCACGTCATTGGTGTCTGACGCTTATTCGTCGCCCATCTTGAGCGCGGCGATGAAGGCTTCCTGCGGGATCTCCACCTTGCCGAACTGGCGCATGCGCTTCTTGCCGGCCTTCTGTTTTTCCAGAAGCTTGCGCTTGCGGGTGGCGTCGCCGCCGTAGCACTTCGCCGTCACGTCCTTGCGGAGCGCCGAGATGGTCTCGCGGGCAATGACGTTGCCGCCGATCGCCGCCTGGATCGGGATCTTGAACATGTGCTTCGGGATCAGCTCCTTGAGCTTCTCGCACATTTCGCGACCGCGCTTTTCGGCCGCCATCCGGTGCACCATCATCGACAGCGCGTCGACCGGCTCGCCGTTGACGAGGATCGACATCTTCACAAGGTTGCCTTCCTTGTGGTCGGTGATCTGGTAGTCGAACGAGGCATAGCCCTTGGAGATCGACTTCAGGCGGTCGTAGAAGTCGAACACGACTTCGTTGAGCGGCAGGTCGTAGGTCAGCATCGCGCGGGTGCCGACATAGGTCAGCTCGATCTGAATGCCGCGCCGGTCCTGGCAGAGCTTCAGAATGCCGCCGAGATAGTCGTCGGGCGTCAGGATCGTCGCGCGGATCCACGGCTCGTGGATCTCGGCGATCTTGACGACGTCGGGCATGTCGGCCGGGTTGTGCAGCTCGCGCTCCGAACCGTCGGTCATGAACAGCTTGTAGACGACCGAAGGCGCCGTCGCGATCAGGTCGAGGTCGAACTCGCGCTCCAGGCGCTCCTGGATGATTTCAAGGTGCAGGAGCCCGAGGAAGCCGCAGCGGAAACCGAAGCCGAGCGCGGCCGACGATTCCATTTCGAACGAGAACGACGCGTCGTTGAGGCGCAGCTTGCCCATCGCCGAACGCAGGTCCTCGAAATCGGCGGCATCGACCGGGAACAGGCCGCAGAACACCACCGGCTGCGCCGGCTTGAAGCCCGGCAGGGCCTTGGCGGTCGGGCGCTTGTCCTCGGTGATGGTGTCGCCGACGCGGGTATCGGCCACTTCCTTGATCGAAGCGGTGATGAAACCGATCTCGCCCGGGCCGAGCGCGTCCATGGCCACCATCTTCGGCGTCAGCACGCCGACGCGTTCGATCGTGTACTTGGCGTCGGTGCCCATCATGCGGATGGTCATGCCCTTCTTCAGGGTGCCGTCGATGATACGCACGAGAACCATGACGCCGAGATAGGCGTCGTACCAGCTGTCGACCAGCAGCGCCTTCAGCGGTGCGGTATCGCCGCCCTCGCTCTTCGGCGCCGGCAGCTTGGTGACGATCGCTTCGAGAACATCGGGAATGCCGAGGCCCGTCTTGGCCGAGATCAGAACGGCTTCGGAGGCGTCGATGCCGATCACTTCCTCGATCTGTTCCTTGATCCGCTCCGGCTCGGCGGCGGGAAGGTCGATCTTGTTGAGCACGGTGACGAGCTCGTGATTGTTGTCGATCGCCTGGTAGACGTTGGCGAGCGTCTGGGCTTCCACCCCTTGGCTCGCATCGACGACCAGCAGCGAACCTTCGCAGGCCGACAGCGAACGCGAGACTTCATAGGCGAAGTCGACGTGGCCGGGCGTGTCGATGAGGTTCAGCACGTAGGTTTCGCCGTCATTGGCCTTGTAGTGCAGACGCACGGTCTGGGCCTTGATGGTGATGCCGCGCTCGCGCTCGATATCCATGCTGTCGAGCACCTGCTCGGACATTTCCCGCTCGGCAAGGCCGCCCGTCGACTGGATCAGTCGGTCGGCCAGCGTCGATTTGCCGTGGTCGATATGGGCCACGATCGAGAAGTTACGGATATGCGACAGGGGCGTCTTGGAAGATGTTGTGCTCATGGGCCGCATATAGCAGTGCCTTCAAGCCGCGCAAAGCGGGAAATGAAGGCTTCGTTCACTATAAATGAGGGGCTGCGGCGGCTATTCGGTTCTGGCATCCGCGTCGATCAGCGCGCCGGCATTCGGCACCTGCGCGCTCTTCAGTTCGAAGGTCTCGCGCTCGCCGGCGGGTACCTCGTCGCGTTTCCTGAGGCGTATCAGCACGAACAGCGCATAGAGCGCCGCAACGACCATCGCCGCATAGATGAAAGTACGCGGCCCGAACACCGGCGTCAGCAGCGTGACGAGCATCGGCACCAGGGTTGCCGCCGCCGACCAGGCGACCAGCATGGTGCTGGCGAGCGGCACGAAATCCGCCGGATCAGTGCGGTCGTTGGCATGTGCGTTGGCGATGGAATAGACGGTCTCGACCGCACCGGCGAACAGCGCGAAGACCACCATCAGCATGAGAAGATTGCTGAAGGTCGCCGAGAGCGCGAAGAAGCCGGCGGTAACGATCAGCAGGCAGGTGGCGATCAGCACCAGCCGGCGGTCGATCCGGTCTGATAGCGTGCCCATCGGATACTGGATGGCGATCAGCCCGAGCTGCATCACGAACATCAGGTTGGCAACGTCGCCCTGGCTCACCTGATTGGCGGCCGCATAGATCGGCGTGAAGCCCTGTACCACCATCGAAAGACCGCCAGCGGCAAGCACGCCGATGAAGGCGACAGGTGAGCTGCGCCAGACCATCGGGATATCGATGCTGACCTTGGCCGGCGCCGGCGGTGTGGGCAGGCGCGTCAGGCCGATCGGCAGGATGGCAAGTGCCGTGAAGAAGATGGTGATGAGCGGCGGCAGGTTACCGTCGACGGGGATCTGTCCGAACAGCCAGGCGCCGGTGCCAAGCCCGATCACGTAGGCCATGTAGAACATCGCCATCGCCCTGCCGCGCCAGTGGTTGTCGCTCGCATGATTGAGCCAGCTCTGACTGATGATGAAATTGGTGTTTCCGGCAGCACCGTAAAGGCCGCGGGCGAGCACCCAGAGGATCGGGTGCATGCCGAGACTGATCGTCAGCGCCGAAAGGATGACCAGCGCCATCGAGCAGGAAAACGCCCGGGCATGGCCGACGCGGCGGATCATCGGTCCGGCGATCACGCAGCCGACAAGCCCGCCGAAGGCAATCATGGTGACGGCGGCGCCCGGCACCCAGTCCGGCGCATCGGACCGGGTCAGCACGAAAGGCACATAGGCGAGCATCATGCCGTTGCCGATCGCCACAGCCGTCATCGACATGACGATGCTGGCAATCGACGTCAGCGAGGAGGGTTGCTTGTCCATGTCGTGCCGGTCCGTTTCATCAGCCGTGACGGCCTGTTTCGTGAGGTCGTGCTAAATTATTGAGCGGGAACGTTTTTTCGCTCAGGATGCCCGTTGCGGACCTTAGCCGAAAGCGCGTTGTCGCAATGTCGCCAAAGCGGCATTGTCAGCCTTTATTTTCAGTTCCCGAGGTCTTGACTCTATTATATGAGAAATGTAATCTCAAATAATGGAAATCACCGGCGACCCACTCGAACAAGCCATCGGCGAACGCGTCCGTTCGCTGAGGGCCGAGCAGAACCTGACACTTGACGATCTGGCGACGCGGTCCGGCGTCAGCCGGGCCATGATCTCGCGCATCGAGCGCGGCGAGGTGAGCCCGACGGCGCAACTGCTCGCCAAGCTTTGCAGCGCCCTCTCGACTACGCTGTCGGCGCTCTTTGCCTTTGACGGCCAGCAGGCTTCGCCGGTTGCACGGCGCGCCGATCAAAGACTTTGGCGGGATCCGGAATCCGGCTATCTGCGCCGCTCGGTCTCGCCTGATGGTGTCGGCTCGCCGGTCGATATCGTCGAGGTCGAGTTCCCGCCGGGCGCGCGCGTCGTCTTCGAACGCCAACCGGCCGATCGGGGCATTACGCAGCACCTCTGGCTTTTCTCCGGCCGGCTCGAACTGACCATGGAATCCGGGTCGCATGTGCTTGAAGCCGGCGACTGCCTGTTCATGGGGCTCGAGCAGGGCCACGTCTTTCACAATCCCCATGATGAGCCGGCTCACTATGCCGTCGTCCTTTGCCGAACCAGGGTTTGACCATGCCTGACATCACGATCCGCCTGCTCAACGAAGCCGAAACCCGTTCCGCCATGCCGGCGCTTGCCGAGGTGCTCTCCGATTGCGTCGAGGGCGGCGCATCCGTCGGTTTCATGCAGCCCTATCCGCCGGAGGCGGCGTTGCCCTACTGGGATGGCGTCGCCAATGCGGTTGCCGCCGATGAAACGCTGCTGATAGTTGCCGAAGACGAGGGGCGGATCGTCGGCACGGTCCAGGTCGGCGTGGCGCAGATGCCCAACCAGCCGCATCGCGGCGATCTGAAGAAGCTGCTCGTCCATCGCGCCGCCCGCGGCAAGGGCGTCGCCCGGCTGCTGATGCAGGCCGTCGAACGGGAGGCGGCGGCACGCGGCAAGGTGCTGCTTGTGCTCGACACGGCAACCGGCAGCGAGGCGGAGGCGATCTATCCACGCCTTGGATGGGAACGCGTCGGCGTCATTCCCGATTACGCCATGTGGCCGGAGGGCGGCCTGTGCGCCACGACGCTTTTCTACAAGCGCATCGCGGCGTAGGGGGATCGCCGCTCCCTCGGATGCCCCTCCTTCAGTGTCGCTGCCCCTCACCCCAGCCCTCTCCCCGCTTGCGGGGAGAGGGGGGACTGGAGTTTGCCGCGCGTCTCCTTCGCCTCGCTTGCGGGGAGAAGGTGGCCGGCAGGCCGGATGAGGGGCGCCCGCTGAGGTAGCCAACGGCCCGAACCCTGCGCTAGCTTGCCGACGCTTCGCTCGCTTCACGAACTCAACCGGGACATTGCCATGCGCGTTTTCTATTCCGAAGATCACAAGCTCCGTGAGGCCAGGACAGAACTCTTCGGTGGCGAACTGGTGGCGCCGTTCGAGGCGCCGTTTCGTGCCGAATGGATTTTGGCGGCGGTGAAGGAGGCTGGCTTTGCCGATGTGGTTGCGCCCACGCATCACGGCCTGGAAACGGCCCTCAAGCTCCACGCGGCCGACTATCTCGACTTTCTCGAAACCGCCTGGGCGCGCTGGGTCGCTGACGGTTATCGCGGCGAAGCGATCCCGACGTGCTTCCCGGCGCGCCGGATGCGCCAGCACCCGCCCAAGGATATCGACGGCGCGCTCGGCTATTACGCCTTTGCCGCGGAAACATCGATCACTGAAGGCACCTACGTCGCCGCGCGCGCGGCGATGAATTGCGCGCTTTCGGCTGCCGAGCATGTGGACGCCGGCAACACGGCCGCCTTTGCGCTTTGCCGCCCGCCCGGCCATCACGCGGCGATCGATCTCTATGGCGGCTACTCCTTCATCAACAACGCCGCCTGCGCCGCCCAGCGGCTACGCGATCTCGGTGCTGCCAGGGTCGCAGTGCTCGATGTCGACTTCCATCATGGCAACGGCACGCAGGACATCTTCTATGGACGCGGCGACGTCTACTTCGCCTCGCTGCATGGCGATCCCGTCGACGCTTTCCCGTACTTTCTCGGCTTTGCCGATGAAGAGGGGGCTGGCGAAGGCCTCGGCACCACGAAGAACTATCCCCTGCCGCGCGGCACGGCCTATTCGGCCTGGTCGGCCGCGATGGACGATGCACTTCATCGCATCGAGACCTTCGGCGCCGAGGCGCTGGTGGTTTCGCTCGGCGTCGACACGTTCGAGCGCGATCCGATTTCGTCGTTCAAGCTGAAGTCGGAGGATTATCTGCGCATGGGCGAGAGGTTGAAGAGGACGGGCCTGCCGGTCGTCGTCTGCATGGAGGGCGGCTACGGTGTGCCCGAAATCGGCCTCAACGTCGCCAATGTGCTCAAGGGCATTGCTACCTGAGCCTACTCCGGCCGTCAGGCAGCCGCAGATTTCTCACGAACCCCTGTTGACCTCAACTTTACTTGAGGTCGTACGAGTGTTCCTGCCCGTCGCCGAATGGCCGCCGACGGGATTTGAAGGGATACTCAAGGAGAGTTCAATGAGCAGCAATACAAAGGCGGGTATCGTCGCACCGCTCTATCGTATCAACAAGTTTGCGGTGCCGACCGCCGCACGGACGCAGTTTCTGGAACTGGTGGAAAAGACCCTCGAAGTGATCCGCAGCCAGGACGGCTACGTCAAGGACCTGTTCCTCGAGCAGCATGCGGGCCCGGGAAAGTTCAACTTCTGCACCATGATCGAATTCGAAAGCGAAGAGGTCGCGCCGAAGGTTGCAGCAGCGATCGGCGCGTTCGATAGAAGCCTCAACATCGATCGTGCGGCGCTGATGGAAAAGCTCGGGGTTGAGGCCGATTCCGCCAGCTACAAGAGCTTCCAGGCGACATCGGCATGAGATCGCGCCGTTCCGGCTACTGCTTAATTGCTTAAATCGAATCCGATTTAAGGATAAAATTATGCAGCAAGTTTAAAGCGATACAGCGTCCTTTGCGCGTCATATTTGACGCACGGCGCTGTAGCCGGCCGGACTCGCGACCGGCGCGTCGATGACGACGCGTCAGGTTCACGATGGCGATACGTTTTAAGAAACGAAGAAGTTGGATAGGCCCTGGCCGGCCGCAACTGCCATATAGGCGAGGACGGTGAAGTAGACCGTGGTTGCGATCAGGAAGAGATAGCCGCCAGCGACCATCAGTCCGTCGCGCTGGATGATGCCGAGCGACAGGAGCAGGATGGCGATGCCCGGCAGCGTGTTCGATAGCGGAATGAGGCCGAGCGGAAACATCAGCAGCACGCCTCCGGCCATGATCATCAGGCCGTTGAAGCGGTTCATCAGTGCGCCTTGCGTCAGGAAGCCGAAGCGCGGCCTGACGAAGCGATCGAGCTTGGAGACAAGCGCTGCCCCCTTCTGCAGCGTCGGCACCAGTTTTTCGGTTTCGATCTGCCGGTCGAGGATGCGCTGCGGCATCCAGGGCAGGCGGTTGAGGGTAATCGAAATCGAGATCAGGATGATGGCGGCGCCGAAAACGGTACTGACGCCGGGAATGGAGACCGGCAGCAGAAACGGCAGCGTCAGCAGCGCGCACAGCAAGAGAAAGCCCTGTTCGCCGATGCCCGTCATCAGGTCGCGAAGCGTGATGGTGTTGCCGCGAATCGACCCGATCATCCCGTTGAGCGTGTCGCTGAGACTGCGTTGCGTATCGCCAAACTCGATTGCCATCAGATAGTCCGCCTCGATTTTCCTCGAACGCGCTTGTTATCAAGAGCGTGTGAAGGATCGGTTAGTATCCGGCCCTGTCATGACGATGACTGTGGCCGTGGCGCCATTTGTCGCCAAACAATGGCATCAGTGGGACGTCTCTTCATCTTCCTGCCGCAATCGCTAGTATGAAGCACCTTTGAGCACGAATGGGGACCATTGATTCTATGATCAAGAAATGCGCCATACTGGCTGTAGCGGCCATCTATCTCTCGGGATGCACGACCACCGATCCCTATACGGGTGAGCAGAAGATGTCGAACACCGCCGGCGGCGCGCTGATCGGCGCGGGTCTCGGTGCAGCGACCGGCCTTCTTGTCGGCGGCAGTGCTGCGGGACGGCGTGATGCCGCTCTCGTCGGTGCCGGTATCGGCGCGCTCGGCGGTGGCTTGGTCGGCAACTACATGGACAGCCAGGAAGCGGAACTGCGCGCCCAGCTGCAGGGTACCGGTGTTTCCGTTACCCGCGCAGGCGACCGCATCATCCTGAACATGCCGTCGAACATCACCTTCGCCACCGACCGCGACCAGGTAATCCCAGCCTTCTACGACACGCTGAACTCCGTGGCGATCGTGCTGCGCAAGTTCAACAAGACGCTGATCGACGTCGACGGCCACACCGATTCGACCGGCAGCGCCTCCTACAACCAGGGCCTTTCCGAGCGTCGCGCAGCCTCAGTTGCCAATTATCTGGCAAGCCAGGGCGTCGACCAGCGCCGCATGGCCACCATGGGCTTCGGCCAGGAACGGCCGATCGCCTCCAACGGCAGCGAGGCCGGCCGGGCGCAGAACCGCCGCGTCGAAATCTCGATCGCGCCGATCAAGCAGGGCTGATAGGTCTCTGCGATACCTTGATATAGAAGGGCCGCACCGGGAACAGTGCGGCCCTTCGTCGATCGGACGTCCCGTCGCCGTACTGCTAAAAGCGGTAGCGCAAAAGCCGCCCCATCCGCTGCAGCATGGGCATGACGCTGAAGATCTGGATGGCGATGCGCGCGGCCGCTGACATTCTTTCTATCTGGCTCGGATCGTAGTCGCTGACCTCCTCCAGCAGACTGAGGCCCGGCACCTGCCGCTCCAGCATGCGTGGATCGTCGATGCCCCAGCGAAGCGCAGCACCGGTGGCGCGGATGGCGGGGTTGAAGCGCAGCAATTGAATGCCCAGGTGGCTATAGCCGTCGAAGACGACCTCGCCCGCCGGCAGGCGTTCCAGCAGACGCCGAAGCAGATCGTAGACGTCCTCTGCCGCAAGGTAGGGCAGGACGCCTTCGGCGACGACGATCGCCGGCGCGTCATCCGGTATCGCCGCAAGCCATCCCGCCTCCGTCACCGAAGATGCGATCTGTGTATAGTTGGCGCGATCCGGATAGAGCGTGCGGCGCAACGTCATCACATCGGGAAAATCGACGTCGAACCACCGCACCTCGTCGGGCGGATCGACGCGGAAAACGCGGGAATCGAGGCCGCAGCCGAGATGCAGCACAGTTGCATCCGGGTGCCTGGTGACGAAAGCCCGTGTCCACTGGTCGAGGAGATAGGCGCGCATGGCGATCCCGATCGTCATGTCGTGGCCGACGTCGAGATGCTGCGCAGCTTGCCCGAGACGACGCATGGCATCGGCGGCGAATTGGTCGCGCAGCAGGGAATCGGGACGCGCGCTTTCGGCGGCCTTTGCCTGCAGCGTGATCAGCAGTGTTTCTTGCGCGCCACTCAGGCCGATCCCGTCGGCATCCATCGTTTCCTCCCCACAGCGCCGCGCGTCAAATATGACGCACAAAGGATGCTGTAGCGCTTTAAACGTGCTGCATAATTTCATCCTTAAATCGGATCCGATTTACGGAATTATGCAGGAGGCACGGCCTCGGAAACGGTGGCACGTATCCGCTGCCTAGTCGTCGGCTGCCTTCACCGCACGCGCCCGACGGACGCGCCTCGCCGTCAGCATCGCCAGTGCCGGTGCCAGCGCGAACAGCCAGAAAAGCCACTGCGTCGCGCGGGCAACGCCGTCGGTGGTGCTTGCTTCGATACCCGCCAGATTGGCGGTCAGGCCGGCAAGGGCAGCACCCAGTGCGGCGGCAAAAAGCTGCACGGTGGTGATCGAGCTCGATGCCTTCTCTTCCTCGCCCTGTGGTGCCAGTTCGTAGACGGCCGTCACGATATGCGGCCAGGCGAAACCCATGCCGAAACCGACCGCCATGATACCGGCGGAAAGCGGTGCGGAGATCGCGGCAAACCCGGTGCCGGCCATCGGCATGAACATGGCGATCAGCGCCAGGCCGGCAAGGCCGAAGGCCGGTCCGGCGAAGATCGTGCGCTGCGCCCTGTCGCCGTGCCAGTGCGCGCTGGTCATCGATCCGGCGGTCCAGCCGATCGACATCAGTGCGGCGATGTAGCCGGCAACCAGCGGCGACAGCCCATGCAATTCCTGCAGCAGATACGGTACGTAGATCTCCGGCTGCATGCCGATCATCAACAGCGTGATCGTAGCATAAAGCGCTGCCAGCGGGGAGGTTATGGTGAAGCTGCTGCTCGGCAGCAGCTTGCCGGCAGCCCGGCGTTCGACGACGAGAAGCACTGCGAACATGAGGATGGCCGCGCCGACCGAGGCGAGCTGTTCGCCCGATGTGGACAGGGTGCTTGCGATCGAAAGAGCCAGAACGATGCCGACCAGAAGCAGCAGTTGCACGACCGGCAGCGGCGTGCGATTTCCTTCGGACGAAGCGTTGCGCGGCAACGTCCAGAAGGCGAGTGCTGCCAGAAGTGCCGTCAGCGGCAGCAGCGACCAGAAGGCGGCGCGCCAGGTGGCGAATTCCGCAAACATGCCGCCAACAGCCGGGCCGATAAGCGTTGCCGTGCCCCAGGTCGCCGAGATCAGGCCGATGGCACGGGTCCAGAGCGCCGGCGCAAACACCAGGCGGATGACGCCATAGGCGAGCGCATAGAGCAGGCCGCCGCCAAAGCCCTGGATCGCCCGGCCGCCAAGCAGCACCAGCATATCGGGAGCGGAGGCGCACATGAGCGTGCCGAGGCCGAAGACGAGCGCGCCGATCGCATAGGCCGAGCCGGCGCCGACGACGGCAAGCAAGCGGGCCGAGAGTGCTGCGCCGAGGATGGATGCGGCCACGAAGACGGTGGTGCTCCAGGCGTAATATTCGAGCCCGCCGATCTCGCGCACGATCGACGGCATGATCGTCGTTACGACATAGATGTTGAGCGCATGGAGAGCTACGCCGCCGCTCAGCACGACGGAATGGATGGCGTTTTCGCCCGACAGCAGAGCGAGCCAGCCGCTGTCGGCTTTTTCAGCGGGTCTGGATGTCTTGTCGAGCATATGTGTGCACCTTTTCCTGTCGCCTCACGACTGCCGGGCAAGTAACGCGCCGTGCATCGTTGCGCGGCCGCGTCGGGCTTGCCCCGTCGGCGCCGATAGAGCACTCCCGTTTCAAATGGAGTTTTGGAGCGGCTCTATCCTATTGTTTTTACGCATTTCCTGACGGAAAAGCGCTTCGCATTTTTCGTGGAAATGTTCTGATTCAGTGGACGACGGCATCACCGAGATGGGTGAGCTTGTCCGGATTGCGAACGATGAAGATGTCGTTGACGTTTCCGTCGCCGTCATAGCCGAAGGAAACGCTGGCGGCGATATCATTTTCGGTCTCGCCCCGGAGCACAATGCCGCGGCCGCCGTTGATATCGGCAACGTCCCAGACATAGTGCGCCCAGTATTCGGTCAGCCGGTCGGCGATGAAGGCAAGCACGGTTTGCTTGCCCGAGAGCACGCCGAGCACCGTCGCCACCTTGCCGCCGCCATCGGCCGTCAGTCGTACGTCGGCGGAAAGCAGGCTCGAAAGGCTGGCAATATTGCCGCCGTGGATCGCCGTGTGGAAAGCCGACAGCAACTCGTCCTGGCGTTCGCGCGGCGTCTGGTGACGGCTCTTCTCCACGCCGATATTGGTCTTGGCGCGCGACACCAGCTTGCGTGCGGCCGCCTCCTGCATGTCGAGCGTTTCAGCCACCTCCTCATAGGGCTGGCCGAAGATTTCATGCAGCAGATAGGCAGCCCTTTCCTTCGGCGTCAGCCGCTCCAGCATCAAGAGGAAGGCGGTGGTCAGCGACGAGGTCAGTGCCAGCTTCTCCTCGGCATTGTCGTCGCTTGCCGTGTGGATCGGCTCCGGCAGCCAGGCACCGACATAGTCGACACGCTTGCGGTGTGCCGCCTTCAAGAGGTCGAGGCAGCGGCGGGTGCAGGCGGTCGTCAGCCAAGCGGCCGGGCTTTCGATCGCCAATTGATCGGCCTCCTGCCACTTCACGAACGTGTCCTGCACCGCGTCTTCCGCGTCCGCGCGCGAACCAAGGATCCGGTAAGCCAGACCGAGAAGGCGGGGACGCGCCTCCTCGAAAATTGCCGTGCTGTTTGCGCCGCCCATCTCAATGCCTCGATATCTGTTTGGTCCGGTCAATGCTGTCCTGGTCGATCGTCTTGCGTCCGCCGGCAAGCGCGCCGAGCCCGTCGGGGATTTTCTGCTCGTAACGGACGGTTTTCATATCGGTCATGATTACAACTCCGTCGATCGTTGCTCATGACCAACTGACGATTGGCTTCCGGCCGCTGTGACGCCGTCTTGAAATTTTTCTCAGATTTTTGGCGGGTAGGCGTGCTCTTTGCCGCGGAAGTCGGTCACGGTGTAGCAACCGCCGCCGTCCGCAGCGATCGATGCCGCGCTGATCACCGTCTTGCCGTGACCGCCGGGAATGTCGAGGATATAGGTCGGCTGGCAGAGGCCAGAGACCCGGCCGCGCAAGGACGCGACGAGTGCCTGGCCCTCCTCGATCGAGAGCCGGAAGTGGCTGGTGCCGGGTGCCAGATCCGGGTGGTGCAGATAGTAGGGCTTGATCCGGGTTTCGACGAAGGCGCGCATCAGTGCGGCAAGCACGTCCGCATCGTCATTGACGCCTTTCAGCAGCACCGACTGGCTGACCATGACGACGCCGGCATCGATCAGCCGGGCCGAGGCGTCGCGCGCTTCCTGTGTCAGTTCACGCGGATGGTTGGCGTGCAGCGCCACATAGGTCGCCTTGCCGCTGGCCTTGAGGGCTGAAACGAGATCGGCGTTGATGCGCTCGGGCTCGACCACCGGTACGCGGGTGTGGAAGCGCACGATCTTGACATGGGCGATCGGCTTCAGCCGCTCCATGATTTCGGTGAGGCGGCGCGGCGAAAGCACCAGCGGGTCGCCACCGGTGAGAATGACCTCCCAGATCTCGTCATGTTCGGCGATATAGGCGATCGCCGCATCGAGTTCGGCGGGTGTCAGCGTACCCAGTCCCTGCGGTCCGACCATTTCGCGGCGAAAGCAGAAGCGGCAATATACCGGGCAGACATGCACGGCCTTCAAAAGCACCCGGTCGGGATAGCGATGCACGATGCCGGCGACCGGGCTGTGCGCCTTGTCGCCGATCGGATCTTCGCGCTCTTCCGGCAGCAGCGTCAGCTCGGCGGCATCGGGTACGAACTGGCGGGCAATCGGATCGTTCGGGTCGTTGCGGTCGATCAGCTTGGCGATAGCAGGACTGATGGCGACCGCGTAGCGCTCGGCGACCTGCGAAACGACGGTTTGCTGTGACGGTTCGATAAGGCCGGCATCAACCAATTCGCCGGCTGTCTTGATCGGCCGGTGAACGTTCATGATGCCGTCTCCGCCACCGGTGCCCAGAGCACCTGGTCGATGCGCGACGCACCGGTCGCCAGCATGACCAGCCGGTCGAAGCCGAGCGCGATGCCGCTCGCCTCGGGCATGATGGCGAGCGCTGCCAGAAAATCCTCGTCGAGCGGATAGGTCTCGCCATAGACGCGGGCCTTCTCCGTCATTTCCATCTCGAAACGACGGCGCTGCTCGGCCGCATCGGTCAGTTCGCCAAAGGCATTGGCGAGTTCGACGCCGCAGGCATAGAGCTCGAAGCGCTCGGCAACGCGGCGGTCGCGCGCGGTCGGCCGGGCAAGGGCTGCTTCAGCGACCGGATATTCATCGAGGATCGTCGCGCGGCCAAAGCCGAGATGCGGTTCGACCTTTTCGACAAGCACGCGGCTGAACAGGTCGGCCCAGTTATCGTCGGCGGCGACCCGCAGCCCGGCCGATACCATCGCGCTAGCAAGCGCGTCCCGGTCCGTTTCTCCGTTGGAGGCGATCGAAGCGAGCAGGTCGATTTTCGCAAAACGCTTGAAGGCTTCGGCCACCGCCAGCCGTTCGGGCTCGGCGAAGGGGTCGCAGGTGCGGCCCTGGAAGGTGAACTGACTGACGCCGGTCGTCTGTGCCGCGAGCGTCAGGATCTCGGCGCAGTCGCGCATCAGCGTCTCGTAGGTCTCACCGGCGCGGTACCATTCGAGCATGGTGAATTCCGGATGGTGCAGCGGCCCACGCTCGCGGTTGCGATAGACATGGGCAAAGCAGGCGATGCGCTTTTCACCGGCAGCGATGAGCTTCTTGCAGGCAAACTCCGGCGAGGTGTGCAGATAGAACGGATCGGCGGAGCCGTCATGGTTGAGCGCCTGGGTGGCAAAGGCGTGCAGATGGGCTTCGTTGCCCGGTGAGACCTGCAGCGTCGCGGTATCGACCTCGATGAAGTCGCGCTCGTCGAAAAACCGGCGCAGCGCCGACTGGATCCGGTTGCGTCCGAGAAGAAACGGGCGCCGGTCGGCATGGACGTGCGGCGTCCACCAGGGTGAGGCATGCGACATGGTCGTTCGATCCAGGCTTTCTTCGCGCCCTAGGCTATCTTCGCGTCAATGCCGGCGCAGGCTGGCTATTTGCACGAAATTAGGGTAGTGGCGGCGCGATATCATAATTTTCGCGTCTTTCGGGGCCGGCTTTCCCGGCGCGCCGTGTCGCGCATACCTCTGTTACAAGGAAGACTAATGGTCAAGGTCATCGCTTCATCTGTCCGCAAGGGCAACGTTCTCGACGTTGACGGCAAGCTCTATGTCGTTCTTACCGCGCAGAACTTCCATCCGGGCAAGGGCACGCCGGTCACCCAGGTCGACATGCGCCGCATTTCCGACGGCGTGAAGGTCTCCGAACGCTACCGCACGACCGAACAGGTCGAGCGCGCCTTCGTCGAAGACCGCGAGCACACCTTCCTTTATGAAGATGGCGAAGGCTTCCACTTCATGAACCCGGAAAGCTACGACCAGCTGGTCATGACCACTGACGACATCGGCGACCTCAAGGCCTACCTGCAGGAAGGCATGGCCTGCATTCTTTCGATCCACGAAGGCCTGGCGATCGCCATCGACCTGCCGCGCCACGTGACGCTCGAAATCACCGAGACCGAGCCGGTCGTCAAGGGCCAGACGGCATCGTCGTCCTACAAGCCGGCTATTCTGTCGAACGGCGTTCGCACGCTCGTGCCGCCGCATATCCAGGCTGGCACCCGCGTCATCATCGCGACCGAAGACGGCTCCTATGTCGAGCGCGCCAAGGACTGACACGCTCAAGCACTGACGATCGAGCGATCGCATCGAACGGGGACGGCAGGTTCAACCTGCCGTCCCCGTTGTCGTTTCTACTGCTGGGCTCCTTCGACCGTTGGTGTTTCAGGGGCAAAACCAGGCAGCAAGTTCAAAGCGTTACAGCGTCCTCGGCGCGTCACCGGATGCGCGACGCCGCAGAGCCCGGAAGCTGTGGCAGAGATCGGATAAGCAACCGCAAATTTAGGGGGAGCATTTCGAAAAACGGGTGCTAGGATGCCGGCGCTACGACGTTTCCGCCATGAGAGGGCCCGCATGTTTCCATTGTCGCATATGATGAAGTCGTTCATTCGCAAGGGTCGCCTGACGGTGATCGACGCTGATGGCAGGAGGCATGTCTTCTCCGGCGAGCCCGGGCCTGAAGTCACCATGCGGCTCACCGACAAGAAGCTCTATCGCAGCCTTGTCTTCAATGCGGAGCTGGCGGCTGGCGAGGCCTACATGGACGGTACCATGCGCTTCGAGGAAGGCTCGACGCTCAAGGATTTCCTGACGCTGTTTTCGATCAACCGGCTCTCGCTCGGCTCCTACCCGATCCAGAAGGTGCTGCGCGCGATAAAGATGCGCTTCCGCAAGCGCCAGCAGGCAAATCCCAAGGGCAAGGCGCAGGAGAACGTCGCCCATCACTACGATCTCGGCAACGACTTCTACAAGTTGTTCCTCGACGAGAACATGCTCTATTCCTGCGCCTATTTCCGCGAGCCGAACGAGAGCCTGGAAAAAGCCCAGCGCAACAAGCTGCGGCTGCTCGCCTCCAAGCTCTGCCTGGAGCCGGGCATGAAGGTGCTCGATATCGGTTCCGGCTGGGGCGATCTGGCGATGTACCTGGCGAAACTCGAAAACGTCGAGGTTCTGGGTGTGACGCTTTCCAAGGAGCAGCAGGCGCTGTCTTCGCAACGCGCACAGGCGGCCGGGCTCGCCGATCGTGTTCGCTTCGAACTGAAAGACTATCGGGATGTGCAGGGACCGTTCGATCGCATCGTTTCGGTCGGCATGTTCGAGCATGTCGGTGTGAATCACTACGACGAGTTTTTCAAGAAACTCAATGCGCTGATGCCGGATGACGGCGTTGCGGTGCTGCATTCGATCGGCCACATGAGCCCGCCCGGCATGGCGAGCGCCTGGCTGCGCAAATACATCTTCCCCGGCGCCTATTCGCCGGCACTTTCGGAGGTCTTCGACGTCGTCGAGCGCAACAGCCTTTGGGTCACCGATCTAGAGTTCCTGCGCGTGCACTATGCCACGACGCTGGCGCATTGGGGGGAGCGGTTCGAGGCAAACCGCGACAAGGTGATCGCGATGTATGACGAGCGCTTTGCCCGCATGTGGGAGTTCTATCTGATCAGTGCCGAAATGATGTTCCGCACCGGCAGCCAGCTGGTCTTCCACATGCAGCTGTCGCGCTCGCGTGACGCAGCACCGATCGTGCGCGATTACATCACCGACCGCCAGCGCGACTTCATGGCCCGCGAGCACGCGCTCGACCTCAACATCTGACCGGCCCCATTTGACCGGCATCGTGCCGGTCAATCTCCGTTCCAGCGCAGCCGCTTGTAGTCGAAGCCGAATTCGAGTGTCGGCTTGACGATCGAGAAGAACGGCGAGAGATCGAAGTCGCGCGGGGTATAGAGCGAATAGTGGCGGATATGCAGGATCTCTTCGCGTGAATAGGTGGAGGCGGCCGACGCGCGCCCAGGCGCGCGCGTGACCTCCGGCAGGATCGGATAGCGGATCTGCTCGAAGGCTTCGGCAATCAGCGTCGAGCAGATCGCCCGCGTCGGATCGCCTGAACCAAGCGCCAGCAGGCGACGACGCCAGCGCACGGGCACCGGCGGTGCCGGCATGAAATAGCGCAGCATATCCAGAATGTTCTTCAGGTCGTATTTCATGCCGAGCCGGGCGATCATGAAGCCGACCAGCGCGGTACGATCGTCGGGCGTCAGCGCCACCGGTCGGCAGATGCGCGTGTTGAACGATGCATATTTCTTCAGCGGCACCGCGACGCAACCTTCGCCGATATTCACCTCGATCAGTTGAGGCCTTTCGATCACCGGCAGGGTCGCCTGGTCGAGCGTCAGCGGCATCTCGTCGCCGACGAAAAATGCCGCGTGCGACCAGGTGGATTGCGTCAGGTATTTGATCGCGGCGGAAACCTTCTGGTTGCCTTCGATCAAGAGGACGTCGCCCGGACGCAGCGTGCGCGCCAGCGTTTCCGGGTCGGATGGCGTGTAGGGTTCGTAGCCAAGGGTCTGCGTCTGCAACCTTGCGGCCATACGGGCGCCGAGCCGGTCCAGAAACGTATCCTTGCTTTCCGAAAGCGGGTAGATGGTCCTCATGGAGGCGATTGCTCCAGCCGCGGGAAGGGGATTCGCATGCGCCTGCATGGTGGCCGAGCCGCGACACTCTGTCGAGTGATTGTCGCGTGATTGCATGGCTTTGACCTTGACGCACATTCCCGGGGTTTCTATTTAGAATTATTCTAAAGAAGGTTTTCAACGATGTTTTCCCGTCTCTTCTCCCGCTCCAAGCGTCCGTTTCTCTCCCTCAACGAACAGGAAATCCTGGCACTGGCGATCTCGTCGGAGGAGGACGATGGACGCATCTATCTCGCCTATGCGGATGCGTTGAGAGAGAAATATCCGCACTCGGCAAAAGTGTTCGAAGAAATGGCGGAGGAGGAGAGCCATCATCGGCAATGGCTGATCGACATGCACGTACAGCGCTTCGGCAACCGGATCCCGCTGATCCGCCGCGAGCATGTCCGCGACTTCCCCGATCGCAAGCCTGAGTGGCTGATCGCCGAAATGCCGATCGAGAAGGCGCGGGCGGAAGCCGAGGCAATGGAGGAGACGGCGCACCGCTTCTATGTCGAGGCGGCGGCGCGCACCCAGGATGCGGCGACGCGCAAGCTGCTGGGCGACCTGGCAATCGCGGAAAAAACGCACGAATCGCTCGCCCGCAGGCTCGGTGAAAAGCACACACCGGACGATGTTCGCGAGGAGGAGGAGCAGACGGCGCGCCGACAGTTCATCCTGACCTACGTTCAGCCGGGGCTGGCTGGGCTGATGGATGGCTCGGTTTCGACGCTCGCACCGATCTTTGCTGCTGCCTTTGCGACACAGGATACCTGGCAGACCTTCCTCGTCGGCCTGTCGGCCTCGGTCGGCGCTGGTATTTCCATGGGCTTCACAGAGGCGGCCCATGATGACGGCAAGCTGTCGGGCCGCGGTTCGCCGATCAAGCGCGGCCTCGCATCGGGCATCATGACCGCGCTCGGCGGTCTAGGGCACGCACTGCCCTATCTCATTCCGCATTTCTGGACGGCGACGATCACGGCCGCAGTCGTCGTCTTCTTCGAGCTTTGGGCAATCGCGTTCATTCAGAACCGCTACATGGAAACGCCGTTCCTGCGCGCCGCATTCCAGGTTGTGCTGGGCGGCGGCCTAGTGCTGGCAGCGGGCATCCTGATCGGTAATGCCTGATCGGGCGTGCAGCGTTTGAAACGAAAAAAGGGCCGGTTTGACCGGCCCTTTTTCGTAAAGCGATGATGCTGCGGTATCAGTTGCCGACCGAGCCGACGACCACTTCCGCGCCGTTGTCGATGGTGACCCAGCGACCGCTGTTGAACGAAGCCTGGCGCTTGAGATAACGGTAGGGCGTCTGGGTCCAGAGCCGCACGCCGTTTTCGAGGTTGTCGAGGACGAAATCCCCCTGGGCGGTGCGCACCGTCAGCACGGCATGGCCCTCGCCATCGGGTTTGCGAACGACAGTGATCAGCAGTTCGCTGGGGGAAAAGCCCTTGCGCATCAGACGCTTGCGCTTTTCGAGAACGAAGTCCTCGCAATCGCCGGCGTCCTGCGGGTAGGACCAGACTTCATCCCTGCCGAAGAGTTCCTGATCGGTCACCGGCGTGATTTCGCGGTTCACGGCAGCGTTGACCTGACGGATCGTCGCCCAGCCGCGCTCGGTGACACGCGGCGCCACGCTCGTCTTCGATTTGACGCTGCATTCGCCCTTGTGCTTCTGACAGAACTCGTAATGTCCGATCGGCTGCGAGGTAACCGAGCCGGTCTGCATCCAAGGAGAGGATCCCGCCTGTGCGGGAATTGCCGTGTTCGCTGAAATGAAAAGTGCGCAAAACGCCGCGATACTTCCCTTAACCCCGGTCCAAGACGCCATACAAATCCCCTGCGTGACGCGGTATGCCGGGCTCTTCCTGTCCGGACGTATTCGCGCAATCCTGAGTTGAGGGCAGCTTGTTCAGGTCTTCCGCCTCACGCTGCTCTAATCGTTAATAAAGAGTTAATAGCGTTGGGGTCGGAGAGTCAATCTACTGATTCGGCCATTGGACTTTATGGTTAAAGCCGTTGCCGAAACGCAGCGCAAAGCCCTGCGCAGCAGGCGGTCTGCGGCGCATGGACGCGGAAATTGGGGGTAGAAAGGGCGTCGAGCGCCGGCCTATCGGCTTAAGCCGAAGGCAGCATGTTTCCGATCGCCTGTTTCATTTTAGCAATGTCTTCCTCGCGCGAAAGACGGTGGTCGCCGTCACGGATGAGCGTCATGACGACGTCGTCGGCCGGAAGGTGCTCCATCAGTTTCAGCGCGTGCGTGTAGGGCACATCCGGGTCGCGCATGCCCTGCAGGATGTGAACCGGGCAGCCGGTGGTGATGGTGCCGACGAGCACGCGGTTGTCGCGGCCGTCCTCGATCAGGGCGCGCGTATAGATGTTGGGCTCGGGGCTGTATTCGGACGGTTCCTCGAAATAGCCGCGCTCGGCAAGCGAGTGCCGCTCGATTTCCGTCAGGTTTGGTTCGATGAGTTCGGCGGTAAAGTCGGGAGCAGGCGCGATCAGTACCAACCCGGCGATGCGTTCGCTGAGGCCGCGCTGGCGTAGTTCCTGGATCAGCCTCATCGCGATCCAGCCGCCCATCGATGAGCCGATCAGGATCAGGCGCTGCCCGGGGGCGGCATGTTCGACGACGGCAAGGCTTTCTTCCAGCCAACGCGAGATCGTGCCGTCCTTGAAGGCGCCGCCGGAGGCGCCGTGGCCGGAATAGTCGAAGCGGATGCAGTCGGTTGCCCTGTCTCTCGCAAGCTGCTCGACCTCGACCGCCTTCGTCCCGGTCATGTCGGAGCGGTAGCCGCCAAGCCACACAAGCGTCGGCCGATCGGAGCGCTTTTGTGCCCGCAGGATCCGCATGGCGATGCGGCGACGGGCGGCATCCTTGCCAACCTCGATGAAGGTTGTTTCGGTTTCGGCTGGCGTCGTTTGCATCTCAATTCTCTCCAAATGCCCGGATTGGCGGCGAATTTCTTTCTAAAACAGATTCGTCTTGGCTTCGACAGGTGGTGATTTTCCCTGCGAGCCATGCTATTGACTCTCCCGTCGCAATTCACACATTGCCGTCGGCGGCAGATTGAAGCATTTCGGCCAAGGCCGCGCCGACTAATAATTGAACCGCATTTTCGGAAACAGCTCGAGGAGAGTACGACCATTCGCAGACCGTTCAAAACGGACGCCCCCGTCAAGGAGGGACCGCGCTCAAACAAGGAAATCCGGGTGCCCCGGGTTCAGCTTATCGATGCCGAAGGCCAGAATATCGGTGCCATCCCGATCGACCAGGCGCTCCGCATGGCGGAAGAGGCCGGTCTTGATCTGGTAGAGATCGCACCGAACTCCGAGCCGCCGGTGTGCAAGATCCTCGATCTCGGCAAGCTGAAATACGCCAACCAGAAGAAGGCGGCCGAAGCGCGCAAGAAGCAGAAGATCGTCGAGATCAAAGAGATCAAGATGCGTCCCAACATCGACACGCATGATTATGAAGTGAAGATGCGGGCGATGAATCGCTTCTTCGAAGAGGGCGACAAGGTCAAGGTGACCCTGAAGTTCCGCGGTCGCGAAATGGCGCACCAGGAACTCGGCATGAAGCTCCTGCTTCAGGTCAAGGATGACACCCAGACGATCGCCAAGGTGGAGGCCGAGCCGAAGCTCGAAGGCCGCCAGATGATGATGGTCCTCGCTCCGCGTTGACCGAGGTGTCCGGGCGCAATGTCCGGAAACTGGATCAGGTAGGAAGCCGCCCGAAGGGCGGCTTTTTGCGTTTGAGGGTCCTTGCCATCAGCGCCGATATCGCCGATGCCTATGGCGCGAAGTTGATCCTCGGGCAGTCGCCGCTCGGCGGACTGGAGGCGGTGCTCGCCTTCGAAACGGCCGGCAGGCGCAAGCGTCGGCGCGATCCGGTTTGACGTTGTATGTCGCTTCTATGACGCTTCGTCGATTCCGCAGTTGCGCTTTCGGGGAGGTCCGGGTATAAGCGCCCGTCCGAACGGTCCGGCAGGGCATGCCGTGGCCGTTCTTAACGCTGGAAATGGACCTCGTCTGTCCGTTTCGAATTCTTAAGAAAAATGGAGTAGCAAAATGCCCAAGATGAAGACGAAATCGTCTGCCAAGAAGCGGTTCAAGATCACCGCTACCGGCAAGGTTCGTGCAGCAGCTGCTGGCAAGCGCCACGGCATGATCAAGCGTTCCAACAAGTTCATCCGCGACGCACGTGGAACCATGGTTCTCGCGGAGCCCGATGGCAAGAAGGTCATCAAGAACTACCTGCCCAACGGTCTCTAAGACTTTCAGGCATTTTGGACACGTTAAGGAGATCATGACATGGCACGTGTAAAACGCGGCGTAACCGCTCACGCCAAGCACAAGAAGACACTCAAGGCAGCCAAGGGCTTCTACGGCCGCCGCAAGAACACCATCCGCGCTGCAAAGGCTGCGGTTGATCGTTCGAAGCAGTTCGCTTACCGCGACCGCAAGGTCAACAAGCGCAACTTCCGCGCTCTCTGGATCCAGCGCATCAACGCTGCCGTCCGCGAATTCGGCCTGACCTACGGCCGCTTCATCGACGGCCTGAACAAGGCTGGCATCGAAGTCGACCGCAAGGTTCTGTCCGACATGGCTATCCATGAGCCGGCAGCATTCGGCGCCCTCGTCGAAGCTTCCAAGAAGGCACTTGCCTACCTCAAGGAAGCCGGTACGACCAACGAGTTTGAAAGCGCTGTTCGTTAAGCCAGCGTTTTCCCAAAACCGTTCTTGATTTTTGTTGGGAAACCCGCGCTGGCAGGGCTAGTGCGGGTTTTTCTTATTTGGCGGGACGAAAGTGTACGACGATCGAAAGGGGCCGCTTGCGGTTCGCGAGCTTGACGACGAGGACATGGCGGCTCTGCTGGCAGCACTTGCCGGCGGATCATCCCGTGTCGAACGACGCCAGCCTAGGGATCGTATGGTCTGGATCAAGCGTGACCGGCGCGTTGGCCCGCGTCTCGGACTGCTCTTCCTGCAGATCGCAAGCCGCGCGCTGAAGCCAGAAACGCCGGACCGGGCTTTTGCCGCCTGGAAGCTTGCGGCGCCAGCGGAAGCCGCCGTCGCTCCCTCAGAGATCAAACCGCTCTTTACGCGATTGTTGCCGCAGGCGCGCTTCTTCCTGCGCATCCAGAACGGTCATGACCCCGTGCGCCTCGTGGCGGCGACGGACTCACTGGCGACGCAATCACAATCCTGAAGACAACAACCGATATAGACCGAACCCATTCCCGCATCGAGGCAGGACAGAATGAGCGAACTGGAAACACTGGAACGGACACTGCTGGCGGACATCGATGCCGCCGGCGACGAAGGATCGATCGAGGCGGTGCGCGTCGGCGCGCTCGGCAAGAAGGGCTCGATCTCCGAGCTACTGAAGACGCTCGGCACGATGACGCCGGAAGAGCGCCAGACCCGTGGCGCCCAGATCAACGCGCTGAAGACCACGGTTGCAGAAGCGATCACCGCCCGCAAGTCGGCGTTGAAGGACCAGGCGATCGCCGAGCGTCTGGCCCGCGAAACCGTCGATATCAGCCTGCCGGTGCGCTCGTCCCCGGCCGAACGTGGCCGTATCCATCCGATCAGCCAGATCGTCGACGAGATCACCGCGATCTTCGGCGACATGGGTTTCTCGATCGCCGAAGGTCCTGACATCGAGACCGACTACTACAACTTCACGGCGCTGAACTTCCCGGAAGGCCACCCGGCCCGCGAGATGCACGACACCTTCTTCTTCAATGAAGATGACAAGGGCGAGCGCAAGGTGCTGCGCACGCATACCTCGCCGGTGCAGATACGCACGATGGAGGCGCAGGACCCGCCGATCCGCATCATCATCCCCGGCAAGACCTATCGCCAGGATTCCGACGCCACCCACTCGCCGATGTTCCATCAGGTCGAGGGCCTGGTCGTCGACAAGTCCGCGAACGTCGCCAACATGCGCTGGGTGCTGGAAGAATTCTGCAAGGCCTTCTTCGAGGTCGATCAGGTCACGATGCGTTTCCGCCCGTCGTTCTTCCCGTTCACCGAACCGTCCTTCGAGGTCGACATCCAGTGCGACCGCTCCGGCCCGATCGTCAAGTTCGGCGAGGGCACCGACTGGATGGAGATCCTCGGCTGCGGCATGGTCCACCCGAACGTGCTCAGATCCGGCGGGCTCGATCCGGACGAGTATCAGGGCTTTGCCTGGGGCATGGGTCTCGACCGCATCGCCATGCTGAAATACGGCATGCCGGACCTGCGTGACTTCTTCAACGCCGATGTCCGCTGGATGAACCATTACGGCTTCCGCCCGCTCGACATGCCGACATTGTTCGGCGGCCTCTCGGCCTGATCGCGCTGAAAATTGGAGCATTTCCAGGAAAAGTGCGAAGCGGTTTTCCGCCAGGAAATGTGTAAAAACAAAGGGATAGAGTGTTTCTGCAACCCGGTTTAAGCCGGAAACGCTCGAGGACACAGGTGAAATCATGAAATTCACGCTTTCCTGGCTCAAGGACCACCTTGATACCGACGCTTCGCTGGACGAGATCTGTGCGCGCTTGACGATGATCGGGCTTGAAGTCGAGGATGTCGACGACAAGGCCGCCTTCAAGCCGTTCGTCATCGCCAAGGTCGTTTCCGCCGAGCAGCATCCGAATGCCGACAAGCTTCGGGTCCTGATGGTCGATACCGGCACAGGCGCACCGGTTCAGGTCGTCTGCGGCGCGCCGAACGCCCGCGCCGGCCTCGTCGGCGCCTTCGCCGCATCGGGCACCTACGTGCCGGGCATCGACGTCACGCTCTCCGTCGGCAACATTCGCGGCGTCGAAAGCCACGGCATGATGTGTTCGGAAAAGGAACTCGAGATCTCCGACGACCACAACGGCATCATCGACCTGCCGGATGATGCGCCTGTTGGCACGAGCTATGCGGCCTATGCCAGCCTCGACGATCCGATGATCGAGATCAACCTGACGCCGAACCGCCCGGATTGCACCAGCGTTTACGGCATCGCCCGCGACCTCGCAGCCTCTGGCCTCGGTACGCTGAAGGCCCGCGCGGCACCCGCCTTTGCGGTCGAAGGCGAGACCCCGGTCAAGCTGACGATCGACCTTGGCGAAGATCGTCACCTTTGCCCAGGCTTCGGCCTGCGGCTCGTGCGCGGCGTCAAGAACGGCCCGTCGCCGAAATGGATGCAGCAGCGGCTGCTGTCGATCGGTCTTCGTCCGATTAACGCGCTGGTCGACATCACCAACTACATGACCTTCGACCAGGGCCGGCCGATGCACGTCTTCGACGCGGCCAAGGTTACGGGCAACCTGACTGTGCGCCGCGCCAAGGAAGGCGAAACCGTGCTTGCGCTCGACCAGCGCGAATACAAGCTCGGCCCGAACAACGTCGTCATATCAGACGAAAAGGCCATCGAGTCGATCGGCGGTATCATGGGCGGCGAACACTCCGGCTGCGATGAGAACACCACAGACGTGCTGATCGAATCGGCGCTCTGGGACCCGATGAACATCGCCAAGTCCGGCCGCACGCTCGGTATCATCACCGACGCGCGCTACCGCTTCGAGCGTGGTGTCGATCCGGAATACATGGTGCCCGGTCTCGAGCGCACCACCGAACTGGTCCTCGAGCTTTGCGGCGGCAAGCCGGCCAAGGCAGAAGTCGTCGGCTATGCCGGCTATAGCCCGAAGATCGTCGATTTCCCGATGTCCGAGGTCAAGCGCCTGACGGGGCTCGAGGTTTCCTCGGAAGAGAGCGTCACGATCCTGAAGAAGCTTGGCTTCGGCGTCCAGGGCTCGGGCGAGCGCGTCAACGTTTCGGTGCCGTCCTGGCGCCCGGATGTCGACGGCAAGGCCGATCTCGTCGAAGAGGTCATGCGCATCCACGGCGTCGACAACATTGTTGCAGCACCCTTGCCGAGCCATGGCACCGTCAATGGCAAGATCCTGACGACGCTGCAGATCCGCACCCGCCTTGCCAAGCGCGCGTTGGCGAGCCGCGGCATGCTGGAGGCCGTCACCTGGTCGTTCATTTCCGAAGACCAGGCGAAGCTCTTCGGCGGCGGTCAGCCGGCGCTGAAGCTTGCCAACCCGATCGCGGCCGATATGTCGGACATGCGCCCGTCGCTGTTGCCGGGTCTCCTGTCGGCGGCACAGCGCAATGCCGACAAGGGCTTTGGCGACGTTGCGCTCTTCGAAGTCTCCGGCACCTATGAAGGCGATGGCCCGGATCAGCAGCGCCGCGTTGCCGGTGGCGTACGCCGTGGCACCGCATCGCTCAACGGCGCCGGTCGTCTCTGGTCGAATGCTGCCAAG
Organism: Ensifer sp. NM-2; assembly: GCF_003024455.1. Lineage (NCBI taxonomy): Bacteria > Pseudomonadati > Pseudomonadota > Alphaproteobacteria > Hyphomicrobiales > Rhizobiaceae > Ensifer > Ensifer sp. NM-2. The sequence goes on from NZ_PVZR01000001.1 coordinate 189,833, forward strand.
GGCGGCGGCAAGCCGGTCGACGTCTTCGACGCCAAGGCCGATGCGATCGCGGTCTTGGAAGCCTGCGGCGTGCCGATGGGCAATGTCCAGTTCGAAGCCGGCGGTCCCGCCTGGTATCATCCCGGCCGTTCCGGCACGATCAAGCTCGGTCCGAAGATCGTGCTTGGCTCCTTCGGTGAATTCCACCCGAAGACGCTTGAGGCGCTCGATGTCTCCGGTGCACTCTGCGGCTTCGAAATCTATGTCGACGCCATGCCGGAACCGAAGAAGAAGGCGACCCGCACCAAGCCGGCACTTGATCTTTCGCCGTTCCAGGCGGTCAAGCGCGACTTCGCCTTCGTCGTCGACAAGGGCGTCGAGGCAGGTGCCATCCTGCGTGCAGCCTCCGGCGCCGACCGCAAGCTGGTGACCGGCGTCAGCGTCTTCGACGTGTTCGAGGGAGCGTCCCTTGGCGAAGGCAAGAAGTCGATCGCCATCGAAGTGACGATCCAGCCGGTCGAGCGCACGCTGACCGACGAGGACTTCGAGGCTTTGACGGCCAAGATCGTCGCCAACGTCACCAAGACGACAGGCGGCGTGTTGCGCGCCTGAAGGCCGTTCGGTTTATAACCATGGCAAAGGCCGCTGCTTGCAGCGGCCTTTGCCATGCGGCTAACCAATGCGTTGCATCAGCTCGATCCGGTTGCCGAAGGGATCGCTGACGTAACACCTGGCATATCCGGCAAGTGGCGCGTCACGCGTGATCGACACGCCGGAGGCTTCGAGTCGCAAAAGGAGCAGGGCAAGGTCGTCGACAAGGAAGGCGGGATGAGCCTTGCGCGCAGGCGAGAAAGCCGGGTCGATACCGAGGTGAATTCTTGCCTCTCCTCGCTCGAACCAACAGCCACCACGTCCGGCAAGGTTCAATGGTTTCTGCACCTCGGTTAGGCCGAGCAGCCCTTCATAGAAACCCCGTGCTACATCCTCCATCCCGGCAGGCATGGCCAGCTGGACATGGTCGAGCGCCATGATTTGACCTATGGCCTCGAGGCTCCCGCTTGATCCCGCCATCAGGCGTGAAGGTGGTAGATCTTGTTGACGATCACCCAGCGCCCGTCGATCTTGACCAGCGACAGATAATCGGAAAAGCGTTCGCCGGCGAAGCTGTCGATCACCTTCACCGTTGCCGCATCGCCGGTAATGTCGGTCATCTCCACATCCATCTCCGGCTGGCTCCCGGGCGGCGCGGCCCCCTGGTCCAGAACCGCCTTGATGAAGCCGTCGCGCGTCATCCATTCGAGCGCGCCTCTGTAGTTGCCGATGATCGCCGCGTCTGGGTGAAACGCCTTGCGCAACGCACCTTCGTTGGCAAAGGCCATGCCGTCCACATAGAGATGCACCACCGCGCTGATCGCCTGCTCGTCGGACATTCCCGATCCTCCGAAATTGTTGGTCACGACAGGAAAGGTAGTGCATCCGGCTGAAAATTCGATGGGTGAATGCCCCGCCTCGGCAAGGAGGCGGGGCATGCGCGTTCAACGATTGGTGAGCGCCAGCGATGCTTCCGTATAGCGCTTGCCAGCAACGAGCGCCGGCGACAGCGCATCGCCGAGCCGGGCAAGTTCGTCAGCGCTCAGCACGATATCGGCCGCGGCCGCATTCTGCTCCAGGTGGTGGAGCTTGCGCGCGCCGGGGATGGGCACGATGAAGTCGCCCTGATTGATCACCCAGGCGAGCGCCAACTGGGCGGCGGTTACGCCTTTTTCGCGCGCGAGCGCTTCCAGCGTTTCGACAAGGGCGGCGTTGGCGCCGAGGTTTTCCGCCTGGAAGCGCGGCAACGAGCGACGGAAATCGTCCGCTGCAAGATCGTCAGCCTTGCGGATCGTGCCCGTCAGCATGCCGCGCCCAAGCGGGCTATAGGGCACGAAGCCGATGCCGAGGTCGCGGCAGGTCGCCAGCACGTCCTCTTCCGGGTCTCGCGACCAAAGCGAATATTCGCTCTGGACCGCCGCGATCGGATGCACCTTGTGGGCACGTCGGATCGTTTCGGAACTTGCCTCGGAAAGCCCGAGCGTGCGCACCTTGCCCTGGCGCACCAGATCGGCCATGGCGCCGACGGTTTCCTCGATCGGAACCCCGGGATCGACGCGGTGCTGGTAGTAGAGGTCGATCACATCGATCCCAAGCCTCTTCAGCGAGGCGTCAGCCACGGCCCTTGCGTTTTCCGGTCGACCGTCGATGCCTTTGATCGCCTCGGCCGCTGGTTTGCCGGGCTCTATGCGGAAGCCGAATTTAGTCGCGATCGTGACCTTGTCGCGTAGCGGCTTCAACGCCCGGCCGACAAGCTTTTCATTCTCGTAAGGGCCATAGACTTCGGCCGTGTCGAAGAAGGTGACGCCGAGGTCGACGGCGCGCTGCAGCGTGCGGATCGATTCCGCCTCGTCGGCGCCGCCATAGGCAAAGCTCATGCCCATGCAGCCAAGACCAATGGCGGAGACGGTCAGTTCATTCCCGAGTTTGCGGGTCTTCATGTCATGTCCTTTCGGGGTAGGGGCGACCATGCAGGCGCGCCAGGGTGGCCCGCGAACGCATCGAAACGCCCGGTATTCGTCGGCGCTTGGCCAGTCGGCTCCAAGCGGCGTCCTGCATGCCGCTCTTCCCGGTGCCGTCTGGCTACGACGATGATCAAAGGATAGGGCCGCAGCATGCGGTTGAAAATCTCTGTCAACTCTCACGGGCTGTTCTATTATTTAGATCAATGAACAGGACCCAGCTTTCCCAACTCGCCGTCCTTGCCGCGGTTGCCGCCCATGGCAGCTTCCGTGGTGCCGCCCGCGAGCTTGCCATCGCACCATCGGCCGTCAGCCACGCGGTCGGCAGCCTTGAAGCGAGCCTTGGTGTGCGGCTTTTATCGCGCACCACCCGCAGCGTCGCGCCGACCGAGGAGGGGCGGCGCCTCCTTGAACGACTGGCACCGGCGCTCGACGAGATCGCCCACGCGCTGGAGGCTGCCACGGACACGCGCGACCGTCCGGCCGGCAATCTGCGCATCACGGCGCCGCGATTTGCCGCCGATCTTATCCTGGCGCCCCGGCTTGGTGCCTTTCTCAACCGCTACCCGGAGATCGTGCTGGAAATCGCCAACGAGGATGGTTTCACCGACATCGTCGAACAAGGCTACGACGCCGGCATCCGACTCGGCGAAAGCCTCGAAGCCGATATGATCGCCGTCAAGGTCGGGCCGGAGCTGGAAAGTGCGGTTGTTGCATCGCCCGATTATTTCGAGCGTTTCGGCCGCCCCTTTCATCCGAGCGATCTCGCCGGCCACCGCTGCATCCGGCGACGCTTTTCCAATGGCACGCTCTATCGCTGGGAGTTCGAGAGGCACGGCGAGGAATTGACGGTTTCCGTCGAGGGGCCGTTAATCCTTGGGGAAGACCGGCCGATTATCAAGGCGGCGATGGGTGGAGCAGGGCTTGCCTATCTCTTCCTCTCGCGGGTGGAAACGCCAATCGCCGAAGGGCGGTTGATCCGCGTGCTCGAGGATTGGTGCGCGCCCTATGCCGGCCCGTTTCTCTACTATCCGAGCCGGCGCCAGATGCGCCCGGCCCTTCGCGCCTTCATCGATTTCTTCAAGCATGCGAGCTAGGCCGGTTGATGGCCCTCATCAACGGCTATCGGCGTTTGCATCGGACTTGCAATCGCCGGTCGGCCGGGCAAAGTCGCGCTGACGCGGTGTGTCACGAGGGGAAGCGCAGTGAAGAAACCGCATTGGAAGATCTCGGGCGCGTGCGGCTGTCGAAAAACTTCTTCTTGCGCGAGTTCCTGCATTCGGAGATCGCCGATTTTCATCGTATCCCGAATATACCCGATGATCCCGAGCTGGCGATCGAGGCCGGGCGGCGGTTGTGCGAGGAGCTACTGGAACCGCTGGAAGCGACCTTCGGCCGTTTGACCATTCGCTCCGGATACCGAAACCGCGCGGTCAACGGTTTTGGCAATGCCCGCGGTCTCAACTGCTCGAGCAATGCGGCGTCGGCGGCCGATCACATCTGGGACATGCGCGATGCGGACGGCTGCATCGGCGCATCCGCCTGCATCGTCATTCCCTGGGTCTGGGACCGTCGCCACGAGCTCGGCGGCTGGCAGTCGATCGCCTGGTGGATCCACGACCATCTGCCCTATTCATCGCTCTGTTTCTTTCCGAAACTCTGGGCGTTCAATATCCAATGGCACGAGCGGCCGGCGCGCCGGATCCGAAGCTTCGCCGAGCCGCGCGGGATGCTGACCAAGCCCGGCATGGCGAACCAGCACGGCAGCCATCATGCGTTCTACGCACTCTTGCCCGAGCCGGTGAACGTGCCGAAAGTCAACTTGTAGCGCACGTGGTCGTCGGTTGCCGAGTAGCGGTCGTAGAGACGGCGCGCCACGGCATTGTCGCGTTCGGTATACCAATAGAGCCGGTCCCAGTCCGACGCCTGGCAGAGCGCGATCAGGTCGTCGATCATGGCGCGGGCGACGCCTTGGCCGCGCGCTGATGGATCAACGTAGAGATCCTCGATGTAGCAGATGGGGTGTCGGAAGAAGGTCGCGAGCTGTTCCTGGCAGATCACGAAACCGACCGGTTCGCCATCGAGGATCGCCAGCCGGGCAAAGAGCGGTGCAGCGGGATCGATGAGGCGGCTCCAGGTCAGACTGACGATGTCCTCCGCCAGCTCAATGCCGGAAAAGGCGACATAGCCGGCCCACAGGCGGCGCCAATGCGTTTCGTCGCTGGCGGTCGCCGCCCGTATGCTCAATGCCATCGTCCTTGCCTTGCTCCTGCTATTCGCTGACGTCGTTGAGCTGTCGAATTGCCTCGTCGCTCAAGGTCAGCTGGGTCGAACGGATGAGGCTCGTCAACTGGTCGAGATTGGTGGCGCTGGCGATGGGAGCGGTGATGCCCTTGCGGTTTCGCACCCAAGCGAGCGCAATCTCGGCCTGCGTTGCTCCGGTCTCTTCAGCGATTTCGTCGAGCACGCCGAGGATGCGCATGCCGCGGCCGTCGAGATATTTTTCGACGCCCGAGCCGCGCGCCGACCCTTCAAGGTCCTTGTGCGTGCGGTATTTGCCCGAGAGGAAGCCGCGCGCCAGGCCGAAATAACTGATGACGCCGATCTCTTCGCTGACGCAAAGATCGCGCAACGGCCCGTCGAAACTGTCGCGATCGTAGAGATTGTATTCCGGCTGCAGCACCGCATAGCGCGGCAGGCCGCCATTGGCGCTGACATCGAGCGCTTCGCGCAGCTGCAGCGAGTTCAGGTTCGAGGCGCCGACGGCGCGCACCTTGCCCTCAGACAAAAGCTGGTCATAGGCGGCAAGTGTTTCTTCGTAAGGCGTTTCGGGGTCTGGCCAGTGCGAGAGGTAAAGGTCGATATAATCAGTCTGCAGCCGCTTCAGTGAATCCTCGACCGCCTGCAGGACCCAGCGGCGTGACAGGCCCTTGCGGTCCGGCCCAAGCTCGGAACCGACCTTGGTAACGATCACAGCCTTGTCGCGGCTGTGGCCGGACTGTTTCAGCCATTTGCCGATGATCGTCTCGGATTCGCCGCCCTGGTTTCCTGGTGCCCAGGACGAGTAGACGTCAGCGGTGTCGATGGCATTAAGGCCGGCATCGAAGAAGGCGTCGAGCAGGGCGAAGGACGTCTTTTCGTCAGCTGTCCAGCCGAAGACATTGCCGCCGAAGACAAGCGGCGCGATTGAAAGGTTAGTGCGGCCAAGTCTGCGTTTTTCCATGGTTTCGCTCCATTGGACTGGATGAAAGCAAGTGCGCGATCGGGAGGATGCCGGCACGAACATAAGGCAAGCGAACAAAGCTTGTCACCTGCCGCCGGTCTTTTTTATCGGTCGTCGCCGCTTGATAGGTACGCACCTCGCCGCTACGGCGCCGCGCGTCATATGACGCGCTAAAGGCGCTGTAACGCTTTAAACTGCTGCATGATTTTCTCCTTAAATCGATTCCGGTTTAAGGAATCATGCAGTAGTCTCAGCCGCCAAATCAGGGAGCCCCGCTATGTTTCGTTTCGGAATTCTGTCCACGGCCAAGATCGGCCGCGATCTCGTCGTGCCCGCCATTCAGGACGCCGAGAACTGCGTCGTTTCGGCAGTCGCCAGCCGCGACCTCGCAAAGGCGCGCGCCATGGCCGACCGCTTTTCCGCGCCGCACGCCTTCGGATCCTATGAGGAGATGCTCGCCTCCGACACGATCGATGCGGTCTATATCCCGCTGCCGACCTCGCAGCACGTGGAGTGGACGATCAAGGCTGCCAATGCCGGCAAACATGTGCTCTGCGAAAAGCCGATTGCGCTGCGGGCATCCGAGATCGATGCATTGATCGCGGCGCGCGATCGCAACAAGGTGCTGATCGCCGAAGCCTTCATGGTCACCTACAGCCCCGTCTGGCGCAAGGCCCGCTCGCTGCTTGCCGAAGGGGCTATCGGCCGACTTCGACACGTGCAGGGTGCCTTCACCTATTTCAACCGCGACCCCGGCAACATGCGCAACATTCCGGCACTCGGTGGCGGCGGCCTGCCGGATATCGGCGTCTACCCGACGATCACCACGCGCTTCGTGACGGCCAAGGAGCCGGTGCGCGTGCAGGCAAGCACTGATCGCGACCCGGAATTCGGCACCGACATCTATTCGAGCGTGCGCGCCGACTTCGGTGATTTCGAACTGAGCTTCTATATCTCCACGCAGCTTGCCGCCCGCCAGGTCATGGTCTTCCACGGCGACAAGGGTTTCATCGAGGTGAAATCGCCGTTCAATGCCGACCGCTACGGGCGCGAGGAAGTGGAGCTCACCAACCAGAACCACGCCCAGTCGCAGCTCTTCCGCTTCCAGGATGCACGCCAGTACAAGCTGCAGGCGGAAGCGTTTGCGCGCGCTGCAAAGGGCGAAGCCGAGGAAGTGGTCACGCTCGAAAACTCGCGGCTCAACCAGAAGCTCATCGATGCGATCTACCGCGCCAGCGACAAGGACGGCTGGGAAAAGATCTGAGCCGGCTAATGAAAGAAAAAGCCCGCCGGCGCGAGCCGGCGGGCATTTCTCGTTGTTGTCGGATCAGGCCAGCGCCGCGCGCTCCCTGGCGAAGCCCTTCACCTTGAAGAACAGGAAGTCGCCGACGCCGATCAGGCCGACGATCAAGAACCCGACGCCGATGGGCGTCAGCGAGTTATAGGCGGTTGCAAGCAGTGCAAGGCTTGCGATCTGCCACAGGACGTCGCCGCCGATACTGACGCGGGCGGCAGCCGAAACCGGCCCACCGTTGCGGGCGGCCGAGAGATGGAAAATCCCCCAGGCCAGAAGCCCGACGCCAAGCAGCTTTATCATCAGCGGGGTGGCGACAGGGCTGATGAGAGCGGCGAGCGGGGCCGCACCGAGGATGAGGACCGCGCCGGTGAGGAGCGAAAATGCGCCATCGGCGAGGAAGGTCTTGTTGAGCAGGCTGCGGTTGGAAAGGTTCAACATTTTCGGCTCCATTCGTTTGTCGATATCCGGATGTTGCCGCCTCCCGGTCATGAAACCAATTACCTCGCAGGTAGTGGATTTTGCGCAGCGCCTGCGCCAATCTGCCGGCACAACGGAGATCGGCATCGATGGAATTCGGCAATCACCTGAAGGAATGGCGTGGGCACCGCCGCATGAGCCAGCTTGACCTGGCGGTGGCTGCCGGCATCTCGACGCGGCACCTTTCCTTCCTCGAAACCGGCCGATCGAAGCCATCGGAAGGCATGATCCTGCGTCTGGCCTCGGTGCTCGACATTCCTGCGCGCGACCAGGGCACGCTGTTTTCAGCCGCCGGATATCGTCCGCGCATGACGACGCGCCCTGCGTCGGGGCTCGATGCCATGCCCGCCGCCGTGGCCAATGCCATCCGGCTCATCCTTGCTCGCCACGATCCCTATCCGGGCCTGGTGCTCGATCATGAATACACGCTCCTGATCGTCAATCCGGCGCTGGCGGCGCTCGCCGTTTCGGCCGACGTGCCTTTCAATCCCGGCCAGAACTTTCTCGATGCTTTTCTCTCGTCGGAAAATGTCCGCGCCCTCGTCGTCAATTGGGAGGCTGCGGCCGCCGATCTGGTCCAGCGCGTTCGCACCGAAGCCTGGCTGCAGGGGCCGAGGAGTCGCCTTGGCAAGAGGCTGGAGAAACTGGCGGCCGATCCCGCCGTCAAGCGCGCGGTCGAAAACTATCCGGATACCGACCGGCTACCGGTTCTGCCTGTCGAGTTGCGCGTCGGGCCGGTTACGTTGAGCTTCATCACCACGCTGCAGACCTTCGGCTCGACCCAGGACGCCCTAGTGGAAGGTGTGCTGATCGAATCCTTCTTCCCGGCCAACGAGGAAACCAGAACCTTCTTCGAACGCAAGGGATGACGTGTCAGCCGTTATGCACGCCAGCGACGATGGCGCCGCACAGCGTCAGTGCAATGCCCATGTTGTAGCCGCCGATCGCTGCTGCAACCTGCACCCAGTCACCACCTGCACCCGCCAGGATGGAAAGCACGCCGGCAACGAACAGGCATGTCCGAGGCGAACGGAGGCCTGCGACAAGCATGCCGAGCATGACGGTGGCGATAATGATCATGAAACCCACATTGCTGGCATCGCCGTCAGGAGTTGATGATGATCATGCCGCCGATGATCAGCACCGCGCCACCGACATAGCGCAGCGTCAAGGCTTCGCCGAGGAAGACGGCGGCAAGCAGCGGCACGATGCAAAAGGTCAGGGCCATGAACGAGTAGGCGATGGTCAGCGGTACCGACCTGATGGTGAAGATCCAGATGATCGTGCCGAAGCCGTAGACGATCAGGGCCGTCAGCAGCGTCGGACTGAAGATGAGCGCCAGCAGGCCCTGTGCGTCAGGGCTTCCCGTCTTGGCGCTCGTCAGCTTGAAAAGGATCTGGCCGGCCGAGATCAAAACCGGCGTGAAGAACAGTCCAAACCAAACGGCCGGGGCGAGATTGAGATTCATCGCAGGGCACCTCGCATCGGCTACAGCGCCGCGCGTCTCATTAGACGCGCAAAGGTCGCTGTAGCACTTTGAATTGCTGCATGTTTTTATCCTTAAATCGAATAGGATTTAAGGAAACATGCAGTAGGCCTTGTCTTCGCAATAGAAAATATCGCGACCGATATCGATGCACGCGTGTTGCGCTGGGACAGGATGCATCGCCCGCAGGAAGGAGTGCGTATAGGGGAAGAAATTGAAATGCGGATTGAAGGTGTAGCGATATTCGCGTTCGCGCGGAACGACGATGATCAGCCGCTGCCGGGTGATACGGCGCAGTTCGGCAATCGCCTTGCGATAGTCGAGGATATGCTCGATGACGTGGGTGCAGACGACGGTATCGAATTCGCCATCCGCGAAGGGAAGCTCTTCGATCATCGCCGCGAAGTATTCCACGCCCTCGATTGTGGCCGCGTCATCGATGGCGAAGTCGACGCCGGTCAAGCGCCGCAGATCGGGGTTCGCGCCTCGGATGTGCTTCAGCAGCACGCCGGTGCCGCAACCGACATCGCAGACGGATTTGCCGCGTACTTCGGCCGCAATCTTGCGAACACAGGCTTCGGAATTGTCGGTTCCTTCGTGAACGCGTGGATGCTGCTTGTAGAGCTGCTCGTATTCTAAGGCCGTCAGGAAGGGGGCACGTTCGCGAAAACGGGCGAGGTGGCCGATATGCTCGCCCCAGGCGAGGCTCGCCATGCCCTTGAACAGGCGTGAGTCCCTGACGAACGGCGGCAATATGTCTTCGATGACAAAGCGTATGCGGTTGGTGGTTTCGCGGTTCATCGACAGGGGTTCCATATATCTCGTGAGCTTAGGCCGCGTCCGGTCCGCGCCGGTGGGCACGGAGCTGCGGGACCGCCGGCTTTTCGACGACAGCCTCTCGCGCTGCGCGCCGGCCGGTCGCCATGTAATGCAGCCGCAACTGCTCGGTGCGGGCCCGCGATACGGAGTCCAGGATCAGGCCGGCGGTGAACATCGTGATCGATATCAGCAGCAGCACCATCGAAAGCACCCAGGTCGGCATGCGGGGAACCAGCCCCGTGCCGAAATATTCGATCAGCACCGGCGTCATGAAAATCAGGCTCGTTGTCATGAAAGCGAGGCTGATCAGACCAAAGAAGGCGAAGGGTCGCGTTTCCTTCATCAGCATTGCGAACATCCAGAGGATCTTGGCGCCGTCGCGGTAAGTTGAGAGCTTGGAATGCGAGCCTTCGGGGCGTCTGCCATAATCCAGCTCCAGTTCGCTGACCGGCAGCTTCAACCGCGAGGCATGCACCGACATCTCGGTCTCGATCTCGAAGCCGGCGGATATCGCCGGAAAACTCTTCACGAACCGTCGCGAGAAGACGCGATAGCCGGAAAAGATGTCACTGAAATCCGTACCGAAGATCGACCGGTAGAGGTAGTTGAAGAGCTTGTTGCCGAGCGCGTGACCCTGCCTGCCTGCATCTTCGCGAATATTGCGCCGCGTCCCCACGACCATGTCCGACTGTTCGGTAATCAGCGTGCGGATCAGGTCCTCGGCGTCAGCCGGTGAGTAGGTGCCGTCGCCATCTGCCATCACGTAGATATCCGCGTCGATGTCGGCGAACATCCGCCGGACCACGTGTCCTTTGCCTTGCCGTCTTTCGCGAACGACGGTGGCGCCGGCGAGCATTGCCTGCAAGGCGGTTCCGTCCGTCGAGTTGTTGTCGAAGACGTGAATGCTGGCCGTCGGCAATGCGGCTCTGAAGTCGCGCACGACGCCGCCGATGGTCGAAGCTTCGTTGTAGCAGGGCAGAAGGACAGCAATGCTTAAGGGTTCAAACATCGGCGCAGCTCGATTTGAAAGTGTCAGCGCATGATAGGTGTCGCCGGTTAACAACACGCCAAAGTGCACATGCGCGTCAGCGCCTTTGTCTTCGGGAGCCCGGTACAACTTTACGGTTTTTTGATCCCGCCCGATTAGGGTCCTGGGAGGATAGGGGCGTAAGAAGATGCTGGACAGAATTGCGAGACGTCAGGACCCGGCGGCAGTGACCGCAAAAATGCGCTTCTGGTCGAGCTTGCCTTGGATGGTCCTGTTCTATGGCGCGCCCGTCGTCTTGTTTTTGGCCGTCCGTTTCCTCCGCGCATCGGATTATGTGGGCCGCGACAATGATGACGCCATGCGGCTGGTTCAGGTTCGAGACCTGCTCAACGGTCAAGGCTGGTTCGACCTGGTCCAGCTTCGTCTCGGTCTGGATGGCGGCACGCAGATGCATTGGTCGCGGCTGATCGACCTGCCGATAGCCGGGCTCATTTCCTTGCTCAGTCCGCTCTTCGGTGCCGACAGAGCCGAAGTGCTGGCGCTTGCGATCTGGCCGATCTTCCTCGCCATTCCATTGCTGGTGTTCATGGGGCTCGCCGGCCGTCGTATTGGCGGAACGCAATGCATGCATTTCTGCCTCGGTCTGACGGCGATCTTTGTGGTGACCAGCAATCGGTTTATGGGTGGCGCCATCGATCACCACAACGTCCAGCTGGTCCTGGCTGCAGTGATGGCCGCGATGCTGGTCGACATGCGCCATCGTGCGCGCAACTACGTGATTGCCGGCGCGGCGGCGGCGCTGGCGATTGCCATCGGCGCCGAGACGACGCCGCTTGTGGCGGTCGTTTGTGCCATTGTCGCGTTGCAATGGGCGCTCCTCGGGCGGGACGTTGCTGGTGCGACCATCGCTTTCGGCATCTCACTGGCAGTTACCTTGAGCACTGTGTTCTTCCTCACGGTGCCGCCTCACCTCTATCGCGTGGCAACCTGTGACAACCTGTCGATCGCCTTCTACTCCCTGGCACTTGTCGGCGGTTGTGTGCTGGCTGCGTCTGCGGCATTTGTTAGCGATCGCGGAATATCGGCTCGGTTTGTCGCGCTGGCCGTCAGTGCCTGTTCCGTCCTGGCTGTCGCACTCGTTATTGCGCCCCAATGCCTTGGCAACCCGCTTGCCGATCTTGACCCGCTGTTGATCGAACTTTGGCTCGACCGTGTGACCGAGGCGCAATCCTTCGCGACCGTGCTGGCGCGCCAGCCGGCAAGCGTCGGCGCCTACTATTTCTGTGGGGTCTTTGCATCGCTCGTCTGTGTCTGGCGCATTTGGCAGGGCGATCGGGTCAGACTGCATCTCATCCTCGTCGCCCTTGTTGCTGCCAATCTTGCCATCGCGATGGTCCAGGTGCGAGCGATGGCGTTTTCCAACCTTCTGGCAATCCTGCCGCTCTCGCTGCTGCTCGTGGATATGCGAGCCTGGTCGCAGGGGGGAACCAGGGGCGTGAGCGCATCGCTCGCCTATGTCCTTGTTCTGATTTTTTCGGTGCCCGCAGTCTGGGCAATCGGCGGCGCCTTGGCACGCAACGGCCTTGCCGCTCTGGAGGCGCCGCAGGCGTCCAATACCGAAAACTGCCTGACGCCGGCAGCTCTTTCAGATCTTGAAGGTCTTCCGCCATCGATGATCGTTGGTCCTTCGGATATTGGCGCCTCGATCCTTAGATACACGAGCCACCGTGTCTTGACGGCGCCCTATCATCGCAATGCCGATGGCATGCTTATGGAGCTGAAGATCGGGCTGGCGTCGCCATCTGATGCCAAGGCGATGCTGAGCAAGTTGCACGAACCGATCCTGGCATTTTGCGCCAACGATGTTCAGGCAGACATGATCATCAAGCGGGAACCTCGGGGGCTCTACGGGCAGCTCGCCGCCGGTCGGGTTCCGGAGTTTCTGACGCCGCTGCCTGTTTCCGAGAAATCCAGCATTTTGCTCTACGCGCTGAAGCCATAGCGAGCGGGGACGGCGGAGGAAGAAACCGGTAGAAAGGCGCACGGTTCTGCTGACCTTGGGCCTCTCGTCGGCTACAAATGGGCATGAGCTCCATTTTCGACAACGATTCTCCGAGCAACCTCACCGAATATTCGGTCTCCGAGCTTTCCGGCTCGATCAAGCGTACGGTCGAGCAGGCCTTCGATCAGGTTCGTGTGCGTGGCGAGATCTCGGGCTATCGTGGGCCGCATTCTTCGGGGCACGCCTATTTCGCGCTCAAGGACGATCGGGCGCGCATCGATGCGGTGATCTGGAAGGGCACCTTCTCGCGGCTGCGCTTCCGCCCGGAAGAGGGCATGGAAGTGATCGCCACCGGCAAGGTCACGACCTTCCCCGGTTCGTCGAAATACCAGATCGTCATCGAGACGCTGGAGCCGGCCGGTGCCGGCGCGTTGATGGCGCTTTTGGAAGAGCGCAAGCGCAAGCTTGGCGCCGAAGGCCTGTTCGACGCGACGCGCAAGCGGCCGCTGCCTTTTATGCCAAAGGTGATCGGCGTGGTCACTTCGCCGACCGGGGCCGTCATTCGCGATATCCTCCACCGCATCGCCGACCGGTTCCCCGTCCATGTCGTCGTCTGGCCGGTTAGGGTCCAGGGCGAAGGCTCGGGAGACGAGGTGGCGGCGGCCATCCGTGGCTTCAACGAATGCGAAGCCGGCGGGCCGATCACCCGCCCCGACGTCCTGATCGTCGCGCGCGGTGGCGGCAGCCTGGAAGATCTCTGGGGTTTCAACGACGAGGCGGTCGTGCGCGCGGCGGCAGCGTCCGTCATCCCGCTGATCTCGGCCGTCGGTCACGAGACCGACTGGACGTTGATCGACTATGCTGCCGACCAACGCGCACCGACCCCGACCGGGGCGGCGGAAATGGCCGTGCCGGTCAAGGCCGATCTGGAAGCGGAAGTATCCGGCCTTTCGGCGCGGCTGAAGGCCGGCATGGTCAGGCAGATGGAAAACCGTCGCCAAGTGGTGCGGTCGCTTGCCCGGGCGCTGCCGTCGCTCGATCAGTTGTTGGCGCTGCCGCGTCGACGCTTCGACGAGGCTGCCCTCGGCCTCGGGCGTGGTCTGATGATGAACACAACGAACAAGCGCCGGATGTTCGAGCGCGCTTCGGCGGAGCTGCGGCCGGATCTGGTCAAGGCGCGGCTCGGCGATCGTCGGCAACGGCTAAACGATGCGATGAACCGCGCCGAGCGCGTCGTCGAGCGTCAGGTCCATCGCGGACAGTCGCGTGTCTCGGCGGCGGATGCGTCGCTGCGCGCGCTGCCGTCGCGCCTGCTGGCCCAGATCCACCGCTCGACGGATCGCGTGGCTGGGCTGGTTGCGCGGTCCGACGCGGCAATCCGCACGGACATTCGCCGGTTGACGGGTGTCATCGCCGCACAGGACCGCATCCTGCAATCGCTGTCCTATCGCAATGTCCTGCAGCGCGGTTTTGCGCTGGTGCGCGACGGCGAGGGCGGCCCGGTTCGCCAGGCCGCGGCCGTTGCGCCCGGCATGGCGCTGTCGCTGGAATTTGCCGACGGCAGCGTTTCGGCGATTGCGGGTGAGGGTGGGGAGCCGACAGCCCAGGCGGCCGCCAGGAAGAAGCAGCCGAAAACCGGTGGTTCCGGTGGCGACCCGTCGAAGCAAGGCAGCCTGTTCTAGGCAAGGTTTGCGATCACGGGAGCCCTCATCTTTCCAACGAGGACGGGTTGACTGTGCGGCCTGCATCAATGACGCCTGCTTTTCATTTCCCTGTCACGGAGGCAGCATAACGCCGCGCTCACAGCACTCTGCGGAATGGAAGTCAGATATGGTCGAACGAGCCAAGATTATCTTCATTCACGGCGCTTCCAGCAGTGGAAAATCCACTCTGGCGCGCGCGGTCCAGGCACAAATCGGCGAGCCATTCTGGCACGTCTCGATTGACCATATTCGTGATTCGGGAACGTTGCCGACGGAAAGATTCCGGCGCGGCGACTTCAGGTGGCAGGAATACCGTGCCCGTTTCTTCGAAGGGTTCCACCGCTCCCTGGTCGCCTATGCCTCGGCCGGCAACAATCTCCTGCTGGAACACATTCTCGAGGAGCCCGGTTGGGCGTCTGAGCTGGCGATGATGCTGCAGTCCTTCGATGTCTTCTTCGTCGCGCTCCACTGTGAGCTTCAGGAACTTGTCCGACGGGAAACGCTGCGCGCGGACCGGCCGATCGGCAGCGCTACAGACGATTTCCATCGCATTCACGAGGGGCAGCGCTACGATCTCCAGCTTCATTCAGGGCAAGCCGTTGAAGATAACGCTGCGCAACTGATTTCCGCCTGGGCGTCGCGCCGGTCGCCATCCGTGTTCGAGGAACTGGCCTTGGAAGCGCGCTCCCGGCCCGCCTACTCCTCCGGTCTCTGAGCAAGGGCGAGTTTGGCAAACGCATTTGGAATCGGCCGATTTTCCGGTGACATGCGTTCGTCGCGGGCGGGTCGCGCTACGGCTCAAAAGATCGTCATTGCAATAGATTGATTCTTTGGATCATTTTCTCCGTCGATCGATCTCGATCCCAGGTCTTATGCAGTAGGAACAATGGATGCATATTCTGCTCGTGCTCGCCCATCCGCTGGAAGACAGCTTTGCCGCCAGCGTCGCCCGCGAAGCGCAACGGGCGCTTGTTGCCGGTGGCCATACCGTCGATCTGCTCGATCTCTATCGCGAGGATTTCGATCCGAGGTTGAGCAAGGTAGAGCGCGGCAGCTATTTCACCGACAACTACGATGCCAGCTTAACGGCCGGGTTGATCGCGCGGCTGCAGGCAGCGGACGGGATCGTCCTGGTTTTTCCGCAATGGTGGTTCAATTTTCCGGCGATCCTCAAGGGCTTCTTCGATCGGGTCTTCGTGCCGGGCGTTGCCTTCGACAACGATCCGGCCGGCGGCCGCATCATCCCGCGGCTGAAGAACATCAAGCTCTTCTGGGCGCTGACGACGACGGGATCGCCCTGGTGGGTGGTGCATCTTTATATGGGCAACCCCGTGCGGCGGCTGCTGAAGCGCGGTATTGCCGCCTTCTGCGCCAAGGGCCTCGATTTCCGCATGGTCAGCCTGCACGACATGGATCGGGCCACGGATGAGAAACGTAAGCGTCACCTTGCCCGCGTGCGGCAGCTCGCCGGACGCATCTGATCGTCAGCCCTATTCATAGGTTGCAAGCAGTTTCCGCAGCACCGCATCCAGCGCTTCGCGCTCGTCCGGTGCAAGGCTTGCAACGACCCGGTGCTGGTTGGCGACATGGGCCGTCGCAGCCTCGTCGACGCGTTCCAAGCCTTCCGCCGTCAGCGCTATGATCACGCCGCGGCGGTCGTCCGGATTGTCGAGGCGCTGGACGAGACCCTGCTTTTCCAGCTGGTCGATGCGGTTGGTCATCGTGCCGGAACTGACCATGGTGGTCGCCAGCAGTTCGCCGGGTGAGAGCTGAAAGGGTGATCCGGAGCGCCTGAGCGCCGCAAGCACGTCGAAGCTCGCCGACGTCAATCCGCGCTCGGCGAAGGTCTTTTCGATCTCGCGTCCGATATGGTTACGCAGCCGCGTGAAGCGGCCGAGAAGGCCCATGGCCGAAACGTCCAGGTCTGGTCGTTCGCGTTGCCACTGCGCCAGAATTCTATCGACGTGATCCATCTGAGCCTCCACCGTTCTTCCGAAATACCTAAGGCGAAGATATCTTGACGTCAAGATAATATCGGTTATAACGGAGATATCTTGATCTAGAGATACTTGAGGTAGAGACATGATCGCCAGCCGCAACGCCGACCTCGCCCTGACCGCCCTGGCGCCTGCCATCTGGGGCAGCACCTATCTGGTCACGACCGAACTGCTGCCGCCGGGCTATCCCTTGACGGTCGCCATGTTGCGCGCCTTGCCGGCGGGGCTCTTGCTCCTGCTGATCGTCCGCCAGCTGCCTTCAGGCATCTGGTGGCCGCGCACGTTCCTGCTCGGCGCCCTCAATTTCTCGTTCTTCTGGGCGATGCTGTTCGTGTCTGCCTACCGGTTGCCCGGCGGCGTCGCCGCCACGGTCGGCGCGATCCAGCCGCTGATCGTCATCCTGTTGTCGCGCGTCTTTCTCGGCTCGCCGATCCGCGCGCTGAGCATCATCGCCGGCCTTGCTGGCATCGTCGGCGTCGGCCTGCTTGTGCTGACACCGGGCGCAACGCTCGATCCACTCGGCGTCGTTGCCGGTCTTGCCGGTGCCGTGTCGATGGCCTTCGGCACGGTTCTGAGCCGCCACTGGGCGCCGCCCGTGCCGCCCTTGACCTTCACCGCCTGGCAGCTTGCCGCCGGCGGAGTGCTGCTGGTGCCGGTCGCTCTCTTCTTTGAGCCGGCCCTGCCGACCCTGACGATGGCGAACTACGCGGGCCTCGCCTATCTCGGCCTGATCGGCGCCGCCTTCACCTATCTGCTCTGGTTCCGGGGGCTGTCGCGCCTCGAGCCCTCGGCCGTAGCGCCGCTCGGCTTCCTAAGTCCTGTCGTCGCGATCCTGCTCGGCTGGGGTGTGCTTGATGAACGTCTGACACCGGTCCAGGCGCTGGGCATTCTCGTCGTGCTAATCAGCGTCTGGCTGAGCCAGCGGGCGCAACTGGCGCCTCGCGTTCGCCCGGCCCGTGCGTGAAGAACAAGGTGCCCCCTTCGCTCACCAATCCAGGCAAGCGCTGAGGTTGGACAAGGCAGGCGCCCCGGCAAAAACCTACCCGAGGTCGCAGTCGCGGGTGCCGGCCGCCGCTTTCGCAGCGGCGGCCGTTAACCCCCGAGCGATCGGCGTGTGGATATCGGCGGCAGCCATGGCCTCGAGCCCGGCCGCGGTCGTGCCAGCGTAATCGAGGAAGGTTTGCACGATTTCGTCAGGCGTCTGCTTGCTGCCTGCCAGCAAGGTGCTGCCGCCGAGGAAAAGCTGGCGCACGGCGCGCTCGGCGATGCCTCTCTCGATGCCTTTCGTCACGGCATCGGAAATCATCGCATCGGCAAAGACGGCAAGAAAGGCAGGGCCGGAGCCGGTCAAGGCGGTGAAGTAGTCGAGCTCGGTTTCCGTCGCGATCCTTTGCACCTTGCCGGATGCTTCAAAGAGCCGCTCGGCGAAGGCGCAATCCGCCTCGGTGGTGTCAGGGCTTGCAAGCCACGGTGTGAAGGAGAGCCGCTTTTCGGCGGCAGTATTCGGCATCGCCCTGATGATGCGACGAGCCTCGAAGCGGGCGGCAAGGTCGGCAAGCGAAACCATCGCCATCACCGAAATGACGAGCTTGCCCGAGAGATCGAGCGCGATGGCGTCGAGATCCTGTGGGCGTACGGACAGCATCACCACATCCGCGTCAGCGGCGAGCGCGGCGTTATCTTTCGTCTGGCGGACAGCCGGCCAGGGCTCGAAGCCCGGGACGGTGCCGCTGCGCGAGGAGACGGTCAACGCCTCCCCGGCGATGACGCCATCGGCAAGGGCGGGCAGCAACAGGGCCTTGCCCAGCCAGCCGCCGCCGCCGATGACACCGAACTGCGTCAAGCCCACTCGCCCTGCCGCATGACCGGCACGCGACTGCCGTCGGCGCGCACGCCGTCGATATCCACCTGGCCGGAGCCGATCATCCAGTCGATGTGGATCAGGCTCGAATTGCCGCCCTGGGCGCGGATCTGTTCCGGCGTCAGGCTGGTGTCGTCGACGAAGCAGCCCGAGTAGCACTGGCCAAGCGCGATGTGGCACGAGGCATTTTCGTCGAACAGGGTGTTGTAGAACAGGATGCCGCTTGCCGAAATCGGCGAGGAATGCGGCACGAGGGCCACTTCACCGAGCCTGCGCGCGCCCTCGTCGGTGTCGAGCACCTTGTTCAGCACCTCCTCGCCGCGCGAAGCCTTCGCCTCGACGATGCGTCCGCCTTCGAACCGGACCTGAATGTTGTCGATCAGCGTACCCTGATGCGACAGCGGCTTGGTGCTGGAGACGTATCCCTCGACGCGCAGCGCGTGCGGTGTCGTGAAGACCTCTTCGGTCGGGATATTGGGATTGCAGATGATGCCGTTTTTCGCTTCCGACGCGCCGCCACACCACAGATGGCCATCGGCCAGCCCGACGACGAGATCGGTGCCGGGGCCGGTGAAATGCAGCGAGGCGAAGCGTTCGCCGTTCAGCCAGGCGGAGCGTCGCGCCAGGTTGGCATTGTGCGCCTTCCAGGCCGCAACCGGATCGTCGAGATCGACGCGCGACGCGGCGAAAATGGCGTTGGCCAGCTTTTCCACCGCGATCGGCTCGGGATCGTTCGGGAACACCAGCTGCGCCCAGGCAGGGTTCGGATAGGAGACGATGTTCCAGTTGATGTCGAAATTCGTGATTTTTTCGAGCGCCGGCTTGTAGGCGATGGAATTGGCCTTGTTGGCGCGCGCCACTTTGCTCGGGTCCTGGGCCGACAGCATCATCGGGTTGTCGCCGGAGATGGCTAGGCGGGCAGCGCCGCCGCCGAATGCCTTGGCCATGCCTTCGTAAAGCCAGTCGCTTGCCCGGTCGAAGCTTTCGTCAGGCGCGTAGGCGTAGCGCGCAAGTGTCGTTTCCTCGTCGGAATAGAACGTCGTCACCAGACCGGCGCCGGCCTTGTAGGCGTGCTTGGCGATATCGCGCACAAGCGGCATGGCGGCGATCGGCGCCGTCATTACCAGGTCCTGGCCCTTTTGCAGCTGCAGGCCGACCTTGATGGCGACTTCCGCGAGCTTGTCGAGTTTTACCGGGTCGATCGGGGTGGGGGTGTTGGCGGGATAGGTCATGATTTGCCTGTCATTATGAAATCGGACGAACAAGACTTAGTGCGCTTTGCGGCGAAAATGAAGGCTGGCGGTTGCAAACGTCAGATGCTCTTGGCTGCAGCGCGCATTCTGGCGACATTGCTGTCGTGCACCTCTTCATAGGGCGCGAAGTAGAGGATCGAACCGGCGGCGATCTCATCGGCAGCAAAATCCTTGAGAGGCCCGATGGGAGTTCCGTCCGCGGCCGCGCGCACCAAACGTTCGAGATAGCTTCGGTTCGCATCGATCAGCGCCGCGTCATAGCCGCCCGCAGCAATACGATCGCGATCGCCGTGGCTTGGCAGGATGCGGGCGATCGGCCATTCCCGCAGGCGCTTCAATTCGGCGATATGCGTTGCGACCTGCTCGGCTTCGGCGATAAAGGTGGCGCAGTCTTCGACCGTGTCGCCGGCCAGCAGCAGCTTTTCCTCGGGCAGCCAGAGGACATTGCCGTCGGCGCTGTGAATGGCGAAATGATGCAGTTCCACCTTTCGTTGCCCCACCTTGAGATCAAGCCCGTGCTCAAACAGGCGGTTGGGCATGACGAGGGGATGGATCGGCGGCGTTGCGATTTCGATCTTCTCGCGGTTTTCGGCAAGCCGTTCCGCCGTCAGCGACAAAGCGATGATCTCGCAATCGGCAAAGGCGGCGTTTCCGGCTACGTGGTCCTTGTGCCAGTGGCTGAGCACGACCCGGATCGAGGTGACGCCAAGGCCTTCGAGATGGACGCGAATGGCTTCGGCGTGGGGGATGGAGATGTGGGTGTCGTAGACGAGCGCCTCACCGCCATCGACGATTGCGTAGGACGCGACGCCCAACGCATAGGCGCCATCGTCCAGCCAGTTTGGTCCCTCGGAATGGAGCCGGGTCCCGGCAATCCGCCCGTCGTAATAGGCGAAGATGCCGGGATAGGGCTGCAATATCGTCAGGGTCGACGTCATATCAGGCATGGCGCGCTTGCTCCTCCCGTTGTTCGCATCTGTCATAGGATGGCGCGCGCCGAAAAAGAAGGGCCGTGGGGCCGCTCTATTGCGCACGCAGCAGATAGGCGTCGTGCTGCTTCAAGAAGATCATCAGACGCTCGCCATAGTCCGATGCCACGGCAGCCTTGACGCTCGAGCGTTCCGCCAGGGCCTGCCGCCAGGCGGAAACACGGGCAAGGCCGCTGAAGATCTTGTGGTCGACCAACGTGTCGAACAGGTCGAAATAGCGGAAGATCGGCGCAAAGACTGCATCCACCAGGGAGAAATCCGTTCCGGCGAAATAGGGCCCGTCGCCCAGAACGGTTTCGATCGTCGCAAACTTCGCGGCGATCACCTGGCGCTTCTGCTCGAAAGCGTCGGCAGCCCCGGTGGTCTCGAAGCCCCAGAGGTCCGAGAGGATCGACGAGCCGTATTCCATCCAGCCGCGGTGGCGTGCCCGTTCCAGAGGGTCCGTCGGGTGAAGCCGGACGCCAGCCTGTGTCTCCTCGAGGTATTCGCAGATCACCGAACTTTCGAACAGGACGGCCTCGCCGGTCGTCTGCGGGATCTGCAGCAACGGCACCTTGCCGAGCGGCGAGATTTTCAGGAACCAGTCTGGCTTGGCGGCCAGATCGATGCTCGCGCGATCGAAGGCGACACCCTTTTCGGCAAGCGCGATCGCAGCGCGCTGCACATAGGGGCAGAGATGATGGCTGATCAGGGTAAGGGCACTGCTCATGGGTGGTCTCCTGGGTTGATCAATGTAGATGCATCTGCATGTATGTGTGCTTGCCAACACTTTCAAGATCAATGTAATTGCATCTATGAGCGATATTTCGAAGAATGGAGAACTGCGGCCGACGCCGGCTGCCACACAGGCCTGGATCGGCCTCATGCGCGCGCAACGGCGCGTGCTTTCGGCGATCGAGGCGGATTTCAAGAGGGCCGGTCTGCCGCCGCTCGGCTGGTATGATGTGCTCTGGGAACTGGTGCAGGCGGAGGACGGCAAGCTGCGTCCCTTCGAGATCGAGTCCCGCACCTTGCTTGCCCAATACAATCTCTCGCGTTTGATCGACCGGCTTGAACGGGAAGGGCTGGTTCGGCGCGAGGCTTTCGACGCCGACGGGCGCGGGCGCTGGGTGGTCGTGACTGACAAAGGGCGTGCGACACGCGAGCGCATGTGGGAGGTCTATTCCGGTTCGATCGAGGCCCATGTCGGCACAAAACTGGGTACGGACGAAGCGCAGCAACTGGCTAGTCTGCTCGCAAGGCTTCGCTAGAGCATTTCCAGGAAAAGTGCGAAGCGGTTTTCCGTCAGGAAATGTGTCAAAACAGGGAGATAGAGCGTTTCTGCGGCTCTGTCTAAACCGGAAGCGCTCTC
Organism: Ensifer sp. NM-2; assembly: GCF_003024455.1. NCBI lineage: Bacteria > Pseudomonadati > Pseudomonadota > Alphaproteobacteria > Hyphomicrobiales > Rhizobiaceae > Ensifer > Ensifer sp. NM-2. The sequence goes on from NZ_PVZR01000001.1 coordinate 211,810, forward strand.
GATCTCAGAACACGCCTGGAATGCCCAAGGACATCCTGGAGTGTTCATGTCGGCGTCAGGCGATCAGCGGTGCCGCCACGGCCTTGAGTGCCGTTCGTGCGTCGCCAGGTGCCAGCCGCACCTGAAGCCCGCGCTGGCCGCCATTGATGTAGACCTGTGCTTCGGAAAGCGCCGCTTCTTCGATCGCGGTCGGCACCAGCTTCTTCTGCCCGAACGGGCTGATGCCGCCGACATGATATCCGGTCAGGCGCTCGGCATCAGCAGGCTTCATCATCGCTGCCGACTTGCCGCCGAAGGCCGCGGCCAGTTTCTTCATGCTGACTTCGCGATCGGATGGCACCACGCAGCAGACTGGCTTGCCGTCGACCTCGGCCATCAGCGTCTTCAGCACCCGGCTCGGATCCTCGCCGAGTGCTTCTGCCGCCTGCAGCCCGACGCGCTCGGCGTTCGGGTCGTAGTCGTAGGTGTGGACGGTGAAGACAACGCCGGCCTTGGCAAGCGCCTGAGTTGCGCGGGTGGTCTTGGACATCGTGCCTCTCCCGGCGTCAGGCGTTGGTCTTGTGAAACAGGGCCTCGTAGAGGTCCGGCTTGAAGCTGATCAACAGGTTGCCGTTGGCCTCGATCACCGGACGCTTGATCATCGAGGGCTGTGCCAGCATCAGCGCGATTGCCTTGTCGGTATCGAGGTTCTGCTTTTCGGCATCGGGCAGGTTGCGGAAGGTGGTGCCGGCGCGGTTGAGCACGATTTCCCAGCCTGCCTCCTTGCACCAGCGATCGAGATGGGCTCGGTCGATGCCCTCGACCTTGTAGTCGTGGAAGCGATAGGCGATGCCCTGGCCGTCGAGCCAGGTGCGCGCCTTTTTCATCGTGTCGCAATTCTTGATGCCGTAGATCGTGACCGTCATTCCCATGCCTTTCCTGCCTTGCGGCAAATTCGTGCTGGGAGTGATAGCCTCCCTCTCAGGGAGAGGGAAGACCTTGCCGGTGTCTCAGGTTACGCCGACGTAGCGGCCCGGCTTGTGGTTGATGGCAAGCGTCATGTTGACGACGGCGGCGCCAACTACGGACAGAACCAGGTTGGCCGGCGGCAGCACGAAGAAGGCGGCGGCAAGGATCGTAAGATCGACGGCAAGCTGGAAATAGCCGGCGCGGATGCCGTACTTCTCCTGCAGATAGATCGCCAGAATGTTGATGCCGCCGAGCCCGGTGCGGTGGCGAAAGAGGATCAGCAGGCCGGTGCCCATCAATCCGCCGCCGACAATGGTCGCGTAGATCGGGTCGAGCTTGGCGAATTCCACCCATCCTGCCGTCAACTTCGAAAACAGCGCCACCAACGTGACCGCAAGAAAGGTGCGCAGCGCAAACATCCAGCCGAGCCGTTTGATCGCCAGGACATAGAACGGCAGATTGATGAGCGAGAACACCAGCCAGAATTGCGCGCCGGTCGCGTATTGCAAAAGAAGGGCCAGACCGGAGGTGCTGCCCGTCAGCAGCATCGCCTTGCTGTAGATGATGACGCCGAGCGACATGATCAGCGTGCCCGTCAGGATCGCCAACGCATCCTCAAAGAGGTGGTGGCGCTCGGCGGGCACGTCCTGGGTATTGATCATTGGCTCGGCGTTCATCGTCTTTTCAGTCCTTAGAGGTTCTTGAACTTGCCGATGACGTCATCGACTTCGGCCGTCTTCAGTCCGGCAATGTTGATGCGGCCGGAACCCGGCATGTAGATGCCGTGTTCGTTCCTGAGCCGCATCACATCCGCTTCCGAAAGCGGCAGCAGCGAGAACATGCCTTCCTGGTCGGCGACGGCGCCAAGCGCCTGCCAGCGGTCGCGCAGGCCTTCGGCAAGCGATCGGCGAATGCCTGATATACGCTGGCGCATGGTTTCAAGTTCTTCTCTCCAGTCGCGCGCCAGGTCGGCATCGCACAGGATGGTGCGCACGATGGCGGCGCCGTGATCCGGCGGCATCGAGTAGCTGGTGCGCGCCAGGCCGGCGAGGTTGGAGCGGACCGTGTCGGCCGACGAGGACGAGGCGGTCACGGCAAAGATGGCGCCGGTGCGCTCGCGGTAGAGCCCGAACGATTTCGAGCAGGAGACGGCGATCAGGGTTTCCGGGACGATGCCGATGAGATGGCGAAGGCCCGTTACGTCCTCGTCCAATCCGCGGCCGAAGCCCTGATAGGCAAGGTCGATCAACGGCAGCAGGCCGCGCTCGGCGACGACGGCCGCGATCTCCAGCCATTGCGTATCGGTGATCACGCCGCCCGTCGGGTTGTGGCAGCCGGCATGCAGCAGCACGGCGTCGCCGGCCGAAGCACCTTGGAGCGCGCTCATCATGGTGTCGAAGAGCACGGTCTGGGACGGGACGTCGAAGAATGGATAGCCGGCCGTCTCAAGGCCCGCGGCCTTGAAGATGCTGGCATGGTTCGGCCAGCTCGGCAGGCCGATCCAGATGCGCTTGCCGCCCATCTGGCGGATGAGGTCGGCCGCAAGCCTTAGCGCGCCGGAGCCGCCCGGCGTCTGCACGCCGGCCAAATGGCTTCGGTTGATCGTGTCGCCACCGACCAGCGTCCAGAGGTGATCGACGAAAATGAGGTCGCCCTCGGGGCCGACATAGGCCTTGCTGTCCTGCGTTGCGAGCAGCCGCTTTTCCGCTTCCTTGACCGCGCGGAAGATCGGCGTGTGGCCGGTTTCGTCGCGGTAGACTCCGACGCCGAGATCGACCTTTCCAGGGCGCTCGTCCTTGCGATAGAGCCCGATCAGGGCCAGCAACGGATCGTCGGGTTGGCGGGTCAGAGCGTCGAACATGCCGGAATTCCCCCTTGGCAGTGACAGAGTAGCGATGGGCGATCGAGAAAGGTCGCGCCGAGAACCGTCCTCCGGCTCTCGACAGGCTTCTTCTTTAAATCAGAGACAGCGCAAAATCGATGCCGGATTTGCCACGGAGACAATATTCGCATAGATCGAATTGCGTAAATCGATGCATTTCTTTTGCTGATTTGCGCAAACGCTGAAGAGAGCGGGAAGGGCTGGCTATGACGGAGCGCGGAGCGTCCAAACTCGATGCGATCGACCGGCGGATTATCCGATTGCTTGTCGAGGACGCGTTGCGCAGCAACAACGAGCTTGCGGCGCGGGTCGGGCTTTCGCCGGCACCGCTGTCGCGCCGGTTGGCGCGGCTCTACTCGGAAGGTGTTATCCGGCAAACGGTCGTGGTCGATCCGAAGGCGGCGGGGGTCGGCTTCCAGGCCTTTCTCGAAGTGACGCTGGAGCGGACCGCAAGCAAGGTCGGGCAGCGTTTCATCGAACTGGTGTCGCGCATGCCCGAGGTGGTGGAGTGCCATACGGTTGCCGGTGATTTCGACTTTCTGCTGAAGATCGCCGTACGTGATGTCGCCGACTACAAACGGCTATTGTGGACCGAGTTCGAGCAGATCGGCGAGATCAAGACTCTGCGCTCGACCATCCTTCTCGACAGTCCGAAGATGACCGCGACGATGTCGCGGTGATGTCCGGAACGTTCTCAGGACGTTCCGGACAAAGCCACAGCTTTGGCTTGGCTTCAGGCTTCCAGCGGGCCGGGCTTGCGTGCGGCGCTTGACGCGGTTGCGCAGGCGATTTTCATCAGGTCCGCGCGGCGACGGGCAAGCCTTGTCGATACCCGGGTAACAATCAGCCCGTCCTGCGGTGCGCGGACTTCGATGGCGCCGTCTGGCCGGCCGGGACGGCTAAGGATCGTCACGAGCAGATCGGCGGCCTTCACCCTCTCGCCGATATCGCGGTGGAAGAGGATGGCGCCGGATTCCGGAGCGCGGATCAGCTCGATGTTGTCGAGCGGCGCGACGATGCCGCCGAATGCTGGAAGTGCTGCCCTGTCGCCGGCGACCACGCCGCGCTGGGCGAGGAAGCGCAGCACGCCTTCGGCATCCTTGCGTGCCATGTCAGGATAGACGTCGCGTGTGCCGCGAAGCTCGACCGTGACGGAGAGCCGCCCCGGAAGGCTCGTCTTCATCTGACCGGCTGCCTCATACTTCCAGGCGTAGGCGACGGCCTCTTCGAAGGCGGAGCTTTCGCCATCCGAAAGAAGCACCGCCTCCATGTCGAGAGCTGCGGCAAGGTCGGCCGCCTCCGGCCAGAAGGCGTCGTCGATATAGGCATATTGCAGCGCTTCGTCGTCGCAATGCAGGTCGAGCATCAAGTCGGCGCCGAGCGCCATATGCAGCAATTGCCGCTTCAGCCGATCCGTGGCCGAGTAACGATCAAGATCCTCGAGAAGGCTGTCGCGCTCGCCGAGTGCGATCAGCGGAAAATCGCGGTTGAAATTGGTGCGCGAGCCGAGATCGAACCGGCCCTGCAGTTCGCCGAAATGCGATTGCGCGGTGCCGATGGGGTTTGCCTGCGGCACGACGGTGATGTCGCCGAGAATGGCGGCGTTCTTCTCCGCGTCAGCGAGCTTCTGCAGGAGGAAATGCGCCAGCGCGGTGCCGGGCAGTTCGTTGGCGTGCAGTGCCGCTTGAATATAGGTCTTCGGTGCGTCGGGGCTCCTGCCCTTGAAGCGGAAGACCGGAAGGCGCCATTCGATGCCTGCGGTGTCGCCGGCGATGATGATTTCCGAGATGTCCATGGTCTCCCCCTTTTGTCTCGTGTCGAAGGCTTATCGGCATTCCCGATAGGCTCTGCAAGTGGCTAGAAACGGGGAGCGCGGGCGTTGATGGGGGCGGAGCAAGGCTTTGCTTTTGCCGCGCATCCGTTGTCTTCTGGCTGCGCTCTCACCAGACGGGACCCTGCAGATGATCCTGATCGGCCAATATGATTCTCCCTTCGTCCGCCGCGTCGGCATCGCGCTCACGCTATACGGCATGGAATTCGAGCACCGCCCCTGGTCCTCCTTCGGCGATGCCGACAGGCTTCGTGCCTACAATCCGCTGACGCGCGTCCCGACCCTGGCGCTGGACGACGGTACCGCGTTGATCGATAGCCACATCATTCTCGATTATCTCGACGGCCTTGTTTCCGATGAACGCGCAATGTTTCCAAGGTTCGAACCCGCCCGACATCGGGCGCTTAAGGTTGCGGCGCTTGCAACCGGGCTCGGCGACAAGGCCGTCAGCCTGTTCTACGAGAAGCGTCTGCACGGCGAAGTCTCGGCCCTCTGGGTCGATCGCTGCCGTCACCAGATGGAGGCGGCGCTCGGCGTATTGGAGGCCGGCCGGTCGGAGGGTACCTCGGAGTTCTGGTTCGGGGAGCGCATTGGCCATGCCGATATCGCCGTGGCAGTGGTGCTGCGTTTCCTGTGCGAGGTCCATCCCGAGCTGATCGCGATCTCCAACTATCCGGCGCTACGGGCACACGGGGAAATGCTGGAGGCGTTGGCCGTATTCCAGGCGATCAGCCAGCCTTTCATTCCGCCGACCTGACGCCCAGCCGGAGCTTGAGAGCTATCGCGCTGCGCGCTGGCCATGATGCGAAAAGAGCCGGCGCAAAGTGCTTGCGCCGGCTCTGGTCAATGGCCGCTTCGTAGGCACCCTCGATCATTCCGCGTCGAGAAAGCTGCGGATCGCCTTCACCGTCGCTTCGGGCTGTTCCTCCATCAACCAATGGCCGGAAGCGGGAATGACCACCTCGGTGACATTGTTGGCGGCAAAGCGGGTTACGACGGCCATTGTCGGGCCGAAGGATTTTTCGCCGCCGACGGCCAGGACAGGCATGCCGAGCTTGCCCTGTTTCAGGAAGGCCTGGTTGTCGATCGCGTCCTGATCGAAGGCGGCGAACTGGGCGAAGCCCGCCCGCATCGCGCCCGGCTGGGCATAGAGCTTGGCGTAGTGTTCGCGCGAGGCCTCGTTCCACTTCTTCGGATCGGCGGAGAATTCGTTCCAGAAGCGGTCGAGGTAGATGCGCTCGCGGCCGGCCACCAAGCGCTCCATGTCAGGCCCGCCGAAACGGAAGTGCCACAGCAGCGGGTTCTTCAGGATCTCTTCCCACGGGCCGACGCCGGGAAGCGGCGCGTCCATCAGCACCAGCTTTGTCGTTCGTGTCGGATACTGGGCGGCAAAGGCGTAACCGACCATGTTGCCGATATCGTGTGCCACCACGTCGACCTTGTCGGCCTTCAACGCGTCGAGCACGCCGGCGATATCCTGCGCTTCTGTCTTCTTGTCATAGCCGGTCGCCGGCTTGTCCGAGAGCCCCATGCCCCTGAGATCGGGCACGATGACGCGGTGATCGCGGACAAGCTCGGCAGCAAGCGGCGCCCACATGTCGCCGGTCTCGCCGTAGCCGTGCAGCAGCACGACGGTCGGCCCCCGAACCGCCGACGCGCACATGCAGGGTCGTGCCGTTGGTGGCGATGGTTTCCGTTGTAAACGTCGCCGGATAGGGCTGAACGTCGGCGAGTGCCGGGACGGCGAAGGCTATGGCTGCGCCGGTGATGAGGGAACGAAGCATTGGTCTCTCCTGTTTTTTCGGTGTGCGCCGATTGGCGTTTCGATGGAGAGAAGATGACAGGCGTGATCTGTTCGAACTAGCCGCCAGAAGGCGGATCTACTGTTCGGCAATACCGAACGCGGCATGGCGCATTTGCTCGGTTGCTACGCGATGGGGATGGGGTAGGGCGCGCGACGGCGCGCCCTGGAAAACTTCGATGTCCGTTCGCCTGGTCTTTACATCGGCGGCATCTTGTCAAACTTCGGCAGCGTCGGGTCGAGGTGGTCCCAAGCGTAGCCGCGTGATCCATAGGTGACGACCTGGGGCTTGTAGCGACTCGGATCGTCGAGGCTCGCCGCGCGCACGGTGAAGAATTCGGGCATTGCGGCAAAGGTCATATAGACGGGCGAACCGCAGGTGGGACAAAAGGCCCGGGTCTTCACGTTGCCGCTATCGGCGACCATGTCCCACAGCGTCGCCTTGCCTTCGAGCTTCACGCCGTCTCGCCTGAAGGTCAGGTGCGATCCGTGTCCGGTGCCGCTCTCGCTCTGGCAGTCGCGACACTGACAATCGTTTGAGAAAACCGGTTCTCCAGAGATCTCGTAACGGATCGCGCCGCAGGCGCATCCACCGGTATAGGGCTTGCTCATGTCATTGCTCCTTGGGCTCTGGGGACGGCAACGCGTACGTCATCGAGCGTGCTCGATGGTCGGGCATCGCAATCAGTTGTTTTGCTTGTGTTCGTGATGGCGCTACGGCGCTTGCCGAACCGGGCGCGTCAAGGACGCGGGCACGGCGCCCGCGTCAGGCTTTGGGTGTCGTCTCAGTCCTGCCCTTCGGTCACGGTGCCGATCCGCGTCAGAACCTTCTTCCAACCTTCGCTCATGTTCTTGAAGGCGGTGTCGTTTCTCGGCGTCACGAAGCCGGAATGAACGAGGCGAAGGCGCGTGCCGTTGTGGACCCTGGACAGGGTCCATGTAACGACCGTGTCAAGACGCGAGCCATAGCCGGCATTGGCCTCGTGCCCGCCTTTCCAGGCGTAGACGAACCGCTCGTTCGGTTTCACCTCCAGCACCCGGCAGTGGATGACGCCATCCCATTCGCCGGCCGGCGTGGTCTGGAAGGTGAAGCGGTTGCCTTCGACCGGCTCGAAGCCTGTCGCAACCATCATCCAGCGGCTTATCAAGGCGCCGCTCGTCAAGGTTTTCCAGATCGTCTCGGGGGCGTGGGGGAAGACCTCGTCTACCACGATGTCCTGCGTGTGGGGCTGCAACACTACTTCATTCATGGATCGATCTCCTTCAAGAGAGTGCGGAGGTTTGCAAACCGTTCGCGCCAGAAGGCGCCGTAATGGCTCATCCAGTCGACAAGCGGCTCGAGGCCTTCGGGCTCAGCGCGGTAATAGACGTTGCGGCCTTCGGGACGCTCGCTGACGAGGCCCGCCTGCTTCAATGACTTGAGATGCTGCGAAATGGCACCCTGCGTCACGCCGCTGCCGCGCGTCAGTTCGACCACCGTGATCTCGTCGGCATTGGCGATGCGCTCGAACACGGCACGCCGGGTCGGATCGGCAAGGGCGCGCATGACGGCGGTGATGGGTGCGGTTTCAATCATGACAAAACAATTAGTGCATACTGATTAATTAGTCAACACTATTGTTTTTTGTCAGGTAAGGCTACGGCTCTTCCGTTGTTGTGGCGATGGCTTGGACTGCTTATTTCAGTCAGCAGGCCCCGCTCCGCAGAGAACCATTTCCCAAAATTTTCAAACGTCGCGATCCGTTTTCACCCTTCCGGTCGTCCTTGATGTGTTCGAAACAAAAAGGAGACATGCCATGTCCGACGAGTCAGTCATTTTGATCAATCTGCTGAAGGTCAAACCCGGGAAGCAGGATGCGCTGATCGCGCTCCTGAAGCTGAACACCGACACGGTTGTCCGCACGCTTGAAGGCTGGAAGACGACCCGGTTGATCGCGGCAAATGACGGCACCGGCGTCGTCATCTACTCCGAGTGGGAGACCCCTGCAGCGGTCGAGGCGATGCGCAGCGACCCGCGCATGAAAGCCTACTTCCCTGAGATCCTTGAGCTGGCGAGCCTCGATTCGATCATCGGCTCGGCGGTGTTTGGCGAAACCCGGTGAGGCTTGGCACACACCGAAACAACGGAGGAATCGCAATGGCCCGCATGGTCGTGATTTACCCAACACCTGATAATGTCGAGGCGTTCGACCAGCATTATTTCGAGATCCACGTGCCTCTCGCCAAGAAGATCCCTGGGCTCAGGAAATACGAGGTCAGCGACGGCCCGATCGCAAGGCCAGTCGGAACGTCCAAAATTCATCGCATTGGAACGCTGCATTTCGACGACCTTGCGGCGATCAACAAGGCGTTTGCAAGCCCGGAAGGTCAGGCCGCTGCGGCGGATCGACGACTTTTTGCGCCTGACGACTCTGGTGTTGAAATGTTCCTTTTCGACGACAGGGAAGTTTGAACCGACGCTGGCAGTTGGCCGCTTGCACAGGCCGCAAATATCGTAAGGTCAGAGTAAAGGGGACTGAGGGAATGGCAGTGACCAAAGCAGTTTTTGTCCTGATCCATGGCGGTTGGCACGACCGCTCGACATGGGACAAGGTGACGCCGATACTTGAAGCCAATGGCTTTTCGGCCTTGACGCTCGACCTTCCCGGCGCGGGGGTCAATGCCATAGCCCCACCGTCGCTCGGCCTTCGTCCGTTCGACCCCATTGCTTTTGCCACGGAGCCGTCACCCAGCGCCGGCATTACGCAGCTGGAGCGGACGGAAGCGGTTGTCGAGCTGGTAAAAGAGGCCGCGGCCCTCGGCGGCGGCAAGGTCATCCTGGTCGGGCACTCGGCCGGCGGGATGACGATTTCGGCGGTCGCCGAAAGGGTTCCGGACCAGCTTCTCGCAGTCGTTTATATCGCCGGGTTCATGGTGCCGAACGGCATGCCGTTGCTGGCGATGCTGCAACACGAAACCATGTCTTCGGCCCTGTCGCCCGGGTTGTTCGTGGGCGACCCCGTCGGCATCGGTGCGACAAGGATCAATCCGCGATCGACAGACGTCGCCTATCGATCGCTTCTCAAGGCTTCGTTTTATGGCGACGTGCCGGAGGTGGAATTCGCGCAGGCGGCGCTGCATCTTCACTACGACGAATCGAATGCCGGCGCCGTGGCTCCATCGGCCATTACGCCGGAAGGATTTGGCACCGTGCCGCGCCACTACATCCGCACCACACAGGACCGCGCGGTTCCGTTGGCCGGTCAGGATCACATGATTGCGACCGTAGACGTTGCCATCGGCGGCAAGACGACGACCCACACTTTGGAGACCAGCCACTCGCCATTCCTGTCACAACCGGCCAAGCTGTCGAAGATACTGATCGAAATCAGCGCCCAGTCCCAGGCGGAGCGGGCAAGCGCCGGAGGTCTTGGTGCATGAATACCGACCATTTCGAGGACCGTCTGAATGCGCTCAGACCACGCCTTCATCGCTACTGCGCGCGCATGACGGGATCGGCGGTCAATGGCGAGGATGTCTTGCAGGATACGCTCGTCAAGGCGCTCAACGCACGAGCCCAAGGAGTCGAGGTCGATAGTCTCGAGGGCTGGCTGTTTCGCATCGCCCACAACACGAGCCTCGATTTCCTGCGCGAGCGGTCGCGCAACACGGTCGTCTCGCTCACCGAAGACGTCGAGGCGGCGCCCATCCCTGAGGCGGAAATCGTCGCGTTCAGCTTCCAGACGTTTCTGCGGCTGCCTGAACTTCAGCGCTGCGCGGTGATCCTCAAGGATGTCCTGGGTCATTCGATCGACGAGATCGCCGGGATCGCGGGCTGCTCGCCCGCCGCCGCCAAATCGGCGCTACAGCGCGGGCGCGTTGCACTCCGGGAACTTGCGCAGGCACCCGACGATATCAGGCTGCCGCTGATGTCAGAGCCGGACCGGCGGAAGATGACCGCCTATGTCCGTCTCTTTCAGAGCGGTGATTTCGACGCAATTCGCGCCATGCTCGCCGATGACGTGAAGCTCGATCTGGTAAACCGGCTGCAACTCGAAGGACGCGACAGGATCGGCCACTATTTTACCCGCTATGGCGAAGTGACGAAGTGGCGGTTCGCCTTCGGCGCGGTTGAAGGACAGCCGGCCATGCTGGTGTTCGACAGCACCGGCTCGACGGAACGGCCTGCACATTTCGTCCTGATCGGCTGGTCGGAAAGCCGGATCATCCAGATCCGGGACTTCCTGTTCGCGCCGTATGTGCTCGAAGCCATCGATTGGGTGCGGTTGGACTAATCGACCGGACAGCGCCATCATGGCGCTCGGCGCACGTGAGGAATAGACGGCTGGCAGCAGCGCGGGCGAGAAAATCGCCGCCCAAAGCTACGCTATTGCCGCCGATTGCCCGTTATTCCCACTCGATCGTGCCGGGCGGCTTCGACGTGACGTCGTAGACCACGCGGTTGATGCCACGGACCTCGTTGATGATGCGCGTTGCCGCACGGCCGAGGAATTCCATGTCGTAGTGGTAGAAGTCGGCGGTCATGCCGTCGACCGAGGTGACGGCCCGCAGCGCACAGACGAACTCGTAAGTGCGGCCGTCGCCCATGACGCCGACGGTCTGGACCGGCAGCAGCACGGCAAACGCCTGCCAGATGGCGTCGTAGAGGCCGGCCTTGCGGATTTCGTCGAGATAGATCGCGTCGGCTTCGCGCAGGATCTCGAGCTTCTCGCGGCTGATGCCACCAGGGCAACGGATGGCAAGGCCCGGTCCGGGGAACGGGTGGCGGCCGATGAAGCTGTCGGGCAGGCCGAGTTCGCGGCCGAGCACCCGGACTTCGTCCTTGAACAGCTCGCGCAGCGGCTCGACCAGCTGCATGTTCATGCGTTCCGGCAGGCCGCCGACATTGTGGTGCGACTTGATCGTCACCGACGGGCCGCCGGTGAAGGAAACGCTTTCGATGACGTCGGGATAAAGCGTGCCCTGGGCAAGGAAATCCGCGCCGCCGAGCTTCTTTGCCTCTTCCTCGAACACCTCGATGAACAGGCGGCCGATGATCTTGCGCTTGGTTTCCGGATCGCTTTGGCCTTCCAGTTCGCCGATGAAGCGGTCGGAAGCGTCGACGTGCAGCAGGTGCAGATTATAGTGCTCTTCAAACATGGCGACGACGTTCTTCGCCTCGTCCTTGCGCATCAGGCCATGGTCGACGAGGATGCAGGTCAGCTGGTCGCCGACTGCCTCGTGGATCAGGAGCGCTGCGACCGAGCTGTCGACGCCGCCGGAAAGCGCGCAGATCACCTTCTTGTCGCCGACCTGTTTGCGGATCGCGTCCACGGCCTTGGCGCGGTAGGCCGACATCGACCAGTCGCCCTTGATGCCGGCGATCTTGTGCACGAAGTTGGCGATCAGCTTGGCGCCGTCGGGCGTGTGCACCACTTCCGGGTGGAACTGCACGGCGTAGTACTTGCGCTTCTCGTCGGCAATGAAGGCAAAGGGGGCGTTGGCGGATGTCGCCACGACCTCGAAGCCTTCGGGGATCGCCGTGACGCGGTCGCCATGCGACATCCAGACCTGGTGGCGCGAGCCGAGCGACCAGACGCCGTCGAACAGCGCGCAGTCCTTCTCGACTTCGAGGAAGGCGCGGCCGAATTCGCGGTGATGGCCGCTCTCGACCTTGCCGCCCAGCTGGGCGCACATGGTTTGCTGGCCGTAACAGATGCCGAAGACCGGCAGGCCGGAATCGAAGATCATCGAAGGCGCGCGCGGCGAGCCGATGTCGAGGGTGGAAGCCGGGCTGCCGGAGAGGATGACGGCCTTCGGCTTTAGCCGCTGAAAACCTTCGTCCGCCGACTGGAACGGCACGATTTCGCAATAAACACCGGATTCGCGCACGCGCCGGGCGATGAGCTGCGTCACCTGGCTGCCGAAATCGACGATGAGAACGGTGTCGGGATGGGCTGTCTGGGTCATGTCGGGCCTTCAAACAAGCTTGATCATGGCGAGCCTTTAATCAAAGCCCGTCCTCTGCGCAACGATTAGATTGCACCCCGACAATTCCGGGCTTTCAGAGCCGGATTTCGCCCGTGCCGATCGCTGTCTCAAGCCTGTCGATGACGCCGGCGAGCTTCTCGTCGATGACATCTAGATATTCCGTCCAGTCGTTGACGTGCTTGAGTTCCGCCTTACCGTCGGAAATGCCGCGAAGCGCGATGAGCGGCACGCCGAAAGACTGGCAGGCGCGTAGCACCGCATAGGTCTCCATTTCCACCATGTCGGCGTCGATGCCGTCATAGGCGGTGCCGGAGACGATGTTGGCGCCGGTCGAAAGCCGGGCCTCCTTGATCCCAGGAATGCGCAGCGGCAGCGAAACGACGGCGGGAAGGTCGAGAAACGGCGTCGCGCCTTTCTCGAAACCGAGCACCGAGGCGTCCATGTCGCGGTAGCCGACCGATGTCGCCTGATAGACTTCGGTCTGTTCAAGCTTGGCCGCACCCGCCGAACCGAGCGAGACGACGAGATCAGGCAGAGTGTCTTTGGAGGCAAGGCCTGCCAGCGTCTTCGTCAGCGTGACTGCGGCCTCGACCGGTCCGACGCCGGTCATCAGCGGCGCGATCCGTGCCTTGAGATGAGGACCGTACTCGGCATCGACAGCCATGACATAGAGAACCTTGCGGCCGGCGACGTCCTTCATTTCGACCTTCATCCTTCGATACCCTCGCGTCCGCGGATGACCATCATCGTGCCGGTCATCGAGGCGATCAGCTTGGCCGGCCCGTCCGAGCGGATGGCGTAGCCGCGCCCGTCGGAGACGATGATCGTCGTGCCGGGCTTGGTGACCTCGCCGCGAAACAGGAAGCGCTCGCCGCGCCCCGGCGACAGCAGGTTGACCTTGAATTCGATCGTCAGGATAGAGGCGTCGGGGTCGATGACGGAATAGGCGGCATAGGTGCCGGCCGAATCGAGCGCGGCGGAGATCACGCCCGCATGCAGGAAGCCGTGCTGCTGCGTCAGCTTTTCGTCAAAGGGCAGCTCGATCTCGACGGTACCCTGCTCGACCAGCGTCAGTTCTGCGCCGATCGTTTCCATGGCCGCCTGCCGTGCGAAGCTTTCCCTTATGCGCCTGCGGAAATCTGGGGGATCGCTGTCGTCCATCAGTCTGTACGGCCCTGGCTGTCGCGGCAGGCCCGATTGCCTCCCATATCGATCGACGGACAGTGGCACGGCCGCACCAGTGCGACAAGCTCAATTCATGAGGAAAATCGAGCCGTTGAGTACGGTCGCGAATGCCACCCAGGCGAGATAGGGCAGGAAGAGCAAGGCCGAAGCGCGGTCTCTTTGCCAGCTTGCGACGATGACACCGGCGACTGCGATCAGCAGCGCGATGATGACAATCAGTGCCGACGCGATGTCCTGCAGGCCGAAGAACAGCGGCGACCACAGGAAGTTGAAGATCATCTGCGCGAGCCACAATCGCATCGCGGCGGTACGGCGATGGTCAAGAAACAGCCGGGCGCCGACGATGCCGATCATCACGTAGAGCACCGACCAGACCGGGGCGAAGATCCAGTTGGGTGGATTGAAGACCGGCTTTGCCAGTGACTGGTACCATTCGCCGGGGATGTTGTTGTAGCCGATGAGAAGCCCGAGACCGAGAACGGCAGCGATGAAGACTGTGTAGACGAGGGGTCTGTTCATGGCGTCGACAGATAGAGTGCCCTGATGCGCTTTCCAGCGGGGGCTGCTGTTTCGAAGCGACCATGCGCCACCTATATCTCTGCCATGAAAAGCTTCCGACGCATCGACATCCGGCCGGCCGGTCCTGATGACATCATGATGATCGCTTCCGTCATCGTCGAAACCTGGCGATCGACGTTTCGCGGGCTGATTTCCGATGCCTTCCTCGATGCCATGAGCATCGAGGAACAGGCGTTGCGCCATGCCCGGCGCATGCGCGTTGTCGACGTTTTCCACCTGGTCGCGGTCGACATGAGCACGAACCGGGTGATCGGCTTTGCCAATTATGGAAAGGCCCGCTCGATGCCGCCGCGCTTCGACCGCGAACTCTATGCGCTTTATATCCTCAAGGAGTTTCAAGGGGCCGGCATCGGCTCGGCGCTCGTGCGCAGCGTCGCGGCCCACTGCCGGGAGCTGGGCGGCGCGTCGCTGTTTGCCTGGGTGCTTTCCAGCAATCCGAACCGAGCGTTTTACGAACGCCTGGGGGCGGTCGCCGTCGGCCAGGGCCAGGTCAGCCTCGGCGGTGAGAACCACGATCAGACCGCCTATCGATGGGACAATTTGGCAAAGCTGGCCGGCGAGGGTCGCTTCTCCGCGTGACGTGGGCCGTCAGTCCCGGCCGAGCCGGACGATATGCTGGTCCCAGGCGACACGGCTTTGACGGTCCTTGAAGCGGCCGTCATAGGACGACACGGCAAAACCATGCTCGGCCGCCGCGACACCGGCGGCGTCGGTCACGCGCTCTTGCCTCAACACCGCACCCGTGCGGGCATCGAGCGTCACGGCAACGCCACCCTTGGGCGAGGTGAGGCCGATCAATCCCTCCTGGCGGTTGACGGCTATGGCGCCGACATAATTGGCCAAGGCCTCGGTCGTGCTTTCGGGCAGCGACACGAAGGCGAGATCTTCGCCATGGGAAAAATGGCCGACGAGCGGCGGCAGGTCGTCGCGCGCACCTTCGTATTGGCAGGCAAACCAGATTTCGCCCTTCGGGCCGATATCGACGTGGCGGGTGGAGAGACGGTTGAGTTCGCCCGGCAGTATGTGTTTTTGGATCAGCGCGCCGGTCTCGGTGTCGACCAGTGTCAGGCTCGGTTCCATATGGTCGAGATTGAGCTTGGTGCGGCCGAAATCCGGATGAGTCTCGATGCCGCCATTGGCGATGGCCAGCATCCGTCCATCGGCGGAAAGCGTCATGTCATGCGGGCCGATGCCATAGGTCGGGAACTCGCCGATGCGGGCAAAATGTCGGCTGCCGTCGTAGATGCCGATCATGCCGCGATTGGCGGCAAAGTCGTTTTCGGTGGCGTAGAGCAGGCGGCCATCGGCAGAAAAGCAGCCATGGCCATAGAAGTGCCGGCCCTCGGCGGCCGCGATGACCACCGGCTCGGCGCTGCCGTCGGTCGCAAGGATCATCGCATAGGTGCCGGGGCGGCGGGAAAACGCCACCGTCCGTTTGCTGGCGGCTGAATGGGCCATGCCGTGGGCGCGTGCCGGAAGCGCCGTGCGCTCGACGATCTCGCCGGCCTCGGTCAGTGTGGCAACGCCATAGCTTCCGTCCGGCGCCATGAAAGCGGAGGCAAAGACCGCGTCGGCGCGCTCGAGCGCAAAGGCGCCGCGAGCGCCGAGCGTCGCCACCCAGGCGGCGCCGGCCATCTTGATGAAATTGCGACGGTCGATCAGACCCGTGGTGGCGCGCATGGCCATTCCTCGCCTGCCATCTTATCGGACCGGCACCGGAATTCCGCCGCCGATCCTTGTCGCTACGATGTAGCAGATGACTCTGTCAGAGCCAGCCCCGCCGCTTGAAGTAGAGGAACGGCACGATCGCCGAAAGCACCATCAGCGCCAGGGCATAGGGATATCCGAACTGCCACTGCAGCTCGGGCATGACCTCGAAGTTCATGCCGTAGATCGAGGCGACCAGTGTCGGCGGCAGGAACACGACGGCAGCGACCGAGAATATCTTGATGATCTGGTTCTGCTCCAGATTGATCAGGCCGAGCGTCGCGTCGAGCAAGAAGTTGATCTTGTTCGACAGGAACAGCGCGTGGTCGCCGAGCGATGTCGCATCGCGCTGGATCAACTTGATCCGCTGCCGGCTTTCCTTGGCCGCCTTGCGCGGACCGATGCCTTCGAGCGCCACGTGATAGGCGACCAGCCGACCGATGCTGACCAGGCTTTCGCGAATGATCGTCAGAAGGTCACCCTTCTGGCCGATCTGCTCGATCAGCGACTGCAAGTCGCGTGTCTTCTTGGTGGCGCTGGCATTGGTCTTGCGGAACACTTCACGCGAAATACCGTCGACCTCGCTGCCGGCCCGCTCGAGTGCGTCGGCGGTGCGGTCGATCATCGCTTCGAGAAGCCCCAGCATCGCCAGTTCGCCAGTTTCGCAGCCTTGGCCGTTGGCCTTCTGCAGCCGGTTGGCATAGGTCTGGAACGGCTTCGGGTCGGCGTGACGTACGGTCACGAGCGTCACGCCCTTGACGATGAAGGTCACGGGAACCTTGACCGGGTAGTCGCTGTCGAGCTTGGCAACGGCCGTCATGGTCATGAACTGCGCGCCGTCTTCCTGGTAGAGCCGGTCGGACAGCTCGATTTCCTGCATCTCGTCCCGGGTCGGGATTTCGATGCCGAGTTGGCCTTCGACCAGCCGGGTCTCCTCCACGGACGGATTGAGCAGGTCGAACCAGATGACCGGCGTCGGAGAGGCAAGGCCGTCGAGCATGTCGACGAGCACGAGATGGCTGTTCTGGCTTTTGTAGATGCGCAGCATTTTGGGCTCCATAGGGCGAGTCATCCGACCGCCACGAAGCCCTGATCAATCAGGACCGAGCGGTCGTGAGCATGAAGGCTCGACTTCGACTGTCGGGGTTCATTGCAAGTTGATCCTTGTGGTGAAACGTGGCCGCGAGAGCGGACACGGGAGCGCTTTGCGCCCAAACGGGGGGATTGTCAACAGCCTCGGCTAAGGGCTGTCTGCTCAGTCGCCGTCGGCAAAGGAGAAGCCGGCGCCAAGGCCGATGGCACCGCCGAAATCCTTGTTCAGCCGGTCGAGAAGATCGGCGGTGTTGAGCGTGAGAAAATCGAGCTTGGCCCGGCTCTTGTCATCGGCGATCGCCTCGCCGATCGGACCGTCGATGGTCTGCGAGATGCCGATGACCGACTTGAAGACGAAGTCTGCCGACCCGGCGACCGAGCGGCTGTCGTTCGGAAGCAGGCTTTCCATGTCGGCCACCTTGAACAGGGTATGCAGGCCGCGGAAGTTGGCGGCGATCGAGGGCATGGTGTTTTCCGACCGCCAGTAGATCGCCGACTTCGGATGTCCCTTGTCCTGCTTGCCGTCGACGGTTCCGGCATAGAACGGCTTCAGCCGCTGGTCCTTCACCATCTCGACGCCGTGCACGAAAATGCCGAGCAGCTCGGTTGCCGCCTCCTTGCTGTCGCGAAATTGAGGATTTCCAGGGCCCGGCTTTTTCCAGGCGGCCTGGATGCCCTCAGGCTTTTGCCACTCCGCCAGGAACTCGTTGGCGATGGCGTCGAGGTTCTGCGAGATCGCCACGCCGTAGCGGCAACGGAAATCGCCGTCCTTGCTCGCCAGCACATCGGAGCCATTGCCGTAGAGCACGTATTCCAGTGCGCCCAGTCCTTGCGCCGCGACGCTCTTGCCCTTGAGCGATGCGACGTCGGTCGCCGTCTCGTCGCCCTTGGCAAGAATGGCCTGCACCTGTTTCAGGCCCGTGCTCTTGCGGTCGGGGTAGAACAGGAAGCGCTCGAAGCGGTTCTGCTCGAGCGCCGGCCCCAAACGGATGATTTCGACCGTCGACCAGGCCTGTACCAGGTCGGAAAATGCTTCTTGCGCTTTCTCCTGCGATGCCGCCGACGGGACCTCGCAAAGGGCGGCCGACGCCTTCGTCAGCAGCGCGGTCTTGTCCGACAGGTTGCGGTAGCCGGGGATAATGAAATCGTCGACCGCCCTAGCCATCACGGCTGGCACGGCAGCCTCGTTGACGACACGGGGCGACAGCGCGCTTCCCTCCTGCGCCATGGCCGGCAGGGACAGAGCGGCCAGGCAAAGGCCGAGGGCAAGCGAAGGCATATGAGACATCAAAGAGACTCCAGGAATGCGAGGAGGTCACGGCGGTCACGTGTGGAAAGCGCGGCAAAGGCGTCTCGCGCTTTTTCGCCCTCTCCACCATGCCACAGAATGGCTTCGGTAAAATTGCGGGCCCGCCCGTCGTGCAGCAGGAACGTATGGCCGCTCACCGCCTTCGTCAGTCCGATGCCCCAGAGCGGCGGCGTGCGCCATTCGCGGCCATTGGCGATACCTACGGTCTGGCCATCGGCAAGGCCGTCTCCCATGTCATGGAGCAGGAAGTCGGAATAGGGCCAGATCAGCTGGAACGCCTGTGCCTTGTGGGCAGCGTCGCGACGCGTCACGTATTTCGGGGTGTGGCAGGAAGCGCAGCCGCTCTGGTAGAAGATCTCCTTGCCGCGCAGGGTTTTTGGAAAGCTCGCCTTGCGCCGCGCCGGAACGGCCAGATTGGCCGAGTAGAAGGTGACCAGTCCCAGCACCGGGTCCGGAGCCTCGACCGCGCCGAGACGCGCCTGGACGCCGGTCGGCAGGCCGAGGCAGGCCGTTTGCCCTTCGGTGCAGTCGCCAAAACTGCGGTCGAGATCCGGGGTCGAAAGGCCGATATCGGCGGCGAAGGCATCCGCCGTCTGCTGGCGCACCGTCGGGGTCTGTGCCTTCCAGCCAAAGCGACCAAGCGCAATTTCTCCGGTCGCGCGATCGCGAACCAGCGAGGCGCGCCCGCTGATGCCGTCGCCGTCGGCGTCATCAGGGTCTGCACGGGAAAGGATATCCGCCTCATGGATCGCCTCGATCAGTCCCAATCCGATCATCTGCGGCGCCACCCGCGGCGAAAGCGTCGTTGTCGGATCAAGGGCGCCGTAGGCGAGATCGCGCACCGCATAGGTCGGCTTGCGCAGGAAGACCAGTTCGCCGTCCGCCAGCGTGACCGGCAGCTCGGAGTAGGTCATCTTCATCTGACCTTCGGCGGCAAGCCCCGGCACCGCCCTGTCCTGCAACTGCGCGCCGTAAATCGGGTCGGGGAAATTGGCCATGTCGTAGGTCGCCAGCATCTGCCGTTCGCCGTCGTTGCGCGGCGCCCGGGCGAGCCGGTAGAGCATCGAGGTGCCGTCGCTGGCGC
Source organism: Ensifer sp. NM-2 (assembly GCF_003024455.1). Classification (NCBI taxonomy): domain Bacteria; kingdom Pseudomonadati; phylum Pseudomonadota; class Alphaproteobacteria; order Hyphomicrobiales; family Rhizobiaceae; genus Ensifer; species Ensifer sp. NM-2. The sequence continues at coordinate 231,198 of NZ_PVZR01000001.1, forward strand.
CTTCGGGCGGGCCGCCACGCCCATCGCGCGGATGGCAGCTGAGGCAGGACCTTGCATTGTAGAGCGGCCCCAGGCCATCGGACGCCTGGGTTGACGAGGGCGAGGACACCCAGAGCTTTTCGAACAGCGCATCGCCCAGCTTGAATCCCTCTTCATCCTCGAAAGCCAAGTTTGCGGAAAACTGAGTGAAGCTGTCCTGATCGTTCGGGGCGATCGACGTTCCGGCTCCCGCCGACATCGCCTCGTATCGTTCTGCCTTGGAGAAATCCGTGACCGGCACAGTGATCGCCTCGACGCGGCGAAGGTCGGCCTCGGAGAGATCGTCGCGCTTGTGCTTGAGCGCGGAGGTATCGTCTGACGCCTGAACTGCCGCCGCAACAAGAAACAGCGCCAGGAGCGACTGCAGAAGGGAGCGGGCAATGCATGCGTTCATCGATTGAGGATCGGGCCGCGTCCGTAACGGCGCGGCCCGCCTTTTCAGCTTATTGGAAAACAGCGTTAGGATTATCCAAGCTGTCGGAACCTTCAAGCTCAATCGTGCCGAGGTCGAGCGACGCGATGACGCGCTGCACGGTCTTGGCCTGGGCGATCAGGCCGTCGATCGCGGCCTGGACGGTGGCGTTGCCCTCGGCATTGCCTTCGCCGATCATCTGGTCGTAGGCCTCGACGGTTTCGGCGCGCTTGGCCATCGCCTGCATCTTCTCGACCGTGGTGGCGAGATCCTTGGTCATTTCCTTGTCGAGTGCCGCGTCCTTGGTGGCAACGAGTTCGGAAAGCGAGGCGCCGGTCAGCTTGGTGCCGTCGACGCGGGTATATTCGCCGGTATAGGCCGACTGGATGCCGATCGCGTCGTGCAGGTGCGAGTTGTGGGTGTTGTCGGAGAAGCAGTCGTGCTCTTCTTCCGGGTCATGCAGCAGGATGCCGAGCTTCATGCGCTCGCCTGCAAGCTCGCCATAGGAGAGCGATCCCATGCCGGTCAGGATGGCGGTCAGGCCAGCCTTCGGATCGGCTTCGACGGCCTTGGTCGCCGCGCCATCCGGCGTCCAGTTGGCAACCATTTCCTTCAGGTCCGAAACGAGCAGTTCGGATGCAGCCTTCAAATAGGCGCCACGCCGATCGCAATTGCCGCCGGTGCAGGCCTTGGTGTCGTAATCCGTGTAGGGGCGGTTGCCGGCGCCAGCCTTGGTGCCGTTCAGGTCCTGGCCCCAGAGCAGGAATTCGATGGCGTGATAGCCCGTGGCGACGTTCGCCTCGATGCCGCCTGCTTCCTGTAGGGTACCCGCCAGCAGTTCCGGCGTGATGTTGGTGGCGTCGACATCCTTGCCGTCGATCTTGATCGTCTTGTTGGCGATCACGTTGGCGGTGAAGAGACCGTTCTCGTCGCTCTCGCTGCCGTAGCTCGGATCGACATAGTCGATCAGGCCTTCGTCCAGCGGCCAGGCGTTGACCTTGCCTTCCCACTCGTCAACGATGGCGTTGCCGAAGCGGTAGACTTCCGTTTCCTGGTAGGGGTGGCGGGCCTTGAGCCAGGCTTCGCGCGCCGCCTTCAGCGTTGCTTCGCTGGGGGTCGCGATCAGCGCGTCGATTGCCTTGTCGAGCGCCTCAGCGGTGATCAGCGCATCTTCGAACTTGGCGTGCGCGACGACGGTGTAGTGCTTTACAACGGCGGCCGCATCGGTGGCGGCCTGCGCCGGCTGCAGGGCCAGCGTCGACGTTGCCGTCATGAGCGCCAGCGCCGCGGCGCGGATGAAATTCTTGGTCATGACCCTCTCCTGTTCTTCTCCCGGCGTGACCGGAACGGACACCGCGGGACGGCGTCATTGCTCGGCAATGGGTCGTGGAAAATCCCCCGCCGACCCGCCGGAGCTTGATTGTCATGAACCAAAAGTAAACTGGTGTCAAAGTGTATAGTTTAGAACGTTTTCAATCTGATGCCGGCGGTTTGGCGCAGTGTCGAAGCCGCCGGCGAGGCGCTCAGGCCTTGCGCTGCATCAGGCAGAAGAAGAAGCCGTCGGTGCCGGTGGAAGCCGGCGTCAGCGTCACCGTCTTCATGTCGGCGGACCATGGCTGCGGCTTGTCGGTACCGAATAGCCCGGCCCAGATGTCGGCGGCCGACAGGATCTCGAATTCCGGATTGTCTTCGCAGAAGCCGTAGACTTGCGCCTCGTTCTCCTCGGGAAGCACCGAGCAGGTGACGTAGATCAGGTGTCCGCCCGGCCGCACGAACTGCGCAGCACTTGCCAGCGCTTCTTCCTGCTGGGAGATCCGCTCTTCGAGGTTCTTCTGGTTGAGCCGCCACTTGGTGTCGGGGCGGCGACGCCACGTTCCGGTGCCGGTGCAAGGCGCATCGACGAGAACCCGATCGAAACGGCCGGCAAGCGGCGCCAGGCTGTCGGCGGAATCGTGTACCTGGACATTGCGCGTTCCAGCGCGCTTCAGCCGTTCGATGATCGGCGCCAGGCGCTTGCGGTCGGTGTCGTAGGCGTGCACCTGGCCCTTGTTGTTCATCGCAGCCGACATGGCGAGCGTCTTGCCGCCGCCGCCGGCGCAATAGTCGAGCACCTGTTCGCCTTCCTGCGGGAAGGCGAGATCGGCGACGATCTGCGATCCCTCGTCCTGGACTTCGAACCAGCCTTTCTGGAAGGAAAGCTCGGCGGTGACGTTCGGCAGGCGCGAGGCGCCTTCGCCGGCGGGAATACGAATACCGTTGCGGGCGATCGTTGCGGCTTCAGCGCCGCTGCGCTCCAGCGCCTTCAGCACCTTGTCCCGGGTCGACTTGAGCGTGTTGGCGCGCAGATCGAGCGTCGGACGCCCGGCGAGCGCCTTGGCTTCGTCGAGCCAATCCTCGGAGAAGTTTTCCTCGAAGGATGCCTGCACCCATTCGGGAATGTCGCCCTGGATGTGGGGCGCGGCATCATCGAGGCGGCGCGTCGCGAAGGCCTGCGCCATGTCGGCGGACGGCATCTCGGGTGCGAATTTGTCGCCATCGAGTTCGGCCGCCAGCGCTTCGGGGGAAAAGCCCCACTGGCGGTACATCACGGCGTGGCCGAGAGCGGCGGCGCTGTCGCTGTCCATCAGGTAGGCGTGGGAGAGCTTCATGCGAAGCGCGTCATAGACGATGTTGCCGATCGCCGATCGATCGCCGGAGCCGGCGAAGCGATGGGAAAGGCCCCAGTCCTTGAGTGCGTCGGCGACCGGGCGCTTCCGCTTTTCGATGTCCTCAAGAACCTCAATGGCTCCAGCGAGCCTGCCGCCCAATCGCATCTTCGATCAACTCCTTTTTCGCCGTGGTAGCGGCGATGGCATCGAAGAGCAAGACGCTGGCCGGGATTAAACGCGGGGAAGTGGCGAGGAACAGTACTTCTCAAAGCAGAACCGCCCGGATCGGATGCCGGACGGAAGTATTTTACGATCAGGAATTGACGACGCGATAACAGATGCTGGCGTGGCCGGAGCTGATCATGCCGATCTGCGAGGCGGCTGCTTTGGAAAGATCGATCACACGGCCACGGATGAACGGGCCACGATCGTTGATGCGAACGATTACACTCTTGCCGTTGCGCTTGTTGGTGACCTGCACCTTGGTGCCGAATTTCAGACTGCGATGGGCGGCGGTGAGGCGGGCGGCGTTCATACGTTCGCCGGAAGCCGTCTTGGAGGTCAGCGCATACCAGGAAGCACCGCCGCAGCCGGCGCCTGCTGCCTGGCTGTCGGAAACGGAACCGAGGCCGATCCCGGCGGTGAACAGCGCTGCCGCAGCAACAGTCTTGATTTTCGCTGGCGTCAAACTGGCGACCCTCGGTTAGAGCTCTTGGGCTGGAGCTCTTGGTTAATTCTGTCGAAGATCGCTAATTGGGGCGAAAAATGGCGAAAACGTGCTTCAACCATTTACGTTTTATTAGGATCTATTAAAAAAGGACGAAAATTAAAAAACGAAGATTGTTTGAAATAGTTTAAATAGAACCCGGAAGTTCTTTGGAATCAGCGGTTGAACGCGCTAAATGCGGCGCGCACGCGAGCCGAGATATCGGCTTAACGAAAAAAATCATTAAAAATTTCGAATTGAACGAATCGTCCGGAATCCGGATGGTCAAAAATGCGTCACTACCGCTGTGGTTGCATTCAATTCGCCGAGTATAGAATGAATATCTCACGAAGGTCACAATTAAGCGCCTCCGTGAGATCACCATTACTAACGATCATGCTATCGACAAGGTTCCATTGCGAACGGAATATTTTGACTGGTTCGCGCAGCAATTGTTCATTGGCCGCGCCAGCTGTCCGTCTGCCACATTTGCGCAAGCGAGACGCGATAATCGGGATAGGCGAGTTCGAAGCCGGTTTCCCGCAGGCGTGCATTCGAAACGCGCTTGTTTTCGCCATAGAAGGATCGGGCCATCGGCGAAAGCTCGGCGGTTTCGAACGGCATCTCGGGCGGCGGCTCGACGCCCATCAGCCGCGCGGCCTCGGCAACGATATCCTGCGGTGGTGCCGGCTCGTTGTCGGTGATGTTGAAGATCCCACCCTGAAGTCTTTCGGAGAGGTAGGATGTGGCAGCGCCGATATCTTCCACACGAATGCGATTGAACACCTGGCCGGGCTTGATCAGCCGGCGGGCCGTGCCGTTGGCGAGATTGCAGAAGGCGTTGCGTCCGGGGCCGTAAATGCCGGAAAGCCGTAGCACAGCGACGGGAACAGCGTGTTTGGCGCCGAAGGCAAGCCAGGCGTCTTCCGCCTCGACTCGCTCCACCGAGCGCGCCGAGACCGGTTTGGACAACATGTCTTCCGTCACCCACTGACCGCCATGGTCGCCATAGACGCCGACGGTGGAGAGATAGCCGATCCAGCGAAGGGCAGGGGCAAGCGTGGCGAGGTCGGTGCTGCCGGGGCGGAACATCGGGTCGCCGTCGCGGCCGGGAGCGATCGACTGGATCAGATGGGTCGCCTGCCGCAAGGCGTCTGCCAGTTCGTCGGAAACCGTATCGCCGTCGAAGACGATCGGGCGGATGCCCGCTTTTGCGAGTTTGGCAGCCTTTTCCGCACTGCGGGTCGTACCAGTGACGCTATCGGCCTTGTCGGCCAGTGCGCGCGCGATCGCCATGCCGGAATAACCGGCGCCAAGAATCAGGACATGCATCGGCTTACTCCCGCCATTTGCCATTCGGACAACACTTCTTCGTCGCTCTCCGCACCGCATTGCCTCTCATGGGCCGCAAGCGCATCGGGCGAGATCAATAGTGACAAAGCCCACACCGCCATCGCCCTCACCATCGGGGAGGTATCGCTGGTCAACGTCTTGCAGGCTGCGACCAGGCTGTCATCGCCGGAATTGCCCGCTGCGATCAAGACATTTCTGACGAAGCGGTCACGCCCGATGCGTTTGACCGGCGAGCCCGAGAAGAAGGTCCTAAATGTCGGGTCGTCGAGGGTCAGGAGAAAGGCGAGCGACGGCGCCTTCAGGTCATCGCGCGCCTTCAGTTTCATCTCCGACGCCTGCTGCGCGAACTTGTTCCAGGGGCAGGCGGCAAGACAGTCGTCGCAGCCATAGATGCGATTGCCGATCAGCGGACGCAGCGTCGGGTCGATCGGCCCCTTGTGCTCGATTGTCAGGTAGGAAATGCAGCGCCGCGCGTCGATGCGGTAGGGGGCGGGGAAGGCAGCGGTGGGACAGGCGTTGACACAGGCACGACAGGAGCCGCAATGGTCGCGCTCGGCGGCGTCGAAGGCAAGTTCCGCCGTGGTGAACAGGCTGCCGAGAAACAGCCAGGAGCCGAACTCGCGGCTGACGAGATTGGTGTGTTTGCCTTGCCAGCCGATGCCTGCCTTTTCGGCGAGCGGCTTTTCCATCACCGGTGCCGTGTCGACGAACACCTTCACGTCTTCGCCGGCACGTGCCGCAAAGCGGGTCGCGACCTCTTTCAGGCGGCCCTTGATGATATCGTGATAGTCGCGGTTCTGGGCATAGACGGAGATCGCACCGCGATCCGGCTGGTCGAGGATGCCGCGCGGGTCTTCCTCCGGGCCGTAGTTCATTCCGAACATGACGACCGAGCGCACGTTGCTCCAGAGGGTTCGCGGATCGGAGCGGCGCTCCGCCGTTTCGGCCAGCCATTCCATCGTGCCGTGGAAGCCCTCGTCGAGGAATTCCACGAGCCGCGCCGGCGCCTCCGGTATGGCATCGGGCCGGGTGATGCGACAGACGTCGAAGCCCTTGTCGGCCGCCTCGGCCTTCAGGAATTCCGTCAGCTTCTGCCGCCGTCGCTCCTGGTTTTCAGCCTTGGCAGCACTGCCGGGCACGGCACTATCCTCAGAAATCGAGATCCGCATAATGCGGAACCGGTGTGATACCGCGCACGCGCTCGGAGAGCAGCGGGCGGAAGGAGGGGCGGGACTTCAGCCGCTGATACCATTCCTTGGCGGTCGGCGCGTCCGACCAGTCGATCTCGCCGAGATAGTCGAGCACCGAAACCGTCGCGGCCGCCGCAAGGTCGGCATAGGAGATCCGGTCGCCTGCAAGCCAGGGCCGCGACCCGGCAAGCCACGACAGGTACTTCATGTGCTGGCGGATATTGGCGCGCGAGGTGCGCAGCACCTTGCTGTCAGGTGCGCCGCCGCCCTGGTCCGGCGTCATCTGCAGTTTGAAGATGCGCTCGCGCACCAAGGGGCGCGTCACGTCGGCTTCCATCTTGTGAAGGAACCATTCGGCCAGCCGGCGGATTTCGGCGCGCTGGAACGGATCTTCCGCCAGAAGCCGCCGATCCCGCTTCATGATGCCGTTCGTCTCGTCGAGATATTCCGAGATGATCGTGGCGCCACAAAGCGCCCTCATACTGTCGTCAACATAGACCGGTAACGTGCCCGCCGGATTCAGCGTCAGAAAGTCTCGCCGGTTTTCCCAGGGCTGTTCCTCGGTCAATTCCGTCTGGTAGCCGTATTCCGAAAGGATCAGGCGCACGAACCGCGAAGCGGAGGACATGGGGTGATGGTACAGTGTCGGCATCGATGATCTGGCTTCTTATGGTCTTTTTTCAGGGAACGTCAGCGTGGCGGCGCATGCGTCTGGCCACGGCTCATCAGAAAAAGCTATAGGAACTTGTGGTGGCAAACACAAGCGAATCAGCCTTTTCCTCCCACTCCAAAACTTGTCAGGAAAATCTTATATATGGCGGATCAATCGATCATCAGCGCGCTCGTCCTCGGTCTCATCGAGGGATTGACGGAGTTCATCCCCGTGTCTTCGACGGCGCATGTGCTCCTCGCCGGGCACTTCCTCGGCTTCAGATCGCCGGGCAACACCTTTGCCGTTCTGATACAGCTCGGCGCCATCCTGGCGATCCTGCTCGTCTATTTCCAAAGACTTCTGTCGATCGCACTGGCGCTGCCGACGAGCGTCAAGGCCCGCCGCTTCGTCGTGTCGGTGCTGCTCGCCTTCCTGCCGGCCGCCATCATCGGCGCAATCGCCCATGACTTCATCAAGACCGTGCTGTTCGAAACGCCGATCCTGATCTGTGTCGTGCTGATCATTGGCGGCTTCATCCTGCTTGCGATCGATCGGATGCCGCTGACGCCGCGCTACACCGACGTCATGGACTATCCGCCGTCGCTGGCGCTGAAGATCGGCCTGTTCCAGTGCCTGGCGATGATTCCCGGCACCTCGCGCTCCGGTGCGACGATTGCCGGCGCTCTGCTGATGGGAACGGACAAGCGGTCGGCGGCGGAGTTCTCGTTCTTCCTGGCCATGCCGACGATGCTCGGCGCCTTCACGCTCGACCTCTACAAGAACCGTGATGCGCTGTCGTTCGACGATTTCACACTGATTGCCGTCGGCTTCATCGCGGCGTTCGTCGCCGGCATCTTCGTCGTCCGCTCGCTCTTGGACTTCGTCTCGCGCCGCGGCTTCACGCCATTTGCGATCTGGCGCATCGTCGTCGGCACCGCCGGCCTTATCGGCCTCTGGATGCTCGGCTGAGAACAGCTACTGCATAATTCTCTAAATCGGATCCGATTTAAGGGCGAAATTATGCAGCAAATATAAAGAGATACAGCGTCCTTTGCGCGTCATATTTGACGCGCGGCGCTGTAAAAATAAAACCGCGTGCGTTTCAGATGAAACGCACGCGGTCCCTGGCCCCCGCCAAAAACTTGTAGCTAATCGCCCGATGGGCGCCGGCTTACTTGCCGGAAAGGTCGATCGACGCCGTCGTGCACGGGTCGACGCCATAGGCCGGCGTGCAGCCCTTGCGGCTGCTCGCGACCGTGTTCGGCGCGACGAAGGAGCCAGCCAGAATGATCAGTGCCGCAGACGCAAAAAAGATTGCGATCGACTTGCCCATGGACGCCATGCCTTTCGAGAGTGATGCTGCCGCCGCCGAGACTTACCTGTGATCGGGGCGCGGGGCGGTTTTTATGCGTTGGATATGTCTTGATCAATATCAGGACATGTTGAATCTGCGGTAAATGCCATTCGCTTTTGTCACTGCGGCAGAACTGCAACGCTGTTGCCTTGATGACACAATAAAACAGCCGCCGGCAGGGCCGGCGGCGATCGAAAGAGGCTTTCTGGGCTGCTGCCTCAGGCGGCGCGGCCGCTGCGTGTATACTGGCCCTGCGGGCGATAGCGCACGAGATAGGTCGACAGGATCGATTCCAGCATCGTCGGCGTGATGCCGATGCCGCCAAGCGTCCGGCCTTCGGATTCGGCCTTGGCCGAGACGATATTGTCGGATTTCAGCAACACCACCTGGTCGGGCGTTATCGGCGGCGTGATGAAGGGGATCATCGACGCGACGCGGCCCATCAGCGAGGCGATGCCGAAGGGCACCGATACCAGCGAGCGCTTGCGATCGATGGTCTGGAGCATGATCTCGAGACATTCGCGGAAGGTGAGGACGTCAGGTCCGCCGAGTTCGTAAATCGTGCCAGCCGACAGCTTGCCGTCGACCGAGCGGGCAACGACCTCGGCGACATCGGTGACATAGACCGGCTGGAACTTGGTGTTCCCGCCGCCGATCAGTGGCAGCGCCGGTGCGAACCGGGCCATTTGGGCGAACTTGTTGAAGAAGCCGTCCTCCGGTCCGAAGACGATCGACGGGCGCAGGATGATCGCGTCCGGCAGCGTTTCCAGGATCGCGGCTTCGGCACGCCCCTTGGTGCGGGCGTAGCTCGATTCCGACTTGGCGTCCGCGCCGATCGCCGAGATATGCGTTAGCTTGGCGCCGACATTGCGCGCGGCTTCCGCAACCGCTCGGGCGCCGAAATCCTGCACGGCGTCGAAGGTGTTGCGGCCGCTCTCGAACAGGACGCCGACGCAGTTGATGACATGGTCGGAGCCTTCGACGGCGCGGTCGACCGACTTGCGATAGCGCAGGTTGGCCTGGACGAACGAGATCTGGCCGACATTGCCGAGCGGCTGCAGGTGGCCTGCAAGATCCGGCCGGCGAACGGCAACGCGGATGCGGTAGCCGCGCTTGGCGAGTGCACGTACGACATGACGGCCGACGAACCCGGATCCGCCGAAAATCGTCACCAGCGGCGGAAGGTTGGACAAGGTCATGGGAAGTGCACTCCTGATCTCATTTGGAAGAATTGTTTGCTACATAGCCCAACAGCCGCGAGAGGTGAAGGCCAATCCTCGCGGCGGGCGGCGTTGCCGTGGTTGGCAACACTCGTCGGTCAGATGCCCTCGACGACCACCATCTCGGCGTCTGCCACCTGTTGGCGGATCGCCGCGGCAATCTGGTACTCGGGGGAATTATAGCAGTCGACAGCGGCCTGAAGCGATGGAAATTCGATGACGACGTTGCGGGCGCGAACCCCACCTTCCAGCCGCTCGAATTCACCGCCGCGCGCCAGGAAATTGGCGCCGTATTTCTCGAAGGCCGGCTTTGCGGCCGCCACATAGTCCTTGTAGCGTTCGGGGTCTCGCACATCGACCCGTGCGATCCAATATCCTTTTGCCATGCTGAACTCCTCGTCTTCAGGCATCGAAAGCAGACGGGAGTGTTACTTCCGGCAAATTCCGGGCAAGGTCAAGCGGAACGGTTGCAGAGGGCGGCGATGTACGAGAGGGATCGCCGACCTGTTGCACGCGGGTGTCACGATCAGCGCGAAAGCGCGCCGTTCATCTCGTCGAGGATGCCGCGCGCGGCGACAAGCGGATCTGCGGCTGCGACGATTGGGCGCGCGACGACGAGGTGGCTCGATCCGGCCTTCAGCGCGTCGGCGGGTGTCATGACGCGCTTCTGGTCGCCCTTCTCGGCTCCGGCCGGGCGGATGCCTGGGGTCACCAGAGCCATGTCGGGGCCGATGATCTTGCGCACCGCGGAGGATTCCTCGGCCGAGCAGACGATGCCGCCCATGCCGGCGGCACGGGCCTGTTCGGCCCGGCGCAGCACCAGCGTGTGCGGGTCGTATTCGTAGCCCGCATCGATCACGTCCTGCTCGTCCATCGAGGTGAGCACGGTAACGCCGAGCAGGCAGAGATCCGATCCCCTGGCTGCCTCGACCGCCGCCTTCATCGCCTTGGGGTAGGCGTGCAGCGTCAGCATCGACATGCCCATCTTGACGATGTTCTCGACGCCCTTGGCCACCGTGTTGTCGATGTCGAGCAGCTTCATGTCGAGGAAGACCTTCTTGCGGCTTGCGGCCAGATCGCGGGCGAACTCGAGCCCTCCGGCAAACACCAGTTGGTAGCCGATCTTGTAGAAGGTCACGTCGTCACCAAGCGTGGTAACGATCTTTTCAGCCTCTGCGATTGTCGGAAGATCCAGGCCGACGATCAGTCGGTCGCGTGCGGTCTCGGTCATGTCGCGGTCACCCCCTGCCAGAATTCCATCGGGGTCCAGTCGCATGTGAGGGCGCGATCCGCAAGACGGAACGCGAAGAGATTGCCGCCGCCGCCGCCCTTCTGGTCGGCGCTTCGGCTGATGGCGGTGCCGCCCAGCTTGCACTTCAAGAGGGTACCGACGCCGCCATGGCCGACGAAAGCGATCGGGATTTTGGCGTCGTGTTCGTCAAGGATACGAAAGACGGCAGCCGAGATGCGGGCCTGCGCGTCGACGGCGCGCTCCCAGCCGTTGAAGCTTTCGTTCGGATTGGCGAAGAACCAGTCCGCCGCCCTCTCGAATTCCGGGGGCGGCAGGAAGCCGGTGGCCGAGCGGTCGTTCTCGCCCATCGTGTCGTCGGTCTCGATCGCGACGCCGGCCGCTCCGGCCAGAAGGTTCGCGGTCTCGATCGCCTTGGTCTCGTCGCTCGAAACGATCCGCCCGAGCGTTCGAACCCACGGCTGCCGCGCCGTCGCTTCCGCTCGCGCATATCCGATCTCCGACAGTCCCCATTTCGGCACGGGAACTGCCGGATCGATCTGCACTTGCGGGTGCGTGATATACAGACCGAACAATGGTGTGCCCTGTCAGTGCGCTTTGCGGTAGACCCAGAGCTGCGCCGGGGGAATGTTGCGCACGACGAAATCGAGATGCTGGATGCTGTAGCGGTCGGGCATGGCAACCACAGGCGACAGCGGACCATAGGAGATCTGCACGACGGGACGGCCGACCGGGATGCGCGACAAAAGATCCACGATCAGCTCGACGCGACGATGCATCGGGAAATTGAGCAGCGGCACGGCAGACACGACGCTGTCGAAGGTCCGGTCCGTCATCGCGCCAAGCGTCTGCTTGAGATCGAACGCGTCGCCGTTGATGAAGTTGACGCCGGCAAAGTTTGCCTTGAGCTGCTGGTAGAAGTCGGTGGAGTACTCGACGGACACCAGATCTTCCGCTGCTAGACCGCGCTCCAGGATCGCCTTGGTGATGACGCCGGTTCCGGGGCCGAGTTCAAGAACCGGCAATCCGGAATGGGGATTGATGACGCTCGCCATGCGGCGGGCGGTGACGGAAGACGTCGGAAGGATTGCCCCGACCGCCTTCGCATTGCTCATCCACCCCTTGAAGAAACGGATCTCCTCGTCGAATTTCCGGCCAAGCCGTTCCTTCACCTTCACGCGCAAATTCATTGAACCCCTCAAAACCGTCGTCCTCTCATACGGATCGTCCGGTTCCGCTGATTCGAGCGGGGAACGGACATTGCAGACATAATGTGATCCCATCTGCGGCAAAAACAAGTCTGTCTACGCCTGAAAGCGTCGTCTTATCAACAGCACGCGAATATCAGCGCCAACAAAAAACCCGCCACGCGCGGCGTGACGGGTCTTAATTTTTCACCGCGGCACGGGCGGCTAAACCCGCATCGGCATCAGCACGTAAAGCGCGTCCTCGGCCGCCAGATCGCGCACCAGCGTCGGCGAGCCCGGGTCGGCCAGCATGAAGATGGCGTCGGTTCCCGTCAGCTGCGAGGTGATGTCGAGCAGGTATTTTGCATTGAAACCGATTTCGAGCGGGTCGTGCTCGTAGCCGACCGGCAGCTCTTCCGTCGCGCTGCCCGAATCCGGGTTGTTGACCGTCAGCGTCATCTGGCCGTCGGCCAGCGCCAGCTTCACGGCGCGTCCGCGTTCGGAGGAAATCGTCGAAACGCGGTCGACGGCCTGGGCGAAGGACTGGCAATCGACGCGCAGTTCCTTGTCGTTGTTGGCCGGTATAACGCGCTGGTAATCCGGGAAGGTGCCGTCGATCAGCTTTGAGGTCATCACGATCGAGCCGATCGTCAGGCGAATTTTGGCGTCCGATACTTCGAGCGTCACGATGATATCGGGGCTGTCGAGTAGCTTCTGCAGTTCGCTGACGGTCTTGCGCGGAATGATGATGCCCGGCATGCCCTCGGAGCCGGACGGCGCTTCGACGTCGGCGCGCGCAAGGCGGTGGCCGTCGGTTGCCACGGCGCGCAGCTTCAGGTCGCCCTTGCTCTCGACCGTGTGCACGAAGATGCCGTTGAGATAGTAGCGGGTCTCCTCGGTCGAGATCGCGAACTGCGTCCGGTCGATCAGCATCTTCAGGTCGGTCGCCTTGAGGCGGAAGGTGTGGGAGAAGCTGCCGGCCGTCAGGTCGGGGAAATCGGATTGCGGCAGGCACTGCAGTGAGAATTTCGAGCGGCCGGAGGCGACCGTCATCGCTGTGCCTTCGGCGTTGGTCGCCAGCAGCACTTCCGAGCCATCGGGCAGCTTGCGCACGATGTCATAAAGCAGGTGCGCCGGAACCGTGGTGGCGCCGGCCTGTTCCACCTGCGCCGGCGTCGCCTCGGTGATCTCGAGATCGAGGTCGGTCGCCTTCATCTCGAGGCTCGCGCCGTCGGAGCGCAAAAGAACGTTCGAGAGGATCGGGATCGTGTTTCGCCGTTCGACCACGCGGTGAACGTGGTTCAGCGACTTCAGGAGATTGGACCGCTCGAGAGTAATGCGCATGGGATGCTACCGCTTTCAACCGTTGCTGGGCGGGCGAGGCTCCCGCCGCAGCGTCAACTGCGAGTGTCCCGGCCGACCGACCGGAAGGATGTGGACCGGCAAAATGGCAGAAACAGCGCCTGAAAAGCAAGGGGTTTGACTGGCGCTGTCCCCAGATGACGCACCAGCCGGCCGCTTGGCGCCCTTGCTCTGCCATGTCGGCTCACTCATAAAGACTAAAACCGGTCAGCCGGCATCGCCATCAGGAAGCTGCAGTTGGAAAAACATAAGACGTCGGACGCCTCGGATGGGCAGAAGCAGCGCAGCTATCGGCTGCACAATGCCAGCATTCCCGCGCGTCCGCTCGATGTCGCGCTCTATCTGGTGGCGACGCCGATCGGCAATCTTGGCGACATCACCCTGCGGGCGCTTGAAACGCTTGCCGGCGCCGACGTGCTCGCCTGCGAGGACACCCGCGTCACCCGCGTGCTGCTCGACCGTTACGGCATCGTCAACCGGCCCTACGCCTACCACGAGCATAATGCCGACGAGGTCGGCCCGCGGCTGCTGGCGGCTCTTGGCGAGGGCAGATCGGTGGCGCTAGTCTCCGATGCCGGCACGCCGCTTGTCTCCGATCCCGGCTATCGCCTGGCGCAGCTGGCGATCGATGCAGGCTATCGCGTCGTGCCGATCCCAGGCGCCTCAGCCCCGCTTGCCGCCCTTGTCGGTTCGGGCCTGCCCAACGACGCCTTTCTCTTCGCCGGTTTCCTGCCGACCAAGGACAAGGCCAAGCGCGATCGGCTGCAGGAGTTGGCGACGGTGCCGTCGACGCTCATGTTCTTCGAATCGCCGCACCGGATTGCCGCCACGGTGGCGGCTGCCGCCGCCGTGCTCGGCGAAAACAGAAAGGCGGCCGTGTGCCGCGAACTGACCAAGACCTTCGAGGAATTCCGCCGTGGCACGCTCGGCGAACTCAAGGCGTTTTACGACGATGCCGGCGCGGTCAAGGGCGAGATCGTGTTCGTGATCGGCCCGCCGGACGCGCCGCCGGAACCGGAGGCCGCCGACGTTGATGCGCTGTTGACGCGGCTCATCGCCGATATGTCGACCGGCAAGGCGGCGACCGAGGCAGCAAAGCAGACGGGCCTTCCGCGCAAGGAGCTTTACGACCGGCTGCTGGAACTCAAGGGCCGCCATGGCGACTGAAGGGCCCGATCGACGCAGGCTTGGGGCTCAGAGGCGCGGTCGGTTCGCCGAGTATCGCGCGGCCCTCTGCCTGATCGTCAAAGGGTACCGCATCGTCGCCATGCGTCATCGCACCAAACTGGGCGAAATCGACATCATTGCGCGGCGGGGTGATCTCATCGCCTGCGTCGAGGTCAAGGCCCGGCGCTCGGCCGACGACGGGGTCTTCGCCGTCACCGGAACGGCGCAGCACCGCATTCGCGCGGCCAGCGATCTCTGGCTCGCACGCCAACCCGATTTCGCCAGGCTTTCCGTCCGTTACGATATCATCACGGTGACACCCTGGCGCTGGCCGCGACACCTGCCCGATGCGTTCTGAACCGGCGCGGGATGAGGGAAAATGATTGCGGTGTTCCGCCCGCATCCCGTCTTGGAACAGATTCGCGAATTTGTAATCGTCCCGACATAAAAGCGTTACCGGCCTGTCATTGAAGGCCACTAGTCCACTGCCATCCGCAACTCGGTGGAGAGGACCAGTCATGTTCAAGAAAATTTCACTCGCAGCTTTCACCCTTGCTTTTTCGGCAACCTCGTCGCTAGCCGCAACCAATATTACCTGGTGGCACGGCATGGCCGGCCGCAACGGCGAGGTCATCAACGAGATCTCGCAGAAGTTCAACGAAGCCCAGAGCGCCTGCGCGCTGACCCCGGTTTCGAAGGGCACCTATGAGGAAGCGCTCGCTTCCGGCATCGCCGCATTCCGCTCTGGCGAACAGCCGAACATTCTGCAGGTCTTCGACGCCGGTGCAGCGACCATCATCAACGCCAAGGGCGCCGTCGTTCCCGCCGAAGATCTGATCATCAAGGCCGGCCACAACTTCGACCGCAATGCCTTCATCGACGGCGTGCGCTACTTCTACGCCGATAGCGAAGGCAAGTTCGTCGGCATGCCGTTCAACTCGTCGGCCCCGATCATGTACGTGAACGACGAAGCCCTGAAAAAGGCCGGCGTCGAAGCACCGAAGACCTGGGAGGAGTTCGAGGCTGCAGCACCGAAGCTGAAAGCCGCCGGCTACATCCCGCTCGTCCAGTCGCAGCTCACCTGGCAGTTCACCGAGAACTTCTTCTCGCGCAACAACATCCAGTTCGCCACCAACAACAACGGCTACGACAGCGTCGCCGACACCAAGCTCAAGGTCACCGATCCGAACCTGGTCATGATGTTCGACAAGCTCAAGGCCTGGAAGGACGAAGGTTACTTCGCCTTTTACGGCGCCGGCTGGAACGACAACCAGAAGGTCTTCGAAGAAGGCAAGGCTGCATTCTGGATCGGTTCGTCCGGTTCGTTCGGCGGCCTGCAGAAGACGGCGCAGATGCCGTTCTCGGCGACGTTCCTGCCCTACTGGAACGCAATCGAGGGTGCCGGCACTAACTCCTTCATCGGCGGCGCGGCACTGTTTGCCATGTCGGGCAAGTCGGACGAGGAAAATAAGTGCGTCGCCGACTTCTTCCAGTTCCTGACCTCGCCTGAAATCCAATACTTCTACCACAAGGCAACCGGCTACGTGGCCATCACCAAGGCAGCCTACGAGCTTGCCCAGAAGGACGGCTACTACAAGGAAAAGCCGGTCGCGGAAGTCGGCATCAAGCAGCTGATGCTGCCGGCCGGCGACTGGTCGAAGGGCTACCGCCTCGGCTTCTACCCGCAGATCCGCGAGATCATGGAACGCGAATACGGCCGCATCTTCTCCGGTGAAACCACGGTCAAGGACGCCTTCGACACGATCGAGAAGGACGGCAACGAGCTGCTCGCCCGCTTCGCCAAGACGGCTGGCTGATCTCGATGACCTCTGGAACGGAAAGCCTCCCCGCACCGCGGGGAGGGACGGGAACGGACGGGCGTCGCTTCGGCGCCCTCCGGCTGTTCGGCGGCAAACCGAAGGACGGCGACGCGACTGCCAAGCGCGTGCAGTTCTCCTCGCCTTACCTGCCCTACCTCTTTCTCGCGCCGCAGCTGGCGATCATCTTCGTGTTCTTCTACTGGCCGTCGATCCAGGCGATCCAGTCGTCCTTTTATCTGGAAGACCCGTTCGGCTTCGGCTCGACCTTCGTCGGCATGGCGAACTACACCGACGTGCTGAAGTCGGGCGAATATCTGGGCATCTCGCGCTTCACGGCGATCTTCACCACGCTCGTCACCTTCTTCGCGCTGTCGATCGGCCTGTTGCTCGCCGTCAAGGCGGATGGGGTCATCCGCGGCAACGCCACCTACAAGACGCTGCTCATCTGGGTCTATGCGATCGCGCCCCCGGTTGCCGGCCTCATCGGCATGATGTTCTTCGACCAGCATATCGGCCCGATCGTCGAGCTTGCCCGCTGGTTCGGCTGGGATATCAAGGTCGGTCTCAACTATTTCGATACGGCTTTTTCGATGATCGTCGTCTCGGTCTGGAAGCAGATCCCTTACAACTTCATCTTTTTCCTCTCCGGCCTGCAGGGTATTCCGGTCGCGGTGCGCGAGGCGGCGGCCATGGATTGCCGCTCGGGCTTCCGCCGCTTCTGGACCGTGATCCTGCCGCTGCTCGCGCCGACCGCCTTCTTCCTTCTGATCATCAATGTCACCTACGCACTGTTCGACACCTTCGGCGTCATCGACGTCATGGTGAAAGACAAGGCGGCGAACAATCCGATCACCCTTGTCTACAAGGTCTACATGGACGGTTTCCGCGGCAACGACCTTGGCGGCTCCTCGGCGCAGTCGGTCATCCTGATGCTCATCGTCTTCGTGCTCACCATCTTCCAGTTCCGCTTCATCGAGCGGCGCGTGCACTACAATTGAGGCGGGGCCGATGTATCGCACCAAGTTTTTCGACCACGTCATCCTCCTCACCGGCGTCTTCATCATGGTGGCACCGGTCGTGGTCGCCTTCATGACGTCGACGCACGAGGCGGCGGATATCCACCGCAACGGCCTCAGCCTCAGCTGGGGCGGCCATTTCGTCGAGACCTACGAGACGGTGCTCACCCGCAAGGGCGGCTTCACCGGCAAGATCACCGGCCTCAACATGATGATGAACTCGATGATCCTCGGCCTCGGCTTCGCGCTCGGCAAGATCGTCTTGTCGATGCTGGCCGCCTATGCGATCGTCTATTTCCGCTTCCGGCTCGCGACCTTCTTCTTCTGGATCATCTTCACGACGCTGCTCCTGCCGCTCGAAGTGCGCATTCTTCCCTCCTACGAGGTGATGAACACGCTGAAGCTGACCAACACCTATACCGGCCTGATCGTGCCGCTGCTCGCGTCGGCGACGGGTACCTTCTATTTCCGTCAGTTCTTCAAGTCGGTGCCGGACGAATTGCTCGAGGCAGCGCGCATCGATGGCGCCGGCCCGTTCAAGTTCTTCATCGACGTGCTGGTGCCGCTGTCGCGCACCATGATGGCGGCGATCTTCATCATCATGTTCGTCTATGGTTGGAACCAGTATCTCTGGCCGACATTGATGACCACGGACGAAGGTTTCTTCACGCTGGTGCGCGGCATCAAGCAGATCCTGCTCGTCTGGGTCGGCTCGAACATCCCCGATTACAACGAGGCCTTTGCTCTGGCGATCCTTGCCATGCTGCCGCCGGTCCTGATCGTGGTGATCTTCCAGCGCTGGTTCATCAAGGGCCTGACGGAAAGCGACAAGTAGACAAAGGAGAGGCGAAGCCGTCTTTGCCGCTTCCTCAAACCGCAATTTACCAACGGAGGCAGCCATGGCGGCCATCACCATCGCCGAGGTCTCGAAGATCTATACCGGCAACGTCGAGGCGGTAAAGTCCGTCTCGATCGATATCGAGGACGGCGAGTTCATCGTGCTTGTCGGCCCGTCCGGCTGCGGCAAGTCCACGCTTCTGCGCATGGTCGCAGGCCTTGAAGGCATCTCGAAAGGCACGGTCAAGATTGGCCCACGCGTCATCAACGAGGTCGATCCGGCTGAGCGCGACATCGCCATGGTTTTCCAGAACTATGCGCTCTATCCGCATATGACGGTCTACCAGAACCTCGCCTACGGTCTGAAGAACCGCAAGACGCCGAAAGCCGAGATCGACGCCCGTGTAGCGGAAGCCGCGCGCATGCTGGAGATCGAGCCCTATCTCGACCGCAAGCCGCGTGCGCTTTCCGGTGGCCAGCGTCAGCGTGTGGCCATGGGCCGCGCCATCGTGCGCAAGCCGGCAGCCTTCCTTTTCGACGAGCCGTTGTCCAACCTCGACGCCAAGCTGCGCGTTTCCATGCGTGGCGAGATCAAGCGGCTGCAGAAGCGCCTCGGCACCACATCGCTTTATGTCACGCACGACCAGCTCGAGGCGATGACGCTGGCCGATCGGCTTGTGGTGTTCAACGGTGGCCGGATCGAGCAGATCGGCCGCCCGCTCGATGTCTACCATCGCCCGGCCTCGACCTTCGTCGCGAGCTTCATCGGCTCGCCCGCCATGAACCTGATCAAGGGCCGCATCGAAGGCTCGCGCCTTTCTGTCGGCACCTACAGGATCGAGCTTGGCGACAGTGCGCCGGTCGAAGGGCCGGTCACCGTCGGCCTGCGCGCCGAGGACCTGCGGCTTGCCGCCGTCGGCGAGGATGCGATGCTGTTTCAGGTCGACTATGTCGAGGAACTCGGCGCGCAACGCCTCGTCCACGGCACCATCGAGGATCAGGCGCTGACCGTGGCGCTTTCTCCCGAAATTCCCTTGTCCGGCGATCTTGCTGTCACGATTGCAACGGGCCGCCTGCATTTCTTCTCGCCCGAGAACGGCAAGCGACTGGAGCGCGGAACGTCTTTCGCCAATACTGCCGAAAGCGCTCGTCCCGTCAGCCTGGAGCCGGCATTGTGATCGAAAAGACTGTCATCAGCCTCACCGTGCCCTCGCAGGAAACCCGCGCCGGTTTCACGGCGATTGAACGTTCGATCGCAGCCCATGATGCCGTGATGGCAGCACTTCCCGAGATGAACAGCATCGAGATCGGCGGCGCGCCGTCGTCGGGCGAGCCGCTTGCCTTTCCGTTTACCATCGCCGCCTGGAACCTGGAGCGCTGCCTGTTTGCGCCGGAAAGTGCCGCGCATCTGGCGGCAACCGACGCGCCGGTCGTGCTGCTCTCGGAAATGGACAACGGCATGGCCCGCACCGGCCAGCGCCACCCGACCGCGGAGGTCGCAGCCACGCTCCAGATGCAATATGCCTACGGCGTCGAGTTCATCGAGCTCGGCCTCGGTTCCGATACTGAACTGGAATTCTGCAAGGACGACTTCAACGAAAAGGGTTTTCACGGCAATGCGTTGATGGCTGCGGTGCCGCTCGGCCGGCCGTTCATGCTCCGCCTCTGGGGCAAACGGCTGTGGTTCATGGATGGCGGCGATCAGCCGCGCGTCGGCGAACGCTTTGCCATCGGCGCGGTGATCGAGACGCAAGCCGGGCCCTTCGTTGCCGTTTCCACCCATCTCGAAAGCGCCACCACGGCGCCCTATCGCGAGCGCCAGGTGAAGGAACTGATCGAGGCGCTCGATGAAGCCTTCCTGGCCTTGCCTGTGCTGATCGGCGGCGACCTCAACACCGGCAACCACGCTGGCGGTGATTTCGAGGCCGAAGGGCTGTTCACCACGAGCGCTGCGCGCGGCTTCACCCGCCATGGCGGGCCGATCGAGCTGATGACGACCCGCCCCAGCCTGATCACGCGCTGGCCGGAGCGGGCGATGAAACTCGACTGGTTTCTGTCACGGGGCTTGAAGATCGGCGAAAGCGGGATCATTCCTTCGCTCGACGCGGACGGCCGTCCGCTTTCGGATCATGATCTCATCACCTGCGTCATCGAGGGCTTTGAATAGCCTTGCCGCTGAAGCGCTCGATGCTTGGCGCTCGAGCCTTGCCTAAGGCGAGTCCGCATTCTACATGTTGCGGGCATTTCTAGAGCGGGATGAGGAAACGTTTGCTCGGTTCTCCGCCCGCATCTCGCTCTAACGTATTAATATCGATCACGTTTATGACCTTGGATCGGACCGCTCCAAGGTCATCGCGATCTAACGGGGATAGGAAGATGGCGAAAATCGTCAATGTCGGGGTCCAGATGGACCATGTGTCGGGCATCAACATCGCAGGTGATTCCACCTTCGCGATGTGCCTTGAGGCACAGGCCCGCGGCTACCGGCTCTTCCACTACACCCCGGAGAAGCTGTCGCTGCGTGACGGCAAGGTTTTCGCCACTGCGCAGCAGATGACGTTGCGCGACGTCAAGGGCGACCACTTCACGCTCGGCGAGCCGGAACGGCTTGATCTTTCGACCATGGACGTGATCCTGTTGCGCCAGGATCCGCCCTTCGACATGGCCTACATCACCTCGACGCATCTGCTCGAGCGCCTGCATCCGAGGACGCTTGTCGTCAACGACCCGGCCTGGGTGCGCAACTCGCCGGAAAAGATCTTCGTCACCGAATTCGCTGATCTGATGCCGAGGACGCTGATTACCCGCGATGCCGCCGAGATCGCGCGATTCCGCGAGGAAATGGGCGACATCATCCTGAAGCCGCTCTACGGCAATGGCGGCGCTGGTGTGTTTCATTCCGCGCGCGACGATCGCAACATGTCGTCGCTGCTTGAAATGTTCGGCCAGATGTTCCGCGAGCCCTTCATCGCGCAGGAGTATTTGCCGGCGGTGCGCAAGGGCGACAAGCGCATCCTGCTCGTCGACGGCGAGCCGGTCGGCGCCATCAACCGCGTGCCTGCCGAGCACGACGCCCGCTCCAACATGCACGCCGGTGGCCGGCCCGAGCCGACCGAACTGACGGCGCGCGAGAAGGAAATCTGCGCCCGCATCGCACCGGCGCTGAAGGAGCGCGGCTTCCTCTTCGTCGGTATCGACGTCATCGGCGACTACATGACCGAAATCAACGTGACGTCGCCGACCGGCATCCGCGAAGTCAAGAAGTTCGGCGGCGCCGACGTCGCCAGCCTGCTTTGGGACGCGATCGAGCGCAAGCGCGCCTAGCGCAGGCGGCGCACGTGTTAGACGACAGGCGCGCGCTGTAGCCACGAGATGCTACCAGCGCGCAGACGCGCTCTGGCCGATCCCGATCGTGGTGCTGATTGGCTGGCGTCCATCACCGAGCTGTTGCAGACGCTCTATGGGAACAGGCTCCCAGCAATACCGTTCCAAAAAGGCCAGCCGAGCGAGTGCTCCCTGGACCGTGATTGGTTGCTTTGTCAGCCTATGCGCGGGCACCCGCGTCGCGTACCGAAGATGATGCGATTGCGTTCGCCACGGCTGCCGATTCCGCGAATTTCAATAATCTCCTGCGACGTCCGGCCGACGCGTGGATTGCGAAGATATCTTTGGGCTTTGTTAAGCGCCTGGCGCGGTGTGCACTGATAGGCTTCCGGCGGTCGGCGGCGATATTGCTGCTCGCCCCAGCCGTCGTCTTCGTCATAGTACCGGGGCTCGTCATAGTAGCGTGGCTGATCACGGTAGCGCGGGCCACCGCCGTCGATATAAATATCCAGATCCTGGGAAGCTGCCGCTCCTACTACG
This sequence comes from Ensifer sp. NM-2, assembly GCF_003024455.1. Taxonomy (NCBI): domain Bacteria; kingdom Pseudomonadati; phylum Pseudomonadota; class Alphaproteobacteria; order Hyphomicrobiales; family Rhizobiaceae; genus Ensifer; species Ensifer sp. NM-2. The sequence continues at coordinate 253,274 of NZ_PVZR01000001.1, forward strand.
AAGGTGCACGCGATGGTGGCTATCGCACATGTTTTGATCATCCTGATCATAGGGCTCTCCTTTGACTGCCCGAGCATTTTACCGACGGAATCATGAACGGGAGCAAAACGGTTCACTGGACGACAATCACTCCCTGGCCGGTCGGCAGCGTCAAAATCGCCTGACCGTTTTTCCTCGCAAAGTCGTTCCACATCGCGTTTTGTTCCTCGCTGCCGCGGAACGCATAGTCATCGAGAACGATTGTTGCCCCCAGTACGAGATTGTCCCACACTCGTTCGATGCATTCCTTCTCGTATTGCGCGACGTTCAGGTCGATCGAAAGATAGGCAATGTTTCCGAGCGGAACGCCTTCGAGGGTATCGGGCAGCACGCCGCGAATGAGATGTGCATTGGGGAAAGGTGCAAAGTTGCGCTTCGCGACCTCAAAAACGTCCTCGTAGATGCCGGTGTTTCGCTGCGTTGTCAGGCGGCGTTCCACGTCGGTCATGTGCCCGTGCGGGATGCCGCCGAACGTGTCGAACAGCCAGAATTTGCGATCGAGCGCTTCGAAACCGAGATACCGGCACACCGTCATTGACAGAAGACCGGCGTTCACGCCGAATTCCACAAAGTCGCCTTCCAGGCGAAGCGCCCGCGATGCCGCCCAACAGCACGTGTGCGCGCGCCAGCGAACATCGGGAACGCGGCCGCGCTTCCGCCAGGCCTCCCGGTTGCCTTCCTCGGCAATGGTCCATGCTGCTGCAAACTGCGGCTCGTCCATGAACGACGTGTTCTTGTTCGTCGTCCTGAGGCCGTCAGCGGCATACCCAGGCAGCGTTTTGTCTCCATGTAGAAAGTATCGAGTGCGCTTTTTCAGTTCGCGGATGCCAACCATCATCAATCCCCTCTGGAAACATGAGGACTAAGTAGGCGTTCGAATGGCATCGGCAATCCGCCTGTGGCCGCTTGGATCCAAGTTGAGCGCAAGCGGTTGATACGTTTCGAGACCGATTGCGAACGCGCGCCGATGGCCGGCGGGCGATCTCTGGGTTTCAGCACGTCTGGTGACGGTGGGACGGTCGAGCGATGTGCTGCTCAAGCATCTGCGCGACGCAAGGCGTGATGTTCTGTTATTGTTCTTGTTTTTGTGTGTTTTCCGTGCAAGATTTATCGCTGCAACCACCGGGGTTGCGGCGGCATGGCGGGCCGCCCTGGTCGAAGAGGCGGTCATGGTTGCGCGGGTCAGTACGGTTGCATTCCAGGGGATAGAAGGTGTGCCGGTCGACGTTCAGGTGATGGTTGCACCCGGGCGGGTCGGCATGCAGATCGTTGCCTGCCCGACAAGGCCGTGGCCGAAAGCCGCGAGCGGGTGCAGGCAGCCCTTCATGCGTCTGGTCTAGCGCTGCCAGCCAAGAAAGTCACCGTCAATCTCGCGCCCGCGGATCTGCCCAAGGAAGGCAGCCACTTTGATCTCGCGATCGCGCTAGGGCTGATGGCCGCGCTCGGTGCCATCCCCGGCGACGCGCTGAATGGCTATGTGGTGATCGGCGAGCTCAATCTCGACGGTACGGTCGCGGCCGTCGCCGGCGCGCTGCCGGCCGCAATTGGCGCCAATGCGCTCGGCAAGGGGCTGATCTGTCCGGCCGAAAGCGGTCCGGAGGCCGCCTGGGCCGGCGCCGAGATCGATATTCTTGCACCCCGCAGCCTGATCGCCATCGCCAATCATTTCAGGGGCACGCAGGTGCTCTCCCGGCCGGAGCCTGCCATTCGCGCCGGCGCTACCGATCTGCCTGATCTTGCCGATATCAAGGGACAGGAGAGCGCCAAGCGGGCGCTCGAAGTCGCCGCCGCCGGCAACCACAATCTGCTGATGGTTGGACCGCCGGGCTCGGGCAAATCGATGCTGGCCTCGCGTTTGCCGTCGATCCTGCCGCCCTTGACGCCTGCCGAGCTTCTCGAAGTCTCGATGATCCACTCGATCGCCGGCCAGTTGCCGGGCGGCAAGCTGTCCGACCGGCGGCCGTTCCGCACGCCGCACCATTCCGCCACCATGGCGGCGATGATCGGTGGCGGCTTGCGAGCGAAACCAGGCGAGGCATCGCTCGCCCACAACGGCGTTCTGTTCCTTGACGAGTTTCCCGAGTTCCCCCCGCAGGTGCTTGATGCCCTGCGTCAGCCGCTGGAAACGGCGGAATGCATCATTGCCCGTGCCAACCATCGCGTCACCTATCCCGCCGCGATCCAACTGGTGGCAGCGATGAACCCGTGCCGGTGCGGCATGGCGGGTGAACCCGGCCGCACCTGCGCCCGTGGCCCGCGCTGCATGAGCGATTACCAGGCGCGCATCTCCGGCCCGTTGATGGACCGGATCGATCTGCGCATCGACGTACCGGCTGTCAGCGCCGCAGACCTGATCCGGCCGATGGCGGCAGAGGCCAGTGCTGCTGTGGCAAGACGTGTCGCCCGCGCCCGGCAATTGCAGATCGATCGCTTCGCCGCGCTCGGCAGTCGCGAGCCATCCAGCAACGCCCGCTGCTCGACGGCGATGATCGAACGCATTGCCGAACCGGATGCAGCCGGCCTGCAGTTGCTGCGCGACGCTGCCGAAAAACTGAAGTTCTCAGCGCGCGGCTACCACCGCGTCCTGAAGGTGGCGCGTACGCTCGCAGATCTCGATGGCAGCGCGACCGTCGGCCGGCTGCACTTGGCCGAAGCGATCTCCTACCGCATCGCCGGCGAGCGTCTGCAAGCGGCCGCCTGACGGTCGTTGACGGCGTCGGGCAGTCGCCGTCCGCGTTACCTGCAATTGCGGTTTCGGAAGTCGGCGACTTTGCTTTTGTATGCTGCCGCACAATTCCTGACATGCGCATCGACCCAAGTTGGAAACTAACGGGGCAAGTTTGGAGCCTTGCCGCGTCCACTGGGCGCCATGTCTGACTGGCGGAGTCGCGGCGCTCTGCGGCGATGGTCGTCCTTCGTTGCAGGTTCTCTCGAGTGGTCATTGCAACGCTTCTTCCGCGCTTGCCGTCGGCAATAGGCGGAAACGGTCGAGTGCCCTATCTTGATGACGGCACCGGATACTTGCCGCACTGCTCAATTTGGGAGGTTTGTCATGACGAACGGTTCGCTCAGACGAACGGATAGCGCCGAACGTGTGATCGTGGCGTCCGCGCAGGTGGTTTATCTGGCACTGCTTGATCCGAAAGCCGTGACGCGATGGCTGCCCCCGGAGGGGATGACGGGCCATGTCCATGCATTTGAGGCGAAAGAGGGCGGTCGCTATCGCATGGCGCTCGTCTACGATAAATCCGAACATGGCAATCGCGGCAAGACGTCGGATGAGACCGATATTGTCGAGGGGCGCTTCGTCGAGTTGCGCCCGAATGAACGCGTCGTGCAGCAGGTGGAGTTCGAATCCGAAGATCCGGCATTTGCCGGGATCATGACGATCACCTGGGCACCGGAGACGATATCCGGTGGCACCCGGGTGCGTGTAACCTGCGCGAATGTTCCTGAAGGCATATCGCGGGAGGATCACGAGGCGGGTCTTTCATCGACGCTTGCCAATCTTGCTGGTTTCACCGAGCGAAACCCCAGAGCATAGCTTCCTAAAGCATGTCGCGCAAAAGTGTGCAGCGGTTTTGCGATAACGACATGCGCAAAAACAAGAGCTTAAAGCGCAGAAAGCGAATCTGAAAGATCGCGGCGCGAAAAGCATGTCGCGCAAAGTGTTCAGCGGGTTCGCGATCACGACATGCGCAAAAAACAAGAGCTGAAAGGGCAGCAAGCGAATCCTGGAGATCGTGAAGCGCTTTCGAGCGCTTCGAGAAAAAGTACGAAGCGGAATCTCGTCAGAATTCGTAAAAACAAGAAGATAGAGCGCTTTTGCGCCTCCGTTTAAACCGGAACATTCTCAATGAAGAGAACGGATGCCGGTGTTTCAGGCCAGCGACGTGGTTTGAAGGTCCGGTTTGGCGCACGCGGGGCCGGCGGTGACGCCCGCAGTCCAGCAGTGGGCAACAAAAAAGGGCGCCCGAAGCGCCCTTTCGTTTGCACTTTGCAATGATCGGCTTACGCGCCCAGGCCTTCGAACAGAACCGTCGAAAGGTACCGCTCGGCAAAGGATGGGATGATGACGACGATGTTCTTGCCGGCGTTTTCCGGGCGCTGGCCGATCTCGATGGCGGCGGTGAGGGCCGCACCCGAGGAGATGCCGACCGGCACGCCTTCGAGCCGGGCAACGAGCCGGGCGATCTCGACGGCTTCGCCGCTGTTGACGGTGACGACTTCGTCATAGACGCTGGTGTCGAGGATCGCGGGCGCGAAGCCGGCGCCGATGCCCTGGATCTTGTGTGGGCCAGGGTTTCCGCCCGAAAGCACGGGCGATTCCTCTGGCTCGACGGCGATCACCTTGATCGACGGCTTGCGTGCCTTCAACACTTGGCCGGCGCCAGTGATTGTGCCGCCGGTGCCGATGCCCGAGACGAGGATGTCGACGCTGCCGTCGGTGTCGTTCCAGATCTCCTCGGCCGTCGTCTTGCGGTGGATTTCCGGGTTGGCCGGGTTTTCGAACTGCTGCGGGATGATGGCATACGGCAAGGTCTCGACCAGCTCCTGCGCCTTGGCGATCGCGCCCTTCATGCCCTTGGCGCCCTCGGTCAGTACCAGCTCGGCGCCGAACAGCGCCAGCATCTTGCGGCGCTCGACCGACATGGTTTCCGGCATGGTGAGGATCAGCTTGTAGCCCTTGGCGGCGGCGACGAAGGCGAGCGCAATGCCGGTGTTGCCCGAGGTCGGCTCGACCAGTGTCGTGCGGCCGGGAACGATCTTGCCCTGCGCTTCCAGGCTCTCGATCATGGCAACGCCGATGCGGTCCTTGACCGAAGCGATCGGGTTGAAGAATTCGAGCTTGGCGAGAAGGTTGGCCTTCACGCCCTTTTCCTTGGCAAGCTTGTCGAGCCGCACGATGGGAGTGTCGCCGATCGTTTCCGTGATCGAGGAGTAGACGCGGCCGCGGCCGGGCTTGCGCGTGTCAGACATTAAGTTTCTCCCTTGGGTGTGACGATTTGGTTGTGACAATAGGGGCCATGCCCGTTCTATTCCAGAACGGTAACCGCGACGCGACGATCAGCCGGAGGAAAAACCACCGGCGGAAGCCCAGTCCGGGGAATGTTTTTTCAGGCGGCGCGGGTAGCGATATAGGCGGCGGTGCCTGCCAGCACGCCAGCGGCAACGCGGTTCAGCGCCAGCAATGCCTTGGGCTGTTTGAGCAGCGTGCGCGCCCGTGCGGCAAGCAGGATATAGGGCAGAAGCACGGTCAGCAGCACGAGGAACGTCGCGATCAAAAGCAGCCCGTATTCGCGCGGCCCGATCACCGCAATGTCGATCAGCGTCGGCACCAGCGCCACATAAAACAGCATTGTCTTCGGGTTGCCGAGCGTGACCAATAGGCCCGAAAGGAACGACATCGACACGCTTGCGGATGTCTTCGCCTTGATGTCCCGCGGCAACAGGCCGGCGGTCCAAAGCTTCCATGCGATGTAGCCGAGGTAGAGCACGCCGGCGAACTTGACGATCAGGAAAGCGGTCGTGAAGGTCTGGGCGATCAGCGCCAGGCCGAGCACCACGGCGGTCAGGTAAACCATGTCGCCGAGGATCAGGCCGAGCCCCATGAAGAAGGTCTCGCGAAAGCCGGAGCCGAGCGCTCGCGCAACGAGCGCCGTCACGCCGGGGCCGGGAATGATGGCTGCGATGAAGAGAGCGCCGCTATAGGCAAGCAGGGCTGCAAGCGTCATGATCGTTCCTCCCGGGTGGCGACGCCGCTTTTACCAAAGAGCGTCGAAAATGGAAATCGGGATCGGCGGGCGAGCGGCAATTTCGCGACAAAATTGATCGGGTGACAAGTCTGGCGTTGCCCGGTTTTTGGAGATGCGTAGAGCTTTGGGAAATACTCAATAAAGGCGCGCGTTATGCCCGAGATCCAAAACATCATCGGCTTTGCCCTCATTGCTCTCGGCATGGTGCTGACACCCGGGCCGAACATGATCTACCTGATCTCCCGCTCGATCAGCCAGGGGCCGGCGGCCGGCCTGATCTCGCTTGGCGGCGTCGCGCTCGGTTTCGTCGTCTATATGGTCTCGGCGGCGCTCGGCATCACCGCGCTGCTCTTGGCCGTGCCTTTCGCCTATGATGTCCTGCGGCTCGCCGGTGCCGGATATCTCGTCTATCTCGCCTGGCAGGCGGTCAGGCCCGGCGGGCGCTCGCCGTTCCAGATCAAGAACCTGCCGAAGGACGGTCCGCGCAAGCTGTTCCTGATGGGCTTCCTGACGAGCCTGCTCAACCCGAAGGTGGCCGTGCTCTATCTCTCGCTCCTGCCGCAGTTCATCCGCCCGGAGGCGGGCAATGTGCTGGCGCAGTCGATGATCTTCGGCTCGATCCAGATCGCCACCAGTGTCTCGGTCAACGCGATGATTGCGCTGGCGGCAAGTTCTATCGCCGCCTTCCTGGCCGGGCGTCCCCTGTTCATGGTCGTGCAGCGCTGGGCGATGGGCACGGCACTGTTCGGCTTTGCCCTCAGCATGGCCGCCGAAGCGCGCCGTTGACACATGTCGCGCAAAAGTGGGCAGCGGCTTTGCGATCACGACATGCGCAAAAACCAAAGCTTTAAGCGCAGTCAGCGAATCCTACTGCATGTTTCGTTAAATCCTATTCGATTTAGCGATAAAAACATGCAGCCATTCAAAGTGCTACAGCGACCTTTGCGCGTCTAATAGGACGCGCGGCGCTGTAGAGATCGCGACGCGTTTCAGATAAGCGGCCTCTATCGGGCTTCAGGCAATTCGCTGCCGCGCGCCGCTCTACGGCGACACGCGGCGTGGTCTTTCCTATTCGAACACCGGCCGCATGAAGCTGCGCTCGTAGCTGACGATGCAGCGCGTCTTTTCGCCGAAGGCGAAAGCCTCCAGGCATTCCGGGTCCTTGGCCATTTTCCCGCGATAGACTTCATATTCGGCCAGGCTCGGGAAGGTGAAGAGCGCCAGTGCGATGTTGTTTGCGCCCTCGTGCGGCATGAAATAGCCGTGATGGGTGCCGCCGAGCCGGTTGACGAGCGGTATCCAGAGCTTGGCGTAGTGCTCGAACTCGGCCAGCTTGTAAGGGTCGATAACGTATTTCAGATAGCAGGTGATCATGCGGTTCTCCCTTCGCGTCTCCGCTTGATAGGCGAGGGCAGGCGAAGTTTCCAGCCGAGATTCATGCCGGCTGCGGCGACCAGGATGGCGATCGAACCGAAGATCTGGATCGGCTGCAGCGCATGGCCGAAAGCCAGCCGATCGACGACGATGGCAGCGATCGGGTAGATGAAGGATAGCGCCCCGGTCATGTGCGTCGGCAGCCGCTGGATCGCGCCGTAAAGCAGCACATACATGATGCCGGTATGGATGACGCCGACGGCAATCAGGATCGACCACTGTTCGGCGCCGGAAGGTGCCGGGGCGGCAAGCGCCATCGGCGCCAGCATCAGCGTGCCGGTGACCACCTGGATCAACGCGATCAGATGCGGAGGCGTTCCCTTGAGCAACTTCGTCAACAGGGCCGCGATCGCGTAGAAGAAGGCGGCACCGATCGCAAGCGCGATGCCGATCAGGTAATCCTCCGGCGCAAAGCCGCCGCCGGGCTTGGCTGAAATGATCGCCAGCATGCCGGCAAAGGAGATCGAAAGCCAGAACACCTTGGTCGCGGTGATCTTTTCGCCGAGGAACAAGGCTCCGAGCCCCAAAAGCATGAACGGCTGGGTGTTGTAGACCATCGTCGCGATCGAGATCGAGGCATGCGAATAGGCCGCAAACAGCAAGAGCCAGTTGACGACGATGGCGATGCCGCCGGCAATCGACAGGAGCACCGTCCGCCGGGTGAAATGGCGCCGGTCGAGCAGGCCGAGCATGGCCGCGATCGCCACCAGCGTCACCGCGCCGAATACGCAGCGCCAGAAGACGACGCTCGTCACCGGCTGGCCCGACATCAGCACGAACCAGCCGATCGTGCCCGATATCAGCATGGCCGCCGTCATCTCCGCACTGCCTCTTTTAATGTCTGCGCCCATGGCGATCACTCCTCGGTTGAGGCTCCAAGATTAATCGGCCAGAGCGCAGGTTTATATGGAGGATCGCAGGTGTTTCTGCTATTATACCTCATCATCTAAGATGGTTTCGATCTTTTGGCTTATGAGGTTGCCCATGCTCGATGAACTCGATCGCCGCATTCTGGGTATCCTGGCGGCGAATGCGCGCGTGTCGCTGAAGGAGCTGGCGCAGGAGGTGGGTCTGTCCTCGCCAAGTGCCGCCGAACGTTTGCGCAAACTGGAGGAACGCGGCGTCCTCGACGGCTTCACCATCGCCCTCAATCCGGTGAAGCTTGGTTATCCGCTGCAGGCGATCATCCGCGTGCGGCCGATGCCGGGCATGCTGCATATCGTCGAGAAATTGATCCAGGAGACGCCGCAGATCGTCGAATGCGACAAGGTCACCGGCGACGATTGCTTCATCGCCAAGCTGTTCGTGCGCGATATGGGGGAACTGGACACGCTGCTCGATCGCATCGCCGAGAAGGCGCAGACCAATACGTCGATCGTCAAGTCGACACCGGTCAAGCGGCGCTTGCCGCCGCTTATCTGATCCAACGTTTCGAGATCACGCAATTCCGGACGGAAAACCGCTTCGCACTTTTCCTGGAAATGGTCTAGACGCCCGTGGAGCCGAAGCCACCGGCACCGCGTGCCGTGTCGCTGGCGCTGTCGGCTTCCCGAACGCTCACCTGTGTCACTGGCGCGATCACCATCTGCGCAATGCGCATGCCGCGTTCGATGACGAAGTCCTCGTCGCCGAGGTTGACCAGCAGAACCTTCACCTCGCCGCGATAATCGCTGTCGATCGTGCCCGGAGTGTTGAGGCAGGTGATGCCGTGCTTGAAGGCAAGGCCCGAGCGCGGACGGATCTGCGCCTCATAGCCGGCCGGGATCTCGAAGATGAAGCCGGTCGGCACCAGCGCCCGCTTTCCTGGCGCAAGCGTCATCGGCTCGCCGACTGCCACTGCGGCGCGCAGGTCCATGCCGGCAGCACCCTCGGTCTCATAGGCCGGCAGGTCCAACGCCTCGGCATGCGGCAGGCGGATGAAGGTCAAGGCGGGTTTTGTCTGGGGCGTGTGCATGGTCATCGTTTCATAAGCCGGGCGCTCACTGCGCCGGTCAATTGCATAATGAGGGCTGAGCCTGTAAAGACGCCGCAACTCACAGGAATCTACGACATGGCCGAAAGTCTCGCCGAGGCGGTCTCCCGCCGCCGCACATTTGCGATCATCGCCCACCCGGACGCGGGTAAAACCACACTCACCGAAAAGCTGCTGCTGTTCGGCGGCGCCATCCAACTCGCCGGCGAGGTCAAGGCCAAGAAGGATCGCATCCAGACCCGTTCGGACTGGATGAAGATCGAGCGCGAGCGCGGCATCTCGGTCGTCACCTCGGTGATGACCTTCGAATATGGCGGCAATGTCTTCAACATTCTCGACACCCCCGGTCACGAAGACTTCGCCGACGACACCTACCGCACGCTGACGGCGGTCGATGCGGCGATCATGGTCATCGACGCGGCAAAGGGTATCGAGCCGCGGACGCTGAAGCTGTTCGAAGTCTGCCGCATGCGCGACATCCCGATCATCACCTTCGTCAACAAGATGGACCGCGAGAGCCGTGACCCCTTCGAGATCCTCGATGAAGTCGAAGAAAAGCTGGCGCTCGATTGTGCGCCGGTGACCTGGCCGATCGGTCGCTCCAAGACCTTCTGCGGCTCCTATCACCTTGCCGACAACACCGTGCGCGGTGCCGATACGCAGGAAGTGCTGACCAGGGTCAACGGTCCTGAGATGGTGGCTCACCGCCTGCCGGAAAACGAGCGCGATGCTTTCATCGAAGAGACGTCGCTGGCGATCGAGGCCTGCAAGCCGTTCGACAAGAAAGCCTTCCTTGAAGGTCACCTGACGCCGGTCTTCTTCGGCTCGGCGCTCCGCAACTACGGTGTGCGCGACCTGATCAACGCGCTTGGCGAGATCGCCCCGCCGCCGCGCGACCAGGTTGCCGACACGCGCACGGTGCATGCGACCGACGACAAGATGACCGCCTTTGTCTTCAAGATTCAGGCGAACATGGACCCGAACCACCGCGACCGCATCGCCTTTGCGCGCGTCTGCTCCGGCAAGCTGGAGCGCGGCATGAAGGCGCGGCTGTCGCGCACCGGCAAGCAGCTGGGTCTGAGCGCCCCGCAGTTCTTCTTCGCTTCACAGCGCCAGCTGGCCGACACGGCCTATGCGGGCGATGTCGTCGGCATTCCGAACCACGGAACCCTGCGCATCGGCGACACGCTCACGGAAGGCGAACATCTCGTTTTCCAGGGCGTGCCGAACTTCTCGCCGGAAATCCTGCGCCGCGTGCGACTTGAGGATGCGATGAAGGCCAAGAAGCTGAAGGAAGCCCTGCAGCAGATGGCGGAGGAGGGCGTCGTGCAGCTGTTCTCGCCGGAAGACGGCTCACCGGCGATCGTCGGCGTCGTCGGCGCGCTGCAGCTCGACGTTCTGAAGGAGCGCCTGCAGGCCGAATACGGCCTGCCTGTCTCCTTCGAAATGTCGCGCTTCTCCGTCTGCCGCTGGATTTCGGCCGATCAGCCTGGTGACCTCGACAAGTTCGTCACTGCCCGTCGCGGCGATATCGCCCGCGACCTCGACGGCGACCCGGTGTTCCTGGCGCAGGACAGCTTCTCGCTGCGCTATGAGGCTGAACGTTATCCCGCGATCAAGATGGTCGCGATCAAGGAATATCACGTCGCCAAAGCGGCGTGAGAAGGCGGCGTGAACGATGACACTGTCAGCCGGCGGCGTTCGCCGGCTGACCATCGGCCGATCAGAAGGCCGACATGCGCAGCGCCAGCACCAGCTGCGTCACCCTGAGGGTTATGAAGACGTAGATCGCCAAAAGCAGGATCTGCAGCGCCAGGTGCCGGCGCACCTTCGACAGCCTGTGCAGACCATCCGCCAGGTTGAGCAGAAACAGGACTGTGCCGATGACGGAGACGATGTAGCCCGCCACGGCGATGTTGGGCAGGCCCTTGATCTCCAGGCTGCGGCCATTCTCGATCGCATGCATGCCGGCGGCGATCACCAAGGTCGCCATCACCAGGTTGCGCACATGGCGAAAAATCTCTTCGAGCCCGCCATTATCGAACAGCATTCGCCGCGCCAGACCGAGTTTTGATCGCGTACCTTCAGTCATCATCGCCTCTTGCTCGCCGCATGATCCTTAAATCGGGGTCGAGTTAAAGGCGGAACTTTGCGGCAAATTTAAAGAACGGCAGCATCGCGCCCCTTTTGACGTGGGGCGCTGCAGGCTGCCGGGAGGCTGCGATAGTATGACCGGTGGCCTTGCGTCAAAGACTCTCATGTGTGGCAAAGGCAAACCGCGGCGCCGCTCGGCTGAGCAGCATAGAGGTCGGGCGGACATGCCAGGCGGCGGCGATGGCTTCCTCCAATGCGGCAACGAGTTCGGCCACGTCAGCCGCTGCGGTTTCATGCAGCGCCTCCGCGACGATGAGGGCCGACGTGGTCTGCGGGTGGATCGCCGAATAGCCGCTTTGCCGGTTGGTCCATCGGCGCGCATGGGCGCGTCCCTCCGCATCGCGAAAGATCACTTCATCAGGTTCAGGGTGTTCCGTTTCACCGGAGAAGGTTGCATAGACCTCGTCTCCGCCCGCGCGGGTAACCTCGAGATTGCCGGAGATGCGGGAAACGTCGAAGACGGCGATGGGCATGGCAAAGGCCAGCGACACGGCGTTGCACAGGTCGATCAACGGATGGATCGACGGCAGGTCGCCCTCCTTCCTGAACCGGCGCAGCAAGGCTTCGGACGCGCAGCGATACTGCGTCGGCTTCAGTCCCATCCTGGCGAAGGTGCGGCGCCACGCCTGAATTTCCGCAAGTTCGCCTTCGGCGCGCGTTGCAAGAACGTCCCTGGCGATCGCCTGAAACCGCTCGACGGCATCGGCGACCGAAACGTCGCTGCGAATGCCCTCGACGTGGAGCGCGCCGGCTGCAAGCTCGGGAAAATCACGCCAGATGCTGTCTGAATGCTGGAAATGCATGGGATGCCTCGAAGTGGAAGAGATGATGACGGCGTCAGCTCTGCGTTTGGCCGGCAGTCTTGGGCCGGAAATGCGGCATGGCAAGACTGAGGACGGCGACAAGCACGCAGCCGATGCCGGCGAGCTGGTTGATGCTGACGGGTTCGCCGAGAATGACGAAGGCCAGCAGCACGGCGGAGACGGGTGCAAGAGCGGTGAAAACCGAGGCTTCCGTTCCGCTCACCCTGGCGGATCCTGCGTACCAGAGGATGAAGCCGGCAACGGTCGGGACCAGGGCATAATAAAGCACGGCTGCCAGCGACTGCATCGTGACCCCTTGCTGCGACGGCGCTTCGAACAGAGCGGGCACGATGGCGACGGCAACGCCCATGCCGGCCATGATGGTGGACAAGGCGAGAGGTGCGATCGGCGTTCGGATGCGTTTGTTGATCAGGATGAACAGCCCTTCGCAGATCACCGCGCCGAAGACGAGAGTGATGCCGAGCGGCGAATGGTGTGCACCATCGTCGGGCCGAAGCACGATGGTCAGAACGCCCGCTGCCGCCAGCCCGATCGCGACAAGGGTCGAGCGGCTGGGCCGTTCGCCGAGCAGCAGGATGGCGATTCCGGCAGAGACGACCGGTAGAGTGCCGATAACGACGCCGGCATCCGTCGCCGAACTGTAGCGCAACCCGGCAATCAGAAGTGTCGTGTAGCCGACGCTGCCGGCTCCGGCCTGCAAGAGCAGGATCAGCCACTCGCGCCGCTCCAACCTTGGCCAAGGCGTGCCGGTCAGTCGCACCAAGGTGAAGAACAGCGGAAAGGCGACCGCGAAGCGCAAGGCGGTGGCGCTAAACGGCGGTAAGCCGGAAGCGATCAGCTTGCTGGCAATCACCGTGCTGCCGACCGTGATCATCGCCAGCGAGAGGTAGAGGTATCCCTGAATTTTTTCCGTCATGCGGCCACTCCTGCGTTGGCGCGCAGAAAACCTCATCCGGATCTTTCGGTCTTGAACGGAATTGCAGGCGTTAAGGCGTGGCGAGCAAAACTGTGTAGCGATTCTGCATTGACGACATCCGCGAAAACAAGAACGCAAAGCGCGTCTTCAGGTCAATGGAATGCATCGGCATAGGCGCCCGGCGAAATGCCGTACTTGCGCACGAAGATTCGGGTCATGTGGCTCTGGTCGGCAAAGCCGCCTTCCACTGCCGCCTCGGCAAGCGGCACGCCCCGCGCAATCAGCCGCCGCGCCAGATCGATGCGGCGTTGCACGAGATAGGCATGCGGCGTGAGCCCGAAGGTTTTCGAAAAACCGCGCACCACCTGAAATCGGCTGAGGCCGGTTGCCTGCGCAAGGTCGGACAGGGTGATGGCGACGGTCGGATCGTCGTCGATCAGGCTTTGCGCTCTGCGCATCGCCGACGGCACATGTCCGCCATGCGTTTTCCCCTCACGCACGCGCATCACATCGGCCAGCAGCGTCAGGACGTGCTCCTCGCCCTGCATCCCCGTCCGATCGCCATCGGGTGCGGTGATCGCGCTAAAAAGAGCCTGGAAGTGTTTCGACGTTCGCTCATCATGGAAGGCGGGAGCGGTGAATTCTGCACTTCGCGTCCTGCCCTGGCTGATGTCCTCCATGGCGTCGGCGATTGCGGAAGGCTCGAAATAGAGCATCCGCCAGGACCGTCCCGCATCGCCGATCGGCATGCCGTCATGGACCTCGCCGGGGTTGACCGTGATCATGTCGCCGGCGCCGGCTTCCACCATGCCGCGACCGCTCAGCGATTTCTGGGCGCCCTGGTGGATGAGGCCGATGCCGAATTGCTCATGCGTGTGGCGGGCAAACACGTGCCCCGACGCCGCCTCGACGGCCTCGATGCCGCCAATGCGGCCGGGGAATATCGTGAATCGGCCCTTTGCCATCGCCTCGCCTGGTCGGGCACTGGTGGCCCGTCGGATGTTTCAGTTCTTTCTTACACCGGCCGCGCCTTTCCGGCCATGGCGATCGACTGTAACCGCTGCGACGGCCGCAAGGTCGGCGCGACAATGGGCGCAGGCATGGGCTGATGCTTTTGTCCTTCCGGCGTTGCAATCGACGGCCGCATGCTTAAATTCCGCCGTCGAATGACGATGACGACCGGAGATGTGCCGAATGCTGGACCTGCGCGTTCACTTCCTCGAAGCCGATGGAGCCCTTGCACAATGGCGCGAGCAGATCCTCGCAGACGTGCAAGTGACGGCAGAGCGTGTCGGCGGCCGCGTTTCCGCGGCCGACAGGGCTGCGCCCGTCGATGTCATCGTCGAGCGCCGGCCGGGCGAGACGATTCCGGAGCTTGGGTTGTCGGGTGCCTGCTACCGCCGCGGGCTCGTGACGGTCACGCTCGATCCGGACAATCCCAACTTCGCCGCCAGTCTCGCCAATGGCGAGCTGCGAAAGACGCTCACGCACGAACTTCACCATTCCTTCCGCCACGCGATGTGCGGTTATGGTTTCAGGCTGGGAGAAGTCTTGGTCACCGAGGGCCTGGCGGACGCTTTCGACGCCGAGATCAACGGTGGCGATGGCAATCGCTGGAACCACGCTATCCCTGCCGAAGACTGGTTGGGGGTTATCGAGCAGGCCGAGCTGGAGCTCTGGGCCGACGCCTACAACCACAGCGCCTGGTTCTTCGGCTGGAGCAGCCATGGCAACCCGCTTCCCCGCTGGGCCGGTTATTCGATCGGCTATCATCTCGTCAAAGCCTACCTCGCGGCCAACCCGGACGCGCGTCCGTCGCAGATGACCGGAACCCCGGCACCCGAGGTGATCGGCCAAGCCTGGGCACACTTGAAAATAAGGATGACGGCCGAGGCATGACCGGGATTAATCCCTGTCGTGACCGGGCAGTGCACCGACGTCGTTGATCCAGGGCAGGGCGGACGAGCGCCAGATCTGTGATTTCGGGGTGAGCTCACGGCGCTGGTTGATCGTCCCGAGGCGAATGCCGACCTCTTCGGCGTCCTCGTCCGTGCCGGTGGTGTAAACCGGCGAACCGCAGTTCGGGCAGAAGAACTGCAGCCGCTTGCGGCCGTTCTCTGCGGTCTTGACGTAGAGCTTTGGTTCGCCCCCGGTCAGTCGGAAATTCTCGCGGGCCGTGCCGGCCGACACCCGGTAGGCCGTTCCCGTCAGTTGCTGGCAATCGGTGCAGTGGCAGATCGCGACATCGTCCGGATCGATCTCCGCCTCATAGGTCACGAAGCCGCAATGGCATTGTCCGTCGATCCGCATGGCAAAGCCTCCCTGAAAGACCATAACCTAGAGCGTTTCCGTCCTAAACGGAGTCACGGAAACGCTCCATTTTTCGCATTTCCTGAAGGAAAGCCGCTTCGCACTAACGGCTCTGGGGCGGCCCGCTTCCGTCCATCCCAGTGCAACGGTACGGCACGGTGCCGTACGGATCGGCGCACACCTAAGGTCCTGATCGGTAGGTGCGCCACGTCGCTCCTAAACGCCGGTAAACAGCCACTCGTGTTCGCGGGCGTTGTGGAACTTCCAGACCCGCTTCGGCCCGGCCATGACGTTGAGATAATAGACGTCGTAGCCGTGCACGGCCGCAACGGGGTGATATCCCCTCGGCACCAGCGTCACGTCCCCGTCTTCCACCGCCATGGTCTCGTCCAGCGAGCGATCGTCGGTATAGACGCGCTGCACGGCAAATCCCTGCGGCGGGTTCAGGCGGTGATAATAGGTTTCTTCCAGGTAGCTCTCGGCGGGCAGATCGTCCTGGTCGTGCTTGTGCGGCGGGTAGGAAGAGGTGTGTCCGCCCGGCGTGATCACTTCGACCACCAGCAGCGACTGGGCGGAGCTGTCGTCCTCGGGCATGATGTTGGTGACATAGCGGGTGTTGGTGCCCTTGCCGCGGGTCAGCTGCGGGTGTGTTCCCGGCTTGATCACCTTGGCCTTGAAACCCTCGCCGCCCGGGGCCGAGCAGATCGCAAGATCGAGATCGGTCGTCGCCGCCACTTGCCAGCGGCTGCCCTTCGGCACGTAGACGGCATAGGG
This sequence comes from Ensifer sp. NM-2, assembly GCF_003024455.1. Taxonomy (NCBI): domain Bacteria; kingdom Pseudomonadati; phylum Pseudomonadota; class Alphaproteobacteria; order Hyphomicrobiales; family Rhizobiaceae; genus Ensifer; species Ensifer sp. NM-2. The sequence continues at coordinate 269,453 of NZ_PVZR01000001.1, forward strand.
CTGCCCCTCGAACGGCGTCATGCGCTCACCGAGCTCGCCGAAATCCTCGCCATCGACCGAAACCTTCGCCTTGCCCGAAACCAGCACAAGGCAAATTTCCTTGTCGCCCGCCTCGCCCTGCGTCGTCTCGCCCGGCTTCAGCCGATTGAGCGCGAAACCGACATAGGTCCAGCCGGCGCTTTCGGGTGTGACGTTCTGCATCAGGCCGGACTTGGCCTTCGGTTTGACGAGCAGTTTGGACATTTGGGGGTCTCCTGACTTCTTACTTGGCGGCGGCATTCTTGGCCTGCCCCTCACCCTAGCCCTCTCCCCGCAAGCGGGGAGAGGGGATTCTGGAGTGCGCCTGATCTTCTTCGCCTTACGCTGCGAGGGGGGCGCGGAGCTAGCGGCATTTCCCTTCTCCGCGCGAGCGGGAGAAGGTGGCGGCAGCCGGATGAGGGGCGTTCCCCTCGAACCTGGCAGCCGGATGAGGGGCTGCTAAGCCCGATCGAGCCCGGCTTCCTTGGCAAACGCCTTCAGCGATTTCAGTCCGAGCGACTGATACTCGAAGGGATTGCGCACGGCGGAATCCTGCTCGGCTTCGATCACCAGCCAGCCATCGTAATTGTGTTCGGCGGCGATTTTCAGGACGGGGAGGAAATCGACGCCGCCTTCGCTGTCGCCCGGAACGGTGAAGACGCCGCGGCGCACGCCTTCGAGGAAGGAGAGGCCTTCGCCTTCGACGACCTTGCGCACGGCAGTGCGCACGTTCTTGCAATGGATATGGCGGACGCGGTGCATGCATTTTTTCGCAACCTCGGCCGGGTCGGAGCCGCCGAACCAGGCATGGCCGGTGTCGAGCAAAAGCTTGGTTGCCGGACCGGTGTTCTGCATCAACAGGTCGATTTCCTCGCCGGTCTGGACGATCGTGCCCATGTGGTGATGGTAGACGAGATCGACGCCCTGGTCGGCGCAATATTGCGCGATCGCTTCGAGGTCTGCACCGAATTTCTTCCACTGGTCTGCCGGCAGCACCGGCTTGTCGTTGGCGACCGACTTGGTGTCATCGCCGTGAATGGCGTTCGAGGTCTCGCAGACGATCGCCACCTTGCAGCCATTGTGCTTCAGGAGGTCGAGATGCGGCTGGATCGCCTTCTTCTCTGTCTCGACGTCATGGGTGAGCAGGTTGGTCGAGTGCCAGCCGGAGACGAAGACGAGGTCGTAGGAGGCGAGCTTTGCCTTCAGTGCTTCCGGATCGGAAGGCATCTTGTGGCCCTTCTCGATGCCGTCGAAGCCGATCTTCTGGCAATCGGAGAGGCAATCCTCGAGCGTCAGATGCGCGCCGATCGAATGATCGTCGTCGTTGCTCCAGGCGATCGGATTGGTTCCGTAGCGGATCATGTCTTTCACTTTCTCTTGCGTCATCCGCTTGGGGCGGAAGGTTTGTTGTGTCTCACTCGTACGGCAGGGGAGGGCGACGATGGCTCCTCATCCGGCTGCCGCCACCTTCTCCCCGCTTGCAGGGAGAAGGGATATGCCGCGCTCTCCGAAGTTCCCTCTCCCCGCAGGCGGGGAGACGGTTAGGGTGAGGGGCATAAATGCGCAACGGCGCCCACGTGGACAACGCGGGCGCCGAAAGGGCAATCTCAGCCAAAGCGCTGGGAGGTCAGCGCCTTCTCGTAGCCCTTGCGGGCCTCGTTGACTTCCGTACGGTTGGAAACCTCGGGGACTGCGACATCCCACCAATGGCCGCCTTCGTCGGTGGTGATCAGCGGATCGGTGTCGATGACGATCACGGTCGTGCGGGCTTCGCCTGCCGTTTCCTTCAGCGCCGATTCCAGTTCGGAAATCGAGCCGACCTTGCGGGTGAGCGCGCCCATCGCCGCGGCGTGCGCAGCGAAATCGATCACCGGCAGCTCGACATGGTGCGTGTCGCGCAAGAGGTTGTTGAAGTTGGCACCGCCGGTTGCCATCTGCAGCCGGTTGATGCAGCCGTAGCCGGCATTGTCGAGCAGCACGATGGTGATCTTGGCGCCGAGCATGATCGACGAGGCGATCTCTGAATTCAGCATCATGTAGCTGCCGTCGCCGACCATGACGATGACGTCGCTGTCGGGGCGGGCGAGCTTGGCGCCGAGGCCGCCTGCGACTTCATAGCCCATGGTCGAGAAGCCGTATTCCATGTGGTAGCCGCCGGGCGTTTCCGCCTGCCAGAGCTTGTGCAACTCGCCGGGCAGCCCGCCTGCCGCACAGACGAGGACCGTCTCCGCTCCGCCGCGTGCACGCTGGACCGCACCGATGACCTGTGCGTCCGAAGGCAGCGCCGCATTCGTGGTTGCCGTCGCCTTGTCGGCGGCCTTCAGCCACTCGGCCTTGCCGGCCTTGGCCTTGTCGGTCCAGGCGGTGTCGGCCTTGTGATTGCCGAGCCCGGCGGAAATGCGTTCGAGGCCGATGCGCGCATCGGCGACCAGCGGCAGCCCCTCATGCTTGGCCGCATCGAACGGCTGGACATTGAGGCCGACGATCTTCAGCCCTTCGTTCTTGAACAGCGACCAGGAGCCGGTGGTGAAGTCCTGCAGCCGCGAGCCGACGGCGAGCACGACGTCGGCCGCTTCCGCCAGCTGGTTGGAGGCTGACGTGCCGGTGACGCCGACCGAACCCATGTTGAGCGGATGGCTGTGCGGCAGGGAGGACTTGCCGGCCTGGGTCTCGACAACCGGAATGCCATGCTTTTCCGCGAAGGCGGCCAGCGCCTTGCTGGCTTCCGAATAGAGCACGCCGCCGCCGGCGACGATCACCGGCTTCTCGGCTGCCTTCAGCGCAGCAATAGCAGAGGCGAGCTCATCGGCATCGGGCTCGATGCGGCGCGAAGACCAGACCTTCTCGTCGAAGAAGGCTTCCGGATAGTCATAGGCTTCCGCCTGCACGTCCTGGCAAAGCGAGAGCGTGACCGGGCCGCAATCGGCCGGATCCGTCAAAACCTGCATGGCGCGACGCAGCGCCGGGATGATCTGCTCCGGCCGGGTGATGCGGTCGAAATAGCGCGAAACCGGACGGAAGCAGTCGTTGGCCGAGATCGTGCCGTCGGCAAAACCTTCCACCTGCTGCAGCACCGGATCGGGCCTTCGATTGGCGAAGACATCGCCGGGCAGGAAAAGAACGGGCAGGCGGTTGACGTGGGCAAGGGCTGCCGACGTCACCATGTTCAGCGCCCCGGGGCCGATCGAGGTGGTGCAGGCCATGAAGCGGCGGCGGAAGCTCGCCTTGGCAAAGGCGATCGCGGCATTGGCCATGCCCTGCTCGTTCTGGGCGCGGTAGGTGGGCAGCGTATCCTTGATGCCGTGCAGCGCCTCGCCGACGCCGGCGACGTTGCCATGGCCGAAGATGGCGAAGACGCCGCCGAAGATCGGTACCTTGTTGCCGTCGATGACGGTCATCTGGCGGGTCAGGAACCGCGCCACGGCCTGTGCCATGGTCAGGCGCACGGTCTTCTGGCTCATACTCTGTTTCCTCCTCGTGGCGAAATCGTCCCGTTTCGCCGACTGTATAATTTCTCAGATCGGAATCGAGTTAAGGACTCCGCCGATCCTACGCCGCCTTTGTTTCACCCAGTTGCAGCCAGAGATCCACCAGCGCCTTGAATTTTCCGGCCATGTCGGCGATCGCCTGCTCGTCGGTCATGGTGCCGCCGAGCCAGGCCTTGCTGGCATCGGCAAAGATGGTGCGGCCGACGGCAAAACCCTTGACCGTCTTCGATGTGCGGGCCGCGGCAAAGCCGTCCTTCAGCGCCTCGTAGGGGGCTTCGAGGCCGAGCAGCACGACGCCGCGGCAGAGCGGATCGCGCTTTTCGATGACCGCATCGATCGCTGCCCAGGCGCTGCGGCTTGCCTGCGGCTCGAGCTTCCACCAGTCGGGCTTGAGGCCGGCATCGTAAAGCTCGTTGAGCGCGCGCGGAATGGTCTGGTCGTCGAGCTTGCCGTGTTTGCCGGCGATGATCTCGATCAGGATTTCGCGGCCGACCTTGCGAGCCGCCTCGAAGGCCGAGCGCAGCTTGGCCACCTGCGTCGCTTTCATCTCGGCCGGGTCGTCCGGATGGTAGAAGGACAGCACCTTGATGCAGTGGTCGACCGGCCAGTCGATCAGGCGGCTGCCGAGGTCCTGGCTGAATTCGAACTGCAGCGGCCGCGAGCCCGGAAGCTCGATCGGCTTGCCGATCCAGAAGTCGCGGTGGGCGCCGGCAGCATAAAGCGCGTCGCGGCCGTATTTGTCGTCGATCAACATGCCGAAGCCGGAACGGCCGGCCGCCACCTGTGCCGCCGCCTTGACTGCCAGAACCTTGAAGGCCGGGATGCGGGCAAGTAGCTCCGGGTTGCCGGCGGCCACATCTTCCAGCTGGCTGCGATGGTCGATCGCCAGCGCCATCAACAGCGGGATTTCGCGGCGGCGCGTGGTCGCCCAATGCACGTGATTGATCGCCTCGTCCTTGCGCAGCGCCCGTTCCTTGCTGCCCTTCTCCAGGAAGAACTGCAGCTCGGTCCAGGTCGGGATCTCAGGCGCGCAGAGCAGGCGGGAGACGGCAAAGGCGCCGCAGGCGTTGGCCCAGGTCGCGGAGGTCGCATGCGGTTCGTTCTTCAGCCAGCCGCGCAGGAAGCCGGACATGAAGGCGTCTCCGGCGCCGAGCACATTGTAGACTTCGATCGGGAAACCCTTGCCGACGATGCCGTCTTCGAGGTTATCGGAAATCGGACCGTCATAGACGATACAGCCCATCGGGCCGCGCTTCAGGACGATCGTCGCCGTGGACAGCGCCCGGATCGTCTTCAGCGCTTGCAGCAGGTCGCTTTCGCCCGACGCGATCAACACTTCTTCCTCGGTGCCGACGATCAGGTCGCAGTCGGCGAGAACTGTCTTCAGATGGGCCGAGACGCGGTCGGAGGCGATGTAGCGGCTTTCGCCGGCATCATGGCCGGCAAGGCCCCAGAGGTTCGGGCGGTAGTCGATGTCGAAGACGATCTTCGCGCCGTTTTCCTTGGCGATACGCATCGCCTTGCGCTGCGCCGCATCGGTGTTGGGCTTGGAAAAGTGCGTGCCGGAAACCAGGATGGCCCGCGCCGAACGAATGAAGTCTTCAGAAACGTCGTCTTCGCACAGCGCATTGTCGGCGCAGTTGTCGCGGTAGAACAGCAGCGGAAAGGACTTGTCGTTCTCGACGGCGAGGATGGCGAGCGCCGTCAGGCGCTCCGGGTCGGTTACCATGCCGCGGGTCTCGACGCCTTCGCGGGTCAGCTGCTCACGAATGAAACGGCCCATCTGCTCGTCGCCGACGCGGGTCAAAAGCGCCGACTTCAACCCGAGCCGCGCGGTGCCGACGGAGATGTTGCAGGGGCAGCCGCCGACCGATTTGGCAAAGCTCGCAACGTCCTCAAGCCGGGTGCCGATCTGCTGGCCATAGAGGTCGACCGATGCCCGGCCTATGGTGATGAGGTCGAGCGGCTTTGCTCCCTGTGGCGAAACGTTCTGGCTCACTGCTTCCTCCCCGCGGACGCCTTTGCGGCCCCGACCATTCTCGTTCTGTGGGTGATGCAGGTATGAAACATAAATTCCGGCGTTTCGTCAATATAGAATTTTCATTCTATCCGTTCTATTCCGTCCTCGTCTCTTCAAGCAGGCGGCGACGCTTCTCGGCAATGGCGACTGTCAGCGCCATGGCGAAGGCCATGCTGGCGGAAAGCGAGCGGAAGCCGGCGTGATCCGCCTCGACCAGTTCGAACCAGACCTTGGAAGATTCCGCCAGCGGCGAGAACGCCGAGTCGGTCAGCGACACCACCGGCACCTTGCGCTCGGCAAGCAGCCGCGCCTGGGTGGCGCTTTCGGAGGCGTAAGGCGAGAAGCTGACGGCAAACGCGGCATCGTTCTTGCCAGCCATCGCCAGCATGTCGTCATCGATGCCGGCGGCCGTGCCGACCAGCTGGTATTTCACCTTCAGCTTGCCGAAGGCATAGGCCATGTAGCTGGAGATCGGATAGGAGCGGCGCTTGGCGATCAGATAGACCGTCTCGGCCTTGGCGAGGATGTCGACCGCGCGCTCAAAGGCTTCCGGGTCGACCGAGGTTGCGATGTTGTCGAGCGAGCGGTGGGCGGCGGCGACGAAGCCGTTGAAGATCGAGCCGCTCTCGAGCTTGCTGTGTTCGTTCTCGCTCAGTGCCTTCAGCCGGTCTTCGTAGCCAGGCGTGCGCTCGCGCAGGCGGGCGCGGAAAATCTGTTGCAGGCTGGAGAAGCCCTCGAAGCCGAAGTGCTGGGCAAAGCGCACCAGGGTCGACGGCTGGACGTCGGCCGAGGTGGCGATGCTTGCGGCGGTGCCGAAGGCAATCTCGTCGGGATTGTCAAGCGAATAGGCGGCCACCTGCTTCAACCGTTTCGGCAGCTGCGCCTTTCGCTCCAGAATGACCGCCTTCAGCGCTTCGAAATCCTGCGGGACCTCCGTCGTCGTTTCAGGCGTTGCCATTCTTGTCTGTCTCCAGTCTGACCCGTGTTCTCTAGTGACCTCACACTAATCGAATAGCGGCGGCTGGGATAGAACAGGCATTCCATTTTTTGCCGCCTTTTCCATTCCGACTTTTCGTCAGCCGATCTGGACCCATTCGTTGGTCTTTGCCGATTGATAGGTGGCCGAGAGCACCTTCTGCACCTCATAACCCTCGCGGAAATCGGTCGATGGCGGTTTGCCCTTGGCGATCGCCTCAAGGAACTCGTTCACCTCGATGGCCTTCAGATCATTGAAGCCGATCTGGTGGCCGGGTGCCACGCAGAAGGCGCCGTAGGGCGGATGCTCGGGCCCGGCCCAGATGGTGCGGAAGCCGCGGCTGCGAATATCGTCGCCGGTGGAGTAGACGCGGATCTCGTTCAGGCGCTCCTGCGTGAAGACGATGCTGCCCTTGGAGCCGTAGATCTCGAAATCGTGCTGCATCTTGCGGCCGGTGGCGATCCAGTTGGCCTCGAAGCTGCCGGTCGCGCCGTTTTCGAAGCGCACGAAGGCGCGGGTGATGTCGTCGACCTCGACGGCGCGCATCTCGCTGGCGCCGGCAGAGACGGGGCGCTCAGGGATCTGGATGATGGTTTCGGCAAGCACCGATTTGATCGGCCCGACGAGGTGACGCATGGAGGCGATGATGTGGCTGCCGATATCGGCAAGCGCGCCGCCGCCGCTGGCCGGGTTCAGCCGCCAGCCCCACGGCACCGAGGCATCGGCCATGAAGTCTTCGGCATGGACGCCGCGCATGGAGCGGATCTCGCCGATCTCGCCGCTCTCGATGATGTCCTTGGCGAGGAAGATCAGCGGGTTTTTCAGGTAGTTGAAACCGACCTGGGTCGTGACGCCGGCCTTTTCCGCAGCCGCGACCATTTCGGCGCAGTCAGTGACCATCGGCGCCAGCGGCTTTTCGCAATAGACATGTTTGCCATGGGCAATGGCCGCCAACGCCATCTCCTTGTGCAGAAGGTTCGGCGTGGTAATGTCGATGATGTCGATGTCGGGGTCGGTCAAAAGTTCGCGCCAGTCCGCCGTCGCCTTGCGAAAGCCGAGACGCCGGCGGGCGTTTTCCGCGCTTTCGGTGGTCACATCGGCAACCGAAACCAGGTCAAGCTCGAAGGGCAGATCGAACACCCGCGCGGCGATGGTAAAGCCGAGCGCATGCGCCTTGCCCATGAAGCCCGTGCCAATCAGGCCCACACCCAGTTTCTTCTTGCTGCTCATGCCATTCCTCCGGGGTCAACGACCGTGTCGTGGCTCGGAATGAAATGAAATGTGCAAGATTTGTCAACATGGAATATTTGTTCGAAAATATATTGGAGGTCTATGGAGGCGCCTTGGTTGATGTTTCTGTCGAGACAGCGCGATCGGGTGGCCGAGAATACGGTCCCGGCAGAGCCTGGATGAATTTGTTAACGCATTTTTACCATGTTTCGTCGGAACATCGCTCATGGTTAACGAATCGCATCCGTATGAACGGTGCGAAACCGGAGTGATTTCAGCATGTGCCGCTGGGCAGCCTATCGCGGGGAGCCGCTCTATCTCGAGGAACTGGTGACCTCTCCGGCGCACTCGCTGATCGAGCAGTCCCATTGCGCCACGCGGGCAAAGACGGCGACCAACGGCGACGGCTTCGGCATTGCCTGGTACGGCGACCATCCGGAACCTGGGCGCTACCGCGACATTCTCCCCGCCTGGTCCGACTGCAATCTGAAGAGCATTGCCCGCCAGATCCGCTCGCCGCTGTTCCTCGCCCATGTGCGGGCGTCGACCGGTGGCGGCACCCGGCGCGACAACTGCCATCCCTTCGTCTTCGGGCGCTGGTCCTTCATGCACAACGGCCAGATCGGCGACTTCGAACATCTGCGCCGGCCGATGGAGAGCATGCTCGACAACGACCTCTATTCGGCCCGCACCGGCACGACGGATTCCGAACTCCTGTTCCTGCTCGCCATGCAGTTTGGTCTCGACCACAATCCGCTCGGCGCGATCGCCGAAGCGCTGGCCTTCATCGAACAGCTTGCCGAACATCTGGAGCGCCAGGTTCTGGTGCGCTTCACCGCCGCCTTCTCTGACGGCAACGATCTTTATGCGGTGCGCTATGCCTCCGACTGGAAGGCGCCGACGCTCTACGCAGCACCCATGGGCCCGAGCGGCGGTTACTGTCTTGTCTCCGAACCGCTCAACGACGACGACGGCGCCTGGGTCGAAATTCCTGACGGCACGGCCGTGATCGTCGGCGAAAACGGCGTCGATGTCAGGCTGTTCTCGACGCAGGGCGCGCCGGTACGCAAGCACCGTTCGGCCTGAGGCTTTCAGCATATCGGTGGGCAGTGAGCGGCCCCTCATTCGGCTGCCGCCACCTTCTCCCCGTTTTCACGGGGAGAAGGGATACGCCGCACTCGCGCGTTCCTTTTGCTGCGGATGCTTCATCCACACAGGGCACGTTCCCTCGCCCCGCCTGCGGGGAGAGGGTTAGGGTGAGGGGCTTTTTGGCCAGGTACGGCGATTGATCAACCCTGTTCTCTTCGCTCCAGCTCAGCCGCAATCAGCGCCGCCAATTTTTCGGCAACCGCTTCCTTGTCCATCTCCGGCCAGTCGTCGTTGCCGTCGGCCGAGATCAGCTTCACCCGGTTGCGATCGCCACCCATGATGCCGGTTGCCGGCGAGACGTCGTTGGCGAGAATGTAATCGGCACCCTTGCGCTCGAGCTTCGAGCGGCCGTTGTCGGCGACGTTCTCCGTCTCGGCGGCAAAGCCGACGACCAGCTTCGGCCGGTTTGCATGGTGGCCGACCGTCTTGAGGATGTCCGGGTTCTCGGCCAATTGAAGCGGTGGCGGCGCTTCGCCCGGCTTCTTCTTGATCTTGTTGCCGGCCGCACTTGCCACCCGCCAGTCGGCAACGGCCGCGACCATCACCGCAACGTCGGCGGGAAGGGCGGCAAGCACTGCATCGCGCATTTCCTCGGCGCGCTCGACATGGATCACGTTGACACCTGTGGGGTCGGGGATCGTCACAGGGCCGGACACCAGCGTCACATCCGCGCCGAGCCTGGCGAGCGCCGCGGCAATGGCGTGGCCCTGCTTGCCCGACGAGCGGTTGGCGATGTAGCGCACCGGGTCGATCGGCTCATGCGTCGGGCCGGATGTGACGACCGCCTTGCGTCCGGCAAGTGGCTTCGCGCCGCCTGCAAGCAGGTTTTCGACGGCAGCGACGATCGCCAGCGGCTCGCTCATCCGTCCTTCTCCGGCCTCGCCGCTCTCCGCCATTTCGCCGGCTTCAGGGCCGATGAAATGGATGCCGTCGGCGGCGAGCGTCGCGCGGTTGCGCCGGGTTGCCGGGTGCGCCCACATCTTCGGGTTCATCGCCGGCGCGACCAGCACCGGACGGTCGGTGGCCAGCAGGATGGTCGAGGCGAGATCGTCGGCATGACCGTTCGCCATCTTCGCCATCAGGTCGGCGGTAACAGGGGCGACGACGATCAGATCGCATTCGCGCGCCAGCCGGATATGGCCGACATCCTGTTCGTCCTCGCGCGAAAACAGCTCGAGATAGACATGCGAGGCGGAAAGCGCGCCGACGGCAAGCGGTGTCACGAACTGTTGCGCACCTGATGTCATGACTGGCCGGACGCTGGCGCCGCGCTCGCGCAGCCGGCGGATAAGGTCCAGGCTCTTATAGGCCGCAATGCCGCCGGAGATGATCAGGAGAATGCGTTTGCCCGACAGTGTCATTGCGTCCCAGCCTTGCGGCCGCCTTCTTAACCGGAGTTCTTTCCGGTTCAGCCATGGTGTTCAACAGCATCCCTTTCGACGGCTTCGCCGGCGGAGGGACGCGGTTGCAGCGACCCTACTTGAGCGTTTCATCGGGCGCAACGTGTCTGGCCGAACGCCACAATTGCAGCCGTGGCGGCGCACGCCTGGAGGGGCGTTCGGCGATCCTTGCGCGCCGGCAGCAGATCACCCGATCCAGATGGCGCGCCTGGCCGCGTTCCCTTTCTAGCGGCGAATATCCCTTGGTATCTCACTGCCGAAGGCGCATAGTGCATCCATCATCGACCGATCGAACGGGCGTCGGTGGCTGAGAGATCGTTACGCTTTCGCCCCAACTGAGGAGATCGCGTGATGCACCCCATCGACGGATTTCGTGGGCGACCGATCCTTCCCGAGGAATTCCCGATGGTTGCCGATGTTTTTCGGGATGCCGTCCGAGTGCGATACCCGGCGCTTGATCGCGAAGAGGGCGAGGCAATCCTGGCCCGACTCATGGACTTGCACCACAGCCGTGTCGAAAGTCGGCTGCCCCTGGTCCAATAGCTGTCGACCTTCGGATCTGCCGTCCTCAGCAGCCAAAACGCGTCGCGGATGCCGCTCCAGATTTCCGCGCGGGCCTCCCGCACCTCATAAGATGACACGCAGGCGATCGCGTGGCCCGGCCCCAACGGCCGTCGGGCATTTCGACGCCAGGGAGAATGCCATGCTTCATACCTTTGCAATGCATATTCGCCGCTATGACTACGCGCTTGCCGCAATCAAGATGTCGCTCATCCTGTCCCTGCTGGTGATCGCGCTGATCACGCTGAACGGTCTCGTCTGGTAATCGTCCAAAGGCGGTACCATCTGCTCCAGACCGGGCGACCACGCTCGTGTGCCGCCCACACTGTGTTCCAATACCATCTCCAATCGATCAGTGCCGAACGCGGCCGGATCTGGCTTCAAAGCAAGCAGAATGCCGGTTGCACGGGCGCCAAGGATGTTTCCAGACTGAGCGGCGACCAAGTGCTCACGGTTCGCGGCGAGCGGCTATGGCATCCTTGCCTTGAAGAAAACACGATCGATGTTATCTTTGCATCGATAGAAATTACCACAGGATACACGCATCGATGGATTTCCACCTGACAGCAAAGCCCACTCTTTTTGCCATCAGGGAAATCCGTATCCATGCCTGTTTCGATCTCGCTCTCCCATCTCACCTGGTCAACGCCTGACGGCCGCAGCCTCTTTTCCGACCTGAGCCTGACGTTCGGCCCGGCGCGCTCTGGCCTTGTCGGGCGCAATGGCGTCGGCAAAAGCACGCTGCTGAAGCTGATTGCGGGAACACTCCAGCCGCAGGCCGGCACAGTCTCGGTCGACGGCAGCCTCGGCATCCTGCGCCAGACGGTGCAGGTCGCCGAACAGGAGAGCGTCGCCGACCTCTTCGGCATTGCCGATGCGCTGGCGCTTCTACGCCGAGCGGAGGAAGGCACCGCCAGCATCGACGAGCTGTCGATTGCCGACTGGACGCTGGAGGCGCGACTGGCCGCAGCGCTCGCTCGCCTCGGGCTGGAGGCAGAAGCGCAGACGCCGCTCTCATCGCTATCCGGCGGGCAGCTGACCCGTGCCAAGCTGGCGGCATTGGTCTTTGCCGATCCCGATTTCATCCTGCTCGACGAACCCACCAACAATCTCGACCGCGCCGGGCGCGAGGCAGTGATCGAGCTGATGGCGAACTGGCGTGGCGGCGCCATCGTCGTGAGCCACGATCGCGAGCTTCTCGACACGATGGATGTGATCGTCGAACTCACCTCTCTCGGCGCCACCAGCTACGGCGGCAACTGGAGCCACTATCGCGAGCGCAAGGCGATCGAACTCGCATCGGCCCGGCACGATCTTGCCGACGCGGAACGACGCCTTGCGGAGGTCGACCGCAAGACGCAGGAGCTCGCGGAGCGCAAGGCCCGAAAGGATAGCGCCGGCCGCAGAAAGCGCGCCAAAGGTGACGAGCCGCTTCTGCTGCTCGATGCGAAGAAGGAGCGCAGCGAAAAGACGGCGGGCGACAACGCGCGGCTTTCCGAGCGGCGACGCGATCAGGCGCTCGGCGATCTTGCCGCCGCCCGCGAACGCATCGAGATCCTCCAGCCGTTTTCGGTCCGGCTGCCTTCGACCGGGCTGCCGCCCGGCCGTGCCGTTCTTCAGGTCGATGATGTCAGCGCCGGTTATATCCCGGACCGTCCGGTGCTCGCCAATCTGTCGCTGACGATTGCCGGGCCGGAGCGGGTGGCGATCACCGGCCGCAACGGTTCAGGCAAGACGACGTTTCTGTCGCTGATGTCAGGCAAGCTTGCTCCCTGGTCGGGTCAGGTTCGGGTTCTGACGGACTTTGCCATTCTGGATCAACAGGTGAGCCTGCTCGATCCGCAGGTGTCGATCCGCGACAACTTCCGCCGGCTCCATCCCGGCGCCGGCGAAAACGCCTGTCGGGCGGCGCTCGCGCGGTTCATGTTCCGCGCCGACGCGGCACTGCAGCGCGTCTCCAGCCTGAGTGGCGGGCAGATGCTGCGTGCGGGGCTCGCCTGCGTGCTTAGCGGCGAGAGCCCGCCTGATCTCCTGATTCTCGACGAGCCGACCAACCATCTCGATATCGATTCCATCGAGACGGTGGAGGCGGGACTGCGGGCTTTCGACGGGGCGCTCATCGTCGTCAGCCACGACGAGGCGTTTCTGGAGGCGATCGGCATAACGCGCCGGATCGATCTGACGACCCCGTCGGCAGGTCGTCGCTCGAACGTTCGTTAAAGGCGGATGATTTCGGGCGGCACGCCGGCAGTGGGCGCTACTGCGCCCATTTCACGTCGCCGGTAAAGGCGATCGTCAGCCAGCGATCGCGCCCGGCCTCGCCGATTTCCGCGCCGATCTCGGCGCGGATCGCATCGAGGCTCGCAAGCGTATCCACCCGGGTTTCGGCCGATCCGATCAGGTAGATCTCGATCAGCCGGGCCCTGCCGACCTTGGCGACGTATGTGCGATAATCGGCAAAGCCGTGGCGGCTGGCGGCATTGCGCGCTGCCTCGCGCACTTTCTCGTCCAGTTCCGCCGGGGCGACTAGGAAGATTTCCTTCAGCGCGGCATAGACGGTCTTCAGCGGAAGCGGGATCAGGCAAAGTGTCAGAACCACCAGAATTGCCGGGTCGGCATAGGGCGTCCAGTCTTCATAGGCGGTGCCCTTCAGCATCGCGGCGACCACGAAAGCAACAAGCAGGGCTGCGGTAATCGTGCCCGACATCGCCCAGGCACGCACATCCAACGCCAGGAATTCCGAGCCGATCGTGCGGTTCGCCCGCCGCCCGTAGATGAACATCACGATGCAGATGACGACGACGACGGCGGCATAGGCGATCGCCCAGTCGAAGGCGAGTTCGCGGCCGCCCGACAGCAGCGAGTCGACGGCGTTGATAAGGGCGTAGAAGGAGAGCGTCGTGAGTAGGCCGGCGTTTAACAGCAGGACCATCGGCTCGATATGCCAGAAGCCCATTTGAAAGCGGCTGCTTTCCCGTGGGATCAGCCGCGTCACTCCCAGCGCCAGCAGCGTCATGGCGGCGTCGACGACGGAAAACACCCCGTCGAACACGATCGACACCGATCCGGACAACAGGCCGAACAGCACGCCTGTCGCGCCGACGACGATGGTGGCGGCGATCGATCGCTTGAGGACGGTTTGTTCGGTGGCGGTGGTCATGATCTTGTATTCACTCCTGTTTCGACGCGGTGCTTAGGCTGTGCCAGTGACGAAATGGTGACGGTGATCACGCAGACGAGGCGATGGTAGCGCTTCCGGTTGGCAAGAAAAAGCGGCGGCAGCGCTGCCCTGCGGCGATCTCGTGTCGCACCAGGGAGGCGATCGATGAGCCCAAGCATGATGATTGTGAACACGAATACCACCCCTGCGTGGGGCAATGCTGCCTCCGGCCCTAGGCGAATTGACCGAAGCGCATGAGATCTCGGCCGACGGCGCTGCCATCGAGCGCATCGGTGCGTGCCGGCGGGGCGGCGGCATGGAATGGCCGATTGCAAACAGGAGCGCGCTTGCCGCTGAAAGCAGCGCGAACAGCAGGAACATGCCGGCGCCGCCGCTTGCGCCGAGTGCAAGGCCGCCGATGAGCGGCCCAAGGAAATTGCCGACGGTGGACAGTGAATGGGCGCCGAAATAGGTGCCGCGATTGCCGGCATCCTGCCGTCGACCAGCACATATTCCGAGGGCACGACGAGCACCTCGCCGATGGTGAAGAGGATCATCGAGGCGACCAGCATTTCGACGCCGGACGAGGCTGCAAAGCCGATTTCACCAAGCAGGAACAGCAGGCAGCCGAGCGACAGCGCCTTGAGCGCGCCGATCCTTTCAATGACGAAGCGGGCGGGCGTGCTGGCGACGAGCACCGTTGCTGCGTTGGTCGAAACCAGCAGCGCGAACAGGGTGACGCCATCCTCGAAGCCGGTGTTGAGATATTGCGACAATGTCACCGACCATTGACCATGAACGGCCAAAAGCAGGGTGCCGCCGATGACGAAGAAGATCAGTCGGCGGTCGCGCAAGGCAGCGACAAGCCCGCGCCAGCCGCCCGTGGTGTTGGACCCCGGTCCCGTCTCGACCGCCCGTCTGTTGCTCGCTTCCGGCACGGTGAAGAACAGCACGAGGCCGAAGGCCGCATGCATGATGCCGGCAATGATGAATAGGGTCGAATAGGCAGCGCCGACCCAGACGCCGATCAACGGCCCGACGGCCCAGCCGGCATTGATCGCCAGATAGCGCCAGGAGAATACCCGCAGGCGCAGATGCGCTGGCGCGGCATCGCTCATCAATGCGCGCGAAACCGGTTCATAGACGGCGGCGGCAACCGCAGAGACGATATGCGCCAGCGCGAAGGCGGCGATCGAGTGCGCCAGCCCGAGCCCCGCCAGCGCCAGTCCGGCCATGAAGAGCGCTATGGTCAGCACACCCGTTCGGCCGATGCGATCGGACAGGCTGCCGGCAAACGGGCTGATGATCGCGCCGAGCAGGGGGCCCGCGCCAATCAGGACGCCGATACCTGCCGGGGTAAGGCCAAAATCCCGCTGCAGGCGGATCGCGAGGAAGGTCAGGCTCATGCCCTTGGCGATCGTCACCACGCCGGAGCCGGCGATGAGAAGCAGCGCCACCAGGCGGCCCGTGCGTTCGGAAAAGGCATTCATCGCAGCACCCGCGGGCTGGGCCGCCGACGTTCTCCGAGGAACGCTGGGCGGCAGGGAGGAGAGGGCAATCTCACCTTCGCGATTACACTCGCCGCGTGTGTTCGGCAAGGGCTCTGGTTGTCGAGACACCGTCGGTCGGCGTGAGCAGGCGGGTTGTTCCGGCGCCTCACTGCCTTTGCCGTGCCCGTCCGCCCGTCGGAGGCACCACCGGCCGGCGCTGGCAGTGGCCGCCGCAGGGGGCTGCCCAAGCTGTGGCTGGGCTTGACCGGTGCCGGCCGCTTGTCAGCCCTCTTTTTGACGATGCTGCCATTCCGCATAGAGCGGTGCCAGGTCGTTATCGTCGACCGGCACATGGCGAAAGCGCATCGACTGTTCGCCAAGGGGTTTTGCCAGTTCGGCATAGACTGCCGCCGTCGACAGCCCGTAGGGTTCGGCGTCGGCATTCGAGTGGGCGTAGGCGATCTCGGTGATGCCGGCCATGCGCATGGCCGCAATGCACATCGGGCAGGGTTGGCCGCTGGCATAGATCGCAACGCCTTCAAGACGGGGAGACCCGAGGCGCTTTGCCGCCAGGCGAAGGGCATTCATCTCGGCATGCGATGTCGGATCGCCGGTTTCAAGCATCTCGTTGACGCCGCTGGCGATAACCTCGCCGTTGCGAACGGCAACCGCGCCGAAGGGACGGCCACCTTTTTCGACATTGGCGCGGGCAAGGGCGACAGCCTCGCCGAGAAAGCGTCTTTCCTGCTTCATGTCCCCTCCGATTTCAACGGGCGCCGGCGGCGGTAAGCAGCTTTTCAATCCGGCCATAGCCGCGCTGCCGGGCGTGGCTCAATGGGCTCACGCCCTCGCCATCGGCAAGATTGACGTTCGCGCCCGCGTCGATCAGCAATCGCACGATCTCCGTATGCTTTTCGCCGCCGGTGCCGAGAATGATGGCTTCGATCAGCGCCGTCCAGCCCAGCCGGTTGACGTGATCGACATCGACGCCCGCCTCGATCAGCGTCTTCACCGTTTCGACGTGGCCGCGTTCTGCCGCAGGGATCAGCGCCGTGCCGCCGTAACGGTTGGTGCTTTTGAGGTCGGCGCCGTTGGCAAGCGTCAGCTTCAGGATTTCGAGATGGCCGCGCGCGCCAGCATAGAGGTAGGGACTGTCCTCGATCTTGTCCTTCGCATTGACATCCGCGCCGGCTTCGATGAGCGCGCGGGCAGCGTCGATGCGGTTTTCGTGTGTGGCGACGAGCAGAGCGGTCGCGCCGCTTGCGTCACGCGCGTCGAGCGTTGCTCCGCGCTTGATCAATTCGCGCAGTTCGGCGGCGTTGCCGGCCGAAGCTGCGGCAATCATTTCCTTTTCAAGCATGGCGGCTCCTGCAGCGGCGGGAAGAAGGGCTGAGGCGAAGAGTGCAATCCCGAGCAGCCACCCGGTCGATGGTGAGTTCATGGGGGTCATTCCAGTCGTTTAGCCAGTCGTTTGGCCAGTCGTATGGTCAGCCGGGCAAACGGCGCCCGGCTGCAGGTTTTACTGCATAACCCCTGAAACCAGCATCAATTTGCGGTGAAGTTCACCTGCGAAATTGAAGCTTCTGAACGCCATGTCTGACGCACGATGCAATAATAAATGACCGCCTTGAGCCGGTCGCTTGTATTTTCAAGGGAGGGGCAGGGCGGACTGACGCGGCAACTCAGAGCATCGATCGGCTGAGACCGCCGTCGACGGGAAGTGCCACGCCCGTGACATAGGCCGCGGGCCGGCCCGCGAGAAATGCGGCGGCAGCGCCGAATTCCGCCGGCGTTCCATAGCGGCCGATTGGAATATCCGCCTGGCTGCGCGCGGCAACCGTGGCGATATCGACGCCTTCGTTCTCGGCGTCCATGCGGTCGAAGCCCAAGGTGCGGTCGGTCGCAAGCCGCCCCGGCAACAGCATGTTGACGGTCACGCCGTCGGCGGCGACTTCGCCGGCCAGCGTCTTCAGCCAGCCGGCAACAGCGCTTCGAAGCGCGTTGGAGGCGGTCAGGCCCGGGATCGGCTCGCGGATGCTGGTCGAAGCGACGGCAATGATGCGGCCGAAACCGCGCTCCCTCATGCCGGGCAGAACCCGGCCGGTGATGCGCATGCCGGCGAGCACCATGGTCTCGAACTGCGTCCGCCAGAACTCCGGCTCGATGGTGGACGCAAGCGACGGCGGCGGCCCGCCGCCATTCAGGATGAGAATGTCGATCGCGCCGAAATCGGCGGCGAGCCGATCGAGCAGCGCGTCGAGGCTTTCGGGCTTGGAAAGATCGAGCGCAAAACCGCGGGCGCTCGAACTGAGCTCTGCTGCGACCTTTTCGGCCGTAGTTGCGTCGCGACCGGTCACCGCGACGGCAACGCCTTCAGCCGCGAGTGCTTCGGCGATGCCGCGTCCAAGCCCCTTGCTGCCGCCGAGCACGAGCGCCTTCTTGCCTGTGATGCCGAGATCCATGACGGTCTACCTTCCCATGCGATTTGCGTTGCTGCTTTTGGAGCCCGGCAGCGACGCGGCGTCAATGGGGTAAGCGGATGGGAACCGGCAATTCGGATGAAGGTGATGAGCGCCAGACGTCGAAAAGCCCGGCCGGAAACCGGCCGGGCCTCGTGTCCCTCGCCCCTTGCTATTATTAACGGCAGATGCGGATACGCTCGTAGTAGACATTGCCGTAGTGATCGTAGCGCCTGACTTTCTTGATGAAGCAATAGGGGCGATACTCGTCGTAGTAGCCACCGTAATAGCCGTCGACATAGCCGATCTGGCCGCTCCAGCCATGGCCGTAGGCGCCGTTGCTGAAGCCGATCGTCACACCGCCAGCCTGTGACGGCGCGGCAAAGGAAACGGCTGCGGTGATTGCGACGGCCGCGGCGATGATGATCTTGCGCATGGTGTTCTCTCCTCCAGGGATGAACTCCCGTCATCCATGGGGAGAAGATCGCATGTCGTCTGCTTATTCGCAGTTCCGGATGGAACATGGTTGCAGCCGGCGGCAGAACCGAAAGCCCTGCCACCTCTTCCTCACCACCCGGACGCATGGTCCGGCCGCGATCAGGCGCGAATGCGCGCCATCGCCAGCACGTCGGCCAGCACGCCATTGCGCAGAGCATAGGCCCTGTGCGTGCCTTCGGGTTCGAAGCCGGTCTTGTGATAAAGCGCGATTGCCGCTTCGTTGTCGGTAAAGACGGTCAGCTCGATGCGGCTGATCCCAAGCCAGTTATCGGCAGCATCGATCAGAGATGTAAGAAGTGTCTTACCGATGCCTTCGCCGCGGTGGTTGTCATCGACGCTGATGCCGAGCAC
The DNA here is from genome assembly GCF_003024455.1 of Ensifer sp. NM-2. Lineage (NCBI taxonomy): Bacteria > Pseudomonadati > Pseudomonadota > Alphaproteobacteria > Hyphomicrobiales > Rhizobiaceae > Ensifer > Ensifer sp. NM-2. Next base: position 288,253 of record NZ_PVZR01000001.1, read on the forward strand.
GGCGGAGTGATGCCGGCGCCCCTTATTGCGGTGCAGACCGGCCATGCCGACGATGCGGCCGTCGCGCTCGGCCACGATCACAGTGTTGTCCTCCGACAGGCCCTCCATCCACTTGCGCGTCTGCTCCGGTGTCGAATAGGGCAGTCTGAGCGTGCCGGAGCGGATGCCCGGCTGGCTCATAAGTGCGGCGATCGCTTCCCAGTCGACGACGCGCGCCGCTCGAATCCTGAGTGTCGGGGAGGGGGTGGCTTCGGTCATTGTTTCCTCATCAGCTCGCTGGCACCGAGGAAACAGGACCAAACCCTGCTCGCCTCGGCAGGGTTGGTCGGGGGACAGTCCGTTTAACGCACGTGGTCTCCCGCACACCCCTGGATATGCGTGCAAAGCACCATTGCGATCATCGAACGATTGTCCATGTCGGAACGATAACAAGCGGCAGTGGAATTGCAAGCCGGTTCGGCGACCGGATTGCCGGTGGCGCTCAGGTCACCTGCCAGGCGATATAGACGAGCGTGGCGGCAATCAGCCACAGCGCCAGGCGGCCGGAGCGCGTGTGGCGTGCCTCGGCCTTGCCGATGGCATGCGCCGTCTCGGCGTCGAACCGTAGGCCGTTTTCGCTCATGGCCATGATCTCGCTGGAGAATTTTTCCGTGCGGGCGGCGATTTCCGGTGCTGCTTCGGCCAGACGAAGGGCCGCGTGCAGGCCGTCGCGCAGGTCGGTGACGATGCGCTTCGGTCCGAGATTGTCGCGGATCCACTTGCCGACCACAGGCTCGGATGCTTTCCACATGTTGAAACGCGGATTGAGCGTGCGCGCGACGCCCTCGACGACGACCATGGTCTTCTGCAGCATGACCAGTTCCGGCCGTGTCTGCATGTCGAAGAGCTCGGTCACCTCGAACAGAAGCGTCAGCAGCTTTGCCATCGAGATGGTCTCGGCCGGCTGGCCGTGGATCGGCTCGCCAATGGCGCGGATCGCCTGGGCGAAGCTCGCGGCATCATGATGCGACGGCACGTAGCCTGCCTCGAAATGCACGTCGGCGACGCGCTGGTAGTCGCGGGTGATGAAGCCGAACAGGATCTCGGCGAGGAAGCGGCGTTCCTTCTTGCCGAGACGGCCGACGATGCCCATGTCGACGGCGACGATATGGCCGGCATCGTCGACGAACAGGTTGCCCTGATGCATGTCGGCGTGGAAGAAGCCGTCGCGCAATGTGTGGCGGAGAAAGGACTGGATCAGGGTGTCGCCCAGCGCGTCGAGATCGTGGCCCGCCGCCTTCAGCCCGTCGATATCCGACATCTTGACGCCGTCGATCCATTCCATGGTGACGACGTCGCGGCCGGTGCGTTCCCAATCGACCTTCGGTACGCGAAAGCCGGAATCTTCCTTGGTGTTCTCGCCGAGTTCGGAAAGGGCGGCTGCTTCCAACCGAAGATCCATTTCGATCTTGGTCGTCTGCTCTAGCGTCTTGGTGACCTCGACCGGTTTCAGCCGCCGCGTATAGGGCAGGAAACGCTCCTGCATGTGGCTGACGAGATACATCGCCTCGATATCGGAGGCAAAACGCTGGCGGATGCCGGGGCGGATGACCTTGACGGCAACCTTGTCGGGCCGGCCGTCGCGCATGACGATGGCCGGATGAACCTGGGCGATCGAGGCGGCCGCCATCGGCAGGGAAAATTCGGCGTAGAGGTCTTCGACCTTGCGGCCGAGCGATCCCTCGATCGCGGCCTTGGCTTCGCTTTGCGGAAAGGTCGCCATCTGGTCCTGCAGCAGCGACAGGTCAGCGGCAAATTCCGCGCCGACGACGTCGGGGCGGGTTGCCAGGAACTGGCCGATTTTCACATAGGAGGGGCCGAGGCGTGCAACGGCGCGCGACAGCCGGTCGCTGCGCTCCTCGCCTAGCACCTTGCGGCGGGCGAAAAGCCCGGCTGCCTTCTGGGCGAAACGGGCAAAGGGCGGCAGGTGTTCGGTCGGGACCGCCGAGACGACGCCTTCGCGCACGAGAACCCAGCCGATCCGCACGAGGCGGACATATGCTCCAGCTGTGCTCATAAGATCAGATTTTCCAGCCGGAATGCAGCGCTGCGATGCCGCCGGTGTAATTGGTGAAGGAGACGCGCGAGAAGCCCGCCTCCTTGATCATGGCGGCAAAATCGCGCTGGTTCGGGAACTTGCGGATCGATTCCACCAGATACTGATAGGGCGCTTCGTCGCCGGTGATCAGCTTGCCGAATTTCGGGATCGCGTTGAACGACCATGCATCGTAGAAACGGTCGAGAAGCGGCATCTCCACTTCGGAGAATTCGAGCACCAGCAGTCGCCCGCCGCGCTTCAACACACGATAGGCTTCTTTGAGCGCGACATCGATACGCGGGACGTTGCGGATGCCGAAGGCGATCGTATAGGCGTCGAAGGAATTCGCGTCGAACGGCAGTTCCTCAGCATTGGCCTCGACAAAATCGAGATTGGCCGAAAGCTTCTTCTTTTCCGCCCGTTCCGCGCCGACGGCGAGCATCGAGCCGTTGATGTCGAGAACCGTCGAATGCGCCTTGCGGTCGGAGGCTTCGATGATGCGGAAGGCGATGTCGCCGGTGCCGCCGGCGACGTCGAGCGTCCTGTAGCCCTCGCGGCGCGGCGGATTGAGCGCGGCAATCATCGCATCCTTCCAGGCGCGGTGCAGCCCGGCCGACATCACGTCGTTCATGATGTCGTAGCGCTTGGCCACCTTATGGAAGACGTCGTTGACGAGCGGCTGCTTTTCGCCCGTACCGACGTTGCGGAAACCGAAGGAGGTTTCCATTCCGCCATTGGCCGATACCCGCTGATCCGTCATACGAAGAACTCCACCTGAACCAATTTTTCCGGCACCATAGCGAAATCGTCCGACCCGCGCTATCTCGGGGGCAGGGCCATGGCTGCGGCATAGCGCACCCCTATAGGATAAGTAGCCCGCCAAGGAAATGCCAACGGCCGGGCTTATGGTGGTTAAGAATGCCGGGCGTGTGGTGGTTAAGAAAGAAGGAGACGACGCATGCCGGAACTGCCGGAGGTCGAAACGGTAAAACGGGGTCTGGCGCCGACCATGGAAGGCGCGCTCCTCGTCAGTGCAGAACTGCGTCGGCCGGATCTGCGTTTTCCCTTCCCTGTCAATTTTGCAGCCACCGTTGCCGGTCAGCGCATCGTCTCGCTGTCGCGCCGGGCAAAATATCTGATGATCGATCTGGAGGCCGGTGACGTCATCATTGCCCATCTCGGCATGTCAGGTTCGTTCCGTATCGAACAGGGCGCGCTGCCAGAAACGCCGGACGAATTTCACCACCCACGCGCCAAGGATGAGAAGCACGATCATGTGATCTTCCATCTGGAAGGTGCCGTCGGCCCCGCCCGTGTCATCTATAACGATCCGCGCCGTTTCGGTTTCATGGATCTCGCCCGACGGGACACGGTGGCGGCCCACGCCTTCTTCCGCGCACTCGGGGAAGAGCCGACCGGCAACGCGCTCGACGCCGCCTATCTGGCGGCACGCTTTGCCGGAAAGGCGCAACCGCTGAAGGTAGCCTTGCTCGACCAGAAGAATATTGCCGGCCTCGGCAATATATATGTGTGCGAGGCGCTCTGGCGTTCAGGCCTGTCGCCGCTGAAGCCGGCAGGCGCCCTCGTCGACAGCCAAGGTGGGTCGAAGCCGGAACTGCAGGGCCTGACCGTTGCAATCCGCGAGGTCATTGCCGATGCCATCGCCGCGGGCGGCTCGTCGCTGAAAGATCATATCCAGGCCGACGGATCGCTCGGCTATTTCCAGCATTCCTTTTCCGTCTATGACCGGGAAGGGGAGGCTTGCCGCACGCCGGGTTGCGGCGGTACGGTCGCCCGCATCGTGCAGGCGGGACGCTCGACGTTTCATTGCCCGCGCTGCCAGAAATGAACATCCGGGTCCGGCCGGACCCGACCGCTGACACGAATTCGGAGGAGACGACAATGAGTTACGAGACGCTGCTGGTCGAGACGCGCGGACGCGTGGGCCTGGTCACGCTCAATCGCCCGCAGGCGCTGAATGCGCTGAACTCGACCGTTATGCGCGAGCTTGCCGCGGTGCTGAAAGCGTTCGATGCCGATAACGAGATCGGCGCCGTTGTTGTCACCGGTTCGGAGAAGGCCTTTGCGGCCGGCGCCGACATCAAGGAGATGCAGACGCTGGACTTCGTCGAAAGCTATCTCGGCGATTTCATCGGCGGCTGGGATCAGGTGGCTGCTGCCCGCAAACCGGTCATTGCAGCCGTTTCCGGCTACGCGCTCGGCGGCGGGTGCGAACTGGCGATGATGTGTGACTTCATCATCGCTTCCGAGACGGCAAAGTTCGGCCAACCGGAAATTACCCTTGGCGTCATCCCCGGCATGGGCGGGTCGCAGCGCCTCACCCGTGCCGTCGGCAAGGCGAAGGCGATGGACCTCGTCCTCACCGGACGGATGATGGACGCGACCGAGGCGGAACGCGCAGGACTCGTTTCGCGTGTGGTGGCGCCGGAGAAATTGATGGAGGAAGCGCTGGCTGCGGCCGAGAAGATCGCATCGTTCTCGCTGCCGGCGGTGATGATGGCAAAAGAGGCCGTCAATCGCTCGCTGGAGCTCACGCTTGCCGAAGGCCTGCGGTTCGAACGGCGGCTTTTCCATTCGCTGTTTGCCACTGAAGACCAGAAGGAAGGCATGGCCGCCTTCGCAGCGAAGCGCAAGCCGGAGTTCAAACACAGGTAGATCAAGGGGCGACGCGCAGTTTTCTCCAAATTGCGCGTTGACGGGGCGGCCGTTTCTCGCTATATGCCGCCCTCAGTTTGGAACGCCAAATCTGGGCTTTCCGATAATGCTCCCGAATTGCTTTGATGACAGGTCGCAGTGACCCGGCACGGCGAGGGCGGAGTTCATGTCAGTTTTCGAAGAGAGGCATCAATGGCCAATACAACTTCGGCGAAAAAGGCGACCCGCAAGATCGCACGCCGCACTGCAGTGAACAAAGCCCGCCGTTCGCGCGTCCGTAACTTCGTCCGCAAGGTCGAAGAAGCGATCGCAACCGGCGATCAGGCGGTCGCAGCCGCAGCCCTGAAGGCCGCTCAGCCCGAGCTGATGCGCGCTGCCATCAAGGGCGTGCTGCATTCCAACACCGCTTCGCGCAAGGTTTCGCGCCTTGCACAGCGCGTGAAGGCACTTTCGGCCTAATCCGGCTAATAAAAATCTGTTAATTGAAAGCCCGACCCTTGCGTCGGGCTTTTCCGATTCATACATGTGTCATCACGATGGTTAACCTGCACGACATTTCTCGTGTCAATGCGATGACAGAATTTCTATAGGAATTTCAGAGACTTACGAGAGGTCCTTGGTGATAGGGTGTCTCTGGCTGGGGGTCTTCTGGGCCCGTGATGAGTCAAGCGAATTTTTATTTTTTTTCTTTTTCGCCAGCTAATCAAAGAGCCGAAAATCAAAACCCTTGATTCAAAAGCGATTCTTCCCGGACTCGGATTGCGGCAAGCAAAAGGCAGCATGAGAGTCAACGGGCAGCGCTTAAGGTTGCGTAAAAATCGCGATTGATCTTGCCCATCGATCCTGCCTAAATGCCCTCCACAGGGGACACAGACCATATCTGTAAAGGGAAGTACGGAGGCCATTTCAACGAGATGGTTTCAGGCTTTCTGTTCCCTGTATCAGGGCGGCTCCACGTCGTTCAATCAGACAAGTCGAGAACGAAAAACCGGATGGCCCAACCATTCCGGACGAGGACATTTCGACTTCTGGTTGCCGGTGGCGCCACTGCTCAAAGTCAGGTGCAAGCGGTGCCTGACGAGAGATAGAATCCAGCGCTCGGCTGTCCGCTTCGTACGAGGGTGCGAGACAGTTGTCGGCGAGGAGGAGGATCCGGCACGGTCCAGGGCGGACTGGGGGATTTGTTGACAATGAGGCGCGAGGGGACATCAGCCGGCCGGCAAGGCCTGGCAGATGCGCGTAGCGCGCACCCGGTCGGGAGATGAGGAGCCCGGTTGGATTGCGACTGTGACGTTCGGTGAAGCGGCATGACCTCGATGAGGAAGCCGTGGGTGCCGGACATAAGAGATGGGGCCGGCAGAGATGACGGCGTCTGAACATAATCGGAAGGCGGCAAAATGCGGATGAACTTGGTGACGGCGGCGGGCGCGTTTCAAAAGAACGGCGACGTATTTCAGGCCGGAAGCAATCTATCTCAGGCGGCGGGAGATAAGCACGACATGAGGCATGACGCACTGTTCGAACGAGTGAGTGCGCGTTTGAAAGCCCAGGTCGGTCCCGATGTCTTCGCCAGCTGGTTTGGGCGTCTGAAGCTCCATTCGGTTTCCAAGAGCGTCGTGCGTCTCTCGGTGCCCACGACATTCCTGAAGTCCTGGATCAACAACCGCTATCTCGATATCATCACCCAGATCTTCCAGCAGGAAGACGGCGAAATCCTGAAGGTCGAGATCCTGGTGCGGACCGCGACCCGTGGCGCCCGTCCGGTTTCACAGGAAGAGACGCTGCCGCAGGCAACGGAATCGGCTCCTGCAACGCCCGCACGCCGTCCGACGACGGCGCAGTCCGTGGCTTCGGTCGCAGCCTCTGCGGTTGCCAGCGTTCAGCGGCCGACCCAGGCGCCGCTTTTCGGCTCGCCGCTCGACCAGCGTTACACCTTCGACAGCTTCGTCGAGGGCTCTTCCAACCGCGTTGCGCTTGCAGCCGCCCGCACGATTGCGGAAGCCGGCGCCGGTGCCGTGCGCTTCAACCCGCTGTTCATTCATTCAAGCGTCGGGCTCGGCAAGACCCACCTTCTGCAGGCGATCGCCATCCAGGCGCTGCAGAGCGCCCGCGCTCCACGCGTCGTCTATCTGACGGCCGAATACTTCATGTGGCGCTTTGCCACCGCAATCCGCGACAACGACGCGCTGTCGCTGAAGGAATCGCTGCGCAACATCGACCTCCTCGTCATCGACGACATGCAGTTCCTGCAGGGCAAGTCGATCCAGCACGAGTTCTGCCATCTGCTGAACATGCTTCTCGACTCGGCCAAACAGGTCGTCGTCGCCGCCGACCGCGCTCCTTGGGAGCTGGAATCGCTCGATAGCCGTGTTCGCTCGCGTCTTCAGGGCGGTGTCGCCATCGAAATGGACGGACCGGACTACGACATGCGCCTCGAAATGCTGAAGCGCCGTCTCGACTCCGCTCGTCAGGACGATACTTCGCTGGACATTCCCGGCGATATCCTGAGCCATGTTGCACGCAACATCACCGCCAGCGGCCGCGAACTCGAAGGCGCCTTCAACCAGTTGCTCTTCCGTCGCTCGTTCGAACCGCATCTGTCGATCGAACGCGTTGACGAACTGCTTGGGCATCTCGTCAATGCCGGCGAACCGCGCCGTGTCCGTATCGAGGACATCCAGCGTGTCGTTGCCAAGCATTACAACGTATCGCGCCAGGAGCTGGTGTCGAACCGCCGCACCCGCGTCATCGTCAAGCCGCGTCAGATCGCGATGTATCTGTCGAAGACGCTGACGCCGCGGTCTTTCCCGGAAATCGGCCGCCGCTTCGGTGGTCGCGACCACACGACCGTTCTGCATGCGGTGCGCAAGATCGAGGAGTTGATCTCCGGCGATACCAAGCTCAGCCATGAGATCGAGCTTCTGAAGCGCCTGATCAACGAATAGGCGCGAGATAGATTTACTTTCCGATTGCGAGAAAGGCCCGGGAAACCGGGCTTTTTTCGTTTCAGGCGCCGCGTGCCTGCGCGACGATCCAGGCACGGAATGCTGTGACGGCCGGCCGGTCGAGGGCCGATGGCGGATAGACCAGGTGATAGGCGAGATCGGTGGCGATGCCGGTTGGAAACGGCGCGACCAACACGCCTTCGGCAAGCTCGCGCGAAACCAGCGACAGGCGCACGAGAGCGACGCCATCGCCGGCTCTTGCCGCCTCGATGGCGCCATTGCTGTTGACGAACACCGGACCGCGCGTCGTGTCTATGCCTTCGGCGCCGACGGCCTCCAGCCACAGCTGCCAATCCGACCTCTGAACGTCATACAACAGCACATGGGCCGAAAGATCGGCCGGCGTGGTGAGCGGATGCTTGCGGGCAAGGGCCGCGTTGACGACCGGCACCAGCTCGTCATCGATCAGCCGCTCGCTCGTCAGACCCTCATAGCGACCGAAACCGTGGCGGATAGCGATATCGACGCCATCTGACACGAAGTCGGTCAGCCGGTTCGAGGCGCTGATGCGGATGTCGATGCCGTTGAGACGCTGCTCGAAGTCGCTGATCCTCGGCACCAGCCATTGCGCCGCAAAAGTTGGCGTGCAGCTCACCGTCAGTACCGGCGCGCGATTTCGCGCCGTCAGTTCCTCTGTCGCTTCCCGCATCATCCGGAAGGCGCGGCGCAGCGTCGAAAAATAGGTGCTGCCATCCTCGGTCAGAACCAGTTGCCGCGGCCGTCGCTCAAACAGCATCACACCCAGCGTCTGCTCCAGTTCACGCACCTGCAGACTGACCGCACCAGGTGTGACGCTGAGCTCGCGCGCCGCGAGCGTCACACTCAGGTGTCGGGCCGTGGCCTCGAATGCGCGCAGTGCTGCAAGGGAAGGAAGAGGTGTCATTATGATTTAGCCATACTCAATCATGGAAAGAGAAATGCTCGTTTGTGCAAACACTAACATGCTGACACTATTTATGTAAATCGAAGTCAACCAATATGGTTGTTTCAGATGAAGGCGAAGAACTAAATCATAGGAGGGTATGGAGATGCCGGAAACACTTAAGGCGAAGGTGATGGGACCCGGTGAATGGGCCATGCTGATCACACTGTCCCTGTTGTGGGGCGGCTCGTTTTTCTTCGTCGGCGTTGCGGTCAAGGCGCTGCCGCCGTTCACCATCGTTGCCCTGCGGGTCAGCCTCGCGGCGACGGCGCTTTTGATTTTCCTGCGCTTCACCGGCCGCGCGATGCCGCGCGATCCCCGCATCTGGCTTGCCTTCTTCGGCATGGGTCTGCTCAACAACCTGATCCCGTTTTCGCTGATCGTCTGGGGCCAGACTCATATCGCCAGCGGCCTTGCCTCCATCCTCAATGCCACCACGCCACTCTTCGGCGTCGTCGTCGCCCATCTGCTGACCGACGACGAGAAGCTGACCGCCAACAAGCTCTCCGGCGTGTTGATCGGTTTTCTCGGCGTGGCGGTGATGATCGGGCCTGCAGCGCTCGGCGGGCTCGGCTCGAATGTGCTGGCGCAGTTCGCCGTGCTGGGAGCTGCCCTTTCCTACGCCTTTGCCGGCGTTTTCGCCCGTCGTTTCAAGCGGATGGGCGTTGCGCCCATCGTCACCGCGACCGGGCAGGTCAGTGCATCGAGCATCATGCTCGTGCCGATCGCGCTGCTCGTCGATCACCCCTGGACCCTGACCGTGCCGGGCCTTGAAGTATGGGGAGCGATCATCGGCATTGCCTTGATCTCGACCGCGCTTGCCTATGTGCTGTTCTTCCGCATCCTGGAAACGGCGGGTGTCACCAATCTGATGCTGGTGACGTTTCTGATCCCGGTCAGCGCCATTCTGCTCGGCGCCTTGTTCCTCGGCGAAAACCTCGAGCCCAAGCATTTCTTCGGCATGGTGCTGATCGCCGCCGGCCTCGCCGCTATCGACGGTCGCCTGGTCCGGCGTTTCCGTCGCAAACAAACGGTCGATCCGGATCTCGCCTGCGGCGAAAATATCTGAAATCAGGCAAGCTCATGAACGATCGCGGCGGTGCGCAGGCACCTGCCGCGATCATTGCGTTTGGGCCCGTGATTGCAGGTATTTTTTTTGGCGGTCTTGTCGACTATCTCTTCTCCAGATCGTCCTTGTTACAGGAGCAGGAGAGTTCCAATGCTTTACGCCGTATTTTGTTACAACCAGGAAGACGTCACTGCCAACTGGACCAAGGACGAGGACGACAAGGTCATGCGTGACCTTGCTGCCGTCCAACGCAAATATGGCGATGCCGGCAAGCTCGGGCCGGTGGCGCGGTTGTTGCCGACCACGGCGGCAACGACGCTCCGCCACGCCGTTGGCGAGACCGTCGTCATCGATGGCCCATTTGCCGAAACGAAGGAGCAGCTGCTCGGCTTCTATGTCGTCGATTGCGCTTCACTGGACGAAGCGCTCGATTTCGCCCGCGAGCTCAGTGCGGCCAATCCTGCAGACGGCTCCTATGAAATTCGTCCCCTTGCCATCTACAAGCCAAGTGAGTTTCCCTCATGACAGACACGACCTGGATCGACCTCGCACTTGTTTCCGCTCGGCCGCAGGCAATGGGCGCGCTTCTGCGCTATTTCCGCAATCTCGATACGGCCGAGGAAGCATTCCAGGAGGCCTGTATCCGGGCATTGAAGACCTGGCCGAAGAGCGGCCCGCCGCGTGACCCGGCCGCCTGGCTGATCTTCGTCGGTCGCAACAGCGGCATCGACAAGGTGCGCCGGCAATCTCGCGAGACCGCGTTGCCGCCGGAAGAATTGCTCTCCGATCTCGAGGATCAGGAGAGCGATCTTGCCGAACGTCTCGATGGCTCCCACTACCGGGACGACATTCTCAAGCTCTTGTTTGTCTGCAGCAATCCGGTCCTTCCGGCAACGCAGCAGATCGCGCTGGCGCTGCGCATCGTCTCCGGCCTGTCGGTCAAGCAGATTGCCCGTGCCTTTCTCGTCGGCGAGGCGGCGATGGAGCAGCGCATCACCCGGGCAAAGGCCCGGGTCACCGCCGCCGGCATCGCCTTCGAAACGCCTGACGCGGCCGATCGGTCGGAGCGGCTGGCGGCCGTCGCAACCATGATCTATCTGGTTTTCAACGAGGGCTATTCGGCGATGAACGGGCCGGACAGCGTCTCGGCCGATCTTTGTGAGGAGGCGATCCGGCTCGCGCGGCTGCTCCTGCGGCTGTTCCCCTCCGAGCCAGAAATGATGGGGCTGACGGCTCTGCTCCTGCTGCAGCACTCACGCTCGCGCGCACGTTTCGATGCCGATGGCGGCATCATCCTGCTCGATGATCAGGATCGCAGCCTTTGGAAAAAGCCTCTGATCATCGAGGCGCTGGCCATGATCGACAAGGCGGTGCGCCATCGCCAGCCGGGTCCCTACCAGATCCAGGCCGCGATCGCCGCCTTGCATGCGCGTGCGACGCGCCCGGAAGAAACCGATTGGGAAGAAATCGACCTGCTCTACCAGGCGTTGGAGCGGCTGCAACCGTCGCCGGTCATCACGCTCAACCGCGCCGTCGCAGTGTCGAAGAGGGACGGGCCTGAAGCGGCGCTCGCGCTGATCGAGCCACTTGCCGAAAAACTCGCGGGTTATTTCTACTTCCATGGGTTGAATGGCGCGCTGTTGAAGCAGGCAGGCCGGGTTCGCGAGGCGCGCGTCGCCTTTGACCGGGCGATCGCGCTGGCCACCAATGCCGCCGAGGCCTCCCACATCCGCATGCAGCTCGATCATCTGAGCAAGGATGCGGGCGAGAAAAACCTGGCCACTGAAAAAAGATAAAAAATCTTGTCGGCGGTTGTCGGAACCGTGGCTGCAACTTCGTCCTTGGACTGAACCCGCTGACGGAGAAACAAACAATGACCGTTGTCACTGAAATCAAACCTGCCGACGACCGCGAACTGGTCATCACCCGCCTGATCGATGCGCCCCGCGCGCTCGTCTACCGCTGCTGGACGGATGCCAAGCTGCTGAAGAAGTGGTTCGCGCCTTCGCCGTGGACGACGCCGGAGGCAAAGCTCGAGGTTCGCGCCGGCGGCGCCAACCGCATCGTCATGCGCTCGCCCGAGGGCGAGGACTATCCCAATCTCGGCGTCTATCTCGAAGTGGTGCCGAACGAGAAGCTGGTCTTCACAGACGCCTTCACCGATGCCTGGTCGCCATCCGACAAGCCGTTCATGGTCGTAACCATCACCTTCGAGGACGTCGGGGCCAAGACCCGCTACACCGCACGGGTCCGCCATTGGTCCGTCGAGGATCGCGAAGCCCACGAAAAGATGGGCTTTCACGAAGGCTGGGGCCAATGCGCCACCCAGCTCGAAGGGGTAGCCAGGCAACTCTGATCAAGCCCAGGGCTCGACGGCCGTCGCCCTCGCGCCTGCCACCATCGGGAAGGGAGACCCGCCATGTCCGTGATCGACAACAAGAGTGCCGCCGTCGCCGAAATCCGTACGGTGATCGATGATTGGGCGGATGCCATGAGGGTAAAGGACGCCAAGCGCGTCATCGGCCATGGGACGCCTGATTGTGTCCTCTTTTCGCTGGCGCCGCCGCTGAAGTCGTCCGATGCCGGCGAGGGCGGGCTCGAACAGTGGTTTTCCACCTGGCGTGGACCGCTTGGCTATCGCTTCGGGGATCTCGATATCTCGGTCAGCGGCGATGTCGCATTCGTCAGTATGCTCACCGAACTTTCCGGCGAGAAGATCGATGCCGGGAAAATGTCGGTCTGGTTCCGCCAGACCCTCGGTTTGAAGCGCATGGCTGCCGGCTGGAAGATCGCACACCAGCACGAGTCCGTGCCTTTCTACATGGATGGCAGCCTCAAGGCAGCCGTCGATCTCAATCCGAAATCGACGGTCGACGGGCAAGCGCCGGCGCCGCCACCGATGCTAGGCCCGATCGCCTACCTCTGCGTCGAGGATGCGTACGCGACCGCTGATTTCTACGTCCGCGCCTTCGCCGCAACGGATGGCGGGCGGATGCTCGCCGAAGACGGTAAACGGCTGATGCATTGCCATCTGACGATCAATGGCGGTGCATTGATGCTCAACGATCCCTTCCCGGAACACGGCATGCCCTATGCCGCGCCGCAGGGCGTCGTGCTGCATCTGGTGGTCGAGGACGCGCAATTCTGGTGGGATCGCGCGGTTGCCGCCGGCGCCGAAGTGACGATGCCGCTTGCGGTCGCCTTCTGGGGCGACCTCTATGGCCAGCTGCGTGACCCCTTTGGCATCCGCTGGGGCATCGTCGGACCGGCCAAGAAGACAGACTGAAGAACGATTTGTGACAACGGGAAACGAGGAGAACTCCCCGAATGAACACTGCTCTTGTTATGACGGCTCCGGCTGGAAAAATGGTGATCCTCGGCCGCGTGCTGAGCGGTCTGGTTGTTGCGTTCCTGGCCTTCGACGGAGCGATCAAGCTCGTGCCACTGGACGTGGTGACTGAGACTTTGGCGGTGCTCGGCTATCCCGCCGATGTTGGCCTTGCGCGTCTGCTCGGCGTACTCACGCTTCTGTGTGCGCTGCTCTATGCGATCCCGAGAACGTCGGTCCTCGGCGCCATTCTGCTCACCGGTTATCTCGGCGGTGCCATGGCGACGCATCTGCGCGCGGATAGCCCTCTTTTCACCCATCTGCTGTTCGGGCTCTATCTCGGCGTCATCGCCTGGGCTGGCCTGTGGCTCCGAGACCGTCGCGTGCGCGCGCTGATCCCGTTCAAGAACGAGCAAGCCTAAGGAGAATTTCGCGATGAGCAAAACGGTTAGCGACTACATTGCAGGCCTTTCCGGTACGCCGGCTGCCGTGGCGAAAGAGTTGCACGGTGCCATTCTTGCCGCCGGCGGCACCAGGGACAGCGTGAAATGGGGCCATCCGATCTATGAGGCCGGCGGACCGGTCTGCCTGATCAAGGCTGCCAAGGACTATGTGACGCTCGGCTTCTGGCGCGGCGCCGATATGCTCGATCTCGACCCACGACTGGCCAAGGGCGGCGGCAAGGGCGACATGGCCTTCATCAAGGTGAAAGCGACCGGCGAGGTCGACGGCGCCCAGGTGGCGCGGCTGGTAGCCAAGGGTATCGCCCTCAATGCCGAGAAGGGCGATCCGTTCAAATCTTGAACGACGAAACAAACTTGCAAAGGGCGCTCCGAAACAGAGCGCCTTTCTCTTGTCCGATGCAATACATCTTCGCGGGACCGGATAATTTCCTTCCAACACCCGCGAGGCACGATGATCCTCTATTACCAGACCCATTCCCCTTTCGCCCGCAAGGCACTCGTCTTCGCCCACGAGGTCGGCATCGCTGAGCGACTGGAGGTGATCCACCACGAGACCAGCCCGACGCTGCGCAATGAAGAGGTCCATGCCGAAAATCCACTCGGCAAGGTGCCGGTTCTCTTGCGCCCCGAGGATGCGGCGATCTTCGATTCCGACGTCATCTGCGCCTATTTCGATACGCTGCATGATAGCCGCAAGCTCATCCCCGAAAGCGGCGAGGCGCGCTGGCATGCCCTGAGATTGCAGGCCGTGGCGCAAGGGCTGGCGCAGGCGGGGATCGGGTTGCGTTGGGAAACGGAGCGACGCCCGGAAGCCTTGCGCTATCCGGCGCTCGCCGACGGCTATGCCGAAAAGATCGAGCAGACCTATGACTGGCTGGAGCAGACGCTCGATGTCGACGCGCCGCTTGATATCGGCCACATCGCGCTCGCCACGACCCTGTCCTGGATGGCGTTCCGTGACCTGCCGTCGTTCCGTGACCGGACGAAGCTGAGCGTCTGGTTCGATGCCTTCGAGGAACGACCATCGATGCGCGCGACGCCGCTCTCCGGCGAGACCCACGATTGAGCCTTCGGTTTCCTTGCGTTGGATGCAGGCAGGGCGGCCGCTAAAACATTTGCGTCTCAGACGGTGGCATCGAGACGCGATATTTCCTTGCTCTACGCATTTCCTGACGGAAAACCGCTTCGCACTTTTCCTGGAAAAGCGCTAGCAGGCGAGGTCGGCGACGACGGCGTCGAGAATCAACATGCCGGAAGGCGTGCAGCGCAGGCGGGAATTTCCCAGCCGCTCGATGAACCCGTGGTCGATCAGGAACTGCTCGCGGTCTGGATCGGGATCGCGGCCGGACAGCGTCTGCCAGCGGGCGAGATCGACGCCTTCCTTGAGGCGCAGGCCCATCAGTAACAATTCGTCGGACTGGGCCTCGAGGTCGAGCACTTCGCGCTCGACCATGCCGTGGCCGTAGGTTTCGACCAGCCGCAGCCATTCCTCCGGCTTGCGCTCGGTCGCCGTCGCCAGCTTGGCGCCGCCGACGCTGAGGCGGCCATGGGCACCAGGCCCGACGCCGGCATAGTCGCCATAGCGCCAGTAGGTGAGGTTGTGCCGGCTCTCGGCACCAGGGCGGGCATGGTTGGAGACCTCGTAGGCGGGCATGCCGATCGCCGCCGTGATGTCCTGGGTCGCCTCGTAGAGGACCGCCGATTGCTCACCATCAGGAACGATCAGCTTGCCGGCCTTGTGCAGGCCGAAGAAGGGCGTGCCCTCCTCGATCGTCAGCTGGTAGAGCGACAGGTGGTCGACGGCATAGGAGACGGCCTCCTTGAGCTCGCGTTCCCATTCCTCGACCGTCTGGTTGGGGCGGGCATAGATCAGGTCGAAGGACATGCGCGGGAAGATCTCGCGCGCCAGCCGGATCGCTTTCAGCGCGTCTTCGACATTGTGCAGCCGGCCGAGAAATTTGAGGTCCCGGTCGTTCAGCGCCTGCACGCCGAGCGAGACACGGTTGACGCCGGCCGCGCGATAGCCGTGGAAGCGCGTCGCCTCGACACTCGAAGGGTTCGCCTCCATGGTGATCTCGATGCCATCGGGCACATGCCATTCGCGGGCGATGCCCGAGAGGATAGCGTCGACCGTTGCCGGATCCATCAACGACGGCGTGCCGCCGCCGATGAAGATGCTGGTGACGGTGCGTGGACCGGAAAGCTCACGCGCCTCCGCCATTTCCTTGAGGAAAGCGGCGACGAAACGCGGCTGGTCGATCGGCTGGTGGCGCACGTGGCTGTTGAAGTCGCAATAGGGGCATTTGGCCGCGCAGAACGGCCAGTGCACATAGATCCCGAAACCGGGATCCATGCCGTCACCGAGTGCCGATAGCGTGGCCGTCTGCATCGTTGCGTCTCTCATGCGGTAGATCACGTTGACCTTGGGCCGATCGACCCGAAGTCATGACTGCGATCGCTTCTAACAAATTGGAGCGGGATGTTGCGGAAAACCGCATACACGTTTCCTCAGCCCGCTCCAAGGCAGGTTTCGGCGAAGATCTTGAAGGCGCGGGCACGGTGCGACAGCGCTTCAGCATCGCCCGGCTTCCAGCCGTGTTTCTCGTCCGCGCTCATCTCGCCGAATGTAGTGTCGTAACCCTTCGGCTGAAAGACCGGATCGTAGCCAAAACCCTGGTCGCCGCGCGGCGGCCACACGACATGGCCCTCGACCTCGCCGCGGAAAAGTTCGACATGGCCGTCTGGCCAGGCAAGGCAAAGCACCGAGACGAAACGGGCCGTGCGTTTTTCAGGCGCACTTGCGCCCTTGCCCTGCAGCGCCTTTTCGACCTTTTCCATCGCCATGGCGAAATCGCGGCTGCCGTCTTCGCGTTCGGCCCAGTTGGCGGTGTAGACGCCAGGTGCGCCATCAAGTGCGTCGATCGCCAGGCCGGAATCGTCCGAAAGCGCCGGCAGGCCCGAGGCCTTGGCCGAGGCGAGCGCCTTGATCGTCGCGTTTTCCTCGAAGGTCGTGCCGGTCTCATCCGGTTCGACGAAGTCGAGGTCGGCTGCCGACTTGGCCTCGAAGCCGAGCGGCCCGATCAGGTCGCGGATCTCGCGGATCTTGCCGGCATTGTGGCTGGCGACGATGAGCGTCTTGTCATCCAGTGTGCGCATGATGTGTCGTCTCTTAAAAGATGCGGCGCGAAGGCCGCGGTTCATTCGATGGACCAGAGGCCCGGTTCCGCGCATTCGAGGCTGTTGCCGGCCGGATCGCGGAAGTAGAAGGAGCGCGTGCCGTTCGGCCAGACAACATCGGCTTCGATCGTGACACCCGCCGTTTCCAGCTTGGCCCTCCAGGCGTCGAGTGCCGACGCGGAAACGCGGAAGCACATGTGGCCCTGGCCGGTGGTGCCGTGCGGCGGCACCGGCAGGGCCGCATCCGGCGAAGGCGGTTTGACCGTTTCCGCAGGATTGAAAATCAGCAGAACGCCCGAGCCACAGCGAAAGAACACATGTCGGTTCTCCCGCCGTGTAATCTTCTCCAGCCCCAGCACACCGCTGTAGAAGGCCTCGGCGGCGTCGAGATCCGACGCATAGAGCGCAGTCTCAAGAATGCCATCCAGCGCCGGGGCCATCGTCTCCGTCCTTCTCGTCAGCCGGCGATCGCCTGCTTCTGCAGTGCGACAAGCTCGGCAATGCCGGTCTTTGCCAGTCCGAGCAGGCTTGCGAATTCCGCTTCGCTGAAGGGTTTGCCTTCGGCCGTGCCCTGGATCTCGACAATGCCGCCGGTGCCGGTCATGACGAAATTCGCGTCGGTCTCGGCGGCGGAATCTTCGAGGTAGTCGAGGTCGATGATCGACTGGTTGGCGAAGATGCCACAGGATATGGCGGCGACATGGTCCTTCAGGACCTTCTCGACCTTCACCATGTTGCGGGCTTCCATCCACTTCAGGCAGTCATGCAGCGCCACCCAGGCGCCGGTGATCGAGGCCGTGCGCGTGCCGCCATCAGCCTGGATGACGTCGCAGTCGATCGAGATCTGGCGTTCGCCGAGTGCGGGCAGATCGACGACGGCGCGCAGCGACCGGCCGATCAAGCGCTGGATTTCCTGGGTGCGGCCGCTCTGCTTGCCGCTCGAGGCTTCGCGACGCATGCGCTCGCCGGTGGCGCGCGGCAGCATGCCGTATTCGGCCGTCACCCAACCCTTGCCGCCGTTGCGCAGCCAGGCCGGAACCTTTTCCTCAAGGCTGGCTGTGCACAGCACGTGCGTATCGCCGAATCGCACCAGACAGGAGCCTTCCGCGTGCTTGGAGAAATTGCGCTCGAACGAAACCTTGCGCATTTGGTCGATTTTTCTGCCGGATGGCCGCATCATCAAACTCCTATCGTATCTGGTGAGCCTTCTAGAGCATGGCGCAGCCAAAGGGAACCGGTGGACAGCCGGGGATCGGGGCGATTTTTCCCTTTTGCTATCGGGCGCGGGGATCACTATATTTCCGGCGGCAGGATTGGCCTGCGAACATGGAGCGACATGGTACTGCGCAATCCCGGAGTGACCGATATCGCGGCGGCGCTGGACGAGCGTTCCGGTGAAATCTTCCGTCGCATCGTCGAAACCTATTTGAACAGCGGAGAGCCTCTCGGCTCACGCAACCTTTCGCGGTTGCTGCCGATGTCGCTGTCGCCGGCGTCCGTGCGCAATGTGATGAGCGACCTCGAAGATCTCGGGCTGATCTATTCGCCGCACATCAGCGCCGGCCGCCTGCCGACGCAGACGGGCCTGCGTTTCTTCGTCGACGCCTTCATGCAGGTCGGCAATCTCTCCCCAGAAGATCGTGCTTCGATCGATCGGCACGTGCGGTTGAGCGACCATGCCCAGCCGGTCGATACGCTGCTGGCAGAGGCAAGCCAGATGCTGTCGGGCATGTCGCGCGGCGCCGGCCTCGTGATCACCGCCAAGAACGATCCGGTGCTCAAGCATGTCGAATTCATCCGGCTGGCGCCCACCAAGGCGCTGGCCGTGCTCGTCGGCGAGCATGACCAGGTCGAAAACCGCATCATCGAGCTTCCCGCCGGCGTGACGAGCTCGCAACTGACGGAAGCAGCGAACTTCTTGAATGCCCATCTCGCCGGCCAGACGATCGGCGAGGTGCGCTCGCAGCTCGAAACCGTCAAGCAGACCGTGCGCAGCGAACTCGATGCCCTGTCCCAGGAACTGGTCGAGCGTGGACTGGCGATCTGGTCGGGCAACGAGGGCGATGAAAAGCCGGCACGGCTGATCGTTCGCGGCCGGGCCAACCTGCTCGAGGGCCTGGAGGGAACCGAGGATATCGACCGCCTGCGCATGCTCTTCGACGACCTGGAAAAGAAGGACAGCCTGATCGAGCTGCTTGACCTCGCAGAGAGCGGCCCGGGTGTCAGGATCTTCATCGGTTCGGAGAACAAGTTGTTTTCATTGTCCGGTTCGTCGCTGATCGTTGCGCCCTATCGCGACAGTGAAGATCGCATCGTCGGCGCCGTCGGCGTCATCGGTCCGACGCGGCTCAACTATTCGCGCATCGTGCCGATGGTCGATTATACCGCGCAGTTGATGTCGCGGCTTTCGCGCTGATCAGGCGCTTTTGGCCACAGGCAGCATTGAACCCTTGATTTTTCGGCCCTAAACCTCGATATCGGCATCAAATCCAGTCACTGGGCATTTTACGCCATGCGGCCATCGTTGCGCGCGGGCGTCGGAATGCGGAAGACAAGACAGACGAACACCGGAGAACGTCATGACCGACGAAACAAACAAGCACGGACACGAAGCTGCCGCGACCGACGAGGCAGTCAACGATACGCCCGAGGTTGTGGAAGCGGCGCCGGTTGCCGAGCCCGATCCGCTGGAGCTTGCAAGGGCTGAGAACAACGACCTGCGCGACAAGTATCTAAGGCTCGCCGCCGAAATGGACAACCTGCGCCGCCGCACCGAACGCGACGTCAAGGATGCCAAGTCCTATTCCGTTGCTGGTTTTGCCCGCGACATGCTCGCCGTCTCCGACAATCTGCGCCGTGCGCTCGATGCCATCCCGGCTGAAGCGAAGGAAGCCGGAGAAGCGGGCCTTACTGCCCTCATCGAAGGTGTCGAGATGACCGAGCGCGCCATGCTGTCGGCGCTGGAACGTCACGGCGTGAAGAAGCTTGAGCCGGAAGGCCAGAAGTTCGACCCGAACTTCCACCAGGCAATGTTCGAAATCCCGAACGCCGACGTGCCGAACAACACGGTGCTGCAGGTCGTTCAGGCCGGCTACACCATCGGCGACCGCGTGCTGCGCCCGGCCATGGTCGGCGTATCCAAGGGCGGCCCGAAGGCGGCAGCTACGGAAGGCGACAGCCCGGCGGCCTGAGCTGCGGTCTGATCCATTTCAACGCCGCGCGTCCACTCGGATGCGCGGCGTTTCTTGTTTTCGGCAATCATATCAACCGAACAACTGCCGCAGGTGATCGTTGAGGAAACGGCCCTCCGGGTCGACTTTCGCCCGTAATGCCCGGAAATCGCCGGATCGTGGATAGAGCGCAGTCACGTCCTCCGCGCCGAGGAAATGCAGCTTCCCCCAATGCGGCCGCGAGCCGTATTGGCGCAGGATCGTATCGACGTCTTTGAGATACTCCCAATAGTCCGTGCCCGGCTCGCCCGAGACGGAAAGCGTGATCGAATCCTGCTCGTAGAACGGGCTGATCCAGCCGGTGTCGCCTGCGGTGAAGCGGTATTCGATCGGGTAGATGCAGGTCGGGTGCTTTTCCAGCATCAGCTTGCGCACAGCTTTTACAGCCTCCTTGCCGTGGGCGATGGGCACCGCATATTCAAGTTCGTGGAAGTTCGGCACATACTCGATCGGATAGATCTCCGAGGAATAGGCGATCTTCTCGAACCCCTGCTCCATCGGCGGCCGGTCGGTGATGTCGATCACCTTCATCTCGCAGACGTCGGACGTCTTGTCCGTCGTCGAAACCGACGCGGTATCCGGCAGGCAATAGCAATGCCGGCTTTCGGAAACCGGGCACCAGAAGAAGCCGAAGTGCCGATGCTTGGCGGCGAGTTCGTCGTGCTGCTCGATCATCTCGTCGAATGTGCAGCGCCAGAGCTTTTCATGCAGGTTGTAGCTGTCCATCGCCTGCAGCGTGATCTCGGAGATCACGCCGAGCATGCCGATCGAGACGCGGGCCGCCTCCAGCAGGTCCGGCGTCGTCTCGTCGACGACGAGAATGCTGCCGTCGGGCTCAACGAGCCGCATGCCGACGATCTGCGAGGCCATGTTGCCAAGTGCTGCTCCCGTGCCGTGGGTGCCGGTGGTGAGCGCCCCAGCCAGCGCCTGGCTGTCGATGTCGCCCTGGTTGATCAGCGAGAGGCCGTTCGACTTCAATACCTTGCCCAATTGGTTGATCGTCGTTCCCGCCCGGACCGAGACGCGTTTGCGCGCCTGGTCGATGGCGACCACGCCCTGCATGTTGGCAAGCGTCAGGTGGAGCCCGCTGGTCAGCGCCACCGGCGTGAAGGAATGGCCGGAGCCGGCGCAGCGCACATTGAGCCCTTGCGACGTCGCCTCGCGGACCATTTCGGCGAGCGCCGCCTCGCTCTCGGGTGCACCGCGCTGGCGCACGATGCAGGATTGGTTTCCGACCCAGTTGCGCCAGTGGCCGCCCGTCTGAAGCATATCTTTCCCCTCTCTCAGACCGCTGTGAAGCAATTGTCGACGAACAGATGCGTGCCGTTGACGAAGCTTGCCTCGTCGCTGGCCAGAAACAGCGCGGCATTGGCGACCTCTTTCGGGTCGCACATCCGCCCCTGCTGGGCAGCGATCGCCGCTTCCGAGACATCGACGCCGTATTTACTGAGGCCCACCAGTTCGCGCTTGCCGTGATCGGTGGCGATGAAGCCGGGGCAGACGGCGTTGCAGCGGATGCCGCGGTCGCGGAACTCAACCGCGATGGCACGGGCGAACATGTGGCAGGCGCCCTTCGTCGTGTCGTAGAGCACTTCCATCGGCGTCGCCGCCACGGCCGAGATCGACGAGGTGCAGACGATGCTGCCGCCGCCGGCGGCGAGCATCCCTGGAAGCACCGCCTTGGTCATCAGGAACATGCTGCGCACGTTGACGGCCATCAGCCGGTCCCATTCGTCCTCTTCCGTCTCCAGAAAGGGCCCGACCGCCAGGATGCCGGCATGGTTGAAGAGAACGGTGATCGCGCCGAAGGCTGCTTCGACCGCCTTGACGGCCGAGCTCACCTGCGCAGAAATCGAGACGTCGGCCGGCGCGAAGATCGCATCGCCGCCGTTTGCGCGGATGGCGGCGGCAACCTCTTCGCCCTTGCTGCGTGGCAGATCGACGATGCCGACCTTGGCCCCTTCGCGGGCAAAGAGTTCGGATGCGGCAAGCCCGCAGCCACCGGCGCCACCACTGATCAAAGCCACTTTTCCGGAAAGTCTGCCTGCCATCGTGTCCCCCTGTGCTCAAGCGTCGCGGCTAAACACGTGCTACGATCTTGGTCCCTCGTGGGATGAATTATTGTTGACGAAGAGGGGGCTGTCGATATCCCATGCGGGATACGGGGGTAGGGGAGAGTTCGACGCGGATGCTGGCTCGGGAGTCGGCCGATATTTCGGCCATGATCGGATTGATCGGAACACAGGATTTCGGCGGCGCGCTCGATCGCATGCTGCGCTCGGTCGCAAGCTTCGATCTCTCGGTTGCCTTCGCCTATCCCTATGATAACAGACCGATCGTGCTGCATGACGGCTACACCGCCAAGGTGTCCGCCAGCGCGCTTTCTGCCTATCTCGGCGGCGCCTATCTGCTTGACCCGTTCTATGTTGCCTGCAGCTCCGGCCAGCCGCAGGGGCTATGGCGCATGCGCGAACTTGCGCCTGACCGGTTCTTCCATTCGGAGTTTTCAAGCTCGGCCGAGGTGCATCCCTGCATCTCGATGGAAAGCGGGGTTCTGGTCGAAGAGATTGGCTTCGTCATTCCGCTCGATGACAGCGTGCAGGCCACCTATTCGCTGATGCGCGGCCGCGGCGGCACGCCGTTCAGCGACGAGGAACTGGAGCGCTTGCGGGTCTACGAGCCGATCGTGCGAGAGGCCGTGCGTTCGAACTGGCGCCAGCAAAGCCATGCCGTGGCGGCGACGCCTCGGCCCGACGACGCGATCGAAACCGCTTTCGACAGCCTCTGCGCCGACCGCCTGACCCGGCAGCAACGCAACATCGTCCGCCTGATCCTGCGCGGGCACAGCAACCTGTCGATCGGCAAGACGATGAACATCGCCGAAGGAACCGTCCGCATTCACCGCAAGAACATTTATCGCCGGCTCGGTATTTCGAGCCAGGGCGCACTGTTTCGAATTTTCATTGATCATTTGAACCGCCGTCAGCTTTACTGACGGCCGGTCCGGGCCGTGGCTCAGGCGGCGTGCGAGGTCGTGTCCTCGTTGAGCAGCGTGTAGATCGCGCTGGCGGAATCGCTCGATCGGATCTTCGCCACCATGTCGTGGTCGCGCAGTACGCGGGCGATGCGCGACAATGCCTTGAGATGGTCGGCGCCGGCGCCTTCGGGCGCCAGGAGCAGGAAGACGAGGTCGACAGGCTGGTCGTCGAGCGCTTCGAAATCGACCGGCGTGTCCAGCCGCGCAAAGATCCCGATGATCGACGGCAGGTTGTTGAGCTTGCCGTGCGGGATAGCAATGCCGTTGCCGACGCCCGTGGAGCCCAGCCGTTCACGCTGCAGGATGACATCGAAGATTTCGCGTTCCGGAAGGCCGGTGATCTTTGCCGCTTTAGCCGCCAATTCCTGAAGGAGCTGTTTTTTCGAGTTGGCCCTCATGGCCGGGATGATCGCATTTTGGTGCAGTAAGCCTGCCAATGCCATTCTTTTGTCCTCGTTCGCCGGTTAGAGCCGGACAACATCATCATAAATGCGTCGCAATGGCTCTAACCATCTTTGTCTTGGCGGGTGCCATGCACAGAAAAGTCGTATTTTCCGGCCTGTCCGCTGATCCAAGTGGCGGGAGCGCCGGCGCACCGGCACTCCCTTTTTCCACTCATCCCTTGATATTGGCGGCGTCAATCCAGCCAATATTTCCGTCGTTGCGTCTGTAGACGATATTCAACTCTGCCTTGCCGGGAGTGCGGAACATGAGGACGGGTTCATCCGTCATGTCGAGCGCCATCACGGCGCTGGCGACAGACATCGTCCTCAGGTGTTTCGAGCTTTCGGCGACGATCGTCGGTGCGTAATCCTCGGGGACTTCGTCATCCTCGAATGGCACCGAGTCCATCACTGTGTATGCCACCTCGGTACCTTGACCATTACCGTTGTGGTGGTCCTTGAGCTTGCGCTTGTAGCGACGTAGGCGCTTTTCGATGCGCTCCGACGCTGCGTCAAAGGCAGCCTGAGGGTCATTGGCCTGTCCATTCGCCTGCATAACCACGCCCGTATCGAGATGAAGCTTGCAGTCGGCGCTAAAGCGCGGTCCAGACTTTTCCACAGTGACCTGGCTTGAATATCCTCCGTCGAAATATTTGGTAACGGCCTGCTCGATCTGATCGCCAATGCGGGCGCGGAACGAATCGCCGATTTCCATCTGTTTACCGGATACACGCACACTCATGGAGTTTCCTCTCTATTTCGTGATTTGCGTAGCCAGTCTATTCCAAGCGCTCTCGTCATCCAAGCCTTTCACGCTTGCGGGAGCCTCTCTGTCGCACCTACCGGTCGTGCCGGCCGCCTGAGGAAGACCGTGTCCTCGGCAATTGCGGCGGGCTCATATCCCCTGCGTCGCGGAGAGTCAATTGAAGGTCGCAAAAAAGTTAATACGCTTTAACCTTGCGTCGTCGCTTTAGGCTCTTTTTCTTTCGCATGTCGTCGTCGCAAAACCGCTGAAAAACTGTTGCGCGACCTGCTTTAGAAGCCCGATACCTTGGCCAGCGCCCGCTTTTCGCGCCGTCGCTGCACGGAGGAGGGGATGTTCATCGCTTCGCGATATTTCGCCACCGTGCGTCGCGCGATGTCGACGCCGGCCTGCTTGAGGCTGTCGACGATATCGTCGTCGGAAAGCACCGCATCGGCGACTTCCTGCTGGATCATCATGCGGATGCGGTGACGCACGGACTCAGCCGAATGGCTGTCGCCGCCCTCGGCCGAACCGATGGAGACGGTGAAGAAATACTTCAGCTCGAACAGCCCACGCGGCGTCAGCATGTACTTGTTCGAGGTGACGCGGCTTACCGTCGACTCGTGCATCTTGATCGCATCGGCGACGGTTTTCAGGTTGAGCGGTCGCAGATGCCCGACGCCATGGACGAGGAACGCGTCCTGCTGGCGAACGATCTCGGTGGCGACCTTCATGATCGTCCTGGCGCGCTGATCGAGGCTGCGGGTCAGCCAGTTGGCGGTCTGCAGGCATTCATTGAGAAAGGCCTGGTCCGCGCTGTTCTTCTCGGTGCCGCGCGACACCGTGGTGTAGTAGGCTTGGTTGACGAGGACGCGCGGCAGGGCGTCCGGGTTGAGTTCGATCAGCCAGGTTCCGTCGGGTGCCGCCCGCACGACGATATCGGGAACGATCGCCTCGCTAACGCTGGTCTCGAAGCTCGTTCCCGGTTTCGGGTCGAGCTTGCGGATTTCGGCGAGCATATCGATCAGGTCTTCCTCATCGACGCCGCAGATTTTCTTCAAGCTGGCAAAATCGCGCCGCGCCAGAAGCTCTAGGTTGGCGATGAGGGCTTCCATCGCCGGATCGAGGCGATCGCGAAGGCGCAGCTGAATGGCGAGGCATTCGCTGAGTGTGCGTGCGAAGACACCTGGCGGGTCGAACTGCTGCAGCGTGAGGAGGACGCGGGTGACGTCGGCGCCGGATGCGCCGAGGCGTTCGGCGACCTCCTGCAGATCAGCCTGAAGATAGCCTGCCTCGTCGAGCTGGTCGATCAGGTGCTGGGCAATCAGCCGGTCGGATGGGACGGACAACGCAAAGGGCAATTGCTCCAGAAGCGTCTCGCGCAGGCTCTTGGCGCCGGCCACGAAGTCGTCGAAATCGTAGTCGCCTCCTTCGCCGCTGCCGGGCATCGATTTCCACTGGCCGAGCAGTTCCGGCGCGTCGGCGCGTTGCGGCGCCGTGTCGTCCTGGTAGACATTGCCGAAATCCGCATCGAGCTGTTCATTGAGCCGCGCCCCATCGGTTGCCGTGGCATTGTCGTAGAGATCGCGCTGGCCGGATGCCTCATCCGTTCCGCCGAAGTCTTCACCGGATGCCTGCCCCGCTTCTTCGCGGCTGCCGTGCTCGGAGCTTCCACCGAACTCGTCGTCACCGCCGTGAAGCTCGAGCAGCGGATTCTTTTCGACTTCCTGCGCGATGAAGTGGTTGAGTTCCAGATGCGTCATCTGCAGCAGCTGAATCGATTGCATCAGCTGCGGGGTCATGACCAGCGACTGTGACTGGCGCAGATGAAGGCTGGCCGACAATGCCATGCGGACGTGAAACTCCCGATGAAATCTCCACCGGTCGCATCGTTGGCGGGCCGGTTTTTCAATTGGCCCAAAAATTGCTTATTGCAGGGGTTTGGTCAAGCGCGACCGCGGGGCGAGATGCCGGATTCGCCCGCGGATCGCATCAGAGGCTGAAATTATCGCCGAGATAGAGCCGGCGCACGTCCGGATTGGTGACGATATCGTTGGCGCGGCCGTGGGTCAGCACTTCGCCGGCATGGATGATGTAGGCCCGGTCGATCAGGCCAAGGGTCTCGCGCACATTATGGTCGGTGATGAGTACGCCGATACCGCGCGACGTCAGGTGTCGCACCAGCGCCTGGATGTCGGCGACGGAAATCGGGTCGACGCCGGCAAAGGGCTCGTCGAGCAGCATGAAGGTCGGGTCGGTGGCAAGCGCTCGGGCAATTTCGAGACGTCGCCGCTCGCCGCCGGAAAGGGCGATCGCCGGCGACTTGCGCAGATGCGTGATGTTGAACTCGCCGAGCAGGTCGTTGAGCTTGCTCTCGCGGCGCTCCAGGTTCTTATCGTGCACTTCGAGAACGGCGCGGATGTTGTCCTCGACCGTCAGGCCGCGAAAGATCGAGGCTTCCTGCGGCAGGTAGCCGACGCCGAGGCGGGCGCGGCGATACATCGGCATCGTCGTCACGTCGTTGCCATTGATCTCAATCGAGCCTTCGTCGACAGGCACGAGGCCGGTGATCATGTAGAAGCATGTGGTCTTGCCGGCACCGTTCGGGCCGAGGAGACCGACTGCCTCCCCGCGGCGAACGACCAGCGACACACCATTGACCACGCGCCGCTCGCGATAGGACTTTGTCAGGCCACGCGCGATCAGTGTGCCGTCATAACGCGCCTTGTCGACCGCGTGACCGGTCGCGGCTGGTGTGGCCGCCGACGGTTTGCGGACGCGCTTGCGCTTGTGAAGGAAGGGGAGTTGCACGAGCGGGTCTACGTCAGTTCTTCTTCTGTGACTTCGGGTCGAGCTGGATCTGCACCCGACCGCCACAGGCTTCGAGCTGCGCTTCGCCCGTGTTCATCTGCACATTCAATTGGCAGCCGACGAACACGTTCTTGCCTTCCGACAGAACGACCTTCTCGCCCTTCAATACGAAGGTCTGCTTGGTCATGTTGAACTCGCCGCTGTCAGCGGTTGCCTGCTGGGTGCCGGAGCTGAGGAAGACGCGCTGGCTGACTTCGATCCGCTCGATGTCGGCGTCGCCGCTCGAGACCGAGCCTGCGCCGGACTTGTAGAAGACCGTCATGCTCCCGGCCTGAAGCGTCGTTGTGCCCTGCACGACCTTGACGTTCCCGGTAAAGATCGCCTTGCTTTCTGGGTCCTTGATTTCAAGCTTGTCGCTTTCGATCTGGATCGGCTTGTCGTTCGACAATTCGAGGCCCTTCATCTTGCTCGATGTGGCCTGGGCTGACGCGCCTGAAACGATCATCAATGCGCCGATGCCGGCAACGGCCAGGCTGGCTGAAATCCTGAAAAAAGTAGCGGGTAAAACCGACATGGATGCACCAGATCCTAATTCGTGTTCTTGCGGATGGCGGCGGGTTCGAGATTGACCCTCACCATGCCCTCGAATGTTACTATGCGTCCCTTATCCGTCATTCGCAGCCGCTGCGCAATGATCGAACCGCCCTTCATGCTGATCGCAATCGGTTGTTTTGTTTCCATTTCGCCGGCATTGATGTCCAGATAGGCCGATTGGAAATCGGCGTTGACGCCATTATTCATTGTAATCGTGAACGGGGCGTTCATGTCGAGCGTGTTGGCCCCGCGGTCGTAGATGCCGTTGGTCGCGTCCACCGTGGCGATCAGCTTTTCGTTCACCGGCATTTCGGCATGGATCGTCTGCAGCGTGATGATATCGGGATTGACGATATCCTGCAGCGCGCGCTGCGCCTTCATCGAATAGCTGATGCCCTGCTTGTTGCGCCCGGCAATCGCAGGGTTCTGCATGACGATCTTGCCATCCTCGATCGTTGCACTGTCGAGCTGCAGATCGACCGGCATGAAGGCGCGCACGAAGGAAATGGCGGCAAAGATCGCCGCGATGATGCCGGCGACGACAGGCAGGATGATCTTCAGACGCCGGACGCGCGCCGAATGCCGCGCCGCGAGCGCGTAGGCGTCCGACGAGCTCGCACCCGAATCGGCAAAGAAGCCGGGGGCTGGCGCATGATCTAACATGTGAAGACCTGTTGGTTCCGTTGCTTTCCCGCGGATCGTCGAGAACCGCATTTTACATACATTCGTGTAAGTCGTCGCAAATATGGATACTTTTTGCAGCTGCACAATGGCGCCGCAAAAAACTTCGTGAAGACAGGAAAACGGCGGGCACGGCTTTTAACCGTGACCGACCGCGTCTATTGAATATGCCACCTGCCGCGCAGATAGCATGTTCCATCGGAAACTGACAGAAGCTGCGCCAACAAATTCGGGAGAAACCCACATGGATGAACTAGCCATCGCCGATCGCCGCAGCCTGCGCAGGAAGCTGAGTTTCTGGCGCTGGATCGTCGCCGGCCTGCTCGCCGTCGTGGCATTGGTCATTCTGTTCTGGTCGGGCTGGGCGGAGACCGCAGGGCGTGCCCGCGATCATGTTGCCCGTGTGACGATTTCGGGATTGATCCAGGACGATCGCGAATTGCTGGAGCGGCTTCAACGGATCGAGGACAACGATTCGGTCAAGGCACTGGTGGTCACCATATCGTCGCCCGGCGGCACCACCTATGGCGGCGAGGTCATCTACAAGGCGATCCGCAAGGTCGCCGCCAAGAAGCCGGTGGTTTCCGATATTCGCACGCTAGCCGCCTCCGCCGGCTACATGATCGCGCTTGCCGGCGATACGATTATCGCCGGCGAAAGCTCGATCACCGGCTCGATCGGCGTCATCTTCCAGTATCCCCAGGTCAAGGAGCTGATGGACAAGCTTGGCGTCTCGCTGGAATCGATCAAGTCGCGGCCGCTGAAGGCCGAGCCGTCCCCCTTCCATCCCGCGAGCGATGAAGCCAAGGCAATGATCCAGGCGATGATCGATGACAGCTATGGCTGGTTCGTCGATATGGTGGCAGAGCGTCGCAAGCTGTCGCGCGACGAGGCGCTTCTGCTGGCCGACGGGCGGATTTTCACCGGCCGCCAGGCGCTGGGCCTGAAGCTCGTCGACAAGCTTGGCGGCGATGACGAAGTCCGCACCTTCCTGGCCGACAGGAAGGTGTCGAAGGACCTTCCTCTGGTTGATTGGGATGCGCCGCGCCGGACTCTGCCTTTCGGCCTCGGATCGGCCGTCTCGGAGTGGGTCAAGATGTTGGGATATGACGCTTTTCCGGCCATGAGGGGTCTCGAAAAAATCGGGGGTGACAAGTTGTTTCTTGACGGTCTTGTTTCGGTTTGGCAGGTTGATGCTCAATGAGGATGGCAGCATATGCCCAGCCTGATCCGTAACATGGCCGCCCGCGCCAAGTGAGCGTCGGCCATATTCTTGCGGCAATCACAATGCAGACCGAAAAAGCAAAACAAACAAGAATTTAAGGGGGCGACAGTGATCAAGTCAGAACTGGTGCAGATTGTTGCAGCTCGCAATCCGCATCTCTATCACCGCGACGTCGAAAACATCGTCAACGCGGTGCTCGATGAGATCACAGATGCGCTGGCTGCCGGAAACCGTGTCGAACTGCGCGGTTTCGGTGCTTTCTCCGTCAAGAACCGGCCGTCGCGCTCCGGTCGCAATCCGCGCACCGGCGATTCGGTTTTTGTCGAGGAAAAGTGGGTGCCGTTCTTCAAGACCGGCAAGGAGCTGCGCGAGCGGCTGAACCCGGGCATGAACGGGGACGATGAAGACTGATCATCCCGCCCG
This sequence comes from Ensifer sp. NM-2, assembly GCF_003024455.1. Lineage (NCBI taxonomy): Bacteria > Pseudomonadati > Pseudomonadota > Alphaproteobacteria > Hyphomicrobiales > Rhizobiaceae > Ensifer > Ensifer sp. NM-2. Next base: position 318,160 of record NZ_PVZR01000001.1, read on the forward strand.
ATCGTCATGAGTCCGGATTGTCGCCATCGCTGCCAAGGCCTGTCGATGATCCGGAAAACTGGAGCGGCTGAATGCTCAAGAAACTGGTCAACATCATCGTTCTCATCCCGGTCGGCGTCATTCTGATCGTGCTCAGCGTCGCCAATCGCCAGAGCGTCACGCTGGCCCTCAATCCGTTCCGGCCCGAAGACAGCGTGCTGTCCGTGAGCGCGCCGTTCTTTGTTTTCCTGTTTCTTGCCGTCGTCGTCGGGTTGATTCTGGGTGCCGCCGCGACCTGGTTTAGCCAGGGCAAGTACCGTCGGCGTGCGCGCAATGAAGCGACCGAGGCGCTGAAATGGCATCGCGAAGCCGAAAAGCACCGCAGCCAGGCAGAGAAGCTGGCCACCCAGGCGACACTCGCCGCCCCGCAGAACTGAATGGCAGGGCGGCCATGCCCTTCAGCCGGCCGCTTCCGCCGGGCCGCCGATCGCTGCGCCGAAATCCGTGAAGAACTGCTGCGCCAGCTTCTTGGCGGTCGAATCGACCAGCCGGGATCCGAGCTGCGCTAGCTTTCCGCCGATCTGCGCCTTGACGTCGTAGCGCAGCAGCGTCTCCGCACCGTCGTCGACCAGGGTCACATCCGCGCCACCCTTGGCAAAACCGGCAATGCCGCCCTTTCCCTCACCGGAGATCGTGTAGCTTTCGGGCGGGTTGAGGTTCGACAGGATGACGTCGCCGGTAAAGGAGGCCGAGACCGGCCCGATCTTGATCTTGACGACGGCCGAAAGCTCGGTCGGAGATTTCATCTCGATCGACTGACAGCCCGGGATGCAACGCTTGAGGATTTCCGGATCGTTGAGGCCGCGCCACACGGCATCGCGCGGTGCCGAGATGCGTTCTTCGCCGGTCATGTCCATGCGCTTTCCTCCCACTGACGGTGCCGTGCGTCGACAAGGACGCGCGAGGTTGATGTAATCTTTTGAATTCGCTTTACAATCCTGTCCGTAAGTTGATGCCGGACGGTGGAATTATGCAAGTGTCGCTTCCGCACCGATCTTGGCAAATCGGAAACGGCTTTGCCAAGAGCATGAGCGGTGCTATTTGCACCAACAGAAAAAGCTTCGCCTCGAAATCCGGGGTGCGGCGGCATACCTCATGGTGCAGGCCCGTTTACATCCGATATCCGGGAGGGTAGCGCCTCGTGACAAAACAAAGCCCAGGGATCTCAGCGTGAAGGAAAAGGACCGGCGGTCGAAGAATGCCTCCGTGACGACGGCGAAGGGCCGTGGTGCCGAGGCGCGTGGCGGTGGCCGCCATGAAAAGAAGCGTCCACCGTTTGCCAAGTCGGGCGATTTCAAAGAACGGGCCACCATCCAGGCAACGGCGAAAGTTGCAGAGCCGCGCGAGCGGCCTCCGCGGGCACAGCCCGAAAACGAGGCACCGGCGCGCGTCATCCCACGGCGCACCGGCGACAAGCCGGGCGAACAGGTGCCGCTCATTCTCGAAACGTCGGGTGTTTCCGGCTATCATCTGATCGACAGCGGCGCCGGCGAAAAGCTTGAGCAGTACGGACCCTATCGCATCGTGCGCCCCGAGGCGCAGGCGCTTTGGCCGCGTACCCTGCCCGCCAGTGTATGGGAGAATGCCGACGCAATCTTCACCGGCGACACCGACGAGGACGGCATGGGCCGCTGGCGCTTTCCCGGCGCCGTTCTTGGCGAGACCTGGCCGATGCAGCTTCTCGGCACCGAATTCCATGGCCGCTTCACGTCCTTCCGCCATGTCGGCGTGTTTCCCGAGCAGCTCGCCCACTGGAGCTGGGTGAAGGACCAGGTAGAGGCGGCCCGCCGCCCCCTGAAGGTCCTCAACCTGTTCGGTTATACCGGGGTCGCCTCGCTGATCGCCGCCAAGGCCGGTGCCGAGGTCACCCATGTCGACGCCTCGAAGAAGGCGATTGGCTGGGCCCGGGAAAACCAGGCGCTGGCGCGCGCCGAAAAGCTGCCGATCCGCTGGATCTGCGACGACGCGATGAAGTTCATTCAGCGCGAGGAACGTCGCGGCAGCCGCTATGACATCATCCTGACCGACCCGCCAAAGTTCGGCCGCGGTCCGAACGGCGAGGTCTGGCAGCTTTTCGACCACCTGGCTGCGATGCTCGACATCTGCCGCGAAATCCTGTCGCCCGAAGCGCGCGGCCTAGTGCTGACCGCCTATTCGATCCGCGCCAGCTTCTACTCGATCCATGAACTGATGCGCGAGACGATGCGCGGCCGCGGCGGCCGGGTGGAATCGGGCGAACTCATCATCCGCGAAGGCGGCCTTGACGGCCACGAGCCGGGACGGGCGCTTTCGACTTCTCTCTTCAGCCGCTGGGTGCCGTAATGAGCAATGACAGAAGCGAACACGGCGCAGGCCGCGTCGGACAGGTGAAGGAAGTCACCAGCCTCACCAATCCTATTATCAAGGACATCAAGTTGCTGGCGCAGAAGAAGCACCGCGACGAGACACGGTCCTTCATGGCCGAAGGCTTGAAACTGGTGATCGATGCGCTCGATCTCGGCTGGAAGATCAAGACGCTGATCTACGCCAAGGCGGCCAAGGGCAAGCCGCATGTGGAACAGGTCGCAGCAAAGACCTTTGCCCGGGGCGGTCTGGTGCTCGAGGTCAGCGAAAAGGTGCTCTCGACGATCACCCGGCGCGACAATCCGCAGATGGTCGTCGGCATCTTCGAGCAGCGCTACCGGGCGCTGAAGGAGATCCGCCCGCAGCTCGGCGAAACCTATGTGGCGCTCGACCGTGTTCGCGATCCGGGTAATCTCGGCACGATTATCCGCACGGCCGATGCGGCCGGTGCCTCCGGCATCATTCTCGTCGGGGAAACGACCGATCCGTTCTCGCTCGAGACGGTGCGGGCGACGATGGGCTCGGTCTTCGCCATGCCGGTCGTGCGCGCCAGCGCCGATGACTTCGTCAAATGGCAGAAGCAGGCCGGTGTAAAGGTCGTCGCCACGCATCTGGCCGGTTCGGTCGACTACCGGACGATCGACTACAAGTCGAAACCGGTCGTGTTGCTGATGGGCAACGAACAGGCTGGCCTTCCGGAAGAGCTTGCCCGTGAGGCCGGAGCGCTGGCCCGCATTCCGCAGGCGGGGCGTGCCGATTCCCTCAACCTGGCGATCGCCACCGGCATCATGCTGTTTGAGGCGCGACGTCATCTGCTGGCGCTGGATGCCGGCGCATGAGCGAAAAGCAGGTATTGTTTTCGCGGCCGCTCCCGATCGCGGTCTTCATCGCCCTCGCGCTCGCCGCCGACCAGCTGATCAAATATCTGGTCGAATCCTATCTGCCGTTCAATGAGGCGGTTCCGGTCGTGCCGATGCTGGCGCTCTACCGCACCTACAATTACGGCGTCGCCTTCTCGATGCTGTCGGGCATGGAAGGCTGGTTCATCGTCGGCATGCGCCTTGTCGTCGTTGCCTTCGTTCTGTGGCTGTGGCGGCGCACGCCGAAGGACAGGTTCTTCGCGCATTTCGGCTACGCCTTGATCATTGCCGGTGCGCTCGGCAACCTCGTCGACCGGCTGATCTTCGGCTACGTCATCGACTACATCCTCTTCCATACGCAGACGTGGTCTTTCGCGGTCTTCAACCTGGCCGACAGTTTCATCACCGTTGGCGCCGGCGCGATCATTCTCGACGAGCTGCTGCAGGCGAAAAAGGCAAACCGCTAAGATTTTATCGATGCGCTGAAGCCATTCGGAACGCTTGCCGTGTTAGCTGAATGGCATGAGCGAGCCGTCACGATTGCTAGAGCAGATCGAATCCGGTTTCGGTGCACAAGCCCGAACCAGCGGTGCGATGTCCGCTGCCGGCAGGGCGGACGGCATCGGATCGGTGTCGAAGCCCGTGGCATCGGCCTACTCCCTGCGTCGTCTTTCGCTGGCATCTTTGGGGGTCATCGCCTCTGGCCTCGTGCTTGCGCTCGGTATCGCCGCCGGTCTTTATCTGTTTTCCGCGGCGGTTGCGGCGGCCGGCCTTGCGGGCGTGTTGCTCCTGATCGCCGATGGCATCAGGGCCGCCGACAGCGATAGACAGTGCGTGGAGGCAAGGCACGATGGCGACTGGGATCGCCAGGAAACTTCGGCGCTGCTTTCGACCATCCACGATGCGCTCGGAGATCTGGCGATCATGCGCGGCATGGATGGCAAGATCGTCCATGCCAATGCCGCCTTTCATCGCGCCTGCGGCATCGATGATGCCAGGGGGCTGACTTGTGCCGCCATCGGCCTGAACTTCGAACCGAAGATCGAACCCAATCACTACCTCGTGCTGATTGCCGCATCCGAAGGGCTGCGCCTCTACGATTGGCACGATGTCATCGCCCGGGATCCGGCGAACGGTCGGCTGATGCGCCACAGCATCGCGCGCGATGTGACGGAGGAAGCCCGTGCTGCACGTGAACGTGAAGACGCGCGCCGCCGCGCCGAGGACGCGAGCCAGGCGAAATCGCGGCTGCTTGCAACCGTCAGCCATGAAATCCGCACGCCGCTGTCCGGCATCCTCGGCATGAGCCATCTGCTCGGCCAGACCCGGCTGTCGAGCGAGCAGAAGAACTATCTTGCCGGCATGCAGCAGTCCGGCCATGCCCTGGTACAGCTCGTCGAGGACCTGATCGATTTCTCGTCGCTGTCTTCAGGGCGTTTCCAGTTCCGGCCCTCGCGACAGGATCCGCGCGGCGTGATCGAGAGCGTCGTCGAGATGCTTTCCAACCGCGCGCATGAAAAGGGCATCGAGATCGGGGCTACCGTGACGGCCGACGTGCCGGCGCTGATGGAGTTCGATGCAGCCCGCCTGCGCCAGGTGCTGTTCAATGTCATCGGCAATGCTGTGAAGTTCACGGAGGTCGGCGGTGTTTTTGTCAGTGCCGACATCGTCGAGGATTGCGTGCAAATCCTCATCGACGACACCGGTCCCGGCATGTCGGGCGACGAACTGAAACGCATCTTTGAAGAGTTCGAACAGGCCGGCAATCACGAGCAGCGCGCCAAGGGTACGGGGCTCGGACTGGCGATCTCGCGCCGGATCATGCAGGCCTGCGGCGGCAGCCTGACAGCGTCGAGCGCGTCCGGCCGCGGCAGCCGCTTCGAGATCCGCCTGCCACTCGCCGAAGTCGAGCGGGTAGCGCCGGAGCGGCGCCAGAGGCTCGCCCAATCGCATGTCCTGGTGATGGCGCCGGATGGGCCAGCATCCGCGGCACTCTCTGCCACCATCGCCACGCTCGGCGGGCGTTGCCATCGGGCAACGACGCTGGCCGCCGCCCAGAACGTCATCTCGGATGTTCTTTCCGGCGGCGCGCCATTGACCGATATCATCGTCGATCACCGCCACGCCGGTCAGTTCAAGCAGATTCTCGCCTTGCAGCCGGCCGTCGCGCGCCTCGACGTGCGCCGGACCTACCTGATCAACCCGGAGGAGCGCAACAATCACCCTGTCGATCAGATGGACGGTTACGAGGCTTGGCTGATCCGCCCGTTGCGCGAGAAGTCGCTGGTCGAAGTCCTGCTCGGACGGTTGAAGGGTATCGAGAAGCGCGATGCCATCAACGACAACCGGCCGATCCTTCGCGAGGAACCGACAATTGCGCCCGCCAGGCAGAGCCCGCGCTGCATCCTTTTGGCGGAGGACGATCCGGTCAATGCGCTGATCGTGCGCACGGTGCTGGAGCGCGCCGGACAGACGGTCCGGCTGGTGACGGATTTTGGCGCCGTCGATCAGATCCTCTCCGGGACCGGCGATCAGGTCCAGGCGATGCCGGAACTGGTCGTCACCGATCTCAACATGCCGGGCGGCGACGGATTTTCGATGCTGAAACGCCTGCGGGAGAACGAAGCGATGCGGCCGGGCCGGCGCCTTCCGGTGATCGTGCTGACGTCCGATGCACGGCTGGAGATCAGGGACAGACTTGTCGCGGCCGGCGCCGACGTCGTACTGCCCAAGCCGGCGGATCCGCAGTGGTTGATGGCTGAAATAAGCCGCCTTCTCGAGATACGGTAAGCGCTCAAGTCGTAACGGTATCAACGCCCGAGCGGGGGGTTGTGCTCCGTTTTCATGTCACTATGTTGTTGCAGAAACGTGGTCTAAGCCCGGCAGATACGAATGATTCGGGATGACGCGGATGACGATCGACCTTCTGGATTCGACGAGCGTGGTAGACACTTCTCAAGCTTGCGTCGGCAAGACAATGACCGCCCCGGCGACCGACGTTCTCGGCCGAATAGCTAATCTTGAGACCCGGCTTGCACGCAGCGCATCGGAGATCGATGCGGCGCAGGCGGTGCGCTACAAGGTTTTTGTCGAGGAAATGAAGGCGCAGGTCGGGCCGGACGCCGACCGTCGCAAGCGCGACGTCGACAGCTGGGACGCGATCTGTGATCATCTGCTTGTGCTCGACACGGCGATCGAGGGTGATCCGGAAGACCAGATCGTCGGCACCTACCGCCTGCTGCGCCAGGACGTGGCCGAGCGCGCCGGCGGCTTCTATTCCGCTTCGGAATTCGATGTCGGAGCACTTCTCTCCCGCCACTCCAGCAAGCGCTTCATGGAGCTCGGACGCTCCTGCGTGCTGCCGGATTACCGCACGAAGCGCACCGTGGAACTGCTCTGGCAGGGTAACTGGGCCTATGCTCTGAGATACGGTGTCGATGCCATGTTCGGCTGCGGATCGTTTCCAGGCGTCGTCCCCGCCGAACATGCGCTGGCGCTTTCCTTCCTTCACCACAATATCCTTGCTCGCGACGAATGGGCCGTCGGCGCCCGCCCCGAACTGCACCGGACCATGGACATGATGCCGGTAGAGGCCATCAATCCGAAGAAGGCTCTGGCCGCCTTGCCGCCGCTGATCAAGGGCTACATGCGCCTTGGGGCCATGGTCGGCGACGGCGCGGTGGTCGACCATGCGTTCCGCACCACCGACGTGCTGATCGTTCTGCCGATCAGCAACATCTCCGGCCGCTATCTCAATTACTACGGTGCGGATGCCGGGCGGTTTGCCACGTCTGTATCCTGACAGGCGCTTGACGCAATTAACCAGATATTAAGGATGGGTTTGACTTTCGATGTCGAAAGATGGACTAGTCTTGTCAAGAAGTAATTTTGTTTCATGACGAAATTATAGAATAAATAACGGAGAGAACCGCCAGCTTCATATGAGATTGGCGTATATTGCGCTCTGTCTCCATATTATTTTCATCGCACTGGAAGTAAGTCTTCCATCATGTATTGAGCTCGACCCCTTTCCCAAGGGTGTCGAGCTCTTCTTTTGTATGCAGATCCATGCTGTTTCTGCATCGGCTCGACACACCCTGTTCATCGCTGGAGCAGGGTGTGTCCCGAAATCGGACATCAATTACCGAGTCTACATTCCGGCGTTGTAGGCAGCGATTGCCGCCATGTTGACGATGTCGGAATCCTTCGCCGACATCGAAACGATCTGCACCGATTTGTCGAAACCGACGAGCAGGGGACCGATGACGGTCGAGCCGCCGAGTTCCTGCAGCATCTTCGTCGAGATCGAGGCGGAGTGGAACGCCGGCATGACGAGCACGTTGGCAGGGCCTGAAAGGCGGCAGAAGGGATACTGCTCCATCACCCGCGAATTGAGCGCCACGTCGGCGGCCATCTCGCCGTCATATTCGAAGTCGACACGGCGCTTGTCGAGAATGTTGACCGCCTCGCGCACCCGCTCCGAGCGTTCGCCCGAGGGATGGCCGAAGGTCGAATAGGCCAGCATCGCCACCCGCGGCACGTAGCCGAGGCGCTTGGCGAGGCCGGCTGCTTCCTCGGCGATATCGGCGAGTTCTTCCGACGACGGCATGTCGTGTACGGCCGTGTCGGCGACCAGAACGGTGCGGCCGCGGCAGAGGGCGATCGACACGCCGATGACCCGGTGGCCCGGCTTCGGGTCGATGCAGCGGCGCACATCGTCAAGCGCCGTCGAATAGTTGCGGGTTATGCCCGTGACCATGCCGTCGGCATCCCCGAGCGCGACCATGCACGCGGCGAAGTGGTTGCGGTCGTTGTTGATCAGGCGCTGGGCATCGCGGAACAGGGAGCCCTTGCGCTGCAGGCGCGCGTAGAGGTAGTCGGTATAGGCTCCGACCCGCTTGGAAACCCGGGCATTGACGATTTGGATGCCGGGGCGGTCGAGATCGATGCCCTCGCGCTCCGCGGTCTCGCGCATGCGGTCCTCGCGGCCGAGCAGGATCGCGGTGCCGAGCTGCTGGTTGGCATAGGCGATCGCCGAGCGCATGACCTGCACTTCTTCACCTTCGGCAAAGACGATGCGCTTCGGCTGGCGCCGGACGCGCTCGTAGATCCGTTGCAGCGTCGAGGCAATCGGGTCGCGGCGGGCGGAAAGCTGGCGGCCATAGGCTTCGAGATCGACGATCGGCTTGCGTGCGACGCCGGTTTCCATCGCCGCCTTGGCAACGGCCATCGGGATCGCCGAGATCAGCCTCGGGTCGAAGGGAACCGGGATGATGTACTGCGCGCCGAAGCGCGGGCGGTTGCCCTGGTAGGCGGCCGCGACATCGTCCGGCACGTCTTCCTTGGCGAGGCTTGCGAGCGCTTCCGCCGCGGCGATCTTCATCGCGTCGTTGATCGTCGAGGCGCGCACGTCGAGCGCGCCGCGGAAGATATAGGGGAAGCCGAGTACGTTGTTGACCTGGTTTGGGTAGTCCGAACGGCCGGTCGCGACGATCGCGTCGTCGCGGATGCGGGCGACCTCTTCCGGGGTGATTTCCGGATCCGGGTTGGCCATGGCGAAGATGATCGGCCGCGGCGCCATCGAGCGGACCATGTCCTCCGACAGCGCGCCCTTGGCCGAAAGGCCGAAGACCACGTCAGCACCCTCGAGCGCTTCGGCAAGCGTGCGGCGGTCGGTCTTGACCGCATGCGCCGACTTCCACTGGTTCATGCCTTCGGTGCGGCCCTGGAAGATCACGCCCTTGGTGTCGCAGAGGGTGACGTTTTCCGGGTTGAAGCCCATCGCCTTGATGAGCTCGATGCAGGCGATGGCCGCGGCGCCGGCGCCGTTGCAGACGAGCTTGGTGGTCTTGAAGTCGCGTCCGGTCAACGTCAGCGCGTTGATGAGGCCGGCGGCTGCGATGATCGCTGTGCCGTGCTGGTCGTCATGGAACACTGGAATGTCCATGACCTCGCGCAGCTTCTGCTCGATGATGAAACAGTCCGGCGCCTTAATGTCCTCGAGGTTGATGCCGCCGAAGGAGGGGCCGAGGAAGCGCACGCAGTTGATGAACTCGTCGACGTTCTCGGTGTCGACCTCAAGGTCGATCGAATCGACGTCGGCGAAGCGCTTAAACAGCACCGCCTTGCCTTCCATGACCGGCTTGGAGGCGAGCGCTCCGAGATTGCCGAGGCCGAGGATGGCCGTGCCGTTGGAGATGACCGCGACCATGTTGCCGCGTGTCGTGTAATCGTAGGCGGTGGCGGGATCCTCGGCGATCGCCAGGACCGGCACTGCAACGCCCGGTGAATAAGCGAGCGACAGGTCGCGTTGCGTGGCCATGGCCTTGGTGGGGGAAATCTCCAGCTTTCCGGGACGACCCTGCGAGTGAAAATCGAGCGCTTCCTGCGCGGTGACGCTCGTCATAGTGCGATCGGTCTTGTCGGTGGCCGGCATGTTTCCTCTATCCTCCTGTGGGCGACCCTGTCGGGGCGTCTCTTTATGGTTGTCGTCTATAATTGCTTGCGGATAGTGTGCCATCTCTTTTTTCGGGACAATCATGAATTTCGTGACAGACCAATCGAGCCGCTCCGGCGAGGTGTTTTCTGCAGCCGAACTGGCGACCGAGGAGAGCCGCTCCACGGCGACGCCGATGATGGAGCAGTTCATCGAGATCAAGGCGAACAACCCGGATTCGCTGCTTTTCTACCGCATGGGCGACTTCTACGAGCTGTTCTTCCAGGACGCAGTCGAAGCCTCGCGGGCGCTCGGCATCACGCTGACGAAACGCGGCCAGCATATGGGACAGGAAATCCCGATGTGCGGCGTGCCGGTGCATGCGGCCGACGATTATCTGCAGAAACTGATCGGTCTCGGCTTTCGCGTCGCGGTCTGCGAGCAGGTCGAGGATCCTGCCGAAGCCAAGAAGCGCGGCAGCAAATCAGTCGTGCGCCGCGACGTCGTCCGGCTGGTGACACCGGGGACGATCACCGAGGAGAAGCTGCTTTCGCCCTCGGAGACCAACTATCTGATGGCGCTCGCCCGCATCAAGAGCGGTTCGGAGCCGGCCTATGCGCTGGCCTGGATCGATATCTCGACCGGCATCTTCAGGCTCGCCGAAACCGGTGAGAGCCGGTTGCTCGCCGACATCCTGCGCATCGAGCCGCGCGAACTGATCCTCGCCGACACCGTCTTCCACGACCCGGAACTGCGTCCCGTGTTCGACGTGCTCGGCCGGGTGGCCGTGCCGCAGCCGGGCGTGCTGTTCGACAGCGCCACGGCCGAGGGCCGCATCGCCCGCTACTTCGGCGTCAAGACGCTCGATGGTTTCGGCAGCTTTTCGCGCGCCGAACTGGCGGCGGCATCCGCTGCCATCTCCTATGTCGAAAAGACCCAGCTTGCCGAACGTCCGGCTCTCGGCACACCCGAGCGTGAGAGCGCTGCCTCGACATTGTTCATCGATCCGGCGACGCGGGCCAACCTCGAGCTCGTCAAAACCCTGTCGGGCGCCCGCGAAGGCACGCTTTTGAAAGCGCTCGACCGAACCGTGACGAGCGGCGGAGCGCGGCTCCTGGCCGAACGGCTGATGTCACCGCTGACCGATCCCGATCGCATCAACCAGCGGCTGGATTCGATCGAGATTCTGGCCAGCCAGCCCTCCTTTGCCGGCGATCTGCGCGATTCTCTTCGTCGCGCCCCCGACATGCCGCGTGCGTTGTCGCGGCTGGCGCTTGGCCGCGGCGGCCCGCGCGACCTCGGCGCCATCCAGGCGGGCCTCAAGGCAGCGGCAACGATCTCCCGGCTGATGGCTTCCGGCAATCTGTCTGAGGAGCTTGTCGAGGCACGGGCGGCGATCGATGCCCTGCCATCGGCCGTCCTCGACCACCTCGATACGATGCTTGCCGACGAATTGCCGCTTCTGAAGCGCGACGGCGGCTTCCTGCGGGAAGGGGCAAGTGCCGATCTCGACGAGGTGCGGGGGCTGCGCGACCAGTCACGCCGGGTTATCGCCGGGCTGCAGCTGCAATATTCCGAAGAGACCGGCATCAAGTCGCTGAAGATCAAGCACAACAACGTGCTCGGCTATTTCATCGAGGTGACGGCGGGCAATGCCGGCTCGATGACCGACACCGACGAGGGCCGCGCCCGCTTCATCCATCGCCAGACCATGGCGAACGCGATGCGCTTCACCACGACAGCGCTTGCCGAGCTTGAGAGCAAGATCGCCAATGCGGCCGACCGGGCGCTGTCGATCGAGCTTGCCGCGTTCGAGGCGATGACATCAGACGTCGTGGCGGCGGCCGAAATCATCAAGGCTGCGGCGCTGGCGCTTGCGACCGTCGACGTTTCGGCTGGCCTCGCGACGCTTGCCGAAGAGCAGAACTATGCTCGCCCCATCGTCGACCACACGCGCATGTTCGCCATCGAAGGCGGCCGCCATCCCGTCGTCGAGCAAGCCTTGAAGCGTCAGGCGTCCAACGCCTTCGTTGCCAATGGCTGCGATCTGTCGCCGCCAACAGGCGAAGAGGGCGGGGCGATCTGGCTTCTGACCGGTCCGAACATGGGCGGTAAGTCGACCTTCCTCAGGCAGAACGCGCTGATTGCGATCATGGCGCAGATGGGCACCTTCGTTCCCGCCGCAAGCGCCCATATCGGCATTGTCGACCGCCTGTTCTCGCGCGTCGGCGCCTCCGACGATCTTGCCCGCGGACGCTCGACCTTCATGGTCGAGATGGTCGAGACGGCGGCAATCCTCAATCAGGCGACCGATCGCTCGCTGGTGATCCTCGACGAGATCGGCCGAGGCACTGCGACCTTCGACGGTCTGTCGATTGCCTGGGCAGCCGTCGAGCATCTGCATGAGGCGAACCGCTGCCGCGGATTGTTCGCGACCCACTTCCACGAGCTGACCGTGCTTTCGGAAAAGCTCGGCCGGCTTTCGAATGCGACCATGCGCGTCAAAGAGTGGCACGGCGACGTGATCTTCCTGCACGAGGTCGGGCCGGGTGCCGCCGACCGTTCCTACGGTATTCAGGTCGCCCGTCTTGCCGGTCTGCCGGCTTCGGTCGTGGCTCGGGCCAAGGACGTGCTTGCCAAGCTCGAAGACGCCGATCGCAAGAACCCCGCAAGCCAGCTGATCGACGATCTGCCGTTGTTCCAGGTGGCGATCCGGCGCGAGGAAGCCAAGCCCGCTGGAAACTCCAGGGTTGACGAGGCGCTGAAGGCACTCAACCCCGACGATATGACGCCGCGCGAGGCGCTGGACGCACTCTACGCCCTGAAAAAGGAACTGAGCGCCCGGTGACGGGCATACCGTTTTTCCTGTGCATGCGTCGGTGAAAAAGGCTATACAGCGCCGCGCGCCTTTCGAGGGCGTGGCGATGAGCCTGTATTAATTTTGAAATGCTGCAACGTCCCGGTTCGGCCTTGATCGGATGGGAGCATGCAGGAATGCTCTTCATGCAGCGGACCACGCAACCAGTCGGACAGGACGCCCCTCGGCACTTCATGGGCAGACACGAAACTTCCTTTCCCGAAATTCTCGACGTCGCGGCGCTTCGGGCGAAATGCGACTTCATCGCCTCGGCCCACGCCGAGCAGCGCGAACCGATGCGTCAGGCACTGCTTGCGGCCTTCAAACAGGCAAATGTTGCAGGCCGCGCCAAGGCGCGCGAACTGTTTGCTGGCGATGGCGGCGGTATCCTTTGCGCCGAGCGTATCTCCTGGCTTCAGGACCAGCTGATCACGGTGCTGCATGATTTCGTGCTCAACGAGATTTTCGATGCCGCCAATGCAGCCCCGGCAAGCCGCATCGCTGTCGCTGCCGTTGGCGGTTACGGCCGCGGCACGCTGGCACCCGGCTCGGACATCGACCTGCTCTTCCTGCTGCCGGTGAAGAAGGCCGTCTGGGCCGAGCCCGCCATCGAATTCATGCTCTACATCCTGTGGGATCTGGGCTTCAAGGTCGGCCACGCCACCCGCACGATCGAGGACTGCATCCGGCTCTCGCGTGCCGACATGACGATCCGCACGGCAATCCTCGAGACCCGCTATATCTGTGGTTCCGAAACGCTGGCGGCTGAACTCGAAACGCGCTTCGACCATGAGATCGTGCGCAACACCGGGCCGGACTTCATCGCCGCCAAGCTTGCCGAACGCGACGAGCGCCACCGCAAGGCCGGCGACACGCGCTATCTCGTCGAGCCCAACGTCAAGGAAGGCAAGGGCGGGCTTCGAGACCTGCACACACTGTTCTGGATCGCCAAGTATTTTTACCGGGTCAAGGATTCGGCCGATCTGATCAAGCTCGGCGTCCTCTCCCGCACGGAATACAAGCTGTTCCAGAAGGCGGAGGATTTCCTCTGGGCGGTGCGTTGCCACATGCATTTCTTGACCGGCAAGGCCGAGGAACGGCTGTCCTTCGACATTCAGCGCGAGATCGCCGAGGCGCTCGGCTATCACGACCACCCCGGCCTTTCGGCGGTCGAGCGCTTCATGAAGCACTACTTCCTGGTGGCCAAGGATGTCGGCGATCTCACCCGCATCTTCTGCGCCGCACTCGAAGACCAGCAGGCCAAGGACGCGCCCGGCCTTTCCGGCATCATCGGCCGCTTCACCCATCGCAGCCGCAAGATTGCCGGCACGCTCGACTTCGTCGATGACGGCGGGCGCATAGCACTTTCGAGCCCCGATGTGTTCAAGCGCGATCCGGTCAACCTTTTGCGCTTCTTCCACATCGCCGACATCAACAATCTCGAGTTCCACCCGGCAGCGCTTCGGCAGGTGACGCGCTCGCTCGGCTTGATCAAGCCGCAGCTGCGCGAGAACGAGGAGGCGAACCGGCTGTTCCTGTCGATCCTGACCTCGCGCCGCAAGCCGGAGCTGATCCTTCGCCGCATGAACGAAGCGGGCGTGCTCGGGCGGTTCATTCCGGATTTCGGCAAGATCGTCTCGATGATGCAGTTCAACATGTACCACCACTATACGGTGGACGAGCATCTGCTGCGCGCGGTCGACGTTCTCTCGCGCGTCGAGCGCGGCATCGAGGAGGACGCCCACCCGCTGGTCGCCAAACTGATGCCGGGGATCGAGGACCGCGAGGTGCTCTACGTCGCCGTGCTTCTGCACGATATCGCCAAGGGTCGGCCGGAGGATCATTCGGTCGCCGGTGCCAAGGTGGCGCGCCGGCTCTGCCCGCGCTTTGGCCTGACGCCGAAGCAAACCGAGCTTGTCGCCTGGCTGATCGACGAGCACCTGACAATGTCGATGGTCGCCCAGACCCGCGACCTCAACGATCGCAAGACCATCGTCGACTTTGCCGAGCGGGTGCAGTCGCTCGACCGGTTGAAGATGCTCTTGATCCTCACCGTCTGCGACATCCGCGCCGTCGGCCCGGGCGTCTGGAACGGCTGGAAGGGGCAGCTGCTCCGTACACTCTATTATGAAACCGAACTCCTGCTTTCGGGCGGCTTCTCCGAGCTGTCGCGCAAGGAGCGCGCTGCCCATGCGGCAACGATGCTGAGCGACGCGCTGACCGACTGGCCGGCAAGCGAGCGCGAAGCCTATGTGCGGCTGCATTATCAACCCTATCTGCTGACCGTGGCGCTCGAGGATCAGGTGCGTCACGCCCGCTTCATCCGCGAGGCGGATGCCGCCGGCAAGGCGCTGTCGACCATGGTGCGCACGCACCAGTTCCATGCGATCACCGAAATCACCGTGCTGTCGCCCGACCATCCGCGGCTCTTGACGGTCATCGCCGGCGCCTGTGCTGCGGCGGGCGCCAACATCGTCGACGCGCAGATCTTCACCACTTCGGACGGCCGGGCGCTTGATACGATCCTGGTCAACCGCGAGTTTTCCGTCGACGGCGACGAGACGCGCCGGGCGGCCAGCATCGGCAGGTTGATCGAGGACGCGCTGTCCGGTCGCAAGCGGCTGCCGGAGGTGATCGCCAGCCGCACCAAGGTCAAGAAGCGCAACAAGGCCTTCACTGTTACGCCTGAGGTGACGATCAGCAATACGCTGTCGAACAAGTTCACGGTCATCGAGGTCGAGTGTCTCGACCGTCCCGGCCTGCTGTCGGAGATCACCGCCGTCCTGTCGGACCTTTCGCTCGACATTGCCTCGGCGCACATCACCACCTTCGGCGAGAAGGTCATCGACACCTTCTACATCACCGATCTCGTCGGCCAGAAGGTCACCAGTGAAAACCGCCAGATGAACATCGCCGCCCGCCTCAAGGCCGTCATGGCCGACGAGGCCGACGAGGTTCGAGACCGGATGCCATCCGGCATCATCGCGCCTGCCGTAGGCACGTCCTCCGCTCAAAGAACGACAAAAGCCGAAACATGAGTCTGGTCAAGAAATTTGCAACCGTCGGCGGCGCCACGCTCGGCAGCCGTCTGTTCGGCTTCATCCGCGAAACCTTCATGGCGGCGGCCCTCGGCACCGGCCCGGTCGCCGATGCCTTCAACACCGCCTTCCGCCTGCCCAACACCTTTCGCCGGCTCTTTGCCGAGGGCGCATTCAATTCCGCCTTCGTGCCGCTTTTTGCCAGGGAGATCGAGGCGAACGGCATGGAAGGGGCGCGGCGGTTCTCCGAAGAAGTCTTCGGCGTTCTCTTCACCGTGCTGTTGTTCCTGACGGTGGTGATGGAACTGACGATGCCGTTCATCGTCAGCAACCTGATCGCGCCCGGTTTCGCCAATGATCCGGCGAAGCTCGGCAATACCATCGTCTTCGCGACGATCATGTTTCCCTATCTCGCCTGCATGTCGCTTGCCGCGATGATGGCGGGAATGCTCAATTCGCTGCACCGCTATTTCGCCGCGGCGATCGCTCCGGTGTTCCTCAATATCATCCTCATCGGCATCCTCGGCCATGCCTGGTACATCGGCCAGGATCCGATTGCGGTCGGCTACGGCCTCTCCTGGGGCGTGATGGCGGCCGGTCTCGTGCAATTGGCGATCGTCTGGGTCGCGGTGCGCGACGCCGGCATCAAGATCGGCTTTCGCCGCCCGCGGCTGACGGCCAATGTCAGGCGGCTGCTGGTGCTGGCGTTGCCGGCCGCGATCACCGGCGGCATCACCCAGATCAACCTCCTGATCAACACCAACATCGCCTCGGCGCAGGAAGGTGCTGTGTCGTCGCTCGTCTATGCCGACCGTATCTACCAGCTGCCGCTCGGCGTCGTCGGCATTGCGGTCGCAACCGTGCTTTTGCCGGAACTGGCGCGCGCGCTGCGCTCCGGCAACGTCAACGAGGCCGCGAACCTGCAGAACCGCTCGGTGGAATTCACCCTGTTTCTGACGTTGCCGGCGGCGGCGGCCTTGCTTGTCATGTCGGAGCCGATTGTCCGGCTGCTGTTCGAACGTGGTGAATTCTCCGCGTCGTCGACGGTGGTCGTCGGCCATATCCTGGCGATCTACGGCCTCGGCCTGCCGGCTTTCGTGCTGATCAAGGCGTTCATCCCCGGCTTCTTTGCCCGCGAGGACACGCGCACGCCGATGGTCTTTGCCGGCATTTCGGTTGCGGTGAACGTGTCGCTGGCGCTGACGCTGTTTCCGCGGCTGGGCGCAAGCGGCATCGCGACGGCGGAAATCGTTGCCGGCTGGGTGAATGCCGTGCTGCTGTTCGGCATGCTCGTCTGGCGTGGCCATTGGGGACGCGACATTCCGCTTCTGACCCGCATTCCCCGTCTCGTCATTGCCGCGGCCGGCATGGCGCTCGCCTTGCATTATGCTCTTCAGTGGTTGGCCTACGAAGTGTCGTCGGCAGCGCCGTTGATCGTGCGCGCAACCACGCTCTGCGGTCTGGTGGCCGTCGCCATGGCGATCTATTTCGCGATCGCCTTCGGTATCGGCGGCGCTAATCTCGGCATGATCCGCCGCAACATCAAGCGCAAGGCGAAGGCCAAGGCAGACCCTGCTCCAGCGCCGGACGCAGACGCCTGAACCATCCGGTGATGAAGCGGCGATGCCTATTTTAATCGGCGTCGCCCACTCGGATTCGCACCACTTGATCGCGCCCCGCCCGACGTGCATAAGCCATGCCGTTAGCAACATGGGTGATGAACCCTGGGGCCCTCCACCAGCCTATTGAGGACGACATGAACGAATTCAAGCCGCTCGTATTTTCCGGTGTGCAGCCGACGGGCAACCTCCATCTCGGTAATTATCTCGGCGCGATCCGCAAGTTCGTGGCTCTGCAGGAAAACAACGATTGCATCTATTGCGTCGTCGACCTGCATTCGATCACCGCGCAGCTCGTGCATGAGGACCTGAAGGGGCAGATCCGCTCGATCGCCGCAGCCTTCATCGCGTCCGGCATCGATCCGGAAAAGCATATCGTCTTCAATCAGTCGGCCGTGCCGCAGCATGCGGAACTCGCGTGGATCTTCAACTGCGTCGCCCGTATCGGCTGGATGAACCGGATGACCCAGTTCAAGGACAAGGCCGGCAAGGACCGCGAGAACGCCTCGCTGGGCCTGCTTGCCTATCCGAGCCTGATGGCCGCCGACATTCTCGTCTATCGCGCCACCCATGTTCCTGTCGGCGACGACCAGAAGCAGCATCTCGAATTGACGCGCGACATCGCCCAGAAATTCAATATCGACTTCATGGAGCACATCCGTCGTGGTGGCTACGGCGTCGACATGGTCGTCGGCGAAGAGCCTGTTCATGCCTATTTCCCGCCGGTGGAGCCGCTGATCGGCGGCGCAACGCCGCGTGTCATGTCGCTGCGTGACGGCACCAAGAAGATGTCGAAGTCCGATCCGTCGGATCTTTCGCGCGTCAACCTGATGGATGATGCCGAAACCATCTCCAAGAAGATCCGCAAGGCCAAGACCGACCCGGATGCGCTCCCGAGCGAGCTCGACGGCCTCAAGGGACGCCCCGAGGCGGAAAACCTCGTCGGCATCTATGCGGCCCTTTCCGACAAGACCAAGGAAGAAGTGCTGGGCGAATTCGGTGGCCAGCAGTTCTCGGTGTTCAAGCCGGCCCTGGTCGACCTGGCGGTCGAGGTTCTGTCGCCAATCACTGGCGAGATGCGCCGCCTGATGGGCGACACGGCCCACATCGACGCCATCCTTCGCGATGGTGGCGAGCGTGCCCGGGCGCGGGCGGAAAAGACCATGAGCGAGGTTCGCGAAATCATCGGATTTCTGCAGTAAAAGGCGAAAATGAGGCCTTGCGGCGGCTTATCTGGAGTGTAATGTTCGCCGCATGGTCTCGACCCGACTCTCACGACTTGAAGGTCACCGCCGCAAATTCATGGCGGTGATCGACGATACCCCGGAATGCGGCCGCGCTGTCCACTATGCTGGCATGCGCGCCAAGAATTCCAATGGCGGTCTCGTCCTGCTCTATGTCATCGCCGACGGCGACTTCCAGCAATGGCTGGGGGTCGAGGAAATCATGCGTGCGGAAGCGCGCGACGAGGCGGAAGCGACGCTCGCCAAGGTGGCGCAGTCCGTCCGCGAGCGCATCGGAATAGAACCCGAAATCGTCATCCGCGAAGGGGCAGCAACCGAGCAGATCCATTCGGCCATCGAAGAGGATCGCGACATCGCCATCCTGGTTCTGGCCGCAGGCTCGGCAAAGGAGGGCCCCGGTCCGCTGGTGTCGTCGATCGCCGGCAAGGCGGCCGCCTTCCCGATCCCGGTGACGGTCATCCCGGATCTGCTCACCGACGAGGAAATCGACGCGCTCAGCTGAGCTGCGTCTCTTTGCGCTCTTGCGAGGGCGGAACGAAGATCTTATATTCTTTTGAATTATTCTAAAGAGCCGGTTGAGGGAACCGATCCCGGCGAGACGGAGAGAGACATGTTCATCCAGACCGAAGCCACGCCGAACCCGGCCACGCTCAAGTTCCTGCCGGGCAAGGTCGTTCTGGAAAGCGGCACTGCCGAATTCCGCGACGAGGAAGAAGCACGCGCCGGTTCGCCGCTTGCTGCCCGCCTGTTCTCGATCCCTGGCGTCAGCGGTGTCTACTTCGGCTACGACTTCATCACCGTCAGCAAGGACGGGCAGGAGTGGCAGCACCTGAAGCCCGCCATCCTCGGCTCGATCATGGAGCACTTCATGTCCGGTGCGCCGATCATGGCCGGAGCGGGCCGCGCCGAGCAGCTGGACGAAGAAGACGAATTCTTCGAGCCCGGCGACGAGACCATTGTCGCAACCATCAAGGAACTGCTCGAAACCCGGGTTCGCCCGGCGGTGGCTCAGGACGGTGGCGACATCACCTTCCGCGGCTTCAAGGACGGTACCGTGTTCCTGAACATGAAGGGTGCCTGCTCTGGCTGCCCGTCGTCGACGGCGACCCTGAAGCATGGCGTGCAGAATCTGCTGCGGCATTTCGTTCCCGAGGTGGAAGCGGTCGAAGCCGTCTGATATCGCGATGGCGAACGGCTGCGCCTTTCGAGGCTGCAGCTGATCACTAGTGTGAGTAAGCGTAACCGCGATGCCGATCGGGCTTCGCGGCATGATGCGTCTGGAAATCGCTGCAACTGAAATGATCGTACTTGCCATCGACACATCAGGGTCCGGCTGTTCCGCTGCCATCTATGACAGTGGTTCGTCGGCAGTTCTCGGGCAATCCGGTGCCGACATCGGCCGTGGCCATGCCGAAAGGCTGATGGAGTTCGTCGACGAGGCGCTCGTCGCAGCCGATCGCCCGATCGGCGATATCGACCGCATCGCCGTCACCATCGGCCCGGGATCGTTCACCGGTATCCGTGTCGGGGTCGCGACGGCGCGCGGACTGGCGCTTGCGCTTGGCAAGCCCGCGGTCGGCATTTCCTCCCTTCACGTTATCGCAGAAGAAGCCCGTTCCGCGGCGCCGGGCAAATCGGTGCTGGTCGCGATCGACGCCAAGCGCGACGAGGTCTATGTCCAGGCCTACGATGCCGCAGGCCATGCCGTCACGGAGCCGGAAGCGCTGTCGGTCACGGTTGCCCGCGACCGCTTTGCCGGTTTCGAGGGATGCGTGGCCGGTTCGGGCGCCGAACTGCTCGCCTCTCTGACGCCGGTCAAGACCCCGGATCTCGTCGATATCGCAGTCGTTGCGCGGCTCGGTGTTATTGCTGATCCAGCCTCGGCCAAGCCGAAGCCGCTATATCTTCGTGGGCCCGACGCCAAGCCGCAAGCGGGCTTTGCCGTTGCCCGAGCCTAGACACAGATGAACTTCACCGATTACTTCACGCGCCGTGCCGAATTCGACATCTTCCCGCTGGAAGAGCCGGATCTCATCGCCGCCGCCGGCCTGCATCGCCAGCGCTTCGCGGCGCCTTGGAGCGATGGCGAAATCCACGCCTTGCTGGTCCAGGACACGGTGTTCGGCTTTGTCGCTCGCCAGACCAACGGCTCGCTCCGGCCTGCCTTCGGCGGCTTCGTTCTGTCGCGTGCGGTGGCCGGCGAGGCCGAAATCCTGACCATCGGCGTCGATCCGCGCTATGCCCGTTCCGGCCTCGGCTGGCGGCTGATGCAGGCGGCGATGCGCGAAGCTTCGGTCAAGGGATCGGACACGCTGTTCCTCGAAGTGGACGAGACCAATCAGGCCGCGATCGGGCTTTACCGTAAGCTCGGCTTCCTCAAGGTCGGCGAACGCCGCGCCTATTACCAGGACAAGACAGGACAGCGCACCGCTGCGCTTGTCATGCGGCTCGATCTTCGCTAGTGCGAACCGGATTGGTTCGGCACGCCCCGGATGAACCGGGGCTTCGCGCAACCATGCGGAGTGGCGCGTGAACGGCGCAGGAAATCCTTTTCGATGATCAATTGGCTGCGGATCATTTTGTTCGCGCTGGTGCTGGCGTTGGCCTCGCTCGTGCTGATGCCGATCCAGATCGTCTGCCTTTGGCTCGATCTGAAGCCGCGCCGCCTGTTGCCGCGCTACTGGCACCGCATGGCCTGTTATCTGCTCGGCATCAAGGTGCGCGTCCATGGCATGCCCGAACGCCGCCGGCCGCTGCTTCTGTGCGCCAACCACGCCTCGTGGAAAGATATCCTGGTGTTGTCTTCGGTTGCCGACGTCGTCTTCGTCGCCAAGTCCGAGGTCAAGCAATGGCCGGTCTTCGGCATTCTCGCGCGGTTGCAGGCATCGATCTTCGTCGTGCGCGAGCAAAAGCGGTCGACCGGAAAGCAGGTCAGCGAGATCGGCCAGCGGCTCGCTTGCGGCGAGATCGTCGTGCTTTTCCCGGAAGGCACGACCTCCGACGGCAACCGCCTGCTCGAAATCAAGACGTCGCTGTTCGGCGCAGCCGCTTCTGCTGTGCCGCATTCACCGACCGGCATGGTCCACGTTCAGCCGGTCGCCATATCCTATACGGGCATTCACGGAATGCCGATGGGGCGCTTCAACAGGCCGATCGCCGCCTGGCCCGGTGATACCGGCTTGGTGCCGCATCTGCTCGGTATCCTGCGCGAAGGGGCGATCGAGGTGGATGTCGATTTCGGCGAGGCCGTCGACTACGACCACCACACCAACCGCAAGGAAGTCAGCCGCGTGATCGAGCAGCGCATCCGCTCGATGCTGTCGGACCGCCTGCGCGGACGGGCCTGACGCTGGTGGCCACGTGAATGCCGGCAGGCAAAAATACTTCAATTCTGACCCGCTTTGCACTAAAGAACCGGCATGACCCAGGAAACAGCTCTTCTGACGACGCCCGCAACGGGCGACGAACGCACGCCGGCCCGCAAGGTTTTCGTCAAGACCTACGGCTGTCAGATGAATGTCTACGATTCCGACCGCATGTCGGATGCGTTGACGCGTGACGGCTATGTCTCGACGGATGTGCTTGAGGATGCCGACTTCGTCCTGCTCAACACCTGTCACATCCGCGAGAAGGCGGCAGAGAAGGTCTATTCCGAACTCGGTCGCCTGCGCGATCTGAAGAAGGCGAAGGCGCTCGAGGGCCGGGAGATGGTGATCGGCGTTGCTGGCTGCGTTGCCCAGGCCGAAGGCAACGAGATCCTGCGCCGCGCGCCGGCGGTCGACCTCGTCATCGGGCCGACCACCTATCACCGTCTGCCGGAAGCGCTGAAGCGTGCGCGCAACGGCGAGCGCGTCGTCCAGACCGACTACGCCGTCGAGGACAAGTTCGAGCATCTGCCGGCACCCGACAAGGCCAGGACCCGCGCGCGCGGCGTCACAGCGTTCCTGACGGTGCAGGAAGGCTGCGACAAGTTCTGCACTTTCTGCGTCGTTCCCTATACCCGCGGATCGGAGGTCTCCCGTCCCGTCGCCCAGATCGTCTCGGAAGCGGAAAAGCTGGTCGAAGCCGGTGTGCGCGAGATCACCTTGCTCGGCCAGAACGTCAACGCCTGGCATGGGCTCGGCCCCGACGGCCGCGAATGGGGCCTCGGCGATCTGCTGCAATGTCTTGGCGACATCGAGGGGCTGGCGCGGCTGCGTTACACCACCAGCCACCCCCGCGACATGGACGACAGCCTGATCGAGGCGCATCGATCGATGCCGAAGCTGATGCCCTATCTGCACCTGCCGGTCCAGGCAGGCTCCGACCGCATCCTCAAGGCGATGAACAGGCGGCATACGGCGGCCGAGTATCTGGCGCTGATCGCGCGCATCCGCGCGGTGCAGCCGGACCTCGCCTTGTCGGGTGATTTCATCGTCGGCTTCCCCGGCGAGACCGACGAAGACTTCGAAGCGACCATAAGGCTGGTCGAGGCCGTGGGTTATGCACAGGCATTTTCGTTCAAATATTCGACCCGTCCCGGCACGCCCGGCGCCGACCTCGAGGATCAGGTTCCGGAGGACGTAAAAGCCAAGCGTCTGGAAAGATTGCAGGCTTTGCTGATTTCGCAGCAGCGCGCCTTTGCCGAATCCTGTGTCGGACGCGAAATCGACCTGCTTTTGGAGAAGCCGGGCCGCATGCCCGGGCAACTCGTCGGCCGGTCCCCCTGGCTGCAGCCCGTGAATGTTGATGCAAAAGCATCGCAAATCGGTGACATTATCAAGGTGCGAATCATCAAGGCGGGACCGAACAGTCTGTTTGCCGAGATGATCGGGTAAGGACCAAACACAGGAGCCTGAACCGCTTGAACGGACACGAACTGATCTCTTCATCATCGCGCCAGTCGAAAACAACTGCGACAGACGCCAATCACTTCGTGCTCACATTCGAGAACAACCGGTTCGCCAGCGAACTCTTCGGGCAGTTCGATCAGAATCTGAAGCTCCTCGAGGAGCGCCTCCGGATCGAAGCGCACCCGCGCGGCAATTCCGTTGCGATCTCAGGTGATGTCGTTGCCACCAATCAGGCGCGCCGCGCACTCGATTTTCTCTATGGACGGTTGCAGAGTGGCGGATCGATCGATACGTCGGATGTGGAAGGCGCGATCCGCATGGCGGTCGCTGCCGACGACCAGCTGCAATTGCCGACCATGGAGAAAAAAGCCAAATTGACGATGGCGCAGATTTCAACGCGCAAGAAGACGATCGTCGCCCGCACGCCGACGCAGGATGCCTATATCCGCGCGCTGGAGCGTTCCGAGCTCGTCTTCGGCGTCGGTCCGGCCGGTACCGGCAAGACCTACCTCGCGGTTGCCCATGCGGCGCAGCTTCTTGAGCGTGGTGCCGTCGACCGCATCGTGCTTTCCCGTCCGGCCGTCGAAGCCGGCGAACGCCTCGGCTTTCTGCCGGGCGACATGAAGGAGAAGGTCGACCCCTATCTCAGGCCGCTCTACGATGCGCTCTATGACATGATGCCGGGCGACAAGGTGGAGCGTGCCATCACGGCAGGCGTCATCGAAATCGCACCCCTGGCCTTCATGCGCGGTCGCACGCTTGCCAATGCCGCCGTCATTCTCGACGAGGCCCAGAACACCACATCGATGCAGATGAAGATGTTCCTGACCCGTCTCGGCGAAAACGGCCGGATGATCGTGACCGGTGACCCGAGCCAGGTCGACCTGCCGCGCGGCGTCAAATCGGGTCTGGTCGAGGCCTTGCAGATCCTGCGCGGCGTCGAGGGTGTCTCGGTCGTCCGGTTCAAGGACGTCGACGTCGTGCGCCATCCGATGGTGGCACGCATCGTCCGGGCCTACGAGGCCCAGACCGCCGTGCACGATGAAAGCGAGCAGAGCGACCGCTGATCGGCGGTCGTTGCGATCATGACTGCATTGGATATCCAGATCAGCGTCGAGGAGGGCAATTGGCCCGACGAAGAGACGCTTCTCGCCTTTTCGTCGCCGGTGCTCGAGGCGGCCGCAGCCTTCCTGACTGCGGAAGAGGGCCAGCCGTTCCCGAAGATGCAGCCCGAGCTGTCGCTGGTTTTCACCGACGACGCTTCCATTCGCATGATCAATGCCGAATGGCGCAGCCAGGACAAGCCGACCAACGTGCTTTCCTTCCCGGCGTTTCCGCTGACGCCCGGCAAGATGCCGGGGCCGATGCTCGGCGACATCATCGTTGCGCGCGAAACCCTCGAGCGCGAAGCTGAGGGTCTGGAGAAGACGTTCGATGCGCATCTGACGCATCTTCTCGTGCATGGATTCCTGCATCTTTTCGGTTATGATCATATGGTAGATGATGAAGCCGAAAGAATGGAAAGCCTGGAGACTCGCATTTTGGCGCGTCTTGGCTTATCTGATCCTTACGGGGACCGATCCCCGGATTAACAGTTTGGACCAATGAGCGACTTTAAAACACAGCCCGTCGCAATGGCGACCGAGGAGGCCGATGCCTCCGGAGAGGCGGAGGCGGGCAGTAGTAGCACCGCCACTCGACAAGAGGGCACCAAATCCACATCGTCCTTCTGGAGCCGGGCCGCGCGCATTTTGCGTGGTGCCAATCCTTCGAGCCTCCGCGAGGACCTTGCCGACGCACTGCTGACGGACGCCGACAGCAACACGGCATTTTCGCCCGAAGAGCGGGCGATGCTCAACAACATCCTGCGCTTCCGCGAAGTCCGCGTCGAAGACGTGATGGTCCCGCGCGCCGATATCGAAGCCGTCGACCAGAGCATCACCATTGGCGAATTGATGGTGATCTTCGAGGAATCGGGGCGCTCGCGCATGCCGGTCTACAACGAAGGTCTGGATGATCCGCGCGGCATGATCCACATTCGCGACCTGCTCGCCTATGTGACCAAGCAGGCCCGCAACCGCCGTCGCAACGGCAAGGCTCAGACTACCGCCGCGTCGTCGTCTTCGGCTGAAAAGACACCAAGATCGCCGAAAGCGACCTTCGATCTGTCGCGTGTCGATCTCGGCAAGTCGCTGGAGGAGGTGGGCATAATCCGCCAGCTCCTGTTCGTGCCGCCGTCGATGCTTGCTTCGGACCTGATGCAGCGCATGCAGGCCGCTCGTATCCAGATGGCGCTCGTCATCGACGAATATGGCGGCACCGATGGTCTCGTTTCGCTGGAAGACATCGTCGAGATGGTCGTCGGCGACATCGAGGATGAGCATGACGACGACGAGGTCATGTTCGCCAAGACCTCGGAGGACGTCTTCGTCGCCGATGCCCGCGTCGAGCTGGAGGAGATCGCCGAAGCGATCGGTTCCGATTTCGACGTTCGCGAACAGCTTGAGGATGTCGATACGCTCGGTGGCCTGATCTTCGCGTCGCTGGGGCGGATTCCGGTGCGGGGCGAGGTGGTGCAGGCACTGCCAGGCTTTGAGTTCCAAATCCTCGACGCCGATCCTCGCCGCGTCAAGCGGGTGCGGATCATGCGCAAGCGTCCGCCGGCCCGTCGTCGCATCGTGCGATCCGAAGGCGAGTTGGCACAGGAACAGGCGCCCGCCAATCGCGGCAACGGTACCGAGCCGCAACAGGCCGCCGCCGGAGAGCAATAGGCTTTTCCCCACATTGTTTTCTCAGCGAAGCTCGGTCTCGACCTTCGCTGAGAACGGCCACCGATCCTCGATCGGTGGCGTCCCTTTTGCGCGTCAAATTCGACGCGTGGTGCTGCAAAGGGGACAAGCAGCCACTTTTTTGGAACACTGCCGGCAACTGATTCGGTTGTTCTTCCCGCGCAGCGTCGTGTTTCGCGGCCTGCGCCAACAGGAGGCTGCATGGAAAGACTGGCTGGCAGGATCATGCTTCTGTCGGGCGCCCCCCGGCTATTGCTCGCGTTTGCCGCGGGCCTCCTGGCTGTTCTGACACAGCCGCCGTTCGGCATCTTTGCGGCTGCCTTCCTCTCCTTTCCTGTTCTCGTTTGGCTGCTCGACGGCGCGACCGGCCATCCGGACGGCGGCGTAATCCGGCGGCTCTGGCCGGCAGTCTGCATCGGCTGGGCGTTCGGTTTCGGCTATTTCCTCGGCGGGCTCTGGTGGCTTGGTAACGCACTGTTGGTGGAGGCGGACAGCTTCGCCTGGGCATTGCCGCTGGCAGTCGTAGGGCTTCCGGCGTGCCTTGCCCTGTTCTACGCGCTCGCGGCCCTGATTGCCCGCATCCTCTGGTCGGATGGCGTGGGCCGGATCGCAGCACTGGCGCTGGGTTTTGGCTTGGCTGAATGGTTGCGCTCGTTCATCTTTACCGGCTTTCCCTGGAATGCGATCGGCTATGCGGCGATGCCGATGCCGTTGATGATGCAGTCGGCAAGTGTCCTGAACCTCGCAACCATCAACATGCTGGCGGTTTTCGTCTTTGCGGCGCCGGCCCTTATCGCGACCGGCAAGGGCAGCCGTATTGGTCTCAGCCTTGCTGTGGCGCTTTTCGCGGCCCATACCGGCTTCGGCTTTTATCGGCTTGCGCTGCCGGCGCCCGGCGGACCGGATCAGCCGCTTGCCGTTCGCCTCGTTCAGCCGGTGATCGATCAGGCAAAGAAACTCGATGATAGCGAGCGCGGCGCCATCTTCGAGGAGCATTTGGCTTTGACCACGGCACCAGCCGAAGGTGAAACCAAGAAGCCCGATATCGTCGTCTGGCCGGAAACCTCGATCCCGTTCATCCTCACCGACAGTCCCGATGCGCTTGCGCGCATTGCCGAAGTGCTCGATGACGGGCAGATCCTCATTGCCGGCGCGGTGCGAGCGGAAGATGCCGGCGCCGGCCTGCCGCCGCGCTATTACAACTCGATCTACGTCATCGACGAACGCGGGCAGATCATGAGTGCTGCCGACAAGGTGCACCTCGTTCCCTTTGGTGAATATCTGCCGTTCGAGGACATGCTCTCGTCCTGGGGCCTAAGCTCGGTCGCGGCCGCCCTGCCGGGTGGTTTCTCGGCCGCCAAGACCCGGTCGCTACTGACCTTGCCCGGCGGGCGCACGTTCTACCCGCTCATCTGTTATGAGGCGATTTTCCCCGACGAGATCGGCACTGATGCGCGCGGCGCCGACGCGCTGCTCAACATCACCAATGATGCCTGGTTCGGCGACACGCCGGGCCCCCGTCAGCACTTCCATCAGGCGCAGTTGCGTGCAGTGGAAACGGGATTACCCCTTATCCGTGCAGCCAATAATGGTATATCAGCGATTGTTGATGCACGTGGGGTTTTAGTGGTAGGATTGGCCTACAATTATAGGGGAGTGATCGACACAATTCTGCCGGGAAGGCTTCCTACGCCCACGAATGAGGTCATTCGTAGCCGCATTTTCGGGTTGTGCGCAATCTTCCTCCTGCTGGTTGCAGCCTTCTCGCGTGTTAGTTTTAATATTAGGAAGAATTGACCTAAAACCCCTAAAATTGCATAGTGGACCGGACCATCGGTTTCTGCTGTGGCGACTCGTTTGTCTTCACCGTTGCGGTTGCAGCGGTGTGCGGTGTCCCCACGCCAGTCCGTGGATGATCGAAACAGCGTGTTTAGGAACGCAGATATGATGGAAAATAAAAAGAAGCCGAACCCGATCGACATTCACGTCGGTAGCCGGATTCGCCTTCGCCGCACGATGCTTGGCATGAGCCAGGAAAAACTGGGCGAAAGCCTGGGGATCACCTTTCAGCAGATCCAGAAGTACGAAAAAGGCACGAACCGCGTTGGTGCCAGCCGGTTGCAGAACATTTCCAGCATCCTGAACGTCCCCGTTTCCTTCTTCTTCGAAGA
The DNA here is from genome assembly GCF_003024455.1 of Ensifer sp. NM-2. Taxonomy (NCBI): domain Bacteria; kingdom Pseudomonadati; phylum Pseudomonadota; class Alphaproteobacteria; order Hyphomicrobiales; family Rhizobiaceae; genus Ensifer; species Ensifer sp. NM-2. Next base: position 346,388 of record NZ_PVZR01000001.1, read on the forward strand.
CGCTCCCGGTGAAAACACCAGCGCTTCCGGCTTGGCCGAAGCCTCCAGCTCGAACTACGTTGTCGACTTCCTCTCTTCCTCGGAAGGCCTTCAGCTCAATCGCGCGTTCGTCAAGATCAACGATCCCAAGGTGCGTCGCAAGCTTGTCGACCTCGTCAAGGCTCTGGCTGCGGAAGCAGAAAGCGAATAGTCCCGAAACCCATCGGGATTGGAAAACAAAGCGGCCATTTGTGCCGCTTTTTTCTTGTCCGCCGTTTCCCTCTGATATCGGAAGTGATTGGCTCCGATGTCGATATAAAGATATATTTATGTCGTTGTTCGCTTGTTTTTCGGTCGCAAAACCACTAACACGATGCCAGCGCTTATCTTCTTGAGGGGAATTCCCGCATGCGTGCAAACTACCTGTTCACGAGTGAATCCGTAGCCGAAGGCCACCCGGACAAAGTATGTGACCGTATCTCCGACGAGATCGTCGATCTGGTCTACCGCGAAGCTGCCAAGACCGGTGTCGATCCCTGGGGCGTACGCATTGCCTGCGAAACGCTGGCAACGACGAACCGCGTTGTGATCGCCGGCGAAGTCCGCCTGCCGCCGAGCCTTCTGAAGAAGGACAAGAACGGCAACGACGTCATCAACCCCTCGAAGTTCAAGTCTGCCGCACGTAAGGCGATCCGCGACATCGGCTACGAGCAGGACGGCTTCCACTGGAAAACGGCCAAGATCGACGTGCTCCTGCACTTCCAGTCCGCACACATTGCCCAGGGCGTCGACAGCGCGTCCGACAAGCAGGGTGAAGAGGGTGCTGGCGACCAGGGCATCATGTTCGGTTACGCCTGCCGCGAGACCTCGGAACTGATGCCGGCGCCGCTCTATTATTCGCACCGCATCCTGCATCTGCTCGCAGCCGCCCGCAAGAAGGGCGACGGCGAAGTCGCCAAGCTCGGCCCGGATGCCAAGAGCCAGGTCACCGTTCGCTACATCGACGGCAAGCCGGCGGAAGTCGTCTCGATCGTTCTGTCCACCCAGCATCTCGATGAGAGCTGGGATTCGACCAAGGTTCGTGCGGTCGTCGAACCCTATATCCGCGAAGCGCTTGACGATCTGAAGATCGCCAGCGATTGCACCTGGTACATCAACCCGACCGGAAAGTTCGTCATCGGCGGCCCGGATGGGGATGCCGGCCTGACGGGTCGCAAAATCATCGTCGATACCTATGGCGGCGCAGCTCCGCATGGCGGCGGCGCCTTCTCGGGCAAGGACACGACCAAGGTCGACCGTTCGGCTGCCTATGCAGCCCGCTACCTCGCCAAGAACGTCGTTGCTGCCGGCCTCTCCGATCGTTGCACGATCCAACTTTCCTACGCCATCGGCGTTGCCCAGCCGCTCTCGGTCTATGTCGACCTGCACGGCACTGGCAAGGTCTCCGAGGACCAGGTGGAAAGCGCGATCCGCAAGACGATGGACTTGTCGCCGACCGGCATTCGCCGTCATCTCGACCTCAACAAGCCGATCTACGCCAAGACCGCTGCCTATGGCCACTTTGGTCGCAAGGCCGGCCGTGACGGCTCGTTCTCCTGGGAGAAGCTTGATCTGGTCAAGCCGCTCAAGGAAGCCATCGGGGCTTGACGCTTCGACATTTGCCGGACACAGAACGTCCGGCCGCTAAAGATAAAGGCGGATGCCCCCGAAAGGGGTGTCCGCCTTGCTCGTTGAAGGAAGATTGTCATGACTGAACCGCGCCGCAGCCGCGCCACGGAAGCCTTCTTCGGACGCCGCAAGGGCAAGCCCTTGCGCGAGCGCCAGGCGGCACATCTCGAAACCATTCTACCGAAGCTGAAGCTCGATCTCGGCACTGCCGCGCCGCAGGACATGAAGTCGCTCTTTCCCGAGCCGGTCGATCGCGTCCGTATGGAAATTGGTTTTGGCGGCGGCGAGCATCTGATCCACCGCGCGGCCGAGACCCCCTCGACCGGTTTCATCGGCGTCGAACCCTTCGTCAATTCGATGGCGAAGCTGATCGGGCAGATCGAGGAGAAGGGTGTCTCCAACATTCGTCTCTACAATGACGACGCCACGCAGGTGCTCGATTGGATGCCGGACGCCTGCGTCGACCAGGTTGACCTGCTCTATCCTGACCCCTGGCCGAAGCGCAAGCATTGGAAGCGTCGTTTCGTCTCCAGCGTCAATCTCGACCGCTTCGCACGGGTGCTGAAGCCCGGCGGCCTCTTCTGCTTCGCATCCGATATCGACACCTACGTCAACTGGACGCTGCTGCATTGCCGCGACCATGCCGCCTTCGAATGGACGGCCGAACAGGCATCGGATTGGTTGACGCCGTTTGAGGGCTGGCCGAGCACGCGCTACGAGGCCAAGGCGCGCAGGGAAGGGCGGAGTTCCGCCTATCTTACCTTCCGTCGCGTTTAAGCGGCGGTCTACGCACAGCATATTAAGGACACTCGAAGCGTTGCAGCAGCTTCTGTTGCGCGCCAGATTTGACGCGCAGCGCCTTGACGTTCCAGCGGCGAGCTTCGCCGCAGCTGACGATCAATGCAGGCTGACGGTCTTCAGATCGTCTTCTGCAGCCTTGTAGAAGGTGCTGGAGCGGTTGTCGGTCAAAAGGATCGGCGTGCCGTCCGCACCGAACAGGGCCCACAGATCGATGCCCGGTCCCATTTCAGGCGCTTCCGGGAAGCAGCGGGAAACCTCTTCCGAACGCATCTTTCTGATATAGCCGACTTCGCCCTCTCCCAGATGTGCGAGGTCGTTTTTTGACAATGACGAGGTGATGGCTTTCAGTCCCATGGTGGTACTCCGTGGTCGCCGGCCAGGGGAAAATCCCGCCGATTATCCTACTCTGGGACTGAAATGTTAATTTTCTTTACCATACGCACCGGTTCCGGACGAACGAGATCGACCGAGAGCAGGCCGTTGCGCAATTCCGCGCCAAGCACCTTCATGCCGTCGGCAAGCACGAATGTGCGTTGGAACTGCCGGGCGGCAATGCCGCGGTGCAGGTAATCGCGATCGCCGGTGTCGATCTGACGGCCGCGAATGACGAGCTGGTTTTCCTCGGTCGTGACGTCGAGATCTTCTTCGGAAAAGCCGGCGACGGCGAGCGTGATGCGCAATCGCTCTGGCGCATCGACCGAATCGTCGCCGCGGATGCGCTCGATATTGTAGGGCGGGTAGCCGTCATTTCCCTTGGCGATACGCTCAAGGGTCTTTTCCATTGTGTCGAAACCCAGCAGGAGTGGGCTCGTGAAAGGCGTAATTCTGCTCATTCCCAAGTCCTTGTAAGATCAAGCGACCATTCTGCGGACCTGCCAAGCAGCATCCCCTTCCAATATGGTAGCTGTGCGCAATGAGCGCAAGCCGCTTGCCTCCGGCGTGCACGCAAATCATAGTCCGCAGCGCGAGAATCCGAAGGAGGAACACAAGCGTGCCTGTGCCGAGAAAAATAATCATAGACACTGATCCCGGGCAGGACGATGCCGCCGCCATCATGCTCGCTTTCGGCAGTCCGGAAGAAATCGATATCCTGGGGATCACGACGGTCGCCGGCAACGTTCCTCTGGCCATGACCGCGCGCAATGCCCGCATCATCTGCGAACTGTGCGACAGGACCAAAGTCAAGGTCTTCGCCGGCGCCGACCGGCCGATCGCCCGTCCGCTCGTCACTGCCGAGCATGTGCACGGCAAGACCGGTCTCGACGGACCTGTTCTCGACGAGCCGAAGATGGCGCTTCAGGCCCAGCATGGCGTCGACTTCATCATCGACACGTTGCGCGCTGAAGCACCTGGCACGGTCACGCTCTGCACGCTCGGTCCGCTGACCAACGTCGCGCTTGCCCTTCAGAAGGCGCCGGACATTGCACCGCGGGTGCGCGAACTGGTGATGATGGGCGGCGGCTTCTTTGAGGGTGGCAACATCACGCCGGCGGCCGAATTCAACATCTATGTCGATCCGGAAGCGGCCGACATCGTCTTCCGTTCGGGTATTCCGATCGTGATGATGCCGCTCGACGTCACCCACCGGGTGCTGACGCACAAGGCGCGCGTGGCGAAGATCCGTGAGATCGGCAGCGCACCGGCGATCGCCATGGCGGAAATGCTGGAATTCTTCGAGCGGTTCGACATCGAAAAGTACGGCACCGACGGCGGCCCGCTGCATGATCCGACCGTCATCGCCTACCTCCTGCGGCCGGAGCTTTTCACCGGTCGTGACTGCAATGTCGAGATCGAAGTTCAGTCGCCGCTGACATCAGGCATGACCGTGGTCGACTGGTGGCAGGTCACGGGCCGCACGCACAATGCCAAGGTCATGCGTCATATCGACGATCAGGGTTTCTTCGACCTGTTGACAGAGCGGCTGGCGCGCATCTGATCGCCGCGAGCCAAAACCACAAAAGAAAACGCCGCCCCGAGAGGCGCCGTTTTTTTGCTTTATCGATTACTGGATCAGAACTCTTCCCAATTGTCCTGTGCCAACGCGTTGGCGCCGGACGTCTGTGTCAGGACGCGTTGGGTCGATGGCGTATAGCCGGCGCGCGCGGCACTCGGTGCCGGACGGGTGTCGCGGGCATAGGGAGGAGCCGGTGCGGGTGCCGGGCGTTCGGCCGAGCGCATGCGCTCGGCCGTACCGCGCAACATCTCCGTCGAGTTCGGCTGGGCTGCCGTCGTTCCCGAGCGCTGAGCGACGCGGAAGCGGGCGACCAGCGTGCTCAGCGAGCGTGCTTCCTCGTTGAGCGCCATGCCGGCGGCAGTGGTTTCTTCGACCATCGCGGCGTTCTGCTGGGTCACCTGGTCCATCTGGTTGACGGCCGAGTTGATCTCCTTGAGGCCGACGGCCTGTTCGGAAGCCGAACTCGAGATCTGGCGGATGAGGCCGTTGATCTGCACCACCTGTTCGGCGATCTTTTCGAGCGCGCCGCCGGCGCGACCGACGAGGTCGACGCCTTCGCGCACCTGGCCCGCCGAGGTGTTGATCAGCGTCTTGATCTCCTTGGCAGCGTTTGCCGAGCGTTGGGCAAGCTCGCGGACTTCCTGGGCGACGACGGCGAAGCCCTTGCCGGCGTCACCGGCGCGCGCGGCTTCGACGCCGGCGTTGAGCGCCAGCAGGTTGGTCTGGAAGGCGATCTCGTCGATGACGCCGATGATGCGGCTGACCTCGTGCGACGACTGCTCGATGCCCTTCATCGCGGCAATCGCCTTCTGCACCACTTCGCCGGACTGTCCGGCATCGCTGCTGGCCACGTCCACCGACTTGGCGGCGACCTTGGCGTTCTCGGCGCTGGCGTTGACCTGCGAGGTCAGCTCGTCGAGAGCTGCCGCCGTCTCTTCCAGGCTTGCCGCCTGCTGTTCGGTGCGGTGCGACAGATCGTTGGCGGCGCTGCTGATCTCGCTGGTGCCGTTGCCGATGTTGACGATGGAGTGGTTGACGGTGCGGATCGTCTCTTCGAGGCTGTCCATTGTCGCGTTGAAGTCGCGCTTCAGCTGGGCATATTCACCGGGGAATTCGTCGGTGATGCGGAAGGCGAGATCGCCGGAGGAGAGGTGCGAAAGACCCTTGCCGAGGCGGGCGACGATGTCGCGCTGGAGGGCGCTGGATTCGGCCCGCTCGGTCTCGGAACGGCTACGCTCGTGTTCCGCCTGCTCGCGCTCGTGGCGGGCTTCGCCTTCGAGCCGCTTGGTGTCGGCCAGCTGGTGGCGGAAGCCTTCGAGCGCCTTTGCCACCTGGCCCGTCTCGTCGGAGCGGTCCTGGCCGGTGATCGAATTGCCGTAGTCGCCGTTGCTGAGGTTGCGGACGTCCCTGACGAGGCCTGCAAGCGGCTGCTGGACAAAACCACGGACTGCGAAGTAAAGGCCGAGCAGCACCGCGCCGAGAACGACCAGGCCCCCGATGATCATCATGTAGGTCTGGTCGCGGACCGGCGCGTTGATCGCCGTGCGCGGCACGTCGACGAGCACGATCCAGCTGGTGTTCACACCCGAAACGGCGAAGGGGTAGACAACGCGGTCGAAGGGCTCGTTGCCGTCGTAGGACAGGTTCTTGACGACGCCCGAAGTTCCCGAAGCCAGTGCCTTCTTGACGACCTCGTTGCCTTCGCCGTCATAATCCTTGAGCAAAAGCTCCGGGATCGGCGCGACCAGCCACTTGCCGGTCTGGGACAGCAGGTAGACGCGGCCGGTTTCGAACGGCTTCAGCTTGGAGAGGCCGTCCGCCAGCGAAGCGAGCGAGATGTCGACGCCAGAAACGCCGATCAGCTTGCCGTTGGACGTGACCGGATAGGCGATCGAGCTCATCGCAGTCGGGACATCGGTGTCCTGCGCGGTATAGGGCGGGGTGATTGCGCCCTTGCCGCTCTTTGCCGCAAGGCTGTACCATTCCGCCGCGTAGTCCGCGCGGAAGGTCGAGAACTGGATCTCGTTTTCGCGGTTTTTCGACCAGTAGGGCGCAAAGATGCCTTCCTCGTTGGCACCCAGCTCCTTGTTGTTGGCCACGTCCTCCTTGCGGCCGTCAAAGGCCTTGGGCTCTTCGGCAAACCAGCTGCCGAAGGCGAATGGGTTCTGTTCGAGATTGGCCCTGAGGATGTTGATTACACCGGCGCGTTCCATCGATTTTTCCGCGTGGCTGCGGCCAAGGATGCCGGCCATCGAGCGCGAAGCGCTTGCCAGTTCGCCGATGCCGCCGGCGATATCAGAAGCGATGGCTTTCGCTTCGCCGGTTGCCTGGTCGAGCACCAGCGTTTCGACGCGCTCCTGTGTCTGGGAGATGAGAACGAAGTTCGAGGCGAGCAACACGAGCGCGATCGTGCCGCCTGTCACCGCGATCAGCTTGGTCGCCAGCGATTTGGCTTGGAACTTGAACATGAAATCCTCACGTGCTGGGAGGTCCGCAGGAGACAACCTGCGGCGAACGCATTTCACAATGTGGGTGAAACTCCATCATGGAGCGCCAGATGCCGACCGGCATTAAGGAGGCTGCCCATTCCTTGGGGAACCGGCTTTCTCATGGTCTTGAATAGCCGAGCAAATCTTAAGATTGGGCCAACGCAACGGCCAATTCATGCGCCGCTCATGGAGAATTTCCGCGCAAAGTTTTACCTCCGCGACAAAGACTGTCCGGATTGCGCAAAGGCTGTCGAAGAGTGATTTTCAGGGTCGTTGCCCGCTGAAAGGGCGCTTTCGGCACAGCAGGAACGGAAAGCCTCGCCGTTCAAACCAGGTCGCGCGACGGGCGTCAAAGTCTGCCCGGAAAAGTGTGCAGCTATTTGCGATAACGACATCGGCAAAAGCGAGAGCTTTGAAGTGCGGCAATCGAACGATCGCAACGCACTTCAAGATCGGATCAGGCCCTTAGATGCGCGGCTCGACTTCCGAGGCAAGCGGGATCGAGGGCTGGGCGCCGCGCTTCAGGCAGGCGAGTGAACCCGCCACCGCGGCGCGTCGGAGCGCGTCGGGAAATGCGAGCTTCTCGTCGAGGCTTGCAGCCAGGTAACCGCAGAACGTATCGCCGGCACCGACGGTATCGACCGGGTCGATCTTTAGGCCGCGGGCGCGATGGACCTCGCCTTCGTGCACGGCGATGACGCCTTCCGCGCCCAGCGTGACGATGACTGTGTGGCCGGTTTCGGCGTGCAGCTTTCTCATTGCCTCTTCGCGTTCGTGACCTTCGATCCCGGTCTTGCCGGCCAAAAGTTCGAACTCCGTCTCGTTGGCGATGACGATATCGGCCAGCCGGCCGAGGCGGGCCGCTTCCGGGGTCAGGGGCGCGATATTGATGACGGAGCGAATGCCCTTGCGCCGGGCTTCCGAGAGCGCCTTTTCCACCGACGCTGCCGGTATCTCCAGCTGCAGCATCAGGGTGTCGCCGGCGTTCAGGCCACCAACGGCGGCAACTGCATCGGCTTCGTTGACCGTTGCGTTGGCGCTGGCAACGACGACAATGACATTCTCGCCTTCACCGCCGACGAGGATATGGGCCGTGCCCGTCGGCTCCTCGACGGTTTTGGTCAAGGACAGGTCGGCGCCGGCCTCCCGCAGCAATTCGAGCGCGCCGTCGGCAAAGCTGTCCGAGCCGACGGCGCCGGCCATGTGAACGATGGCGCCGGCACGCCGTGCGGCCAGCGCCTGATTGGCGCCCTTGCCACCGGCGGCAGTCGAAAAGCCCGAGCCGGCAACGGTTTCGCCCGGCTTCGGCAGACGCGCGGTCGTGGCGATCAGGTCCATATTGATGGACCCAAAAACAGTGATCATGTGAAGATGTCCCGTCGAATTGCTGATTTTGGCCGGAGAGTGCCCGAGACCGTCAGTCCTCGTCAACCACCCTGAGGCGCAATTGCCCGACGCGATTGTCGACGGCATGGCGCGGTTCTTCCGGTCGTGCCGCACCTTCCGCCTCAAGTTCCAGCGCTTCGATCTTGGCGCCGCGGCGGGAAAGCTTGCCCGAGGAGATGAGGATCTCTTCGACATCCTTCTGGCTCATGGCGAAGTGACCCTGCAGCTTGCGGACCCGTTCGTCGAGGCGCGTCAAGTCCTCCATCAGCCGCCCCACTTCCCCCTGGATGAGATGCGCCTGCTCGCGCATGCGGGCGTCACGGAGGATCGACTGGATCACCTGGATCGACAGGAGCAGCAGCGACGGCGAGACGATGACGATCCGCTGGCGATGCGCCTTCTGGACGATCGCTTCGAAATGCTCGTGGATTTCAGCGAAGATCGATTCCGAGGGAACGAAGAGGAAAGCCGTCTCCTGCGTCTCGCCGGGGATCAGGTACTTGCTGGCGATATCGCGGACATGCACCTCCATGTCGCGGCGGAACAGTTGCACCATCTGTTGCCGGCGCTCAGGCGTTGCAGCGTCCCGCATGCCGTTCCAGGCCTCCAGCGGAAACTTCGCGTCAATCACCAGCGGCGGTTGGTCGTTCGGCATGCGGATGGTGCAGTCCGGCCGGGCGCCGTTGGAAAGCGTCGTCTGGAAGGCAAAGGCGCCCATCGGCAGGCCGTCGGCGACGATCGTTTCCATACGCGACTGGCCGAAGGCGCCGCGTGTCTGCTTGTTCGAAAGGATGGCCTGCAGCCCGGCCATGTCCTTGGCCAGCGACTGGATGTTGTTCTGGGCGGTGTCGATCACTGCCAGGCGCTCCTGCAATCGCCGCAGGTTTTCGTGCGTCGCCTTGGTCTGCTCGCTGATCGAGGCGCCGATCCGGTGCGTCATGCCATCGATCCGCTGGCTCAGCGTCTGGTTCAGTTCCGCCTGGCGGCTGCCGAACACGTCGGCCATTGCCGCGATGCGGCCCTGCATTTCCGTCTGCGCTGCCAGCAGCATGGCCATCTGCTCGTGACGCTCGTCGTCGCCCGCCCGCCGCCGCCGCGAAACGGTCATCAGCACGAAGCCAATCGCCAGCACGGCCAGAACCATGCAGAGATGGGCGACAGTGACCGGCACGGTGCCGATGAGAAAAACAGGCTGGTCAAACGAAATTGGCGCAGGTTCCATGCGGCAAGCCTAACAGATTCTTTTTTGAAGACCAGATCAAAACGAGAACATTTACCCGGCGCGGTTAACGGGAGACGACATTGCCGCGATGCCCGTAGCGTGCGCGCCAATTTTCTTGCACCCGGATGGAAAGATCGGTTATGGGAGCGATATGACGATCAAGCCGCTTATCATCCTTCCCGATCCTGTTCTGCGTCAGGTCTCGACCCCGATCGAAACCATCGATGCCGACATCCGTCGCCTGGCCGACGATATGCTCGAGACGATGTATGACGCCCCGGGTATCGGGCTCGCCGCCATCCAGATCGGCGTGGCGAAACGCATGCTGGTTCTCGACGTCTCCAAGGAAGGCGACGAGAAGACCCCGCACGTTTTCATCAATCCCGAAATCGTCGCTTCGTCCGACGCGTTCTCGGTCTATGAAGAAGGCTGCCTCTCCATTCCGGATTATTATGCCGAGGTGGAGCGTCCGGCGGAGGTCACCGTCAAGCACCTCGACCGTGACGGCAAGGAACAGATCGTCAAGGCCGACGGCCTGCTGGCGACCTGCCTGCAGCATGAGATCGATCACTTGAACGGCGTGCTGTTCATTGACCACATCTCCAAGCTCAAGCGGGACATGGTGATCCGCAGGTTCACCAAGGCTGCAAAGACCCGCGGCGCCAAGGCGATCTGATCCCGAGGAAAGCGCCCGCAGGGCGCTTTGTCGTTGAGGGGCTTGATTTGAGGCGCGTAAACCCGTTTGAAGGGGCCTGATTTCAAACGGTCGGAGTATCCGCCTTGTCGCTTCGCATCATCTTCATGGGAACGCCGGAATTTTCCGTACCGACGCTTGCCGCACTCGCAGGGGCAGGTCACGAGATCGTTGCCGTCTATACCCAGCCGCCGCGGCCCGGCGGACGGCGCGGGCTCGACCTGCAGAAGTCGCCGGTGCACCAGGCGGCCGAGCTGCTCGGCGTTCCCGTGCTCACGCCCGTCAACTTCAAGGACGAAGCCGATCGCCAGACCTTCCGTGATTTCAATGCTGACGTTGCCGTTGTCGTCGCCTATGGCCTGCTGTTGCCGGAAGCGATCCTGACCGGAACGCGGCTCGGCTGCTATAATGGCCATGCCTCGCTCTTGCCGCGCTGGCGTGGTGCGGCTCCCATCCAGCGTGCCATCATGGCCGGCGACCATGAGACCGGCATGATGGTGATGAAGATGGACAAGGGGTTGGACACAGGCCCGGTCGCGCTCACCAAGGCGGTGCAGATCGGCGAGACGATGACGGCGGGCGAGCTGCATGACCGGCTGATGCAGGTCGGCGCTAACCTGATGAAGGAAGCGATCGGCAAGCTTGAGGCCGATGACCTGCCACTGACCGAGCAGGCGGGCGAGGGCGTCGTCTACGCCGCCAAGATCAGCAAGGCCGAGACTCGCATCGATTTTGCGAGGACCGCGCGCGAAGTGCACGACCATATTCGCGGCCTGTCGCCTTTTCCCGGCGCCTGGTTTGAGCTCGAGATCGCCGGCAAGCCGGAGCGCATCAAGGTTTTGAACTCCGAGCGCGTGACGGCGGCAGGAACCGCCGGAACGGTGCTCGACGACACTCTCACCATTGCCTGCAGCGACGGTGCCGTGCGGCCGACGCGGCTGCAGCGGGCAGGCGGCAAGGCTCTCAGTGTTGCCGATTTCCTGCGCGGTACGCCCATCGCCGCCGGCACGAGGGTCGGCTGATGCCGCGCTTTCGACTGATCGTCGAATATGACGGCTCCAACTATGTCGGCTGGCAGCGCCAGGACAACGGCGCTTCCGTCCAGGGCGCGATCGAAAAAGCGATCCTGTCCTTGACCGGCGAAACCGTCTCGATCCGCGGTGCCGGGCGGACCGATTCCGGCGTTCATGCCGTCGGGCAGGTGGCGCATGCGGACCTGACGCGCGAGTGGAAACCTCACACGCTGCGCAATGCGCTGAACGCGCATCTGGGCATGGCCGGCGAGGGCGTCTCGATCCTCGACGCCCAGGAAGTCACAGACGCCTTCGACGCACGGTTTTCGGCGCTGCGCCGGCATTATCTCTACCGCATCATCTGCCGTCCGTCGCGGCTGGCGCTGGAGGCGAAGCGTGCCTGGTGGGTGACGAAGCCGCTCGATCACGAGGCGATGCATGAAGGCGCGCAACGGCTCGTCGGCCACCACGACTTCACCACCTTCCGCTCCGTCCATTGCCAGGCGACAAGCCCGATGCGCACGCTCGACCGGCTGGATGTCTCTCGCACCGGCAATCTGATCGAAATTCGCGCCACGGCGCAGAGCTTCCTGCACAATCAGATCCGTTCCTTCGCCGGCTCGCTGAAGCTGGTTGGCGAAGGCAAATGGACGCCGGACGAGCTGCAGGCGGCACTCGAAGCGCGCGACCGCAAGGCCTGCGGTCCGGTGGCGCCGCCCGACGGGCTTTATTTCATGCAGGTCGATTACTGAGGAAGGTAACGTCGCGCGCAGATGGCGCGTGACGTCTGTCAGGTCGGGATAAGGCCGAAGAACTGCTGCAGCAATTCGCCCATCATCATCGACGGCAGCAGGAAAAGCGCCGTCAGCGCCGTGGCCAGCAAGGTCTGGTTTCCGGTAATGATGCGCAGCAGCCGGAAGAGTATGCCGATGCTGACGAAGAGCAGCACCAGCCAGATCAGGCTCGTCAGCCCTTCGCTGCCGGGAATGACGAGGCGGATCGCCGCCGGCACCGCCATCGCATAGGACAGCGGCACGGAAAGCCAGTTGGTGGTGACGACGATCGGCACCACGGCGGCGGCAAAGCCGAGTGGGCGCGCCAGGACGAAGACCAGCACCAGCGGCAGCAGCCAGCTGGCGAGATCGACAACCAGAAGCTTGAAGACGAAGCCGAAGCCGACAGTGGTTCCTGTTGGCATTGCAGAGAGATAATAAAGCCGCCAGGATGCCCAGGTGACGGCAATGGCCGGCAGGCACCAGAGCATCGCTGTAAACGAACGCCACAATCCGCTCTCGCTGAAATCGAGCCAGCGGAAGCCTTCGCCATTGCCCTGGATCAGCAGCCAGAGGCCCTTGATATAGGAAAGAACCTCCTCAAGCAGCGGCATGGCCGAACCAGCTGAAGATGAAGGTTTCGTAGATTTCCGTCAGCGTTTCGAGATCGGCGACGGCGACACGCTCGTCCACCATATGCATGGTCTGGCCGACAAGCCCGAATTCGACGACGGGGCAATAGTCCTTGATGAACCGCGCATCCGAGGTGCCGCCGGTGGTCGAAAGTTTCGGCTGCTGGCCGGTGACCGCTTCGATAGCGCCTGACAGCGAATCGATCAGCGCATTGTTGCGCGTCAGGAAAACGTGGCTCGGCCGTTCGTTCCAGGTGATCTCGTAACGGACCGGGTCGCGGCCTGCCCGCAGAGCGCCGTCCGTTGCCGCGCGGTCGAGGCGGGCGATGATCTCCGCCATCAGGCTCTCGGCGGTCCAGGTGTCGTTGAAGCGGATATTGAAGGCAGCAGCCGCCTTCGCAGGGATGACGTTGACGGCGCCATTGCCGACGTCGATGGTCGTCACTTCCAGGTTCGACGGCTGGAAGTTTTCCGTGCCGTTGTCGAAGGGCGGGTCCATCAGTGCCTGGGTCAGTTGCAGGATGCCGCGCACCGGATTGTCCGCCAGGTGCGGATAGGCCGCGTGGCCCTGGACGCCGTTGACGGTGATCCGGCCGGAAAGCGAGCCACGGCGGCCGATCTTGATCATGTCGCCGAGACGGTCTGGATTGGTCGGTTCGCCGACAAGGCAGGCGTCCCAACGCTCGCCCTTGGCGGCAGCCCAGCCGAGAAGTTTCGTCGTGCCGTTGATCGCAGGGCCTTCCTCGTCGCCGGTGATGAGGAACGAAACCGAGCCCTTGGGGACCCCATGCTTTTCGATGTGGCGGGCGACGGCTGCGACGAAGCAGGCAATGCCGCCCTTCATGTCGACCGCGCCGCGGCCATACATTTCGCCGCCGGCGATATCGGCGGAAAACGGACCGTGGGTCCACGCGCCGTCGTCGCCGACCGGCACCACGTCGGTATGGCCGGCAAACATCAGATGCGGGCCGTCGCTGCCGAGCCGGGCATAGAGGTTCTCGATATCGGGCGTACCCGCGTCTTTGGCCGTGACCCGGTCGACGGCAAAGCCGAGCGGCTTGAGCATGGCTTCAAGCGCTGAGTGCGCGCCGCCTTCGGCAGGGGTAACGGAGGGGCAACGGATGAGGGTGGCGAGATTGGCGATCGGATCGGTCGAGGTCATGTAGCGATATGCCGTCTGCGTGGCGCTGGGGCCAATGGGATTGAGGGTGCTGGTTTATCCGATCGTTGCGCGGCTGTCACGCAGGATGGGTGTGCAGCCGACGGCTGAGGCTATCCGTCTGTCTTCAACGTAAGCGGGCCGGATCAGATCCGGCCCGCTCAAAGCGCATATGCGGCAAGATTACCTCATTCTCCGGGCGCGAGATGAGGTGCTTCGATATGCGCTCCGGCGTGCTTCAGAGGCCGCTCGCCCGAGAGCTTGCGGATCAGCACGTAGAACACCGGCGTCATGAAGATGCCGAAGGCGGTGACGCCGATCATGCCGGAAAAGACCGCGACCCCCATGGCCGAGCGCATTTCGGCGCCGGCGCCGGTGGAGATCACCAGGGGCACGACACCCATGATGAAGGCCATCGAGGTCATCAGGATCGGCCGCAGGCGCAGCCGGCTCGCTTCGATCGCCGCCTGGACGGCGGTGCTGCCTGATAGTTCCAGTTCGCGGGCGAACTCGACGATCAGGATCGCGTTCTTGGCGGAAAGCCCGACAAGCACGATCAGGCCGATCTGCGTGAAGACGTTGTTGTCGCCTCCGGTCAGCCAGACGCCGGCAAGGGCGGCCATGATGCCCATCGGCACGATCAGGATAATCGCGATCGGCAGGGTCAGGCTTTCATACTGGGCGGCCAGCACGAGATAGACCAAGAGCAGCGCCAGCGGGAAGACGAGCATGCCCGAATTGCCGGCAAGAATCTGCTGATAGGTCAAATCCGTCCACTCGAATGCGATACCGGGCGGCAGCGTTTCCGCGGCGATCTTCTCGATCGCGGCCTGAGCCTGGCCCGAGGAGAAGCCCGGCGCCGGGCCGCCGTTGATGTCGGCCGACAGGAAGCCGTTGTAGCGGATCGCCCGCTCGGCGCCGACCGTCTGCTCGACCTTCAACAGTGCCGACAGCGGGATCATCTCGCCCGATTGCGAACGCACCTTCAGCTTGCCGATGTCGTCGGCGTGGCTGCGGTAGTTTGCATCGGCCTGGACGCGCACGCTGTAGGTGCGGCCGAAGGCGTTGAAGTCGTTGACGTAGAGCGAGCCCAGATAGATCTGCAGCGTCTCGAACACATCGGTCACTTCGACGCCGAGCTGGCGCGCCTTGACGCGGTCGAGGTCGGCGTAGAGCTGCGGCACGTTGATCTGGAAGCTCGAGTAGATGCCAGCCAGCTCCGGCGTCTGGTAGGCCTTGGCAATGAAGGCCTTGGTCGCCTCGTCGAGTGCCTGGTAGCCGAGGCCGTTCTTGTCCTCGATCTGCAGCTTGAAGCCGCCGGTGGTGCCCAGCCCCTGGACGGGCGGCGGCGGGAACATGGCGATGAAGGCATCCTGGATCGCGCCGAATTCCTGGTTCAGCTGCATGGCGATCGCCCCGCCCGAAAGCTCGGGCGTCGTGCGCTCCTCGAACGGCTTCAGCGCCACGAAGACGATGCCGGAGTTCGACGAGTTGGTGAAGCCGTTGATCGACAGGCCGGGGAAGGCGATGGCATTTTCGACGCCGGGATGCTTGAGCGCGATATCACTCATGCGGCGGATGACGTCTTCCGAGCGGTCGAGCGTCGCTGCGTCAGGCAACTGTGCAAAGCCGATCAGATACTGCTTGTCCTGGGCGGGCACGAAGCCGCCGGGAACGGCGCGGAACAGCACGAAGGTGACGCCGAGCAGCAGGACATAGACGCCCATGATCAGCGACTTGCGCGACAGGATCCTGCCGACGCCGCGGCCATAGGCTTCCGAGCTGCGACCGAAGAAGCGGTTGAAGCCGCGGAAGAACCAGCCGAACACCTTGTCCATGGCACGGGTCAGCCAATCCTTCGGCGCATGGTGATTGCGCAGGAGGAGGGCGGCGAGCGCCGGGGAAAGCGTCAGCGAGTTGATGGCGGAGATCACCGTCGAGATGGCGATCGTCAGTGCGAACTGGCGGTAGAACTGCCCGGTCAGGCCGGTGATGAACGCAAGCGGCACGAACACGGCGACGAGCACCAGCGCAATGGCGATGATCGGTCCGGAAACCTCCTGCATCGCACGGTAGGTCGCCTGTACCGGCGACAGACCCTGCTCTATGTTACGTTCGACGTTTTCGACCACGACGATGGCGTCGTCGACGACGATGCCGATCGCCAGCACCAGGCCGAACAGGCTGAGCGCGTTGATCGAGAAGCCGAAGACGTACATCACCGCGAAGGTGCCGACGATCGAGACGGGCACCGCCACGAGCGGGATGATCGAGGCGCGCCAGGTCTGCAGGAAGACGATGACGACGATGACGACCAGCGCGATCGCTTCAAGCAGGGTGTGGATGACCGACTCGATCGAGGCACGCACGAACTGGGTGGTGTCGTAGACGATCTCGTAGTCGACGCCGTCGGGCATGGTCAGCTTCAGCTCGGCCATGGCCTTGTGAACGTTTTCCGAGATCTGGATCGCGTTTGAGCCCGGCGCCTGGAAGACGCCCATGCCGACGGCGGCCTTGTTGTCGAGCAGCGAGCGCAGCGAATAGTCGGCAGCGCCCATTTCGACGCGTGCGACGTCGCCAAGCCGCGTGACCTCGCCGCCGGCGCCCGACTTGACGACGATGTCGGCAAAGTCCTCAGGCGTCTGCAGGCGGCCTTGCGCGTTGACGGAAAGCTGCAGGTCGAGGCCGGGAACCGACGGCGAGGCGCCGATGACGCCGGCGGCGGCCTGAACGTTCTGCGCGCGGATGGCGTTGGCCACGTCGCTTGCCGCAAGACCGCGTTCGGCAGCCTTCTGCGGGTCGATCCAGATGCGCATCGAATAGTCGCCGCCGCCGAAGATCTGTACCTGGCCGACGCCGTCGATGCGGGCGAGCCGATCCTTGACGTTGAGCACGCCGTAATTGCGCAGATAGTTGATGTCGTACTGGCCGTTGGGCGACAACAGGTGCACGACGAGCGTCAGGTCCGGCGAGCTCTTGACGGTCGTGACGCCGAGACGGCGCACTTCCTCGGGCAGGCGCGGCTCGGCCTGCGCGACGCGGTTCTGTATCAGCTGCTGGGCCTGGTCCGGGTCGGTGCCGAGTTCGAAGGTGACGGTCAGCGTCATCAGACCGTCCGCCGTCGCCTGGCTCTGCATGTAGAGCATGCCCTCGACGCCGTTGATCTGTTCTTCGAGCGGCGTTGCCACCGTCTCGGCGATAACAGCCGGGTTGGCGCCGGGATACTGCGCCCGCACGACGATCTGCGGCGGCACGACTTCGGGATATTCGGAGATCGGCAGGCCGGTCATGCCGAGCAGGCCGCCCACGAAGATCAGGACCGAAAGAACGCCCGCGAAGACCGGGCGGTCGACGAAGAAGCGTGAGAAGTTCATTGACGTATCCCCCTTGGGACGAGTTCAGGCAAATCTCCGGCTGTCGCGGCAAGAACACTCGCCACGCGCCGGGATCTGCTAAGTGATGTCTGGGCGGCCAATCCCGCCTCGGCGACAGCCGAAGCGGGTGCCGTCATGTCCTACTTGGTTGCGATCGACGCCGTCGTTTCTTCGACCTGCTGCGGTGCCACGAGCACACCCGGGCGTACCCGCTGCAGGCCGTTGACGACGATGTTCTCGCCGGTCTTCAGGCCGCTTTCGACGATGCGCAGCCCGTCGGAACTCGGGCCAAGCTTCACCTGGCGGTACTCGACCTTGTTGTCGGAGCCGACGACGAACACGAATTTCTTGTCCTGGTCGGAGCCGATGGCGCGATCGCTGATCACGAGCTTTTCTTCGGGCTCCGGTTCGCCGATGCGGATGCGCACGAACTGGCCGGGGATCAGCCGCCCGTCGGCATTTTCAAGCGCGGCGCGGACGCGGATCGTGCCGGTCGCCGCATCCACCTCGTTGTTGATGAGCTGGATATGGCCGGAGATCGGCGTGCCTTCGTCGGCAGCGGTGCCGATCTGCACCGGGATGCGCTCGATGGCGTTGCCGCCGGCCGAGGCCTGGAGCCGGGCGAGTGCAGTGGTGACCACTTCTTCGCTGGCGCTGAAGCTTGCGTAGATCGGGTCGACCGAGACCAGCGTCGTCAGCACCGGCGAAGCGGAGCCGGCGGCGACGAGGTTGCCGGCGGTCACTTCCAGCCGGCCGACGCGGCCGGAGATCGGTGCCTTGACTTCGGTGTATTCCAGGTCGAGTTCGGCCGTGCGCAACGCGGCCTTGGCGGAGCGCACGCTCGCCTGCGCCTCGTCGAAGGCGCTGAGGCGCTGGTCGACGCCGCTCTGTGGGATGGCGCTCGTGGTCACGAGCTTGCGTCCGCGGTCGAGTTCCGTCCTGGCGAGCGCCACCCGCGCCTCGGCTGCTGCGACCTCGGCTGCAGCCCGGTCGACGGCTGCCGCATAGGGCTCGGGATCGATGGTGAGCAAAAGGTCGCCCTTTTTCACCAGTGCACCCTCGCGGAAGTGGGCTTGGAGAATGGCGCCGCCGACACGGGGGCGAATCTCGACGCGTTCGATCGCTTCCAGCCGCCCGGAAAAATCTTCCCAGGTGGTGATGCGGCGCGACTGCGCCTTGGCCACCGAAACCGGCACGGCCGGTGGAAGCGCGGCTGCCGTTTCGGTTGCGGCATCCGCCTCGAAGTGCTGCGGCAGGCCAAGAAGAACCGCGGCACCGCCGGCGGCGGACAATAGGATGCTCAGGCCGGCGCCCCAGAGGGCCCGGCGGGTCACTGTCGATTTCATTTTTCTCTCCTTGCCGGTTGGGAGCCGGCGTTTTTGCTGCTGTCGTCAGCGAAAGGGAAAGGCCGGCGGCCCTGTCGTCCTTGGCTAACGCATCGTCATTTCAGCCGGCTTCGCCCCCGCCTGCTGGAAGAAGCGGGAAAAGATGCCGGTAATCGTTTCTTCCTGGGATGCCCAGGTTTCAGCGTTCACGGTATTTTCCGGTATCCACCCGGCGCGGCCGGGAAGAATATGGGACTGAACGCTCACGCCCGCCTGGCGAAGACGGTCTGCATAGGCAGCAGTCTCGTCGCGCATCGGGCATTCCTCGCTGGTCAGGATGAGCGAGGGAACAAGGCCGGCGAGCCGCGTACAGTGCGCCGGAGCGGCATAGGGATGCGTGAATCCACCGCATTCGCCCAGATACCGTTGCCAGCCTTCGGCGATCGATTGCACCGAACCCTCGGGACAGTATTTGCGAAACGATGCGGTCGCCAGGCACGGATCCAGCATCGGCGACAGGAGGATCTGCCCCTTGAGGTCGGTGAGGAACTGGTCGCGAGCCATCAGCGCCACGCCGGCTGCCACGTTGCCGCCCGCCTCCTCGCCGGCGATGAACAGCAACGATTTTTTATGCGCGAACTGCGGGCAACGCGCACGCATCGAAGAAAGCATGGAATAGGTGACGTCGAGTGCGGCCGGGAACGGATTGAGGCAGGCCGACGCATATTCCGGCGAGATGACGATGGCACCGGCCGCCGCAAGCGCCTTGGCGACGCGTTCGCCGGCTGCGATCGAGCTGCCGACGAAGGAGCCGCCATGCAGGTGCAGCACCACGGGCGGCGGGTTGAGCAGCGTTTCGCCACTATAGACACGTGCCGGGCACGAACCTTTGCCCGTCTGCATCGTCTCTACCGTAAAGCGTTCACCCATCTCTCTTGCCTTTGCCACGGGGTCATCCCACATGAGGCGACAACCCGCCATGATGGGAGAATAACATTGTCTTCTGTCTGGAATAGTCCGTCTAATCCGACTACACTATTCAGTATCTCGAACAATAATGGCTATTGAAAATGGACCAGCTCACGGCCATGCGCGCGTTTCTCCGCGTTGTCGAAACCGGCAATTTCACACGTGCTTCCGCTTCGCTCAATATGCCCAAGGCGACCGTCACCAATCTCATCCAGGGATTGGAAGCGCATCTGCGCACCAAGCTGCTCAATCGCACGACGCGGCGGGTTCTGGTGACCCCGGATGGCGCGCTCTATTACGAGCGGGCCGCGCGCCTCGTGACCGACCTCGATGAGCTCGACGGCAGCCTGTCGAGCGCCCAGACGCTGCCGAAGGGGCGGCTGCGCGTGGAGATGGCAAGCGCCATGGCCAATCTCATCGTTATCCCGGCTCTGTCCGAATTCCACAAGCGCTACCCTGACATCCAGATCGATCTCGGCGTCTCGGACCGCACCGTCGACTATGTTGCCGAGAATGTCGACTGCGCCATTCGTGTCGGCACCCTGACCGACCAGTCGCTGATTGCCCGGCGCATCACCGACATGAGCTTCGTCGCCTGCGCGGCACCCGACTATCTCGACCGTTGCTCGACGCCGCAACATCCCTCCGATCTTTCGAAGAATTGTTATGTCGTCGGCTATTTCCGCCCGCAGACCGGCCAGCAGATGCCGTTCTATTTCAAGCGCGGCGCGGAAGAGATCGAGGTTCATGGTCGTTATGCGGTGGCCGCCAACGAATCGACCACCTATCTCGCCGCCGCCCGTGCCGGCCTCGGTGTCATCCAGGCGCCCCGCTTCATGGTGCGGGAGGATCTTGAGACCGGCGCGATGCGGAGGGTGCTGCAGGACTGGCAAATCGAATCGATGCCGATCTATCTCGTCTATCCGCCGAACCGACACCTGAGCAGCCGTCTGCGCGTCTTTGCCGACTGGGTGGTGAAAGTGATCGCCCAGTCGCAACTCGACGGCGAATAGGCCTATTTGCCCCGCTCGGCGTCGTAGCGCGCGCGCGCCGCGTCGAGAGTGCCGAAATGCGTCTCGGCCCAACGGTCGAGCACCAGCAGGGTTTCGCTGAGCGAACGGCCGACAGCGCTGAGGCTGTATTCCACATGCGGCGGCACGGTCTTCTTGTCCTCGCGAATGACAAGGCCGTTCCGCTCCAGTTCCTTCAGCGTCTGCGTCAGCATCTTCTGCGAGACGTCGCCAAGCCGGCGCATCAGCGCGGCGTTGCGCATCGGCCCTTCTTCGAGCGCCGAGATGATCAGCATCGCCCATTTGCTGGCGATCAGCTCCAGCGCATGCCGCGAGGAGCAGGTCGGGTCGAAGACATCCGGAATGGAGGTGATGGGTGCTTCGAGCGGGTCTGTCGAGATTTTCATAGTTACCAAAAGGTGCGTAATTGCTATCCAGTGCCTACCCTACCAGATTGTTCTCCAGATGGAAATTTCGATGGAGACGGTAATGGCATGGATCATCCTGATAGCGGCGAGCCTGATTGAAATCATCATGGGCCTGGCGCTCAAATATGCCGAAGGCTGGACGAAACTGGTGCCGAGCGCGATCGGCATCGCAGCGGCGCTCGGCAGCGTCTACCTCCTGACGATCGCCATGCGCGACCTGCCGGCCGGCACTGCCTACGCCGCCTGGACCGGCATCGGCTCAGTCGGCATCACGGTGCTCGGCATCGTGCTTTTCGGGGATCCCGTCTCCTGGATGCGGATCACCTGCATCGCGATGATCATCGTCGCCGTCGCCGGCCTGCGCTTCCTCGAAGCCTGATACGGCCAGCCGCCGCAACTGCAGACAAAAAAAAGCGCCGCGATTTGATCGCGGCGCTTTTTGATTTGGGCTGACGCCGTTGCTGCGGCAAGCTTAGCTCTGGCGGTTCTTGGCGTTGTTGCCCTTGGGCTTCGGCTTGAAGCCGCCGTCCTTGCCGGCGTTCGGCTTGGCCTTCTTTTTAGTCCAGGCGTCGCGGTTTTCCGGCGGCTTGTCGTCGGTGTGGGCCGGGGCGGCGGCGTAAGCCGGCTTCTTGTCGAACTTGCGCTTCGGCTTGAAGTCGCCGTCACTGCGTGCCGCATCGTCCGAATAGGGGCGCTTCTTGGCAAAGGCCGGTTTGTCCTTGGAGAAACCTGGCTTGTCCTTGGAGAAGTTCGGCTTGTCCTTGGAAAAACTCGGCTTCTCCTGGCGCTGCTGCGACAGATCGGGAGCGCCCGGCAGCGTCTTCACCCGGATGCCCTTCTCCAGCATGCCCTCCTTGCCGATCGACGACAGGAAGCGCTCGGCTCCATCGGAGGTCATTTCGACGAAGGTCTCTTCCTGCTGCATGCGGATCGCGCCGATGTCGCGCTTGGTCAGCTTGCCGTGGCGGCAGAGCATCGGGATCAGCCAGCGCGGCTCGGCATTCTGCTTGCGGCCGACCGAGAGCGAGAACCAGCTGCCATCGCTGAAATCGGCGCGCGGCGCGTCATAGTCTTCGCGCGGTGCAGACTTCTCATCGCGGCGCGGCTTTGCGCGGCTGTCGCCGACGGCAACCTCGATCAGGTCTTCCGGGGCCGAGCGGCCAGAGCGGAACTGGCGCACGAAGGCGGCAGCCATCTGCTCGGCACCATGAAGCTCGATGAGCGCGCGCACGATCGCCTCTTCGTCTTCGCGGATCGGTTCGGCAAAGCTCGTGTCGGCAAGCAGGCGCTCGTCGTCGCGGCGGCTGACCTCGTCGGCCGACGGCGGGCGGGCCCAGTTGGCGGTGATCCGGGCGTTTTCGAGCAGGCGCTCCGCCTTGCGGCGCTGGCTCACCGGCACGATCAGGGCGCTGACGCCCTTCTGGCCGGCGCGTCCGGTGCGGCCGCTGCGGTGCAGCAGTGTATCCGGGTTGGTCGGCAGGTCGGCGTGGATGACCAGTTCGAGGCCCGGCAAGTCGATGCCGCGGGCGGCAACGTCGGTGGCGATGCAGACGCGGGCGCGTCCGTCGCGCATGGCCTGCAGCGCGTGGGTGCGTTCGTTCTGGCTGAGTTCGCCCGACAGAGCCACCACCGAGAAGCCGCGGTTGTTGAAGCGGGCAGTCAGATGGTTGACGGCTGCACGGGTCGAGCAGAAGACGATCGCATTCTTCGCTTCGTAGAAGCGCAGGACGTTGATGATCGCGTTTTCGCGATCGTTCGACGCAACGGTCAGGGCGCGGTATTCGATGTCGACGTGCTGCTTCTGCTCGGACGCGGTGCTGATGCGCACGGCGTCGCGCTGGTAGTTCTTGGCAAGCGTCGCGATCGAGCGCGGTACGGTCGCCGAAAACATCAGCGTGCGGCGGTCGTCGGGAGACTCCTCGAGGATGAATTCGAGGTCCTCGCGGAAACCGAGATCGAGCATCTCGTCGGCCTCGTCGAGCACGACGGCACGCAACGAAGAAATATCGAGCGAGTTGCGGCGGATATGGTCGCATAGGCGTCCGGGCGTGCCGACGACGATGTGGGCGCCGCGCTCCAGCGCGCGCTTCTCGGTGCGCATGTCCATGCCGCCGACGCAGGACGCGATCGTCGCGCCAGTCTGCTCATAGAGCCATTCGAGCTCGCGCTTGACCTGCAGCGCCAGTTCGCGCGTTGGTGCGATCACAAGCGCCAGCGGCGCGCCGGGCGCGCTGAAGCGGCGCTGGTCGCCAAGCAGGGTCGGTGCCAGCGCCAGGCCGAAGGCGACGGTCTTGCCGGAGCCGGTCTGGGCCGATACCAGCGCATCCTTGCCCGCCAGATCAGGATCGCGCATCGCCTGTTGAACCGGCGTCAACTCGTTGTAACCGCGTTTTGCCAACGCCTCGGCGATCGCAGGCGCGATCCCTTCGAATTCTGTCATCTCTCGTCTTTCGGATTTCGGTTTTCGCGCCGGTAAACGAACAAGACCTTGGATCAGGTCGTCATCAGGCGCCGATTGCCGCGGCCAGCATCTTATCGCCGGCCTGTTCATGGCGCGCTACATACGCGTTCGGGCCCGAAATGTACAGTGCGCCGCTCAAGCGCCGGGTTCATCGCTGGTTTGGCCGAATTCGTTCGGCCCCTCGGTGCCCGGCCAGAGACAGAGCGCGATGAAGACGATGGGGCTCAGGACAGGGATGAACAGGCAGATCGCCAGCGGTCCGGGATAGCCGATATCGTGCAGCCGCTTGATCGCCAGCATGGCGATCGAGAGCGTGGAAACGATGCCGGACACGATCAGCGCCAGCGTCCAGAGCGCCAGCGCGGTCCTGTGGTTCTCGTTGGCGAGCATCTGCGCGACGACGAAACCGCCTATCAGCAGCCAGAAAAGCCAGGACAGGAAAAAGGGCAGGCGGGTGATGCGGCCGGAGGGGCTGAAGAACAGCCAGATCATGCTCGGCCGTCGCCCCTCCGGTGTCATCGGATCAGTCTCGAAGCAGTTCGTTGATGCCGGTCTTGGAGCGGGTCTTCTCGTCGACGCGCTTGACGATGACGGCGCAGTAGAGGTTCGGTGCCGGCTGGCCGTTGCCCATGGTCGAGCCCGACGGCATCGAGCCGGCGACGACGACGGAGTAGGGCGGGACTTCACCATAGGTCACTTCGCCGGTGGCGCGGTCGACGATCTTGGTCGACTTGCCGATGAACACGCCCATGCCGAGAACCGAGCCCTCGCGCACGATGCAGCCTTCAACGACCTCGGAGCGGGCGCCGATGAAGCAATTGTCCTCAATGATCGTCGGGCCGGCCTGCATCGGCTCCAGCACGCCGCCGATGCCGACGCCGCCGGAGAGATGCACGTTCTTGCCGATCTGGGCGCAGGAGCCGACCGTGGCCCAGGTGTCGACCATCGTGCCTTCGCCGACATAGGCGCCGAGGTTGACGAAGGACGGCATCAGGATGGCGTTCGGCGCGATATAGGCCGAGCGGCGCACGACGCAGTTCGGCACGGCGCGGAAGCCGGCCTTCTCGAACTCGTTGACGCTCCAGCCGTCGAACTTGGAGGCGACCTTGTCCCACCAGACGGATTCCCCCGGGCCGCCCCGGACGATTTCCATCGGGTTGAGGCGGAAGGAGAGCAGAACGGCCTTCTTCAGCCATTGATTGACGGTCCAGTTGCCGTCGGCGCCACGCTCTGCCACCCGCACCTTGCCGCTGTCGAGCAGGTTCAGTGCCGTTTCCACGGCGTCGCGCACCGCGCCGCGCGTTCCGGTGTTTACGGAATCGCGGTCATCAAAGGCGGCGTCGATCGTCTGCGACAGGGAGGCGAGGTTGTGGTTCGTCATCGGAATTCCTTAAAGTTCGGCGGTTATCCTGCGAAAGCTCTACTGCATAATTCCGAAAATCGGAATCGATTTAAGGACAAAATTAGGCAGCGACGCGATGTGCGCCCGTGGGTGTTCTGTATCGGCTGGAATGCGCGGCGCCCGAGGCCCGTTCCGGAAAAGTTGGACCGCTTTTCGGCTCGACGCTGCCGGCAGGGCTTGGCAAGCGCGGTCGACTGCGGCATCAGGGGCATTCATGACCGATGAAACAGGATAGGACGCGTCCGCCCGAGATGCCGATTGTCCGGAACGCGACGGGAAAGACGATAGCATGGCACGCATGAAGAAGCGCAATCTGCGCCGTAAGGATGGGGTTTGGGATCCGCTGGCCGATAGCTCGCAGAGCCGGCAACGGGCGCAGACGGTGCCGGTGACGCCGCAGTCGGCCTCTCCTTCCTATCGCCTTGCCTATATCGACGACGATTTTCTCTGCCGCGAGGAACTGCGCCCGGTGCGGCTGCAGCTCGAACTCTTGAAGACCGAAATGATGCTGGAGGAGTACGGCATCAACTCGACCGTGGTGATGTTCGGTGGCGCGCGCATTCCCGAGCCGGGCGGCGACGCCTGGGCCGCCAGGAACGATATCCAGCGCAAGAACCTGGAAGCAGCCTCGGTCTATTACGACGAAGCGCGCAAGTTCGCGCAGATCGTCTCGGAACATTCCGCCAAGCTGCACTACAAGGAATATGTCGTCGTCACCGGCGGCGGGCCGGGTGTGATGGAGGCGGGCAACCGTGGCGCTGACGATGTCGGCGCGCCGTCGATCGGCCTCAACATCGTGTTACCGCACGAGCAGGCGCCGAACCGCTTCGTGACGCCGGAGCTGTCGTTCAACTTCCACTATTTCGCCATCCGCAAGATGCATTTCCTGCTGCGCGCCAAGGCCGTCACGGTGTTTCCAGGCGGCTTCGGCACGTTGGACGAGCTGTTCGAAACGATGACGCTGATGCAGACCGGTCGCCTGGCGCTGGTCCCGCTCATTCTCTTCGGGGAAAAGTTCTGGCGCTCGATCATCAATTTCGAGGCGCTTGCCGAGTTCGGCACGATCGCGCCGAACGATATCGATCTGGTGCAGTTCGTCGAAACCGCCGATGAGGCCTGGGATATCATCTCCCGCTTCTACGAGACCGTCGATCCGCGGTCGGTGCCGATGGCGAACGGCAGGCGATAGCGCCTCTCCGGTAAACTTGCGAAGCGGTTTCGCTCAGGGGAGGCCATCTTCATTTCCTCCGGTTCTCGTGTATTTTGTGCCCATGCAGAACGACAATCGATCATCAGTCAGAAAAACAATCTCCCTCGCCCTGGGTGCCGCGATGACGCTTGCCGGAGCGATCGGGTTCCTGATCGAGAGCCTTCTTCGTCATTCGGTTTGATGCCGCCCTAAGCCCTGCATCCAAAACCGGAACCAGCGCCAGCAATCAATGCCGGCGAGCCAGTCGTTGAGCCAGCAGCCGCGCCTAGTGCTTCGGTAACGGCAATGCGTCAAAACAAGGATTGTGCATTTCCGCCGCCCTGTTTGACACGGAGCTTTCGACACCGCCGCGTGCCAATCCAGGCGCGCGGCGGTGTCGTCGGATACTCCTTTCACCGGGCGGCGGGAAAGGGCACCGATGGATCAAATTTTCTTGGTGAAGTCGGCGGCGTCGATGACACCGTCGCCGTTCTTGTCACGACGCTTGAACATTTTTTCTGAAGCACTTGCGACCTCGGCAGCGCTCAAAGAGCCGTTGCCGTCGGCGTCGACGCGCTTGAAGGCCTTTGGCCGCATGCCGGGCACCATGGCCGGCCGCGCGTCCTTCAGTTGGGCAAGGGCTGCGTCGCGCTCCTTGCCGTCCTTGCTCTTGGCTTCCTGCCAGGCCTTGCGGGCGTCGCGGAACGCCTGGCGCTTCGCCTGCATCTCGTCGGCACTGATCTGGCCGTCGCCATTGGTGTCGAATGCCTTGAAGTTCGCGGTCATGTGCGCCTGTAACTCGTCGAGTGACACCTTGGAATCGCTGTTGGTGTCCAGTCGCTTGATCATCCGTTCGGCCCGCTGTTCGGGCGTCATCTTGTCTCTGGCGGCAAATGATGGCGCAGCCAATCCGGTAACGGCGACGGCAAGGGCGGTTACGCCAAGGATCAGGGTTCTGTTCCGCATCATGCTTCCTTTCGATCGGGTTATGCCCGAACGAATGATAGGCAGCGGGACGGCGAGCACCAGTTAAACTTTGGTAATTTAAGTCTTTGGCGGGAAAGGGGTTTTTCCCGGGCCAAAATGTGTCGGGGTCAGAGGTCGGCGACCACGCGCCTGAGGAAGCTGGCGAGATCCTCGGTGACGTAATCGATCTGCTCGTCCTCGTCTCCGGACTGCTCCCAGGATTCGGCGAACTCGTATTCGAAGTTGCGCGGCACCAGTAGAACCGTCTTCATCCCGAGCGTTTTCGGAACCAGAAGGTTGCGCGGCAGGTCCTCGAACATGACCGCATTGCGGGTATCGACCCGGTGCAGGCTCATGAACTTGTCATAGGTTTCGCCGGCCGGCTTCGGCACGAAATCGGCAGCGACGATATCGAAGATGTCGTTGAAGTGATCGAGGATGCCGAGTGCGCGAGCGGTCATTTCCGCATGTGCAACGCTGCCGTTGGTGAAGATGAACTTGCGCCCCGGTAGCGCCTTGATCGCTTCGCCCAGCGTCGGATCCGGCGGCACGATGCTGTAGTCGATCGCATGCGCCTTTTCGAGGAAGTCGCTCGGGTCGATGCCGTGATGGATCATCAGGCCTTTGAGCGTCGTGCCGTGATCGCGGTAGTAGTCTTTCTGCAGCTTCTTCGCGTCCGCCGGCTCGAGCGACAGCAGCGCCGAAACGTAAGCCGTCATGTTACGGTCGATCTGCGAGAACAGATTGACGTGGTGCGGGTAGAGCGTGTTGTCCAGATCGAAGACCCAGTCGGTGACATGGGCGAATTCGTCGTGGGTCGGCAGGCGATCGAGCTTTTTCATGACCGCCTTATGACACGGGTATGGGCGGCCACCAAACGAGAAAATTCACCCCGCCGCACGGGCTACCCTACCGGCGCAGACGTTTCCACTTTGAATTGCCAAAACAACATGGCATCGTTCGGCCGGCGCGGCTTTGACGTAGGGGTTCCGGATGCCGATGTCGGACGAACTGTTTTACCTGCTGTTTCTGTTCGGATTCTACGCGACGACAGTCGTTACCTATTTCGCCCTGGGTTATGGCCTGACCTGGGTCAACGACCGCAATCCCGAGCGAAAGATTCAGAAGGGACGCGGTTCCGACAAGCGCCGCAGGGCGGAAGTCCGCCAGAGCCTGGTGTCGATGTTCAGCGCCTGCCTGCCGCTGACGATCGGCCTCTATGTCCAGCAAAAGGGCTGGGCGCCCGGGCCCTGGACCTTCAATTGGTGGGCGGCGGTGCCGCTCTTTGTCCTGTGCATGTTCCTCTACGATACCTGGTTCTATTTCATGCACCGGCTGCTGCACACCAAGTGGCTGTTTCCACTGCACGCCCTTCATCACAGAAGCGTCGCACCAACGATCTGGAGCACCTATTCTGAGGATTTCTTCGACAACTTCCTCTTGCAGAGTTTTTCAGCCGTCGTCGTTTTCGCCGTCCCGTTTCCGCCGGCGATCCTGATCGGGCACCGGTTGTTCGAACATTTCAACGGCATGTTCGGGCACTGCGGGTTCGAGTATTTCGCCTCATCGACGGCGCGATATCCGTCCCCTCTCTTGTGCACGACGTTCCACGACCAGCATCATTCCGGCTTCAAGTACAACTACGGCAACTACTTTTCGTTCTGGGATCGCGTGCTCGGCACGATCTCGCCGAACTACGATCAGCGCGTGAAGGCCTTCGAAGACGAAGGTCAGCCGCTCACGTTCAGTCGGGCGGTCGACCTGGCGGAAGTTCAGGAAAAGCCGGACTGATATCAGCGCAGGTTGGTATATATCGGCGAGACTGTACGGAGTTCTTGGCAATATCAGGACCCGCGTGCTAGCTCGCAGCCATGGAAACCTGGGTAATCATCACCGTCGCTGCGGCCTTCCTTCAGAATGTCCGCTCCGCCATGCAGAAACACCTGAAGGGCGTCATGGGCACGACCGGCGCGACCTTCGTGCGTTTCGGTTTCGGCCTGCCTTTTGCGTTGCTCTATCTCATCGTGCTCTGGCGCGTGGCGGGCCATCCGCTGCCGGTGCCGAACGGCACATTCTTCCTGTGGGCGGTCATCGGCGGGCTGGCGCAGATCGCGGCGACCTTCCTGCTGGTGCACCTCTTCTCCTTCCGCAACTTTGCGGTTGGCACCGCCTATTCGCGCACCGAGCCGGCCCAGGCAGCGCTCTTCGGCCTCATCTTCCTGGGCGAGCGGGCGAGCGAGGGCACGCTGGTGGCGATCGCCATCTCCGTCGTCGGCGTCATGCTGATTTCGGTTGCGCGTACGACGCTGAGCCCGCGCTCGCTGGTCACTTCGGTTTTCAGCCGCACGGCCGGGATAGGCCTTCTCTCGGGCACGTTCTTCGGGCTTTCGGCCGTGGCCTATCGTTCGGCCTCGCTGGTGCTCGCGCCCAGCCTGCCGGCACCGGATTACATGATGCAGGCGAGCTTCACGCTCGGCTTCGTCATCCTGCTGCAGACGGTGGTGATGCTGATCTGGATCGTGCTGCGCGAGCCGGCCGAGCTGAAGCGCATTGCCGCTGCGTGGAAGCCTGCCTTCGTCGTCGGCTTCGTCGGCGCCTCCGCTTCCTTCGGCTGGTTCATGGCAATGACGCTGCAGCAGGCGGCGATCGTGAAAGTAGTGGCGCAGGTCGAGATGCTCTTCACATTCGCCTCGTCCTTCTTCATCTTCCGCGAGTGGATCAATCGTCTCGAACTCCTCGGCTGCCTCCTGATCGTGCTCGGCGTGGTGACGCTCGTGCTTATCTGAACTGTCGCCAAACCATCGCCGGAAAAATAGACGCCCGAAAACCGGCGCCCGTCCCTTCGCACACATGGTAGAAGGGCCGCATGTTGTTCGATCTTCCTTCCGACGAAACGCTTTACGATGCCCTGATTGCGCGCAGCACCGAATACGAGGGCGCTGCCTATGTCTGCGTCAAGACGACGGGCATTTTCTGCCGCCTCTCCTGTCCCGCTCGCAAGCCGAAGCGCGAGAACACCATCTTCGTCGGCTCGATCGGCACCTGCCTCGAAGCCGGCTTTCGCCCGTGCCAGCGCTGCAAGCCGCTTGCAACCGTCGGTGCCAAGGATCCGCTGGTCGATGACCTGCTGCAGGCACTGGAGGCAGCACCCGAACGGCGCTGGACCGAGGACGACCTGGTTCGCCGCGGCCATGATCCGTCGACCGTTCGCCGCGCCTTCAAGCGCAATCTCGGCATCACCTTTCTCGATCTTGCCCGACATCGGCGACTGGGCCTTGCCGCCCGCCAACTCGCCGAGGGCGGCCGGGTCATTGATGCGCAGATCGACGCCGGATACGAATCGCCGAGCGGCTTTCGCGCCGCCTTTGCCAAATTGCTCGGCGAAGCGCCGGCTATGTCGCAGGGCCGTGTGCTGCTGTTTGCCGACCGCATCGACACGCCGCTTGGCCCGATGGTGGCGGTCGCCGACAAGACCCATCTGCACATTCTCGAGTTTCACGATCGCAAGGCGTTGCCGACCGAGCTCGAAAACCTGAAGCGCAAGACCCGCTCGGCGATCGTCCCAGGCCGCACGGCGCCGATCGACCAGATGGAGGCGGAGCTGAAAGCCTATTTCTCGGGCGATATCGCAGAGTTTCGCACGCCCCTGGCGCCTGGCGGCACTGCCTTCGAGCGTGAGGTCTGGGCAAGGCTCGTGAAAATTCCGCTCGGAGAGACACGTTCCTATGGTGACATCGCGCGCGAGGTCGATACGATCCAGGCCGTGCGTGCCGTGGCGAAGGCCAACGGGTCCAACCAGATCGCCATCGTCATTCCCTGCCACCGCTGCATCGGCTCCGATGGTTCGCTGACGGGATATGGCGGCGGGTTGTGGCGCAAGCAATGGCTGCTGCGGCACGAAGGCAAAATGAAACCTGTGGGATTGTTTGCGGAGGAAATGCAATGAACCAGACTGAAAAGGCCACCGAATTCGCCGCTCTGCATCGCAAGGGCGATCCGGTGGTGCTCTACAATATCTGGGATGCGGGCAGCGCCAAGGCCGTGGCCGAGGCTGGAGCCAAGGCGCTTGCGACCGGCAGCTGGTCGATTGCCGCCGCGCATGGGTTTGGCGATGGCGAGAAGGTTCCGCTGGCGCTGCTTACCGATATCGCCCGGCTGATCGTCGCCTCGACCGAACTGCCGGTCACGGTCGATTTCGAGGGCGCCTATTCCGACGACCCGGCAACGGGGGCTGCCAATGTCTCGCGTCTGATCGACGTCGGCGCCATCGGCATCAACTTCGAAGATCAGGTTGTCGGCAAATCCGGCGTGCATGCGGTCGAAAAGCAGGCCGCCCGCATCCGCGCGATCCGCGAAATGGCGGACCGCCGCAGTGTGCCGTTCTTCATCAATGCCCGCACCGACCTGTTCCTGCAGGAAAGCGATGCTGGCCGCCATGCCGGTCTTGTCGATGAGGCGATTGCGCGCGGAAAGGCCTTTGCCGAAGCCGGCGCCAGCGGCTTCTTCGTGCCGTGGCTGGTCGATGCCGCGCTGATTGCCAAGGTCTGCGCCGCTTCGAGCCTGCCGGTCAACGTGATGATGCGGCCGGGTGCGCCGGACCTGCAGACGCTCGCCGGCGCCGGCGTCGCACGTGTCAGTTACGGACCTTTCCCCTACCGGGCGATGATGGAAAAGCTGAAGCAGGAGGCCCAGGCCGTTTATCAGGCCTGATCAATCAGCCCAAAACAAAAGCGGGATGCGGCCTGAAAACCGCATCCCGCTTTTTCGTGTTTTCGGTTTGCTGTCGATCAGGGAACGATCAGCGTGCCGGCACCGCGCTCGGTGAAGATTTCGAGCAGCACGGAATGCGCCGTCTTGCCGTTGAGGATGACGACGCCCTGGACGCCGGCCTTGATCGCATCAATGCAGGTTTCGACCTTCGGGATCATGCCGCCGGAAATCGTGCCGTCGGCGATCAGCGCCCGTGCCTGCGCTACGGACAGTTCCTTGATCAGCTTGCCTTCCTTGTCGAGCACGCCGGGAACGTCGGTGAGGAACAGGAGCCGCGTGGCGTTCAGCGCACCGGCAATTGCACCGGCAAAGGTGTCGGCGTTGATGTTGTAGGTGTGCCCGTCGCGGCCAGGTGCCACCGGCGCGATCACCGGGATCATCTCCGAGCGGGCGAGCAGGTCAATCAGGGTACGGTCGACCTCGACGACCTCACCGACGAAACCGAGATCGAGCACGCGTTCGATGTTGGAATCCGGATCCTTGATGGTCTTGCGTGCCTTTTCGGCAAAGACCATGTTGCCGTCCTTGCCGCAAAGGCCGATCGCCCATTCGCCGGTCTGGTTGATGAGGGCGACGATTTCCTTGTTGATCGAGCCGGCCAGAACCATCTCGACGATCTCGACGGTCTTTTCGTCGGTGACGCGCAGGCCGCCTTCGAACTTCGATTCGATGCCCATCTTCGTCAGCATCGCGCCGATTTGCGGGCCACCGCCGTGCACGACGATCGGGTTGACGCCTGACTGCTTCAACAGAGCGATGTCGCTTGCAAAGGCTCGGCCCAATTCGGCGTTGCCCATGGCGTGGCCGCCATATTTGACGACGATCGTCTTGTTCTCGTAGCGCTGCATGTAGGGCAGGGCCTGGGTGAGCAGGCGTGCCTGGATTTCACTTTCATTAGCGGACATGGCGGACCCTCGAAAAATACCGGCTGCTGTTTAACGCAAGTTTCCCGTCGATGGAATGATCGGCGAGCAACATAAAACAGCAATGACGATGCGCGCTGGCGGATAGCGATTTGTGCTCTATGTCCTATCTCAAGAATGCATCGGGTCGGGTTGGCAATGATCGACGAGGAAATTTCCGGACTGCTCGGCCGTGTTGCGCTCAGGGATCGTGCGGCCTTTGCCGAACTTTACCGGCTGACCAGCCCGAAACTTTTCGCCATTTGCCTGCGTATCCTGAGAGACCGAAGTGAAGCGGAAGAAACGCTCCAGGAAATCTACGTCAGAATCTGGCAGCACGCCGACCGTTTTTCGCCCGGCCAGTCAACGCCGATGTCCTGGTTGGCGGCGATTGCGCGCAACCGTGCCATCGATCTGATCCGGGCGCGAAAACCCGTAGCCAACGCGATTGACGAAGCCTACGATTTGGCTGATCCTGCTGCCGATCCGGAAAAATCGGCAGTGGTCAGAGCAGAGGGCAGGCGGATCGATGCGTGCATGGAGGAGCTCGAAACCGATCGGGCGGACGCCGTGCGGCGTGCCTATGTCGAAGGTCTGAGCTACCAGGAACTGGCTGAAATGTACGCTGTGCCGCTGAACACGATGAGGACTTGGTTGAGGCGCAGCCTGTTGAAGTTGAGAGAGTGCATGGAGCGATGACAGCGTCCACCCCAGACAAAGGAGATTTCCGCCGCGACGAGGTGATCGCCGGGGAATATGTGCTGGGTGTGCTATCCGCCGACGACCGCCGCAAAGTCGAGGCCCGCCTTGCATCCGACCGCAATTTCGCCGCCATGGTGACGCGCTGGCAAAACAATCTCTCCTCCTTCGACGAAGCCTATGATCCCGTCGTGCCGCCGGCGCGGATTTTCGCGGCGATCGAGCGCCGGCTCTTCGAAACGGCCCCGCCTGCCGCGGCCCCGGTGCGGGCAGGCATATGGCAATCGCTTGCGCTCTGGCGTGGTCTCGCACTCGCCTCGCTTGCTGCCGTCGCCGTCATGGGCGCGTCCATGGCAGGGCTGTTTGCACCGCCGTCCGGCGGCCGGCCGCTTGTCGCCGAAATGACCGGCAAGGGCATTTCGGTCGATCTCGTCGCCCGTTTCGATCGCGAGACCGGCCATCTCCGGGTGACGCCGGTTGCCGCACAGCAGGCCGAGCAAAAATCGCTGGAGCTGTGGCTCATCAACGGCGACAACCCGGCCGTTTCCCTCGGCGTGCTGCCCCAGACCGGCGAAGGCGAGATCATCATCGCCCCGGCCATGCGCGGGAAATTCTCGCGCGGTTCGGTTCTGGCCGTCAGTATCGAGCCGCTTGGCGGTTCGCCGACCGGATCGGCCACCGGCCCGATCATCGCGCTCGGCAAGGCCCGCGATCTCTAACTCAGCGCACGCGGGCCTTCCCGGTCCTGCAGCGTCGGTCGCTTCTCACGTCGTTTTTCGCCCAACCGACCGGCAATCCGAAAATTCCTGAAACTCTTTTTCCAAGGCTTCCGTTGCTTGTCATGTTCCCGGGGAGGGAACGGCAATTTCAACGAGGCGGCTGGGTGTCGCCTCCCTGACAGGTTCAACAGGAAGGAAGACCAAGATGTTCACCTATGGAATCCGTTCGTTCGCTGCCATCACCATACTGACCGCAAGTGCGGCAATCGCCCATGCCGAGAACCCGATGGTCGGTGGCGCGGCGATGTATGCGGACAAGAATATCGTCGAAAACGCCGTCAACTCGAAGGATCACACCACGCTGGTGGCGGCGGTCAAGGCGGCCGGGCTGGTCGAGACCCTCCAGGGCAAGGGGCCGTTCACCGTCTTCGCGCCGACGAACGAGGCTTTCGAGGCCTTGCCGACCGGCACGGTCGACACGCTCCTGAAGCCGGAAAACAAGGACAAGCTGACCAAGGTTCTGACCTGCCATGTCGTCTCCGCCGACGCGATGTCCTCGGCGATCGCCAAGATGGTCAAAGGCGATGGTGGCGAACACGACGTCAAGACGGTTGGCGGCTGCGTTCTCCAGGCCAAGGATGACGGCGGCAAGATCACACTCACGGACGAGACCGGCGGCACGGCCACGGTCACCATCGCCGACGTCAAGCAGTCAAACGGCGTGATCCACGTTATCGACAAGGTGCTGCTGCCGAAGGGCTGAGCTCTCGCTTCCTCCGGATCGCCGCGGCAGACATTCGCAGGCGATCCGCCGCCGGGGTCTCATCCGTGGCGCGCCGGCGCTTCTGCCACCGATCGCTTGCGATCGGTGGCCTTTCAACCCGGCTTCTTCACGGCGCTTTGATCGGTCTTGTTTTGCCGCGTGACAGGCCGGCCGCTATCTTCGACCTCGGCAGCGTCAAGGGGCATGACAAGGAGGGTTCGATCGTGAACCGGCGGAATTTTCTGATTTTTGGCGGGACACTAAGCGTGATCGCGATCGCGGCGGCAAAGGGGTTTCCGCTGGCGGCGCGCCCAGCCTCGGCCGAAACGTTCGAGGTCACGAAGACCGATGCCGAATGGCGGGCGATCCTGACCGACGAACAGTATCGGATACTGCGCCAGGAGGACACCGAGCGTCCGTTTACCAGCGCGCTCAACAATGAAAAGCGCAAGGGCACGTTTCAATGCGCCGGTTGCGCGCTCCCTGTCTATTCCTCCGAAGCCAAATATGACAGCGGCACCGGTTGGCCGAGTTTCTGGCAGTCCCTGCCGGGCGGCGTGGCAACGCGCGAGGACAACGCACTGTTCATGACGCGAACGGAATGCCACTGCCATCGCTGCGGCGGACATCTCGGCCACGTCTTCGACGATGGCCCGCCGCCAACCGGCAAACGCCATTGCATCAATGGTTTCGCGCTGACATTCGTTGCGGCGAGCGCCTAGGAGCACTTCCAGGAGAAGTGCGAATCGGTTTTCCGGCAGGAAATGCGCGAAAACAAAAAGATGGTAGTTCTGCGACTCCGTTTAAGCCGAACGCACTAGCGCCCGTTCCTGCGGTCGACGATGCGCCCGCAGGAAGATCGCGCTGATGCGGCTCAGAACGTTCCGGCTTGCGGCGAAGGCGTCTGGGCGTCGGAGAGCGCCGCCTGGAGCTTCTGCTCCTGCTCGGGCGACAGCGATGTTTTCAGCACGCGGCCGCGCAGGCCTGAGAATTCGGCCAGGACCTTTTCCGGCTGCACCTTGCGCACCAGGACGAACAGCGCCGACGAGTTGTTCGGGATGGTGTTGCCGAGCGACTTGATGAATTCGTCGTCGATGCCGTAGTCGGTCAGCGAGCCGGAGAGCGCACCGGCGCCGGCGCCGAGCGCGCCGCCGATGGCAAAGCCAGCGAGTGGATTGAGGAACAGCAACCCGACGAGCCCGCCCCAGATGGAGCCGGACAAGAGACCGGAGGTCGCCCCGATCGCGGTCAGGTTGAGGCTCTGCTTGAGGTGGACCTTGCCTTCTGCGTCGCGCACGACGACGACGGCGTCCTCGAGATCGATCAAATATTCCTTCTTGAGGCCGGCGAGCTTGACGAGAACCTTGTCGGCCTCTTCAGGCGTGTCGAATCCCACAACGATCAAATCGGACATGTGTCTCTCCTATCCTTGACGCTATCGCGCAAGGAAACGCGCGACCGCACGGCAGAGATAGAGCGGTTTGCATGTCAGAGTAGTGACGGAGATCAAAGACTTTCGGGCGATCGTCGCTCTCAGCGCGAAAGCGCAAGCTCGATCGTCGCGCGAAGCTCATCGATGCCCTCTCCCTTTTCCGAGGAGGTGGAGAGGATTTCGGGAAATGCGGCGGGGTGCTTCTTGATCTTCTCGAGCGTCTCGGCGATCAGCCGCGGCACGCCGGCGGCCTTGATCTTGTCCGTCTTGGTCAGGATGATCTGGTAAGAGACGGCCGCCTTGTCGAGCAGCGACAGCACGTCCTCGTCGTTCTTCTTGATGCCGTGGCGGGAGTCGATCAGCACGTAGACGCGCTTCAGCGTCGCGCGGCCGCGCAGATAGTCGAACACCAGTTTGGTCCAGGCATCCACCTGTTCCTTCGGCGCCTGGGCATAGCCGTAGCCGGGCATGTCGACCAGCGCCATCGGCGGCAGATCGCCCGCTTCACCGGAATAGCCGTCGGGCACGAAGTAGTTGAGTTCCTGGGTGCGTCCGGGCGTGTTGGATGTGCGCGCCAAGCCCTTCTGGCCGACCAGCGCATTGATCAGCGACGACTTGCCGACATTCGATCTGCCGGCAAAGGCAATTTCGGTCGGTCCTTCCGGCGGCAGGAACTTCATCGCCGGGACGCCGCGAATGAAAATCCACGGCCGGCCGAACAGCGGCTTGTCGTCTTTTGTCTTTGTGTCGGCCATCGATGTTCATTCCTTCGTCAAGATTGGCTTTGGCTTCACGGTTTTGGCCGGCGATGTCAAGCTTTCGGCTCGGCGCAGCTATCGAACCGGCGGGATTTGCTGGCGCAGCCCCTCGACGGTGAGCTTAGAGCGGCCGAACGAAAAAGCCCCGGACCGAGGTCCGGGGCCTTGTGAAGGCTCTGTCTGCCGGCGTCACTCCGCCGGCTTGGGTTTCTTCGAGAACAGGTTCTTCAGATTGTCGAACAGCTCGATCTTCACGCCCTGGCGCTTCATGATGATCGACTGCTGCAGCACCGAAAGCGTGTTGTTCCAGGCCCAATAGATCACCAGACCGGCCGGGAACGAGGCCAGCATGAAGGTGAAGACAACGGGCATCCAGGTGAACAGCATCGCCTGGGTCGGATCGGGCGGCGTCGGGTTCATGCGCATCTGCACGAACATGGTGATGCCCATGATGATCGGCCAGACGCCGAGGTGCAGGAAGGACGGCGCGTCGAACGGCAAGAGGCCGAAGAGGTTGAAGATCGTCGTCGGATCCGGCGCGGACAGGTCGTGGATCCAGCCGAAGAACGGTGCGTGGCGCATCTCGATGGTGATGTAGATCACCTTGTAGAGCGCGAAGAACACCGGGATCTGGATGAGGATCGGCCAGCAGCCCGCGAGCGGATTGATCTTCTCGTCCTTGTAGAGCTGCATCATTGCCTGCTGCAGGCCCATGCGGTCGTCGCCGAACTTCTTCTTCAGCTCTTCCATCTTCGGCTGAACCTTCTTCATGTTCGCCATCGAAGAGTACTGCTTGTTGGCAAGCGGGAAGAACAGCAGCTTGACGACGATTGTCGTCGTCAGGATGGCGATGCCGAAGTTGCCGAACAGACGGAAGAAGAAATCCATCATTTTGAACATCGGCTTGGTGATGAAGTAGAACCATCCCCAATCGATCAGCTTGTCGAAGTTAGGGATAGAATAGGCGGCCTCATAGTTGTCGACGACGGGCACTTCCTTGGCGCCGGCAAATACGAGGTTCTTGAGTTCCGAGGACTGACCGGCGGCAATGGTGATTGCGTCGCTCTTGTAGTCGCTCTGATAGCGGGCGCGGCCATCTGTGAAGTGCGAGAAGCGGGTCTCGTAAGGCGTCGCCTGCGGCGGAACGATCGTTGCGGCCCAATACTTGTCGGTGATGCCGAGCCAGCCGCCCGTCGCCTTGCCGGGTTCGATCGCCTTGTCGTCCTCGATCTTCGAATAGCCGACTTCCTGCAGGCCATGATCGCCGATGACCCCGATGAAGCCTTCATGCAGAACATAGACGCTCGGTGTCGTCGGCTTGTTGAAGCGCGTCACACGACCGTAGGAGGAGAGCGACACCGGTTCTGCGGCACCGTTCTTGATGCTGTCGACCACCTGGAACATGTAGCGTTCGTCGATCGAGATCGTCCGGTTGAAGGTGATGCCCTTCTCGTTGGTGAAGCTCAGCGTCACCGGCGTTGCGGGCGTCAGCTTGTCGCCGCCCGAAAGCGTCCACACGGTCTGCGGGCCGGGCACGCTGCCGCTTGCCGCATCGCCGACATAACCGATTTCGGTGAAGTAACCGTCGGTGGTCTCAGCCGGGCTGAACAGGGTGATGATCGGGCTCTGCTTGCTGACGGTCTCGTGATAGGCCTTGAGCTTGAGATCGTCGAAGCGCGCGCCGGTCAGGTTGATGGAGCCGGAAACCGCAGGCGTGTCGATGGCAACGCGCGCCGACTTGGCAAGCGCCTTGTCGCGGTTTTCGCCCGTCCCGGGAACTGTGCCGCCAGGCAGGGCCTGACCGGTCGCCGGCTGTTGAGCCGTGGTGCCCGGCTGCGATTGGGTCTGCTGAGCCTGCTGGGCCTGCAGCGCTTCCGCAGCGATGCGTTCCTTTTCCATCTTCGGATTGACGTAAAGGAACTGCCAGGCGACGAGGATCAGCACGGACAGGCCAATCGCCACGAAATAGTTGCGGTTTTTTTCCATCATTGTTTCCTGGAACCGGCCGGCGGCCGCTTCTGTTTCGGCTTGTTTTCGATGCGCTCGCCAAGCCCCCGGGTCAAGGCGTCGAAGGGGGCATTCAGGAGATCGCGTCGGGCGACAATCACATAGTCGTGTCCGGGTTTCATTGCAAACCCGGCGGAAAGCCGCACCGCCTCTTTCAGGCGTCGGCGCATCCGGTTTCGCTCGACGGCATTGCCGTGTTTCTTGGTAACGGTGAAGCCGACGCGGGCCTCTCCCTCCGGATCGTTGCGGTCGAGCACTTCGAGGAGAAACAGCGGGCCTCTACGGCTTTCTCCTGCCCGAACGGCCAAAAACTGCGGACGGCTTTTCAGCCGCCCGACAGTCGTTTTGTCTTTATCTGACGTCATGTGCCCGGACACTGGTTTCGGGCAACTTCGGCTTAAGCCGAAAGACGCTTGCGGCCACGAGCCCGGCGGGCTGCGAGGACCTTCTGGCCACCCGAGGTGGACATGCGTGCACGGAAGCCGTGACGGCGCTTGCGAACAAGCTTGGACGGTTGGTAAGTACGCTTCATTTATTTTAATACCGCGGTGTGCGGCCCTTCTTGGGTTTGCATGTAGCAAGGAGCGTTTACGTTCCGGACATAGCTCCGCCTGTCGGGCAGGCAGGCTTGGCCGGACGTGGGCGGCTTATAAAGGCAAATTTCCCGGAAAGTCAATCACGCGAGGCCTTCGATGGGCAAAAGTGATCGCATCCCGATATCCGGGCGACCTCGATTTCGCAGGCACAAGCCGCGACGCACTATCTCAGACTGGTAAACAGGGAGCTAACCGGCACTCCCCAGAATGCCGGCCGGCCACCGCGATCTTTATTAACCATGAATGTTTTAGCGTGACTGCGGTGCAATGAGGCCGCGACCCTTCCGATAACCGGGCAAGTCTTGCGGTGTCGTGGAGGCAGGGATGAAAATACGTGGTAAGATCAATCTGATCGTCGGGGTAATGAGCCTCCTGGCGATCGCGGTGACCGGCATGTCGCTGCTGGTGGTTTCTCAATACAACAGCCGGTTCCATCAGTACCAGAACGCTTCTGAGCGTGCCTTCAACGGCGAGCATCTCAATCGACTGGTGACCGGCGTCGTCATGGAAGCGCGCGGAATCTACGCAGCGCCCACCATCGAAAAGGCAAAGCCCTTCGCCGAAGGCATTCTGAAGAACCTCGAAAAAATCGATGCGCTGTTTGCCGAGTGGCGACCCCTGGTGCCGGCCGACAAGCTCGGCTCGTTCGATGCGCTGGTCAAGCGCGCTGAGGAGTTCAAGACGTTCCGCGTCGAAACCGCGCGTCTTGGCCAGGAGGTATCGCCGCAGGCGGCCAACGAGCAGGGCAACACCGACGCCAACCGCGCCAACCGCAAGGCCTTCCAGGGCGAGATCGACGCCGTCGTCGAAGCCAACCTGGCAACGCTCGAGACCGTCAAGGCTGACATCGCTTCGTTCGAACGTTCGGTCATCGTCATCATTCTCGGCATCGCCGGGCTCGGGCTCGCCGTCGGTATCGGCACCGCCTTCTATATCGGCACCAATCATCTGAGCCGTCCGATCCTCGATCTCACCGGCAAGATGAAGCTGCTCGCCGGCGGCGATCTTTCCGCCAACGTACCCTTTGCCGACCGCAAGGACGAAATCGGCGAGATGGCTGCGGCCGTGCAGATCTTCAAGCAGAATGGCCTTGCCGTTCGCGATCTCAACGCCCAGGAAGCGGCGCTGCGCGAAAAGAGCGCCGATCTGCAGATGAGCATCGGCGTCGTCGTCTCGGCTGCGGCCGCCGGCGATTTCACCAAGCGCATCGGCAAGGACTACGAGAACGACGATCTCAATCGTTTTGCGTCGAGCGTCAACGAACTCGTCGGCAGCGTCGATGCCGGCATTGCCGAAACGCGCCGCGTCGTCGCCAGCCTTGCCGCCGGCGACCTGACCCAGAGCATGAACGGCCAGTTCCATGGCGCCTTCGCCGAATTGCAGAAGAACGTCAACGAGACGCTGTCGACGCTGCAGAAGACGCTGCGCGAAGTGCGTGTCACCACGGACTCGATCAACGGCAATTCGTCCGAGCTTCGCTCCGCCGCCGACGATCTGTCGAAGCGCACCGAGCAGCAGGCCGCAGCACTCGAAGAGACGTCTGCGGCACTCGACGAGATCACCGTCGCCGTCAGGAGTTCGACCGAGCGGGCGCAGGAAGCGACCGTAATGGTCAACGAAGCCAAGGAAAGCGCTGCCGAATCGGCCGCAGTCGTGCGCAACGCGGTCGAGGCCATGGGCCGGATCGAGCAGGCATCGAGCGAGATCGGCCAGATCACCAATGTCATCGACGAGATCGCCTTCCAGACCAACCTGCTGGCGCTGAATGCCGGCGTCGAGGCTGCCCGTGCTGGTGATGCCGGTAAAGGCTTTGCCGTTGTCGCTCAGGAAGTTCGCGAGCTTGCTCAGCGTGCGGCCAGTGCTGCCAAGGACATCAAGGCCCTGATCTCGAAGTCGGGCTCGGAAGTCGCAACCGGCGTCCGGCTCGTGCAGGAAACCGGCGCGGCGCTTGGCGAGATCGAGGAGCGCGTGCTCAAGATCAACGATCATATCCACTCGATCGCAACGGCCGCACGCGAACAGTCGACCGGCCTCGGCGAAGTCAGCACCGCCGTCAACCAGATGGACCAGGTCACCCAGCAGAACGCCGCCATGGTGGAAGAGGCGAATGCCGCGACCCACAAGCTGTCGGCGGAAGCCAACAACCTTGCGAGCCTGATCGCCTACTTCAAGCTCGACGGCACTTCGGCGGCACGCACGATCGCACCGGCGCGGGAAACCAGCCGTCCGGTGGATTCGCCCGCCCGCCGGATGATGGGCAACGTCGCCCGCGCCTTCAGCGGCGGATCTTCGGCGGCCGTCGCCAGGGACAACTGGGAAGAGTTCTGATCCGACCAGTTTGACGGATCGCACCAATCGACGCCCGCGGACGACTGACGTCTCCGCGGGCGTTTTCCGTGGATAATCTGCAATCATCGCCCCGTCGTTGCCGCCACGCTCTCGTGTAACGGCAACGTGAGTTGTCTTGTCGGCCCGTTCACGCTGTCGTTTTGCAACGCGACCATTCGTTATTGGTCTCCGGTATGGATTGCCGATACTGCAAGGAAAGACTTTTCCAAGAAACGAAATCACATGAACCGAAGCGCCATCAACAGAGCCGGGGATGCCCGTCCAACGCCGTCGGAGGCACCGGACGAGGGCTCGCCCGAAGACCGCGGCAAGGTCGCGTGGCGTCTGGTGCTGTTGGCCCTTCTTGTCGCCGGCGGGTTTGCCTCCTATGCCTTCGGACTTCAGCGTTATCTGTCTCTGAGCGCACTCGTCCATCACCGTGAGGCGTTGCGCCTCTATGTCGAAGCCTATCCGCTTCAGGCCGCCGGTCTGTTTTTCCTGGTCTACGTAGCAGTGGTGGTCTTCTCGATCCCGGCTGCTTCGGTTCTGACGATCTTTGCCGGCTTTCTCTTCGGCTGCGCCGGTGGCGGCCTTCTCGTCGTTGCAGCCGCGACGCTCGGCTCGTGCCTGTTGTTTCTGGCGGCCCGCAGCATGTTCGGCGATCTCCTGCGGCGGCGTGCCGGGCCATTCCTCGCGCGTTTTGCCGATGGTTTCTGCCGCAATGCGTTTCTCTATCTTCTCGTCCTGCGGCTCACGCCGATCTTCCCGTTCTTCGTCGTCAACATCGCGCCCGCCTTCTTCGAGGTGAGATTGAGAACGTTTGCGATGGCAACTCTGATCGGTATCGTTCCCGCCACCTTCGCCTATGCCTGGCTCGGCGGTGGGCTCGACGAGGTGATCGCCAGTTCGGCTGCCGTTGGCCGCGAGCTGTCGGTGTCGGATTTCGCAACGCCGAAATTGACCTTGGCGCTTGTGGTATTAGCGTTGTTTGCGGCATTGCCACTCGCTTTCAAGCGGGTATGGTCGCGCCGCAAGGCTGTTTGACGGGTACGGGGCAGGCGTGGCGAAAGTCATCAATCCGGATATCTGCGTGATCGGTGGCGGTGCCGCCGGGCTTTCCGTGGCGGCGGGTGCCGCCGCCTTCGGTGTTCCCGTGGTCCTGATCGAACGCGGCACCATGGGTGGGGATTGCCTCAACCACGGATGCGTGCCGTCGAAGACGCTGATTGCCGTCGCCAGGCACGCGCAGGCGATCCGTATGGCGGGTCGCTTCGGTCTGGCCGCTGGCCAACCCGTCGTCGACTATCAACGCCTTCATGCCCGCATCCACGAGGTCATTGCCGGTATCGCTCCGCACGATAGCGTCGAGCGCTTTACCGGCCTCGGCGTCGAGGTGCTGCAATCCTCGGCCCGGTTCGTCGATGAAAATACCGTTGCCGCCGGAGACCATCTCGTCCGCGCCCGCCGTTTCGTCGTCGCCACCGGCTCGTCGCCGGCGATCCCTGATATTCCGGGCCTCGACAAAGTGTCGTTCCTGACCAACGAGACGCTGTTCGATCTGACCCGGCTTCCGGCCCATTTGATCATTGTCGGTGCGGGTCCTGTTGGCATCGAGATGGCGCAGGCCTATCGCCGGCTTGGCGCCGGCGTCACCGTCATCGAGAGCCGGCGCGCGCTTTCGGATGCCGATCCCGAGCTTTCATCGATCGCGATTGCCGCACTTCGGCACGGGGGCGTGGTCCTGCACGAGGCAACGACGATCCTTGGCGCCGAGCAGGATG
The DNA here is from genome assembly GCF_003024455.1 of Ensifer sp. NM-2. Lineage (NCBI taxonomy): Bacteria > Pseudomonadati > Pseudomonadota > Alphaproteobacteria > Hyphomicrobiales > Rhizobiaceae > Ensifer > Ensifer sp. NM-2. Next base: position 390,037 of record NZ_PVZR01000001.1, read on the forward strand.
GCGGGCGGGTCGTTCTGCGATGCGAGAATGGAGGCGGCGTTTTCCAGGTCGAAGGCAGCGATCTCCTGATTGCCGCCGGTCGTCGGCCGAACCACGCATCGCTCGGCCTTGCCGCCGCCGGCATCGACCACAATGCGAAAGGCATAGAGGTCGGGCCCAACCTTCGCACCAGCAATCGCCGCGTCTATGCGATCGGCGATGTCGCAGGCGGGCTGCAGTTCACCCATGTGGCGAGCTATCATGCACGGCTGGTGCTGCAGCAGATGCTGTTTCGATTGCCGGCGCGGGAAGATCGGACGATTGTGCCGAAGGTCACCTACTCCGATCCGGAAATCGCCGAGGTTGGATTGAGCGAGACGGAGGCGCGGGAAAAATTCGGCGCCGTCGACGTCATCAGGACCGATCTTGCCGCAGGCGACCGTGCCCGCACGGACGGGGTCGAGGCTGGCGTGATCAAGATCGTCGCCGGCCGCCGCGGACGCATCCTCGGTGTCGGCATTGCCGCCCCAGGTGCAGGGGAGCTGATCAACATGTGGTCGCTTGCGGTCGCCAACGGCATGACGCTGAAACAGGTCCGCGGCTATGTCGCACCCTATCCGACCCTTTCCGAGATTGGAAAACAGGCGGTCATCTCCTATTATGCGCCCTTGGCGAGGAAGGCGGTCGTGCGGTCCGCCATCAGGGCCTTGCGGTATTTCGGCTGACGGACAGGGATTTTTCGGGACGATGAGCGAAGAGGCGCAGCCGACGACGGTGAGTGAAGCGCCGCGAACCGCAGCGGGCTTCCTCCGCGGGCTCTCGGGCAAGCTGCTGTTGCTGACGATCGTTTTCGTCATGCTGGCCGAGGTGCTGATCTTCGTGCCGTCGGTCGCAAACATGCGCATCCGCTGGCTGCAGGATCGGCTGAACACCGTCGCTGCCGCCGCCGTCGTCGTCGACGGCCTGCAGAATGTCGAGCTGCCCCGAAACGTGCAGGACGACACGCTGATGGCAACGGGCACCAAGGCGATCGTCATTCGCCGCAAGGATGCCTCGCGGATGATCGCTGCCGCCGACATGCCATCAGAGATCGACGGCGAATACGACACCGCCAATTTCACCGCCTTGGCGGCGATCCGCGATGCCTTCGATACGCTGCTGTTCGGTGGCAACCGGGTGGTGCGCGTCTACGGGCCGCTCGGTGAAAGCGACGCGGTGATCGAGCTGGTCATGGCTGATGCCAGCCTGCACAAGGCGATGCTCGTCTATTCCCGCAACGTGTTCTTCCTGTCGATCATCATCTCGCTGATTACCGCGACGTTGATCTTCCTTGCGATCAACCGGATGCTGATCGTGCCGATCCGGCGAATGACGGCGAGCATGCAGGAATTCTCCAACGATCCGTCCAATCCGGCGCGCGTGCTCGTTCCGCCGGAGGGGCGCGACGAACTCGCGGTCGCCGGCCAGCATCTGGCGAGCATGCAGCGCGAGCTGCAGAAGACGCTGAAGCAGCAGAAGAGCCTTGCCGAGCTTGGCCTGGCGGTGTCGAAGATCAACCACGACATGCGCAATATCCTGTCGTCGGCGCAGCTGATCTCCGACCGTCTCGCCGATGTCGATGATCCCGTCGTCAAGCGCTTCGCACCGACGCTGCTGCGGGCGATCGACCGGGCCGTCGGCTATACCCGCGAGGTTCTTTCCTATGGCCGTACCACCGAGGCCGAACCGCACCGCCGGTTCGTCGCCCTCAAGCCGCTGGTCTCCGATGTCGCCGAGCTGCTTTCGATCGATCCGCAATCCGGCATCGAATTCCAGATCCAGGTGCAGGACGACCTTGAGGTCGACGCCGACAGCGAGCAACTGTTCCGGGTGGTGCACAATATCTGCCGCAACGCCGTCCAGGCGCTGACGAATCACGAGGCCGAGGACGGGCGGCCACGCGTCGTCAGCGTTTCGGCGATGCGCATGGGCAGTGTCGTCACCATTTCCGTCGACGATACCGGCCCAGGCATGCCGGCAAAGGCCCGCGAAAATCTTTTTGCAGCCTTCCGCGGCTCGGCGCGCTCGGGCGGCACCGGTCTTGGCCTGGCGATTGCACGCGAATTGGTGCTCGCCCATGGGGGAACGATTGCCCTTGTGGAAAAGCCTACGCCCGGAACGCTTTTTCGCATCGAATTACCGGACCGCCCGGTGCCGCTCGATGCATTTCGCTCCAAAGCCCGGCATTGAAGGGGTTCGCGGGTGAGATTGCGCGCTGATTTCGCCGTGAAAATCCACAGCTTGAAACCGCGTCGTCGTAAAAATGAAATTTTTTGCCGAGCGGCGCTTGCAATCCCCGAAAGGACCCTTTAGAGAACCGCTCACGCAAGCGGTTCGACCGCTTCAGGCAAGCACCCGTAGCTCAGCTGGATAGAGCACCAGACTACGAATCTGGGGGTCAGGAGTTCGAATCTCTTCGGGTGCGCCAACAATTTCAAAGCCTTAACTGAAGGCGCTTCTCCAGCATTCCCTACAGCGTCGCGCGTCTTATTGGACGCGCAAAGGACGCTGTAGCACTTTGACTTGCCCCCGCAGGCACCAACTCCACGTCGTCCTCTGCGAGGTGTACGATGCAGGATTGCGGCGTCTACGGCAGGTGGCTGAAGCGGGCGACCTGCGCATCCTTCATCAGGCTGCGAAAGTTAGGTCCGGTGACGTGCACCAGTGTCTTGTGGTCGCCGCCTTCGAAATAGACGTCGCTGGCGTCTTCGAGGCTTTCGTCGAGGATCACCGGTACATCGTAGGCCGATCCGATCGGCGGCACCGCGCCAATGTCGCAATCGGCGAAAAGCGAACAGACCTCCTCCTCCGAGGCGAGGCCAAGGCGTCTGTTCATAACACTCTGCAATGTGGAGAGCTCGATCCGGTGCGTACTCGGAACAACGGCGAGGACGTACCCCATTTCGTGGTGTACGACCACGGACTTGGCCAGTCTGCTGCCCGGAACATGCGCGGCGCGCGCCGACTGGCTGGTCGTTGCCGTACGATGGTGCGCGACGGTGTCGTAGGCGACACCCTCGCCGTCGATATAGTCCTGAAGTTTCCTTGCGATAGTCATCGTTGGGCGCCCCTTGTGTTACGTTGTGACGCATAAGAAGACATTTTCCTCTCATCGCCTGCGAAGTCAACGACGAGCCTATGGTCGCAAGCGTGCGCGCGCTTCGGTTGATTGAGCATCCGGCTACGTTTGCGAGGCGTTTTCGTCGGCGCTTCACTAGCGCCGCGATCAAAAAAAACCGCGCTGGTTCTCCGTTCCATCCGATCGTGATGCGCCTCGGCGGAGCCGTAAGAACAGTTGTAATAAATCTATATATTAGTATAATGTAACTTACAGGCTGCGCGCTTGCGTTGCGCCTGATGGGGGCGGAAGAGAGCGATCCGGAGGCGTCTGCGGCGGCCGGAAAAAGGGGGCATCCTCACGATCTTTTGAAGCCTGCGACTGAAAAATGGCCGGTCCGATTCCCATATAAAAGGGAGCCGTACGGCTGATGGAAGGAGGTGCCCGATGTATCGTTATATGATGAAAGAGCTGCTGGTGATCGTAGCCGGGCTTTCCGTCTGCGCTTTCGTGATCCTGTTCTTCCTCGCGAGCGCCGCGCACGGCGTCTAACGCGATCCGCGGGCTGAATGCCCCTGGCGCTTGTGCGCCGTCATGGCGAAGGCGGGCCGAGCAGGTCGAGCGTTCGTCGATCCTCTTCCCCGGCAAAATAGAAACTGAGGGCCTGCCCGAAGACGCTGCCTGTGTTTGCGGCCTTCGAAAACAGCGTCATCGACGAGCGGAATTTCATGTCATCAGGGCTTGCGAAGATTTCGTGTGCCGAACACCCGATCAGCCCGTTGACGGTCTCGGTGCATTCGACAAGCCTGGGCCCGAGGATTGGATGGGCGAGATAGGCCCTGGCCTCCGCGAGCCCGGAGATGGCGAAGCGCTGGGCCATCGGCGAATGCCCGAGGCCCGCAAGCTGGGGAAAGACGAACCACATCCAGTGGGTCTCTTTGCGGCCACGCCGCAATTCGTCGAGCGCTGCGGCATGGACGCGGCCCTGAGCGTCGACAAAGCGCTGCAGCACGAAAGGGTCTGCCATGATCGCTTCTCCCGCCCTGGCGCGCCTGTGTGCCCGCTACAGCGCCGCGCGTCTTATTAGACGTGCAAAGGTCGCTGTAGCACTTTGAATGGCTGCATGTTTTTATCCTTAAATCGAATAGGACTTAAGGAAACATGCAGTCGGGTGGTGTCCGCTGCCGCCGGTCGCGCCCATTGGCGGCGGCCCCATTGGCAGCTACGATACATCCTACCAGCGATGATGAACATGAACCTTGACCAGCCGCTCGTAAAGCGCGGCGATGGCGGCCTTGGCTTTTTCGTCGATGGCAGGCAGCGCGCTGGCAGCCGCATTGGATTGCGCCTGCGTCTCATTGCGGGCGCCAGGGATGACGACGGACACGGCATCCTGCTCCAGTATCCAGCGCAGGGCGAACTGCGCCATCGGCACGCCTGCGGGCACCAGCGGGCGAAGCTGCTCGACGGCTTCCAGTGCCGTCTCGAAGGGCACGCCTGCAAAAGTCTCGCCGACATCGAAGGCTTCACCGAAGCGGTTGAAGTTGCGATGGTCGTCGGCGGCAAACGCCGTGTCGCGGGTAATCTTGCCCGACAGCAGCCCGGAGGCGAGCGGCACGCGCACGATCACGCCGACATTCTTCTTCCTGGCTTCCGCGAAGAACAGATCCTGCGGCCGCTGGCGGAAGATGTTGTAGATGATCTGGACGGTGGCAACACCCGGATACTCGATCGCCTTCAGCGCTTCCTCGACCTTCTCGACCGAGACGCCGTAATTGCGGATCTTGCCCTTGGTGATGAGCTGGTCGAGCGCACCGAAAAACTCCGGACGGTAATAGACGTCGGTCGGCGGGCAGTGGAGCTGGACGAGATCCAGCGTTTCGATACCGAGATTGCTAAGACTGCGATCGATGAAGGCTTCGATATTGGCGCCGGTGTAGCCTTCGGTGACATGCGGGTTCAGCCTGCGTCCGGCTTTGGTGGCGACGAACGGCTTTTCGCCGCCGCGCTCCTTCAGGACGGCGGCAATGATCTTTTCAGACCGTCCGTCACCATAGACGTCGGCCGTGTCGACGAGGGTGACGCCGCTGTCGAGTGCGGCATTCAACGCGCGCTTGCCGTCCGTTTCGCTGACGTCGCCCCAGGAGCCGCCGATCTGCCAGGCGCCGAAGCCGATCTCCGAAATCGTCGCACCTGTCTTGCCCAGAACTCTCGTTTTCATGCAGATCATCTCCCTGGCGTCGAAATCGTTTTCGGATTGAATATTATTCGGTTTGCGGGTCGCTTTTATGATGGTTCGATCGGCAAGGGGAAGGCGATCAATCGTCGGTCGAAATGACCGCGCGGCCGCGGCTGAGATCGGTGACCATGGCAAGAATGCCGTCTGCTTCGTCCTTGCGCATGTCGACCGTCATTACCGGCCCCTTGTCGGTGAAGGTTTCGCCTGAGATCGTGACGTCACGGGCAAGAAGGCGGGCCTTGATCAGCGCCAGATCGGCAAAGTCGCAGGCGATGGTGGTGCGTATCGTCTCGATCATTTCGATCTTCTCGGCCGCCCGCAGGCAGAGCGCGGCGGTGCCGCCATAGGCGCGGATCAGGCCGCCGCTGCCAAGCAGGATGCCGCCGAACCAGCGGGTGACCACCACGACGACGCGGTCGAGCGACTGGCCATCGATCGCAGCGAGGATCGGCTTGCCCGCGGTCCCGCTCGGCTCGCCGTCGTCGTTGAAGCGATAGGCCTGGCCGATGCGCCACGCCCAGCAATTGTGGTTGGCGGTGGGATCGGAATGCTCAGCAAGGAAAGCCTTTGCCGCCTGCTCGTCGGGCACGGGCGCGCAGATTGCCAGAAACCGGCTCTTCTTGATTTCCTGCGTCGAGGTTTCTGTGTGCTTGAGGGTGAACATCCGCTGCTTCCGTTTGTTCAACGCTGATAGCGGATTGCTGCCAAATGCGCCATCCGGCGCACGCAGGTAGCGCGGTCGGCAAAGTCCGAAGCGGCGGACCGGAGCAATGAGAACTGATTTATCCCTCTCCCCCGTGGGGGAGAGGGCCGTACTTGTTGATGCAGGCCGGCTCAGCCGATCGCCATCAGGCTGGCATTGCCGCCGGCAGCGGCGGTGTTGATCGAGGTAGACACCTCTTCCAAGAGCCAGTTGAGGCAATAGGCGTCGGGGTTGCGGCCGATCTCGTCAGTCGAGGCGGCCTGGACCAGAACCAGCGGACCCGGCAGGCCGGCGATCACCTTGTTCACCTCACGCACACGCTCGCCGTCGCCTTCGACCAGTGCACCGGCGAAGGGGCCGTCCGCCGACCAATCCTTCGACCAGGACAGGCGGGTGGAAACACTTGCCGGCAAGGTCTTCAGCGAGGACTGCAGGCCCGACGCCGCGTCGATGACGACGGTGTTGCCGGTCGCCAGTGCCGCGCCGAGCTGGCGATAGAGGCCGGTCTCGGTGGCTGGCACCAGGAGCACGCGGCCGCGAGGATGCAGCGCATAGAGGTTACGCTCGCCAACCGGGCCTGGAAGCTCGGAGATGAGGCCGAGGGCCGAGTTGCTGCCGGCTGTGCGGGCGGCTTCGGCTTCCGCCTTGACACCCTTGCCGTCGAGCCATTTGGCGAAGTCGAGCAGCGCCGGATCGGTGTGGACGGAGCTGTGCTGCGGCGGCACCGGGGCGGTGGCGACGAGGCGGCCGAGATAGAGCGGACCGCCTGCTTTCGGGCCGGTGCCCGAGAGGCCACGACCGCCGAAGGGCTGTACGCCGACGACAGCGCCGATGACGTTGCGGTTGACGTAGAGGTTGCCGGCCTTCACGCGAGACGTGACGTGGGCAATCGTCTCGTCGAGGCGGGTGTGCAGGCCGAAGGTCAGGCCGTAGCCCGTCGCGTTGATATCGTCGATCAACCGGTCGAGATCGTCACGGCGGTAGCGGATGACGTGGAGAACGGGACCGAAGACCTCGCGCTTGAGGTCGGAGAGCTTTTCGAGCTCGACAATCGTCGGCGGCACGAAGGTACCGAGTTCGGTACCGGACGCGAGGCCGATCTGCTCGACCTTGCGACCCATGCCGCGCATGGTTTCGATGTGCTTCTCGATGATCCCCTGCGCTTCCGCGGTGATGACAGGGCCGACGTCGACGGAAAGCTTGTCCGTGCGGCCGATCTTCAGTTCGTGCAGCGCGCCCTTCAGCATCGCGAGGATGCGGTCGGCGACATCTTCCTGCAGGCACAAGACGCGCAGCGCCGAGCAGCGCTGGCCGGCGCTGTCGAAGGCCGAGGCGATCACGTCGCCGACGACCTGTTCGGCGAGCGCCGAACTGTCGACGATCATGGCGTTCTGGCCGCCGGTTTCGGCGATCAGCGGGATCGGCCGGCCCGACGGCGACAGCCGGTCGGCCAGCTGCGCCTGGATGAGGCGTGCGACTTCGGTCGAGCCGGTGAACATCACGCCGGCGATTTCAGGCGCGGCAACCAGTGCCGCACCGATGCGACCGTCACCGGGCAGGAGCTGCAGCGCGTCGGCCGGAATGCCGGCTTCGTGCAGGATGCGCACGCCCTCGGCGGCGATCAGTGGCGTTTCTTCCGCCGGCTTTGCCAGCACCGGGTTACCTGCGACGAGTGCTGCGGCAATCTGGCCGGCAAAGATCGCGAGCGGGAAGTTCCACGGGCTGATGCAGACGATTGGTCCGAGCGCCTTATGAGCAGGACCGAGTGTGCGGCGGGTCTGTTCGGCATAGTAGCGCAGGAAGTCGATCGCTTCGCGCACTTCGGCGATGGCGTTCGGCAGCGACTTGCCGGCTTCGCGCACGATCAGGCCGAGCAAAGTCGGCATGCGGGCTTGCATGATGTCGGCTGCACGCACGAGGCAGGCTGCACGCTCTGCCGGTGAAACCGCCGACCAGCTCGAGGCGGCCTTCGCGGCAAGGCTTGCGGCCTGGCGGGCGTCCGCTTCCGATGTCTCGGTGACGGCGCCGACGATATCGCGGTGGTCGCCGGGGTTGACGACCGGGCGGGTCTCGCCCGATGCAGGACCGGTTGCCAGTTGCGGCACCGCGCGCCAGTCGATGGCAGCACTGGCCTTGAGCGCTTCGGTTAGCGATGCGAGCGAGGTTTCGTTGGAAAGGTCGAGACCACCGGAGTTCGGGCGTGCATCGCCGAACAAACCGACCGGCAGGGCGATCTGCGCGTGCGTCGCGCCGACGACAGGCATGGCGCGCACGATGTCGACCGGATCGGCAACCAGTTCGTCGATTGAGACCTTCGGGTCGGCGATGCGGTTGACGAAGGAAGAGTTGGCGCCGTTTTCAAGCAGGCGGCGCACCAGGTAGGCCAGCAGCGTCTCGTGCGTGCCCACGGGCGCATAGATGCGGCACGGCCGGTCGAGATTGCCCTTGCCGACGACTTCGTCGTAGAGCGGTTCGCCCATGCCGTGCAGGCACTGGAACTCGTACTTGCCGACCTGGAAGTCCTTGCCGGCCAGTTCGTAGATGGTGGCGAGCGACTGAGCGTTGTGGGTGGCAAACTGCGGGAAGATCACGTCGGTTGCTGCCAGCAGCTTGCGGGCGCAGGCGATGTAGGAAACGTCGGTGTAGATCTTGCGGGTGTAGACGGGGAAGTCTTCCAGGCCGTCGAGCTGCGCGCGCTTGATCTCGGCGTCCCAATAGGCGCCCTTGACCAGCCGGACCATGATGCGGCGGCTCGCGCGGCGGGCGAGGTCGATGATGAAGTCGAGCACGAAGGGGCAACGCTTGCCATAGGCCTGGACCACGAAGCCCATGCCGTCCCAGCCGGCGAGATCCTTGTCGAGGCACAGTTCTTCGAGCAGGTCGAGCGAAAGCTCCAGCCGGTCGGCTTCCTCGGCGTCGATGTTGAGGCCGATGTCGTACTTCTTGGCAATGACCGCGAGTGCCTTCACCTTCGGCAGAAGCTCTTCCATGACGCGGGCCGACTGCGCGCGCACGTAGCGCGGATGCAGCGCCGAAAGCTTGATGGAGATGCCGGGGCCTTCGTAGATGCCGCGTCCGGCCGATGCCTTGCCGATGGCATGGATCGCCGTTTCGTAGTCCTTGTAATAGCGCTCGGCGTCTTCAGCCGTGGTCGCGGCTTCGCCCAGCATGTCGTAGGAGTAGCGGAAACCCTTCTGCTCGAGCGCGCGCGAGCGGCGCAGCGCCTCGTCGATGGTTTCGCCGGTGACGAATTGTTCGCCCATCATCCGCATCGCCATGTCGACGCCGCGGCGGATCACCGGTTCGCCGCAGCGGGCGATCAGGCGCGTCAGCGCGGCCGAAAGGCTGCGGTCGTTGACCGTCGACGTCAGCTTGCCGGTCACGACCAGACCCCAGGTCGCGGCGTTGACGAACAGCGAGCGGCCACCGCCCAGATGCGACTTCCAGTCACCGTCGGAAATCTTGTCGCGGATCAGCGCGTCGCGCGTTGCCGTGTCGGGAATGCGCAGCAGCGCCTCGGCCAGGCACATCAGCGCCACACCTTCCTGGCTCGACAGCGAGTATTCGTGCACCAGTCCTTCGACGCCGGAACCTTTATGTTTTGCGCGCAGGGCCTCGATCAGCTTGCGGGCGGTTCTGGCGGCTGCCTTCTGTGTCTCGGCCGGAAGCGTTGCTGCTTCGACGAGCGGCGGCAGCGCTTCGGTTTCCGGCCGGCGGTACGCGGCGGTGATCGCCTGGCGCAGCGTGCCTTGCGCGCGGATCGGCGGTGCGAAGTCGGCAAAGGGGGCCGGGGCCGCATCGGCCTTTGGGCTGGATTTTTGAAGCTGGGTCTGGCTCATCGAACGCGGTCCTCCGGAAGGCGGTGACAAGGCGCAATGCGCCTTGGATTTCGTGGGCAGAAAATACGCGTCGTCCCGCCGAACATCCATCCGGCAAATTTCGTCATTCTCGGAATGTTTCACTATCGCAGTGCCGGCAAACCGATGGGGATACGGAATGTAGGCTTGAGTGCCGGATGATCCGAAGTTCTACGCGGCCTGCCCGAAGTGCCGTTCGCGCGCCATCAGACACTCGTCGTCACCGGGCATGCAGGTGCGACAGACGATCGGCCTCACAGCGTAGATCTTGCAGGCGACATGCACCCCGAGCTTGCCGCCGAGTGCCGTGCAACGGTTGTCTTCGCAGCGCATGCCGCCGAGGTCGGCGGCGACGTACTCTTCCGGTATCAGGTCGAGTTCCTCGTCCGTCTCCATCGAGAATCGCGGCCAGTCGGAGGAGTAGGCGCAGCAGGCGCCGCAGCTCTGACAGTCGAGGATTTCATCGGTGGCGGTGGTTTGGGTCATGGGCCAACCTAGCATGAAGGCCCGGCGGCCGGAATGCCCCTCATACCAACCTGCACGGATATTGGCCCACTGCGTGGGACCGTCTGCGGTCGTCCGGGAAGGAGCGGACCTTAGAGCGATGCCTGGACATCGGTCGAGGATTGCGAGGCTGCCGGTGGCCGACAGGCGGCCCATCCGAAGGGCCGGGCGCTTTTGGCCTCCTGATAGCGTCGACAATCCTCACCGGACCGCGTGGTCCGGCTCCGGTTTTCTCCTTACAGGAAACCAAAATCGCGCCGGCTCAATGGGTCAATATCCGTGCAGGTTGGTATCAGGCGAAGGCAGCGTCCCGGCGGGCGATTTCGTAATCCTCGGTATGAACGAGAACGCCATCCTTCGTCACCACGGCAATGCCGTAGGCTGCTGGTTCATCGACTGAGAGCGAGGCATCCGGCGCATCGAACGGCATCGGCTGCTGGTGCACCGGGCTCTTGAAGACAGAGAAGGGTATGCCGCGGCTGGAACCGCTGATCGTGCGGTGCACATGGCCGGCGAAGATGTGGCGCACATTGCCGTGGTTCTTCACGAGCGCATAAAATTCCACTTCGTTGACGAGGCGGATCATGTCCATGCCGGTGAAGCCGGTGGCGTGCGGGGGATGATGCATGAAGATGAGCACCGGCCTGTCGCCGGCTTCTGCCAATTGGCGATCGAGCCAGGTAAGGCGTTTCTGGCACAGGAGCCCGGCATGGCTGTTGGGGTAGTCGTAGGGCGGCGCAAACAGCGTGTCGAGCAGGATCGCCCGGCAATCGCCAAAGTCGACCACTTGCTGCACGAAGCCATCGTCGTCCGTTACGGCGTCTGCAAAGACGTCGAGAAACACGTCGCGCCGGTCGTGGTTGCCGATCATGATGGCGGCCGGAGGCAGCAATTGATCGGTCAGCGTTTTCAGCCGCTCGTAGGAGGCGCGGTCGGCATGATGCGCGAGGTCGCCGGTGAAGATCACCCGGTCGGCATCCGCGTGGTAGCGGTTCACATGTGCGATACCGTTGGCCAGGCGCTGGTAGGGATCGAGGCCGATGATCGTCGTGCCCTCGGGCACCATGTGCAGGTCGGTAAAGATAATCAGTTTCGTCATTACATTTCCAGGCGAGGGGTGTCTTCCCGCCACGCTGTAGTGCGCCCGGCTGCACGTCAAGCTGCATCTTTGGGGGGAACCTGTCGGGACATAACGCGGACCGACCGGTTGAGGTCGGCTCGCAATGCGTCACTTGATGCGGCTGGTCTTGTCGAGCATGGCCGTCTCGAAATTGCTGCCGCCGCTGAGTTCGGCGAACTTGCGCTCAGCAAAGGCGTCGCCCTCGGCCGCGGCTTTGCGGAAGATGGCGCGCGCGGCCGATGAATCCTTGGTTACGCCTTCGCCGGTCTCCAGCATCAGGCCGAGATTGACCATCGCGTCGACATTGCCGCGCTCGACGGCGAGGCGATAGAAGCGCGCGGCCCTGGCGTTGTCTTCCGGCACCAGCTTGCCTTCATCCAGGATGACCGCGAGGTTGAATGCGGCGATGTCATCGCCGGCGAGCGTCGCCCGCTCGAACCATTCGATGGCGAGCTTGCCGTTGGCGGCGGTGCCCATGCCGTCGCGGTAGGCGACGCCGAGATTATAGGCAGCGAGGATATTGCCGGCTGCGGCGGCTTTCTGGTTGAGCGCGAATTCGGTCTTGATGTCGCCCTGTTCGCCGACAAGCACCGCATAGTTGGTCATCGCCAGCGCATGGCCGTGTTCGGCCGCTTCGCTGAGGATGCGCAGCGACTGGATCTTCTGGCCGGCCTTGTCGAGCACGCGGGCCAACTGGAACTCGATGCGGGCGCCGGCATGCTGGTTATAGGCCTCGCGGCAGGCCGAAAGGGCGATACCGATCTTCATGTCCTCGGTCGCAACTGCCGGGAAGGCCTGGTTGCGCTGCAGGTCGAAGATGCTGCCCGCCTCGCGGTCGCAGATGTCGACGGCCGAAAGTTCTGCCGCACGGGCGGGAGGAAGCGCGATTGCCGCAAGCGCCAGGAAGCTGACGATGGCGAGAAGCAATGCGTTGAAGATGCGAATGCCTGTTTTGCGCTGATTTTCCATGATGCTCTCCCCGTCTCTTGACGCGAACTTAGCCCGGTGGGTTCGCACTGCCTGTTCCGGCGGTAACAGCCGGATTGCTGGGGCTCTGGCGAAGTGGAGAGGTGGCAAGGAACGCACCATTGCGCGTTCGGCTTGTTTCCGCTGATATCGGGGATATCCTTTGGGAAAGCCGGACGCTCGAGGGCTCGAACGCGTCGAACAGGGAGAAGGACCATGATGGACCGGGAGCTGGTGCGGCAGATGCTGGTGAGCAGGCGCGTCGTCGTTGGTGGCCTGTTGTTGGCGGCCATGGGCGGCGGCGTGGCAACGACCATGGCGAGCCCGGTGATCGGCAAGGCAACGGAAATCCGCGGCGACGTTCGTCGTCGACAGACTGAGCAGGAAGAGGCTCTGGCTGTCGGTGCGCAGATCTTCGACAACGATCATGTGCGCACCGAGGCCGAAAGTTTCGCAACCCTGGCGCTTGGTGCCGACACCCGCGTCCTCTTGGGTGCTGAGACCGATCTGCTGGTCGACAGCTTCATTGCCGGCCAGGGCGGTACGCTCGAACTCGGCATCGGCCGAATGGTATTCGACCGCCCCGAGGGGCTGCCCAAGGTCGATGTTGCCGTCAGGACCGCTTTCGGCATGATCGGCGTGCGCGGCACCAAGTTCTTTTGCGGCCCGAGCCGTGTCGCCTTCGCCGTCTTCGTCGAGCATGGCAGCGTTGCGGTCGCCGCGGGCGGCGTAACGCAGATTGTCGCTGCGGGGCAGGGCGTCGAGTTCCGACAGCGAGGCGACGCGCCGAGCGACCCCGTCAACTGGGGACAGGCGCGGATCCGGGAAGCCTATGCCAGTGTTGGCCAACAGTAGCGTCGGCAGCACCACGAGGAGCAATTCTCTGCCTCAATCGATGCCGACCATGGAATTCTGCAGTGGCGCTACACCTGTTCAGGGTCGGCGACTGTGAAGAGTTCCATCGTGGCAAAGCCGCGGATTTCATGGCTGCCGAGCGAGCGAAGCCGTTGCTTGCTTTCAGCTGCTGCAGCCGGGCCGACGCAGATGGCCGTGCCCAGAAATTTGTTTGCCTCCTGCAGTCGCGCTGCAAGGTTGATGGCGTCGCCATGGGCGGTGTAGTCGAGCTTGCCGCCGGCGCCGACTTCGCCAAGCACCGCCTGACCCGTCTCGACCCCGATGCGCGTGCGCCCGAAATCCCGTGCGGCAAACTGCGGTCGCCTGCGCATTTCTTCGGTCAACGCATGGATTGCCTTGGCGCATTCGATTGCCTTGTCGACATGATCGGCCAGATCCTCCGGCGCGTTGAAGAAGGCGTGCACGGCGTCGCCGACCACCTTGTCGACCATGCCGCCATATTGCGCTACCAGCCCGTTGACCTCGGTAAAATAGATATCGAGCAGGGCGATGAGGTCGCGCGGCCCGAGTTTTTGCGAAAGCGTCGAAAAGCTCTCGATGTCGGTGAACAGCGCCGTCACCGCCCGTTCCTCGCCCGCAACCCGGGCAGCACCTGGATTGTCGATGTAGCGCGCGACGACGGATTGCGGCAGGTATTGCGAGAATTTTTCCCGCGCCGTCGCTTCCGCCCGCCTGACATGGGCGAACTGCAGCGTGCTGGTCACTGCCAGCACGGCAGCAAGTGCGACTGAAATGCTCACTGCATCGACGAGCCAGCCGCTGGTGCGGTAGATCGCGGCAGTCGCCGCGACGACGACGGCAACCGCGACGATGCCGAGCACGGCCGATGTCATCGGCCGGAGCCTTGCCGCGCCATAGGCGGCGGCAATGCCCGCTGCCAGCGAGAACAGGGCCTCGATGACGGGAAGCCGCGCGTCACGCCGTGGAATGAAACCGGTGGCGATCGCATTGGCGATATCGGCATGGATCTGAACCGAGGGCTCGAGCGGCATTGAGGCGCTCGGCCGGAGGCCGCCGAGATTGGGCAGGCTGCTGCCGATGAAGACGAGTTTGCCCGCAAACCTGTCGCTGCCTGCTTTCCCTGAGAGAACGTCGGCTGCCGAAATGGTCCGGGCGGCGATCAAGTCAGGGGTGCTCGCGACGAAGCGCAGGCTGCCGGTATCGTCGAGTGTGATCACCTGCCTGTCGAGCCGCAGCCAGGCTGGGTCGCCGCCGAGTATCGGCGTTCCTGCACCCATCATCAGCCGCGTCGCCTCGATCGCAAGCGTCGGATAGGCCTCTTCGCCGAGAACAGCGAAAGCCTGCACCCGTCGGATACGGGCATCCTCGTCGCCGACAAGAAATGATGCGGCCGCCGCCTTGGCGTGATCCATGAAGGAAGGGCAGGAGGTTTCCGCGCCGTCGAGGAACCAGAGTTCCGGTGCTGCGAAGGGGCGGCTCAACGCCAGTGGCGGAGCCGGGCGAGGGCGCTCCTGCAGCGTATCGGCAATGAGAAAGCCGAGAACGACGGGGGTCTTCGAAAGCGCTTGCGAAAGCGATGTATTGCCTGGCAGCTCTGCCGCACAATCGGAACTGAAGACGAAGTCGACGGCGATGACCTTGGCGCCGGCCACGGTCAGTCCGGATAGGAGTTCGGCGGTTGCCGCCCTGTCCCAGTCTCCATCAGGCCGGGATTGGTAGGCCGCCCGGTCGATATCGACGACGACGATGTCGGGCGATTGCGGTGACGGCACCCATTGCATCAGGCGGTCGAAGAACAGCTCCCGCTGCGTTTCGAATACCGGTTCCGCATAGAAATAGAGTGCCAATGCGACGATCAGGCTCGTCAGGATCCCGCCGGCGAGCGGAGTGAAGCGAAATTGCCGGCGAGGTTGCACGGTCATGCCGCCTAATCCTCTTCAGGATCGGCGATGCTCAGCAGCCGGCCGACCTTGCAGGCGATGATCCCTTCTCCCCGCTTGATGGCGCCGCTCTCCTCTAGCCACAGAATGGCCCGGTTGACCTTGGGGCGACTGGCGCCGAGAACGCCGGCGATATCCGTCTGGCTCATCGTCAGCCGCAGATTGGCGCTTTCGGGAAGCTCGTTGCCGTGGATCTGCCGGAGTGTGGCCAGGAAGAACCGCGCAACGCGGGCGTTGAGGTCATAGAGCGCGATGGTTTCCAGCCGCTCGGTGGTGTCGCGCAGCTGGGCGCAGAGAAAGCGGATGACGGACTCAGCTGCCGCCGGCCGGGTAGTGACCATATCGAGAAACGCCTTCTTGCCGATCACGTAGCCTTCGGACGCCGTCTGCGCCGTGGCGTCTGCCGACCGCGTCTGGCCGTCGAGCACCGCCATCTCGCCGAAGATCGCGCCGGCTTCATGCTGGCGCAGCATCAGTTCGCGGCCCTGCGGTGTGATCAGAGAAAGCTTGATGCGGCCCGATATGACCACGATCATATAGTTGCCTTCGTCGCCACGCTGGAAGATCACCGTGCCGGCCGGCCACTTTCGATAGGTGGCGATATCGGCGAGATCCTCGATCGTTTTCTTGTCGAACCCTTCGAAGATCGCGAATGAGTGCCAGAAGGCCGGGCTCCTGTTGATTTCGTTCATGAGATGCCCCCGCGCGGCGTCCCCTGCCGCGCCTGAATTTCACCCAGCAGCCCCGTCCTTGCAACAGAAAAGAACACTTGTGGCCGAACCAGCGCTCGCTAGGACGAAAAGCACTGCACAGACTGGGCCGCGGCTCAAATGTCGGTTGACGATAAATCCCGGTTGTCTCTACGTTGTGAACGATCTGTCGTCGGGCGTGCGGCTAGATGAATTTGAAAATGCTGATACTTCTGCTGCCAACACTCGTTTCTCACAGGAGCCTCGCATGTCTCAGAATGTCGTCGTCCTCATCGGGCGCATTCTCCTTTCGATCATGTTCATCACCGCTGGCTTCGGCAAGCTGACTGATCCCGCCGGCACCGCCGGAATGATTGCTAATGCCGGCTGGCCGGCAGCAACCGCGCTTGCCTATCTCGCCGGCGCTTTCGAGCTGATCGGCGGTCTTGCCGTTCTGGTCGGCTTCCAGACGAAGATTGCAGCCTACCTGCTGGCTCTGTTCTGCCTGGTCACCGCCTTCGTCTTCCACAGCGGCGCAATCAACATTCCGACGTTCCCGCCGGAAGCCAACGGCCTGCTGAGCGTCTTCAACGGCCTGATGATGATGAAGAACATCTCGGTTGCCGGCGGCTTCCTGGTGCTTGCCGCCTTCGGCCCGGGCGCACTGTCGATCGACGCACGTCGCGCCTAAGACATTCCAGACATGAAACGAAAAAACCCGCCGGTTCCGCCGGCGGGTTTTTCGTTTTGTCGCCCGATCCGTCAGGGATAGATCACGCCCTTGCGCAGGATGACGTTGCCGTAAAGCCGCGGTTCGCTGGTCTGCACCACCGTGTGCGCCGCTTGCACCCGCGGATAGAATTCCGGGCCGAGCAGGGGCACGACCGTTCGTGCCGGCTCATGCCTGCCGCAGCAATCAATGATCTCCCGGTGGACGGGATCTAGCGCGTCCCGGTCCTGCTTGACTGTAGCGCGGAAGATCGCCGCCGGCACGAAATCGTCGATCGGCATCACGCTGAGAATGGCGTCCAGCACCGGGATCAGCCCGTGGCCGTCGAGCCGAACCAGCCGGCGAGCATGTTCCTGGCCGGGATAGTTGCCGTCGACCAGCGCAATCTCGTCGCCATGGCCCATTGCCCTAAGCGTCGCCAGCAATTCGGGGCTGAGGATCGGGTCTATGCCTTTCAGCATCAGCTGAGCTCCTTGAAGAGGACGTTGGTGTCGAGCAGGTAGCGGGAGAACAACGGCAGGCTCGCGCCGCCGATGGCGCGGGCATGGCTGCCGACCAAACCTTCGACCAGTTCCGGGATCGTCACGCCCTGCAGGTCGAGGTCGTAGAGCGCCTTGCGCGTTGCCGTCAAAAGCCGGGCGCGGACCCAGGGCGGGAAGCCGCCGTCGATGACAACGGCGGAGAAGTCGATGATCGAGGCGGCGGAGACGACCGCCTGGGCAAGGGCTGCCGCACTGTCGTCGATCCAGATCGTGAGTGGCTCACCGAAATCGATCCAGTCGTCGGCCGAATACCACAGCGGCTTCGGATCGATGCCGCGTTCGCGCAGCAGGTTTTCGAGCACGAAGACCGAGGCGATCTTCAGGAGCTGGATGGTCTTGCCGTCCTTGCCGGAAACCGGCAGCGGGCCGACGGCGCCGGCGGTGCCGGTGCGGCCGGAAAAGAGCGCGGAATTGATGACGATGCCGCCGCCGATGAACGAGCCGATGTAGAAATAGACGAAGTCGGGATAGCTGGCGCCGACGCCGAAGGCGAGTTCGGCGCCGCAGGCGCTGGTGCCGTCATTCTGCAGGAACACCGGGTGGCGGGTGCGTTGGGCCACGATCGCCTGCAGGTTCACCTCGCGCCACCGGTTCATTTCTTCCCGCGGGGCGCCGACTTCTTCCGCCCAGTTCCACAGTTCGAAGGGCGTGGCGATACCGACCCCAGCGATGCGCTTGCGCTCCTCTGGGCTCAGTTGCGCCTCGAGTTTCTCGATGCCGCCGACGATGAAGTCGACCAGTTCGCCGGGCAGCGGATAGGCATGGATCTGGTGCAGGTGCAGGCGGATATTGCCGACGAAATCCATCAGCACCAGGTCGGCACTTCGACGCCCGATCTTCACCCCAAAGGAAAACACCGCATCCGGGTTGAGCCGCATCGGCGTCGACGGCTGGCCGACACGGCCGCGCACCGGCGCGCCGCGCACCAAGAGGCCATCGCTTTCGAGCGCCCGCATGATGACGGAAACGGTCTGCGCCGAAAGGCCGGAGCGTCTGGCGATATCCGCCTTCGACAGCTCGCCGTGACGCCGCACCAGCGACATCACCAGCCTCTCGTTGTAGGCGCGCACGCGCGTCTGGTTCGCCCCGCCGCTCGGGTCGATGACCTCAGGTTGTATCGGTCCCCTGTCGGGGCCGTCTGTCAATGACATGCCACCGTCTCCTCCCGTTGGCATTGGTGCCCGCTTGGCGCGGGTCTGTTGTTTCCGCTCTGGGCGGACCTGTCAATTTGCGCGACGGCCCGGATGGCCTCGGATCGCTGTTATCCAGAGAATGCCACATCGAAATAATAATTCAATTTGATTTATTTATTGACACCCCCGAAATTTAATGTTTGTTTTTGATCCGGAAGCGCCTGCTGCAGCAGAGGAGAATGCTGTGGCGGCGAGGCCTGGGCCGGTCCACCGGCACGTTTTTCATCCTTGGGAGGATTACATGAAGAAGACTGTTCTCTCCGCCGCGTTCGGCGTGCTGTCGCTCGGCGTCGTTTTTGCCGCTCCGGCACAGGCCGCCGATATCGGCGCCTGCCTGATTACAAAGACCGATACCAACCCCTTCTTCGTCAAGATGAAGGAAGGCGCTACCGCCAAGGCCCAGGAACTCGGCGTCACGCTGAAGTCCTATGCCGGCAAGATCGACGGCGACCATGACAGCCAGGTGGCTGCGATCGAATCCTGCATCGCCGATGGCGCCAAGGGCATCCTGATCGCCGCTTCCGACACGAAGGCAATCGTCGACCAGGTGAAGAAGGCGCAGGAGGCCGGTCTTCTGGTGATCGCGCTCGATACGCCGCTTGATCCGGCCACCGCCGCCGACGCGACGTTCGCTACAGACAACCTGCTCGCCGGCAAGCTGATCGGCCAATGGGCCGCCGCCACGATGGGCGAGGGCGCCAAGACCGCCAAGGTCGGCTTCCTCGATCTGATACCGTCGCAGCCGACCGTTGACGTCCTGCGCGACCAGGGCTTCATGATCGGCTTCGGCATCGACCCGAAAGATCCTAACAAGATCGGCGACGAGGATGATGCCCGCATCGTCGGCCACGACGTCACCAACGGCAACGAAGAAGGTGGCCGCAAGGCGATGGAAAACCTTCTGCAGAAGGATCCTGATATCAACGTGATCCACACCATCAATGAGCCGGCCGCCGTCGGCGCCTACCAGGCGCTGAAAGCCGTTGGCAAGGAAAAGGACGTGCTGATCGTATCGGTTGACGGCGGTTGCCCCGGCGTCAAGTCGGTGGCCGAAGGCGTCATCGGCGCGACCTCGCAGCAGTATCCGCTGATGATGGCGGCGCTCGGCATCGAGGCGATCAAGAAGTTCGCCGACAGCGGCGAAAAGCCGAAGCCGACCGAAGGCAAGGACTTCTTCGACACCGGCGTTTCGCTCGTCACCGACAAGCCGGCTGCCGGCGTCGAATCGATCGACGTCAAGGTCGGCACGGAGAAGTGCTGGGGCTGATCGCTCCCGTTCTTCGAACGCATGAGCAGCAACGGAAGGGCGGCCCGGGCCGCCCTTCGCGTAAGCGTCGATGTCTTTGACAAGGCGACGAAAACCGCGCAGCTTCTTGAATGAGTGCTGATGCCCGCCACATGGTGGGCGGGCTGTGCACCAGATTGCATCGCAACCCCTTGGGAGTGGGGTTCACCGGAGGAAGGTCCATGGGCGAGCCCAACGCAGCCGCACAGCCATCCCAGGAATTCGAAAAGGTCCTGGTCAACAGTTCGACGCAGGTCGCGTCGTTCGACACACATGACAAGACGCTGATCCAGAAGATCCAGCATTTCCTGCATTCGACGCCGGCGGCTGTGCCGTTCATCGTGCTCGTTGCAGCGATCCTGATCTTCGGTCTGACGATCGGTGGAAAGTTCTTCTCGTCCTATACGCTGACGCTGATCCTGCAGCAGATCGCCATCGTCGGCATCCTGGGGGCCGCGCAGACCCTGGTCATCCTGACGGCCGGCATCGACCTTTCGATCGGTGTGATCATGGTGCTTTCGGCTGTCATCATGGGCAATTGCGCCGTGACTTACGGCCTTCCGGCGCCGATCGCGATCTTCATCGGCTTCGTCGTCGGCGGTGCCTGCGGCTTCCTCAACGGCTTCCTCGTCTCCAGGGTCAAGCTTCCGCCGTTCATCGTCACGCTCGGCACCTGGTACGTCATCATGTCGACGAACTTCATCTACTCGGCAAATGCGACGATCCGCGAGGCTGATGTAGCGGCCGTCACCAAGATGCTTCACCTCTTTGGCGTCAGCTTCAAGGTGGGATCCGCCGTCTTCACGCTCGGTGTGGTGATGATGGTCGTGCTGGTCCTTGGCCTCTGGTACGCGCTCAACCATACGGCCTGGGGACGCCACCTTTATGCCGTCGGCGACGATCCTGAGGCAGCGAAGCTTTCCGGTATCCGCACCAGCCGCGTGCTGCTCAGCGCCTATACGCTCGCCGGCCTGATTGCGGCACTCGCCGCCTGGGTCTCGATCGGCCGCAACGGCTCGATCTCGCCTTCGGCAGCGGTCACCGACTACAATCTTCAGGCCATCACCGCGGCCGTAATCGGCGGCATCTCACTCTTCGGCGGGCGTGGATCGATCCTTGGAACGCTGATCGGCGCGATGATCGTCGGCGTGGTCTCCATGGGGCTCAACATGTTGGGCGCCGATCCGCAATGGAAAGTCTTCCTCACCGGCGTGCTGATCATCACCGCCGTCGCAATCGACCAATGGATCAGAAAGGTAGCAGGCTGATGGCTCAGGAACCCATTCTCACCGCGCGCGGCCTGGTCAAGCGTTATGGCCGAGTTACGGCTCTCGACTATGCCGATTTCGACCTCTACCCGGGCGAGATCCTGGCCGTCATCGGCGACAACGGCGCCGGAAAGTCCTCGATGATCAAGGCGATCTCCGGCGCCATCACGCCGGATGAGGGGGAAATCCGGCTCGAGGGCCAGCAGATCAACTTCCGCTCGCCGATGGAGGCGCGCACGGCCGGCATCGAGACCGTCTATCAGAACCTGGCGCTGTCACCGGCGCTCTCGATCGCCGACAACATGTTTCTCGGCCGCGAAATCCGTAAACCCGGCATCATGGGCAAGCTTTTCCGCACGCTCGACCGTGCGGAGATGGAGAAGCGGGCGCGGGCAAAGCTGTCCGAGCTCGGCCTGATGACCATCCAGAACATCAACCAGGCGGTGGAAACGCTTTCGGGCGGCCAGCGCCAGGGCGTGGCGGTGGCGCGAGCCGCAGCCTTCGGTTCCAAGGTGGTGATCATGGACGAGCCGACGGCAGCCCTCGGCGTCAAGGAAAGCCGGCGGGTGCTGGAGTTGATCCTCGACGTGCGTTCGCGCGGCCTGCCGATCGTGCTCATCTCGCACAACATGCCGCATGTGTTCGAGGTGGCCGATCGCATCCACATCCACAGGCTTGGCAAACGCCTCTGCGTCATCAATCCGAAGGAACACACGATGTCTGATGCCGTCGCCTTCATGACCGGCGCGAAGGAGCCGCCGCGCGAGGCGCTCGCCGCATGAATGTCGGGCCGGTGGTTGATCAGATCCTCGAACGGGCGGCTGGAGCCGCCCGTTTCGTCGTGGCGATTGCCGGCCCGCCGGGTGCCGGAAAATCCACCCTGTCCGACGCGCTTGCCGAAGCGCTGGTAGCTGCAGGAGAAATGGCGGCGGTGCTGCCGATGGACGGGTTTCACATGGACAATGCCGTGCTCGAAGAGAAGGGCCTGCTTGCCCGCAAAGGTGCGCCGGAAACCTTTGATGTCAGGTCGTTCCTGGCGACGATCGCTGCGGTCAGGGCCAATGACGGCGAGGTGCTGGTGCCGGTCTTCGATCGCTCGCGCGAACTGGCGATCGCCTCGGCGCGTGTTGTAGCGGCCGATACCCGCATTATTCTCGCCGAGGGCAACTATCTGCTGCTCGACGAGGCGCCCTGGAACAAGCTTGCCGGTGCCTTCGATTTCTCCATCTTCATCAATCCCGGCATCGAGGAACTGGAGCGGCGGCTTTTGAAGCGCTGGTTCGACCACGGCTACGACGAGGAGGCGGCGAAGCGAAAAGCCCATGGCAACGACATCCCCAACGCGCATCGTGTGGTCGAGCATCAGCGACGCGCAGATGTCGTGCTTGCGGATTTCTGAGCGATGGTCGGATTGCGGATTGTGTTTGCGGGCGCATTGGTGATATCGAGACGCGGTTTCACCACATGAGTAACCGCCCAACACCCGCACCTGCCGGCTGCAAAGCTGCGCGCGCGGATCGGGCGCGAGCACCGGGAGGGGGATCAGGAAAAGTGTACGCGGTTTTCCGCCTGCATCCCGCCCTGACTTAGGAGAACGCTGACCATGCAAGACCTCGTTATCCGCCGGCCGGATGATTGGCACCTTCACCTGCGCGACGGCGACATGCTGAAGGGCGTCATCGCCGACACCAGCCGCCATTTCGCCCGCGCGATCATCATGCCCAACCTCGTGCCGCCGGTCGTCACCGCGGCCGACGCTGCTGCCTATCGCGAGCGCATCCTCGCGGCCATCCCGGCAGGCGACCGGTTCGAGCCGCTGATGACGCTTTATCTCACCGAGGGCACGAACCCCGACGACGTCGAGGCCGGCCACAGGAGCGGCCTCGTCAAGGCAGTCAAGCTCTATCCGGCTGGCGCGACGACGAATTCGCACAGCGGCGTGCGCAACATCGATGAGGCGATGCCGGTGCTCGAGCGCATGGCGAAGATCGGCCTGCCGCTCTGCGTGCATGGCGAGGTCACGACATCGGACGTCGACATCTTCGACCGCGAGGCCGTGTTCATCGACACCGTGCTTGATCCCTTGCGCCAGCGCCTGCCGGAACTGAAGGTCACGATGGAGCACGTCACCACCAAGGACGGCATCGACTACATCAAGGCGTCGAAGGCCAATCTTGCCGGCTCGATCACCACCCATCACCTGATCATCAACCGCAACGCCATTCTCGTCGGCGGCATCAAGCCGCACTACTACTGCCTGCCGGTTGCCAAGCGCGAAAACCACCGTCTGGCGCTGCGCGCTGCCGCCGTCTCGGGCGACAAGCGCTTCTTCCTCGGCACCGACTCAGCACCGCATGTCGATCCGCTGAAGGAATGCGCCTGCGGCTGCGCCGGCATCTACACCTCGATCAACACCATGAGTTGCCTGGCGCATGTGTTCGAAGAGGAGGGCGCGCTCGACAAGCTCGAAGCCTTCGCCTCGCTGAACGGTCCCACCTGGTATGGCCTGCCGGTCAACGAGGAGACGATCACGCTCAGGAAGCAGGCAGAAGCCGTGACCTATCCCAAGAAGATCGAGACCGGTGCCGGTCCGGTCACCGTTTTCGATCCGATGTTCCCGCTGCACTGGGCCGTCGCCTGATCGTTTGGAATTTTGAAGGAGAGTTTGATGTTTTCCAATGCGTTCACCGACAAGGCCGTGATGGCCGAGCTGGTCGCCAAGATGCTCTGGGAGATCAAGGCGGTGCATTTCAGCGCCGACAAGCCCTATAAGCTCTCGTCCGGAATGGCGAGCCCGGTTTATATCGACTGCCGCAAGCTGATCTCCTATCCGCGCATCCGTTCGGCCGTTATGGATTTTGCCGCGGCATCAATCCTGCGCGAGGCGGGCTTCGAGCAGTTCGACGTCGTCGCCGGTGGCGAGACGGCGGGTATTCCCTTCGCGGCGATGCTGGCCGAGCGCCTGGGCCTGCCGATGATCTACGTGCGCAAGGCGCCGAAGGGTCATGGCCGCAACGCCCAGATCGAGGGCCACATGCCGGAGGGCGCCCGTGTTCTTGTTATCGAGGACCTGACGACCGCCGGCGGCTCGATGTTCAAGTTCATCGATGCGATCCGCGCAGCCGGCGGCATCGTCGACCACGGCATCGCGCTCTTCTATTACGATATCTTCCCGGAGGCCGTCGGCGAGATGAAGGGCAAGGGTGTCGACCTGCACTGGATCGCCACATGGCGCAACGTGCTTGCCGTTGCCCGCGAGCAGGCGCTGTTCGACGACGAGACGCTTGGCGAAGTCGAGGCCTTCCTCAACGACCCGCTGGCCTGGTCTGGCCGCAATGGCGGCGTCAGCGCGCTTGCCGCCCAATAGTCGGCGACACTCTGGGATTTCGTCGAAAGTCATTGAAATCAGTTGAAATGTCTTCAGGGGAGAAATGCCGATGATCGTATGTTGTGGTGAAGCGCTGATCGACATGCTGCCGCGGGACACGACCGCGGGCGAAAGTGCATTTGCGCCCTATGCCGGCGGGGCGATCTTCAATACGGCGATCGCGCTCGGTCGGCTCGGCATTCCCACCGGCTTCTTCACCGGCCTTTCCGATGACATGTTCGGCGATGTCCTCCGCGAAACGCTGAAGGCGGCGAATGTCGACTTCGCTCCCTGCGCGACCCTGTCGCTGCATACAACGCTTGCCTTCGTCAAGCTCGTCAACGGCCATGCCACCTACGCCTTCTTCGACGAGAACACGGCGGGGCGGATGATTACGAAAGATCATCTGCCGGCGCTCGGCGACTTCTGCGAGGCGCTGCATTTCGGCGCGATCAGCCTCATCCCCGAGCCCTGCGGCTCGACATATGAGGCGCTGATGACCCGCGAACACGAAAAGCGGATCATCTCCTTCGACCCGAACATCCGGCCCGGCTTCATCAAGGATCGGGAAGCCCATCTCGCCCGGATGAACCGCATGGCGGCGATGTCTGACATCATCAAGTTCTCGGATGAAGATCTCGACTGGTTCGGCATGACCGGCAGCCACGACGATCTGGCGGCCGAATGGCTGAAGCGCGGTCCGAAGCTGGTTCTGATCACCAAGGGCGCCGATGGGGCCGTCGGCTACACCGGGCGTCACAAGGTCGACGTTGCCGGTGAGCGCGTCACGGTCGTCGACACGGTCGGTGCCGGCGATACCTTCGATGCCGGCGTGCTCGCATCGCTGAAGCTGAGCGGTCTCCTGACCAAGGACGCCGTCGCAAACCTCTCGGAAAGCGCTGTTCGCGACGCCCTGGCCCTCGGCGCCAGGGCCGCCGCCGTCACCGTTTCGCGTGCCGGCGCCAACCCGCCCTGGAAGCATGAAATCGGGCTCTGAGAAGAGCCCGCACGAAACTCAATCCTTTTCCTCCGGGCGATATTCGAGAATGTCACCCGGCTGGCAATCGAGAACGGCGCAGATCTTCTCCAACGTGTCGAAGCGCACGCCTTTGACCTTGCCCGATTTTAACAGCGATATGTTCTGCTCGGTAATGCCGACCTGTTCCGCAAGATCGCGCGAGCGCACCTTGCGTTTCGCCAGCATGACGTCGAGGTTTACGACAATCGGCATCCGTTAAACGAAGCTCCTGTTCTCGGCTTCGATCCCCGATGCGATGACCATGACATGGCCGAGCACCAGAAGCAGCCCGGCCATCAGCATAACGATAATCGTTCCCCCATTGATGTCGATGAAGACGGAGTGCCCGGTCGTACTGGGATTGTCGTAGGTGACAGCCATGATGCCGATTGCGTTGCTGACAGTCATGCACAAGGAACCGACGATGGCGATGATGCCGATCCGCTTCAGCAGGACACCATTGCGGCTGGAAAGGATCTCACCGCGTTCGAAACCGTCGAAAAGTTGCCAGGCAAAGGCGAGGCCGGCAATAACAAGCGCATTGTTCATCGCAGTGAGAAACATGACGGTTATTATCGCGCGATAGGAGAGCGTGATGGCGGAGACCTTCGGGAAGACCACGTCGCGAATACCCTGCTCGAAGCCGGCCCGGTCGAAGAAAATCTGCCAGTGCCCGTAGACGACGGCCGAGCAGAACACTGCGCCGCACAATACGACCATCAGTTTCATGATGCGGCTCAGCTTGCGCAGCCGCTCGGGAGATCCGTTCATTAAAAAGTTCCTTATCGGCTCACTTGTTTTTTTATTGTAAAACGATAATTATTTCGCGTCAATTATGATTTTGGTGCGTTTCATGACTTTCCGTATTTTGATGAACCCATGCCTTTTCCTGTCCCTCAACGTGCTGGCCGCCTGTGCAGCGCTCAATGTCGGCTCGTTTGAAAAACTGTCTGGCGTCGATCCGCTCACGTCCGATCCGGCAGAACTGCGTGTTGCCCTTTTGGTGCCCGAAGCGCTGTCGCTCAGGCGCGGCGACGCAACACTCGGCATTTCGTGGAAGGCGGATGGTGCGCCCCTCGACACCCACCGTTTTGCCCTTCAGATCCAATCCGGAAATGTCGGGGCGCCGGGGCTGACCGAGGGGATGCGGGAGGGGCAGACGCTCTATGTCCTGACGCTGACGCCCGCCGATGCGGAGCGCCTGCGCGATATGCAGGAGAAGATCGCGGCGACCAAAGGCACGGAGGCCAAGGGTCGCGGAAGCCTTACGGTCGGTTTTTCCGGTGGCTGCTGGAGTGGTGCGTTTCCTGCTGACCAGAAAGTCACGGTCGATGCCTGGATCCGTACGCGTTCCGACGAAAACTACTTCCAGCTCCTTTCGGGACTGGATCTGATGGATATGCTCCGCCAGTCCGGCGTCAAGGCGCTGCCGGCCTGCGCGGCCTGAACGGCCAGGGCACGCCGGGCGCGCCCTGGCCTCGCATTCTTAGCGAGAAGCCTTGAGCAGCACGGCCACAAGGCCCGCCGTCGACGAATCGTGACCGGCAGCACTTTCCTTGCCTTCGACCACGGGCAGCAGGCCCGTTGCCAGCTCCTTGCCGAGCTCGACGCCCCACTGATCGAACGAATTGATGTTGAAGAGCGCGCCTTCGACGAAGACGCGGTGCTCGTAGAGCGCGATCAGCCGGCCGAAGGCGAAAGGATCGAGCTGGTCGTAGACCAGCGTCAGCGACGGGCGGTTGCCGGCAAAGACGCGGTGCGGCGCGATCTTGTCTGCCTTGGCATCCGCCATGCCCTTGGAGGTCAGCTGTGCCTTCGCCTCGGCAAGCGTGCGCCCCTTCATCAGGGCTTCAGACTGGGCGAGGCAATTGGCAATCAGCAGTTCGTGCTGGTGGCGCAGGTTCTTCTCGTGGCCGTTGGCGGCGATCATGAACTCGGCCGGGATGACGTCCGTGCCCTGGTGGATCAGCTGGTAGAAGGCGTGCTGGCCATTGGTGCCCGGCTCGCCCCAGACGACCGGACCCGTCGAATATTCGACCGGTTTGCTGTCGAGCGTGACCGCCTTGCCGTTCGATTCCATGTCGAGCTGCTGCAGGTAAGCCGGAAAGCGCGACAGGCGCTGGTCATAGGGCAGGATCGCCCGCGAGGGATAGCCGAGAACATTGCGGTGATAGAAGCCGAGGAGGCCCAGCAGCATCGGCAGGTTCTGGCGGATCGGCGCAGTGCGGAAGTGCTCGTCGATGGCATGGCCGCCATCGAGGAAGCGGCCGAAATTCTCCTTGCCGATGGCGATCATCAGCGGCAGGCCAATGGCCGACCAGATCGAATAGCGCCCACCGACCCAATCCCAGAAGCCGAACACGCGCGCCTGGTCGATGCCGAAAGCTGCGACCTTGTCGAGTGCCGTCGAGACGGCGGCAAAGTGGTGGCCGACTGCGGCTTCGCCGAGCTTGCCGGCGATGAAGGCGCGGGCAGTCGCCGCATTGGTCATCGTCTCGATGGTCGTGAAGGTCTTGGAGGCGACGATGAAGAGCGTCGTTTCCGGATCGACGGGCTTCAGCGTATCGGCGATATGCGCGCCATCGATGTTGGAGACGAAATGCAGGCGCGGGCCGTCATGGAACGGCGCGAGCGCCAGCGTCGCCATCACTGGGCCGAGATCCGAGCCGCCGATGCCGATATTGACCACATCGGTGATCTTCTTGCCGGTCGCACCTTTGAGCGCGCCCGAGCGGATGCCATCGGCAAAGGCGCCCATGGTTTCAAGCACGCCGTTGACGTCGGGCATCACGTCCTTGCCGTCGACCATGACAGGACGATTGCCGCGGTTGCGCAGCGCCGTGTGCAGCACGGCCCGTTCTTCGGTAATGTTGATGATGTCGCCGCGGAACATCGCGTCGCGCTTCTCTTCGACCTTGGCCGCTTTCGCCAGCGCCTCAAGACCGTCGAGCACCTGTTCGTTCACTGCGCATTTCGAATAATCGAGCAGCAGATCGTCGAGCGAGGTGCTGAAGCGCGAGAAGCGCTGGGCATCGCTCGCGAAGGCGGCGCGGATATCGGTCGCATTGGTCTGCGCGGCGGTTGCTTTGAGTTGATCGACAAGCGCTTTCATCGCGGGGCTCCTTGTGTCGGACATTCGCCTGCGTAGCTATTCGCTTTGCATTGTCCAAATCAAGCCCGCAAAACCGCCGGGATGGCGGTTTTCAGGATTTTTTAAATCGTTTTAAGTCGAGGCTGGCCCTAGCCCCGGAGGTCCTTGCGCAGGATCTTGCCGACATTGGTTTTCGGCAACTCGGTGCGGAACTCGACGAAGCGCGGCCGCTTGTAGTTGGTGAGATTGGCCGCGCAATGCCGCTTGACGTCCTCTTCGGTCAGGTCAGGATCCTTGCGCACGACGAACAGCTTGACGGCTTCGCCCGAATGTTCGTCCGGAACGCCGATCGCCGCGCATTCGAGAATGCCGGGATGGGTCATCGCCACTTCCTCGATCTCGTTAGGGAAGACGTTGAAGCCCGAAACCAGGATCATGTCCTTCTTGCGGTCGACGATCTTGACGAGGCCGGCGGGGTTTATGAAGCCGATATCGCCGGAGCGGAAGAAACCGTCGGGCGAAATCGCCTTGGCGGTTTCGTCCGGACGCTGCCAGTAACCGGCCATGACCTGCGGCCCGCGAATGCAGATTTCGCCGACGTCGCCGATCGCCAGGGTGTTGCCCTGGTCGTCGCGGATCTCAACCTCGGTCGAAGGGATCGGAAAGCCGATCGTGCCGGTGAACTCGGTCGAGTCGAGAAGGTTGGCGGTGGCGACCGGCGACGTCTCGGAAAGCCCGTAGCCTTCGGCGATCGGGCACCCCGTCATCTTCTGCCAGCGCTCTGCCACCGGTCTTTGGATGGCCATGCCGCCGCCGAAGGTGAGCATCAGCGACGAGAAGTCGAGCTTCTGGAATTCGGGGTTGTTCATCAGCGCATTGAACAGCGTGTTGAGACCCGGGAAGATGTTGGTCTTGTACTTGCCGAGCTCCTTGACGAAGCCGGGAATGTCGCGTGGGTTGGGGATCAGGATGTTGTTGCCGCCGGTGGCAAGGCCCATCAGCGAGTTCACCGTCAGCGCGAAGATATGGTAGAGCGGCAGAGCGCACATGAAGACGAGACTGTCCGGCCGCGGACGCGAGCGGAACGCCGTGTCGAACCAGATTTCCATCTGCGCCATGTTCGACAAAAGGTTGGAATGGGTGAGCGTCGCCCCTTTGGAAATACCCGTGGTGCCGCCGGTATATTGCAGGAAAGCGACATCGCTCGGCGCCACATTGGGTTTGGTCAGCTTCAGGCGGCCACCTTCGGCGAGCACGGACTTGAAGGAATGATGGCCGGGGATCGACCAGGCGGGCACGAGCTTCTTCACCCGGCGCACGATCAGATTGACGATCGTGCCCTTGAAGCCGAGCATGTCGCCCATCGTGGCGACCACCACATGCTTGATGCTGGTCTTGGCCGCAACCTGCTGGACCGTATGAGCGAAGTTCTCAAGCACGAAGATCGCCTTGGCGCCGGAATCGACGAGCTGATGTTCCAGTTCGCGCGGCGTGTAGAGCGGGTTGACGTTCACGACCGTGAATCCTGCCCTCAGAATGCCGAAAACGATAACAGGGTTCTGCAGGATGTTCGGCATCATCACCGCGACGCGGTCGCCCTTCGACAGCCCGCGCGCCTGCAGCCAGGCGCCGATCTTGGCGGATTCGGCATTGAGCTCGGAGAAGGTCAGCGATTTGCCCATGCAGGTAAAGGCGAAGCGGCGCGAGTAGCGCGCGACGGCATGGTCGAAGAAGTCGCCGATCGATTTGTAGGGCAGAGGGCCGATTTCGGCGGCAATGCCCGGCGGATAGGACTTCAGCCAGATCTTCTCCGGGCTGATGCCTGTTGGTTGCGTGTTGAGTTCCGCCATGACCTCTCTCCCTCTGGTCGCCACAGGCTAGCCTTGCTTGCGGCCAAAGAAGTAACCCTCCCGGTCTTCTCTTGCCGATGAAGATGATGCTTTTACGACACCTCTTCAAGCCGAGATTCGGGATTATATAACTTTGACGTAAACGTCAACTCAGCGAACAGTTAGCCGGTCTGCTTCACCAGCGTGTGAAAAAGTATGATGAGTGCCGCAAAGCCTTTGCCAGCCGGGTTTAAAGCCTGTATTGCATTGCAGCATATCCCCGTCGGAAACCGTCCGATACCACGCCGCCAGCACCCCACAGATTTGTTCCGCTGTTCGAGGCCGAACGACACAGGTCATTGCTCATGTGTGACGAAGCCTATTCTTCTGCCGTCGATTCGCGCCGAAGCCGCATCTCTGTTGCCGAGGTTGCGCTCGCCGTTGGCGGGTTCGGCATCGGTACGGGCGAATTCGCCATCATGGGCCTGCTGCCGCAAGTGGCCGATGACGTCGGCGTTTCGGTGCCGCGCGCCGGCGCCGTCATCAGCGCCTATGCACTCGGCGTCGTCGTCGGCGCACCGTTGATCGCGGTGCTTGCGGCGCGGTTTTCCCGCTTTCGGGTGCTCTTGGTGCTGATGCTGCTGTTTGCGATCGGCAATTTCGCAAGCGCCATCGCACCGGATTTCTACACGCTGGTTGCCGCGCGCTTCTTTGCCGGTCTTCCGCACGGTGCCTATTTCGGTGTGGCGGCGCTCGTGGCTGCAGGGCTGGCTGCACCCAACCAGCGGGCGCGTGCCGTCGGGCGCGTGATGATGGGCCTGACGATCGCGACCCTGTTCGGAACGCCGCTCGTTGCCTGGTTCGGTCAGGCGCTCGGATGGCGGTCGGCCTTCGCCATTGTCGGCGGCATCAGCCTTCTGACCATTGCGCTCACCTGGTCCTACGTGCCGCGCGACAAGGGCAATCCGCAGGCGACGCCGCTGCGCGAGCTTGGCGCCCTGGGCAAGCTGCAGGTGTGGCTGATGCTCGGCATCTGCGCCATCGGCTGCGGCGGCATGTTCGCCGTCTTCAGCTACATCGCTCCGGCATTGACGGACGTCGCAGGCGTTTCCGTGGCGAACGTGCCGATCATGCTGTCGGTGTTTGGCGCCGGGATGATCCTCGGCAACATCGTCGGCTCCAGGCTCGCCGATTGGGCGCTGCTGCCGGCGATCGGCATCGCGCTTGCCTTCAATATCTTCGCTTATGTGCTGTTCTATTTCACCATGGGCAATCCGTGGATCGCCATCGTCAACGTCTTGTTCATCGGCGGCGGCTTTGCCGTCGTACCGGGTGTGCAGACCCGACTTATGGACGTGTCGGGCGAGGCGCAGACACTTGCCGCAGCACTCAGCCATTCCGCCTTCAACCTCGCCAATGCGCTCGGCGCCTGGCTTGGCGGCTGGTCCATTGCCGCTGGCTATGGTTGGACTTCGACTGGTCTGGTCGGTGCCGTCATGGGGGTTGCCGGTTTCGGTATCTTCCTCGCATCGGTTTTCGTCGATCGCGCCGAGACGACCAAGCGGGCGGCGATACGTGCGGCAGAATGACTTCTGCCATCAAATGAAGCCTGAGAGCTTGCGCGCCGCTAAATTTTTCTGTCATGTCCCGCCGCTAGCGTCGGCTGTGGCCCCGAAACTACCGTAAACCGGGGGCATGGGGGCGGCACTGCATAATTTTGCGCTTAAATCGGATCGATTTAAGCGCAAAATTATGCATCAGATCCTGGTACAGCGACCTTTGCACGTCTTTGTGGGAGACGCGCGGCACTGTACAGGCTGGCAAGGCCTCGGGTTTGTTGTAAGGTCGTCTGGAGACGGAGGAATGTTGGTGCAGTTGGGCAATCGCGAACGAGAAAACCTTCCCGTAGAGCCGCGACTCTTCGGGCATGCGGCGGCGTCGCGCTCGGCTCTGGTTGGTCCGATCACCGCTGCGCGCTGGATGCTCGTCTTCGTGCTTCTGGCCGGCGTCTATTTCTTCCACGGCTTCCTCGTCCCGGTTCTGGCTGCTGTCGTCATCGGTTTTGCCAGCTGGCCGATTTATCGCCGCCTGCTGGCGGCCGTCGGCGGCAACCGCACACTGGCGGCGACCATTGCCATTATCTGCGTCGTCGCCTTCATCGTCGTGCCGATCTCGGTCGCTGCCGTCTACGCGGTCGACGAAGTGCGCGACTGGCTGGTCTGGGCGGTTGAAACCAATGCCAACGGCGCCGGCGTGCCCGTCTGGCTGACCTCGATCCCCGTCGCCGGTGCCTGGCTCGGCGAGCAATGGGTCAAATATGTCGGCCATCCCGGAGCGCTCGGCGAACTGGTGCAGCTCGTCAGCGGCTCCAACATCGGCAATATCTATCGCGGCGTGCTGGTCATCGGCGCGTCGGCGTTTCACGCCTTCCTGACGCTGCTCTTCATGCTGATCACGCTGTTCTTCGTCTATCGCGACGGACACTCCTTCTCCAAGCAGCTCGATCATCTCGGCGAACGCATCTTCCCGATGCGCTGGGAACGGCTGTCGCGCGTGGTGCCGCTGACGATCAGCTCGACGGTGACGGGCATGGGCATCATCGCCATCGGCGAGGGCATCGTGCTCGGCGTCGCCTATTGGCTGGCCGGCGTTCCCTCGCCGGTCACGCTCGGCATCATCACCGGCCTGATGGCGCTGATCCCCGGCGGTGCGCCGCTCTGCTTCACGCTGGTTTCCGTCTATCTCGTCGCCAGCGGCTCGCCGGTCCAGGGCATTGCGCTGTTTGCCTGGGGCACGACCGAACTCTTCATCGTCGACAAGACGTTGCGTCCGCGCCTTGTCGGCGGCCCGATCAAGCTGCCGTTCCTGCCGACCTTCTTCGGCCTCGTCGGCGGCGTGAAGACCATGGGCTTTCTCGGTCTGTTCGTCGGTCCGGTGCTGATGGCACTGCTCGTCGCCATCTGGCGCGAGTGGATGCGCGAAGTGACCACCGAAGCGGCACCCACCGTAAGCCCGATCATCAAGGGCTAGGGTTTTTCCAGCAAAGATGCGAAGCGGTTTTTCGCCAGGAAATGCGTAAAAACAAAGAGCTAAAGCGTTTCTGTTACTCAGTTTAAGTTGGAAACGCTCTGACGCCACCAATCCGCCAGCCGCCTTCGGACGGTGGCAGTATCCTTATCTTTTCCTTATGCGCGCGCGAAACCATCGCAATCGATAATTGACCCGCTGAGGGTGCATCATCCGGCCATAAACAGTTCCGGAGAATGCACATGTCCGATTTCCTTTTTCTTGCCGCCGGTCTCGGCGGCCTTGTCGTGTTTGCGCTCTACGCGCGCACGCTCAGCCGGCTCTAGGAGGCGTCGATGTTCGAAGCCTTCATTGGCCTCGCCGTCGCCTTTGCGCTCGCGGCCTATCTCATCGTGACCCTCGTTCGACCGGAACGGTTCTGATCGTTCAGCCGTATTTTGCGGAGAATTCCTCATGTCTATTATCGGGTGGCTGCAGATCGGCCTCCTCTTTCTCGCCGTCTTCCTCGCGATCAAGCCATTGGGCCTTTACATGGCCCGGGTTTTCGCTGGCGAGCGCAACTTCCTCTCTCCGGTTCTCGGACCCGTCGAGCGTGGGCTCTATCTCGCGGCTGGCGTCGATGCTAGGAAGGAGCAGGGCTGGCTCGCCTATACACTGTCGATGCTCGCCTTCAGCGCGGCCGGCTTCGCGCTTCTCTACGTCATCCTGCGCTTCCAGGGGTCGATGCCGCTGAACCCGCAGGGGTTTGCCAACGTCCCGCCAGACCTCGCCTTCAACACGGCGGTCAGCTTCCTCACCAACACCAACTGGCAGTCCTATGGCGGCGAGACCACCATGAGCCATTTCAGCCAGATGGCCGGCCTGACGGTGCAGAACTTCGTGTCGGCTGCAACGGGCATCGCCATCGCGCTTGCCGTCACCCGCGCCTTTGCCCGCTCCGGCGCCGCGACACTCGGCAATTTCTGGGTCGATCTGACCCACTCGACCCTCTATGTGCTGCTGCCGCTGGCAGTTCTCGTTGCACTCGCTTTCGTCGCGATGGGTATGCCGCAGACGTTCCACGCTTCCGTCAGCGCCACCACGCTCGAGGGCGTGCAGCAGACGATCGCGCTTGGTCCGGTCGCAAGCCAGGAGGCGATCAAGCAGCTCGGCACCAATGGCGGCGGCTTCTTCAACGCCAATGCGGCGCACCCGTTCGAAAACCCGAGCGCGCTCAGCAACTACCTGTCGATCTTCGCGATGCTGTCGATCACCTCGGCGCTGGTCTACACCTTCGGCCAGATAGTCGGTGACCGCCGCCAGGGCTGGGCCTTCATCGCTGCCATGGCAACGTTGCTGATCGCCGGTATCGGCGTCATCTACTGGGCCGAAAGCTACGGCAACCCGATCCTGCACAGCCTCGGCCTCGAGGCGTCTCTCGGCAATATGGAAGGCAAGGAAGTCCGCTTCGGCCAAGCGATGTCGGCGGCTTATGCCGGCGTGACCACAGGCATTTCGACCGGTGCGGTCAACGGCATGCACGGCTCCTTCACCGGCATTGGCGGCCTTGTCCCCATGCTGCTGATCCAGCTTGGCGAAGTGCTGCCGGGCGGCGTCGGCTCCGGCCTTTACGGTATGGTCGTCTTCGCGATCCTCGCCGTCTTCGTCGCCGGCCTGATGGTCGGGCGCACGCCCGAACTGCTCGGTAAGAAGATCGAAGGCCGCGAGATGAAATACGCGATGCTGGCGATCCTCATCCTGCCCGCCTCGATCCTCGGCTTCACCGCGATTTCTGCCGTCATGCCCTCGGCTGTCGCCAGCATCGGCACGTCAGGTCCGCATGGCCTGTCGGAAATCCTCTACGCCTATACCTCTGCTACCGGCAACAACGGCTCCGCGTTTGGCGGCCTCTCGGCCAACACGCCCTGGTACAACACGACGCTCGGCTTCGCGATGCTGCTCGGCCGTTTCGCCTACGCGATACCGGTGCTGGCGATAGCCGGCTCAATCGCCGCCAAGACCCGCGTTCCGGCTTCCCAGGGAACCTTCCCGACGCACACGCCGCTCTTCGTCGGCCTGCTCATCGGCGTCATCCTCATCCTCGGCGGGCTGCAATATTTCCCGGCCCTCGCGCTTGGTCCCATCGTCGAGCAGTTCGCCATGCTCTCGGGCCAGACCTTCTGAAGGAACAGACAATGTCTTCGAAACCCGTCGCCCCAAGCCTTCTCGACCCGGCGATCCTGCTACCGGCCTTCAAGGCCGCATTCACCAAGCTCGACCCGCGCCAGCTTGTCCGCAACCCGGTGATCTTCGTCACCGAGGTGGTGGCAGCCATGGTCACGGTCTTCTTCATTCGCGATCTTGCGACTGGAACCGGCACGCCGCTGTTTTCGGGCCAGATTGCCGCCTGGCTGTGGTTCACGGTGCTGTTTGCCACCTTCGCCGAAGCGGTCGCCGAAGGACGCGGCAAGGCGCAGGCCGACAGCCTGCGCCGCACCAAGTCCGAACTGACGGCCCGCAAGCTTGTCTCGGCCGAAGGCAGGGAAACGCAGACCATTCCGGCGACATCGCTGAAGGTCGGCGATCTCGTGCTGGTCGAAGCCGGGGAACTGATCCCCGGCGACGGCGACGTCGTCGAGGGTGTCGCCTCGGTCAACGAAAGCGCCATCACCGGCGAATCCGCACCCGTCATCCGTGAGTCCGGCGGCGACCGCTCCGCCGTCACCGGCGGCACGCAGGTGCTGTCCGACTGGATCAAGATGCGCATCGGCACGGCGCCCGGCGACACCTTCGTCGACCGCATGATCGCGCTCATCGAAGGCGCGCAGCGCCAGAAGACCCCGAACGAGATCGCGCTCTCTATCCTGCTCTCGGGCCTGACGCTGGTCTTCCTGGTCGCCGTCGTGACACTCTGGGGTCTTGCCGGCTACTCCGGCACGGTTCTGTCGGTCACGGTTCTTGCAGCCCTGCTCGTCACGCTGATCCCGACCACCATCGGCGGCCTGCTGTCGGCCATCGGCATCGCCGGTATGGACCGGCTGGTGCGGTTCAACGTCATCGCCACATCCGGCCGCGCCGTCGAGGCGGCTGGCGACGTCGATACGCTGCTGCTCGACAAGACAGGCACGATCACCTTCGGCAACCGCATGGCCGCCAACTTCATGCCGGTCCCCGGCGTGACGGATGCCGAGCTTGCCGATGCCGCGCTGCTGGCAAGCCTTGCCGATGAGACCCCCGAGGGCCGCTCGATTGCCGCCCTTGCGACCGGCGAATTCGGTCGTCAGACGCCAGCCGTATCGCTGCCAGCTTCCGACAAGCAGACGAGCCGCGAGGTTGTGGCTCTGGCTGTCGGTGGCGGCTCGGTTCAAACAGGTGCCTTGGCAATTGATGCCGTCGTGCCCTTTGCCGCCGAAACGAGACTGTCGGGCGTCGATTTCGGCGGACGCCGGCTGCGCAAGGGCGCCGTGGATTCGATCCTGAAGTTTGCAGGCGTTCGCGACGAGAACGTGCCGGCCGAATTCCGCCGTGCCGTCGACCAGGTCGCGCGCACCGGCGGCACGCCGCTTGCCGTTGCGGACGGCAATCGCCTGCTCGGCGTCATCCACCTCAAGGACGTGGTCAAGCCTGGCATCAAGGAGCGCTTCGCGGCACTGCGTGCCATGGGGATACGCACCGTGATGGTGACCGGCGATAACCCGGTAACGGCAGCGGCAATCGCCTCGGAAGCCGGCGTCGACGATTTCCTCGCCGAAGCGACACCGGAAGACAAGCTCGGCTATATCCGCAAGGAACAGCAGGGCGGCCGATTGATTGCCATGTGCGGCGACGGCACCAACGACGCGCCGGCGCTGGCCCAGGCCGATGTCGGCGTGGCGATGCAGACCGGCACGCAGGCGGCGCGCGAGGCGGCCAACATGGTCGATCTCGATTCCAGCCCGACAAAGCTCATCGAGATCGTCGAGATCGGCAAGCAACTGTTGATGACGCGCGGCTCGCTGACGACCTTCTCGGTCGCCAACGACGTGGCAAAATACTTCGCCATCATCCCGGCGCTGTTCATCACCACCTATCCGGCGCTGGCCGCGCTCAACATCATGGGGCTGTCGTCACCGCAATCGGCAATCCTGTCAGCGGTCATCTTCAATGCCTTGATCATCGTCGCGCTCATCCCGCTGGCGCTGAAGGGCGTCAAGTATCGCCCGGTCGGCGCCGCAGCACTCCTGCGCCGCAACCTGCTGGTCTATGGCCTCGGCGGCCTCCTGCTGCCCTTTGCCGGCATCAAGCTCGTCGACGTCGTCGTCTCTGCTCTCAATCTGGTGTAATCATGTTGAACCAACTTCGTCCCGCAATCGTCATGGCCTTGTTGCTGACTGCGATCACCGGCCTTGCATATCCCTTCGCGATCACCGGCGTTGCCCAGGCATTGATGCCGGCGCAGGCCAATGGCAGCCTGATCCGCATCGATGGCGCGATCGTCGGCTCCGATCTGATCGGGCAGAACTTCACCGCCGACAAATATTTCTGGCCGCGCCCCTCCGCGACCGGGCCCGAAGCCTACAACGCCGGCGGCTCGACCGGATCCAACCTCGGCCCGACCTCGGTCAAACTGAAGGACCGGGTTGCCGCCGACGTCGAGAAGCTGCGCGCCAGCGGTATAACAGGCGAGATCGCCGCCGATGGCGGCACCGCGTCCGGCTCCGGCCTCGATCCGCATATTTCGCCGGCTTTCGCCCGCGAGCAGGTGTCCCGTGTTGCCAAGGCCCGCGGGTTTGCGGAAGCCGACGTGGCGAGCCTGGTCGAACAGGCGACGGAAGGTCGTCTGCTCGGGATCATAGGCGAGCCGCGCGTCAATGTGCTAGAACTCAACCTCGCTCTGGATGCCCGGAGAAGCTGAGTGTGAAGCCTGAGATGCGGCCAGAGACGCTGCCAGAGACCCTGAATGCCTGAAACCGACCGCGAATCGAAAAGCCGTCCGGACCCGGACGCACTGCTGGCG
Source organism: Ensifer sp. NM-2 (assembly GCF_003024455.1). NCBI lineage: Bacteria > Pseudomonadati > Pseudomonadota > Alphaproteobacteria > Hyphomicrobiales > Rhizobiaceae > Ensifer > Ensifer sp. NM-2. The sequence goes on from NZ_PVZR01000001.1 coordinate 428,332, forward strand.
CTGGCCGGGCAGGGGCGAAAGGGGAAGCTCACGGTTTTTCTCGGCGCAGCCCCCGGCGTCGGCAAGACCTACACGATGCTGACGCGGGCGCGTCGGTTGAAGGCCGATGGCGTCGACATCGTCATCGGTCTGGTGGAAACCCACGGGCGCGGCGAGACCGCCGCGCTCGTCGAAGGGCTGGAGATACTGCCGCGCCGCGATGTCAACCATCGCGGCCGTGTGCTTTCCGAATTCGATCTCGACGCGGCGCTCGCCCGCCGTCCGCGGATCATCGTCGTCGACGAACTGGCGCACAGCAACCCCGAGGACAGCCGCCATCCGAAGCGCTACCAGGATGTCGAAGAGTTGATTGCCGCCGGCATCGACGTCTGGACGGCACTCAACATCCAGCATCTGGAAAGCCTGTCCGATGTCGTTGCCCAGATCACCGGCGTTCCGGTGCGCGAGCGGGTGCCCGACACGGTTCTCAGCCGTGCCGATGACGTGCTGCTCGTCGACCTGCCGCCGGCCGAACTGATCGAGCGGCTGAACCAAGGCAAGGTCTATCTGCCTGACAGCGCCAAGCGCGCGATCGAGCGCTTCTTCCGCCTCGGCAATCTGACGGCGCTACGCGAGCTGGCGCTGCGGCGGACGGCCGACCGCGTCGACGACCAGATGGTCGACTATCTCAAGCAGAACGCCATCGAAGGCCCCTGGGCGAGCGGCGAACGTCTGCTGGTGTGCATCGGGCCCGACCCGCTGTCGGAAAAGGTCGTGCGCACCGCCAGCCGCCTGGCCTCGGGGCTGAATGCGCCATGGATCGTCGTCTTCATCGAGCGGGCCGACCGCGAAAGCGGCGATGGCGAAGCGGCGCGACGGCTTGACGAGACTTTTCGCCTGGCCGAACAGCTCGGCGCCGAAACCCGCCGCATCGTCGGCAACGATTTCGTCGAGGAGATCCTCAAGCTCGCCCGTCGCGAGCATGCGACGCAGATAGTCATCGGCATCAGGCGCCAGCGGTTCCCGCTACGGCTGTTCCGGCAATCGCTTCCCGACGCGCTGGCCGAACGCATCACCGGCGTCGGCATTCATCTGGTTACCGACAAGGAGCAGCCGCGTCCGAAAAGTCGCCTGAGCGTCAAGCGGCAAATGCCGGAGGGCTTCGGGCGGGCGCTCGCGATCGCGGCCGTCACCGTGGCGGCGGCGACTGCACTTGGCGTCCTGATCGAGCGCTTCATCATCCTGCCGAATATATCGCTGCTGTTCCTGCTGGCGGTGCTGGCGTCGGCGACCTATGCCGGCCACGTCGCGGCGATCGCGGCTGCCCTGTTTTCGGTTCTTGCCTACAACTTCTTCTTCATCGATCCGGTCGGCACCTTCACGGTCGCCGAACCGCACGAAGTCTTCGCGCTGTTCATTTTCCTGGTCGCGGCTGCGCTTGCCGGTAGTCTGGCCTCCCGGGTGCGCGAACAGGCGAAATCAGCGCGACGCCGTGCCGCGGCGACGCAGGCGCTCTACGATTTCTCCCGCAAGCTCTCGGGTACCGCCAATGTCGACGATGTGCTCTGGGCGGCGGTGACCCAGATGCAGACGACGCTGAAGCGCAATGTCGCGCTGCTGTTGCCGGAGGAGGGCGATCTGCAGCTCAAGGCCGCGTGGCCTCCGGACACCGAGCTCGATGTCACCGATACCATGGCAGCGCGCTGGGCGATGGACAAGCAGGAGGCGGCCGGCAACGGCACCGGTACGCTGCCGAACAGCCCCTTCCATTTCCGACCGTTGACCAGCCCGCATGGCGTCGTCGGCGTCTGCGGTTTCGCCCAGGCCGGCAAGCCGCTGGAGATCAACGAAGAGCGGGCGCTCGCCGCCATCCTCGACCAGACGGCGATCGCCATCGACCGGGCGCGCCTTTCGCGCGAGAGCCTCGATCACGCCGCCAAGCTGGAGGGCGAGCGGTTTCGCGCTGCCTTGCTGTCATCGATCTCGCACGATCTGCGCACGCCGCTTGCCACCATCACCGGCGCCGTCACCAGCCTGCGCCAGCTGGGCGACCGCATGCCGCCGGAAAGCCGCGACGACCTGCTGCAATCGATCGAGGAGGAGGGCGCACGGTTGACGCGTTTCGTCGCCAACCTCTTGGACATGACCCGCATCGAAGCGGGGACAGTCAATGCCAAGCGCGACTGGGTGGATGTCGCCGACGCCGTGCGGGCAGCCGTCGATCGGGCGCGTAAGTATTTTCCGGACCGTGAGATCGAAACCAGCATCGCGCCCGAACTACCGTTGATGCGCGGCGACAGCGTGCTTCTCGGCCAGGTGCTCTTCAACCTGCTCGACAACGCCAACAAATACGGCGGCGAGGAGCCGGTCAGCATCTATGCCAGGCGGGACGGCAACGAGATTGTGCTGTCGGTCACCGATCTCGGCAAGGGGATTGCTCACGGTGATCTCGAACACGTATTCGAAAAATTCTTCCGGCGGGGCAAGGTGGATGGCCGCACGCCGGGCACCGGCCTCGGACTGTCGATCGCCAAAGGCTTCGTCGAGGCCATGGGCGGCCGCATCAAGGCTGAGAGCCCGGCTTTGAGGCGTCGCGGAACGCGCATTTCCATGCGTTTTCCCGCCGCCGAAGCAGAAATTTCTGAAAAGGACCGTGCATGAGCGTGGAGCGCATCCTCGTTGTCGACGACGAACCCCAGATCCAGCGTTTTCTGCGACCGGCGTTGAGTGCCGCTGGCTATGACGTGCTTGAGGCGCTGACGGGCACCGAGGCGCTGAAGGCGGCGGCGACCACCGCGCCCGATGTGGTGATTCTCGATCTCGGCCTGCCCGACATGGACGGCAAGGATGTGATCGCCAACATCCGCGCCTGGTCGCAGGTGCCGATCATCATCCTGTCGGCTCGCGACCGCGAGAGCGAAAAGATCGCTGCCCTCGATCTCGGCGCCGACGACTATATCGAAAAACCTTTCGGCATCGGCGAGCTGACGGCGCGCATCCGGGCAGCGCTTCGCCACCGCATCCAGATGGAGGGCGGCCACACCCAGCTCTCGGCCGATGGCGTGGCGATCGATACGATCAAGCGGCTGGTGACGCGCGACGGCGAGCCGGTGCGTCTGACGCCGAAGGAGTATGATCTGCTCGTCATGCTGGCGCACCATGCCGGACGCGTCGTCACCCACAAGACGCTGCTGACCTCGGTCTGGGGCGCGGCGCATGGAGAGGACCTGCATTATCTGCGCGTCTTCATCGGCCAGTTGCGCGGCAAGATCGAGCGCGATCCGGCCGACCCGAAGATTATCCGCACCGAGCCTGGTGTCGGTTACCGCTTCGTCGGCGACGACGACTGAGGCCGACCGGTTTTTCCGGTCGGCCCTCGAAACGTCCACTCAGTTGATCACCAGCGGCTTCGGTTGGTCTTCGGACAGCGTGTCGCCGACCACCTGCCGCTTTTTCGTCGGGCGTGGATTCTCGATGATGCTGACCGGCGCGGACAGCGTTGTCGCAGCGACGTTGCCGACGCCTCTGGCTGTGCCGGCGACGACGGCCGCAATGCCCGTGCCGACCGAAATGTTGGAATCGGTCAGAGTCTGGCCCTTGATCAGCCGCTGGCCGATCAATTGCACGATCTCCGGGCTTTCGGCGAACTTGCCGTGATGCAGCCCGTCATCGGTCTCAACCTTGGTCAGGTCGATGGCGGTGATGCCGGATTTCTCCAGGTCCGTGCGATAGGGTTCCTTCGATGGGTCGATGGCGCCGAGCCTAGAAACGTCACCGGAAATGAAACTCGAAAGCGCGAGCGCACGGTCGTCCTGCGAGACGAAGATCGTGAACTTCGGTTTCTTCTTGCCCATCTCCACCCATTGCTTGGCAAAGACGTCGAGGTCGATATCGGGAGAGGCTAGGATCACGTTCTGGATCTTCGAGGGGACGTTGCCGTCGCGAATACCCATCTGCCTGAGCGATTCCATCGTCAGCCAGGTGCCCACGGAATGGGCCAGGATGGTGATGTCCTTGACATCAGGCGCGTCGGCGAGGATGCGCAGCGTATCCTCGAGTGCGGTGCGCGAGTAGTTCGTGCTTTCCTTGTCGTAATTGTATTCGAACACATTGGCGCGCGACGGCCAGGTGAACAGGATCGGCGTTGTCTGGGCGCCGGAATCATGGATGATCTGCGCAAGCCGGAAGACGGAATCCTCGTAGCGGTTGTTGAAGCCGTGAACGAAAACGAAGGTGTGGCCGCCGACACTGTGCTGCCTGAACCAGGCCTTGCCGTCGGCAAGTGTGTCGAGTTCCCGCACCCGCGTTACCGCAAAGTCGGTCGCCGGATTGGGCGGCAGCTTGCGCGGCCATTGCACGGTGCCGGGCTTGCGCACCGAATCCGGAGGGATCGATACCGAAACATCGGTCATGAAGGTGTTGACGTCTCTTTCGCCTGAAAACAGAGTCGCAGGATCGCCGGAAGGCTGCCGGGTCGTTGCGACCAGCATGTCCACCTGTGAGGTTTTCGGTGTTTGTGCCGTCAGGGCGACCGGCGTCATCACGCCCTTGGGCTTGCCACCGCACCCGGCAAGCCCCAGCGAGAGGACAACGGGGAGGATGATCGTCATCATTGCCGGCATCCGCGCCGTCGAGATCTTAATACGCGCATTCTCAATCATCGGCGCCCCACGCAGAAACAAAACGAGCCGCATCAGACTGTGCTTTCGCGACGGCGCGATGACAGCATTCCGGGCCGGCGGATGCAAGCGGGTACTTCCCGGGTTCTCGCGTTATGGTGGCGCTGTGCAGATAGCGGCTGCTTAGGCGGCGGCCCAGCCGGCGGACCTTGGCGCTTCTCGCAGGCGCCGATCCGTGCTAGGAGCGCGGTCAAAGGGATAACCGAAGCTCTGCCTCGAAACCCGGTGTGCAACCAGTCGCCACACCGGGAAGACCTTTTCCGATCGTGGCGTCCACCGATCGGGAAAGGCAACATGAACATCCCCCTTCTTCTCCTCGCATTGGCGACCTTCGCCACCGGCACGGCGGAAAATCTCGTCATCGGCATCCTGCCCGATGTGGCGTCAGGGCTCGGCGTCTCGATCGGCCTCGCCGGGCAGCTGACGTCGGTCTTCTCCGTGACATTCGCGTTGGCGGCGCCGGCAGCCCTCATGCTGACGGCGCGCCTGGAGCGCAGGACCCTGCTTTTAGTGACGCTGGGGCTCTTCATCACAAGCAACGTCGTGGCCGCTGCCAGCCCGAATTACGGCGTCCTGGTTGCCGCCCGCATCGGCATGGCGGCCGCGAGCGCAGCGTCTTTATCGGCCTTGAGCTGTTTGCGGCCTGCGTGATGTTGGCATGTGGCTGGTTCGTACCGGGGGGCGGTCGGTCGAAGCCGGCGCACGGTGGCTCCTATGCCGGCCATCTGCGCTCGCTACCCTGCGTCTGCGCGCAGCTCGTGTCGGTGCTGATGATCGGCGGTCACTTCATCCTGTTCGCCTATCTCGCACCCTATCTGGCCGAGATCGTCGGGATGCGGGGCGATGAGGTCGTCACAGCCTTTTTCGCCTTCGGCGTGGCCGGCGTCTGCGGTGGATATCTCGGCGGCCGGTTCAGCGATGCCGTTCCGCCGCGGCTGGCGATCCGGTTGACGCCGCTCGCCTACCTGCTTGCGCTGATCGCCGTACCCTTCATGTCCGAGATGCGCCTGCTGTTCCTAGTGGTGATGATGCTGTGGGGCTGCATCAGCTGGATGATTTCGCCCGTGGTGCAGAGCTTTCTGATCAGCCAGAGCCCCGAGACGGCGGAAGCCGGCATCGGTCTCAACCTGTCGGCGATGCATGTCGGCGTCGGGCTGGGCACGGGCATCGGCGGTCTGCTTGTCGAAGCGGCCTCGCCATCTGTGCTTCCGGCCGCAGCCGCGATTCTGGCGGGCCTTGCCGTGGTCGCGGCATTCGCGCGACATGGCGTGTGCCAGCGCCGGAAGGGGCCGATCGCCAGCCGGCGGCGTGAGCGAGCGGTCGACAGCGCCGCGCGTCTTATTAGACGCGCAAAGGTCGCTGTAGCACTTTGAATTGCTGCATGTCTTTTGTCCTTAAATCGAATAGGATTTAAGGAAACATGCAGTAGGCTGTCGTTTGACTGCAGATCAGGATGTGGCGCCGGGTAGCGGCAGGTTGAGCGCCGGGCCGGGGCTGACGCCGTGCTGTCGGCGGACCTGCCGCGATGCGCTGCCGTCGAACAGCGACATTGGCAACGTCCCTGTCAGGATCCAGCGATAGGGCGAGCCGGCATCCGGTTCGCGCGATTGATGCGGTATCGACGCCAACGGCAGCACGTATTCCGGACGGCGCAGGCCCGCGTCCTTGTTTCCGAGCCAGGTGAGCACGACAAACACCTCGCCGCCGATCTCCAGCGCCGACAAGGAACAGGTCCGGCCGGAGACATTGGCCTGGACGGCATCCTCGTGAACTTGAAAACGGCTGACTTTAAGCGACATCGATCGGCTTCCTCGAAATGGACCTCTTGCCGGCCGCTCATGCGTGGCAAGACGAGCTGACCTTCGGCCAGCTTCAGACTTTCATCCCGCTACAGTGCTCATTTCTTTGAAGGAAAATGGTGCCGCTTAGCAGACTCGAACTGCTGACCCCATCATTACGAATGATGTGCTCTACCAACTGAGCTAAAGCGGCCCTGAGGCGGTTCCGCGAAAAGTCCGCGGAACGAAGTGTGAGGCGCTGATAAACGCAAAGCGCCAAGATTTCAAGCCATCAGTTTCGAGAACTTGAAAATTCCTTGTTGGCGGCGATCGTGGGGGCGGGGCGGAGCCCGAGGCGGGCGCGCGCGGCGTCGTATTCGCGCTCCCACCGATCGACCATATGCGCGACCGAAGTGACCTCGCGGACCGCGCCGATGCCCTGGCCGCAGCCCCAGATGTCCTTCCAGGCCTTGGCGCCCTCGGTGGCCTGGGCGAAGTCCATCTTCGACGGGTCGGCTTCCGGCAGGCTTTCCGGGTCCATGCCAGCCGCCAAGATCGATGGCTTCAGGTAGTTGCCGTGAATGCCGGTGAAGTAGTTGGAATAGACGATGTCGGCGGCATTGCTGTCGACGATCATCTGCTTGTAGGCGTCGCTGGCGCGCGCTTCTTGCGTGGCGATGAAGGGCGAGCCGATATAGGCCATGTCGGCGCCCATCGCCTGGGCTGCCAGGATGGCGCCGCCATTGGCGATCGCGCCGGAGAGAAGCAAGGGGCCGTCGAACCAGGAACGGATTTCCTGGACGAGGGCGAAAGGCGAGAGCGTGCCCGCATGGCCGCCCGCGCCCGCTGCAACGGCGATCAGGCCGTCGGCGCCCTTGCGGATCGCCGAATTGGCGTGGCGGTTGTTGATCACGTCGTGCAGCACGATGCCGCCGTAGGAATGAATGGCGGCGTTGACCTCGGGCACGGCACCGAGCGATGATATCACCACCGGCACCTTATACTTGATGCAGAGCATCAGGTCCTGTTCGAGGCGGGTGTTGGACTTGTGGACGATCTGGTTGACGGCAAAGGGGGCAGCCGGACGGCCGGGGTTCTTGGCGTCGTGGTCGGCCAGCGTTTCGGTGATTTCGGCAAGCCACTCGTCGAGCTGCGATTGCGGGCGGGCGTTCAATGCCGGGAAGGACCCGACCACTCCTGCCTTGCACTGCGCGATCGTCAGTTTGGGATGCGAGACGATGAACAAGGGTGCGCCGACAACAGGCAGTCTCGTCGTTCCGGAAAGAATTGGCGGCAGCGACATCGAGTTCTCCATCCCATGAAATTTTTGACGTTTGCGTAAACGTCAAAATAGATAGCAGCAAGTTGCGCGCTTGCAAAGATGCGGATTTTCGAAGCGAAGCGACGGTTCGGAAGCAGTTTTCCCCGCCGTTGCCGGGGCTGCCGGCGCGTCGGACTTGCGGATTTTGAAAGCAGCGGTTACGCAATTGTTAACAAAACCAACGGCGTGCATCCGGAATTAACCGATAAGAGCTTGCGGATGATGAAAAAGGCACCGATCGAATGCCGAGCGCCGGCGGGGGCTACTGCATAATCCTTTAAATCGGATCCGATTCAGGGATAGGATTATGCAGCAGATTTAAGGCGTTACAGCGTCCTTTACGCGTCATATTTGACGCGCGGCGCTGTAAGGCCCGGTGTGCACAGAAGGATTTGACGTGAGCGGACTCGAAACTGCAATCCGAAATGCGCTGGAGCGCTCCGACAGAACCAACGCCGAAACGCGGGCGCGCATCTATCAATCTGCGCGACAGGCGCTGGAAACCGGGCTGCAGAAGCAGGGAATCGAGGATCAGAACGTCGTCGCCCAGCAGCGCCATCGGCTGGAAGCGGTCATCCATGCGATCGAAACCGAGGAGCGCGCGGCGTTGAAGGCACGCCCGGCGCCGACCCCTTCGGTCAGCCTCGACGACGCGGTCACGCCACGCGATACAGCAACGAGCAGGCCCGAGCTGCAGCCGTCCGCGCCCGCTAGCGGCCGCCGCGAGCCGGCTTTCGCCGGCCAGGCACCGCGCGATGCGCCGAATGACGGTGGGCTTGGCAGCCTTCGCGCCGACCGCGATGGCCCCGTTGTCTCGACGGCAGCGGCCGGCGAGGTCGCGGCCAGGCAGTCGCATGAAGGCCGAGGCGCAGTTGCGCCGGAAGCGCGCGCGACGGACGGTCGCAAGCGTCGACGCAAGCGGGGGCGTCTGCTTTCGCTCGCCATGGTCGTTGCGACGCTTGCCGCCGCGGTCGTGGCTGCCGTCTGGTGGGTCGAGACCAACAATCTGCTGCAGTCGCCGGCCGCGCGCGATACCAATGTCGCCAACCCGCCGGCAACAGTGGCATCGCAGGATTTCGACGGTGCCGCCGGTCTGCAGACCCTCGGTGCCCAGGAAGGCTTCACCGGCGACTGGGTCGAGGTGTATGCGCCCGGCAAGACAGGCGCGATCACGCCCGGCCCGCAGGCGACCGCCGAACAGGTCAACGACGATGGCGGACCGCGCGCCCTGCTGACATCTGGGAATGCCGATGCCGACGGTGACGTGACCATCGAGATCCCGGCCGCGATCCTGGCCGAGCTTTCAGGCAAGACGTCGACACTGGCGTTGACCGTCCAGGCCGCACCTGGCAAGTCGACCGAGTTTGCGGTGGAGTGCAACTTCTCTTCGCTGGGCGAGTGCGGTCGCCACCGTTTCACCCTGCATGACGAACGGGTCGACATGCTGTTCAAGGTCACCTTCGATCGCAGCCTTGCGCCGAGTGCTGCCGGGCAGATCGTCATCAACAGCGACATCAGCGGCGGCGGCAAGGGCATGAACCTTTACGCCATCCGCGTCCTGCCGGGTCAATAATCCCAACGCAGGTGGGTATAGACCGACGGGCGGCCGGCTGACGCTAAAGCGCGTCCCGATCTCAAGTGTTCTCTTGTTGCGCTTTACAGCGCCGCGCGTCTTTTCTTGCGCATGTCGTTGTCGCAAAATCGCTGCGCACTTTTGCGCGACAGGCCGCGGGCCTATTTCAGGAAGCCGGGGCCCGAGCCGATGATCTTGTCATCGACCTCGCCGATGGCGTCCTTGTCCTTGCCCTCATAATCGAGCTTGGAAAGCATGTGCCGAATGAGGTTGAGACGGGCGCGCCGCTTGTCGTTGCCACGCACCACGGTCCATGGCGCCTGGTCCGTATGGGTCTCTTTCAGCATCTGGTTGCGCTTATCGGTATAATCGTCCCATTTGTTGAGTGCGGCGATATCCATCGGCGACAGCTTCCAGATTTTCAGAGGATCATGGCAGCGGTCGTGAAAGCGCTTGAGCTGCATCTCGCGGCCGATGTTGATCCAGAATTTGAAGAACTGAATGTCTTCGTGCACGATCATCTTTTCAAAGCGCGGCACCTGCTTCAGGAATTGCTCGTGCTGCTCGGGCGTGCAGAAGCCCATGACCGGCTCGACGCCGGCGCGGTTGTACCAAGAGCGGTCGTAGAGAACGAGTTCGCCTGATGTCGGCATCGTCGCGATGTAGCGCTGGAAGTACCATTGCCCACGCTCGGTTTCTGTCGGCTTCGTCAGCGCGACGACGCGCGCCCAGCGGGGGTTCAGGTTGCCGCTGGTCGCATGGATCGCGCCGCCCTTGCCGGCCGCGTCGCGGCCCTCGAACAGGGCGATGATGCGCTTGCCGGTTGCCTGCTGCCAGAGTTGCAGCTTGACCAGTTCGATCTGCAGCTTTTCCAGCGTCTTCAGGTATTCATCGTCGTCGAGCTTCTTCTTGTAGGGGTAGTCGTCGGAGGAGAACGCGGCCTCGTCGATCCACTTCGGCAATTCGGGATTGTCGATGTCGAAGAGCCGCTTCTTGCCGCCGATATCGAGTTCTACCGCCCGGCTTTCGGTCTTCGTTGCTGCCTGCGTTGACGCCATTTGGTCTTCCTCCAGCCCGAGCGATTTCCTGTGAGGAGGCCACAATTGCATTGCGGATTCAAGCGCGTCGTGAAAATCATGTCATGAACGGTCGCTATCTCTCGACCATTTAGGGTCGGGAGGAAGACAAAGTGATTCATGAGGATATCGTGCTGGACGGTTCCAAGGCGTTCTGGCGGATGCTCGTGCCGCGACTGAAGGCAGAACGTTGGCTCCTCGGCCTGACGGCGCTGCTCGCCGCGCTTGCGACCGTCGCCGGCATTCATTTCCTCGTCGTGCTGCCGTTCTGGATCGTGCTTGCCGCAGCCCTGCTCAACCGCAGCGCGCCTTCGGTGCTACCGAAGGCCGCAAAAGCGGCAAAGGTGGCCGCGGTTGCGGGCGCGGCCAGCGACGCCCTGATCCCAGCCCTGAACGCGCTCGATATGCCGGTGCTGGTGGTGGCTGTCGATGAAACGGTCGTCTTCCAGAACATCGCTGCCGAAAAGGCTTTCGGCACCATCCCGCCCAACAGCTATCTTGCCGCCCGCGTTCGCTCGCCCGGCATTCTCGATATGGTCCGCGAGACGATCGCGACCGGCAAGATCAACCAGATCGAGCACACCGAGCGGCTGCCGTCCGATGCCGTCTATGTGGTCCGGGTGGCGCCAGCCGAAATCGGTGGCGATGGCCCATGGCGCCGGATCTTTCTCTTGACCTACCGCGATATTTCGCAGGCCCGCCGCATCGATCGCATGCGCTCTGACTTCGTCGCCAACGCCAGCCACGAGTTGCGCACGCCGCTGGCGTCGCTGCGCGGCTTCATCGAAACCATGCAAGGCCCGGCGCGCAACGACGCGAAGGCGCAGGAGAAGTTCTTCGGCATCATGCACGAGCAGGCGACGCGCATGAGCCGCCTCGTCGACGACCTCCTGTCGCTGTCGCGGCTGGAGCTGAAATCGCACATCGCGCCAGACGATACGATCGATCTGCGGCCGCTGCTCGGCCATGTCCGCGACAGTCTTGCTCCGCTTGCGGGCGATCTTGACGTGACGATCACGCTGACAATGCCCGAGACGCCTGTGGTCGTTCAGGGGGATCGCGACGAACTGATCGAGGTTTTCGAGAACCTGATCGAGAATGCCTGCAAATACGGCCAGGAAGGCAAGAGGGTCGATGTCGAGCTTTCCGGCGACGACGGCGGGCAGGCGGAGGTCGTGGTCAGAGACTACGGCCCCGGCATTCCGGCCGAGCATGTGCCGCGCATCACCGAGCGGTTCTATCGCGTCAATGTGGAGGCCAGCCGCTCGAAAAAGGGCACCGGTCTCGGCCTTGCGATCGTCAAGCACATCCTGACCCGCCACCGCGCGCGGCTCCTGATCCACTCGGAGTTGGGCAAGGGCACGGTGTTTACCGTGCGCTTTTGACATATTGGCGCGGGATAATGCCGCTGTGTTCATTTTTCATTATTATTTTCAATGACATGAGCTGTCATAAATGTTTCGCGAAACTGACATAAAAGGTGTGGCTATCGGCGGCTAGTTAGGGGCAGCCGATCAAACGGCGAAGAGCGCTGCAACGCTTGGCGCACTCAACACCAGCCCATTCCGGGAGAACTTTTATGAAAGCTCTTAAACTCACCGTAGCGGCGCTTGTCGCATCCGCCGCATTCGCCGGCGTGGCTGCCGCGCGCGATCAGGTTCAGGTCGCCGGCTCCTCGACCGTTCTTCCCTACGCAAAGATCGTCGCCGAGACGTTCGGCGAAACGTTCCCGGACTTCAAGACCCCGGTTGTCGAATCCGGCGGCTCCTCGGCCGGCCTGAAGGAATTCTGCAAGGGCGTTGGCCATGATACCATCGACATCGCCAACTCCTCCCGCAAGATCAAGGACAGCGAAGTCGAGGCCTGCAAGGCCGCCGGCGTCACCGAGATCCAGGAAATCCAGATCGGTTATGACGGCATCGTCTTCGCAACCGACGCCGGCAACGCCGACCTCGCCCTGAAGCCCGTTGATCTCTACAAGGGTCTGGCTGCCGAAATCGTCGTCGACGGCAAGCTCGTTGCCAACCCTTACAAGAAGTGGTCTGAAGTCAACTCCGCTCTGCCGGACGCCGACATCGCCGCCTTCATCCCGGGCGAAAAGCACGGCACGCGCGAAGTCTTCGAAGAGAAGATCCTGGCCGCAGGTTGCAAGGAAGCTGGCGCCATTGACGTCATCAAGGCCGCCGTTGCCGATGAGAAGCAGCAGCACAGCAAGTGCGTCGCAGTCCGCAAGGACGGCATGGCTGTCGACATCGACGGCGACTACACCGAAACGCTGGCCCGTATCGCTGCCAACAAGAACGGCATCGGCGTATTCGGCCTGTCCTTCTACGAAAACAACGCCGACAAGCTGAAGGTCGCCACCGTCAACGGCATCGTTCCGTCGACCGAAACGATCGCTTCCGGCGAATACCCGGTTTCCCGCCCGCTGTACTTCTACGTCAAGAAGGCACATCTCGGCGTTATCGCGGGCCTCAAGGAATATGTTGAGTTCTTCCTCGACGATCAGATGATCGGCCCGGAAAGCCCGCTTGCAGAATACGGCCTCGTCGCTGCTCCGGACGCCGAGCGCGAAGAAGTTCGCAAGGCTTTCGCAGCCGGCAACATGCTCTGATACTGACAAGCCCCGGCGCGATGGTCTCGCGCCGGGGCATGCCTCCATCCGAACTGCCGGCAGCGCATTGAGCGTCACGCCGCGGAGACGTGCCGATGAGTACTTCATTTCTTCTTTTGCTCATTGTTGTAATTGGTTTTATTTCTTATTTTGGGGGTCGTGCGCGCTCCTTCGCACAGGCTGGCGGCAAGCTCTCCAATCTGCATTCCTTACCCGGCTATCACGGCAGCTATGTCGCCATCTGGGCGATCCTTCCAGCGGCGCTCGTACTCGGCGCCTGGCTCGTCGCCGCGCCCATGTATATCGACTCCAGCACCCGGGCGACCTTGCCCGAGACGGTGCAGACGCAGGGCGGCGCCACGGTCGAGCTGGCGCTTGGCCAGGTCAAGTCGGTCGCCGGCGGCCTGAAGCGGTTGACGGCCGAAGAAGTTTCGGCGCTTGAAAGCGGTTCGGCCAATCTTCGCTCGACGCTTGCGGCCAAGGGCGTGGCTCTTGCCGGCGAGGGCGAACCCTACATGATCACCGCCGCCCAGCATTTCAACGCGATGAGCGCCACCAATCGCTGGCTGATGAGCGCCGTCGTCCTGCTGATCGCGATTGCCGGCGGCTTTTATGCCATCCGCAACATCGCCACCCGCTTCCGCGCCCGCAACCAGGTCGAGCGCGTCATGCTCGGCGCGCTGATCGTAGCGTCCTCGATCGCCATCCTGACGACGGTCGGCATCATCGCCTCTATGCTGTCGGAAGCCGGCCGCTTCTTCACGATGGTTTCACCCTTCGAGTTCTTCTTCGGCACGGTCTGGGACCCCCGGTTTGCTGCCGCCGGAAGCGGTGGCTCCTCCGGCCAGTTCGGCCTGATCCCGCTTCTCGCCGGTACGCTCTACATCGCCTTCGTCGCCATGCTGTTTGCGGTGCCGATCGGCCTGTTTGCCGCCATCTACATGGCGGAATATGCCAGCCCACGACTGCGTTCGACGGCAAAGCCCCTGCTCGAAGTGCTCGCCGGCATCCCGACCATCGTCTACGGTTTCTTCGCACTTGTGACCGTCGGCCCATTCCTGCGCGATATCTCTGCCCAACTGAACGGTCTCGTCACCGGCAATTATCAGAACTTCATCCAGGCACAGAGCGTCGTGACCGCCGGCATCGTCATGGGCATCATGCTGATCCCGTTCGTGTCCTCGCTTTCCGATGACATCATTACCCAGGTACCGCGGGCCCTGCGCGACGGTTCGCTCGGCCTTGGTGCCACCCGCTCCGAGACAGTCAAGAAGGTCATCCTTCCCGCAGCACTTCCGGGCATTGTCGGCGCTCTGCTTTTGACCGCCTCGCGTGCCGTCGGCGAGACGATGATCGTGGTGCTTGCCGCCGGTGTCGCGGCCCGCATGCAAATCAATCCTTTCGAGCCGATGACCACGGTGACGGTGAAGATCGTCAACCAGCTGACGGGTGACCTTGAGTTCACCTCGCCGCAGACGCTGGTTGCCTTCGCACTCGGCATCACGCTCTTCGTTATCACGCTCGGCCTCAACATTTACGCGCTCTACATCGTGCGCAAATATCGGGAACAGTACGAATGACCGACATCGCTTCCCCGGCCGTCCGGATCTCCGTCCGCCCCGCATCCGCCAAGCGTGATATCGGCATCAAGCGTCGCTACGCGGCCGAGCGTCGGTTCCGTGCCTATGGCATCAGCGCCATCAGTCTTGGCCTGTTCTTCCTCGCTCTGCTGCTGTGGACGGTGATCTCCAACGGCTACACCGCGTTCCAGCAGACGACGATCACGCTGCCGATCGAATTCACCGAAAAGGTCATCGATCCCAAGGGTGAGCGCGCGACCGACGGCAAGGTGCTGGTGGCGGCCAACTATCCGCTGCTGGTCCGCGATGCGCTGATCAAGCAGCTCGGCATCGATCCGAGCAATCGTCCGCTGGTCAAGCGGGCCACCGACATGGTGTCTGCAAGCTCCCGCACGCTGTTGCGCGACATCGTCGTCGCCGACCCGTCGGTTATCGGCAAGACCATACCGGTGACACTGCTCGCCGAAGCCAATGTCGACTCCGCCTTCAAGGGGCAGATCGACCTGAAGGTCGATGAGAGCAAGCGCAAGGTCAAGGACCAGCAGGTCACCTGGATGAACGAGCTTGCAAGCGCCGGCGTCCTGAAGAAGAGCTTCAACACCGGCATCTTCACCTTCGGTGCCTCGAGCCGTCCGGAAGCGGCAGGCGTCGGCGTTGCCGCCCTCGGTTCGCTGTTCATGATGCTGATCGTGCTCGTGCTGTCGCTGCCGATCGGCGTTGCCGCCTCGATCTATCTCGAAGAGTTTGCGCCGAAGAACCGGCTGACCGATCTCATCGAGGTCAACATCAACAATCTCGCCGCCGTTCCGTCGATCGTCTACGGTCTCTTGGGGTTGGCCGTATTCATCAACTTCGCCGGCATGCCGCGCTCGGCCGCCCTCGTCGGCGGCCTGGTGCTGACGCTGATGACCCTGCCGACGATCATCATCGCCACCCGTGCAGCGTTGAAGGCGGTCCCGCCGTCGATCCGCTCGGCAGCGCTCGGTCTCGGTGCGTCGAAGATGCAGACCATCTTCCACCACGTCCTGCCGCTGGCGATGCCGGGCATCCTGACCGGCACGATCATCGGTCTCGCCCATGCACTTGGCGAAACCGCGCCGCTGCTGTTGATCGGCATGGTCGCCTTCGTCGTCGATTATCCCGGCTCGCCGATGGAGCCGTCGACCGCGCTGCCGGTGCAGATCTACATGTGGGCCAACGAGGCGGAACGCGCCTTCGTCGAGCGCACATCCGGCGCGATCATCATTCTTCTCATCTTCCTCGTCGTCATGAACCTTGGCGCCATTCTGTTGCGACGTCGCTTTGAGCGCCGTTGGTAGTGAGGTAATTACTATGAACATCATGTCAGAAGCAGCAGTCGAAAAAGCCTTGGATCAGAAAATGAACACCGTGCCCTACAAGATGATCGGCAAGGATGTGTCGGTCTACTACGGCGAGAAGCGTGCGCTTTTCGACGTCAATCTCAATATCCGCGAGAACACGGTGACAGCGCTGATCGGCCCTTCGGGCTGCGGCAAGTCGACCTTCCTGCGCACGCTGAACCGCATGAACGACACCATCGAGAACTGCCGCGTCACCGGCAAGATCACGCTCGATGAAGACGACATCTACGACCCGACGATCGACGTCGTGGAACTGCGAGCCCGCGTCGGCATGGTGTTCCAGAAGCCGAACCCGTTCCCGAAGTCGATCTACGACAACGTCGCCTACGGCCCGCGCATCCACGGGCTTGCCCGCACCAAGTCTGAGTTCGACGAAGTCGTCGAGACCAGCCTGCAGAAGGCTGGTTTGTGGAACGAGGTGAAGGATCGCCTGCAGGAGCCGGGCACCGGTCTTTCGGGCGGCCAGCAGCAGCGTCTGTGCATCGCGCGCGCCGTTGCCGTCAGCCCTGAAGTGATCCTGATGGACGAGCCCTGTTCGGCGCTCGATCCGATCGCGACGGCCAAGGTCGAGGAACTGATCCACGAGCTGCGTACCAACTTCACGATCGTCATCGTCACCCACTCGATGCAGCAGGCGGCGCGTGTTTCGCAGCGCACTGCCATGTTCCACCTCGGCAATCTTGTCGAGGAGAACGACACCGACAAGATGTTCACCAATCCGGATGACCAGCGTACCCAGGACTACATCATGGGCCGGTTCGGTTGATGGCCGAAGCTCCTCTTCACCCCGTTTCCTGAACGCGCCCGCAAGGATCGAAGACTATGTCCATGCACATAATGTCCGCCTACGACGAAGAACTGAAATATCTCACGCGCCGCATCTCCGAGATGGGCGGGCTTGCCGAGCAGATGGTGGGCGAATCCGTTCGTGCGCTTGTCAATTCTGACCTCGCCTTGGCGCAGAAGGTGATCTCCGACGACACCATCCTCGATGAAGCCGAACGCCAGATCGGCGAAAAGGCAATCGTCACCATCGCCAAGCGCCAGCCCGTTGCTGCCGACCTGCGCGAGATCATGGGATCGATCCGCATCGCGTCCGATCTGGAGCGCGTCGGCGACCTCGGCAAGAACAACGCCAAGCGTGTCATCGCGGTTGCCGGCTCCGGCATCCCGCGCAAGCTGGCGCGCGGTCTCGAACACCTGGCAGAGCTTGCGCTGGTGCAGCTCAAGGAAGTCCTCGACGTCTACGCTTCCCGCTCGCCGGAGAAGGCCAACAGCATCCGCGAGCGCGACGAGGAGATCGACGCGATCTACACCTCGCTGTTCCGCGAGCTGCTCACCTACATGATGGAAGATCCGCGCAACATCACGCCCTGCACGCATCTTCTCTTCTGTGCCAAGAACATCGAGCGTATCGGCGACCACGCCACCAATATCGCCGAGACGATCTACTACATGGCGACGGGCGCGCAGCCGGAAGGCGAGCGTCCGAAGGACGACAATACGTCGACGCTGGGTGCCGTGAAGGACTAACGCATGTCGCGCAAAAGTGCGCAGCGGTTTTGCGATAACGACATGTGCAAAAACAAGAACTTAAAGCACAACAAGCGCATCTTAGAGATCGCGACGCGCTTTAAGACCCGGATACGTTCGAGTGCCTGCTTATGAACCTGCTCCGGTCGCAGCCCTGGTTGCGGCCCTGCTCTACTGCGTCTGAAGCTATACGTTTTCGCGCGTGCCTATGAAAACGCGCGGAGTGCTCCAGATTCTATATGTTCGAGCATCTCTTTGCGTTCGATCGAACGCGAGACGCTCTGGGTAAGGAGACGTTGCCTGATGTTGCCGAAAATCGCCGTTGTCGAAGACGAAGAGGCGCTGAGTGTCCTGCTGCGTTATAACCTCGAAGCCGAAGGGTTCGATGTTGATACGATCCTGCGCGGAGACGAGGCGGAGATCCGCCTACAGGAGCGCCTCCCGGATCTCCTGATCCTCGACTGGATGCTGCCGGGCGTTTCCGGCATCGAGCTTTGCCGCCGGCTGCGCCAACGTCCGGAAACCGAGCGCCTGCCGATCATCATGCTGACGGCGCGCGGCGAGGAGAGCGAGCGGGTTCGTGGCCTTGCCACCGGCGCCGACGATTATGTCGTCAAGCCGTTCTCGACCCCGGAGCTGATGGCCCGTGTCAAGGCGATGCTGCGGCGCGCCAAGCCCGAGGTCCTCTCGACGCTGCTTCGCTGCGGCGACATCGAGCTCGATCGCGAGACCCATCGCGTGCATCGCCGCACCCGCGAGGTCCGCCTTGGTCCGACGGAATTCCGCCTGCTCGAATTCCTGATGTCGTCGCCGGGCCGGGTGTTCTCGCGCTCGCAACTCCTTGATGGCGTCTGGGGCCACGATATCTATGTCGACGAGCGCACCGTCGACGTGCATGTCGGTCGCTTGCGCAAGGCACTGAATTTCTCGAGCATGCCTGATGTCATCCGCACCGTTCGCGGTGCCGGCTACTCGCTCGAAAGCTGAGCCAGCCGGCCACTGCAGCGCCGCGCATCTTAATGGACGCGCAAAGGTCGCTGTTGCATCTTGAATTGCGGCATGTTTCCTTGAAGCGAATACGAACCAGGGAAACATGCAGCAGCCAATAAAAAAGGGGCCGTGCGGCCCCTTTTCTGCATGTGGTTTTCGGTCGTCTCAGCGAGCGCGACGGCGCTCGGAGGTCGGCTGATAGGCAAGCCGCGCATGGAATGTGCAATAGGGCGAAGCTTCCGGGGAATCGTTGCCGCAGAAGTGGAATTCTTCCTTGAGCGGGTCGCCGATCGGCCATTTGCAGGTGCGCTCGGTCAACTGCGTCAGCTCCAGGCGGCGCGACATTGGCACGACCACATCCGTCTGGATGCGGAAATCCTGTTCGGCGACGAGATCGACTTCGACCTCTTCCTTGAGCACGGTCGCGCCGGCCGCACGGGTAACCGTCCGTGTCGTGACGCGCGAAGCGTAGTTCGGAGCGCGCGGCGCCGAAGTCGGGCGCTGCTTCGGCCGGGTCGCGGCGGTGGTTCCGCCAGCCTTGGCCCTGCCGGGCAGGCTCAGCCGGTGAACCTTGCCGATGACCGCATTGCGGCTGACGCCGCCGAGCTGTGCCGCGATCTGGCTCGCGCTCAGGCCCTCGGACCAAAGCTTCTTCAGTTTTTCCACCCGCTCGTCAGTCCAGTTCATTTCTGCACTCTCCGTTCTCAGCGTTGGCGATGACAGAATCTCTCACCACGCTCCGGACAGGCTCCGGAGCTGCAACGCGATAACACTTTTGGTGACTAGGCCCGCCGCATGCGTCTAGTAATTGAACATTAACCTACTGACCGGCGGACTCCGTGGCAAGAGTCCCGCGAATCGCGCCGAATCGATTTCTTGGTTTTCCCCAACTTGCTCGGTGGGCGTTGCATTTTTGCAAGCCCCGTCGCGTGATTTTTTCGTCGCATGGATCAGACCCGTCCGACCGCACTGCAAAGCTTGGTTTTGTTGACATTGCGCTGCGAAATAGGAATAGTGCCTGCGCCGCCGCAAGGCGGCATTTTTAATTTTTTGCCGCGCTCAACAGGGGCTCGGATCGATGCCGATAGCAATGAAGGAGAGGCTCGCCATGACTGCAACCACGCCGCTTTACGACACCTACATGCGTGCGCCGTTGCGTTTCGAGCGAGGAGAGGGCGTCTGGTTGATCGCCGAAGACGGCTCGCGCTATCTCGACTTCGCCGCCGGCGTCGCCGTCAACTCGCTTGGCCATGCGCATCCGCATCTGGTCGAGGCGTTGAAGGCGCAGGCCGAGAAGGTCTGGCACCTGTCCAACCTTTATGAGGTCCCCGGCCAGGAGAGCCTTGCACGCCGGCTGACGGCCGTCACCTTCGCCGATCGTGTCTTCTTCACCAACTCGGGTGCCGAGGCGCTCGAATGCGCGATCAAGACTGCGCGTCGCTACCACTATGCCAAGGGCAATCCGGAGAAGTTCCACATCATCACCTTCGAGGGTGCCTTCCACGGACGCACGATCGCGACCATCGCGGCGGGTGGTCAGCAGAAGTACATCGAGGGCTTTGGCCCGAAGGCCCCGGGTTTCTATCAGGTTCCCTTCGGCGATATCACGGCGCTCAAGGATGCGATCACCGACGAGACGGCGGCGATCCTGATCGAGCCGATCCAGGGCGAGGGCGGCATCCGCCCGGTCACCAAGGAATTCATGCAGGAGCTGCGCGCGCTTTGCGACGAGTTCGGTCTGCTGCTGATCCTCGACGAGGTCCAGTCCGGCGTCGGCCGCACCGGCAAGCTTTTCGCCTATGAATGGGCTGGCATCCGTCCGGATATCATGGCTGTCGCCAAGGGCATCGGCGGCGGCTTCCCGCTCGGTGCCTGCCTTGCGACCGAAGAGGCGGCTGCCGGCATGGTCGCCGGTACGCACGGTTCGACCTATGGCGGCAACCCGCTTGCCATGGCTGTCGGCAACGCCGTGCTCGACGTCATCCTGGCCGACGGTTTCCTGGAGCATGTCCGCGACGTGGCCCTGGTCTTCCGCCAGGGCCTCGCGTCGTTGAAGGACCGTTTCCCCGATGTGATCGAGGATATCCGCGGCGACGGCCTGATGCTCGGCATCAAGGCGAAAGGCCCTTCGGCCGATCTCCTGAAGGCGATCCGCGCGGAGAAGCTGCTGGCTGTTCCGGCCGGCGAAAACGTCCTGCGCCTGTTGCCGCCGCTGACGGTGACCGCCGCGGAAGCGCGCGAAGGCCTGGCGCGGATCGAGCGCGCGGCCGAAGCCGTGAGAAGCAGCAGCGGTACCGCCGCAGCCTAATTTGTGAACCCGGAGATCGGCAGCGATTTTCCCAAGGGTCCATGCGCGAGCCCAAGGTGTCGAGCGTTCTTTTGGCTCTTCGACACCGGTCGCGCTCCACGGGCCATTCTGAGACAGGAATTGACTACGATGGCAGGCACAAGACATTTCATCGATCTTTCGGCCATGACGGCAGCCGATCTGCGCACGATCATCGATGACGCACGCGTGCGAAAGACGGCGACGAAGGCCGGAACCGCCGAAAAGCCGCTCGCCGGCAAGATGTTGGCGATGATCTTCGAAAAGCCTTCGACCCGCACGCGCGTCTCCTTTGACGTCGGCATGCGCCAGCTCGGCGGCGAAACCCTGTTTCTCTCGGGCACCGAAATGCAGCTCGGCCGCGCCGAGACCATCGGCGACACTGCCAAGGTGCTGTCACGCTACGTCGATGCGATCATGATCCGCACCACCGATCATCGCCGTCTTCTCGAGCTTGCCGAGCACGCCACGGTGCCCGTCATCAACGGCCTGACCGACGACACCCATCCCTGCCAGATCATGGCCGATATCATGACCTTCGAGGAGCATCGCGGCCCGGTGAAGGGCAAGACCATCGCCTGGACCGGCGACGGAAACAACGTGCTTCACTCGCTGATCGAGGGCTCGGCCCGTTTCGGCTACCGCATGAACATGGCGGTGCCGCTCGGTTCCGAGCCGCACGACAAGATCCTCAACTGGGCGCGCAACAATGGCGGCGAGATCCTGCTTTGCCATGAGGCCGAGCAGGCCGTTGCCGGCGCGCATTGCGTCGTTACCGACACCTGGATTTCCATGAACCAGGAGCATCGCGCTCGCGGCCACAACGTCTTCCAGCCCTTCCAGGTCAACGACGCGCTGATGAGGCACGCCTCGCCGGACGCACTGTTCATGCACTGCCTGCCGGCGCATCGCGGCGAGGAAGTGACCGACGAGGTCATCGACGGGCCGCAGTCGGTGGTATTCGACGAGGCGGAAAACAGGCTGCACGCACAGAAGTCGATCATCGCCTGGTGCATGGGGCTCGTCTGATCGGCGCGTCTGCCTATTGAAATTTCCCGCATGCGACACGATTTAGGCCGAATGCGGGACGTTCCGGGGTGGAAACAACGGACGTTACCTGACGACAGGCAGCGCATGATCGGCCGGCAAAACGGCACATGCCTGCTAGACAAATCCGTTTATGGCGGGATCGAATAGGATAACGGGCAGGCTGCACCGGAGGATGTTTATGTTCTCTGCGCGGCCCTCTCCCAAGCATGTCGCGGAAAAGTGCGCAGCGGTTTTGCGATAACGATATGCACAAGAACAAAAACTTGAAGCGCAGTCAGCGAATCCTGGCGATCGCGACGCGCTTTAGTGACGTAAGGAGCAGCAGATGACTGAGATGGCACCAGGACTTGGCGAATTCGACTTTGCCGGTGACGATCATGTCGTGCCCTTCCAGGTGGAGGGCCTCGATGTGCGTGGCCGCGCCGTTCAGCTCGGCCCGATGCTCGATGCGATCCTCGAGCGCCACAACTATCCGCTTCCGGTCGCGCGGCTGGTTGCCGAGACCGTGGTGCTGACCGTGCTGCTCGGAACGTCGCTGAAGTTCGACGGCAAGCTTATCGTCCAGACGAAGAGCGACGGCCCGGTCGATCTTGTCGTCGCCGATTTTGCCACGCCCGATCGGGTGCGCGCCTATGCCCGTTTCAACGAGGAAGCGCTGGAGGAAGCTCTGAAGGACGGACGCACCCAGTCGCATGAGCTGCTGGGCAAGGGCGTTCTCGCCTTCACCATCGATCAGGGTGCCCATACCCAGCGCTATCAGGGCATCGTTGCGCTCGATGGCGCCACGCTCGAGGAGATTGCCGGCGTCTACTTCCGCCAGTCGGAGCAGATCCCGACCAAGGTGCGCCTCGGCGTTGCCGAACTGCTCGACCGCGACGAGAACGGCAAGCCGCGCCATCGCTGGCGCGCCGGCGGCATGGTCGCGCAGTTCCTGCCGGATGCGCCGGAGCGCATGCGCCAACCGGATCTTTCGGGGGGTGACGGCGACGACAACGAGGATCTCTTCGACGAGGACGATCTCTGGGCGGAAGCCAAGGTCATGGTCGAGACGATCGATGCCGACGAACTGACCGACCCGATGGTCGGCACGGAACGTCTGCTCTATCGGCTGTTCCACGAGCGCGGCGTTCGCGTCTACGAGCCGCAGGCGGTCTATGATCGCTGCAGCTGTTCGCGCGAAAAGATCCGCTCGGTGCTCACCGGACTGCACGCCGACGATATCGAGAGCACCATCGAGGACGGCTTGATCAAGGTGACGTGCGAGTTCTGCTCGACCACCTATCGCTTCGAGGCAAGCGAGGTCCGCCAGCAGTAGGATGCCTCAATTCAGGGTTCGAACGAGCCCTGGTGAATCAAGCGAGAAGGCGGGGATTGCCACGTTGAAGTGTTCTCCGCCTTCCGATTCCATGCTGTAGTGGCCGAACATGACGCCGGACGGCGTATCGAGCGGGCATCCGGAGGAATATTCGTAGGTATCGCCGGGGTTCAGCAACGGTTGCTCTCCGATGACACCGGGCCCGCTGACTTCGTCCACCTGGCCGTTCTCGTCGGTAATATGCCAGTAGCGTGTCATCAGCCGAACCGACTCGGCCGAATGGTTGGCGATGACGATGCGGTAGCCCCAGACATAGCGGCTGTCATCCGGATCAGATTGCTCTTCCAGATAATAAGGCTCCACCGTAACTTCTATGTCGCGAGTGAGCGCGCGATACATGAGCAACACCTTGTTTCAAGTCTTTCAGGGTATTCTACAGCAAGATGGTTTCGTCAAGAATAACGGCAGGATTGCATGCGTCGGCGGCAAGTCTGCGGAAAGGCGAGGCCGATGCTTGATGGCGCGGTGAGAAAACATCTGGATCCGATACTGGATCGGCTCGGTGCAGCACTTGCCCGCGGGGGTGTCGGTGCCAATGCGGTCACGATCACCGGCCTCGCGCTCGGCCTCGTTGCCGCTGTCCTCATTGCCGGACAATACTACCTTGCCGCCGCCATTGTTATCGTCGTTAGCCGGCTTTGCGATGGACTTGATGGTGCGGTGGCACGCGCCACGCGCAAAACCGATTTCGGTGGTTTCCTCGACATCGTGCTCGACTTCGCCTTCTACGGTGCCATCCCGCTCGGCTTCATCGGCGCCGATCCGCAGGCCAACGGTCTTGTCGGCGGTCTGCTGCTCTTCTCGTTCTACGTCAACGGATCGAGTTTTCTCGCCTATGCCATTATGGCCGAAAAGCGAGCGATGACGACGGATGTGCGGGGGGCAAAATCGCTCTACTTCACCACCGGGCTTGCCGAGGCGACGGAGACGATCGCCGCCTTCCTGGCCTTCTGCCTGTTCCCGACGTGGTTTCCGCTGCTGGCGGCGCTGTTTGCGGTCGTCTGCCTCTACACCGCGCTATCGCGCATTGTGCTCGCGCGAACGCGTTTTCGCGACGTCGAGTAGCGGCCGCCGCCGATCTCGGGGCGGCCGTCTTGTTCGTGGGTATCAGGCCTTGACGGTCTTCAGCGCGCGGGCGAAGTCCTCGACGATGTCGTCGCTGTCCTCGATACCGGCGGAGAAACGAACGGTGCCGGCGGAAATGCCGAGCTCGTCGCGAGCTTCGTCCGTCAGGTTCTTGTGCGTCGTCGTCGCCGGATGGGTGATCAGGCTTTTGGAATCGCCAAGATTGTTGGAGATGCGGGCGATCTGCAGTGCGTTCTGCAGTGCGAAGGCCGCATCCTTGCCGCCCTTGAGTTCGAAGGCGACAAGGGTCGAACCGCCGGTCATCTGCTTGGCGATGATGTCGGCCTGCGGATGGTCCGCGCGGCCGGGGTAGATCACCTTGGCGATCTGCGGCTGCTCGGCGAGGAAGTCGGCGACGCGACGGGCGTTTTCGGTCTGCTGCTTGACGCGCAGCGGCAGCGTCTCGATGCCCTTCAGCAACGTCCAGGCGTTGAACGGCGACATCGCCGGGCCGGTGTGGCGGAAGTAGTCATGCAGATGCTCGTTGATCCAGTCCTTGTCGGACAGAACCACGCCACCGAGGCACCGGCCCTGGCCGTCGATATGCTTGGTGGCGGAATAGACGACGATATGCGCGCCGAGTTCCAGCGGCTTCTGGAACAGCGGCGTGGCGAAGACGTTGTCGACCACGACCTTGGCGCCGATCTGGTTGGCGAGCCGAGAAACGCCTGAAATGTCGATCACTTCCAGCGTCGGGTTGGTCGGGCTTTCCAGGAAGAAGACCTTGGTGTTCTTCTGGATCGCCTTTTCCCAGTTCGCGAGATCGCGTCCGTCGACCAGCGTGCATTCGATGCCGTATTTCGGGGCCAGCGTCTCGACCACCCAGCGGCAGGAGCCGAAGAGGGCGCGGGCGGCAACGATGTGGTCGCCGGCCTTCAGCTGGCATAAAATGGCGGCAGTGACGGCAGCCATGCCTGATGCCGTGGCGCGCGCGTCTTCGGCGCCTTCCAGCATGCACATGCGCTTTTCAAACATGTCGTTGGTAGGGCTGCCGTAACGGGCATAGATGAAGCCTTCGGTCTCGCCCTTGAAGCGTGCTTCCGCCGCCTCGGATGTCTCGTAGACGAAGCCCTGGGTGAGGAAGATCGCCTCGGACGTCTCGCCGTGCTGGGAGCGGGTCGTTCCGCCGTGGACGAGTTGGGTTGCCGGGCGCCAGTTTTTGCTCATGTGACGATCACCTTCAAAAACAAAAAAACCGGCCGCGTGAAGGGCCGGTTTGAAACCCGGCCTTTTTAGCTACTTGTTTAACGTGGCTGCAAGCCGACCGGCCAAATCACCACGGGATAAAGCTCCAATACTGCTTGGGTGCGCTTGCGTCAATTCCTGGAGTTTGGTTTTGTCTCGCAACTGAAAAGAGGATCGAAATGGGCCGCGAGACTGGGATTTTGGCCGACCGCGCGATCGCCGCGCTGTTTGCGACCGGACGCTTGAAAAGCGAAAAGGCGCTGGATACCGATCAGATCCAGCCGGCAAGCCTCGACCTGCGCCTCGGCGCCAAGGCATTTCGCGTGCGCGCGAGCTTCATGCCGGGGCCGGCGCATCTCGTTGCCGACAAGCTCGACCGGCTGAAACTGCATGTCGTCGATCTCTCCGACGGCGCCGTGCTGGAAACCGGCTGCGTTTATATCGTGCCGCTGATGGAAAGCCTCGATCTGCCGGAGACCATGTCGGCTTCGGCAAATCCGAAGAGCTCGACCGGTCGCCTCGACATCTTCACCCGCGTCATCACCGATCGCGCCCAGGAGTTCGACAAGATCCCGGCTGGATATCGCGGACCGCTTTACCTCGAAATCAGCCCGCGCACCTTCCCGATCGTCGTGCGGCGCGGTTCGCGCCTGTCGCAGATCCGCTTCCGCACCGGCCAGTCGCTGCTCTCCGAGCAGGAACTGCTGGCGCTGCATGAAAGCGATATGCTGGTTGCGAGCGACAAGCCCAATGTCAGCGGCGGCGGGATCGCGCTCTCGATCGATCTCAAGGGTACGGGCCCGGACGGACTGATCGGCTACCGCGGCAAGCATCACACCGCGGTCGTCGATGTCGACAAGAAGGCGCAGCATGCCGTGTTCGACTTCTGGGAGCCGCTCTATAGCCGTGGCCGCGACGAGCTGATCCTCGATCCCGACGAATTCTACATCCTCGTTTCGCGCGAAGCTGTGCATGTTCCGCCGCTCTACGCTGCCGAGATGACGCCGTTCGATCCATTGGTCGGTGAATTCCGCGTGCATTATGCCGGCTTCTTCGATCCGGGCTTCGGCCATGCCTCTGCCGGCGGCAGCGGCAGCCGAGCGGTGCTCGAAGTCCGCAGCCACGAGGTTCCCTTCATCCTCGAGCATGGCCAGATCGTCGGCCGGCTGGTCTATGAACATATGCTGGAACGCCCGGAGGGACTTTACGGCCTCGGTCTTGGCTCCAACTATCAGGCTCAGGGTCTCAAGCTCTCCAAGCATTTCCACGCGGAGTAACAGAAAAAGTGCCGTTGCGCGGCAACGCGGCGCAACGGTCCTTGACAGATGCATGCGGTTGAGGAAGTTTCCGAAGCGCTGCGGGTGTAGTTCAGTGGTAGAACGCCAGCTTCCCAAGCTTGATGTCGTCGGTTCGATCCCGATCACCCGCTCCACTTTTTTCTTCAATGTCAGCCCATCGCGCTTTGAGCCGGCACTCCTGCGTGCGACGGCCCGAACCGTCGGACGCCGAAGCCAGTAGCCAGCCCGGTTCCATCCGGCTAATCTTGTCATCACCCATGAATCATCTGCGGCCGCGCTGGCCGTGCGGTACCACCAAGAGACGCGCTGGCCATTGCCCATGAAAATCCACCGACTGCTGGCTCTGTGCGTGTATCTGATGGCCGGTTCGCTTGCCGCCCAGCCCAGGGATCTGCCCAATCTGTTCGATGCGCGCGAGCGCATTGCCAAGCCGGATCTGACCGGCCTTGCGCGCCTACGGTTCCTGACCACGGTGGATTTCCCGCCGTTCAACTTCATCGACCAATCGGGCAAGCTTTCGGGCTTCCATGTCGACCTGGTGCGCGAGATCTGCCGCGAACTCGATATCGAAGCCAAATGCCAGATCCAGGCGGTCACCTATGCCGAGCTGCTCCCGGCGCTGGAAGAGGGACAGGGCGAGGCGGTCGCCGCCGGCATCTCCGTCAGTCCGGAACTGCGTCAGCGCTTCGGCTTCTCCAGGCCGTTCATACGGCTTCCTGCGCGCTTCGCCGTCAACACCAAGGCAGCCGGCGCCGTCTCCGATCCGTCGGGCCTGAAGGGCAAGGCGGTGGGCGTCGTTTCCGGCACCACGCATGAGGTGATGTTCAGGGCCTTTTTCCCCAAGCTTGAAGCCAGGATCTTTCCCGATCGCGATGCCATGCTCGCCGCTCTGCAGAAGGGCGAGGTCGCAGCCGTCTTTTCCGACGGCATGCAGCTTTCCTTCTGGGTGTCCGGCAGCGCTGCCGCCGGATGCTGCGCGCTTGTCGACGGCGCCTATTTCTCGCAACGCTTTCTTGGCGAGGGCCTGACGATCATGAACCGCAAGGCCGAGCCGGCGCTGACGCAGGCGATCGATCACGCCTTGCTGGCGCTTTCGCGCAGTGGGCGGCTCGACGAGATCTACCTGCGCTATTTCCCGAACGGAATTTACTAGGAGCGTTTCAGCGGCTCCTCTGAGACAGAAACGCTCTGCAGTTTATGTCGCCAAACCGCCGCACACTTTGCGCGGACATGCTCCAAATCAACTGCGACGGAAGGGCAGGAGTAACGACCACAAAAGCTTGGTCGGCTCGCTGCGGCCATAGGCGGTCAACCCCGTTTCGATCGCATCGTCGCCCCGTCGCGGCCGATCCGTATAGGTCGAGAACAGCCGGTCCCAGATCGCCAGGTTGAAGCCGTAGTTCGAATCCGTTTCCGAGCGCTCGGTCGAGTGGTGGATGCGGTGCATGTCGGGCGTGACGATCAGCGGCCGCAGCGCCCGGTCGAGGCGGGGTGGCAGCCGCAGATTGGCATGGTTGAACATGGCAGCGGCATTCAGCACGATCTCGAACATCAGCACGGCGACGGCAGGTGCGCCGAGCGCGACGACGACGGCAATCTTCCAGATCATCGAGACGACGATCTCCAGCGGATGAAAGCGCAGCGCCGTGGTCAGGTCGACGCCCGGGTCGGCGTGATGAACCCGGTGCATTCGCCATAGGGCGGGGACCTTGTGAAAGGCGACATGTTCCAGCCAGACGGCGAAGTCGAGCAAGACGAAGGCGATTGCGCCGGCCACGAGCGGAGGAACGCCCAATGCCGGCAGCAGGCCGTATCCCCGCGCTTCAGCCCAGAGTGCCGCGCCCGTGGCAGCGGCCGGGAAGATCAGCCGCAGCGAAAGCGAGGACAGAACCAGGATAGAGAGGTTGGTAAACCAGCGGCGCGCCTTCAGCGCCTTTTGCAGTTCCGGCCGCTCCAGCCTCGGGTGCAGAAGCTCGAGCGCCGCCATGGCGGCAAAGACCGAGAGAAAGGCCAAAAGGCGCCACATGGGTTCGGTCACGCCGAAAAGCTGCATCCCTCAGGCCTCGCTGCCGTTTTTCGGTGAAGCGATATCACGCTTCGGCAGGAGAGCGCCAAGACACGTTGACGTGAACCGGCCGGATCGGCCCGCCGTTACCTGCGGAAGCGGGCGAGCGCGCCGCGTTCGATTGCAGCGCAGGTAAGCTTGTCGAGGCCGAGGCGATCACGCAGCAACTGCAAAAGGCGGATCTCCTCGTTGCGGATGCGCTGGTCGGCGGCCGCAATCTCGACGGCGAGCGCATAAGCCGTCTCGTAAAGCCTCTCCGGCAGCGCCTCGCGAACGATCTCAAGCACGATGTCGAGGCCTTCAGGGGCGGCAAGCTGGGCTGAGCATTCGTGGCCGACGAGCACAAGCTGGTCCTCGTCGAAGCCTTCGAAGGCGGGAAGAAACTGCACGAGCCTGCCGATGCGCGCGAACTCGTCGTCGCTCATCTCCCGGTCGACCGCCGACATCATCACCATGACATAGACAAGGGCTTCGTGCTGGCTGAGGTTGGGTGGCATGGAGGCTTTCCGCAAAGTGTCTGCTGCAGCGACGTCTGCGCGTCTAATAAGACGCGCGGCGCTGTAGGAAGAACTGGTGTGTTCCGCCGTTCCTTACAAGTCCGGTGCCGCTTCGTCCATCGTTGCAGCGGCGCTCGGATCGTCGAACGGCATCGGCGTTTGGCGAAAATCGCGCGGGTCATCGCCGTAGAAGCCAAGCCTTGACTTGCGTGCCGCTTCGGCCTGCTCTTCAAGCACCGAGCCCGGCAACGGTGTCGCCCAGCCATTGGCAACCAGCCAGGCGGCAGGATCCTGGCCGCCGACGGTGCACCGGGCGGTGACGGTCTCGCCCGTTCCGTCTCCGGGGATGTCGCAGTTGACCGCACGGGCACGCAGGAAGTTGCGGAAGGCGGTCCGGGCGACCATGCCGCAGGGCCAGCTTTTGCCGGCGCTTTCGCAGGTCCGTTCCGCCGCTTCCGGCTCGATGCCGTCGAGTTGCAGTGTTATCTTGCCGAAGCGGATGAGCCCGGCGGCGAGCGCCATCGGCTGTTGGAGGACCGTCGGCGCCTTCGGCTTGTCCCTGTCGGTATCCGACAGCGGCGTTCGCGGTTCTATGCGTTCGAGTGGCTTCGTCGTGACTTCGTCGGGCAGACCAAACTGTTGCGGTTCGATGGCGCGGGCAGTGGTCTCGGTCGAGTGGGAGCTGCTTTCGCTCTGGCCACCATCAGGCACCGTGTCGTTCTGTTCAGGGGCCGTCATGTCGAACGGCACGTCTTCGGCGCCGACCTCAGGCTGCGTTTCCCCCATGTCGGGCGTTTCGAGCACGAAGTCCGGCGTGGCGCCACTTTCCCGGTCGCGGATCGTCGTGGCGCCGGCATAGAGGATGCCGGTATAGAGCGCTATGGCGGCAATCCCGCCTGCCAGGGTGACCAGTTGCTGCCGCATCAGGAAAGATGTCCTATTGGCTGGCCCAGATGATCCGGGCAATCCATTCGACTTCGCTCATCTCGAAACTCCGGTTGGGATGTTCCGGATTGAGCGATAGCAGTTCGATATTGCGTGGAGTATGCCGCACCAGGATTTTCGCCATAACCTCGCCTTCGCGGGTCTTGACCACGACACGGTCGCCGCGCCGGACCTGCGCGCCCGGGTCGACGATCAGAACGTCGCCGTCGCGATAGAGCGGCAGCATGCTTTCGCCCTGGATCTCGAGCGCATAGATGCCGGCGCGTCGCTCGGCCGCCGCCGGGAAATCGACGACGTCCCAGCCCTGGCCGGCCGGAAACCCGCCATCGTCGAAGAAGCCGCCAGCGCCAGCCTGGGCAAAACCGATCAGCGGTATGGCGGGTTTATACGGCTCGGTTCGGGCGGCGTCAGGGCGCATCAGCGCCATGAACTGGTCGATGGTCGCACCGGTCGCATCCAGCACCTTGGCGATCGATTCCGTCGACGGCCAGCGCTCGCGGCCATCGGCGGACTGGCGCTTGGATTTGTTGAAGGACGTCGGGTCGAGCCCGGCGCGGCGCGCAAGCCCGGACGGCGAGAGCTGGTGGCGCTCGGCCAACGCATCGATGGCGTGCCAGATGGTGTCGTGTGACAGCATGAATGTCTGTTCCGCGGCAGGGCGGCGACGGCCGCACGTCCTTATTCGACAGTAGATTAACCAAGCCGGCCAGGGTGGTAAAGAACAGGGAGGAAAATAATCCTTGGTCGTTCCGATTGAAATAGAGTGGCCCGCTTCTATAGTCCTTGTCGTTGCTTGAGTTTAGCCGGCGAGGGGGCTCATTTGTTGGCGGTGCTGAAATCCGAACGTCTGCTGTTCGCCGCCTTGGTTGCCGCGATTGCCGGTTTTGTGCTGGAGCACCCCTTGCTCGAAATGGGGCAGGTAGCTTCGCTCGTTGGGGCGGCCGCATTGGTGGGTGCGATCGTGCTGGCGTCGATGCGGGTCGCCCATCACGCCGAAGTCCTCGCGGCCAAGGTCGGCGACCCCTATGGCACGATGATCCTGACGCTGTCCGCCGTGCTGGTGGAAGTGATCATTCTGGCGATCATGATGACCGGCGAGAGTTCGCCGACGCTGGTGCGCGACACGATCTATTCCGCCGTGATGCTCGATATCAACGGCATTCTCGGTCTTGCCGCGCTGCTTGGCGGGCTGAAACACGGAGAGCAACCCTACAACGACAATTCCGCGCGCACCTACAGCGTCATGATCCTGACGGCGATGGGCATTTCGATGGTCGTGCCCGAATTCGTGCCGGCCGCGAGGTGGCACTTCTATTCCGCCTTCACCATCGGCGCGATGATCATGCTCTACACGCTGTTCCTGCGCATGCAGGTGGGGGTGCACAGCTACTTCTTCAGCTACAGCTACCCCCGGGCGAGGAGCGACGGGATTGATGATGCCGGTGAACCCGACGAGCCGGTGCTGCCGTCGATCGTGATCCTGCTCATTGGCGTGGTGCTGATCGGCGCGCTTGCCGAAATCATGTCGGGGCTGCTGACCTCAGGCCTCAAGGGGAGCGGCGCGCCGCCGGCCGTCGCCGCCATCGTCGTCGCCGCAATCTCGGCGTCGCCCGAGATCATGACGGCGATGCGTGCAGCACTTGCCAATCGCATGCAGGCGGTCGTCAACATCGCGCTCGGAGCATCGCTGTCGACCGTGATCCTGACCGTGCCGGTGATGGAGGCGATTGCGCTTTACACCGGCCAGCCTTTCATCATGGCGATGTCGCCGGTGCAGACGGTGATGGTGGCGATCACGCTGATCGTTGCAGCGATCAATCTCAACGACGGTCAAACCAATGCCATCGAGGGCATGACGCATTTCGTGCTGTTTTCCACCTTCGTCATGCTTTCGGCTATCGGTTTGTAGTCCTCAAGCGACCGCGTTTTCCCTGGTCTTGCGGGCGACGACATCCTCAAAGGCTGCCTGCAATGTCGCGCGCACGCGCGGCGGACCATCGAGGGCCAGTCCGAGATGCTCGTAGCGAAGCTCGTCCATGAAGCGGTTCCAGAGCTCAGGCCCGCCGGTTTCCATCAGTTCGGCCCGGATGCTGAGCTCTTCGCTGACGGGCAGGTAGCGCCGCCCCCAGGCGCCGAGATGCGCCATGATCGGCACCAGCGCGATGGTCATTTCTGTGAGGCTGTAGATGGCCTTCTGCTTGTGCGTCGGGTCATCCGTCTTGGTCAGCATTCCCTGCTCGACAAGCATCTTCAGCCGATCAGCAAGAATGTTCGACGAGATGCCCTCCTGCGATCGCAGCAGTTCGCGGAAGTGCCTTTTGCCCCCGAAGATCATGTCGCGGACGATCAGCAGGCTCCATTTGTCGCCAAAGACCTCGAGCGAGAGATTGATCGGGCAGCCGGAGCGATGATCGTCTTTCATTGGGGTCCTTTCAAAACTGCTTGCATTATTGCATCAGTGGAATTATCTTGCAACTGCTTTCAAAATGAAATCAGTTATCTGGCTGCGCGCGGAAGCGCTGGTGCGTCTGCGCAAATGGATCGAAGAGGAGAAGATCATGAGTGCCAATTCCGTGGAACATGCGAGCTTCACCATCGAACGGGTTTTCAAGGCGACGCCCGAACAGGTCTTTCGCGCCTTCGCCGATCCGGCGGCGCACGACCGTTGGTTCGTCAAGGCGGACGGGTGGCCGGTCGCCGAATATAGCCACGACTTCCGCGTCGGCGGGCGCGAGAGCGGCCGCTTCAGCAAGGACGGCAAGACCTTCTATCACAACGACACTGTTTACCTCGATATCGTCGAGAACCGGCGCATCATCTCGGCCTATACGATGGCTGAGAACGAGCGGCGGATTTCCGCTTCGGTGGCAACCGTCGATATCCAGCCGCACGGCGCCGGCACGCGTATCGTCTTCACCGAGCAGGCGGCCTTTCTTGATGGGCTCGACCAGGTCGCCTATCGGCGTGAGGGCTGGGAAGAGTTGATCGCCGCGCTTGGCACCGAACTCGGCGAGACGGCGGAAGCCGCCTGATCTGCCATCGCTGCGGATCTGCGGCATTAAAGCATCGTTGCCAGCGCGCTGCCGGCGATGCCGAAGGAGAACACCGCGAGACAGACGGCGGCAATGCGGCGCGGCAGATTGGACATGTGCGCGCCGCGCGACAGCCGGATGAGCATGGCGCCGGCGCCGATCCAGAACGAGCCGGCGACAACGACGAGCAGCGAAAACCCTGTGATCCACGGTATCGTCGCCACCAGTCCGGTCTGCGGCAAAAGCACCAGGGCTACGATCAGGGCCTTGGGATTGAGAAGCGTCGTAACGAACACCCGTTGGGTGGTGATCTCGGGCGAAGCCCGGTTGTCGTCACCGGTGGTCCACAGTGCATAGGCGAGGAAAAGGACCCAGAAGGCAGCCACGATCCGGAGCGCGAGCCCGATCTGCGGATGCGCCGCGAGAAATGGCGCAAGCAGCGCCACGGCTGGAATGATCACCGCGAGATAACCGCCGAGTTCGCCTAGGAGCAGCTGCGCCGAGCGCCGAAAACCGACCGCGGCGCCGGAGAGCCAGAGCAAGGTGTTCGTCGGGCCCGGCGTCGCCAAGAGGACGAGGGCGGAAAGGGTGAAGGCGAGCGGTTGCATCATCGAGGATCCGGTTTCGCGGCGATATTGCGGTCATGTACAGCATCGCGCATCAATCTGGATACGCTCCTGTTGCCGCCGCACTGAGACTTTCTGCATAACTCCCGGGACCGACCCCGACCTGGTTGCTTCATGCGTAGCGAAGAGGCCGGTCCGGGGCCTTGATCTCCATCAAGCGAAAGTACGAACACACTCCAAGATTTCGCCACAGCGCAGGCTGCCGCCACCTCTTCCGCCTTGAGCGGCGGCGCGCTATCAGACGGGCGCTGCCGCCTTTTCTCCCGGCTGCCATCGGGGCTTTCCATGAACAAGACAGTGCTTTCCGGCATCGTGATGACGACGTTTTCCTATTTGCTGTTCTCGCTGCAGGATGCGTCGGTCAAATGGCTGGTGGTCGGCTATTCGGTCTGGCAGATCCTGTTTACCCGCAGCATCACCATTCTCCTCCTGTGTCTGGTGATCGGCCGGGGCAGGCTCGTGCGCCGCGCGATCTCGTCGCCCGTCGTCAAGCCGCTGTTCGTGCGCAACCTGTTGCTGCTGGCCGCCTGGCTTTCCTATTTCAATGCGGCCCGCGATCTCGCCCTTGCCGAAATGACCACGCTTTATTACGCCGCGCCGATCGTGGTGACGCTGCTGGCCGTCCCGATCCTCAAGGAAGACGTGCCACCAATCCGCTGGTTCGCGGTGCTGCTCGGCTTCATCGGCGTGCTGATCGCCTGCGATCCGCTTGGAACGGGCATGAGGCTCTCGCTGCCGGTTTTCCTGGCGCTGATGGCCGCCGTGTTCTGGGCGATCGGTACGGTGATGCTGCGCAAGACCGCGCTCCAGGAGACGACACTGACGCAGATGACGATCTCCAACGTCTTCTTCATCGCAATGACCGGGCTTGCCGTCGGCTTCTACTGGACGCCGCCGGCGCTGTTCGATCTCGCGCTGATGGCGGGCACGGGGGTGATCGCCGGCATCGCGCAATATGCGCTGTTCGAGGGCATGCGCCGGGCGCCGATCTCGGTGATCGCACCGTTCGAATATACCTCACTCGTCTGGGCCTTCGGCCTCGGCTTCCTGATCTGGGGCGATATTCCGGCGAGCAACGTCTTTGCCGGCGCCGGCCTTATCTTCGTCGCCGGACTGACGATCATTGTCGGCGAGCGCTTGGCCCATCGGCGGGTGGTTGCCGAGGTTTAGCCCGCCTCAAGCAGCGGTAGCTCGATTGTCCAGCTGGCATGATGCCATCGGCCCGGTCTGCTCCAGCATTGCTACACCGAATTCGGCCACCTCGCCAAAGTCCTGACGTCGCTTTACTGGGCCGATCCGGCCAATCGCGCCGATGCGCCGGTGCTTTGGTAGCGCCCGACGGCAGCAGTGACTGCGCAGAAGATTGCCGGCGCGCGGCAACGTTCTCTCCTCCGCGCTCCTCGGGCTTGACGCAAGGACCGATCGGTTAGCGCCGCGAACGGGTCTGGATCCTCGGGTCAAGCCCGAGGATGACGGGTGGAGGGCCGGCTGAAGACAAATGCTACCGAAGTGATGCTCAAAGTGCGTTCAGTGCCCCATGTCGCGGTGCCGGAACGCTTCATTTTCCCCGACGGGAAGACGTTTCTCTGCGCCAGCGTTCGCGACGCGGACAGGCACCAAGGGAAGCCTGCCAGAGTAGAAGACGCACCTATTCTCGGATCAAAAGGAAATCGGCTCGTCCTCCGACAGTCATCCTCGGGCTTGACCCGAGGATCCATGCGCCCGAGCAATAACGCAAGGGTGTATTGCGAGGATCATTGGTCCTCTCTTATCCCGGTTGTTTTCCCGCATCACCAATGCATCTCGCCACTCCGATCTGGACTTGACCAGAACGAGCAGCGGCCATCACTATTCGCGCGCATGGCGGGCTATGTCTACATCGTGACCAATCAGAAGAAAGGGACGCTCTACATCGGCGTAACATCCGATCTTGCGCGCCGGATCTATGAGCATCGCGAAGGCTTGATGCCCGGGTTCACTTCAAAATACGGGTGCGCCCGGTTGGTTTGGTACGAAGAGCACCTTCAGATCGGCTCTGCAATCCAGCGTGAGAAATCTCTGAAGCGCTGGTATCGCCAATGGAAACTCGACCTGATCGAGCGCATGAATCCGGACTGGCGCGATCTCTATGAGGAATTGTGGTGACAAATTGGCGAGGGTCGCTTCTGCGGCACCTTATGTCGCGATGTAGCCAACTCATCTGAGATTTCCAACAAACGAAAACAGGCTCCGTGAGGAGCCTGTCTGCATGTTCGGTGGGATCTTTTACGCCGCCTGCTTCTTCTCGCCGTAGGGGTCGAAGCGGCCGTAGAAGGTTTCGCCGCGTTCGGCCATTTCCTTCAGCAGTGCCGTCGGCTTGAAGTGGCTGCCATAGTCCTTGGCAAGCTTCTCGCACATCTTGACGAAGGCCTTGGCGCCCATGCCGTCGATGTAGGAGAGAGTGCCGCCGGTGTAGGGCGCAAAGCCGAAGCCGAGGATCGAGCCGACGTCGGCTTCGCGCGGATCGGTGACGATG
This sequence comes from Ensifer sp. NM-2, assembly GCF_003024455.1. NCBI lineage: Bacteria > Pseudomonadati > Pseudomonadota > Alphaproteobacteria > Hyphomicrobiales > Rhizobiaceae > Ensifer > Ensifer sp. NM-2. The sequence goes on from NZ_PVZR01000001.1 coordinate 464,876, forward strand.
CCTTCTTCCATGGTGCGGGCCGCTTCGAGCGCGATCGTTGCCAGGAAGCGCTGCTTCAGCACCTCGACGTCGATCTTGTCGGCATTCTCTTGCGGATAGAGCGTCTTCAGCTCCGGCCACAGGTACTTCTTCGCGGGCTTTGCCGGATATTCGTAGAAGCCCTTGCCGTTCTTGCGGCCGCGACGGTCGAGGTCGTCGACCATCTTGTTGATCAGCGCCATGTGCTTGGGATCGACGGCCTTTTCGCCGAGATCGGCGACGGTGGCTTTCAGGATCTTCTGGCTGAGGTCGATTGCCACTTCGTCATTGAGCGACAGCGGGCCAACCGGCATGCCGGCCATCTTGGCGGCATTTTCGATCATCGCCGGCGGCACGCCCTCGATCAGCATGTCATAGGCTTCGTGGATGTAGCGGAAGACGCAGCGGTTGACGTAGAAGCCGCGCGTGTCGTTGACGACGATCGGCGTCTTCCTGATCGCGGCGACATAGTCGAGCGCGACGGCGAGCGCCTTGTCGCCGGTCTCCTTGCCGAGGATCACTTCCGTCAGCATCATCTTCTCGACCGGCGAGAAGAAGTGGATGCCGATGAACTGGCCGGCACGCTTCGAGTTCTTCGCAAGGCCGGTGATCGGCAGCGTCGAGGTGTTGGAGGCAAAGATCGTGTCTTCGCCGATCACCGCTTCCACCTTCTCGATCACGTCCTTCTTGACCTGGCGGTCTTCGAACACGGCTTCGACGACGAGCCCGACATCCTTCAGGTCGTTGTAGTCTGCGGAGGGCGTGATGCGCGCAAGCAGCGCTTCGCCTTCTTCCTTGGTCAGGCGGCCCTTGCCGACCGAATCCTTGACCAGGCCCTCCGAATGGGCCTTGCCCTTGGTCGCCGCTTCCATGTCGCGGTCGATCAGCGTGACGGCGATGCCGGCGGCGGCCGTCACATAGGCGATCGAGGCGCCCATGAAGCCGGCGCCGACGACGCCGACATGCTTGAACTCGGACTTCGGCACGCCGGCCGGGCGGCGGGCACCCTTGCCGAGTTCCTGCATCGAGACGAACAGCGAGCGGATCATCGAGAAGGCTTCGGTCGTCTGAAGGATCTCGGTGAAGTAGCGCTGTTCGATCTTCAGAGCCGTGTCGAAGGGGACCTGCAGGCCCTCATAGACGCATTTGAGGATCGCGATCGCGCCTGGGTAGTTGCCTTGCGTCTCGCGGCGCAGGATACCGGAGGCAGCCGGCCAGAGCTGGGCCGAGGCCGGGGTCCAGATGCCGCCGCCGGGTACCTTGTAGCCCTTTTCGTCCCAGGGCTGGACCGGCTTCAGGCCGTTCTTGATCATCGCCTTGGCAGCCTCGACCAGCTTGTCGGCGTCGACGACTTCATGCACCAGGCCAAGCGCCTTGGCGCGCGCCGCGGTCAGCGACGAGCCGGTGGTCATCATCTGCAGCGCGTCCTGCGCGTTGGTCAGGCGCGGCACGCGCTGGGTGCCGCCGGCGCCGGGGAAGATACCGACCTTGACTTCAGGCAGGGCGATCTTGACCGACTTGGAGTTCGAGGCGACGCGGCCGTGGCAGGCGAGCGAAAGCTCGAAGGCGCCGCCCATGCAGGTGCCGTTGATCGCCGACACCCACGGCTTGCCGGAGGTTTCGAGCTTGCGGAACAAGCCGGTCATGCGGCCGACGAGGTCGAAAAGCTTCTGGGCGGCGTTATCAGGGTCCTTCTTCTTTTCTTCCTGCTGGAAGGTGAACATCGACTTGATCATCGAGAGGTCAGCGCCGCCGGAGAACGACGACTTGCCCGACGTGAAGACGACGCCCTTGACGGCGGCATCGGCCGTCGTCTCGTCGACGATGGCGTTCAGCTCTTCCATCACCTCCTGGGTGAAGACGTTCATCGACTTCTCAGGCATGTCCCAGGTGACCAGGGCAATGCCGTCGGCATCGGTCTCGATCTTGAAATTGGTATACTTCGTCATGGTTCTCCCCCTCAGTAGAGAATGGGTTCGATGCGCAGCGAGATATTCGATCCGCCGCTGTAACGTTGTTTGGTGGTGTTGGTGGCGATCAGCCTGCCGTCGCGCTCGACGCTGATGGTGAAGCCGGCATCGGCGGCCTTGTCGAGTTCGGGCTTCGGCACCTGCAGCACGAAGGGCACACGGTTTGCCTTGCCGTCGCTCGAAACGGACGTTTCGGCGATCAGCTTGGCGGCCACATCCATCACGCCCTGCTCCTCGAGCCGGATGGTGACGGTGCCTGCCGGAACCGGGCCGTTGGCGACATTGGAGATCGCACCGGTCAGCGTGAAGCTGTCGCCGCCTTCGTCTTCGGAGACGCAAGCTGAGACTGCAAGCAGCCCCAGCCCCATCAGCCCGAGAAGCGTGCGGCGCGTGGCTACCATCGTCAGACCCTTTCGATGATCGTTGCGGTGCCCATGCCGGCGCCGATGCACAACGTCACCAGCGCGGTGTTGAGATCGCGCCGTTCCAGCTCGTCGAGCACCGTGCCGAGGATCATCGCACCGGTAGCGCCGAGCGGATGGCCCATGGCGATCGCGCCGCCGTTGACGTTGATCTTGTCGTGCGGAATGTCGAAGGCCTGCATGTAGCGCAGCACGACCGCGGCAAACGCCTCGTTGAGCTCGAAGAGGTCGATGTCGGAGAGCTTCATGTCGGCGCGCTTAAGCAACTTCTCGGTCACGTCGACCGGGCCGGTCAGCATCAGCGCCGGGTCGGAGCCGATATTGGCGAAGGCGCGGATGCGGGCGCGGGGTTTGAGGCCCATGCTTTCGCCGCCGGCCTTGGAGCCGAGCAGCACGGCCGCGGCGCCATCGACGATGCCCGACGAGTTGCCGGCATGGTGCACGTAGTTGATCTTCTCGATTTCCGGATGCGCCTGGATGCCGACGGCTTCAAAGCCGCCCATCTCGCCCGGCATCTGGAACGACGGGTTGAGCGAGGCGAGCGCCTGCATGTCGGTGCCGGGACGCATATGCTCGTCGCGGTCGAGAATGGTCAGCCCGTTCTGGTCCTTCACCGGCACGACCGACTTCTTGAAGTAACCCTTTTCCCAGGAATGCGCTGCGCGCTTCTGGCTTTCGACGGCGTAGGCATCGACGTCGTCGCGGCTGAAGCCGTACTTGGTGGCGATCAGGTCGGCCGAGACGCCCTGCGGCATGAAATAGGCCGGCAGGTTGACGGACGGGTCCATGAACCAGGAGCCGCCGGACATGCCGAGGCCGACGCGCGACATGCTCTCGACGCCGCCTGCAATGACGATGTCGTCGGCGCCCTGGGCGATCTTCGCCGCGCCGAAGTTGACGGCATCGAGACCCGACGCGCAGAAGCGCGAGATCTGCATGCCGGGCGCGCGGGTGGAATAGCCTGCTTCGAAGGCGGCTGCCTTCGGGATAACCGCGCCGGCATCCATCACCGGATCGACGCAGCCCATGATGATGTCGTCGACGGTTGACGTATCGAGCCCGTTGCGATCGCGCACGGCCTCCAGCATCTTGGCCGCAAGGCGAACGGACGGCACTTCGTGCAGCGAGCCGTCCTTCTTGCCACGGCCGCGCGGCGTGCGCACGTGGTCGTAAACGAAGACTTTCGTCATGTCTCATCTCCCTTTCGGCAGCACCTGATGGTGCCGCCCGTCAAACACTTACAGCGCGGCGCGTCAGACGCGCTAAGGACGCTGTAACACTTTAAACTTGCTGCATAATTTTACGCCTAGATCGGATCCGATTTAAGGAATCATGCAGTAGAAATCGGAACGCGGCGAAATCAGAACGCCGCCGCGTCGAGCGCCATCAGCGTGTCGGCGCCAGTCTCGATGCGGGCCTTGCGCAGCGCCGTTTCCGGCAGAATTCTCTCCATGAAGAACGTCGCGGTAATCAGCTTGTTCTTCAGATAGTCCGCGCGTGCCGTTTCGCCAGAGGCCAGTTTTTCCTCGGCGGTCTTGGCGATCTTCGCCCACATGTAGCCGAGCACGACCAGACCGAAGAGGTGCATGTAGTCGGTCGAGCCGGCGCCGGCATTGTCGGGCTTGGCCATGGCGTTCTGCATGAACCACATGGTGGACGCCTGCAGGTCGTTGAGGCCTTTCTTCAGCGCCTTGGTGTAGGTGGAAAGCTTCTCGTTACCGCGGTTTTCCTCGCAGAAATCGCCGATTTCCTTGAACAGCGCCATGACGGCACGGCCGCCGTTGAGGCCGAGCTTGCGGCCGACGAGGTCGAGCGCCTGGATGCCGTTGGCACCTTCGTAGATCATCGCGATGCGGGCATCGCGGACATACTGGCTCATGCCGTGTTCTTCGATGTAGCCGTGACCGCCGAACATCTGCTGCGCCATGACCGCGTGGTCGAAGCCCTTGTCGGTCAGGACGCCCTTGAGGATCGGCGTCATCAGGCCGAGGATGTCGTCGGCCGTCTGGCGGTCGGCGTCATTGTCGGAGCGGTGGGCGATATCGGATTTGAGAGCAGTCCAAAGGGTAAAGGCGCGTCCGGCCTCGTTGAAGGCGCGGATCGTCATCAGCGTGCGGCGCACATCCGGATGCACGATGATCGGGTCGGCCTTTTTGTCCGGCGCCTTCGGGCCGGAAAGCGAGCGGCCCTGGATGCGGTCGCGGGCATAGTTGGCGGCGTTCTGGTAGGCGATTTCGGCGACCGACAGGCCCTGCAGGCCGACACCGAGACGGGCTTCGTTCATCATCACGAACATGGCGTTGAGGCCTTTGTTCTCCGTGCCGATGAGGTAGCCTTCCGCCTCGTCATAGTTCATGACGCAGGTCGAGTTGCCGTGAATCCCCATCTTGTGCTCGATGGCGCCGCAGGAGACGCCATTGCGCTCGCCCGGCTCGCCGTCGGCGGTGAGCTTGAACTTCGGCACGATGAACAGGGAAATGCCCTTCACGCCATCCGGCGCGCCCTCGATGCGGGCAAGCACCAAATGGATGATGTTCTGCGACATGTCGTGTTCGCCGGCGGAGATGAAGATCTTCTGGCCGGAAATCTTGTAGGCGCCGTTGCCATCGGGCACGGCCTTGCTGCGCAGGAGGCCGAGGTCGGTGCCGCAATGCGGCTCCGTCAGGTTCATCGTGCCGGTCCAGGTGCCGTCCACCATCTTCGGCAGATAGGCCCGCTTCTGCTCATCCGAGCCATGGACGAGGATCGCAGCGATCGCGCCCTGGGTCAGGCCGGGATACATCGTCAGCGCCATGTTGGCCGAGGACATATATTCGCCGACGGCGGTGTGCAGCGTGTAGGGCAGGCCCTGGCCGCCGAATTCCTCTGGCACCGAAAGCCCGAGCCAGCCGCCTTCGCGGTAGAGATCAAAAGCCTGCTTGAAGCCCTTGGGCACGCTGACCGAGCCGTCGTCGTGCCGCTTGCAGCCTTCCTGGTCGCCGGAAAGATTGACCGGAAACAGCACTTCTTCCGCAAGCTTGGCGGCTTCGCCGACGATTGCTTCGATCATGTCGGGCGTCGCATCGGCAAAGCCGGGAAGGTTGTTGTATCGCTCGATGCCGAGCACGTCGTTCAGAATGAAGAGAGTATCGTCGACCGGTGCCTTGTAGGTGGGCATTCTTTCCTCGCCTTTTTCGCTTTCGGATCGCCGCCTCCAAGCGGCCGACGTCCGGTTGCAACATGCCGAATGCGCCGCCATCTGAGGGCGGTCTCGCATCGTTGGCAGGATGCTACAAAATTTTGACGTTTGCGTAAACGTCAAAAATACCGCCCGATCGAAGTTTCGCTTGCGGATAAAAGGCGCGGTGAAATCGCCGCCGCACAACACTCTCCATCAGCTAGCACTGTCAAATCGTTAAAAAATCCGCGCCGGTTAACGGCTTGTTTACCACGTTTAATGAAAGGTGCGTGTTGAGATGGTCAAAGCTGCAACCGGTCCGGTCCTCGCATTGTTGTAGCTTTGCCCACGTCGCAAGTGCCGCAGGGGTGAAGGAAGCCGTTTCCTTCCGTGGCGACTTTCGAGATGGCCGACGGACAGGGGCGAAGAGCACAATGAATGGATCGCGATCAAATCCTCAGCGCGCTGGTAGCCAGAGCTATGGCGAGCGGCCCTCTCTGGACGCCCTGAACCGCACGATTGAAGGGCTTGAAGCCCGGATCGAAGGCCTGATGAACGGAGCGGGACGCGAGCCGCCGGCCCGTCCAGTCGAGCGCGAGCGTGTCGCCCCCCGCGATATCCCATCCCCGCGTGATGCCGTCTCCGAAATCATGCAGCGCCAGCGGGCGCTTAGCACGTCGCGCGAGCGGCCACCCTTGAGAGACCGTTTGCCGCAACGCGAGCCGGATCGCCTGGCCCAGCGCGAGCCCGAGCGTTACGTCGACGATATACGGCCCCAGCCGGTACGTGCGCCCGTCGCCCGGCCGGCGGCGGCCGTCAACGATATCGCCGAGGCACTCGTCGGATTGCGCCAGGACCTCAAGCGCGACATCACCGAAGGCGTCACCCGCGAGATGAACTCCCTGCGCGCCGAAATTCGCGGCATCAAGGTGCAGGCCCAGGACCACAGCTTCGCCGAGGACGTGCGCGGCGACATGCAGCGCCTTGCCGACAGCATCCAGCAGCTCGGCCGCCAGGCGTCGCCTGCCCAGGCGGATGCGCTGCGCAGCGACTTTGACGATCTGCGGGCGATGATCGACGGCTTGGCGCGCGAAGACAGCGTTCGCCGCATGGAAAGCCGCTGGAACGGCGTCGAGGATCGGTTGATCGCCTTTGACCAGAACCGCGACGACGAGCTGGTGGCGCTGGCCTACCGTCTCGACGAGATCAAGTCGCAGATCGGGGCGCTGGGCAACAGCTCTGCGGTCGACGTGCTTGAAGACAAGATGATTGCGGTCGCCCAGGCGATCGAGATGCTCGGCCGCCAGATACAGCCGGACGACCGGCGCCTCGTGTCGCAGTTCGCTGACCTCGACGCGCGGCTTGACGAAATCAGCCGGGCGATTGCCGCCAACAGCCGCAGTGCCAGCGGCCTCGAGGGCGGGTTCGCCAATCGCCTGGAGACCAGGCTCGGCGACCTCTCGCGGCAGATCGACGGATTGTCCCGCCCTGTTGATTCCGGTCTCGGTGCCCGCCTCGAAGCCTTGGCCGCACGGGTTGAGGATCTGGCCGGCGAGAAGGCTGCGGCCGGACTGGAAGAACGCCTCGACCAGCTTTCCATGCTGATGGAGCGCAGCCACCGAAATGTCCAACCGGACCTGACGAACTACCTCAACGACATCTCCCGCAAGATCGAAGCGCTCGATCAAGGCAGCGTCAACGATGCTCTGGCCGAGCGGCTCGACTATCTCGCCCGCCGCATCGACGACCTCGACACGCTCAGCGCACACCCCGTCGCCGATCCGCGTTTCGACCGTCTTGAAGATCGCCTCGCTGGCATAGCGCAGCGGCTGGAAGAAACCTATGCGGCGCCGTTCGACGACCGCGCCGCGCTGCACAACCTCGAAGCGCAGATCGCCAACCTGTCGACCCTGGTCAGCCAGCCCCGCAGTGAGGCGGGTGCCGCCATGCCGGTGGAATTCGAGAGCCGCATGAATGCGCTCGAAGACTATTTCGCCACCAGCGACGAGTACATCGTCGAGGCCGCGCGGCAGGCGGCCGAGGCGGTGATGGAGGCATATTCCAGGAAGGGCATGCCTCAGTCGGCCGGTGGCGGCGATCTCGCGGCGATCTCGGCGCTGGCGGAAGACCTGCGCACGCTCGAAGATCTGAGCCGCTCCAGCGACGAGCGCACGGCGCGCACCTTTGAAGCCCTGCATGAAACCCTCGTTCACATCGCCGACAAGCTCGAGCGTATCGAGGGCCGCGAGCCCGCCATGGCCGCGGCGCATTACGAGGCGCCGGTGGCGCGCGAAATTGCTGCGATGCCCAAGGCAGCTCAACCGGAATTCAACGACCCGTTCAGCGGCGCCGATCTCGATGACCGCTATCAGGATCTGCAGCGCAACGTCCGCGCGCTCCAGGCGGAAGACGACGGCGTCATTGCCGCCGCCACCGCATCTGCGCATGCGACTGCGTTCGCCGGTGACGAAGGTCAGGTTTCGACCATCGAGCCCGATGGCGCGCGCGAACAGCCGGCTACCGCCCGCACGGGCCTGCTTGCTGGCCTGACCCGGCGCTTTTCCGGGAAGCGTGCCGAGCCCGCACAGGAGCTGGCACGACAACTGGTCGAGCCCGCCCCCTCCATCGACCCATCCGAAATGCTGGCACCCGAAGAGGCCAATCAGCTGCTCGAGCCGGGCTCTGGTGTTCCCGACGTCAAGAAGATTCTCGAGCGTGTTCGCGCCGGCCAGATGAACCGCGGCGGCAAACAGGCGGCAGACGGCGACAAGGCGGACTTTATCGCCGCCGCCCGCCGGGCAGCGCAGTTGGCGGTCGAGGAAGCCGATACGCTCAACAAGACCAAGGACGGTGGCGTTGCCAGCGGCGTTGGTGGTGCCTTTGCCCGCCATCGCCGCCCGATCTTGATGGCTGTCGGCGCCGTGCTGCTTGCGATCATGTCCTATCCGCTCGTCGGCGCCATGCTGAAGGGCAGCGATGCGCCCGTTGCCGAACCGGTGGCGATCATCGAACAGCAGTTGGCGCCCGTCGCTGAACAGCCGGCGATCGCCAACGCAACCAAGGTCGCGGGCGACCAGGCACCGGCGGCAGCCGCCGTAGCGACCGAAACACCGGTCGAAGCGCTGCAGCCCATTCCCGAAGCGCCGCTCGATTCCGTCGAGCAGCCGTCAAGCGCCGTTGAGACGCCAGCCGCCGCGACGCCACCGGCCGACACATCCGCATCGACGAAGGCGGTAAACGAAACGCAGGCGCCGTTGCTCCAGCCCGTGCCGGAAGCCAAGGGGCCGGTCGCCGCTTCGACGTTCCAGGCCGCCCCAGTCGATGCCGCGCAGGCCGGAACCTTTGCGCCGGTCGCAAAGGCTGCCGAAGTCGTCCTGCCCGATGGTTTCGGCCCGGTTGCGCTGGTGACGGCCGCCAAGGGTGGCGATCCCCTGGCTTTCTACGAGATCGGTGCGCGCTACACAGAAGGCCGCGGCGTCAATGAAGATCTGGCGGAAGCCGCCAAATGGTATCAGCGCGCCGCCGACGCCGGCGTCGTGCCGGCCGAATACCGGCTCGCCAGCATGTATGAGAAAGGCTCGGGTCTGACGCGCGACGCTGCCAAGGCCAAGGTTCTCTACCTGAAGGCCGCCGAGCAGGGCAATGCCAGCGCCATGCACAATCTCGCGGTCATGCTGGCCAGCGGCCGCGATGGCTCGCCGGATTTCGCCGAGGCGACGAAATGGTTTGCCAAGGCAGCCGAGCTCGGCATCCGCGACAGCCAGTTCAATCTGGCTGTCCTCTATGCCCGCGGCAACGGCGTGCCGCAGGATCTTGAAGCATCCTACAAGTGGTTTTCCGCCGCCGCCCGCGAGGGCGACATGGATGCTGCGGCCAAGCGCGACGACGTGGCCAAGGCGATGAAGCCCGAGCAACTTTCGAGCGCCAAGGCCAAGGCCGACGCATGGAAGCCGCAGGCGGTCGACGCCAAGGCGAACACGGTCGACGTGCCGGATGCCTGGGTAGGACCGGCCAACAAGACCGCCTCGATCGACATGAGCAAGGCCATTCGCAACATCCAGGCGATCCTCAACAATAACGGCTTCGACGCCGGCAAGCCGGACGGCCAGATGGGCAAGAAGACGGTTGCCGCGATCAAGGCCTTCCAGACATCCGTCGGCCAGGAGCCGACCGGTGAAATCACCGACCAGCTGGTGAAGGAATTGCTCAAGCGCAATTCCTGATCCGGCAGGGTCTGCCGCCGCAATAAAGCCGCAGAACCGGGTGACACGGTTCGCGGAGCCGAAGCTGTACGCCATGTGGCTGAAAAGGTTGACAGCTCCGGCCCAGGAGCGCATGACGGAAGCCTATGCCACCTCGCCCTCGGGAGGGGTGTCGGCTTTCAGAGATAATCCCCCCTCCGTGGTGAATTACTTGCCACTGTGACGTTTTTTGCCCGCACCGCGGGCCGTTGGCATATTGAGGTCCGGCGTGACGATTTATCTGCCCATCGCAGAGTTGTCGGTGAACATACTCATCATCCTCGGCATGGGTGCGGCCGTCGGCTTTCTATCGGGCATGTTCGGCGTCGGTGGCGGGTTCCTGATCACGCCTCTCCTGATCTTCTACAACATTCCCCCCGTGGTTGCCGTTGCGACCGGCGCCAACCAGGTCGTGGCCTCCTCGATCTCGGGTGCCATCACCCACTTCCGGCGCGGCACGATCGACATCAAGCTCGGCACGGTGCTTCTGTGCGGCGGCCTTGCCGGGGCAACGGTCGGCGTCTGGCTGTTCTCGCTCTTGCGCCGCGTCGGTCAGCTCGATCTGGTCATCTCGCTGCTCTATGTCGTGCTTTTGGGCTCGGTCGGCAGCCTGATGCTGTGGGAGAGCGTGCGCGCCATGCGCAAGGCGGCCAAGAACCAGGCGACGCCGCTGCGCCGTCCCGGGCAGCACAACTGGGTTCACCGGCTGCCGCTGAAGATGCGATTCAAGAAATCGAAGATCTATCTGAGCGTCATTCCCGTCGCTGCCCTCGGCTTCTGCATCGGTGTCCTGACGTCGGTCATGGGTGTCGGCGGTGGCTTCATCATGGTCCCGGCGATGATCTACCTCCTGCGCATCCCGACCAATGTGGTTGTCGGCACCTCGCTGTTCCAGATCATCTTCGTCTCCGCCTACACGGTCATCGTCCAGGCCTCGACCAACTATACCGTCGACATCGTGCTCGCCTTCGTGCTGATGATTGCCGGCGTCGTCGGTGCGCAATACGGCGTCCGGGTCGGCCAGAAGCTGCGCGGCGAGCAGCTGCGCGCGCTGTTGGCGCTGCTGGTGCTTGCCGTCGGCATTCGTCTGGCAATCGAACTCGTCATTCCGCCGAAGGACATCTATTCGGTCGTGTCAGCGGGGTTCGGCTTCTGATGCGCCGCCTCATCAATATCGCCCTCGCAGCCCTGACGCTCTCCTTCGCCGCTCCGGCCAGTGCCCAGCTGCAGGACGAGAACGCCAACGACTTCACCGAGAAGCTGGAGATCGGCATCTCGACCGACGAGATCGCCATCACCTCGGATTTCCGCGGCGCGGATCTGACGATCTTCGGCGCGGTCGACGGTTTCAATCCCAATCTCCTGGCGCAGGGCAAATACAACATCATCGTTTCGCTCGAGGGGCCGAAGGATAATGCGACGGTGCGCAAGAAGGAACGCGTCTTCGGAATCTGGGTAAACACCAGCTCCATGACCTTCGAGCTGGTGCCGGAATCCTATTCGCTGTCGAGCACGCGTGACATCGAGACGATCGCCCCACCGGGTGAAATGGGCAACATGGGCATCGGGGTCGACCACATGCGGCTTGTGCCCCTCGGCTTCGTCGGCGACGGCAGCAATCTCGGCGAGTTCCGCAATGCCTTCCGCCGCATCCGCGAGACGAGCGGCGTCTATGAGCGCGATCCCGGTGGTGTGCAGTTCATCAGCTCCAGCCTGTTCAAGGCGTCGGTGCGCCTGCCTGCCAACGTGCCGAACGGGGTGCATGTTGTGCGCGCCTATCTCTTCCGCGACGGCACCTTCGTCGCCGCCAAGGCGCTGCCGCTGCGCGTGGTCAAGACGGGTTTGGAGCAGGTGATCACCGAGACGGCGCATGGGCAGCCGCTGTTCTACGGCGTTTTTGCCGTGCTGCTCGCTGTCATCACCGGCTGGGGCGCGAGCCTGCTCTTCCGCAAGGAATAGTCCTCGGCGGCAATCGGCCGACGTTCCCTTTTGGGCGCCGGACGGGTAAAGAAGGCCTACTGAATAGTTCCTTAAATCGGAATCGATTTAAGGAGAAAACGATGCAGCAGTTTAAAGCGTTGCAGCGGCCTTAGCGCGTCATTCTTGTCGCGCGGCGCTGCAAGGCAGAAACAGAGGAAACTCCATGAAAGCGATTTTCGTCCAGTTGCAGTGCGCTCCCGGCAAGACCTACGAGGTTGCCGACGAGATCTACCGCAAGGAGATCGTTTCGGAAATGTATTCGACGAGCGGCGACTACGACCTCCTGCTCAAGATCTACATCGAAGAAGGCCAGGACATCGGCAAGTTCATCAACGACAACATTGCCACGGTTGCGGGCATCTCCCGCTCGCTGACGACGCTGACCTTCAACGCGTTCTGAGCTAGCGGGCGGCCCCGCTTTACCCGGCAGGCCTCACGCTCGACGGTGAGGCACGCCTCTCGCGCTGTACGAAAACAATCCGCGATCATTGCACAGCCCGTCGGCGGAGCACCCACGGCTGTTCGATTTTTCCGAAGGTCAAAACTGCTTGCAATTTGATATCAGTTTGATATCGTCAAACTGCTTCAATTATGCAACCAGTTTTGAAAGAGCGGAAAAATGGAAAACTCATCGTCTGGAATCTGGTGACGCTCGACGGTTACTTCGAAGGCGCGAAGAAATGGGATCTCGATTTCCACAACAGTGCCTGGGGTCCTGAACTAGACGAACTCAGCCGTGAGTTTGGACAAAAGACCGAGGCGCTGGTCTTCGGTCGCGTGACCTACGAAGGCATGGCCGCCTATTGGTCGACGACCGAGGAGGAGGGCGAGGTCAAGACCTATATGAACGCTCTGCCAAAGATCGTCGCATCGCGAACGATGGATAGGGCAGAATGGAACAACAGCCGTGTCGTCAGCGATATCGCCGGCGAACTGCGGCGGATGAAGCAGGAAGCCGCGAAAGACCTCTATATTTTCGGCAGTGCCGAACTGGTCGATTCATTGCTGCCGGAAAATCTGATCGACGAGATCATGCTGTGCGTCGTTCCGCTCCGGCTTGGCAAAGGCACGCCGTTCTTCAAGAGTGCCGAAAACGCGATGTCGATGGCGCTTCTGGAAGCGCGACCGCTTTCTACCGGCAGCGTGATCCTGCGTTACGCGCCGCAACCTGTTGCGGCCTGAAACACCGAACGTCGCCGGCGTGAAGTCCGGTGCGCCTCAGGCGATCAGGTTTGTGAAGCGGACCGAGTAGATCCGATCGCGACCAAGCATGTGGGCGACCAGCTTGGCGCGATCGAAGAGGCCGGTCATTGCCCGGTGGCGCAGATCGAGGCCGCCGGTGGTGACGCCGAAGGCCGGCATCAGCAGCCGTTTCCCATCGGTAGCAAAGCAGGCGCGGCGCACCGATTTCTCGCGCCGGACGACCGTCGCTGCCGGGTGCAGGTGGCCGGCAACTTCCCCCGATGCCTCGCCCCTCGATGGTTCATGACGAAAGGTGAGGCCGGCGTGTCGGAATTCGTCCAGCGATATGCCGGGCAGACCCGAGGCGCCATCGGGGTCGTGATTGCCATTGATCCAGACCCATTCCCGTCCCATCGCCATCGCGGCGATCATGTGGCGGAAGGTATCGGGCATCGCCGCGGATCCGACCCGGTCATGGAAATTGTCGCCGAGGCTGATGACCAATCTGGGGTCATGGCGGGTTATCGCCGCTTCGAGCACGCGCAAGGTGGCAAGGGTGTCGTAGGGCGGCAGCATCATGCCGCGCCGGGCAAAGGCCGATCCCTTCTCGAGATGCAGATCGGAAACGACAAGCGTTCTCGTCTCCGGCAGATAGAGGCTGCCGAGCGGATCGCAGACCGCTTCGACGCCGTGGACGATGGCGCGCGCGGAAGCCGCCGTGCCGTCTGTCGGAGCCGATAGTGCGTGAGCGAGCCTGTGCATGCGTCTCTTCACCGTCCTTGTCGTGTTCGCATGAACACGGGGCTATTCTATAGCGGCTCGCCGCCCATCGCTTCGTTGATCAGGTCGTCTGCGGCTTCGGAAAGCAGGAAATCCTGCGCCTCGCCCTGGATCGCCTCCTTGCCGATCTCCAGCATGACGGGAACGGCAAGCGGCGAGATCCGGTCGAGCCGGCGATGGGTGATGTGGCCCTTGATTCGCTTCAGCATATCCCCAAGACGGCCGATGTCCAAAAGCCCGGTTGCCGCATCGTTGCGCGTGGCCTCCAGCAGCAGGTGGTCCGGCTCGTGCGCGCGCAATACGTCGTAAATGAGGTCGGCCGATACGGTCACCTGGCGGCCGGTCTTTTCCTTGCCAGGGTGTCGCTGGTCGATCAGCCCGGCAATGACCGCGCAGTTGCGAAAGGTCCGCTTCAGCAGAAAGGATTCGTTCAGCCAGGCCTCAAGGTCGTCGCCAAGCATGTCCTCGTCGAAGAGATCGGCGAGCGCCTTGCGGCGCAGTTGGAATGTCGCGCCGAGATCGTCCAGCGCCCAGACCGCCAGCGAGTAGTCGGTGGCGACGAAACCGAGCGGTTTCAGGCCGGCACGGTCGAGCCGGCGGGTGAGCAGCATGCCAAGCGTCTGGTGTGCAAGCCGCCCCTCGAAGGCGTAGATCACCATGTAGTGCCGGCTGCCGCGTGGAAAGGTCTCGATCAAAAGTTCGTCCTCGCGCGGCAGCATCGATACGTCCTTCTGCAGCGACAGCCAGTCACGGACCTGTTCGGGCAGTGCCGCCCGCCGGGCCGGGTCGGCCAGCATCTTGCGCACCTGTTCGGCGAGGTAGGTCGACAGCGGAAACTTGCCGCCGGCATAGCTTGGTACCTTCGGGTCGAAGGAAAGCGCCTGGCTGACGAGGCATTCGCTTTCGCGGATGCCTTCGAAACGCAGCACCTTGCCGGAAAACAGGAAGGTGTCGCCCTGCGACAGCATTTCGAGGAAATATTCCTCGACCTTGCCGAGCGACATGCCGCCGCGGCCGAGCGAACCGCGCTGGTTGCGCTTGACCATGCGCACGTTCAGCATCGGCGATTCGACGATGGTGCCGACATTGAGGCGGTATTGCTGCGCGACCAGCGGATTGGAAACACGAAAGAGCCCCTCCTTGGTCTTGCGGATGCGGGCATAGCGCTCGTAGGTCTTCAGCGCATAACCGCCGGTCGCGACGAAATCGACGACGCGCTCGAAGGTTTCCCAGGTGAGCGACGCATAGGGCGACGCGCTGGTGATTTCCTCGTAGAGCGACAGGGGACCGAACGGTGCGGCACAAGCCATGCCGAGCACATGCTGGGCAAGCACGTCGAGCGCGCCCTTGCCGACCGGCGGCGTATCCTGCGCACCGATGTAATTGGCGTCGAGCGCCGCCTGGCACTCCATCACCTCGAAGCGGTTGGCCGGCACCAGGATCGCCTTCGAAGGCTCGTCCATGCGGTGGTTGGCGCGGCCGATGCGCTGAGCGAGCCGGCTTGCCCCCTTGGGCGCGCCGACATGCACGACGAGGTCGACATCGCCCCAGTCGATACCGAGGTCGAGCGTCGAGGTGGCGACGACGGCGCGCAGCCGGTTCTCCGACATAGCCGCCTCGACCTTGCGCCGCTGTGCGACATCGAGCGAGCCATGGTGAAGTGCGATCGGCAGGTTGTCGTCATTGATGGTCCAGAGTTCCTGGAACAGCAGCTCCGCCTGGCTGCGGGTGTTGACGAAGAGCAGGGTGGTGCCGTGCTCCTTGATCGCGGCGTAGACGTCGGCGATGGCGTAGCGTGCCGAATGTCCAGCCCAGGGGACGTGTTCGTCGGTGCGCAGGATGGAGATATCAGGCTTGGCCCCACCCTTAACGGTCACGAGGCCGGCATGGTCGCTTCGATCGGGTGACTGCGGCGCCAGCCAGCGCTGCAGGTCCATCGGGTCGGCGACCGTCGCCGACAGCCCGATCGTCTGCAGCCTGGGCGCCAGTCTGCGCAGCCGGGCAAGGCCGAGCGACAGCAGGTGCCCGCGCTTCGAGGTGACCAGCGAATGCAATTCGTCGAAGACGACGTAGCGCAAATCCCGGAAAAAGCGCTCTGCCTCGCCGTTGGCAAGCAGCAGCGCCAATTGCTCCGGCGTCGTCAGCAGGATGTCGGGCGGGTTGA
The DNA here is from genome assembly GCF_003024455.1 of Ensifer sp. NM-2. Taxonomy (NCBI): domain Bacteria; kingdom Pseudomonadati; phylum Pseudomonadota; class Alphaproteobacteria; order Hyphomicrobiales; family Rhizobiaceae; genus Ensifer; species Ensifer sp. NM-2. Next base: position 480,790 of record NZ_PVZR01000001.1, read on the forward strand.
GCTTCTGGCGCTGGCGCTTTCCCTGCGGCGTGTCGCCGGTGCGGTTTTCAACGCGAAGCGGCAGGCCCATTTCGTCGACCGGCTTCATCAGATTGCGCTCGATGTCGACGGCAAGGGCTTTCAACGGCGAGAGGTAGAGCGTGTGAATGCCGGTAAAGGCGGAGCCCGGAGGGATTTTTCCGCGCCGGGTGAGATCGACGAGAGAGGGGAGAAAGCCGGCGAGCGTCTTGCCGGCCCCGGTCGGCGCGATCAGCAGCGTGCATTCGCCGGCCTCCGCCCGCGCCAGAAGTTCCAGCTGGTGGGCGCGCGGCTGCCAGCCCTTCTCGCCGAACCAGCGAAGGAAGGGGGCGGGCAAGGCCAACGCGTCGCCTTGCGGGCGCGGGGAATCGATCCTGTTCACGGAGAACAAAGGTAGATCAAATCCGGCAAAAGAGAAGCCCGCGGCCTCGGCGATCCCAGGGCGATTGACTCTTCGGTAAATCGTGGATAAAGAATATCCACGATATGGAGGCGGCGAATGAAACTCGGGGACGGTGTCGAGCAGGCGATCCACAGCATGACGATGCTGAGCTGTCTTCAGCCCGGCAGCACGCTGTCGGCGGCAGCGCTCGCCGAATTTCACGGGGTTTCAACCAGCTATCTCCTGAAGCATCTCCAGGCCATGTCCGGGGCAGGGCTGCTCGAAGCGGTTCCCGGCCCGAAGGGTGGCTACCGGCTCGCCCGCCTGCCGGAAAAGATCAGCCTGCTCGATATCGTGCTTGCGGTCGAAGGGCCGGAGCCGGCGTTTCGTTGCAACGAAATCCGGTTGCGCGGCCCCCATCCCTATGCCTGCAAGCCGAAGGCGGCGTGCACGATCAACGTCGCGATGCTGAAAGCCGAGCAGGCCTACCGCGCCGAGCTTCGGCGCGTGACCATTGGTGACATCATCGCCGATCTCAACGCCATAGATGACGGCAGCATCTCGGCGCGGACCAACACATTCCTGGCGGTCAACGAACGCAAGTCGACCGCCGGCGCCTGAAACAACGATCCCAACCACCTGAAGGAGAAGACATGCATCCGCGTTTGAACTTCGTCAAAGCCGCTCCCGACGCTTACAAGGCTGCGGCAGCCTTCGACAGCTACATCATCAAGGAATCCGAACTGGAGCCGCGCCTGATCCACCTGATCAAGTTGCGTGCCTCGCAGATCAACGGCTGCGCCTATTGCATCGATATGCATGTGAAGGAGGCGCGTCATACCGGCATGAGCGAGCAATGGATCCACCTGATCTGCGCCTGGCGCGAATCGCCGATCTATGATGCCCGCGAACGCGCGGTGCTCGCCTGGACCGAAGCGCTCACCAACCTTGCCCAGACCGGTGCGCCCGACGCGGACTTCGAGCCGCTGAGAGAGCATTTTGACGAAGCCGAGATCACCAAGATCACCATGGCCATCGGCGTCATCAATGTCTGGAATCGCGTCGCCGTCGGCCTGCGTTCGCAGCATCCGGTCGATGCGCCGGCAAAGGCCGCCTGATACCTTCGAGGCGGGCCGAAAGCACAGCCCCGAAGTCTATTCGGGGCTATCGGCAAGTGATGTTCTACAGGGCGATGTAACGATCGGCGCGGTGGTTGATGGCCACGAACAGGTTCAGGACCACAGCGCCGAGCACCGACCAGGCAACCACTGCGGGGGACGTCACGCCGAAGGCGGCGACCAGCACGACCATGTCGATGGCAAGCTGCACCAGCCCGGCGCGAACGCCGAAACGCTCCTGCAGGTAGATGCCGAGAATGCCGACGCCACCGAGGCTCGCGCGGTGGCGATAGAGCGCCAGCAGGCCATAGCCGAGAAGCAGGCCGCCGATCAGCGCCGCCCAGGCCGGGTGGATATCGCCGATGTGGAACAGGCGCGACTGGATGTCAGTCAGGAACGAGGTCACGCCGATGGCGATGAAGGTCTTGACCGTGAAGGCCGGCCCAAGCCTCTTCAGCGAGAGATAGAAGAACGGCAGGTTGAGCAGGAAGAACGCGAGGCCGAAGTTCACGCCGGTCGCGTAATGCAGCAGGAAGGCGACGCCGGCGGTGCTGCCGGTGAGCAACCCGGCGCTTGCCAGGAAATACAGGCCGAGCGCGGCGATCAGGCTGCCGGAGAAGATGCCCTGCAGGTCCTCGATCGGCGTGTGCCGGGTCGGGCTGGTGTTCCAAAGACCGAAAACGCTGCTGCTCAGAGCCATGGCAAAAACCTCGATTGCGATGCGCCAAGCAATGCTGCAACGCACAAAAACAATCAAGAAAAATATGTCAGCAATGCTGACGTAATTTTGCGAACCAGCCCTGCGTTTTATGCAGGCTTGCGGGCCAAAAACAGGATGCCCGAGATCGGCTGGCCAGCATCCATGCGGATGATCGTGCGCTCGACAGCCACCATTTCCAAGCCGTGGGATTGGAGAAGCTCGCGGATATAAGCCTCGCTATGGGCGTAGCGCAGCGACGGGCGCAGGACGAAACCATCGTCCGTGCCGGCATCCTCCACCGAGAAGGCAAACAGGCCTCCATCGGAAAGCAGCTTGCCGACGATCTCGGCGACGCCATCGAGGCTGCCGAGATACATCAGCACGTCCGCGGCACTGACGAGATCGGCGCGGGCTGCCGCGAAATTCCCGAAGACATCAGATTGTTCCGGAGGCAGCGATAGGTCGGCCCGCGCCAGCCGGTCATAGACGGCTTTCGTCTCTGCCTTCGACAGCATGTTGGCGGAAATGTCGAAGCCTTCGAGAAATGCCGCCCGCTCGCGGATGCGCTCGCCGAAGAGCCCGGTGCCGCAACCGAGGTCGACGACATGCTCGAAATGCCCGCCGGCCGTTGACGTCTCGATCAGCGCAGCGAGCTTTTCCGGCACGCTGTAATCGAGCTTCTCGACGAGCGCCTGGTCGAACCGGTCGGCGTAGTCATCGAAAAGCCGCTCGACATAAAGGCTCGGCGGTTGTTCCGGCATCTCGGTCGCGCCGAGCAGCGCCAGCTTCAGCCCCGCGCCAAAAATGTCTTTCGGATTGAGGCGCAAGGTTTTGCGCAGCGCGTCGATCGCCGCCTCTTTCCGGCCCGATTTTTCCTCATAGTCCGCCAGCCGGAACCAGCCGGCAGCCCATTCCGGGACACGCTCGAGCGCCTGGGCCATGAGATCGGCCGCGCTCTCGGGCTCGCCGGCCTCGGCAAGCATTTTTGCGTAGTCGGCGCGGCGATCGGCGATCAGGTCGCCGGAGGAGAGCTGGTTGAGCGTCATCAATGTGAGATGTTGGTTGCGATCAGCGCTTCTGACGCCGGACCGGGCAAAACACAAGCGGAATCTGAAAACCGGGCATAATACCAACCTGCGCTGATATTGACCTATTGCGTGGGACCGTCTGCGGTCATCCGGCGAGGAGCATACCGCAAGAGCGATGCCTTGGCATCGGTCGAGGATTGCGACGCTGCCGCTGGCCGACAGACGGCCCACCCGAAGGGCCGGGCGCTTTTGGCCTCCGGATAGCGTCGATAATCCTCACCGGACCACTTGGTCCGGTTCCGGTTTTCTCCTTGCCGGAAACCAAAATCGCTCCGGCGCAATAGGTCAATATCAGCGCAGGTTGGTATAAGCCCGCCTTTTCCGGTGACTTGCGAGGGTGCGAATGGCAGCTTATGTGAAGGGAAACAGGAGTATTTCGCCGATGTCGGACGGAGTGAACAAATTCTTGGGGGATTCGCCGCTGCGCGTCCTCGTCAAGCTCGTCGTGGTGTCGATCCTGGTCGGGTTCGTCATGACCGTTTTCGGCTGGTATCCCGCCGACATCTATTTCGGCATCCGCAACTTCCTGCTCGACCTCTGGCACACGGGCTTCTCCGCCCTTGGCCGGATCGGCGACTATCTGCTGCTGGGCGCTGCGATCGTCATTCCCGCCTTCGTCATCCTGCGTGTCATGAGCTACCGGCGTTGAGCATGAAGGATCAGCTTTTCCTCATCGAGCGCCGCGGCTTTCTGCGCGCCGGTGCCGTGCTTTCGCTTGGCGCTCTCGCCGGCTGCACCACATCCAACGTGCTGTCGCCGGCAACTGGCACCGGCAGCGACCAGACCGCGGCGAGCCTCGGCTATGTCAACGTCCTGCGCAAGAACAAGGGCCTGTCGCCGCTGGTGGCGGACAAGGCGGCTTCCGCTGCGGCCATGAGCCAGGCGGCGAGAATGGCCAAGGTCGGCAAGATGCAGCACCTGATCGGCTGGAACGACAGTTTCTACGACAGGATGAAGAGCCAGGGCGTGGTCCTTCCGGCTGCCGAGAACATCGCTGTCGGCCAGGACGACGCCGAACGCGCCTATGACGCCTGGTACAAATCGCCGAAGCATCTGGAAAACATGCTTGGCAACTATCGTGGTCTCGGCGTGGCCGTGGCGCAAAACGCCGCTTCGGGCAACCGGCCCTATTGGGCCATGGTGCTGGCGGGCTGATCGCTCGTTTCTCTGTCACCGCGTTCGAGGCCGCCCCTCATCCCCCGGACCTTCTCCCCGCGGGCGGGGAGAAGGGACGACGCTCTACCGTTTTGCCTTCCATCGGGACGTTGCGTTTTCCCGCGGGCTTGCCGGCAGCTCCAATCTTGCCTGCAAACCTACGAGGCATTCGACATCTGTCGCCCGTGTGCGTCCTCTCTCCCCGCAAGCGGAGAGAGAGTTAGGGTGAGGGGCCATCGTGGCGCTGAGGTATCGACTGCTGTCACCAACCGCAGTCTCTTGCGCCCGCCTATGATCTTTCCCTAAAACGGTCGTCACGCACTCATTCCCCTGGACCGTTCGATGACCGCCATTTCTCCCGCCGCGCAGACCGAAACCGCCGGCCCCTTTGAGGTCACCCACCGGCTGATCCTGGCGATTGCGCTGCCGATGACGCTGGGCTTTCTGACCACGCCGTTGCTCGGCCTCGTCGATACCGCGGTGGTCGGCCGCATGGGCCAGGCGACGCTGCTGGCCGGACTTGCTGTCGGGGCGATAATCTTCGACCTGATCTTCACCACCTTCAATTTCCTGCGCGCCGCCACGACGGGCCTTGTCGCGCAGGCCTATGGTCGGGGTGACCGGCGCGAACAGCAGGCCGTGTTCTGGCGCTCGCTGGTGATCGCGCTTGCGGCCGGTGTTACGGTTGTCGCCCTGTCGCCGCTTTTGCTCGCCGGTGGTCTCTGGCTGATGGACCCACCGGCAGAAGTGGAAGCTGTTACGCGCACCTATTTCCTCTGTCGCATCCTCTCGTCCCCGGCGGCACTTGCCAATTATGCTATCCTCGGCTTTGTGCTCGGGCGCGGCCAGGGCACGACCGGGCTGTTGCTGCAGGCTTTGATCAACGGGGTCAACATTGTGCTGTCGATCCTACTCGGATTGATCCTGGGCTGGGGTGTCGCCGGTGTCGCGATCGCAACCGTGACCGGCGAGGTCATCGGCGCTCTGGTCGGCTTTGCCATCGTCTATGGCCGCTTCGACAGGACGGACGCGCCGAGCTGGGCGATGATCTTCGACCGCGAACGGCTCCGGCCGCTGTTCGGGCTCAACCGCGACATCATGATCCGGTCCTTCGTTCTCGTCGCGGCCTTCGCGCTGATAACGCGGATCGGCACAGCTTTCGGCCCGGTGACGCTGGCGGCGAACGCGGTGCTGATGACCATTTTTCTCGTTGCCGGCTATTATCTCGACGGGCTTGCCAATGCGGCCGAGCAACTGATCGGCCGTTCGATCGGTGCCCATTACCGTCCGGCTTTCGATCGGGCACTGAAGCTGACGATGGCATGGTCGCTCGGTCTCGCCGCCTTGACGACGATGGCGCTCCTGCTTTTCGGCCGCGGGATGGTCGATCTCTTGACCACGGCGCAAGACGTTCGCATGGTCGCTTACGAATATCTGCCCTGGGCGGCCCTGACGGCGATGACCGGCGCGCTCGCCTTCCTGATGGATGGGGTCTTCATCGGCGCTACCTGGTCGCGCGACATGCGCAACATGATGCTGGCAGCCCTGGTCGGATACATAGCCGCCCTGGGGATCCTTGTCCCCGCCTTCGGCAATCACGGCCTATGGGCGGGGCTCAACCTGTTCCTGCTGATGCGTGGCCTGTTCCTGCTCGCCAGAATTCCGGCAAAGGCCGGTCAGACCTTTCGTTCGGTCCAGTAGTCGAGGCGGCTGTCACGAAGGTCGCGGATCGATGTCAGGCCCTGGCGATCGCAGAGCTCGGAAAGCCCGCGCACGATCCGGCCGGGCAGCGCCGGACCTTCATAGACCATGCAGGAATAGAGCTGGACCAGGTCGGCGCCGGCGCGGATCTTCTCTGCAGCCGTTTCGGCCGAACTGACGCCGCCGACACCGATGATCGGCAGGGCCGGGCCGACGCGCTTGCGCATCCGGGCAAGAACGGCCGTCGATTTCTCGAACAGCGGCTTGCCGGAAAGGCCGCCGGCTTCCTTCGCCTGGGCCTGGTCTTTGAGGCCATCGCGCGAAAGCGTCGTGTTCGAGACGATCAGCCCGTCGAGATCTTGGGCGAGCACTTCGGCCGCGATGTCATCCAGGCCTTCCTCGGTCAGATCGGGAGCGATCTTGAGGAAGACCGGCACGCGCCTGTTGCTGCGCGAGGCTTCCTCGTCGCGCGCAGCAAGCACGGCCGAAAGCAGCGTCGCCAAACTTTCGCGCGCCTGCAGGTCGCGAAGACCGGGCGTGTTCGGCGAGGAGATGTTGGCGGTGAAATATCTGGCGACGGAGTAGAAGGTGTGGATGCCGCTGACATAGTCGCCGATGCGATCGGCACTGTCCTTGTTGGCGCCGATATTGACGCCGATCAGCGCGTCGCGCGAGCAGGCCTTGAGGCGGGCCAGGGCTGCGCCGTGGCCCTCATTGTTGAAGCCGAGGCGATTGATCACCGCTTCGTCTTCCACCAGGCGGAAGATGCGCGGCTTGTCGTTGCCCGATTGCGGACGCGGCGTCACCGTTCCGATTTCGGTAAAGCCGAAGCCGATCTTCAAAAGCGCTTCCGGCACCTCGGCATTCTTGTCGTATCCAGCTGCCATGCCGAGCGGATTGGGGAAGGCAATACCGGCAACGGTCTGGGCAAGCCGCTTGTCCTGTCTGGACGGACAGCTCGGCACGAGGCCGGTCTTCAGTGCCTTGATCGACAGTCCGTGGGCTGCCTCCGGATCGAAGAGGAAAAGGCCGCGGCGGGCAAGATTGGCAAAGGGATTGGTCATGCCTCGAGTTCCGGGAAGACGTGAAGGCCATCGGCGCCGAGCGGCAGCGGCTTTTCCCACAGGACGGCCGAAAGGAACAGCGGTGCGTAGAGATGCGGGAAAAGGGCACCGCCGCGTGACGGCTCATAGACCAGCTCTTTGCCGAGCGCATCGCCATCGATCGCCACCAGCAGCAGGCCTTCCTGCCCTTCGAAGTGGCGGGCGGCGGTTTCGATCGCCTGCTCGCCGGTCGAAAAGTGGATGAAGCCGTCCGCGAGGTCGATGGGCGCGCCATCAAAACGGCCGGTGCGTTTGGCTTCCTGCCATAGTGCGGCCGGAACGATCTTGTATATGATTGAGCTCATGATGCCCGCTTGTCCGTCGTGATATCCTGTCGTGGCCTTGCCGCAAATATCGGCGATTGTCCATTGCTGAAGATCTTTCACCGGCGGATTTCCGCCCGTATGTCCGCAACGGAGAGGAAATCATGAGAAGAGCAATTGCAGTCATGCTTATAGGCGGCAGCCTCGGCCTTGCCGCAGGCGCACGCGCCCAGGAACCGGCGCCCGGTCGCTACGCCATGCAGAAGTCGGACACCGGCATTGCCCGGCTCGACACCCAGACCGGCGAGGTCTCGCTCTGCCAGGAGAAAGACGGTCAGCTCGTTTGCCGCATGGCTGCCGATGAGCGCACGGCTTTCGAATTGGAGATCGATCTCCTTACCAAGCGGGTGGAAGCGTTGGAAAAGGCCGCTAAATCCGGTGGGGCCGTCGCAAAACCGGACCTTCCGACCGACGAAGAGATTGACCGGACAATGGGCATCATGGAAAGAATGATGCGCAAGTTCATGGATATCGTGAAGGATCTTGAAGGCAGCAGCGACGGAACGTCGCCGCAGAAGACCTGACGGGTCGGACGGACTGTGCGGCTACAACCGGCGTGGGGACGCGGGCTGCAGCCGAAGCTCTTGGGAGGGAGCGACATGACGCCGGACATGACCATCATCATCGCAGACGACCACCCGCTCTTTCGCGGCGCCATGCGGCAGGCATTGAGCGGCATGGCCGGCGCGCCTGCCATCGTCGAAGCCGGCGACTTCGCTGCCGCGCGCAAGGCCGCCGCCGATTGTCCCGACGCAGACCTGATGCTGCTCGACCTCACCATGCCCGGCGTCAGCGGCCTGTCGGGCCTGATCGCCCTTCGCGCCGAATTTCCAAGCCTGCCGGTCATGGTGGTTTCCGCACATGACGACCCGGCGACGATCCACCGGGCGCTCGATCTCGGCGCCTCCGGCTTCCTGTCGAAATCGGCGGGGATCGAGGAAATCCGCGATGGCATCGAGAAAGTCATGGCCGGCGAAGTCTTCGTGCCGGCCGGCTACGAGCAGGGGCAGGAATACGAGCCGGAGGTCGCCGATCTCCTGCAGCGGCTGCAAACCTTGACGCCGCAGCAATCGCGCGTTCTGAGCATGCTCGGCGAGGGCCTGCTCAACAAACAGATCGCCTATGAGCTCGGGGTTTCCGAGGCGACCATCAAGGCGCATGTCTCGGCGATCCTGTTGAAGCTCAACGTCGACAGCCGCACGCAGGCCGTCATCCAGCTTTCGAAGATCGGTACTGTGGCGGCGGCCTAGAGCATCCCGCGCAAAAGTGGGCACCCGGTTTTGCGATCGCGACATGCGACGGAACCAGCGCTTTGAGTTCGAAAAGCGTTCCTAAAAGAACGCAGCGCGCTTTATGCGCGACACCGCATTAGCGACTATTCCGCAGCCGTCTTTGCCGCCGTCGAGAGCTGGGTCAGCCATGCCCGCATGGCGGCTGGCCGCACCGGCTTGTTCTGCAGGCCGACGCCGTCGCGCTCCGCCGCGCCGCGCACTTCCGGCGACCGGTCGGCGGTGACGAGCAAAGCCGGTATGTTGTCGCCGAACAGCGCCCGGATGCGCGCGATCGCCTCGATGCCGGTGCCGTCGTCGAGATGGTAGTCGGCGATGATGGCGTGCGGACGCTCCTGCGTGGACGTCGACATCTCGGTGCAGGCGTTAAGCGATTCCGCCGTCGTGACGACGCAGCCCCAGCCCGATAGCAGCACCCGCATGCCTTCGATGATGCGCGGCTCGTTGTCGATGCAGAGCACGCGCAGGCCGTTGAGCGCCTCGCTGGCCTTGGTCGTCGGCACGGGCGGGACGGCGACCCGTTCTCCCGCCGTTGGATCGAGCGGCACCGTGACCTTGAAACCGGTGCCCTTGCCGGGCTTGGACTGCAGGCTGACGGGATGGTTAAGCACCCGCGAAATCCGGTCGACGATCGAAAGCCCGAGGCCGAGCCCGGATGCGGTGCGGGCGCCCTCGTCGAGGCGCGCAAACTCCTTGAAGACGGTGCGGAACTTCGATGACGGGATGCCGATGCCGGAATCCAGCACTTCGATCGTCGCCATCTTGCCGCGCCGGCGCACGCCGACGAGCACCTTGCCTCGGAGCGTGTATTTGACGGCGTTCGAGACCAGGTTCTGCACGACGCGCCGGAGCAGGTTCGGATCCGTGCGCACCACCAGCGACGTCGGCATCACCACCAGCTCGAGGTCTTTCGCCCGTGCCATCGGCGCGAAATCCGTCTCGACCCGGCGCAAGAGGTCGTTGAGCGGGACCGACTGCAGGCGCGCCTTCATCGCGCCGGTGTCCAAGCGGGATATGTCAAGAACGGCACCAAGAATGGCTTCTACCGATTCCAGCGAGGAATCGATGTTTTCCACCAGCGTGCTGTTGTCCGATTCCCCGAGGCGTTCGACCAGCGAGGAGGAGTAGAGCCGGGCGGCGTTGAGCGGCTGCAGGATGTCGTGGCCGGCGGCGGCAAAGAAGCGCGTCTTGCCGATATTGGCCTCTTCGGCGGCGGCGCGAGCCTCGGCGAGTTCGTGGTTCACCCGGGTCAGTTCGCCGGTGCGCTCGGCCACCCGAAGCTCGAGCGTCTCGTTTGCCTGCTTCAGCGCCATGTCGGCGGCGACCCGCTGGGTGATGTCGGTGTAGGTCGTGACGATACCCTTGTCGGGCATTGCGTTGGTGCGCACTTCAATGATCTGCTGGCCGTTTCCAAGCTCCATCAGGAATGGCTTGTCGAGCGTCAGGAAGTTGGCGATCAGCCGCTTCTCGTCCTCCTTGCGGATATCGCCCCGCTTGGTGAGGATCGCGACGATGTCGGCAAGCGGGAAACCCACCTGGCCGGCGGCTTCCGGCAGGTCGAGCAGCTGGCGGAAACGCCGGTTCCAGATGATCAAGTTGTTGGCGTTGTCGAAGACGGCGATGCCCTGGTCCATCTGCGAAAGCGCGGTCTGCAGCATGTCCTGATTGTACTGCAGCGCTTCGCTTGCCTGGTCCAGCAGCCAGGCCGTATCCGACGAGGTGTCGTCGACCCGTTGCAACACCAGCGAAAACACGAGGCGGGCCGAGGACGAGCCGATGGCGCTGCCGAGCAGCTGCTCGGAAAAATGCACCAGCGCCATGTCGGCGGGCGCATTGTCGTCGAGCCAGCGGCCGGACTGGCGCTCATAGGTATGGAACGAACGCTGCATGCGCTCGTCGCCCATATAGCGGGCGATCGTCGCCTTGAGGTCGCGGACGGTGATCTTGGTCTTTCGGCCGCGAAACGCCCTCTCGCTGCGCGAGCGCCGGGTGATGAAGACCCCCGCCTGAAAACGTTCGAGCGGCTTGGGTGCCCGGGTCAGCGAGGCGAGCACGTACATGGTCAGATTGACGAGCAGGCTGAGCGCGGTGGCGTTGACCAGAGGATCGGCGTCAGTGCCGGAAAAGACCTCGGTGAAGGGTAGCAGGAAACTGAGGACCGTCGTTGCGACATGCGAATTATCCGGTCCGCCGAGGCTCGGCAGGAACAGGAGATAGGCCCAGACGAAGAAGCCCGAGACCATGCCGCAGATGGCGCCGCGGGCATTGGCCTGACGCCAGACCAGGCCGCCGAGCAGAGAAGGTGCCATCTGCGAAATGGCAACGAAGGAGAGAAGCCCGAGCGAGGCGAGGCCGGCGCTGATATCGGCCGAACGGTAATAGGCATAGCCGAGCAAAAGCACGACGAAGATCGCCGTGCGGCGAATATTGAGCAGTGTGCCCGCGAGATTTTCCTGCAGCCCGCCGCGCTGGCCGAGATTGCGGCGCAGGAAGACTGGCATGACGATGTCGTTGGAAATCATGATCGACAGCGCCACGGAGGCAACGATGACCATGGCCGTCGCTGCCGAAAAACCGCCGATGAAGGTAATCAGCGTCAATAGCGGCAGGCCGTTGGCGAGCGGCAGCGTCAGCAGGTAGAGGTCGGCGTCGCCGGATCCCGAGAAGGTCAGGATGCCGGCAATGGCGATCGGCAGAACGAAAAGGTTGATGGCGACGAGGTAGAGCGGAAAGAGAATGCCGGCGGTGCGCAACTCGCCTTCGGTGCGGTTCTCGACGACAGTGACATGAAACTGCCGCGGCAGCATGATGATCGCAAAGGCCGAGGTGACGATCAGCAGGATCCAGCGCGCGATCGGCGTTTCGTAGGAGAGCGCCTTTTCGACCGCCGGGCTTTGCTGGGCGAGGGTCCACAGATGCGTCGGCCCGTCGAAAATCACGAATACGATGTAGAGGCCGGCGGTGATCAGCGCCACCAGCTTGACCACCGATTCCATCGCGATCGCGAGGATCAGGCCGTCCTGGTGTTCGGTTGCATCCGTATGGCGGGTGCCGAAGACGATGGCGAAGCAGGCGAGGAACAGGGTGACGAGGAGCGGCAGGTCGATGAAGCTTTGCCCGGCGCCGATGCCATAGTCGCTGGTGTTGATCATCGCCGCGACCGAGCTCGAGATCGCCTTCAGCTGCAGCGCAATATAGGGCACGGCGCCCACCAGCGAAATCAGCGCAACGATCGCCGCCACCGCCGGGTTCTTGCCATGGCGGGCGGCGATGAAGTCGGCGACCGATGTCAGCTTCTCGGTCTTGGCAAGCCGGATGATCTTGCGGATCAGCGGCATGCCAAGCGTGAACATCAGGATCGGGCCGATATAGATGCCGGTGAACTCGAGGCCACGCTCGGCCGCAAGGCCGATGCCGCCGAAATAGGTCCAGGACGTGCAATAGATCGCAAGGCTCAGCGCATAGACCAGCGGCCTGCCGTTGACCGCAGTGCTTTTTTTCCTGGCCCGCCGGTCGCCGTAGCTTGCGACTGCGAAAAGCAGCAGCAGATAGGCGAAGGCCGAGGCGAAGATGACCGAACCCGAGAGCATGCCTCATTCCTCCGGGGGCAAGCATAGGCCAACTGCAAGAGGTTGAGAATTGCCTCGGCATCAGTCTTAAGTTCAAGGCGGCGTTGAAGAAAGCGCGCGGCCCGCCGGTGTCGTCAGCGGGCGATCGCAATCGGGCAACTCGCTTGCATACGATTTGATCAAAGGCAAAGAATGGTTTCCCCCCTGCCCGCTTTGGTTTAGTTTCCGTAAACGGTTGCAGCGCGGGACAGCGCCAGCGGTCGCTTTCAACGGGGATAATACGGAGAGACGTATGCTGAATGAGTTCAAAGAGTTTGTTGCCCGCGGGAACGTGATGGATCTCGCGGTGGGTGTGATCATCGGCGCCGCTTTCAGCAAGATCGTCACGTCGATCGTCGAAGACCTGGTGATGCCCGTTGTCGGTGCGCTCACCGGTGGCGGTTTCGACTTCTCCAACTACTTCCTGCCGCTCTCGGCCAACGTGACGGCGACGTCTCTTGCCGCTGCCCGTGAACAGGGCGCCGTCTTCGCCTATGGCAACTTCATCACTGTCCTCATCAACTTTCTGATCCTCGCTTGGATCATCTTCCTGATGATCAAAGCGGTAAACCGCGTGCGTGCATCGGTCGAAAAGCAGAAGGAATCCGAGCCGGCCGCTCCGCCGCCGGAAGATGTCCGGCTGCTTTCGGAAATCCGCGATCTCTTGAAGCAGCGCGCCTGAGTTTCCTCTTCCCGCGGGCTCCGGCGTCGTCGACCGAAGCCCGCGAAACATCACAGAAATCAATAAACCGGTCAGATAAAGTCGCGTGATCGCCGCTGCGAAAGCGGCTAGAAGCGACGGGCGATCCGGAGCGGGATCAGGAAAAGTGTGGGCGGTTTTCCGCCCGCATCCCGCTCTAACTCATGAAAATCGATCACGTTTTTGATTTGGGTCGAGCCAACCCGACCAAATCAAAAACGTGATCCAGGAGCCCGTCGATGACCATCATCACCACCCTCAGTCCCCGTGCACTCTCGGCGCCGGAAAGCGGCATCGTCGAGGTCGTGAACTATGCCCGTGGGCGCGACGGTCTGATCCCGCTCTGGGTCGGCGAAGGCGATCTTTCGACCCCGACCTTCATTTCCGAGGCCGCCAGCGAAGCGTTGCTCGCCGGAGAAACCTTCTACACCTGGCAGCGCGGCATCCCGCCACTGCGCGAAGCGCTGTCGCGCTATTACCAGCGCCGGTTCCAGAAGACCCTGTCACCGGAGCATTTCTATGTCACCGGCTCCGGCATGCAGGCAATCAAGCTTTCGATCGAGGCGATCACCTCGCCGGGCGACGAGATGGTGCTTTTGACCCCGGCTTGGCCGAATTTTGCCGCGGCTGCCGAGCTGTCGGGCGTCAAGCCCGTCTCCGTTGAGCTCCGCTTCGAAAACGGCACGTGGCAGCTCGATCACGAGCGGCTCGAAGCGGCAATCGGTCCGAAGACCAAGGCTCTCTTCATCAACACGCCGTCCAACCCGACCGGCTGGACCGCCAGCCATGACGATCTTCGCGCCATTCTGGCGCTGGCGCGCAAGCACGGCCTCTGGATCGTCGCCGACGAGATCTATGCGCTTTATCACTACGCAGGCGGCCGGGCGCCTTCTTTCCTTGATGTGATGGACGACGACGAGCGCATCATCTTCGTCAACTCCTTCTCCAAGAACTGGTCGATGACCGGTTGGCGCGTCGGCTGGATCGTCGCCCCGCCGGCAATCGGCCAGGTGCTTGAAAACCTGGTGCAATATGCAACCTCAGGCGTGGCGCAGTTCATGCAGCGCGGCGCCGTCGTGGCGTTGGAAGAGGGCGATGCTTTCGTCGACGCCAACATTGCCAAGGCCGCACAGAGCCGTGACCTCTTGTGCGACGCGCTGATCGCCACCAATCGGGTCGAAACGCTGAAGCCGGACGGTGCGATCTATACGTTCCTCAAGATCGACGGCGTCACGGATTCGCGCGCTGCGGCGATCGACATCGTCGACAAGACAGGCGTTGGCCTTGCGCCGGGAACCGCATTCGGCGATGGCGGCTCCTTGTTCATGCGCGCCTGCTTCCTGCGTGATCCGGCGCAGGTCGCGGAAGCGGCACACCGCCTGCAAAATTACATTCTCGGTCGGTAACGGTCGCCATCGCTTAGGTCGGCGTGCGCTCCTGCATAATTCCTTAAATCAGGATAGATTTAAGGCAAAAATTATGCAGCAAGTTTAGAATGTTACAGCGTCCTTAGCGCGTCAGATTTGACGCGCGGCGCTGTAAGTGCCCCGCCGACCTTTCGGCGTGACTATTTCTTAACTCTACACCAAGGAATTGTGGTCCCGCGGCCGCGCAGACGTGCGGCCCTTACCTATTCCGAAAGCATCTGTGGGTTTTGCTGTCTCCTATGTTCCAGGGAACGGGAAGCAGTAAATGGCTGTGTTGGTAACGGGCGGTGCCGGCTATATCGGCAGCCACATGACGTGGGCGTTGCTCGACGCCCACGAGGATGTGGTCGTGCTCGATCGACTGTCGACCGGTTTCCGCTGGGCCGTGCCATCAGAGGCGCGTTTCTACCGTGGCGATGTCGGCGACAAGGTATTGCTGGCACGCATCTTCGACGAGAACAGCATCGATGCGGTCGTGCATTTCGCCGGTTCGGCGATCGTTCCTGAATCGGTTGCCAACCCGCTTGCCTATTACGAAAACAACACCGGCAACACGCGTACGCTGATAGAGGCCGGCGTGAAAGCGGGGATCGGCGGTTTCGTTTTCTCGTCGACGGCGGCCGTCTATGGCAGCCAGGACGGCGCGGAACCCGTGCGCGAGACGACAGCCCTCCACCCCGAAAGCCCCTATGGGCTATCGAAGCTGATGGCCGAATTGATCCTGCGGGATGCCGCTGCAGCCCACGATTTCAGCTATGTGGCGCTGCGCTATTTCAACGTCGCCGGCGCCGATCCCCTGGGTAGGACAGGTCAGTCGACGACCGGCGCAACCCATCTGATCAAGGTCGCCTGTGAAGCCGCGCTCGGCAAGCGGCCGAAGGTCGATATCTACGGCACGGATTATTCCACGCCCGACGGCACCGGCATCCGCGATTACATCCACGTGGCCGACCTCGTCGAAGCCCACATGCGTGCGCTTGCCTATCTCAGGGCCGGTGGCGAGCCGTTGATCAGCAATTGCGGCTACGGCGAGGGTTTTTCGGTGTTGCAGGTCATCGACACCATCAGGCGCATCTCTGGCCGTGACATTGCGGTTAAGCATGGGCCGCGGCGACCGGGCGATATCGCTCGCATCGTTGCCGATCCCGCGCTCGCACGGCTGAAGCTTGGATGGGTGCCGGCCCATGCAAGTCTTGACCAGATCGTAGAGAGCGCCTTCGCCTGGGAAGAGCATCTTTCACGCAAGAACAGCTACGACCTGCCACGCCCGCAGATGCGATTGGTCTGAGGCCCTCGATCAGGGCGTTTGATCGTCGCTCGTTTCGCCCAGTATCTTTTGTTCATGCGCGATCGCGTGGTTGATCAGCCGTGCCCAGATCTCCTCGTAGAAATCCGGGTCCAGGTTCTGGCTCTCGGCATTCTTGCGGGCATTCTCGCGCACTTCCATGACCCGCGCCGGGATATCGGCCTTCAGCTTCAGCGGCCGCTTGATCTCTGCGGCGCGGTCGATATAGCCCCAGCGCTCGGCGAAAAGCGCCATCAGCGCCTGATCGAGCCGATCGATCTCGGCGCGCACATCGGCCATATCAGTGCATTCGGCTGGGGTCTTTTGCATCTGTCTCGTCCGGTTGCGGCAGGGATGCCTTGCGCCCGCAGGGGCACGCGGCGCTCTTGCGGCGCACTGCTAACAAACGGCGGGGGATCTGAGAAGAGGCAACAGGGTCGCACGGTCCCAGTGTCAGCGGAACGGTGATCACGAGGTGACACCGGGACCGTAATCACCAGGTGCCACCGGGTTGGTGGTCACCTCAGCAGGCGATCGCTTGGCGAGGGAGGAGGGTGCGGTCCTGTCTCCGTCCGCGGCGATCGCCTGCTGACGTGTTGGGAAAAGCTAACCCGCCAAGCTTGAGCGAGGCTTTATGCCCTGTCACCGAACCATCATGATCAGGTGCCGATCATCAGCTTGATTATCAGGCCGACGACGGTGACGGTCACCACGCCCGCACACCAGAGGCCGACAAACCACAGAAGCTTGCGACCGGTTCCCGTTTCGCTTTTCAATGGTAGCCCTCCTCCGGGTCGATCTTGCCGCGGAAGACCCAATAGGCGTAGCCGGTATAGGCAAGGATGATCGGCACCAGCACCAGCGCGCCGGCAAGCAGGAACGACAGGCTGGCGTCAGGTGCCGCCGCATCCCAGATCGTCAGCGATGGCGGCACGATATAGGGAAAGAAGCTGATGCCGATGCCGGCATAGCCGAGCACGAACAGCCCCAGCGCGGCAAGGAACGGCCGGGTGTCATGACGGGTCCTGATGCCGGTTATCAGAAGATAGAGGCAACCGAGCACCAGCAGTGGCACGATGATGCTGAAGATTGCCGTCGGCCAGCCGAACCAGCGCTGCAGATAGAGCGGTTCGAGGAAGGGCGTCCACAGGCTGACGATGCCCATGGCGGCGATTGTGCCGAACGAGCATTTGAGGGCAAGGCTGCGAGCCCGCTCCGCCAGATCCCCATGGGTCTTCATGACAAGCCAGGTGGCGCCGAGCAGTGCATAGCCGACGACGACGGCGATGCCGGTCATGATCGAGAATGGCGTCAACCAGTCCCACCAGCCGCCGGTATAGGCCCGGTTCTCAACCGGAATGCCCTGAACCAGCGCCCCCAGCGTGATGCCTTGGGCAAATGCGGCGAGCATCGAGCCGCCGGCAAAGGCCCAGTTCCAGAGATACTCGGCCCGCTTGGTGCGCCAGCGATATTCGAAGGCAACGCCACGGAAGATAAGGCCGATGACCATGGCGATGATGGGCGCGTAAAGTGCCGGCAGGATGGTGGCGTAGGCGAGCGGGAACACCGCCATCAGGCCGCCACCGCCCAGCACGAGCCAGGTCTCGTTGCCGTCCCAGACGGGTGCGACCGAGTTCATCATCACGTCGCGATCATGCTTTTGCGGAAAGAACGGGAAAAGGATGCCGACACCGAGGTCGAACCCGTCGAGGATGACATAGGCGAGCACCGCAAAGGCGATGATGCCGGCCCAAATCAGCGGCAGATCAATGTCCATGATGACCTCCATGGGGGTTGGCGAGGGCGGCACCGGCCGTGCGGATCGGCCCCTCGTCGAGATCCGGCGTCGGATCACGCGGCAGCCGCGCCATCAGCCGCAGGATGTAGAAAGTGCCTGCGCCGAAAACGAAGAAGTAGACGATGATGAAGGCCAGCAGCGAAGCGCCGACGGCAGGGGCCGCAATCGGTGCGACCGAGTCTGCCGTCAGCAGATGGCCGTAGACCGTATAGGGCTGGCGGCCGACCTCCGTGGTGATCCAACCGGCAAGCACGGCGACGAAGCCGGCCGGGCCCATGAGGACTGCTGCACGGTGTAGCCAGGCATTGCTGTCAAGCGTGCCGCGATACCGACACCACAGGCTCCACAGCCCGATACCGAGCATGGCGAAGCCGAGGCCGACCATGACGCGGAACGACCAGAAGATGATACCAACAGGCGGATGCAGTTCGTCGGGAATGGTGTCGAGGCCGGCAAGCGGCGCATTGAGATCGTGCTTGAGGATGAGGCTCGACAGCTTCGGCACGTCGATGGCGTAGTCGACGCGCTTTTCGGCGGAATTGGGAATGCCGAAGAGGATGAGCGGCGCGCCGTCCGGGTGGCTCTGGTAGTGGCCTTCCATCGCCATCACCTTGGCCGGTTGATGTTCCAGCGTGTTGAGGCCGTGCATGTCGCCGGCAAAGATCTGGATCGGCGCAACGATCGCCGCCATCCACATCGCCATCGAGAACATCTTTCGCGCCCGGCGCGGCGCCGTCTTGCGGATGAGGTGCCAGGCGCCGCAGGCGCCGACGACGAAGGCGGTCGTCAGATAGGCGGCAAGCACCATGTGCACCAGGCGATAGGGAAAGGACGGGTTGAAGACGATAGCCCACCAATCGACCGGCACAAACTGGCCGACCGCATTGATCTCGAAGCCCCTCGGCGTCTGCATCCACGAATTTGCCGAAAGGATCCAGGTGGCCGAGATCAGCGTGCCGATCGCGACCATGGCAGTCGCCAGAAAATGCAGTTTCGGGCCGACGCGGTTGAGGCCGAAGAGCATGACGCCCAGGAACCCCGCCTCGAGGAAGAAGGCGGTCAACACCTCGTAGCCCATCAGCGGCCCGATGATCGGCCCTGCCTTGTCGGAAAAGACGCTCCAGTTGGTGCCGAACTGGTAGGACATGACGATGCCGGAGACGACGCCCATGCCGAAGGCGACGGCAAAGATCGTCTTCCAGAAATTGAAGAGCTCGAGATAGACCTCGTCCTTCTTCCACAGCCACAACGCTTCGAGCACCGCAAGGTAGCTCGCAAGCCCGATCGAAAAGGCGGGGAAGATGATGTGGAACGAGACGGTGAAGGCGAACTGGATGCGGGCAAGTATCGTCGCATCGAAATTTTCAAACACGGCACAATCCTTTCAGACGTGCAGCGCCGCGTGTCCATTTGGACGCGCAAGGCTCACTGCAGCTCTCTGGTCTGCTGCGCACTTTCGGCCTCGGATCGTTTCCGACCTAAGGCGTTACGCGGTGCCTTTCGGGCCGGGCCAATCCTGTGGTTGCACCCGAATTTCAGCATGTGATTGAATCTGAGCCAAAATTGCCAAAGGTCAATGATGGGCCGGCCGCCACGTTGTCACACTGCGGCAATGTCGCGCTTGCGGCAAAAGGGAGCGGGCGCGCCGGTCATCGATGGCACGAGCACATGGGGGCGCTTGGTGTTGTGTCGCCGTTTTCAGCGCGTCGGCAGATAGGCTTCCGCAAGCTCCGTCCAGAAGGCGGCGCCGACGGGCAGAAGATCGTCGTTGAAGTTGTAGGCGGGATGATGGAGCGGCTTCTCCTCGCCGCTCACTTTCGAGCCGAGGAAGAAGTAAGTCCCCGGCCGCTCCTGCAGCATGTAGGCGAAGTCCTCGCTGCCCATGAACGGGCGGGCGAGATCGATCACCTTGTCGGCACCGGCAAAGCGGACGGCAAGATCGCGGACAAAATCCGTCTCTGCCTTGTGGTTGATGGTCGCGTCGTAGCTGCGCAGATAGTCGACCGTTGCGCGCATGCCGAAGCTTGCGGCTTGCGCCTCTGCGATCATGCGGATACGGCGCTCCAGCTCGTCGCGCACGGCGGGGTCGAAGGACCGGATGCCGACGACGATCTCGGCGCGCTCCGGGATGATGTTGCTGGCGGAGCCGGCATGGAAGGCGCCGACGGTGACGACGGACGGATCCATCGGGTGAATGTTGCGCGAGACGATCGACTGCAGCGCCATGATGATCGAAGCGCCGCAGACGATCGGGTCGGCGGTGTCCTGCGGTTCGGCACCATGGCCGCCGCGTCCGTGCACGGTGATCCGCGCTTCGTCGACCGCCGCCATGATCGGCCCTTCGCGCAAAGCGAACTGCCCGAAGGGCAGGCCCGGTTCGTTGTGAAGCGCAAAGACCGCGTCGCAGGGGAATTTTTCAAACAGCCCTTCGTCCATCATGATCTTGGCGCCGCCGAAATTCTCCTCGGCCGGCTGGAAGATCAGGTGAATGGTGCCATCGAAATTGCGGCGTTCGGCAAGGGCGCGTGCCGCGCCGAGCAGCATCGTCGTGTGGCCGTCGTGGCCGCAGGCATGCATCAGCCCCGGTGTCTTGCTGGCGTAGCCGAGGCCGGTTTCCTCAAGGATCGGAAGCGCATCGATATCGGCGCGAATGCCGATCGAACGTAACCCGCTGCCATTGCGCAACGTCCCGACGACGCCGGTCTTGGCAAGCCCCGTCGTCACCTCGTAGCCGAGTTCGGCGAGGTGCCGGGCGATGAAGGCGGAGGTGCGCGTCTCCTCCAGGCCGAGTTCGGGGTGGGCATGCAGATCGTGCCGGATGGCGACGAGGTCCGGCATGGCGTTGTCGATGGAGGAGGAAAGCTTCATGTCATGCACCACGGGTTGGTATGCGATTCTCGAACGTGCGGAAGGCCACCACCAGAATGCCGGTGAGGCACATGTAGATGAGCGCGAGCAGCAGCAGCGGCTCGTAGGTCAGGAACGTTTCCTGGCGGACCTTCGAAATCACCGCGTAGACGTCAACGACGGTGATCGTCGCCACCAGCGGCGTTGATTTCAGCTGCAGCACTGCCTCGCCATTGAGCGTCGGCAGGGCACGGTGGATGGCGCGCGGCAGCCAGATGCGGCGGAACATCGTCCAACGGCTCATGCCATAGGCCTTGGCAGCTTCCAGTTCGCCGGCGGGAACGCCTGCAAAAGCGCCGCGCATCACTTCGCCCTCGTAGGCTGCGAAGGATATCGTCAGCGCCGCGACGCCATAGGGCCATGCTTCGCGCAGATACGGCCAGAGAAAGGATTGGCGGATGGCAGGAAACTGCGGGAACAGCGAGCCGAGCCCGTAATAGAGAAGCCAAAGCTGGAGGAGCAGCGGCGTGCCGCGAATGACGGTGCAGAACACCTTTGCCGGCAACTTGAAGAACCACGGGCCGGTCACCTGCGCCAGGCCGATCGGTACGGCGAGCAGGAAGCCGAGGATCGATGTGCTGAACAGCATCACCAGGCTGATGAGAATGCCCCAGCCGAGACGCGGCAGGTAGCGCGGCAACCAGTCCCAGCGCATGAAGACGGCGACGGTGACGACGAACGCGGCAAAGACCAGCATCATCACGATGCGATGCGGCTGGAAGAAACTGCGCGCGTTCGGCAGGTCCTCGGGCGTGAAGGCGATGGCGTGGGTGGTTTGATCCGTCATCGCTGCTCCGCGAAACCGCGCCTCGCATGTCGTTCCAGCATGCCGATGAAGATGTTGGAGATGAGCGTCAGCGCCAGATAGAGCGCGCCGGCCGCAAGGAAGAACAACAGATAGGCCTTGGTCGTGCCCGCCGCCTGGCGCGTGACGAGCGTCAGTTCGCTGAAGCCGACGACGGCCAGAAGCGCCGTGTCCTTGGTGGCGATCAGCCACAGATTGGAAAGGCCCGGGATGGCGTAGGGCAGCATGGCCGGCAAGGTGACACGCCGCAGCACCTTCAGGGGCGACATGCCATAGGCGCGGGCGGCTTCGATCTGCCCGGCCGGAACCGCCTTGATCGCGCCGCGAAGCACCTCGGTCGAATAGGCGCCCTGAACCACGCCGATGACGAAGATGCCGGCCATCAGGCCGCTGATGTCGACCGGGCCGATGCCGAACAGCGCCAGCAACTGGTTCAACAGATCGGTGCCGGCGTAGTAGAGCAGAAGGATGAGCACCAGCTCGGGCACGGCCCTGACGACCGTGGTGTAGCATTCGAGCAGGTCACGCAGGATCGGACCGCCATAGAGTTTGCCGAAGGCGCCGCCGACGCCGAGCGCCATGCCGAGCGCAAAACCGCCGACGGCGATCTGGATCGAGTTGAAGAAACCCTGCAGCAGCACGCCGCCCCAACCGGGTGCGGACAGTGCGAGCAGGCTCCAGTTGACGATAGAATCCGATGCCATGCGTCTTCGACCTCCGAAGGCACCGGCCGGCAGCCCGAGGGCTGCCGGCCGGTTGCGCCTTATTTGCCGTAGATGTCGAAGTCGAAGTACGTCTTCGAGAACGTGTCGTAGGTGCCGTTGTCGCGGATCGCCTTGATCGCGGTGTTGAGCTTGTCCTTGAGTTCGGTCTCGCCCTTGCGCAGGCCGACGCCGACGCCCGGGCCGATCACGGCCACGTCCTCGGCCACATCACCCTTGTAGTCGCAGCACTCCTTGCCCTGGTCCGTCGCAAGGAAGGCCTTGAGCGCGATCGCGTCCGCCTGGACCGCGTCCACGCGTCCGGCGGCCAGATCGTTGTTGGCCTCGTCCTGCGTCTGGTATTCCTTGACCTCGATGCCGGCCGAGGCGAAATGCTTGGCGGCATAGGCCTGGTGCACGGTCGAGACCTGGACACCGATCGTCTTGCCAGCAAGGCCTTCAGGCGTCGGCTTGAAGTCGACGCCCTTGGTGCCGATGACGCCGGTCGGTGTGTTGTAGTACTTGTCGGAGAAGTCGATCGTCTTCAGCCGCTCGTCGGTGATCGACATCGAACTCATGATCATGTCGATCTTCTTCGAGGTCAGCGCCGGGATGATGCCGTCCCAGGCGACGGGGGTCAGCACGCATTCGAGCTTCGCCTCGGCACAGACGGCCTTCATGAACTCGACTTCCCAGCCTTCCCAGTTGCCGTTCGCATCCGGCGCAGTGAAGGGCGGGTAAGGCTCGGCGGCGACGCCGACCTTCAATGCTTCCGCCGAAGCGGCGATGCCGCCACTGACGGCGATGGCGGCCGCAACCGCCAGGACTTTCAATGTCTTCTTCATGCTGTTCCCCTTTTTTGGTTGTTGAGCATTGTTGAATTCAGTGAATGGAGCTGATGAACTTCTTGAGCCTTTCGGATCTGGGCGCGCCGAAGATGGCCTCAGGCGAGCCCTGTTCCTCGATGACGCCGTTGTGCAGAAAGATGATGTGATTGGCGACGTCGCGCGCGAACTTCATCTCGTGGGTGACGAGGATCATCGTGCGCTTCTCGCGAGCGAGATCGCCGATCACCGAGAGCACTTCGCCGACCAGTTCAGGATCGAGCGCCGAGGTCGGTTCGTCGAAGAGCATGACCAGCGGCTGGATGGCGAGCGCGCGGGCGATGGCGGCACGCTGCTGCTGACCGCCCGACAGGAAAGCCGGATAGGCATCGCGTTTTTCATAGAGCCCGACGCGCTTGAGCAGCCATTCGGCGGTGGCGATCACCTCGGCCTTCGGTTTGCCGAGCACATGGATCGGCGCCTCGATGACGTTTTCGAGGATTGTCATGTGTTGCCAGAGATTGAAGCTCTGGAAGACCATGCCGAGCTGGCTGCGGATGCGCTGGACCTGTTTTCGGTCTTCCGGGACAAGTCCGCCGCGGCCGTCCGGTTTCATCCGGATCTTTTCGCCGTGTACGCTGACAGTGCCGGCGGACGGCAGTTCCAGCATGTTGATACAGCGCAGGAAGGTGGACTTGCCGGAGCCGCTGCCGCCGATGATGGCGATGACGTCGCCCTGTTTCGCTGTGAGCGAAACTCCCTTCAGCACTTCCAATGGCCCGAAACGCTTGTGCAGGTCAGTGACCGCGATTGCCTGGGCCGCATCCGTCATCGACGCGCCGATCCAATGGCTCTGCGAGCTTTCCGTGAAGGCATGAAACAGTTCCCCTGTCGTCTTTCCGTGCAGCATCTTTGGCTTGTCACGGTCTTTGTTGGCAGGCATGGTTGCACTTGTGCCGCTATTGTTCAAGCGTATAATAACACGTATCGTCGTTTTTTTATCGCCCGCCGCGTGCCCGATTTTCCCTGAAGGAGCTCCCATGCATCCGTTCCGCTCGAAGGATTTGACGAACCCGTTCGCCGACCCCCGTGCGCGGATGATGGCACGGATGACGGCATGAATCGTCGCGCGTTTCACCGGGCCCCTGAAGGAGAACGCCGCCAGGAGCTGATCGAAGCGACGCTCGATTGCATCGCCGAATTCGGCCTGAAGGGTGCGACAGTGCGCCAGATCGCTATCCGCGCCGGGGTGACGGCTGGGCTGGTCCGGCACTATTTCGAATCGAAGGACCAGATGGTCGCCGAGGCCTACCGTGCGGTGATCGCGTCGCTGACCGACAAGGCCGCCCATGTCGAAGGCGACCCGGAAACGCGGCTGAGGGACTTCATCGCCATCAACCTGACCGAGCCGGTCGCCGACAGCCGCAGCATCTCGCTCTGGGCGGCTTTCATCAGCCAGGTCCGCGTCGACCCGATCCTCGCCGAAATCCACCGGGACGGCTACCTGACCTTTCGCAACACGCTGCAGGACCTGCTTGCCGATTTCTTGGCGGTGAAGAACAAACCGGCCGACGCGGAAACCTGCCGCGCCTACGCGATCGCGATCAACGGCCTCGTCGACGGCCTGTGGATCGAAGGGTGCCTGGCGGGAGATCTGTTTCGGGAAGGCGAACTGGTCGCCATCGCCATGGCCTCGGTCGAGGCGCTGCTCGGCACCTCGATTGGCAGTGACAAACAATGAAAACGGGAGAAAACACCATGCGCTATGCATCGATCACCGAACGCCTCGCCGACCTCGGTTCGGGAAAATGGTCGCTGCACATCCGTGCGCGGCAACTGAAGGCGAGTGGTGCCGATATCATCGAGCTGACGATCGGCGAGCCGGACGTGCCGCCGGACCGCGCTCTGCTCGATGAATGCCAGCGTGCCATGAATGCCGGTCGCTATCGTTATTCCAACGGCCGCGGCGAGCATGCGGTCGTGGCGGCGCTCGTCGAGAAGTACCGCCGTCGCCGCGCCGATGTCACCACCGAAAACGTCATGTGCTTCCCGGGCACGCAGACGGCGCTCTTCGGCGTCATGCTGGGCCTGGTCGAGGCCGGCGATGCCGTTCTCGTCGGCGATCCGCTCTACGCCACCTATGAGGGCGTCATCCAGTCGACGGGCGCCCATCACGTGCTGGTGCCGCTGAAGCCGGAGTTTGGTTTTCACATGCAGGCCGCCGATATCGAGAAGGCGATCAC
The DNA here is from genome assembly GCF_003024455.1 of Ensifer sp. NM-2. Classification (NCBI taxonomy): domain Bacteria; kingdom Pseudomonadati; phylum Pseudomonadota; class Alphaproteobacteria; order Hyphomicrobiales; family Rhizobiaceae; genus Ensifer; species Ensifer sp. NM-2. The sequence continues at coordinate 505,965 of NZ_PVZR01000001.1, forward strand.
GCCGGAATGCCGGGTGCTGCTGCTCAACACGCCGCACAATCCGACCGGGGCCGTACTGACCGCGGCTGAAATCGCCGAGATCGGCGAGGTCGCGCGCCGCCACGATCTCTGGATCGTCTGCGACGAGGTCTACGAGGAATTGGTGTTCGACGCCGTGTTTGCCTCTCCGTTCGACAATCCGGATCTGGCCGAGCGCACTATCGTCGTGTCGTCGATCTCCAAGTCGCATGCAGCGCCAGGCTTCCGCAGCGGCTGGGCCGTCGGGCCGGAGGAGTTTACCAATAGGCTTCTGCCGGTGTCGGAAACCATGCTGTTCGGCGTGCAGCCGTTCATTGCCGATATGACGGCTTACGCGCTGACGCATGACATCGATACGGCGCGGCGGATGCGCGAGACCTACAAGTCTCGCTCGCGCCGCATCGTCGAGGGCCTCGCCAATGCGCCAGGCATCCTGGTCTTGCCACCGGAGGCTGGCATGTTCACGCTGATCGACGTGTCGGCCACCGGCATGACCGGCGAAGCCTTCGCCTGGGCGCTTTTGGAGGAAGAGGGGGTCGCGGTGATGCCGGGATCCTCCTTCGGTGACGAGGCGCAGAACTTTCTGCGCGTCAGCCTGACCGTGCCCGACAAGGACATCGACGAGGCTTGCCGTCGCATCACCGTGCTTGCCGAGCGCGCCACACTGCGTCAGGAGCGCCGCGCATGACCACGAAAACAGTAGGCGAAGCCCTGGTCGATCTGCTCGAGGCCAATGGCGTCGAGATGGTGTTCGGTATTCCGGGCGTTCATACGGTCGAGCTCTATCGCGGCCTGGCGGCATCGAAGATCCGCCACGTCACCCCCCGTCACGAGCAGGGCGCCGGCTTCATGGCCGATGGCTATGCCCGCGTCAGCGGCAAGCCGGGCGTCGCCCTTGTCATCACCGGACCGGGCTTGACCAACACCATCACCGCCATGGCGCAGGCCCGGCAGGATTCGATCCCGATGCTGGTAATTTCAGGCGTCAATCGTCGCGATTCGCTTGGGCACGGTCGCGGGCTGCTGCATGAGCTTCCCGACCAGCACGGCATGATCAAGACGCTGGCGCTCTATTCGCACACCTTGCTCAATCCCGACGACCTGCCTTTTGTCGTCGACCGGGCTTTCTCTGTGCTGCTGTCCGGCCGGCCAGGGCCGGTGCATATCGAGATCCCGACCGACGTCATGACGGCACGGATCGAGCCGAAGACGATCCGCTCGGCCGCCGCGACCCGTCCGCGCTCCGACAGCGAGACGCTACAACGCGCCGCGATCCTCTGCGCCGACGCGACCCGCCCGGTGATCATCTGCGGCGGCGGCGCTCTGACTGCCGAGGCGGAGGTCAGGGCACTTGCCGAGCAGATCGGCGCGCCCGTCGTCACGACGGTGAATGCGCGCGGCATGCTGGCCGGCAGCCCGCTGCGCGTTCCGGCAAGCCCCAGCCTCAAGGCGGTGCGATCGCTGCTCAAGGAGGCTGATCTCGTGCTGGCGCTTGGCACTGAGATGGGCCAGACCGACTACGACATGTATGCCGATGGCGGGTTCCCGGTGCTGCGCAACCTGATCCGTACCGACATCGATGCAGCACAGCTGGCCCGCGGTCCGCATGCCGCACTTTCGATCCTCTCCGGCGCCAAGACGGCGACGGCGAGCATTCTGGCTTTCCTGCCGGGACATGCGCCGAAGGATGGAGCGGCCCGCGCCGAGGTAGCGCGTAAGGCGGCGCTGAAGGAGCTGACGGCGAAGATGCGGGCCGAGATTGCCGTGATCGATGCGGTCTACAAGGCGCTGCCGGACTGCACCATCGTCGGTGACTCCACTCAGGCCGTCTACGCCGGCAACCTTTATTGCGACGCGCCGCGCCAGCGCAGCTGGTTCAACTCGGCGACGGGGTACGGGGCATTGGGCTACGCGCCGCCGGCAGCCGTCGGTGCTGCCGTGGCCGACCCGTCGCGGCCGGTCGTCTGCCTTGTCGGCGATGGTGGTTTCCAGTTTTCGCTTGCCGAGATTGGTTCTGCCGTCGATGTCCAAGCGCGGGTGATCTTCCTCGTCTGGAACAACGACGGCTATCAGGAGATCGAGTCCTACATGATCGATTCCGGTGTGACGCCGGAGGGTGTGAGGCCGTCTGCGCCGGACTTTATCCTCGCCGCCAAGGCCTATGGCATCGAGGCGGAAAGGCTGACGTCGGTCACTGACCTTTCGCGGGCACTTGCGGATGCCGGCGCGCGCAGCGGGCCGTCGCTGATCGAGATTCATCAGGTGAAAACCAGCGGCGCAACCGCGTAACCTGCAAATCATGTCACCGTTTGAGCGGCGCGAAATTTGACATTTCGCGCCCGCAATGGTGTTAAGAGCGCCTCGTGCTCGATTCCGGCCATGTTCTTCGGCTAGATTTGTTGCATTCCGGCTGAATTGAACTTTCAGGCGCCAAGCGCCGAGGAAGGGGCGGCGTCCCGAATGGACCCAGTGTGTGGTGGCAACAGAGGCAAGTTTGCCGGCCGGCTAATCGCCGTGCTGTGGCTCTTCTGTGCCTCGCTCGCCATGCAGCTGATCGTCGTCGGGCAGGGCTTCTCCTCGCGTCTTTCAGCCGAACAGCAGGCGGGCAATTTCTCCGCGCCTGACACCGTTCCTTCGGATCACCCCGCCGCGCGCCAGATTTCGCGCGCCACCCCGGTTTCGGATCTGCGCTTTACCGCCGAACGCAAGGATGGCAAATCCGCGACCGGCGACGGCGCGATGCCGATGCTGCTTGCGTCGGTCCAGTTTCTTGCTTTCGAGCCGTCCGGCGAAGACCTCGCTTTCGGCCGTACCCCCTTCGCCGATGGTTTGTCGAACCGCGGCCCGCAAATCCGTGCGCCTCCGCGCGCCTCTGGTGATTGCTGATATTCGGGCACGATGATCGCTGCGATCGTGTTCATGCCCTTGATGAAACAAAGTCCTGATCACGCGGCTTTCGCCCGTACAGGCTCTCTTGGAACCACAACATGCGTACATCCAAATGGGCGATTTTCGCCTATGTCGTCGTTATCATCTTCGGATGCATAGCAGCGCTGCCAAACGTTCTCTCGCCGGCACAACGCGAGCAATTCGGCGCCTGGCTGCCGGTGAAGCCCGTTACCCTCGGCCTCGACCTGAAGGGCGGCTCTCACCTCGTCCTCGAGGTCGACGCCGCCGGCCTGCGCAAGGCGCGGCTTGAAACCCTGCTCGACGATACGCGCAGGGCGCTTCGCGGCGAGCGCATTCCCGCCTCGTCGGCGCGCATCAGCGGCGATGCCGTCACCGTCAAGATCGACGATCCGGCCGACCTCGAAAAGGCGCTGCCGAAGCTCAAGGAGCTCGCAGCCCCTGTCGGCACGCTCGGTTTCGGTGGTTCGGCCTCGGATATCGAAGTCACCGAGAACGGTGGCAACATTAGCCTGGCAATGACCGAAGCCGGCCTCAACGACCGGATGACCAAGGCGGTCGAACAGAGCCTCGAGATCATTCGCCGGCGCGTCGACACGGTCGGCGTCGCCGAGCCGTTGATCCAGCGCGTCGGTTCCAACCGTATTCTCGTCCAGCTTCCGGGCCTGCAGGATCCGACCGGGCTCCGCCAACTCCTGGGCTCGACCGCCCAGATGAGCTTCCACATGCTGGATCAGACCGTCGACGTGACGCAGCCGGCGCCCCGTGGCGTCGACATCCTGCCCGGTGCCAACGACGGCAACAGATATCCGGTCGAAAGCCGCATCGCCATTTCAGGCGAGCGTCTGGCCGATTCCAAGGCCGGCTTCGACCAGCGCACCAATGAGCCGATTGTCTCGTTCACCTTCGATTCGCTCGGCGCCCGGCAGTTCGCCGAAATCACCCGTGACAATGTCGGCCGGCCCTTCGCCATCGTGCTTGACGGCAAAGTCCTGACCGCGCCCGTCATCCGCGAACCGATCATCGGCGGTAACGGTCAGATCAGCGGTAATTTCACCGCACAGGAAGCAACCGTTCTTTCGGCACTGCTGCGCTCGGGCGCACTGCCCGCACCGTTGACCGTGATCGAAGAGCGTTCCGTTGGCCCGAACCTCGGCAGCGATTCCATCCGCATGGGCATCTTCACCGGCCTTGCCGGTTTCGGCCTCGTGGTTGCCCTCATGGTCGTGCTCTACGGCGCATGGGGCATGATCGCTAACGTCGGCTTGGTACTGCACACCATTCTGACGATCGGCGTGCTCGCAATGCTCGGCTCGACCCTTACGCTTCCCGGCATCGCCGGTATCATCCTCGGCATCGGCATGGCGGTGGACGCCAACATTCTCATCAATGCCCGTATTCGAGAAGAAACCGAGGGCGGCGCCGGCGCCATGAAGGCGCTCGATATCGGCTTCAACAAAGCCTATGCGACGATCATCGACTCCAACGTCACCACGCTTTCGGGCACCGTGCTGCTGTTTGCGTTCGGCTCCGGACCGGTCAAGGGCTTTGCGGTGACCATGATGCTCGGCATCGTCATCTCGATGTTCACGTCGGTGACCGTCGTGCGCCTGATGATGCGTGAAGTCGTCATCCGCCGGAAGATGAAGAAGCTCGAGATCCCCTCGCTCTTCGGACGTGTTCCGCATCTGCCGTCCTTCTCCTTCATGAAGGGCCGTTTCGTTGCCATCGGCATGTCCGCCTTCCTGTCGATCAGCTCGGTCGTGTTGTTCTTCACGCCCGGCCTCAACTACGGCATCGACTTCGTCGGCGGTATCCAGGTGGAAGCGACATCCAAGCAGAAGCTCGATCTGCCGGCGCTGCGCCATGGTCTGGAGTCGCTCAACATCGGTGAAGTCGCCCTTCAGGAATTCGGCCAGGACAAGTCGGTCCTGATCCGCGTTCAGCGCCAGCCCGGCGGTGAGCAGGAGCAGACGGTTGCCCTGAACAAGATCAAGGATGCAGCCGTTCAGACCATTCCCGACGTGACCTTCGAGCGGACGGAAGTCGTCGGCCCGACGATCAGCACGGAACTCGCGCGTTCGGGCTTCCTTGCCGTCGGTCTCGCGATGGTGGCGATCCTGTTCTACATCTGGTTCCGCTTCGAATGGCACTTCGCCGTCGGCGCGATCGCGGTCCTGCTGCTCGACATCACCAAGACGATCGGCTTCTTCGCGCTCACCGGCATCGACTTCAACCTGACGGCCATCGCCGCACTGCTGACGATGATCGGTTACTCCGTCAACGACAAGGTCGTGGTCTACGACCGCATGCGCGAGAACCTGCGCAAGTACAAGTCGATGCCGTTCTCCGACCTCATCGACATGAGCATCAACCAGGTGATCGCGCGATGCATCTTCACCTCGATGGCCACGGCGCTGTCACTGGTGCCGATGGCAATCTGGGGCGGCGATGCCGTCAAGAGCTTCGCCTGGCCGATGATCTTCGGTGTTATCGTCGCGACGACGTCGTCGATCTACATCGGCGGCCCGATCCTGCTCTTCCTCAATCGTTGGTGGAAGGATCGCGAAGCGACCCGCACCGGCACCGGAACCACGCAGCCGGGCGCACCGGCCGCCTGATATCAGGGCTGAGGTTATAAAATGTGAAGGGGCGGTCCTATGGGCCGCCCCTTTTTTGTCAGAAAGTGCTGTCTTTATCGCCCCCGTACCTTGCAGGTTGATTCGTCGCTTCCTAGATAGCGAGGGTCTCCGGTTTCGGATCGGGAGAACGGATATTGCATCCGGGACCCCTAAAATTTGATGGGTTGAGAAATATTTTTCGCGTCATCATGTTTTTAATTGACGGAATTGGTAGATTATTCTAGTTTGCAGCTCTGTGACGCGGGCGAGTCCGCCTCACAGTTGTTCATGAACCGCTCCGGCATTGCGATGCCGGACCAAGCCAAAGGAGTGTGACATGTCCGAAACCGTCTCGACCGCCGCCTTCTTCGGCACGCGTTCCCATTGTCGTGCAACAGTGAAGAAACGTCTCATTCGCCTCTGCCGAATGTGATCCTCGAACTCTCGAAATTCATCCTTTGCCGAAATTGAAATGTCCGCGCCTCCGGGTGTGGAAGGAGCGTTATTTGCATGAGCAAGCAGGTTATCGAATATGGCGGCGAAGCCGTCGGGGTCGTCGTCCCGGACGACGGCCGGTTCAAGTTCCTGGCAGTCAAGTACCATGTCTGGGATCTGGACGCTCAGCGGTTCCGGTCGGCTGACGAAGCACGCGCGGCAATTCGCCATCTGCTCGCGCGTCAGGCAGTGCCTGCCGAACGCCATGGCGATGCGGCCGCAGCATAATGTCTGGGGCGGCCGCCCCCTTATTCCGAGTATAATCCCAGACCAAGCTTTGCATTGATTCTGTGCCACAATTGTGTGTTTGCCGCACGATTCTTGTGCTATGCCAAAACAAGATTGCGTTTGCGCGGATGATTCCCGTTCTCAAGGGAACCGTAGGGAAAGCTTGCCGGAATGCTGACGAAGAAGGGAAAGTACGGATTGAAGGCTCTTGTCGACCTCGCTCGACTGGAGCCGGGAGAGACGGCTTTCATTACCGAAATCGCCCAGCGCAACAATATCCCGAAAAAATTCCTGGATACGATCCTGCTCGAACTGCGCAACGCCGGCATGCTGCGTTCGAAGAAGGGGCCAGGCGGCGGCTATTCGCTGTCGCGCCCGGCGGCGGAAATCCGCATCGGCCATGTCATCCGGACGCTTGACGGTCCGCTTGCGCCGATCCGCTGCGCCAGCCGCACGGCTTACGAGGTCTGCGAGGACTGCAATGATCCCGAGACCTGTCAGGTCCGTGTGTCGATGACGACCGTGCGCGACGCGGTTGCCGCGATCCTGGACTCCATGACGCTCGAAGAGTTTGCGGCCGACAAGTCGATGCCGCTCGAAGCGCCGGAAGAACAGCGCGTCGGCTGACGAAACCGTCGTCTTTGTGGGATTTCCTGCCGAAACTCGATGGCTTTGGCTTGGTTTGCCAAGAAAAAGCGCCTATCTGCCTGCAATGGGTCTGAGAAACGCCGCTTCTAACCGGCGCAAACGTCTTCGCGGGAATGGAAACATCATGGGTTTGAGACACGCATCAGCGGATGAGCGACGCGGTTCTGCCGCATTGGAGTCGGTCGGCAGGACGCTGACGACGGCGATGGCAGGCATCAAGGCGCTGGCCGATCATCTCGGTGCCGATACGGCGTTTGCGCAAAGCATGGTCGAAGCGATCGAACTCATTGGCGAAAGCCAGGGGCGCGTTGTCGTTTCCGGCGTCGGCAAGAGTGGCCATATCGGCCGCAAGATGGCGGCGACCATGGCATCAACAGGCACGTCCGCCTATTTTGTCCATCCGACCGAGGCGAGCCACGGCGATCTCGGCATGGTCACGTCGCAGGACGTGCTGATCCTGTTGTCCTGGTCGGGCGAAACGGCGGAACTCGCCAACATGCTCACCTATGCCAAGCGCTTCAAGGTGCCGGTCGTTTCGATTTCGTCCAACCGCGACAGCGTTCTCGCTCGCAACTCCGAAGTGCCGATCGTGCTGCCGAAGGTTCAGGAAGCCTGTCCGCATGGGCTGGCGCCGACGACGTCGGCGATGCTGCAGCTTGCGGTCGGCGACGCGCTTGCCATCGCCCTGCTCGAGCGCCGCGGTTTCTCCGCCGAAGATTTCAAGACCTTCCATCCCGGCGGCAAGCTCGGCGCTCAACTGCGTCTCGTGCGCGAACTGGCGCATGCCGGGGAACAGGTGCCGCTCTTGAGCGTCGGTCGCCCGATGAGCGAAGCCGTCATCGAGATGTCTTCCAAGGGCTTTGGTGTCGTCGGCATCGTCGACGAGGATGGCAAGCTGACCGGCGTCATCACCGACGGCGACCTCCGTCGCCACATGTCGGGCGATCTGCTTGCGCAGACCGTCGAGGCGGTCATGTCGCGTAACCCCCGTGTCATCAGGGGAGATGTTCTGGCAAGCGGTGCAATGGAGTTCATGCAGGATCACAAGGTGACCGTGCTGTTTCTCGTCGACGACGACGGGCTTCCCGTCGGCATCCTGCACATTCACGATCTGCTTCGCGCCGGCGTTGCCTGAGTTAAGCCGTCTTGGAATTTTTACGGCCAGCCTATGCCGATCGCGAGGCTGGCCGTTGTCTTTTCTGCGGCTTCCGGCGCGGTGGCGGATCGATGAACGCGCCGGGCTGGTTGACCGTGTTCTCGTGCAGGCGCTCGGCGATTGCCCGGGCGCCTGCGTCGGTTCCTGTTCTTGAATAGAGATTGCCCCGCACCTGGATCGAAGCCGCAAGCAGCCGGAACATGGCGCTGCTCACCTCGGCGTCGGGTGCTGTCGGCCTTTGCCAGAAATCCTCCAGCGGCTGCTGGTCCGTCAAACCGGCAATGTCGAACACAGCCGTGCCCAGCACCCTGACCGGGCGTCCCTGCTTTAGCGCGTGCAGACCGGCGGTCGAGTTGACCGTGACCATGCCGGCGCTGGCCTCTGCCAGCACATCGAGATTGCCGCCATCGAGATAGAACACGCGACCGGTCAGCCCGAGTTCCGCTGCCTTGTCGTCGATGAATTTGCGCCAGGCGATCAGATCGTTGTCGAGCGGATGAACCTTGAAGACCAGTCTGGTTTCCCTAGCCGCATCGGCTGCAAACGAGTGCATGACCTCGTCGATCGCGTCCTTCTGGCTGTGGAACGGCGAGTGGGCGCGCAGCTGGAAATCGGTTTCGAGCTGCAGCGGATAGACGAAAAAGGGCACGCGTTCCGAAAGCAGGATGCGGACCGTTTCCTCGGCCTCGGCACTGCGTCTTTTGCCGGTGAAAAGGCGGCGGATCCAGCCGGCATATTCGGCAAGTGGATGAAAGATCGCGTGACGGCGATAATGCGGAAAGAGGAACCACAGGAAGACGTTGGGCAGGTTGTAGAGAAGGTCGTAGCTGGCATCGGCGAGAAAGGTCTGGCTGTAGTGCTTGCGCCAATCCGGCTCCGGCAGGGTCTTCGCGGCTTCGACGATATGGGCGGCGTCGGCGGGAAAGTGGGAGTTCGACGACATGCCGTCGCGCTCGAGTGTTAGCCAGTCGGGTCGGAGATAGCCCATCTCGACGATGGCGATCGCGACCCCGGTCCGCCGGGCGACCGCAGTGGCAGCCTGATGATAGGGGCGCTCTTCGCCAAGCAGGATCATGTCGGTGACCTGGTGCAGGCCGATGAAGCGTGCCAGATAGTCCGGCCAATCCTCCGCTCTCCCGCGGTAGTTGGATGCGCCTTTGCGACGCCAGATGATCTCGTCGCCGACATTGAGGTTTATCCGCAGGCAGGTGTGGCCGTAGCTCTCAAGCCGATCGGCGATCTTGCGGAAGATCGGCGATGACGGGCCTTGCAGGAACAGGAAGACCCGTCGGCTTGGCCGATCGGCTGACACACGGGTGTTCAACGCTGCGTTTTCCATCGTCTCGCCGCCGCTAACGCAGCGTGTCCTTCTTGAGGTTGGCGTGGTTGAGCAGCGCCTCGATCAGATCCCAGGCAGCGACATCCCGTGGTTCGACCGGTCGATGATGCGTCGATTTCGCCTTGGAAAAAGGCACGATGAGATAATCCGTGCGTGGGTCGGGGAAGGGGTCTGCGAACGATTTCAGCAGCGGCGCATGATCGCCATAAAAGACGAACCAGACAGGCCGGTCGAGCCTGTCGAGCCGATCGGTCAGCTGCTTCAGTGCTGCGTCGGATTGCTCAAGGATCGCCAGATAGATGTCCACCGGGTTGGCAAGATCGCCAACGCGACCCGGTTCCCAAGGTCCGTGGTTTGCCATCGAGGCGACGAAAACGAAACCGCTCTTGTCTTCCGGCAGGTTCTCGCAGGCATCGATGACCCTGGCGGCGAGCTTCTCGTCGGAGACGTAAGGCCCGTCGCGCGCCGGCACGTGGTCGAATCCATCGAGCATCGTCAGCTCGGCAAAGCCGAGCTGCGGCATCGCCTTGTGGCGCAGGAAGAACGTGCGGTCGTAAGGATGCATGAAATGGGTGTGCCAGCCGGCGCGTTTCATCTTTCCCGGCCAGACGACGTCGGAATAGTGGGACGCGCGCAGATAAGGGTAGCTTGCATCCACGTGGATATCGTCGGGCACGAGCCCGCTGATGACGGCAAACTCGGTGCGCAGCGTATAGCCGCCTTCGAAGACGCTGCTGAGGCGTCCCCACTGGGCGGCCTGACGCCGCAACCGGTCGAGTGTCGGCATCTTCAGCGTGTCGACACCGAAATGGCGCATGTCGATGAAGGACTCCGACTGCCAGACGACGATGAGCGGCGAACCGTCGTCACCGATCAGGTCCTGGACGGCCGCCCGAACGATTTGTGAGAGTTCGGCGACGATCTTCTCCCGCTTGACGCCGAGCCAGATGATGAAGCGGAAGATCACCGACCCGAAGGTGCCGAAGCGCACCGTATTCATTTTGACGTCGAGCACTTTGACGAGCCTCTGAACGAGGGCCGCCGTGGGTCGGTTCACCGGGCCGTAGAACAGCAGGAGCCATGGGCCTGCGGCGACTGCCACCATCACCAGGATCCAGAAGGCCTTGCCGCTGTTGGGCAGAACAGACGGTTCGAAATAGAGGTAGAGCCCGGAAACGCCGAAGACATAGAGAAATGCAACGGTCCAGAACACGATGTTCAGCGAACTGGCATAGAAGATCGTCTTGTATTTGAAGACGTCGACGACGAGGGCGATGTCGGAAAAGATCAGCGGCTCGCGGATGAACTTGAACTTGGCCCTAGAAATCCCGGTGAAGATGATGAAGAAGCTCATCGTGCCGGCGGCGGCATAAAGTGGCCGCCAGGAGCCAGCGAAAAAGCCGGCGAACACCAGCGCGATGACCGGCAGGCGGGCAATAACATCGATGATGTCCTGCTTGCGGCCAAAGGGAGACGGGTTTTTCCGGCGTTCCCGTTTCGGCAGAGCGAAGCGGTCGGTGAAGAAGATCACCGCACAGGACAAGATGAAACAACAGATCGTCAGCGTTATCGGATAGTCGTGCAATTGAAAGGGGAGCAACGCCAAGCGGAAACCTTCATGCTTTCTTGCACACCGGCGCCGCCTCATGCAGCACGGCATCCGCCTGACACTTAGATCCTATCGCCGGCGCGCACAAGCGCCGTCACCTGCCGCCCTTTGATACTCCACCGCTACTGCGGGCGATTGCGCGGTCGAACCACCAGTTGAGGAGTGGTCTGACGGTGGGGCCGAACCGACCGAGAAGAAAAAGCGTCATTCCAAAATAGACTTCGAACCGTCCGCGCTCGATGCCGTAGACGATCTTGCGGGCAACTGCTTCCGCCGGCCAGGGGCTGACCGTACCCATGACGGCGGCGGCTTCAGGGGGACGGAAGGCAAGCTCGCGCTGGAACTGCGGCGTCTGGGTGTCCGGCGGGAAGCAGATCGAGACGTCTATCCCATGCGCGCGCGCCTCGGAGCGGAGTGCCTGGGCAAAGCCGTGCAGTGCGAACTTCGAGGCGCAATAGGCCGAATAGCCATAGATGCCGAGAAGGCCGGCACCGGAGGAGATCATCATGATCTTTCCGTGCCCACGCTGCTTCATGCCGGCGTAGACGGCGCGAACCGCATGGACGGTACCGGAAAAATTCGTTTCCATCTGACGCCGGAAGGCGGCGCTGCCGAGTTCGTCGAACCGGCCCGGCTCGACGACGCCGGCAGAGGTCACCAGGATGTCGCAGGGCCCGAATGCCGCTTCGCAGCGATGGATGGCGGCGATGATTTCCTCTTCCCGCGCGACATCCGCCGTCTCGATCCGGATGTCGCCGGCTGTTGCCGACTTGGAGGAGAGTTCATCCTGGGCACGCTTCAGGATCTCGGCCGAACGGGCGATCAGCGAAAGGCGCGCGCCACGACCCGCATAGATCGATGCGATCGCCAGCCCTATGCCGCTCGAGCCGCCGGTGATGATCACATGGGTCATGCTGGTTTCCGCCTGCGGCATCCGGCCCGTGAAGGGCGCCTGCACGTCATCCTCAGCGCGCCGAGAGCGCCTTCATCATCTGATCGATATCGATGCCGCCGAGGCCGAAGTTGCGTTCGGTCAGGTCCTTCAGGCGTTCCGCCGTCAGGGCCACCGTCTTGCGGATCTGCTCTTCGGTATGGTCGCTGGTGATGAAGAAGCGCAACCGCGCCAGTCCTTCGGGAACGGCGGGGTGGATGATCGGCAGCGCATTGACGCCGGCCGCAAGCAGATCGTTGGACAGCTGAACCGCGCGCAGGGAATCCCCGACCAGCACCGGCACAACCGAAAAGCCGCTGCTGAGGCCGGTGTCCAGACCCGCTTCCTTGGCAAGCTTGAGGAAGAGCGCGCCATTGCGCCGGAGGGCGGCAGTGCGCGACGGCTCGCGCGCAAGCACGTCGAGGCTGGCGGCCGCCGAGGCGGCCAGAACCGGCGCCAGGCCGACGCTGTAGACGAAGCCGCCGGCAGAGGCCTTGAGCACGGCAACAAGCGCCTCGCTGCCGGCAATGTAGCCGCCGCAGCTGGACGTCGTCTTCGAAAGCGTTCCCATCCAGATGTCGATCTCATGCGGATCGACGCCGAAGTGCTCGGCAAGACCACGACCATGCTTGCCGACGACCCCCAAGGAATGGGCCTCGTCGACCATCAGCCAGAAGCCGTATTCGGCCTTGAGCTTCAGGAGGGCCGGCAGGTCGGCGATGTCGCCGTCCATCGAGTAGATGCCCTCGACGATGACAAGGATACGACGATAGTCGCCCGAGACCGTGCGCAGCACGTGTTCCAGGTCGCTCGCGTCATTGTGCTTGAACAGCCGGCGCGTGGCGCCGGAGAGCTTGATGCCCGCAAGCGCGCTATTGTGAATGAACTCGTCGTGGACAACCAGATCCTTCGGGCCCATCAGGCAGCTGATGGCCGCGACATTGGTGAGATAGCCACTGACGAAGCAGACCGCGGCATCGACGCCGTAGAAGCGCGCGATCTTTTCTTCGAGCTCCACATGAACAGGGCGCTCGCCAGCGACAAGCCGGCTGGCAGAAGCCGAGATCCCGAAGGCGTCGACGGTTTCCTTTGCCCTTGCCAGCACTTCCGCGTGCCGGTTGAGGCCGAGATAATCATAGGAGGCGAAGTTGATCAGCTTGCGCCCGTCGATGACGGTGGTGGCGCCGGCTGCGGTCTGATGCGCGCGGTAGAACGGATTGGCGATCCCCAGCTGTTCGCTGGCAAACTTCTGGGTCAGAACCTGCTTGTACTCCGGCAGGTCCTCGAAACGGGCCTGTTGCCGGCGGGCCGGCGGCGGCATCTCCCGCTCCGAACGCGCCATGCGGTTGCGCTCGGAGGATTGATGCGTGTTTCTCATCCGGTCCAGCAGGTTCTCCTTGAGGCTGCTGGTCATCTTGGATGAGCCGGGACCATTTCCGTTCGTGCTCATTGGCTCTGTGCTTTTTCCTTTGCCGTGCCGACATGCCGTTGCGCCAGTTCTGTGACCAACTTGTCGTCCGCACCGTCGCTCTCTTCGCCCTGGTCGCGCTTGCTGACCTTGTCATAGAGCTTGCGGGCGACGTCGCCAACCGTCGTGTTGTCTGCGACACCACTGAGCGGCATGTCGAAACCGGTATTCTGCTGGAAGCTCATGCCGAGTTCCACGGCCATCAGGCTGTCGAGGCCGATTTCCTTCAGGACCTTGCTGCGCGTGACCGTATCCTTCGAGACCCGAAGGATGGCGGCAATTTCGCCTGCGACCAGTTCGAAGAGAATATCCTCGGCTTCCTGCGCCGACTTGCCCTCGATCATCGCGACGAGGTCCATCTTGGTGCCTTCGCCGCCGGACGAATGCTGATCGGCGCTACGCAGGATGACTTCGAAGAGCGCGTTGCGCGCGACCGGCAAGTTGCGGGCGGCCGACCAATCGATCTCCGATATCATCACGACGGCGGCGTCGACTGTGCCGGGATCGCTGGCGAGATGGCTCTCGACCATGTCCAGCGCCGTCTGCGCCTTCAGTGCCGTCTTGCCGATGCGCTTGGCCAGCAGATCGTTGACGTCGGTGTTCTGCACGAGATAGCCCTTGTCGGCGATCGCGCCGAAACCGACCGCCAAACCGGCAAGACCTTCCGCGCGCCGGGCGCGGGCAAGACCTTCGAGGTAGCCGTTGGCCGCAACGTAGTTTGCCTGGCCGGGATTGCCCACCAGCGTCGTTGCCGACGAGAACAGGATGAAGTTGTCGAGCGCATCGTTGCGGGTCAGCTGATCGAGAACAGCGGCACCCTTTGCCTTCGTGTCGATAACCGGCCGGTTGCGCTCGCGATTGAGATTGCTGATCAGCGCGTCATCCAGCACCATCGCTGCATGAACGATGGAGCGTAGCGGTGCGATGGCTCGCAATTCGGTGAGCAGGAGATCCGCAGCGGTTGCATCGGTGATATCGCAGGCGTGAACCGTGGCCGAAATGCCGGCCTTGGCCCAAAGCTCGATCATCGCCGTCGTTTCCGCGTCGGCAAGGCCGCGCCGCGAGCAGAGCGCGATCGTCTTGGCGCCCTTTTCCGCAAGCCAGTTGGCGGCGGCCAGGCCGAAGCCACCGATGCCACCGACGACCAGGTGCATGCCTTCGGGGTCGACCTTGACGCCACCGTGCGGCCGGGTCGCGACCTGGTGTTTGCCGGCCACCGGCGGCAGCACGACGATCTTGCCGATGTGACCCGCGTTCTGCATCAGGCGGAACGCATTGCCGATCTCGTCGAAATCGAAAGCACGGTACGGCAGCGGCGTAAGCTTGCCGTCCTCGAACAGGGCGCCGATCTCGGTGAAGATGCGCTTGGTCAGGGCCGGCGCGTTGACCAGCAACTGGTCCGCGTCGATGCCGAAGTAGCTGACATTGCGGCGGAACGGCCTGAGGCCGATCTTGCTGTCTGCGTAGTAGTCACGCTTGCCGAGTTCGAGGAAGCGGCCGAACGGTTTGACCAGTGCCAGGCTCTGCTCCATCGCCTCGGCGAAGAGTGAGTTCAGCACGAGGTCGACGCCCTCTCCATCAGTCACGGCGCGCACGTCGTTGACGAAACCGAGCGAGCGCGAATCGAACACATGATCGGCACCGAGCATCGAAAGGAAGCGGCGCTTCTCGCGGGTGCCGGCCGTGGCGATGACTTTCGCGCCCTTGAGCTTGGCAACCTGCAGCGCTGCGAGGCCGACCCCGCCGGCCGCACCATGGATGAGGATCGTTTCACCGGCCTGGATGCGGCCGAGCTCGACCATGGCGTAGTAGGCCGTGAGGAACGCAACAGGCACGGTGGCCGCGGCAACCGGGCTGACCGATTGCGGCAGCCTGGCGACGCCGGCGCGCGAAACGACGGCATGGGTGGAGAAGGCCGCAGACGCGATCGCCATGACCGCATCGCCGACCGAAAGGTCGTCCACGCCTTGACCGACGGCAACCACGTGACCGGACAGTTCCATGCCGATCGTCGCACCGGCAAAGCCGTCCTCGAGGGCTTCTTCAGGCAGAAGACCCATCGCCCACATCACGTCGCGGAAGTTGAGGCCGGTGGCCGCAACCTTGACGACGACGTCGCCGGGGCCCGCGGACGGCACGTTGCTTTCTTCCCAAACGATGCTGCCGACCTGAGAGGCGACACGCTGGCGGATGGTGGCGGCCTCGAAGGAGGCCGTCGAGCCATGGGCGTTGTCGGTCGGACCGGGAACCGCACGGATTTCCGAAAGCGATCCGTTCGGTCCTTCCAGCAGCCATTCGCGATTGCTGCCGGAAACGGTGAGCAATGGAAGCGATGCGGCAATCTGCTCGTCAGACGTCGAGGCGTCTGCGGCCAGATCCAGAGCATGAACGTCCAGGAACTCATATTCGTTCTGCAGCACCCGGGCGAAAGCCCAAAGGCCGGCATTGGTGCCGGAGCTTGCGGCCGTCGTGCCTGAGACACGGCTGGCGACCGGCGCCCCGCCAGGCGCGACAAGAACGAGCCTCGGACGTGCGTCGCCACTTGGATCGGTATCGCCGACATGCCGCCGCAATACTTCGGCTACGGCGCTAAACGCCAGAACCTGGTTTTGCAGCGAGGCAGAATCGTCCGTCCGGCTCTTCGGCGCAGGCGACGAAAGGAAGACGGCGCGAACGGGGCGATCGCGGAAGGCCTCAAGTGCATCGCGAAGCAAGGCCGCATCCGTCGCCGCATCACCCGTCAGGTCGACGGGGATGGCGCCGGTGGACGACTGCTTTGTCTTGGGCGCGCCGATCTGCAACAGAAGGTAGGAGCCCGCCGCTGAGGCAGCAGCATTCGCACCGGTCTCGACAGCCGCCGGCGCTTCCACGCCGCGTGCTTCAAGAACGATGACATTGCCGGACGCGCATTCACGGTCGGTGACGTCAATCTCGCGAAGATCGAGGTCGGCCAGACATTTCTGCCAGTGAGGAACGGCGGCGAGGTTGCCGATCGGGAACTCGGCCGCCTGGCTGCGGGCAAACCAGCCATCCGACAGTCCAAGCGCAAAATCGTTGAAAAGGGATGGCGCGCCGACGCCAGCGACGAGACCACCCGTCCGGCGCAGCGTCGAGCGGAGTGCCGTGCGTACATCGATGTCGTCTTCGATCAGGCCGTAGAGCCGGTCGGAGGCACTGATGGCGAGATCGAACGGCGCCTGTGTCGCAAGCTCACCCTTCTTGAGAATGCGCACATGGGCATCGTTTTCGAAGGCGAGTTCAAGGCCGCGTTGGGCATTGTCACGCGGCTCGACCACACCGAGGCTCGCGCCGTGTTTGGCTGCAAGCGTCGCGATGCGGCGCGTGAACCCGGCAGACACGCTGCCAAGCTCGAGAACGCGCAGACGTGTTCCCGTCGGCTGCGCCCGTAGCGCGCTTTCGACCGCATCAAGCACGAGCGCCATACGCTGGCGGCTTACTTCAGAATGCACGGCCTGATGATCGAGCGTCGCATCGCTGATGAAGCCGGCATTGGCAACGATTTCGGCATCGCCACCGGCTGGGGCCGCCAGCAGGACGTCGAGGCGTGCGAGCGCTTCCGCATAGGCGTTGTTGATCAGCACCGCCTCGACGGCACGATCAGGACGTTCGCCATAGAGTTCGCGCAGGATTTCTGGAACGCTCGGCAGGCTGAATTCCTGGGCGACGACCCAGACTCCATCCTTGTGCTCGCAGAGGCCGGCATCCTCAAGCACGTAAAGGCAGCTCGCCAGGAAACACTGGAAGGCGAAATCACCGGGCAGGCTATCGCTGCGCACGATCGATCGGCCCTTGCCGAGCTTCAGCGCAATCTCCTGGCAGGCGCGGTAGATCGCCGCGTTGAACAGCAACGTCGTGTTGTCGACGCCGGCATCGGCCGCCGTCTTGACGCCGAGGGTTACCGGCGTGAGGACGTCGGCCTCAACTGTCGGCAGGAACGTTTCGGAAAGGACTGTTTCGTAGTGGAAAGAGAGAGCGTCCAGCGCCTTGTGCTTGCGCAGATAGGTGCGTCGGAAACGGCAATCCTCGAAATGAGCGATCGGGTCGCCCGACTTGTCGAAGAAATGGAACTTGGCCTTGATCGAATTGGCGCTGACACGTTCGATCTCGATCGTGGCGCGCGCGATCGGCTTGCCGGCATTGACGACGCGCACGGAACCGAAGCGCACCGGAATATAGGGTGCGCCGCTCTTGTCGCCGGTGAAGCGGTCAAAAAGCGCGACGAGGCCGTGGAACGTGGCGTCGACCGAGATCGGATTGAGGGCATAGGTGACGAGCGGATGTCCCGGTTTGTCCGGGCTCTTCAGCTCGACGTCGACGATCCGGTCGTTATAGGCAACCGCCTTTGCCAGCAGCTGGAAACGCGGACCGTAGTCGAGGCCGAATTGCCGTGCGGTATCATAAGCCTTGGCCGGAGCGACGGTTGCCGTCTTCTGCATGCCGGCAAAGGAAGGCAACGCGCGTTCTTCACTCGGCAACGGCTTGCGGGACCGGGCGACCGCATGAACGGCCCAGTCGTCTTCGGACAGGCGCTCGCGCGAGCGGATCTCGATATCGCCGGTTTCCGGCGACAGGATGGTCGACAGTTCCATGATGCGGCTGTCGCTGAGCTCCAGCGGCCGGACGATTTCCAGATTGGTGATCTCGACTTCGTCTGTCCCGTAAAACTGCTGTGCCGCTGCGACGGCAATCTCGATGAAGCCGCTGCCCGGCAGGATAGCCTTGCCATCGACAACGTGCTCGGCCAGATCCGGGAAGAGGGGCGCATCGATGTGGTTCTTCCAGCTGCCGCTGTTCGGGTCGCTGCGCCATCCGATCAGGCGATAGGGTTTGGCGGTGCGGCCAAAGAGATCCGTGGCGTCGGTCGTGGCCGCCGGTCGCAATTCGACCGGCTCGAACGGCAGGCTCGGCAGCGAAATCGCCGCATTGCGCTTGCCGAATACGCGCGCGGTGTCGACGATTGCGCCGTGGGCGACAGCACGCGCCATAGCGGCCGAGATCGGATCCTGACCGGTCTCTCCGACATCTCGAAGCAGCGTCGGCACGACCATGCCTGGTGCCGCCGCCTGCTTGATCGTCTCCTTGACGTAAGAGGACAGGATCGGGCGCGGAGAAATCTCGATGAAGAGCCGGCAGCCGAGCTCGATCGCCGCCTCTGCCGCCGCCTGGAAGCGAACCGGCTCACGAACATTCTTCCACCAGTAGTCGGGGTCGAGTTGCGTGCCATCAAGGGCAGCACCCGTAACCGTCGATAGGTAGGTAACGTCCGCACGACGGGGCGCGATATCGGGAATATCCGACAGGAATGCGTCCTTGGCCCGGTCGATGATCGGGTGGTGGAAGGGATAGTTGATGTCGAGGATCTGAGCAGGGATCTTCGCCTTGCGTGCCGCGTCGCGGAAGGCGGAAATCTCATGGGCCGGGCCCGAGATCGTCACCGAATTGTGGGCGTTGACGGCAGCGACGCAAAGCTCATCGAGGCCGTGCGCCTCGGCGAAGGCGCGCGCGGCGTCTTCGCCCAGCATCACGGCGGCCATCGTGCCGTGGCCCGCGAGCAGATCCTGGTGCAGCGACCGCTTTGCAACGATCGAGACGGCGTCGACCATCGACAGCGCGCCGGCTGCATAAGCAGCGGCGATCTCGCCGACCGAATGACCGAACACGGCGACTGGCTTGACGCCCATGGCGACAAGCGAATCGGAAAGAGCTGCCTGGACGGCAAAAAGCAACGGCTGGGCGATCTTCGTGTCGGACAGCTTCTTGTCGAGGTCAGGATCGGTCAGAAGCTCGATGAGCGAGATGTCCGAATGGAACTTGAAGAGCGCGCTGACAGATGTGAAACACTGGCGGAAATGCAGGTTCTCACGGAACGCTTCGACGCCCATGCCGGCCCATTGCGAACCGTTGCCCGAAAAGACGAAGGCGACCTTGGCATCTCTGGTGACGGCTTCGCCGACTTCGCCGATATCGGAGCCCGGCTTTTCCACATGGCTTGCGATCGCACGGACGATATCTTCGGGATGATCGCTGCGGGCCGCGAACCGATAGCGCATATGGGTGCGGTTGGCGCCCGACGCTGCGACCATCGAGCGGATTTCGCCCTTGGAAGCGTTGGCAAAACGCGTCTTGTAGTCCTTCAGCAGTGCTTCGAGGCTCGACGCGGTATGGGCGCTTGCAAGGAAGACGTGACCGGACGACGGCGGATTGTTGATCTTGTCTTCGGAAACGGGCTCCGGATCGCTGATGACCACGTGGGCATTGGCGCCGCCGAAGCCGAAGGAGTTGATGCCGGCAAGCCGCGCACGCTTGCCGCGCAGCAGTTCGATCGGGCTTGCCGTGACGCGCACGTTCAGGCCATCGAAATCGATATGTTCGTTCGGCGTGTCGAAGTGCAGCGACGCCGGCAGGTAGTTGTTTTCGAGCGCCAGGATCGCCTTCATCATGCCGAAAAGGCCGGAGGCAGGCTCCGTGTGGCCGATGTTCGACTTGATCGAGCCGATCGGAACCGGTGCCCGGCGATTGGCGCCGATGACCGTGCCGATGGACCAGACTTCCGCTGGGTCGCCGACCTTGGTGCCGGTGCCGTGGCCCTCGACGAAAGCCACCTGATTGGCATCGATGCCGTTGCCTTCGTAGATCGCCCGCAGCAGATTTGCCTGGGCTTCGCGCGAGGGCAGGGAGATGCCGTTCGTGCGGCCGGCCGAATTGACGCCAGTCGCAACGATCCGGGCATAGCTCCGGTCTTTTTCGCGGCGCGCCCGGTCCGAGCGGCGCAGCACGAACACGACGCCACCTTCGGCGCGCACATAGCCCGCGCCATCGTTGTCATAGGCGCGGCAGAGCCCTTCAGGCGACAGCATGCGCGCCTGCGCAAAGCCGACGAACGGCAGCGGATGGGCGAGAATATTGACGCCGCCGACGATCGCCGTGTCGATTTCGCCGGCGTTCAGTGCGCGCATCGCCTGATCGAGCGCGACGAGCGAGGACGAACAAGCCGTATCGACCGTCATGCTCGGACCGCTCAGCCCGAAGATGTGCGAAATGCGGTTGGAGACGATCGACAGGGTGTTGCCGGTCATGAAATACGGGCCGGCCGCCGCCGGGTCCTCAACCGTCAGGTTGGCGTGGTCGAGGCTCGATGCGCCGATGTAGACGCCGACATTCTCGCCGTGCAGCGACGTCGTCGAGATATTGGCGTCCTCGAGCGCGCGCCAGGCGAGCTGCAAGAGCACGCGCTGCTGCGGATCCATATACATGGCTTCGCGCTGCGACATGCCGAAGACGGCCGGGTCGAAGTCATAGAGCTGATCCAGCACGCCCGCGGCGAAGGAATAGGTCTTGCCCTGCGTGCCCATGACCGGGTGCCAGAAACGCGCAACGTCCCAGCGATCGGACGGGATGCTGGTGACTGTGCACTTGCCCTGACGAAGAAGTTTGAACAACGCCGAAGGCGATTCTGCTCCAGGGGCGAGGCATGCACGCCCAATAATTTCAACAGCCATATATGATCGAACGCTCTAAACTGACGTTAAAGTTGCATCTGCGATTGCGCTTCCAAGCGGAAAACGCAACTGCCAATCATTCCGCCCCAGGGTTATCCCCACGTATATTCGTTCCGCCTCATTAGTCAGCTTTTAACTTAAAGTACCTAGCTTTCAAGTCCAATGGCCTAACATATACATGCCCAGAACCTTCATCCAAGACAAATCGGGCCGCAAACCCGTCAAGGTGTAGGAGGTATGACCGGAAAGGCGCAGGGCCAATTATTTTGCTCGTCTTCGTCTGCAAGTGACTTGTTGTGAGACGGCTATTGTGCTTTTCAGAGACCGGCGGATTCCCGACCGGGAGATCATGCGGTGCAGAACTATGAACAGAATCATGGCTGTGCCGAATTCGGAGTGTCTTAGTTGAAACGTGTAGCTGCCCTTCTGCTTTCTACCGCGCTTGCGGGATGTCAGGCTGTTCCGGGCGAGGGGCCGCTGGCCGGGGCCATTGTTGCGGATGCCGGCCAATCCGGCGCCGAAATCGGTCGAAAGAACGCCACCGTATTTGATATCGTCGATGTGACCGGTCAGTCCGCACGCCTTGTTTCCGACTACGTGTCGTCGACGCTCAACCGCCGGTTCGGTATCGGCGGCGGTGTGGGCCGGGTCGTCATCGGTGTTGGCGACGCTCTGAAAGTATCGATCTTCGAGGCCGGCAGCGACGGTCTGTTCTCGACGCAGGACTCCAAACAGACAAGCATCGACCTCGTCGTCCAGCCGGACGGCAAGGCAGCCATCCCCTATGTCGGCTCGGTCCGATTTGCCGGCCTGACGCTGGAACAGGCGCGCCAGGAAATCCTGGAAGCGCTGAAGCAGAAGGCGGTCGAGCCTGATGTCATCGTCACGAGCATGAGCACCGCCTCGCGCAACGTCACCGTTTCGGGCGCTGTCGGCAAGTCCGCAGTCGTCCCGCTCAGCCTCGTCGACGAGACGATCAACGAGGTCATCGCCAAGGCGGGCGGCCCCGTGGCGCAGCCCTACGAGACCTATGTCACGCTGGTGCGCGGCAAGAAGACCGGCACGGTTCTCCTGAAGTCGATCATCGAGAACCCGTCTGAAAACATCCATGTGAAGCCGGGAGACCAGATCTTCGTTGCGCGCGATCCGCGCCGCTTCACTATCCTTGGCGCCGTCAAGGCCAACCAGCGCGTCGAGTTCGGCGCCAACGACCTCAACCTGCTGGAAGCCATGGGACTTGCCGGCGGCGGTTCCGACTATGCGCTCGACATGAAGGGCTACTTCATCTTCCGCTACGAAGAGCCGGATGTCGTCATGAGCCTTCTCGGCCAGCAGCGCTTCAACGAGATGTTGCGCAAGGGCATGCAGACGGACAGCCAGGGGCGCTATCCGATCGTCTACCGCTTCGACATGAGCAAGCCGGACAGCCTGATCGTCGGCCAGACCTTCCCGATCAAGAATCGCGACGTGATCTATGCCTCGCGTCATCCGTCGGTGGACTTCTCGAAGTTCCTGAACTTCGTGGCGCAGCCGGTCGGCATTGCCAATTCCGGCTTCTCCATCGCCGACAACCTCAACGGCAACTGATCCAATTCAGGCTGCAGTTCTTGAGAGGGCGCCGACCGTGGTCAGCGCCCTTTTTCTATGTGCGTCAAGGATCGTGCCGTGGGGTGTCGAAGCAGGTTGCCGTCGCTCAAATTCTGTGATTGATCTTGGACTTAAATCGATTTTGGTGATCGATAGGGATTGGTCCGCTCAAGGGGAAAGCGATGGCTGGTGAGGCGTTGATCGTCGTCGACGTGCAAAACGATTTTTGCCCGGGCGGAGCGCTTGCCGTTTCCGGCGGCGATGAGATCGTGCCTGCGGTCAACGATCTGATCGGGAGGTTCGAGCATGTGGTGCTGACGCAGGATTGGCATCCGGTCGGCCATTCGAGCTTCGCATCCGTCCATTCGGGAAAAGCGCCGTTCGAGACGGTAACGATGTCCTATGGCGAGCAAACGCTTTGGCCGGACCATTGTGTTCAGGGCAGTACCGGCGCCGACTTTCACCCATCGCTGAAATGGACACGCGCCGAACTGGTGATCCGCAAGGGCTTTCGCACCGGCATCGACAGCTATTCCGCCTTCTTCGAGAATGATCGCCGCACGCCGACCGGGCTGACTGGCTACCTCAGGGATCGCGGTATCGGCAGCGTTACCTTGTGCGGCCTGGCGACCGATTTCTGCGTCGCCTTTTCCGCGCTCGACGCCGTGGCCCAGGGGTTTTCAACCTCCGTCGTGCTTGATGCCTCCAGGGGTATCGATCTCAACGGTTCGCTCTCCGCCATGATCACGCGCATGCGGCAAGCCGGCGTGCGTATGCTTTAGCCATGCAGCAATTCAAAGTGCTACAGCGACCTTTGCGCGTCTCATAAGACGCGCTGCGCTGTAAGAGGAGCAATTCCTAAGATGACCAAGACCGATATCGCCAGGCGCGTCTACAATCATGCCTGGAAGCTCGACCCGATCGTGCGCAGCCTGCTCGACACGGATTTCTACAAGCTTTTGATGCTGCAGATGATCTGGCAGCTCTATCCGGATGTAGACGCGACCTTCTCGCTGATCAACCGGACCAAGACCGTGCGCCTGGCCGACGAGATCGACGAAAATGAACTGCGCGAGCAACTCGATCATGCGCGCGAGTTGCGGTTCTCCAAGAAGGAGATGATCTGGCTTGCCGGTAACTCGTTCTACGGTCGCAAGCAGATTTTCTCGCCGGAGTTCCTCGCCTGGCTCGCAAAATTCCGCCTGCCGGATTACGAGCTGTCGCGACGCGACGGCCAGTTCGAGCTGACCTTCCGTGGGCGCTGGGCCGAGACCACCATGTGGGAGATCCCGGCGCTGGCGATCATCAACGAGCTGCGCTCGCGCTCGGCCATGAAAGGGCTCGGCCCCTTCACGCTCGATGTGCTCTATGCCCGTGCCAAGGCGAAGATGTGGTCGAAGGTCGAGCGCCTCAGGCAGTATCCCAACCTGCGGATTTCGGATTTCGGCACGCGAAGGCGCCACAGCTTCCTGTGGCAGCGCTGGTGCGTCGAGGCATTGAAGGAAGGCATCGGTGCATCCTTCTCCGGCTCCAGCAACGTGCTTCTGGCGATGGATACGGACCTGGAGGCGCTCGGCACCAACGCGCATGAATTGCCGATGGTGGCAGCTGCACTTGCCCGCACCGATGCCGAACTCGCCGCCGCACCCTATAAGGTGCTGCAGGACTGGAATCAGCTCTACGGCGGCAATCTCTTGATCGTGCTTCCCGATGCCTTCGGCACGGCCGCGTTCCTGCGCGATGCGCCGGCATGGGTGGCGGACTGGACCGGCTTTCGTCCGGACAGCGCCCCGCCGATCGAAGGCGGCGAGAAAATTCTCGCCTGGTGGAAGAAGATGGGGCGCGACCCGCGTGAAAAACTGCTCATCTTCTCCGATGGTCTCGATGTCGAAACGATCATCGAAACCTACAGGCATTTCGAGGGACGCGTGCGCATGAGCTTTGGTTGGGGAACGAACCTCACCAATGACTTTGCCGATTGCGCGCCGACGGAGATCAAGGGCCTCAATCCGATATCGATCGTCTGCAAGGTCAGCGACGCTGATGGCCGGCCGGCGGTCAAGCTGTCGGACAACCCCCGCAAGGCGACCGGCGACGCGGCCGAGGTGCAGCGCTATCTGAAGTTCTTCGGGAGCGAGGATTTCGTCGAGCAGGCCGTCAAGGTCTGACGGCGGTCGTTTGGACAAAAAGAAACCGGCGCGAGCCGGTTTCAAAAGGGGATTTAAGCGTTGCGATTGTCCATCATCGCGATGTCAAATCTAGGGACAGAATCTTAAGGTTGCGTTAAGGCGCATCTTTCGATGTCTGCAACTACAAATTAAATCTTCCGCTTGAGCGTTTCGATCGAGCGATCTCCTCAGGTTTCCTGAGCGACCCATCAGAACACGAACATGTAAAGCAGAACGATGACGATCAGGGGTACGCCCATGAGCCAGAGAACGATGCCTTTCATTTCAAGACCTCCACGTCGTTGCCGTTGAATTGGTAACGCAGGCTGGCGGGAAACGTTCCCTGTCTCAAGCAGGTCACGCAAGAGTGCCCAGCGGTTGGCGATAACCGCTGAGAGGCAACTGGACTTTAAATTGCGACGAGCTGATCTTGGAGATCGCGCCCGCATTTTGGGATTGAAGCGTTGCCGCGCGGAATATCAAACAGGGTCGTCTGACGACGCCGTAACATCGAGAAATCGCTTCATAATTCCACCTCGATGCGTCGCCGGTTTGAGGTGGAATTATCCAGTCGCCGGTGACAACAGGGCAATAAAAAAGGCCGGGCGAACCCGACCTTCCCATTCGCTGCACTGCCGCTGCCCGCAAATCTGCGTCCGGCGACGACGCGCGAAAATGACTTGGCCTAATTACTTGGCCTGCAGGTTGTCTGCAGAAGACTTGCCGGTCTTGCGGTCGCGCGTCAGCTCGTAGCTGATCTGCTGACCTTCGTTGAGGCCGGAAAGGCCTGCGCGCTGAACGGCCGAAATGTGAACGAACACGTCCGGGCTGCCGTCGTCAGGCTGGATGAAGCCGAAACCCTTGGTGCTGTTGAACCACTTTACTGTGCCTGTAGCCATGACGATTCCCTTTCAATCGCTCGTAATAGACATTTCCGGAAAAAACCTCCGGATCAGGATAACCGATTTTGAAGAGGGAAGTCCGTCTCTCACGCGCTTAGGGCGCCGACACAAAGTTCGTCAGCAATATCGATTTCCGCCAAATAGGAGCTGAATGTGACGATTGCAAGGCTTTGTTCGCCCATGTCTGGACGGGTTGAGCGGCTATGCACATGTGCGTGTTCATCGCGGTGCAACGGTGGCGAATAGCGCCATGGTTTTGAGGCAAAATAGAAGGAAAACTGGTGCTGCTAGAGAGATTTGAACTCTCGGCCTCTCCCTTACCAAGGGAGTGCTCTACCCCTGAGCTATAGCAGCATCTCGCGGCCGGTTCGTTGACAAGCCGCATCAAGCGAGGCGCCTATTGCCATAGCTGGACGGGGAGCGCAAGCCGCATTTCGAAGTTTTCGCTGTTGTTCCGTGAGAAAATCGGTTTCGGCTTCCGAAGCCCCTGCTTTTGCGCTAAAGCATCGCCCATGCAAACAGACGACAAGAAAAGCGCCAAGGGCGAGGTTTCGCCGCAGGAGCAGCAGGCGACTGCGCCGACGCGCAAGAAGAAAGATACGACCGAGTCGGATCTGAGAAAGGCGCGCCTTGCCAAGACCCTTCGCGACAATCTCCAGCGCCGTAAACAGCAGATGCGCGCGCGCCGTTCCGGCGCCCCCGACGAAGCGATTGGTCTGCCTGCCGCAAAAACGGACGAATCCGAAGATTAGTACGACGAGGGAGGGGCTGCCGTTCGGCATTCCCCCACGCATGCAGGCGTCTGCCTTGCGTTCAAGGCACTTCTAATTTCGCGGCGTCTCCACTAAAGAGGCGCCTTCAGACACACTTCATTTTTTTGGAAAGGCGGGCCAAGCCCGTTCGAGAGGCCTCATGGATCGCATCAGGATTGTAGGCGGGAATGAACTTCACGGGGTCATCCCGATCTCCGGCGCGAAGAATGCGGCCCTGCCGCTGATGATCGCATCGCTTTTGACCGATGACACGCTGACGCTGGAAAACGTTCCGCATCTGGCCGACGTCGAGCAGCTGATCCGCATCCTCGGCAACCATGGCGTCGATATCTCGGTCAACGGCCGGCGCGAGCGCCAGGGCGAAAGCTACGCCCGCACGATCCATTTCACCTGCCGCAACATCGTCGACACCACCGCGCCTTATGAGCTGGTGTCGAAGATGCGCGCAAGCTTCTGGGTCATTGGCCCGCTGCTCGCACGCGAAGGCAAGGCCCGCGTGTCGCTGCCGGGCGGTTGCGCCATCGGCACGCGCCCGGTCGATCTGTTCATCGAGGGTCTTCAGGCGCTGAGCGCCAACATCGAGATCGACAGCGGCTACGTTAACGCGACGGCGCCGGCAGGTGGCCTGATCGGTGCCCGCTACACCTTCCCGAAGGTTTCCGTCGGTGCCACCCACGTGCTGATGATGGCGGCGACGCTCGCCAACGGCACCACCGTGCTCGGCAACGCCGCGCGCGAGCCCGAAGTCGTCGACCTAGCCAATTGCCTGAACGCCATGGGCGCCAAGATCACCGGCCAGGGCACGGCGACGATCACCATCGAGGGCGTGCGCTCGCTGTCCGGCGCGCGTCACCGCGTGCTGCCCGACCGTATCGAGACCGGCACCTACGCCATGGCCGTTGCCATGACCGGCGGCGACGTCATCCTCGAAGACACGGATATGGCGCTGCTTGACACCGCACTCGAGGCGATCCGCCGGGCCGGCGCTGAAATCACGCCGACCAACAGCGGCATCCGCGTCGTGCGCAATGGCGCCGGCATCAAGCCGGTCGATATCGTCACCGATCCGTTCCCCGGATTCCCGACCGACCTGCAGGCGCAGTTCATGGGTCTGATGACCAAGTCGAACGGCGTTTCGCACATCACCGAGACGATCTTCGAAAACCGTTTCATGCACGTGCAGGAACTGGCGCGCCTCGGCGCCAAGATCTCGCTGTCGGGCCAGACGGCCAAGATCGAGGGCGTCAGCCGGCTGAAGGGCGCCCCCGTGATGGCGACCGACCTGCGCGCCTCGGTGTCGCTGGTCATCGCCGGTCTTGCGGCGGAAGGCGAAACCATGGTGTCGCGCGTCTACCATCTCGACCGCGGTTTCGAGCGGCTGGAAGAAAAGCTCACCCGTTGCGGCGCTCACGTCGAGCGTGTCAGCGACTGATTTTAGCCGTCGCGCCTGATGCCGTTGCGGTTTCAGGCGCGACGTCCTATGTCCATTTCAATTGTGGCACGCAAAATGTGCGACGAAAGCGAAAGGAATGGATCGCATGGATGGTCTGAAGCTGCTGGCGCTCGATGAAGAGGACCTGGCCGTCGTCTCCGCCCACGTCCAGGATGCCGTGTTCAAGGTTTCCGGACTGGAATACGACGCACGCCGCAAGCAGTTTTCGCTCATCGTCAACCGGTTCGTCTGGGAGATGGCCGACGGCAAGCGGCGTTCGTTCGAGCGCCGGCGCGCCGTGCTCCTGTTCAAGCGGGTGAGCGCCGTGCGCTCGCTTGGCTTCGACCGCCGCAACGGCGAGGCCGTGCTCGATCTGCTGGCGGTGACGTTCACGGTCGCCGGCGAGGGGCCGGAAGGCGCCGTCGAACTGGTGCTTGCCGGCGAAGCTTCGATCGCCCTTGATGTGGAATGCATCGAGGTGCAGCTTGCGGATACCGGCGGAGCATGGGAAACCGCTTTCAAGCCCCGGCATCCCGAAGGCGTTTGAAACCCGCGACACAGGCATACCACAAGGACATTTTGCGTTGGCAATCAGGCTGAACTATCTCGACGGTAACTTCGAACAGCAGTTCGCGGCATTCCTGACCACCAAGCGCGAAGTTTCCGAGGACGTCAACGCCGCGGTCAAGGCGATCATCGACGATGTTCGCCTGCGCGGCGACGAGGCGGTGGCGGAATATTCCGCCCGCTTCGACGGCATCGACTTTGCAACGACCCCGATGGCCGTCAGCGCCGAGGAAATCGATGCGGCGATCCAGGCCGTTGAGCCGGAAGTGCTGGGCGCGCTCAAGGTTGCCGCCGTCCGCATCGAGGCGCACCACGCCCGCCAGCGGCCGAAGGACGATATCTACGAGGATACGATGGGCGTCGGCCTCGGCTCGCGCTGGACGGCGGTCGACGCCGTCGGGCTTTACGTGCCTGGCGGCACGGCGAGCTACCCAAGCTCGGTGCTGATGAACGCGCTGCCGGCCAAGGTCGCCGGCGTCGAGCGCATCGTCATGGTCGTGCCGGCAAACGGCGGCAAGATCAACCCGGCGGTGCTGGCAGCTGCGCGTCTGGCCGGTGTCGAGGAAATCTACCGTATTGGCGGCGCGCAGGCGATCGCCGCCCTTGCTTATGGCACCGCGACCGTCGCGCCGGTGGCAAAGGTCGTCGGCCCGGGCAATGCCTATGTCGCCGCCGCCAAGCGCCAGGTTTTCGGCACCGTCGGCATCGACATGATTGCTGGCCCGTCCGAGGTGCTCGTCATCGCCGACCGCGAAAACAATCCGGACTGGATCGCCGCCGACCTCCTGGCGCAGGCCGAGCACGATGTCGGCGCCCAGTCGATCCTGATCACGGATGACGCGGCCTTCGGCGAGGCGGTCGAAGCGGCGGTCGAACGTCAGCTGAAAACCCTGCCGCGCGCAGAGACCGCATCGGCGAGCTGGCGCGATTTCGGCGCGATCATCCTGGTGCCGGACCTCGAAAAGGCCATACCGCTTGCAAACCGCATTGCCGCCGAGCATCTGGAGCTGGCGCTTGCCGATCCCGAGCCGATGGTCGCCAAGATCCGCAATGCCGGCGCCATCTTTGTCGGACGCCACACGCCCGAAGTCATCGGTGACTATGTCGGTGGCTCGAACCACGTACTGCCGACGGCGCGCTCGGCGCGGTTCTCCTCCGGTCTCGGCGTTCTCGACTACATGAAGCGCACGTCGATCCTGCGCCTCGACGCGGAGCAGCTTCGCATCCTCGGCCCTGCAGCAATCGCGCTGGCGCGGTCGGAAGGCCTTGAGGCTCATGCGCGCTCCGTCGCCATTCGCCTCAATCTCGGGGATGCGGGATGAAGGCAGACCGCAACCAGCGCCTCTGCGACGTCGTATTGGACGAGACGATCGGCCGTTCGACGCCCGACGTGGAGCATGAGCGCGCGGTTGCGATCTTCGACCTTCTCGAAGAAAACCTGTTCGAACCGGTCGGCCACCCGGGCGGCCCCTACAAGCTCAACCTTTCTCTCATGGACGCCAAGCTGGTCTTTGCGATCTCCACCGAGAAAGGATCTGACGTCGCCACCCATATTCTCTCGCTGACGCCGTTTCGCCGGATCGTGAAGGACTACTTCATGATCTGCGAGAGCTATTACGAAGCGATCCGCTCGGCGACGCCGAGTCAGATCGAAGCGATCGACATGGGTCGCCGCGGCATCCACAACGAGGGCTCGCAGACGCTGATGGACCGCCTGTCGGGCAAGATCCGGCTAGATTTCGACACCGCCCGCCGCCTGTTCACGCTCGTCTGCGTGCTCTACTGGCGCGGATGACGGCGGAGACCGGGATGACGGCAACCGCGACGCCTCAACCGACAAGGCCCCGTTCCGTTCTCTTCATGTGCGGCATGAACGCAATCCGCTCGCCGATGGCCGAGGCACTCGCCAAGGCCGCCCTGCCGGCGGGAACCTATGTCACCTCCGCCGGCGTGCGCCACGGTGAGCGCGATCCCTTCGTCGATGTCGTGCTCGACGAGATCGGCCTGTCGATCGGGCGGCATCAGCCGCGCACCCTGGACGAGCTCGAGGACGACTATTTCGACCTCATCGTCACGCTGGCGCCCGAGGCCCATCACATGGCGCTGGAATTGACTCGCTCCATGGCCGTCGACGTGGTCTATTGGCCGACACCTGACCCGACGGTTGCCACCGGCACGCGCGAACAGATTGTCGATGCCTATCGCGCCGTTCGCGATCACCTTGCCACTCTGATTAATCGCCGTCTGGTAGTAGCGCCCGCGGGCGAAAAAGCTTAATACCAACCTGCGCTGATATTGACCTATTGCGTGCGACCGTATGCGGTCCTCCGGCAAGGAGCATATCTGAGAGCGATGCCTGGGCATCGGTCGAGGATTGCGACGCTGCCGGCGGCCGACAGACGGCCCACCCGAAGGGCCGGGCGCTTTTGGTCTCCGACAGCGTCGACAATCCTCACCGGACTGCTCGGGTCCGGTTGCGGTTTTCTCCTTGCCGGAAACCAAAATCGCTCCGGCGCAATCGATCAATATCAGCGCAGGTTGGTATAAGGCAGTACAAAAGCTGAAAAGCCGGCGCAAAGCGGTTCACAAATCCTCGTCGATTGTGTAGTTTCCGGCGAATTTTTCGGGATGCGTGTCGTATCCCCGAACAAACACAGAAAGAACAGTCCTACATGGCGAAAGAAGAAGTCCTCGAATTCCCGGGCGTGGTCACGGAATTGCTTCCCAATGCGACCTTCCGCGTGAAGCTCGAAAATGAACATGAAATTATTGCCCACACCGCAGGCCGCATGCGCAAGAACCGTATCCGCGTTCTGGCCGGCGACAAGGTGCTCGTCGAAATGACGCCCTATGACCTGACCAAGGGTCGCATCACCTACCGCTTCAAGTAAACCGCCCGACAGGTGGCTTCATCATATTTCTGGGGTGACGGCGCGTTCCGATGACAACGGCTCAAAAACTGATACTGGCGTCCGGTTCGCCGCGTCGCGTCGAGCTTTTGGCCCAGGCAGGTATCGAGCCTGCGCGCCTGATGCCGATGGATCTCGACGAAACGCCGAAGCGCTCCGAGCATCCGCGCTCGCTGGCGCGTCGTCTCTCGGCTGAAAAGGCCAAGGCGGCGCTGGCTGCAATCAAGGGTGAAGCCGGTTGGGATGGCAGCTATATTCTGGCGGCCGACACCGTCGTCTGCGTCGGTCGGCGCATCCTGCCGAAGCCGGAACTCGTCAGCGAAGCCTCGAGCGCCCTGCATCTTTTGTCGGGCCGCAGCCACCGCGTCTATACCGGTGTTTGCCTGATCACACCCGACAAGACGTTGCGCCAGAAGGTGGTCGACACCAAGGTCCGCTTCAAGCGCCTTTCCGGTTTTGACATCGAGAGCTATCTTGCCTCCGGCCAATGGCGCGGCAAGGCAGGCGCCTATGGCATCCAGGGCATTGCCGGCAGCTTTGTGGTCAAGCTCGTCGGCTCCTACAGCAACGTCGTCGGCCTGCCGCTCTACGAGACGGTCGGCCTGCTGGTCGGTGAAGGCTACGACGTTCACAATCGCTGGCTGGAAGGCTGAAGGCAGTGACTGACGAAGACAAGAAAAGCGGCTCGAACGTAGCACCTCTGCGCGCCCCGCGTCCTTGCCCCGAATGCGGCCGCCCATCGCACCGCGAGCACTATCCCTTCTGCTCGGACCGCTGCCGCAATGTCGACCTCAACCGCTGGCTCTCGGGCTCCTACGCCATTCCCGTCGCAGACGACGAGGCGAAAGCGGACGACGACGATCGCTGACCGCGATCTGCCTGAATATCCACGGTTTTTTGGCTTTTTCCACTAACTTTGAAATTCCTGCCAAAAAACTTTCATTTGGTGCTGGACACCGCCGAACAAGATGTTATAACCCCGCTCGCTTCCGGGGCACAGACAACGCCCCGAGGGCTCCGAGAGGAGCCGCTGCCCGCAACGGCAGGATGCCCGGATAGCTCAGTTGGTAGAGCAGCGGATTGAAAATCCGCGTGTCGGTGGTTCAAATCCGCCTCCGGGCACCATTCATAATTGCATGGTTTCCTTTGATTTTTAGCCTCTTGATTTAGTCGGTCGCTTGCCGCGTCTAGGCAGGTCTTTTCAGCGTTCTGGAAGTTTCCGTTCTTCCTTCTGCTCACTTCCTTTTTGAAGTCAGCAATGGTGCGTGTCGCAGATGGTAGCCACGTCGAACCTCGCCGCCTCCTCCAACCGAATGTGGCGGGTCTCTAGGGCACGGTCACACTGGCAAGAGCATATCGGGGCAGGGGTGGCTGCTTCCCCTTGCCGATGCAAAGCCGGAGCCGAAGAAGCCGTAATCTTAGCGCTGACGCCCTTACAAGGGCTAGGGCGCGGTCTGTGACTGCGCTCTGATGCAAGCTGCTTCCGATACCCTGCCGCCACCTTATTCAGCCAAGCGGCGATTTTTTCACCTGGCTCTGTCGCCGCCATCCCGCCATGCGGCTGGTATTCCGCATGGGCCCGAAGGGCGCCGCGCCACCTATCCACCCAACACCGCAGACAATGAGATTAACCAATTGTTAACCATGTCGGCGCAACCTGAAACACTGTTGGCAGATTGTGCACCGATCTGGTGGGATCGTGTCAGTCAGGCGTTTCGAGCTTGGAATATACCGGGCATGCCGCGCCCCAAAAGCAGACGAATTCGTTCATTCCTGAGGGAGTAGAGGCAAGGGTGTACGAAATGGCAGATCACATGATGAAGATGCTGATGAGCATCATGGCAGCGCTGTCGCTTGGCTCGCTGCTGTTTCTGATGGCCGTTCTCTAAAGCGCGTCGCGATTTCCAGGATCCGCTTGTCGCGCTTCAAGCTCTTGTTCTTTCGCATGTCATCGCGAAAGCGCTGCACATTTTTGCGCGACATTTCTGGTGACGGCGAAAAGCTCGGGCGTTTGCGCGCACCCGCGGTCCGGTCTGTCAGGGATAGAGGTAGAACTCGTCCCAGTTCTCGCGCGGCACGAGATCGCCGATCTTATATTCGAAGGACAGGATGCCCAGGTGCTCCGCGTCGGTGCGGCACTTGAATTTTAGCTTGTACCATTCCCCCTTGCTGCGGAAAACCGCGCCCGGCGCCTTCATCTTGTCTTCCTTCATGACCGGTTCGGCGAAGGTGTAGGCGATCACCTTGTCGGGCTTGAAGGTCGTCTTGTCGGCGTTGATGCGCTCCATCGCCTCGGTGTCGCAGCGCTGTTCCAGGCGGGTCTGCGGGTCAAGCTTTTCGAACTGGCGCACCAGGGACTGATCCATCGCCAGCGCCGGGGAAAATGTGGCGGCGAAGATGAGCGGGTACGCGACTATCTTCATGCTCGACGGACTCCTGATTCTGGAAAGGGCCGCGCCCGGCAAATCACTGCCGGAGTGCGCCTGCGGTTTCAGTTAAGCTTTGTGGCCATTCCAAGGCACGGATTACGTTTCCGAAACGTCGATCCATTCGGCGCCGGTCAATTCGACGATACGCTGCGGATTGATGTGAACGGCGGCATTGGTGGCGCCAGCGGCAGGAACGACGATGTCGTAGGCTTTCAGCGACAGGTCGCAATAGATGCTGTGGGGCTTGGCAAGGCCGAACGGGCAGACGCCGCCGACTGGATGACCGGTCTCCGCCTCGACCTCGTCGAAGCCGAGCATGCGGGCCTTGGTGCCGAAGCGGGCTTTGTATTTCTTGTTGTCGAGCCGCGCGTCACCGCGCGTGACGATGAGGATCACGTCGTCGCCGACGCGGAGCGCCAATGTCTTGGCGATCTGTGCCGGTTCGACGCCATGGCCCTCGGCGGCAAGTGCCACTGTTGCCGTGCTCTGCTCGAGTTCGATGACGTCGATGTCGGGGGCGTGCTGCGAGAAGAACTGTTTGACGGATGTAAGGCTCATGGTGGGTCTTCAGGCTCTGGAAATGGCTTCATGAAAAAAAGTCGAGCGGACGAACGCTTGGAGAGGCGTCGAGCGCCAAGGGTGCTGCCGCCGGCAGGAATGCCTCAATCGTCGTTGGAGGCGTCAAGGTCTTCCGGGCGTCTGCCTTCCTGCTGCGGCGGCAGGTAGCCATGGGTCGTGAACCAGTTTTCGAGGATCGCCGCGATCGCCTGCTCGCGTGTGAGCTTGCCGGGATGGTCGGCCATGAACGCCTTCAGCGCCGTTTCGATATTGTCGGAGTTCGGCTCGCTCATGGTGATTTCCTTCCGTTGGACTGGCACGGCCCGCCGGGTCGGCGAGCCATGCGGTATGGTCGCGTGGCGGTGGTTCGTCACGCCTGTTTGACGATGCGGATCAGCACCAGCAGGATCACTGCGCCGATCGTCGCGTGCAGGATCGCCGAAAGCACGCCCGATCCAAGGCTGATACCGATGGCGGGAAAGAGGAAGCCGGCGATGAAGGCGCCGATGATGCCCACGACCATGTTGCCGATCAGGCCGAAGCCGAACCCCTTGACGATCAAGCCGGCAAGCCAGCCGGCGATCGCTCCGACAATCAGGAATACGAGAATGCTTTCGATACCCATGAATGGTTCCCTTTCCGTTGGACCTAGAAGGGAAAGATAGACCAGGATTTCAAATCAGATAGGGGGCAATTTCATCGCGCGATGATTTTTTGCAGGAATGCGAAGCATTTGTGCGGGACAATCCGGCGCCGTCCGTCAAACAGGGCGCACAAAAGGCCGCGGTCACGCTCGCTTTATGATCCGCCTACGAGATCGGAGCCGATCCGCGAGACGATATCAATCGTGCGTGAAAATGCCGGGCAGCAATCGCTGCCCGGCATTTAGATTGTGGGATGGGGGAGTGGATCTCAGACGATGCCGCCGCCACCGCCGGCAACGGCCGGCCGCTCGCCGGCCACCTTGGCGCGATAGCCGCTCGCCCGATAGGTCGCAACCGGCGCAATCGCCCCGCCGCTTTCGAAGCGCGCCATCGCCAGGATCGGCTCGACGTCGGTGCGAAACGCGGTCTTCAGCGTTTCCGCCGCCATCAGTGCATCATTGTCCTGCTGGAAGCTGTCGAGCGCTGTGCGGTCGACGATGAGGGCCTGTGCATAGGCGCGGCAGACCTCCATCGCGCTCGTCATCAGGCTTTCGATCGGATCGGTGACATTGTGGCTCTGGTCGAGCATATGGGCCGGATCGAAGCCTTTGGCACCCCGCGTCTCGGCATCGACGAGTTCATTGAAGACGAGGAACAGGCGATAGGGGTCGATCGAGCCGGTATCGAGGTCGTCGTCGCCATATTTCGAATCGTTGAAGTGGAAACCACCGAGTTTCCTGAACTGGATCAGCCGGGCGACGATCATCTCGATGTTGACGTTCGGCGCGTGGTGGCCAAGGTCGACCAGGCAGAAGGCCTTGGGTCCAAGTTCCTGGGCGATCAGGTAGTTGGTGCCCCAGTCCTGCACCACGGTCGAATAGAAGGCCGGCTCGAACATCTTGTGTTCGGTGAAGACGCGCCAGTCCTCGGGCAGTGCGGCATAGACCGCTTTCATCGCATCGAGATAACGCTCGAACGATCTGGTGAAGTTGCTCTGGCCGGGAAAGTTGGAGCCGTCTCCGACCCAGACCGTCAGTGCCTTCGAGCCGAGCTGTCGGCCGATGTCGATGCATTCGAGATTGTGCTCGACCGCTTGGGCGCGCGTGGCCGCGTCGCTGTGCGACAACGATCCGAACTTGTAGGAATGTGCCTGTCCGGGCGCATCCGAGAAGGTGTTCGAGTTCATCGCGTCGAAGCCGAGGCCGAGGGCGGCACCTTTCTGCTTCAGTTCCTGGAGATCGCTGACCTTGTCCCACGGGATGTGCAGCGAGACGTTGGGCGTTGCCCGTGTCAGCTGCTGGATGACGGCGCAATCCTCCAGCTTGTCGAAGATATTGCGCGGCTCGCCCTTGCCGGGGAAGCGGGCAAAGCGGGTGCCGCCGGTGCCGACCCCCCAGGAGGGGACTGCGAGGCCATAGGCCGCAACCTTGCGCTTGATGGCGTCGACGTCGATGCCGCGGCGCGCCAGCCTTTCGCCAAGGCTTTCATAGTCCTGGCGAAGTGCCGCCTCGCGGCGCTCGTTCTCTGCGTCAAGGATGGTCTTGCCGATCATGGTGGTGCTCATCAAAATCTCCGGATCAGCGGGTGAACGACTGGGCATTGCCCGCGTCGACATTGACGATGTTGCCGGTCGATTTCGCCGACATGTCCGAGGCGAGGAAGTAGATCGCCTCGGCGATATCCTCCGGGAAGACGCTGAGCTTCAGCATCGAGCGTTCGCGGTAGTGCGCCTCGAGGTCGTCGACATCCATCTTGTAGGCGGCGGCGCGCTGCTCTTTCCACTCGC
Source organism: Ensifer sp. NM-2 (assembly GCF_003024455.1). NCBI lineage: Bacteria > Pseudomonadati > Pseudomonadota > Alphaproteobacteria > Hyphomicrobiales > Rhizobiaceae > Ensifer > Ensifer sp. NM-2. The sequence goes on from NZ_PVZR01000001.1 coordinate 542,660, forward strand.
CGGTCCAGATTTTCGAGCCGCGCAGCACGGCGTCCGGGTTGACGACGTTGACGCGGATCTGGGCGGACGCGCCCTCGAGCGCCAGGCAACGGGCGAGGTGGATCTCGGCTGCCTTTGCGGTGCAGTAGGCCGATGCGCCGGGCGACGCGGCAAGACCATTTTTGGAAGCAACGAAGACGACGTTGCCGCCGGCCTTCTGGTTGCGGAAGACCCGGAAGGCCTCGCGCGAGACGAGGAAGTAGCCCGTCGCAAGGATGTCCATGTTCTTGTTCCAGAGCGCCAGCGTCGTATCCTCGACCGCGGCGGAGGAGGCAAGGCCGGCATTCGACACCAGGATGTCGAGACCGCCGAAGGCTAAAAGCGTATCGCCGAAGCCACCTTCTACCGCCGCCTCGCTGGTCACGTTCATGCTGAGCGAACGCACGAAATCCTTGCCGTGGCGGGCCGCAAGCTCGCTTTCGGCGCTAGCAAGCGCCGTTTCGTCGATATCGGCGATGACGACGCAGGCACCTTCCTGCATCAGCCGGTGTGCCGTTGCCTTGCCGATGCCGCCGGCGCCGCCAGTCACCAGCGCGATGCGTCCCGCAAGGCTTTTTGGCTTCGGCATGCGCTGAAGCTTGGCTTCCTCGAGCAGCCAGTATTCGATGTCGAAGGCTTCCTGTTCCGGCAGGCCGACATAGGTCGAGACGCCGGATGCGCCGCGCATGACATTGATGGCGTTGACGTAGAATTCGCCGGAGATGCGCGCCGTCGCCTTGTCCTTGGCAAAGGTGATCATGCCGACGCCGGGCACCAAGTAGACGACCGCGTTCGGATCGCGCATGGCGGGGCTGTCTGCATGTTTGCAGCGCTCGTAGTAGGCGGCGTAATCGGCGCGATAGGCAGCGATTGCGTCGGCAAGCCCGGCAAGGGTCTTTTCGATGTCTGCAGCGGCAGGATCGAAATCGACGACAAGCGGGCAGATCTTGGTTCTGAGGAAATGATCCGGGCAGCTGGTGCCGAGCGCTGCCAGCGGCTTGAGATCCTTGGCGGTCACGAAGTCGAGCACCGCCTGGCTGTCGTCGAAATGTCCGACCTTGCGCTCGTCGGCGCTGATCAGGCCGCGGATGACCGGCATCAACCGTTTGGCAATCGCCACCCGGTCGCTCGCATCGAGCGTCGGCTTGGCCACGCCGCCGAAGGCCGGCCTGGTGTTTTCCGTCTCGAACCAGGCGATCGCCTTGTTGATGATTTCGACGGTGGTCTCGTAAGCTTCTCTGGCCGTGTCGCCCCAGGTGAAGAGGCCATGGCTTTCAAGCACGACGCCGCGGGCGGACGGATTCTCCAGGCAGAACTTTTCCAGCCAGAGGCCGAGTTCGTAGCCCGGGCGCTTCCAGGGCAGCCAGCCGATGTCGTTGCCGAAGATTTTTGCCGTCAATTCCCTGCTGTTTTTGGAGGCCGCTATCGCGATGATCGCATCGGGATGCATGTGATCGACGTGCTTTTTCGGAACATAGGCGTGCAGCGGCGTGTCGATCGAGGCGGCGCGCGGGTTGAGGTTGAACGTGCAATGCGGAAGATAGCCGACCATCTCGTCTTCGAAGGCGACGCCGCGATAGATGCCTTTCAGGGCATTCAGCTTGTCCATGCAAAGCGTGGCGAAGCCGTCCATCTTGATCGTGCCGACGTCGCCGCCAGAGCCCTTGACCCAGAGGACTTCGACCGTGCCGCCGCCGAGCGGGTCCTTCTCCATCACCTTGGCCGAGGTATTGCCGCCGCCGTAGTTGGTGATGCGCTTGTCGGAGCCGAGCAGGTTCGAACGATAGAGAAGACGTTCGGCCTCGCTCATGCCGGCCGCCTTCGTCTCATCCCATAGATTGGCAAGCCGCGCGCCCTGTTGCTTGTCGAGCATCTCGAAAATCCTCCCGGTCCGTTGCCACGCGGCTTGGCGGCCGCGTGGAGATGTGGTTGGCATCAGATCACATGGCCCGAGAGTCATTGTCAATCAAAAACGATCAAATTCGCGCATGTCGCACTGCACAATGAAAAAATATGATTGATTGTGATTGACAATGTTTGGTCGTGATGGAAGCATGCAAATTATCGGAGGAGCGAATGCACGAGAAAGAAAGACATCGGATCATTCTGTCGGCGGTTCAGGAAAAGCCCGTGGTCACGGTGCCGGAACTGGTCGATCTGACCGACAGTTCCGAGGCGACGATCCGGCGCGATATCGCGGCGCTCCACGTGCAGAAGCGGTTGCGGCGCGTGCGCGGCGGGGCGGAAGCGATCAATCCGCCGCAGTTCGTCGGGCTGGCCGGGCGACCCTTCAAGGTCAATGAAAGCCTGCATGCGCGGGAGAAGCAGGCGATCGCCAAGGAGGCGGTGGCGCTGTGCGAAGATGGCGAGCCGATCATCATCAATGGCGGCACGACGACCTTCCAGATGGTGCACTTTCTCACCAATCGCCGGATGCAGGTCTTCACCAACTCGTTTCCGATCGCCGAGCATCTGCTCAAGCACTCGAAAAACACGGTGATGCTGTCGGGCGGCACGATCTACCGCGAGCAGAACATCATCCTCAGTCCGTTCGACAATGACGTGACGCGCAATTTCTATGCGCGCCGCATGTTCATGGGCGCCCAGGGGCTTGGTCCGCTCGGTCTGATGGAGGCGGATCCGCTGCTGATCCAGGCCGAGCAGAAACTGATCGATCAGGCCGACGAGCTCGTCGTGCTCGTCGACTCGTCGAAATTTCACAAGCGCTCCAGCCTCATCCTGTGCGGATTGAAGCGGATCGCCACTGTGATCACGGATTCGGGCATCGAGGACAGGCATGCTGCGATGCTCGAAAATGCCGGCGTGCGATTGGTGATCGCCAACGCCAGGTCCGGCGCTGACGCGGAGAATGCATCCTCGACCGCTTGAGACGGCCGAGGGGAGGGGAAGGATCGGCACCGGTCGGAAAAGACCGGGCCGGTTGCGAATTCGAGAAGGTTAGTACCGGACGATGCGGTCATCCCGATCGCGTTCCGGTCCATGGGAGGAGTGGAAATGAAGATCCTGAAATCATTGATGGTCACGGCCGCCGTGTCGTTGGCGCTGATGGCCAATGCCGCACATGCGGAAAACAAGAAGATCGCCCTGGTCGTCAAGGCGCTCGGCATCGGCTTCTTCGAGGCTGCCAACAAGGGCGCGCAGGAAGCCGCAAAGGAACTGGGCGACGTCGAGGTGATCTACACCGGTCCAACGACGACGACCGCTGAAGGCCAGATCGAGGTGATCAACTCGCTGATCGCCCAGAAGGTCGATGCCATCGCTGTTTCCGCCAACGACACCGATGCTCTCGTTCCGGCGCTGAAGAAGGCGATGGATCGTGGCATCAAGGTGATCTCCTGGGATTCCGGGGTCGCCAAGGACGGCCGCCAGATGCACCTCAACCCGTCGTCAAATCCATTGATCGGCAACATGATCATCAAGCTCGCCGCCGACAACCTGCCGGATGGCGGCGATGTCGCCGTGCTCTCGGCTTCGGCGACAGCCACGAACCAGAACACCTGGATCGAGGAAATGAAGAAGGTTCAGGGCAACTACAAGGGCATCAATGTCGTCGCGACCGTCTACGGCGATGACCTTGCCGACAAGTCTTACCGCGAAACGCAAGGGCTCATTCAGTCCTATCCCAACCTGAAGGCGATCATCGCGCCGACCTCGGTCGGTATCGTTGCTGCGGCACAGGCCGTCACCGATGCCGGCAAGATCGGCCAGATCAATGTCACGGGCCTCGGCCTTCCCTCGGAGATGGCCGGTCACGTGAAGTCGGGCGCATCCAAGTCCTTCGCGATCTGGAACCCGATCGATCTCGGCTATTCCGCAACGATGATCGCCTATGATCTCGTCAACGGTGCCGAAGCCAAGCCCGGCGCGGAATTGAAGATGGGCCGCATGGGCGCTGTGAAGCTCGACGACAACAACGAAGGCGCCATGGCCGACCCGTTCGTCTACGACGCCTCGAACGTCGAAGAGTTCGCAAAGATCTTCTGATCGGCGAGGGGCGGTTACCTCTCACCCGGCCTGCCGGCCACCTTCTCCCCGTTTGACGGGGAGAAGGGAAACATGCGGCGATGCTCCGCTCCTAATGGGCGTCGGCGTAAGCGGCGACACGCCAACGGGTCCCCTCTCCCCGCGAGCGAGGAGAGGGTTAGGGTGAGGGGCAATTTTGCAGACGTGGCGCCTTGGATGTCAGGCCCACAAATCAGGCGGATGGAATGTGTTGCAGGATACGATCACATCGCGGATGAAGCCCGCCATTGCGCTTGAAGGCATCTCCAAGTCCTTTCCCGGCGTCAAGGCATTGTCCGACGTTTCGCTGTCGCTCTATCCGGGCTCCGTGACGGCACTCGTCGGTGAGAACGGTGCGGGGAAGTCGACCCTCGTCAAGATATTGACGGGCATCTATCAGCCTGATGGAGGCAGCATCCGCGTTGCGGATGCGGAAACCGCCTTCCCGACCGCGCTTTCTGCTGCAAGGGCAGGCGTAACCGCCATCCATCAGGAAACGGTTCTGTTCGACGAACTGTCCGTCGCTGAAAACATCTTCCTCGGCCATGCCCCGCGCAACCGTTTCGGCCTGATCGACTGGAATAAGCTCAATGCGGATGCACGTGCGCTCTTGCATCGCGCCGGCGCTGATTTCGATCCGACGATCCGGCTGCGCGATCTCGGCATTGCCAAGAAACATCTGGTGGCGATCGCCCGGGCTCTGTCGGTCGATGCCCGCGTCGTGATCATGGACGAACCGACGGCGGCGCTGTCGCACAAGGAAATTCACGAACTCTACGCGCTCGTCGAACGGCTGAAGGCCGACGGCAAGGCGATCCTCTTCATTAGCCACAAATTCGATGAGATCTTCCGCATCGCCGATCGCTACACCGTGTTTCGCGACGGAACGATGGTCGGCGAGGGGCTGATCGCCGATGTCAGTCAGGACGATCTCGTGCGCATGATGGTCGGCCGCGCCGTCGGCTCCGTCTATCCGAAGAAGGACGTAGCCATCGGCGACCCCGTTCTGACAGTCTCCGGCTACCGTCACCCGACCGAGTTCGAGGACATTAACTTTGAACTGAGACGTGGCGAAATTCTTGGCTTCTATGGGCTGATCGGCGCGGGCCGCTCCGAATTCATGCAGTCGCTGATCGGCATCACCCGCCCGTCGGCAGGTGCCATCAGGCTGGATGGCGAAATCCTGGTGATCCGCAATCCGTCCGAGGCGATCAGGAGCGGTATCGTCTATGTGCCAGAGGAGCGTGGGCGTCAGGGCGCGATCATCGGCTTGCCGATCTTCCAGAACGTGACGCTGCCGTCGCTGTCGCGCACCTCGCGCTCCGGCTTCCTCAAACTTGCCAACGAGTTCGCGCTTGCGCGGGAATATACGTCTAGGCTCGATCTGCGGGCCGCCTCCCTCGATCAGGACGTCGGCACGCTTTCGGGCGGCAACCAGCAGAAGGTGGTCATCGCCAAATGGCTGGCGACCAAGCCGAAGGTGATCATTCTTGATGAACCGACCAAGGGCATCGACATCGGCTCCAAGGCCGCGGTGCACGCCTTCATGAGTGAGCTTGCCGCACAGGGCCTCAGCGTCATCATGGTCTCATCGGAAATCCCCGAAATCATGGGCATGTCGGATCGCGTCATCGTCATGCGCGAGGGCCGCATTGTCGGCCGCTTCGAGCGGGAAGAATTGACGGCGGAAAAGCTGGTGCGTGCCGCCGCCGGCATTGCGGAGGCCGCATGATGGCCAAGCTCCTGAAAAACCGTGAACTGCTGCTTGTCGGCGCGATCCTGGTGCTGGTCGTCCTGATCGCCTGGCGCTTCCCGCCCTTCATTGCGCCGACCAATCTGGCACGCGTCTACAACGACACCTCGATCCTCATCATCCTGGCGCTCGGCCAGATGGCCGTGATCCTGACGCGCTGCATCGATCTGTCCATGGCGGCAAACCTGGCGCTTTCCGGCATGGTCGCGGCAATGCTGAACGCCGCGTTCCCCGGCCTGCCGATCCCCGTCATCCTCCTGTCGGCCATAGCGCTCGGCGCGGTGCTCGGGATGATCAATGGGGCCCTGGTCTGGAAACTCGACATCCCGCCGATCGTTGTCACTCTCGGCACGCTGACGATCTATCGCGGCCTGATCTTCCTCTTGACCAACGGCAAGTGGATCAATGCCCACCAGATGAGCGATGCCTTCAAGAGCTTTCCGCGCACTGATCTTGCCGGCATTCCCGTGCTGTCCTGGCTCTCGGTCGTCACGGTCGCGGCGATCTTCCTGGTGATAAGCCGCACGCCGCTCGGGCGGGCCTTCTTCGCCGTCGGCGGCAATCCGCATGCGGCTGTCTATACCGGCATCGACGTCGGCCGGACGCGCTTCTTTGCCTATTGCCTCTCGGGGACGCTTGCCGGGCTGTCCGGCTATCTCTGGGTGTCGCGCTATGCCGTTGCCTATGTCGATATTGCCGCCGGCTTCGAACTCGACATCATCGCCGCCTGCGTCATCGGCGGCATCTCGATCGCCGGTGGCATCGGTTCGGTGCCGGGAGCGGTGCTCGGCGCGCTGTTCCTCGGTGTGATCAAGAACGCTCTGCCGGTCATCAACATCTCGCCCTTTGCCCAGATGGCGATTTCCGGCATGGTCATCATAACGGCCGTTGCCGTCAATGCGCGTGCCGAACGGCGCAAGGGACGCGTCATCCTCAAAAAGGCGGAGGCTGTCTGATGGCAGAAACGCATCTCTCCCCCCGCAACATTCCCGATCGCCTCGAAGGGCGCGGCGCGCGCCTGCTGAAGAGTTGGGAAAGCCTGCTGTTCGTCGTCGCCTGCCTCATCTTCATCGGCAATTCGCTGGCCTCACCCTATTTCCTCGACCCGTGGAACCTGTCCGACGCCACCTTCAACTTCACCGAAAAGGCGATGATCGCCTTCGCCATGGCGCTGGTGATCATTTCAGGCGAGATCGATCTCTCGGTCGCCTCGATCATCGCGCTCGCCTCGACGGCGATGGGTTATGCCGTCCAGCTCGGCTTCGACACGCCGGCGCTGGTGGTTGTCGGACTTTCGGTCGGGCTCGCCTGCGGCGTCGTCAACGGCCTGCTGATCACCGGTCTCGGCCTGCCGTCGATTGTCGTCACTATCGGTACGATGAGCCTGTTTCGTGGCCTCTCCTTCATCATCCTTGGCGATCAGGCCTTCACCGGCTATCCCGGAAGCTTCTCCTGGTTCGGGCAGGGCTATGTCTGGTGGGTGTTCTCGTTCGAGTTCACGCTCTTTGTCGTCCTGGCCGTGATCTATGGCGTCGTGCTGCACAAGACCAATTTCGGCCGCGCCGTCTACGCGATCGGCAACAACCAGACGGCCGCGCTGTTCTCCGGTATCCGCGTCGGCCGCGTGAAGTTCACGCTGTTTCTGCTCACCGGCCTGATGGCGGGGCTTGCCTCGATCTGCCTGACCTCGCGCCTCGGCTCCACCCGACCGTCGATCGCGCTTGGTTGGGAGCTGGAAGTCGTGACCATGGTGGTGCTTGGCGGCGTCAGCATTCTCGGTGGCTCCGGTACCATACCGGGGGTCGTGCTTGCGGCCCTGATCATGGGCATGGTCACCTTCGGCTTCGGGCTCCTGAACGTGCCGGGCATCGTCATGTCGATCTTCATCGGTTTGCTGTTGATCTCGGTGATCGCCCTGCCCATCCTGTGGCGACGCGCCCGCCGCCGTCTTGCCCACTGAGGTTTCCATGGAAAAATACGCCTTCCGTATGCGGCTCAATCCGGGAATGGCCGCCGAATATACCGCACGTCACGATGCCATCTGGCCGGAGCTGGTGACCCTGTTGAAGGAGGCCGGTATTTCGGACTACTCCATCCATCTCGACGAGGAGAACGATCTGCTCTTCGGCGTCCTCTGGCGAGCGGACGACCACGGCATGGCCGATCTGCCCTCCCATCCGGTGATGCGGAAGTGGTGGGCTCATATGGCCGACATCATGGAAACCCGCGAGGATAACGATCCGGTCGCCGTACCGCTCAAAACCGTTTTTCACATGAGCTGACCCGATGCGGATCGTGGGCGTCATTGACATCGGCAAGACCAATGCCAAGGTCGCAGCGGTTGATCTCGATCGCTTCGAAGAGGTTGCCGTGCGCAAGACCGCAAACCGTGTCGTCGCGGGCGAGCCCTATCCGCATTTCGATGTCGAGCGTCTCTGGGCCTTCGTGCTCGATAGCCTGACGGCGCTCCAGGCCGAGCATCCCTTGCAAGCGATCTCGATCACCACCCACGGCGCAACCGCGGTTGTCCTCGACGAGGCCGGCGACCTTGCCTTGCCGGTGCTGGACTATGAATTCGTCGGGCCGGATACCCTGTCGGAAGCCTATGAGGCCGTTCGTCCGCCTTTTGCCGAAACCGGCTCCGCGCGCCTGCCTATGGGCCTGAATGTCGGCGCGCAGCTGTTCTGGCAGCAGCAGACCTTTCCCGACGCCTTCGCCAGGATCGCAACGATCCTGACCTATGCGCAATACTGGACCTTCCGGCTGACCGGCGTGCGCGTCAACGAACTGACCTCGCTCGGTTGCCACACCGACCTCTGGAACCCGACGGAAGGCGCCTTCTCGACGCTGGTGGAAGGCCAGGGCTGGCGGCACCTGTTTGCGCCCGTCCGCAAGGCAGACGATATCGTCGGCAAGCTGCTGCCCGAGCTTTGCCTCGCCACCGGCATTCCCGCGGGTACGCCTATCTACTGCGGCATCCACGATTCCAACGCGTCGTTGCTGCCGCATCTGCTGACCCGAACGACGCCGTTTTCCGTGGTGTCGACCGGCACCTGGGTCGTGATGCTGGCGGTTGGCGCCGCCAAAGTGACGCTCGATGAACATCGCGACACACTGATCAACGTCAACGCTCTCGGCGACCCGGTTCCCTCGGCGCGTTTCATGGGCGGTCGTGCCTTCTCGCTGCTGCTCGGCGACGGCACGACGCCCACCGCGTTTGAAGACGAGGAGGCCGTCATTGCGGCAGGGCACATGCTGTTGCCTTCGCTTCCCGAAGGCTCCGGACCTTTCCCATCCGCCAAGGCGCGCTGGACGGTGGACGAGGAGAAGCTGACGCCGGCCGGCAGGGTCGCCGCCGTTTCTTTCCATCTGGCATTGATGACGGCGACATGCCTCGATCTCATCGGGGCGCGAGGGGATATCGTGGTCGAGGGACCGTTCGCTGCAAACGCCGCCTATTTGCGCATGCTTCAGGCGGCAACGGGGCGCCCGGTCCTTGCCGACAGCCACAACGTGACCGGCACCAGCCTCGGGGCTGCAAGTCTTGTCGACGGCCGCCACGTGCGGACCGGCGTGCAGGCCTTCGCCGGCCCCGTGCCTGAGAGCTTTGTGCACTATGCAGAAAACTGGCGGTCGCTAACGAAAAGCCATGTGCAACAGGCCAATGGCAACCAGTAACGGTGAAATATAGGAGAGTAACGGTGCCGCATGAAGTGCGCGGTTGACGACGATGGCGTTCGTTTTTTCGCTTAGAAAACCGAGCTGCGGTTCGTCGAGCGGTTATGCTCGAGATTGAGCACGATGGATACGGCCATCATTGTCAGGATTGCTGTGAGAGCGGCGCCAATTCCAAGAACAATCATTGTTCGTTTCCCGTCAGCGCATCGTCATGATGTCGCTTTGCTTGCTGCAAAGGTTTCTTCCGCGCGATCTGCGCCCACTTCACGTTCGCTTCGATACGCGAGCGCAAGTAGAAGTACAATTCTAAACTCTTGTGAGTGAAAACCTGTTGAAATTCGGGGTCAATAGTGCGGCATTGCTGCGCCGCAAAAACAGCGCCAGGAAACACCCGGCGAATTTTAGTGATTCCGGTTACAGGCCATCGACCGTTAACCTTCAAGCAAGGAATTAACCATAAACATTGTCCCACACGTCGGAATGGGAAAATTCACAGTCTCCTCAAGGCATGATGCCGCCCCGCCGTACCGGTTCCGGTCCGGTATCGATTCTTCACCGAATTTACTTGCGGGATGGACGATAGCAGACGCCCAAGCGGCGGGGGCTGATCTCATTGATGTGGCGTGCACGTCCGGTGGACCGTGGACCGTCCGGATACTCCCCAGGCAAATTCCAAGCATGCAAAGCCGGGGATTTAGCGTTGAGGCAGGAAGCATCGTCAGAACAGGCAAGGAAGGGCCAGGCAGGCAGTCTGCTGGAGCGCTTGCGCTTTGCCGGGCTCGACGACGAGAGTTGTTCCCGCGTCCGCGACACCAGGCAGAAACTTTCCCCTCGCATCGACGCAGCCCTTCGCGATCTCTTCCAGCGCCTGCAGAGCTATCCCGACGCAGCCCGCCATTTCGACAACGACCGGCAGCTCGATCGCCTGCAGGACATCCAGTCTTCGCACTGGAACGTGCTGACCGATGCCCGCTTTGACGGCCTCTATGCCGAGCGCGTCAAGGTGCTTGCCGACACATCGAACCGCATGGGCCTCGATCCGCGCTGGCAGATGGCAAGCCACGCCGTCGTGCTGGAACACTTGTTGGTCGGCCTCATCGAAGAGGCCTGGCCGAAGTCCTTCCTGCCGATGGGCAGGGGACGTCGCAAGGAACTGTGCGATCTGGTTGCGGCACTAGTCCGTACCGTTTTCGTCGACACCGAGATCGGCGTCTCGCTCCGCTTCAACGCCCTTCGCCAGCAGCATCAGCGCCAGCTCGCCGACCAGCACAGTGCCGACGAGCAGGCGGTAACGACCCTATTCGGCGACTTCGCCAAAGGCTTGAACGACGGCGACCTGGGCGTGCGCCTGTCCGAGAGCGCGCCGGATGCCTACCAGCCGATCGTCGCCAGCTTGAACGCGGCACTCGACACGATCCAGCAGAGCCTGCAGTCCGCCGATCAGCGCGGTCAGGCGGCGGAGACTTTCATTGGCCGTCTGCGCGACGGAGCGGCCGGTTTTTCCGACAAGGCGGCGGCTGAAGCCGATGCCCTCTCGGGTCAGCTCGCAGCGCTTGCCGACATGACCGAACGCATGGCGACGGGCTCGAGCCGCATCAGCGCCACCGAGATCAAAGCCACCGAGACAAGGGTTGCTGTCGAGCGCAGCGGCGAGATTGCCGGCCAGGCAATCTCCGCCATGGCCGACATCGAAGCGTCGGCCGAAAAGATCGGCCAGATCATCGGCGTCATCGACGAGATCGCCTTCCAGACCAACCTGTTGGCGCTGAATGCCGGCATCGAGGCTGCAAGGGCAGGCGACAGCGGCCGCGGCTTTGCCGTCGTCGCCCAGGAAGTGCGCGCGCTGGCGCAGCGCTCCGGCGAAGCGGCACGTGAAATCAAGCAGCTGGTGACGGGCACCAAGGCGCAGGTCGAGACCGGCGTCGAGATCGTCGGTCGCACTCAGGATGCGATCAGCAGCATCGTCCAGCAGGTCACATCGATCAATGCCGCCGTCTCCGGTATCGCCCGTGAGGCTGAACAACAGGTCGGCGATCTCAAGGGCGTTGCCTCTGACATCGGTGCGATTTCGCAGGCCGTGCAGGCAAGTGCCGCGATGGCGGGCGAGACGGTCCGGTCTTCCGACGACCTGCACAATGTCATCGTCGAGCTCGGCGAGACGATCCGCAGGTTCCGCGTTGAACGCCGCCACGCGGCCTCACCAACACCGGCCGCCAGCCAGGGACGCGGCCTCGTGGCTCCTGCGGCGATGGCCGACGATGAAATGGCGGCGCCATTGTTCGACGACGGTCCGCAACGTCAGTTCGCCGGTTGGCAACGCTGATCTCAAGGGCACTCAAGAGTTAGCAGTCGAGGAAAACAGGAATGGCCAGCAAAAAGACCGCTCAGAAGACGCTCAGCCTCGCTCCGGTGTTGGACCTGAACGAAGCGACAGCGCTGCATGAGAAGCTTTTGGGCCTGAAGGGCAGCGATCTCACGATCGACGCCTCGGCGGTCGAGCGGGTTGGAACGCTCTGCGTCCAGGTGCTGATGGCCGGCGCCAAGACTTGGGAAGAGGATCATTTGTCTTTCACCTTCAGCAAGGTGTCGGACGCTTTCGAGAAAACGACACAGCTCATCGGGGTCGATATCGATCACCTGATGGCAAAGGAGATTTGAAGAATGAAAAAGCGAGTTCTGACAGTCGACGACTCCCGGACGATCCGAAACATGCTTCTGGTCACGCTGAACAATGCCGGTTTCGAAACGATCCAGGCAGAGGACGGCGTCGAGGGCCTCGAGGTTCTCGAAGAAGCCAATCCGGATGTCATCGTCACCGACATCAACATGCCGCGTCTCGACGGCTTCGGCTTCATTGAAGGCGTGCGCAAGAACGACCGTTACCGCGCTATCCCGATCCTGGTCCTGACCACGGAAAGCGACGCCGAAAAGAAGAACCGCGCCCGTCAGGCCGGAGCTACCGGCTGGATCGTCAAGCCGTTCGACCCGACCAAACTGATTGATGCAATCGAGCGCGTAACGGCCTGAAGTCCGAGGATAGCCTCCAATGGATATGAACGAAATCAAAGAGATCTTCTTCCAGGAATGCGAGGAACAACTCGCCGAACTGGAATCGGGTCTGCTGAAGCTCAATGACGGCGACCGCGATCCGGAAACGGTCAATGCGGTGTTTCGCGCGGTGCACTCGATCAAGGGTGGCGCCGGCGCTTTCGGGCTCGACGACCTCGTCTCCTTCGCCCACGTGTTCGAGACGACACTTGATTGCGTTCGTTCCAACAGGCTCGACCCCGGTCCTGAGGTTCTGAAGGTGATGCTGAAGTCGGCCGACGTGCTCGCCGACCTGACGAACGCTGCCCGCGATGGCGGTAGCGTCGACGAGGCGCGCAGCCGCCAGTTGATCAAGGAACTCGAGGCGCTTGCCAACGGCGAGGTACCGCAGGCGTCGGCCGCTGCCGAGCCGGTCACCAAGGCCGCCCCGGTTGTAACGGCACCCGTCGCCAACGACGAAGGCTTCCAGCCCGTCGCGTTCTCCTTCGACGATTTCGAGGCAGACGAGCCGGCGCTGATGGAGATGCCGACCTACGAGATCGTCTTCAAGCCGAGATCCGATCTCTACGCCAAGGGCAACGAGGCAACGCTGCTTCTGCGCGACCTTTCCCGCCTTGGCGAGATGAGCATCCATTGCGACATGGACGCGCTTCCGGCGCTCGATCGCCTAAATCCGGAATCCGCCTACTTCTCCTGGAAGATCTCGTTGAAGACGGACAAGGGCGAGGACGCGATCCGCACCGTGTTCGAATTCGCCGAGTGGGATTGCGACCTCGAGATTTTGCTGGTCTCCGATGACACAGCCGCTCCGAGCGAAGAGCTGCCGATGCAGCCGGTGCCGTTCGACCTCTCGATCCTCGACGACGAGCCGGCTGTTTCGGTCGGCGTGATCGAGGAAGAAGAGCAGCTGGCAGCCCGGCAGGCGATCCGCGATGCGGCCGTCTCTGCCGCCGGCACGGCCAGCAACGTGCTGCAGATGGCCCAGTCGACCGCCCGTGCGCCTGTTGAAAAGTCGGCCGGTGCCGCCGCCAGTGCCGCGGCGCAATCCGCAGCCGCGCAGCAGGCAGCCGCATCCGCCGCGACACCGACCATCCGCGTCGATCTCGATCGCGTCGACCGCCTGATCAACCTCGTCGGCGAACTGGTGATCAACCAGGCGATGCTGTCGCAGAGCGTGGTCGAAAACGACGCCAACGGCACCTCGTCGATCAACATGGGCCTCGAGGAGCTGCAGCAGCTCACCCGCGAGATCCAGGACTCGGTGATGGCGATCCGCGCGCAGCCGGTAAAGCCGGTGTTCCAGCGCATGTCGCGCATCGTTCGCGAAATCGCCGACATGACCGGCAAGTCTGTCCGTCTCATCACCGAAGGCGAAAACACCGAAGTCGACAAGACGGTCATCGACAAGCTGGCCGAACCGCTGACGCACATGATCCGCAACGCCGTCGATCACGGCCTCGAAACGCCGGAGAAGCGTCTCGCCGCCGGCAAGAGCGCCGAAGGCACCGTGCGCCTGACGGCCAAGCACCGGTCGGGCCGCATCGTCATCGAGCTTGCCGACGACGGCGCCGGCATCAACCGCGAGAAGGTGCGCCAGAAGGCGATCGACAACGATCTGATCGCCGCCGATGCCAATCTCTCCGACGAGGAGATCGACAACCTGATCTTCCACGCCGGCTTCTCCACCGCCGACAAGATCTCCGACATCTCCGGCCGCGGCGTCGGCATGGACGTGGTCAAGCGCTCGATCCAGGCGCTCGGCGGCCGCATCAACATCTCCTCGAAGCCCGGCCACGGCTCGGTCTTCACCATGAGCCTGCCGCTGACGCTCGCCGTGCTTGACGGCATGGTGGTCACGGTCGCCAACCAGACGCTGGTGGTGCCGCTGACGGCGATCGTCGAGACCTTGCAGCCGGAAGCCGCCGCAATCCATTCGTTCGGCTCCAACCAGCGGCTGATATCGATCCGCAACTCCTTCTGCCCGCTGGTCGACGTCGGTCGCATCCTCAACTTCCGCGCCAGCCAGGCAAACCCGGTCGAAGGCGTCGCACTTCTGGTGGAATCCGAAGGTGGCGGCCAGCGCGCACTGATGGTCGACGCCATCCAGGGCCAGCGCCAGGTCGTCATCAAGAGCCTTGAGGCCAACTACACCCACGTGCCGGGCATCGCTGCGGCGACCATTCTTGGCGACGGTCGGGTGGCGCTCATCCTCGATGTCGACACGATCGTGGCCGCCTCGCGTGGCCATTCGCTGAAGGCTGAAATGTCTCTCGCTGCTGCTGGATGAATGCGATGACCTATGCCGCAAGGAATCTGACCACGGACGGACGAGAGCTGATTGCTTTCCGCGTCGGCGATCAGGAGTTCTGCGTGAACGTGATGTCCGTGCGCGAAATCCGCGGATGGACACCGGCGACTGCAATGCCGCATGCGCCGGCCTATATGCTCGGCATCATCAATCTGCGCGGCGCGGTGCTGCCGATCATCGATCTGTCGGCACGCCTCGGCATGAAGCCGGCCGAGCCGACCGTCCGCCATGTCATCATCGTCGCCCAGGTGAAGAACCAGGTCGTCGGCCTGCTGGTCGATGCCGTCTCCGACATACTGACGATTACCGATGACAAGATCCAGCCGACACCTGATGTCATCTCGTCCGAATTCGAAAGGAGCTTCGCCCGCGGCGTGCTCGCGATCGAAGGCCGGCTGATCTGCCTGATAGAACTCGAATCTGTCTTCCCGCAGGAAGAAAGGGAAGCAGCATGAGAAACCAGGCCATTCTGGAGCAGAAGCAGTCGCCCGATGAATGTTTGGCAAGCGGTGAGTATCCGCTGACGCGCCGCGATCTCAGTGAAATCGCAGCGATGATCTATGCCGATGCCGGCATCTATCTCAACGAGACCAAGGCATCGCTGGTCTATTCCCGCCTGTCGAAGCACATCCGCAACCTCGGTCTCAAGGGCTTCCGCGAGTACTGCCAGCTGGTCTCCTCGCCGGCAGGCGCTGCCGCCCGCCGCGACATGCTCTCGCATCTGACGACGAACTTCACCCGCTTCTTTCGCGAGAATCATCACTTCGAGCATCTGAAGACGGAGGTTCTGCCGGAGCTGATTGCCCGCGCCAAGGCCGGCGGTCGCGTGCGTATCTGGTCTGCGGCGTGCTCGGACGGGCAGGAGCCCTATTCGATCGCGCTGACGGTGCTGTCGCTGCTGCCGAACGCGGCCGATTACGACTTCCGCATTCTCGCGACCGATATCGACCCGAAGATCCTGACGCTGGCACGGGCCGGCGCCTATGATGCCACCGCGCTCGAAACGGTCAATCCGGCCATGCGCAAGCAATGGTTCGACGAGGTCAATGCCGGCGGCCGCTTCAAGTGGCAGATCGACGATCGCGTCAAGCGGCTCATCACCTTCAACGAGCTCAACCTGATGGCCCAATGGCCGTTCAAGGGGCCGTTCGATGTCATCTTCTGCCGCAACGTGGTGATCTATTTCGACGAGCCGACGCAGATGAAGATCTGGTCGCGTTTTGCCGGAATGCTCGGCACCAATGGACATCTCTACATCGGTCATTCCGAGCGCGTGTCGGGCGACGCCAAGTCGCAGTTCGACAATATCGGCATCACCACCTACCGCCATACCGGCAAGTTTCATGGAGGACGGGCATGACCGCACCCGCTCGCGTTCTCGTCGTCGACGACTCCGCCACCATGCGTGGCCTGATCACCGCAGTTCTCAATTCCGATCCCGGCGTGACCGTCGTCGGCCAGGCGGCCGATGCGATGGAAGCGCGCCAGGCGATCAAGCAGCTCGATCCCGATGTCGTCACGCTCGACATCGAGATGCCGAACATGAACGGCCTGGAATTCCTCGACAAGATCATGCGCCTGCGCCCGATGCCGGTCATCATGGTCTCGACGCTGACACACAAGGGTGCCGAGGCGACGATTGCAGCACTTGAAATCGGTGCGTTCGATTGCGTCGGAAAACCCCTTCCGGGCGATCCGAACCCCTTCGGCGATCTGATCGACAAGGTGAAGGCCGCAGCCCGCTCGCAGCGAAAGTTCATCATCACCGGCAACAAGGCGGCAGCGCCGACGGCGGCCAATGTCAACGGTGCCTCGGAATATCGGGCAGGGCGCAAGATCATCGCCATCGGCGCTTCCACCGGCGGCGTCGAGGCCCTGATCACCGTGTTGCAGAAGTTCCCGCCGAACTGCCCGCCGACTGTGATCACACAGCATATGCCGCACACCTTCACCAAGAGCTTTGCCGAGCGGCTCAATCGCCTGTGCGCACCGACGGTGCAGGAAGCAACCGATGGCGCACGCCTCGAAATCGGCAAGGTCTATCTGGCCCCGGGCGGCGAGCGCCACCTGCAGGTCTCCAATCCGACGGCGCCTTGCTGCCGTCTGGTCGATCGGGATCCGGTCAACGGCCACCGTCCTTCGGTCGACGTGCTGTTCGATTCGGTCGCCGAACTTGCCGGTCGCAATGCGATCGGCGTCATTCTGACTGGCATGGGCCGTGACGGCGCATCCGGTCTCCTGAAAATGCGGCATGCCGGGGCAAAGACCTTCGGACAAAACGAAAAGACGTGTGTCGTCTACGGTATGCCGAGAGTTGCCTATGAATTGGGCGCCGTCGAAACGCAGCTCCCCCTCGGTTCCATCGGGGAGGAGATACTGAAGACCGCGGCGTTCCGGAAGGAAGGAAGCGAATAATGTCCATCGCCGAAAAAATAAAAGTTCTGATCGTCGACGATCAGGTCACGAGCCGCCTGCTTTTGGGCGACGCCCTGCAGCAGCTGGGCTTCAAGCAGATCACCGCCGCCGGTGATGGGGAACAGGGCATGAAGATCATGGCCCAGAACCCGCATCACCTTGTCATCTCCGACTTCAACATGCCGAAGATGGATGGCCTTGGCCTGCTCCAGGCAGTGCGGTCGAACCCGGCTACCAAGAAGGCGGCCTTCATCATTCTGACGGCGCAGGGCGACCGCGCGCTGGTCCAGAAGGCGGCAGCGCTCGGAGCCAACAACGTGCTGGCCAAGCCGTTCACGATCGAAAAGATGAAGGCCGCGATCGAAGCCGTATTTGGGGCATTGAAATGAACATGGAAGCCGTCGGCAAGCGCGTGCATGTCATTCAGGGCGAGTACAAGGTCTTCAACGATCCCAATGTGGTGTTGTCGACCATTCTCGGTTCCTGCGTGGCCGCGTGCATGCGCGATCCCGTGGTCGGAGTCGGCGGCATGAATCATTTCCTGCTGCCGGGATCGGCGTCGTCGCCCGCTTCCGGCGGCGATGCGACCCGCTATGGGGTCCATCTCATGGAACTGCTGATCAACGGTCTGTTGAAGCAGGGCGCCCGGCGTGATCGGCTCGAGGCCAAGATCTTCGGCGGCGCCAAGACCATCGCCCGGTTTTCGAATGTCGGTGAGCAGAATGCCGCCTTTGCCCGGCAGTTCCTGCTTGACGAAGGCATCCGCATCGTCGGCGAGAGCACCGGCGGTGAACACGGCCGCAAGCTCGAATACTGGCCGTCGTCGGGACGCGCCCGTCAGTACGCACTGACAGGGGTGGAAACCCAGCGCACGGTCCAGCTGGAAGAGCGCCCGGTGATCGCGCCACGTCCGGTCGAAAGCTCCATCGAATTCTTCTGATCCTGCGGGGCATGCTCCGCAGGCGAACCACACGCCTGCACTATCGTCAGAAAAACCACGTGAGAACCGACAATGCAGACTGACTACCAGGGCCACATGCCGCACGTGGAAGAATCGCTGCCCGAAGTGTTGATGCGCGTCGTCACCGAACTTCACGACGTCGCCTATCTCATCGAACGGATCGAGCCTCAGCTGCTCGGCGGTCGGGGCGCCTCGGCACTCGACAATCGCGACGAGATGATGGTGCTGCAGGGCATCGATCTGGCCGTGCAGAAGACCCGCGGCCTGGCCGAGTTCATCGACACGATCACCGCCGTGATCCCCGATACCTGCCTCGTCGACGTGACCACGGCTGTTAGCCTGGTCAAGCTCGCCGACATGAAGAAGGCGCTGGGCAACGGCATGTTGCGTCACGGCCATTCGCAGCCGCTGACCAAGGCGGCGGGCGACTTTGAGGCGTTCTAAAGCCTTCCCAGGAAAAGTGCGGAGCGGTTTTCCGTCAGGGAACGCGTAAAAACAAAGAGAGCGTTTCCGCGCCCCGTTTAAGATGGACGCGCTCTTTTAAGATGGAAGCGCTCTGGCCTTTGGGCTGCATCGTCCGTCGGTGCAGCCAGATTTCTCTACAGCTATATCCCCCGATTTCCCCGAGACTGGCGGCGAAAGCCAAGTTCGCGCAAGTTTCGTTTCCTACGGTCCCGATCGGGGCTGATGGATTCGTGTGTGTTGGAAGTCGTTGCGGGGCACGCGACACCCACCAAACCCAAAATGTTGGAACTGCGCAGGGCGCTCGTCGGATGACCGGCTCGAATGTCCTGCGATACTGGGTGCGGAAACAGAATGAGTCTGTTGAATCAATTTTCGATGTTCACGAAGAACCTCGCCAGTCTGGGGCAAGGCAAGCTGATAGCGCTGGCGGCCGCCGGCATTGTCGCTGTCGGCATGGTCCTGGGGGCCGGTATCTACGTCAACAGGCCATCGTTCGAGACGCTCTATGTCGGGCTTGAGCGAAGCGACGTCACTCAAATCAGCATTGCGCTTGCAGAAGCCAACATCGACTTCAACGTCGGTGCGGATGGCGGCAGCATCCAGGTTCCCGTCGGCATGACCGGCAAGTCCCGTCTGCTCCTGGCCGAGCGCGGCCTGCCGAGCAGCGCCAATGCCGGCTACGAACTCTTCGACAATGTCGGCTCGCTCGGTCTGACCTCCTTCATGCAGGAAGTCACCCGGGTTCGCGCGCTTGAAGGCGAAATCGGCCGCACCATCCAGCAGATCTCCGGTATCGCCGCCGCCCGCGTCCACATCGTGATGCCTGAGCGTGGCAGCTTCCGTAAGGCAGACCAGAACCCGACCGCCTCGGTGATGATCCGCGCCAGCGCCACGGTCGGCCGCAATGCCGCAGCCTCCATCCGCCATCTCGTCGCCTCGTCCGTACCGGGGCTCGACTTCGATGACGTGACCATCCTCGATTCGACCGGCCAGCTTCTCGCCTCTGGCGACGATCCGGCCAACAGCGCCCTCAACCAGTCGCTGGGCGTGGTGCAGAATGTCCAGACCGAGCTTGAGAAGAAGATCGACAACGCGCTCGCCCCATTCCTCGGCATGGACAACTTCCGCACCAGCGTTACGGCTCGTCTGAACACCGACACGCAGCAGATCCAGGAAACGATGTTCGATCCGGAATCGCGCGTCGAACGCTCCACCCGTGTCACCAAGGAAGAGCAGAAGTCCAGCCAGCAGCAGCCGGACAATGCCGCAACCGTACAGCAGAACATCCCGCAGGCCGCTCCGCGCGGCGGTGCCGGCCCGCAGTCGAACGACCAGGCCGAGAAGAAGGAAGAACAGACCAACTACGAGATCAACAGCAAGACGATCGCCACCGTGAAGAACAGCTACACGGTCGAGCGCCTGTCGATTGCGGTGGTCGTCAATCGCGGCCGCCTTGCCGCCATGGTCGGTGAGCCGGTCGATCAGGCAAAGATCGATGCCTATCTTCAGGAGATGCAGAAGATCGTATCGTCAGCCGCCGGCATTGATGCGAACCGTGGCGACGTGGTGACGTTGAACGCCATGGACTTCGTCGAGACGCAGTTGCTTGACCAGGCCATCGCGGGTCCGGGTCTCATGGAGACGCTGACGCGCAATCTTGGCGGCATCATCAACGCGCTCGCCTTCGTCGTCGTCGCCTTCCTGGTGGTCTGGATGGGCATGCGGCCGCTGGCTCGGCAGCTCGGCCTTGGCGGAAGCTCCGGCCAGCTCGCCAACGAATCCGCCGGTCTCGAACTGCCCGATTTCTCCCCTGCGACAGCAGGTGCCGGTGGCGCCCTCATGGACGGCTTCGGCTCCGACTTCGGCTTCGACAGCACCGACGATCTGCTCAGCATGGGCGAAGACGCAGGCGCCTTCAACCGTCGCGTCAAGGAAGGACCGGAAAGGCGCCTTGCACGCATGGTCGAGATCAGCGAAGAGCGCGCCGCAAAGATCCTGCGCAAATGGGCTCTCGAGAAAGCCGCCTGATCACACACAGAAATCGTCTGATAGTGACAAATCCCGCCGCATCGGCGGGATTTTTCGTTTCGCAGGCGTTGCGGGTGCAGCGCTCTTGCCGTCGTGTCCCGTGCAAATATTGTGCGAGTCTCGGCGGTTGCCGGTATCGGCCGCTGAATCCACGGTAAGAATCGTTGTGCCGTCGCCCGAGTCATGGGTGCGGCCCGCGATTGTAATACTTTAACGAGATCTTAATTTTTAGATTCCGCCGTTGCTGCCCGGGTGCGGAAGGTGGGCCGGTTTACTGCGTCTGCCATCGTCAATACACAGATAAATTGGAATATAAATTGGGTTATTCGATAATAATTCTCGACGTATTCGAGTTTTATATATTGATAGACTGCGGTTGTTCGAGTGAATAATTGATGCATTTTCGCAACAGGCGTCAGTCGAAAGTAAAATTCGCCCCTGTTCGAAGCTTCTTCTGACTCTGGTGAATGACGAGATTTGGGCTGAATTTGTGCTCAGCGAGCCGCCCAGCGCTGCGCGAAATCGGTGCGTCAGCGGAGCAGGGGCAATTCGAACGGCAAAACTCTTTTAAATATCAACGCTATGTCAAAACATGTGCTGCGTGGTGCCCGGGATCGGACAATGCTGAAGCAGCATCTCGGCGAATCGTTTCATGAAAGGGTGGTGAAGTAAATAGCGAGAAGATGACGATGGTTTTTTTTGAGGACGGATGTACATTTTTAACATTGATTCGCGTCCTGAATTGCGACTGGTGGTGATATTCGGCTTGGGCCGGCTGTTGGCGGCGACAGTGCAAGCGCAGGTTCCAGGGCGGTGAATCCGGCACGGGGGCTGACATCATGGACATTTCGCAAGCAGACATAACTGTCTGGCCTTTGCCGACAGCGTCGACACGCCTACGCGGTGGTGGGCTTACGCGTGATCAGTTGTTTCGGCGGCTGGGCGACATGGCGGGGCGCGCCAACCTGGGAAGCGGGCTTGCGGCGCTGACCGAATATGTTGGCGCGAGCCATTATCTCCTGGCGCGATACGATCTCTCGCAGGATAACGGGCTCGACTTCGTCGTCTGCTCGGATTGGCCGTTCGACATCGTCAGACGGCTTTCGGGCATCATCATCGGACTTCATGCCAAGACGACCGAGCTTGAAAAATGCCTCTCGGTGCTGCAGCCAGTGTTCTATTCGCTGCCCGACGACATCGACCTGCCACGGGGCATCAGCCGCGAATATTGCGCGGTCACCTTCAATGTCGGACGGCTGCGCTTCTCGTTGATGCTGCTCGTTCCCGAGGATGTGATCCTGTCGCAGGAGAGCCTGCGCGATGTGACCCTGCTTGCTGGATACCTCGCAAGCTTCACCACACGCGCCGAAGTGCGGCACGATCGCGACTTCGACTTGACCGACCGTGAACTGGAGTGCCTGTCCTGGATCGCCGAGGGCAAGACGAGCGAAGAGATCGCCGTCATTCTCGGGATCTCCCGCAACACAATCAACAACTACATCACCAGCGTCATGCGAAAGACAGCCACGCGAACCCGCTCCGAGGCGATCGCCTATGCCGTCCGCAACAACCTGGTCTGAGGGGCGAGACTGATGACCCATTTCCTCGCCAGTGGACGCAACGACGACGACCAGCGGCACAGCCGTAGCGGCAGGGCGGCGCGCGCGGCCACTCTGATCACACGATTGCAGGCGATGCAGCGTCAGATCAACGCCAAGCATTTCGCCGTCCTGCGGCTCAACGGCAAGGGTATGGGCGCGGTGCGCAAGCTGACCTGCGTGCTCGACAACTGGGGAGTTTCCTCGGAAGCGAACGCGCATGATCTCATAACTCTTTACGGCGACGAGTTGACGGCCCATCTCGACACATCGCTGCTGCCGGTGCTTTGGAATGGCTCGGGCGAACATCAGGCGGCGGAGATGTTCGAGTTCGGGCACTTCGGCCACCGTCTGAAAGCGCGCAAGCTACCCTATTCCGGCATTGCCTTTCCCGTGCGGCTCGGTGCGCAGGGCAATGGATATGTGGTCTTCGCCGGCAGCTATGTCGAAGCGACGACCGAGCAGGTGGTTGATCTGCATGGCCGTAGCTGCACGATCATGACAGACCTTCTGGCGGCTGACGAGAAGCGCATGGTGCGGCCGGAGACGCTGAGTGATCGTGAGATCGCCTGCCTGCAGATGGCCGGCGACGGCCATATCAGCGAAGAGATCGCCGAACGGATGGGGCTCTCCGTCCACACGGTGAACGCCTATCTCGGCGCCGCCACGACCAAGCTCGATTCGGTCAACCGTATTCAGGCGATCGCCAAGGCTATTCGCCTCGGCTACATCAGCTGAAGATCGGGCGACCCGGAGCATTTCCAGGAAAAGTGCGTAGCGGTTTTCCGTCAGGAAATGCGTAAAAACAATAATATAGATCGTTTCTACGGCTCCGTTTAAACCGGAAGCGCTCTAACACGCCAGAGGCAGTTCATAGGATTTGATGAACTTCGCTTCGGTCAGGCTCTTTGCAAGGAAGGCCGTGTTCTCGTCTGGATCCGCCGACGGGTTCTGGAAGGTGATGTGGCTGATCTCGATGCCGGCGGTGTCGTTGCCGAGCGAGAGGCGTACGTAGATGGTGACGCCGCGCGGCTTGAGCTCGAGATCGAGCACGATTTCTGGCTCGCTGTCCCAATCCAGATTGTAATTTCCGCCGAGACCGAAATTGACCGTTCCGGGCAGGAAATAGAGCTCGGCGGCCGATTCAACGAGGTCAGCGAGGCTGGCATAGGATTCGAACCGCAGGAGAGCGATGAAATCCGCGGCGTCGATGAGACGCAACTCGGTCGCCACTGGGCGGATCGCTTCGGCTACTATCTGTTCCCGTCTCTCGGAGAATTCGCACTTTTTCATCGGCGTTACGTCATCCGTTTTGGTTGCGATTGCGCATGCACCCTGTGAATGAGTTCGGCAACTGCCTTGTAAAACACGGGTGGAATCACACTATCGACCGAGACTTGTGCAAACATGGAGCGTGCAAGCGGTGGATCCTCGAAGACGGGAATGCCGTTCTTCTCTGCGATCTCGCGGATTTTGAGGGCAACGAGGTCCTGACCAAGGGCAACGACCACCGGTGCGTCGCTTTCTTCGCGGACATAACGCAGGGCAACGGCATAGTGGGTAGGGTTGGCGATCACCAGGGTTGCCCGTGGCACCGATGAAATCATGCGCTTGCGCGCCCGATCGCGCTGCATTGAGCGCAGGCGCGACTTGACGATCGGGTCGCCCTGCGCCTGCTTCATCTCCTCTTTTACTTCCTGCTTGGTCATCATCAGTTCGGTGTACCAATGGTGACGGGACCAGAAGAGATCGGCGATCGCCAAAACGGCGGTGGCCAGCATGATGACGATCATCACCTGGTTGAGATCGGACGTCATCGTCGAGAAGATCATAACCGGATCGGAGAACATCAGATCGAGCGTCGCGAAGTAGTCGTTCCAGAGAACCAGCACGACGAAGATCGACACGACGATGATCTTGAACAGCGACTTTCCGAACTCCACCAACCCTTGAACGCCGAAGATGCGCTTCAGGCCCGCCATCGGCGAAATCCGGTTCATCTTCGGCTGGATGCGATCGAGCACCGGACGCGGCAGGTTCTGAAAGATCGACGAGCCGACGCCGAAGACGATGAGCAGCACGAAGACGGGAACGAGCAGTGCTGTCGACTTCCACGCGAGGTGCGTCATCAACGCGACGACATCCGTGGCGTTGTTCAGTCGCCAGGCTTCCGGCTGCTCGAAAATGTCCTTGAGCGCCGCGGCAACCGTGCTGGCGCCGTCGGTCAGGAAGAACACGAAGAAGATGTAGATCGCCACAGTCGAGGCAAAGGTGGTCGCTTCGCGGGAGAAGGGCACGTTGCCCTTGTCGGCGGCGTCGGAGATCTTCTTCTCCGACGGGGATTCTGTTTTGCTGTCCTTATCCTGATCGTCCGACATGCGACAGGAAATCTCCCGACCGGTTTCCACAAGACAGCGCTGATCTTGCGCTGTTTGTAGTGAACCCGGAAACTAGGGCAGACAAGGGCTTCGCGGGGGCAATCATGCCGGGTCAACAGGAAATGCGGGGGCCGTCGATCTCTCCAAAACAGGAACGCGGGCCAAGGGCCCGCGTTGTGGTTCTACGATCAGGCTTAGCGCCGGTCCTTGAAAGGATACCCGGCGACCGGATGGATCAGGCGGCCTGCGCTTCCTTTTCCTTCAGCTCCAGCTGGCCGCTTGCGGCAAGGCGGATCGCCTCCTGGGTGATCGAGCGGCGGGCGATGGCGATGTCGCGCGGGTTGATGCCGGCATCGCCCATGGCAAGATCGGATTCGATCATGCGGCGCTGGCGTGCGCCGATGGAGGCGAGCACCGATTCGCGCAGGTCCGAGGTCGAACCGCGCAGCGCCATGGTGATGATGTCGGTCGAGACATCGTTGAACAGCTGAACGCGGCTGCGCTGCGGCATGTAAAGAACGTCGTCGAAGAGGAAGATCTTCGGGCGAACCTTCTTGGCCGATTCGGTGCTGAGAGATTCGAGCGAAGCGAGCAGCGTGTCGACCTGCGGCTTGTCGAGCTCGTTCATCACCTCGGCGATCTTGGTCGGACCGGCGGAATTGCGCTCGGCTTCCATCTCGCCGATCATTTCCATGACGCGGTTCTCGATGATCGACGCAGCCTTCGGGCTGACGTCCTTCATGTTGACGGCGCGCTTCAGGATATCCGGCCTCTGCTCTTCGGAGAGCTGCAGCAGGACCTTCGCGCCGAAGCTCGACGGCATCATCGACAAGACATAGGCAATGGTCTGCGGATGTTCCTTGGCCAGCTGCAGCGCAACCGCGACCGGGTCGCATTCCTGCAGTCGGTCCCAGATGTTGGCTTCGT
The DNA here is from genome assembly GCF_003024455.1 of Ensifer sp. NM-2. Classification (NCBI taxonomy): domain Bacteria; kingdom Pseudomonadati; phylum Pseudomonadota; class Alphaproteobacteria; order Hyphomicrobiales; family Rhizobiaceae; genus Ensifer; species Ensifer sp. NM-2. The sequence goes on from NZ_PVZR01000001.1 coordinate 568,260, forward strand.
AGGACTGGAAGGTGGCGCGGCGCCCGAGCAGGCCGTCGACTTCGTCCGGGGTCAGGCCTTCCTCGAGAATGCTCTCGATCGCCTTGGCATTGTCCATGAGGCCGGCGCCCTCGGTGAACAGGTCTTCGAATTCGTTGACCAGCGCTTCCAGTTCGTGGGGAGGGATGGCCCGCAGCGACTGCGCCGAAGCGATGATCGCCTGCAGCTCGCTCTGGGTGAAGAACTTCAGCAGCTTTCCGGCGACGGTCTTGCCCATCGCGAGCAGAACGGCTGCTGCCTTGTCGGTCTGGTTGAGAGGTCTGGAGAGTGCCTGAGCCTCAAAACTTTCGAAATCCATCATGGATTCATCCCTCGCCCAATGATTGGGTTCTATGACTTCTTGCTGCCCTTGATCTCGATGAGCTTGACGCCGAACCGGGTGTCGTCGCCTTCGAGAACGGTAATTTCACCACGGCCGATGATCCGGCCGTTGACCATGATTTCGACCGGTTCGCCGATCCGCCGGTCGAGCGAGATCGTCGCGCCTTCGGTCAGGTTCATGAGACCCGATACCTGCATTCGGCTGGTGCCGAGAACGATCTGAACATCGATCGGAATATCCATGATCAGGTCGAGATTGGCGGTCATGCCGCTGCCGGGCGGCGTGTCGGTGACGGTTTCACCGGCATCGAAGTCCGATGCGCCGAAATCGCTGGCGCCGAAGCTGCCGCCGCCGAAATCCGTGGTGGCCGGGGTCTCCGACAGATCGTTGCCAAAGGTGTCCGAACCGAAGTCGCCGCCAAAGGCGCCAAGACCATCGGCCGGAGCGGCGAATTCGCCGCCGAATTCGCCTGCGCCACTGAGCGTGTCTACGCTGCCGAACTCGGCGCCGAAGCCAGCCGGCGCGTCCGTGTCTTTCTTGAGAACACCGCGCAGATCGTCGATCGCCTGGTCGAGTTCCATGTCTCCGACAGCGAGTGCGGCCTGTTCGTTGATTGGTGCTTTCTTGGGTGCCATGTGCGAACTATTCCAGTTGAAGCTTGCCTCAGGCCTACTGCCTGGCGACGGCGAGCCGAATTAACTCATGATGTGGCGAAGGATGTCCTGTTCGGAGCCGTGGGTATCCTTGACCCGCACGGTGTATTTCGCACCCGATCGGCCGAACTCGCAGACGTAGAGATCGCGGCCGTTGGCGTTCACGTCGACGCGAACGTCCTGGGCATCGTGGAAGGGAATGACGTCGCCGGCCCGGAGGCGGCTGATCGTCTCGAGTGTCAGGCTTTCAAGCCGGATGCGTGCCTCGATGGTGACGGCGGAGCGGCGAACCTGCTCCTCCATCTGTTCGGTCCATTCGGACTTCTGCTTGCGGTTCTGGCCGGCACCCTTCGGAAAGACGATCTGCGTCTTCAACAGCACGCTTTGCGGCACGATGATCGAGAAGGTCGACAAAACAGGGCCGAAACCGATCGTCATGTCGATCGCTGCCGCATGAACGTCCTCGACCGCAGGGTCGGGCTTGCCGCGGGAAGCACTGTTGTGGGCGCGGGCAACGATCGGCTCGAAGCCGCCCGACGCGTTGACGGCGGTGCGAAGCACGTCGGCGATCTTCTCGAAGATCGGTTGGGCGACGTCGATTTCGATCGGGGAAAGTGTGCGCGGTTGCGGCTCTTCGATATCGGTCGGCTCCGCGCCCAACAGCGCCTCGACCATGGTGATGATGATCGGGCTGTCGCAGCTGATCAGAAAGTCGGGGCACCAGTTGCGCAAGCAGATGTCGCTGATCAGCACGCCGTTGCCGAGCTCGGCGATCAGGCTGTTGCGCAGGCCCGTGCGGAAGCCCGCATAGCCGATGGCGATGTCGAGGCCGGTTTCCGCCTTGCAGATGTCGGGAAGGAATTCGCCGAACACCTGGCCGAGATCGAGCGCCACCCGGCCGATCGCGCGGTCGTCGCCGAGCGCGCCGGTCATGCGCGCCAGCAGTTTCCTGTCGAAGGGATGAACGTTTGTCGGTGTTCCTGATGTCATGGGATCAAGCCGCCTTGCTTTCGCTGCCGCCGCCGGGGTTCATCATCTCCTGCTCGACGGCGTCGATCGAAGGACGCTCATAGGCCGAAATCGTCTTGCGGCCGTATTCAAGCGCGACCTGCGGAACCGAGCCGTTCATGTAGGCAAGCAGCGTCTGCTTGACGATGATGTAGAGCCGGTTCTGTTTTTCGCGGACGGATTTGATGTTCGCGACCAGCGGAGCGACGATCGAGTAGGAGAGGAACACGCCGAGCAGGGTGCCGACGAGTGCGGCGGCGATCTTGGCGCCGAGAACCTCAGGCGCTTCGCTGATCGCGCCCATCGCCTTGATGACGCCGAGAACCGCCGCGACGATGCCGATCGCCGGGAAGGCGTCGCCCATGATCGTCAGCGCGTGGTAGGACTTCATCTTGTCGTGGGTGATCGTCTGGATTTCTTCATCCATCAGCGCCTCGATCTCATGCGAGCGGGCGTTGCCGATGATGATCAGGCGGACGTAGTCGCAGATGAAGGCCGTCAGTTCCTTGTTTTTCAGCACGGTCGGCGCCGACAGGAAGATCGAGGATTCTTCGGGGTTGTCGATGTGGCTTTCGATCTCGTTGCGCGACTTGGTTCTCAGATCGCGCATCAGCGAGTAGAGAACGCCGAGCGTGTCGAGATACTCCCGCTCCTTGGGAACCTTATGGCGAAACGCTTCGCCGAGAGCCTTTCCGGTATCCTTCACCACCTTCATGGAGTTGGCCATGATGAAGCCGCCGATACCGGCGCCGCCGATGATCAGCAGTTCGAAAGGCTGGTTGAGGACTTCCATGTGGCCGCCCATGGCCACGTAGCCGCCGAGAATACAGCCGAAAGTCACAAGAAGCCCGATGATGATGTTCATTTTCGATACCTGACACGATCCCATTTTCGTCTAACGGGATAAGGTTTCTTCCTTGCGTGAGGCTGGCCGTCGAAGCGGCGGAAATCATTGCGGTGGAACAGGTTCGCGCAAGCCAATCCGGTCAGGATTTGCTATGGCCGGCTCTCCAGTCGCGCCCGTCTCACTCCGCTAAGGGCGACCGATCGTGACCACGACCTATACGAGCTACAAGCTGATTACGGCCGACTTGGGCAAGTCGCTGGAGCGCGTCGCCGAGGAACCGGACGTCGCCCGCGAGACCGAATATTATCTTTCGAAGATCGGCGACATAAAAACGATCGACCAGTTTTTCGCTGACACGCGCCTCTACAACTATGCGATCAAGGCGCACGGTCTCGAAGACATGGGCTACGCCAAGGCCTTCATGCGCAAGGTCTTGACCGAGGGCGTCGACAACGAGGATGCCTTCGCCAACAAGTTGACCGACAGCCGCTACAAGCAGCTGGCCGAATCGCTGAATTTCGCCCTTCACGGCGAGGCGGCCACCTCCTTCGATCGCGCCCAGAAGGGCGTCGTCGACAAATACGCCCGCCAGACGCTCGAGCAGAGTGCCGGCGAGGAGAACGCCGGCGTGCGGCTCGCGCTCTATTTCGCCCGCATGGCGCCGTCGATATCAAGCGGTTACGCCATCATTGCCGACGAGGCGCTGGCGCAGGTGGTGCGCACCACGCTGCAGCTGCCCGACGAATTCGCCGGCACCGAGGTCGACTGTCAGGCGGCCGCCTATGAGGACGCAATCGACCTCAAGGACTTCCAGGATCCGGCCAAGCTGACGGACTTTCTCGATCGCTTTACGGCGCTTTGGGAAATCAACAATTCAACGGACGGTTACGACCCGCTTGCGGTTTTCGGCGCGTCGAGCGGCTACGGCATCTCTTCCGACCTGCTCCTGTCCATCAACAGCCTGAAACTCGGGGGACGCTGAACGTGCAGACCGGTCTTTACGTTGCGATTTCGTCGCAGATGGCGCTTGAAAAGCGTCTCAATACACTTGCCGACAATATCGCAAACTCGGGCACCGTCGGTTTCCGCGGCACGGAAGTGAAGTTCAACCAGATGCTCGGCGATACCAAGCCGACCAAGGTTTCCTACGTCAGCAAGGGCGAAGAGTTCCTCAATAGCAGCAACGGTTCGCTGACGCGCACCGGAGGCATGTTCGATTTTGCCGTCAAAGGCGATGCCTGGTTTCAGATCGACACGCCCTCGGGTCCGGCGCTGACGCGCGACGGTCGCTTCACGCTGACCGAAACCGGCGAACTGGTCACCATTCGCGGCTATCCGGTTCTCGACGCCGGCGGCGCGCCGATCCAGATCAATGGCTCGGGCGGCGACGTGACCGTCGGCGCCGACGGTGCCCTGCACCAGAACGGTGTCGCGGTCGCCTCGCTCGGCCTCTACCAGGCCGACTTCAGCAAGGGCTTCATGCGCCTCGACAACAGTGCGGTGCTTCCGGCGGTACAGCCGGAACCGGTCGTCGATCGCTTCGATGTCGGCGTCATGCAGGGGTTCCTCGAAGAATCCAACGTCAACGCCATCGCGGAAATGTCGCAGCTGATCATGGTCACCCGCGCGTTCGACAACATCACCGCGCTGATGCGTGACAGCGAAGGGTCGCTCGACGAAGCGATCAAGACGCTCGGTGGCAGCCGCTAAGGCGTGACGGGAAACGGTATGGAACGCGAAGGCCTGAAGACGAGCGCCGCATCGACATCGCTGGCTGCCCTTGCCGGCCTGGTCGAACGCTACGCCAAACCTGAACATTCGATTGCGCCGGGCGGCCACGTCCAGACGATCTCTCCGGGCCACTATACGGTGACCGGCCTGTCGCGACATGTCCGGCTCGGCGATTTCGTCGCGCACAAGAGTTCGACTGGAACGCATCTCGGCGAAGTGGTGCGCGTCGAGCCTGAACGCGTGGTCGTCTGCCCGATCGAGCCGGGCGATCCGATCGGCATCCACGATACAGTCATCCGCAAGGGCGCCTTCCGCATCGCGCCGACCGACCAATGGTGCGGCCGGGCGATCAACGCGCTTGCGGAGCCGATCGACGGCCTCGGTCCGCTGCTGCAGGGCGACGTCCGCCGCTCGATTTCCAACACGGCACCGCCGTCGATGACCCGCAAGCGTGTGGAGCAGGGGTTCCGCACCGGTGTGCGGGCGATCGATATCTTTTCGCCGCTCTGCCTCGGACAGCGCCTCGGCATTTTTGCCGGTTCCGGTGTCGGCAAATCGACGCTGCTGTCGATGCTTGCGCGCGCCGATGCCTTCGACAAGGTGGTCATCGCGCTGGTCGGCGAACGCGGCCGCGAAGTGCGCGAATTCATCGAGGACACGCTCGGCGACAATCTTTCCAAATCGGTTGCCGTTGTCGCGACCAGCGACGAAAGCCCGATGCTGCGCAAGATGGCGCCGCTGACCGCCGTCACCATTGCCGAGCACTATCGTGACAACGGCGACAACGTGCTGTTGATCGTCGACAGTGTCACCCGTTTCGCCCATGCGATCCGCGAAGTGGCGACCGCATCAGGCGAGCCGCCGATCGCCCGCGGCTATCCGGCCTCGGTCTTTACCGAATTGCCGCGCCTGCTTGAGCGTGCTGGTCCCGGCGCTGAGGGCGCCGGCACCATCACTGCGATCATCTCGATCCTGGTGGACGGCGACAACCACAACGATCCCATCGCCGACTCGACGCGCGGCATTCTCGATGGGCACATCGTGCTCGAACGCAGCCTGGCGGAAGAAGGCCGCTATCCGCCGATCAATCCGCTGGCGTCGATCTCCCGTCTGGCACGCAAGGCTTGGACGCCGGACCAGGAAAAGCTGGTGTCGCGGCTGAAGGCGCTGATCCACCGCTTCGAGGAAACGCGCGACCTGCGCCTGATCGGCGGCTATCGCCCGGGTGGCGATCCCGATCTCGACATGGCGATCAAGCAGGTGCCGGTGATCTACGACGTGCTGACACAGACGGCGAGCGAGCCGCCGACGCAGGATGCTTTTTCCGATCTTGCCGGTGCGCTGAAGGCCGCGGCAATGGGCAATCAGCCGGGTGCTGCAGGGATGAGGCCGAGGTGATGGGTGTGACCGACTACGACGCCGACGAAACGATCCGCCAGCGCAAGCGCGAATCCGGCATGCCGATGATCGACAAGGCGCTGGCCGCAACCGGCATCATGCTGGCGGCCCTTGCGACCTTCTTTCCCTGGTACGCCTTTTTCAATCAGGACAAGTTCACGATGCCGCCGTTGTGGCAGGGCTCGACGCGTGATCTGCCGGAGAAGCCAGCGCGTAGCGTCCTGTCAGTATCGCCGTTGGCAATGTCCGATATGGACGGAGAAACCGTCGCGGCAATCGACCAACTGACGACGGCGACCGTTCCAAGCCTTGGCGGCGGCCCGGCCGTCGAGGGGACCGCTCCGAAGGAGGGGCTCGAGCAGCCATTCCCAGGCAAATCCGGCTTCAAGCTGATGCATGTCGCCAACGGTCGGGCTCTGATCGAGGATACGACCGGCATGTATATCGTGCGCATCGGTTCGATCCTGCCGGACAACAGCCGGCTGGCGACGCTTGAAGAGCGCGATGGCCGCTGGGTGATGATCACGTCGGGCGGCGAGGTCTACCAGGCCGACTGACCGGCCCCCATTTTCCGATCGTTCTTCTCCGTTGCGGGTTCGTCACTGTCCGCAACGGATAATGTCCTGCGTGTTTTGGATGCGTTCCGGCATCAGCACCAAGCTCGTTTCCGACGACAAGTCCCACGCAAGATTACCGACCTAGGTTCGCATCACCAAGCATGGAGCTTTTGATGCAACCGATTCAGCTTTTCGAACTCGCGTCCCGGCAGGCCCAGTGGCTGACCGTCCGCCAGAACGTGGTGGCCGGCAACATCGCCAACGCGAATACGCCGCACTACAAGGCCAAGGACGTCAAGCCGTTCGAAAGCGTGTTGGAAAGCACCGGCATCCAGATGGCCGCGACCCACAAGGCGCACTTCACCGAGAGCCTCGAAGCCTCGCAGGTGGCTGAGGTCGGCATGCTTGACGGCGTTCAGATCCAGCAATCCGGCAACAGCGTCGCGATCGAGCAGGAAATGATGAAGACCGGTGAGATCAAGCGCGACTACGAGCTCAGTGCCGGGCTCGTCAAAGCGTTTCACCGTATGATGCTCATGACGGTACGGAAGTAACAACCATGGATCCTTTGACTTCGGCCATGAAGGTCTCGGCCTCCGGTCTGCAAGCAGAATCGACCCGCCTGCGCATCGTTTCCGAAAACATCGCCAATGCACGCTCCTCCGGCGACGCACCCGGCGCCGACCCGTACCGGCGCAAGACCATCAGCTTTGCAGCCGAGGTCGACAGGGCCAGCGGCGCATCGCTCGTCGAGATCGAGCGGCTCGGCACCGATGATTCTGACTTCACCATCGAGTTCGACCCGGGCAATCCGGCCGCCGACGAGAAGGGCATGGTCAAGATGCCGAACGTCAACATCCTGGTTGAAATGGCCGACATGCGCGAAGCCAACCGCGCCTATGAGGCCAACCTGCAGACGATCAAGCAGTCGCGCGACCTGGTTTCCCAAACAATCGACCTGTTGAGAGCATCACAATAATGATCGACGCAATTAATTCTGTCGGCGCATTTTCGGTCATGAAAGAGGCCGAAGGTACCCGCCTTACGTCCTCTTCGTCGTCGGTCTTCGGTGCGGCCAGCGCCACCCCGGCGGCCCCGCAATCCCAGAGCTTTGCCTCGGTTCTCGGCGACATGGCGACCGACGCTATCGGCGCGATGAAGAAAGCCGAAGGCGCATCGCTCGACGGCATCCGCGGCCAGGCCAACACCCGTGAAGTCGTCGATGCGGTGATGAACGCCGAACAGTCACTCCAGACCGCAATCGCGATCCGCGACAAGGTGGTGACCGCCTACCTCGAAATCGCGCGCATGCAGATCTGAAGGAACGAGACATGAAGGCCCTTTCCATTGCCGCAACCGGCATGAACGCCCAGCAGCTGAACCTCGAAGTGATCGCGAACAACATCGCGAACATCAACACCACCGGCTACAAGCGTGCCCGCGCAGAGTTTTCCGACCTGCTTTATCAAACCGAGCGCGCCCAGGGCGTGCCGAACCGCTCCAACCAGGCGATCGTTCCGGAAGGTGCGATCATCGGTCTCGGCGTCCAGACGGCCGCCGTGCGCAACCTGCATATCCAGGGCAGCCTGGTCAGCACCGGCAACGACTACGACCTCGCGCTGGTCGGCCGTGGCTGGTTCCAGGTCGAAACGCCCGATGGCGAGACGGTCTATACCCGTGCGGGCGCCTTCAACAAGAATGCCCAGGGCCAGCTGGTGACGATCGACGGCTACACCGTCGTGCCGGGCGTCACCGTTCCGCAGGACGCCACCGAAATAGCCTTCACCAGCTCCGGCCAGGTAATGGTGCGCATCGGTAACGATCCGGCGATGCAGGAAATCGGCCAGCTGACGGTTGCCAACTTCGTCAATGAAGCGGGTCTCGAGCCGCAGGGCGAAAACCTGTTCAAGCAGACGCCGGCCTCCGGCGAGCCGATCGTCGGCACGCCGGCTGATCCGGGTTTTGCGCTGATCAAGCAGAAGTATCTCGAAGCGTCGAACGTCGATCCGGTCAAGGAAATCACCGACCTGATCTCGGCCCAGCGCGCCTATGAGATGAACTCCAAGATTATCCAGGCCGCCGACGAGATGGCGGCTACGGTGAGCAAGAACCTCAGATAACGGAAGAGGGGGCAAACATGACGTTTCGCCGAGCCGCAGGAATGACAGCTCAGAAGGACGGTTCCGCGCCAAGGGCGCGGCACGTGGTGGCGGGCATTTTGCTCGCCGCCGCTTTCCTGTCGCCTTCGGCAGGCTTTGCGGAACGGCTGACGGCAGTCATCCCCAAGCAGACGATTTACCCAGGCGAAGCGATCGACGCGAGCCGGGTCGAGATCGTTGATGTGACCAATCCCGATCTGACGGATGGTTATGTCAGGACGTTGAGCGAGATCGACGGCAAGGTAAGCAAGCGCACGCTGCTCCCCGGCCGCGTCATCCTGGCCTCCGCGCTGCGCGAGCAATATGCGGTCGAGCGCGGCTCCACCGTCCGTCTGATCTTCAGCAATGGTGGTCTCACCATCAGCGCGGCCGGTTCGCCCCTTCAGGACGCCGCGGTCGGCGATCTGATCCGGGCTCGCAACATTGATACTGGCGTTATCGTTTCCGGAACGGTGATGGCCGACGGCACGATACATGTGGTGGCGAAATGAAAATGCTTGCCTGCAAATGGTTCCTGACGCTGGCCGTCGCGCTGTCCACAGCGATGACGCCCGCCTTTGGCGCGTCGCGAATCAAGGACGTTGCCTCGCTGCAGGCCGGCCGCGACAACCAGCTCATCGGCTACGGCCTCGTCGTCGGCCTTCAGGGAACGGGTGACAGCCTGCGCGCGTCGCCGTTTACCGATCAATCGATGCGCGCCATGCTGCAGAACCTCGGCATTTCGACCCAGGGCGGAGAATCGCGCACGCGCAATGTCGCCGCCGTTCTCGTCACGGCGAACCTGCCGCCCTTTGCCAGCCCCGGCAGCCGCGTCGACGTGACCGTCGGATCGCTTGGCGATTCCACCTCCCTGCGCGGTGGTACCCTGGTGATGACCTCGCTCTCGGGCGCCGACGGCCAGATTTATGCGGTCGCGCAAGGGTCGGTCGTCGTCACCGGTTTCAATGCGCAAGGCGACGCGGCAACGCTCAACCAGGGCGTCACGACGTCAGGGCGCGTGCCGAACGGCGCCATCATCGAGCGCGAGCTACCGTCGAAATTCAAGGACGGCTTCAACCTCGTGCTGCAGCTGCGCAACCCCGACTTCTCCACCGCGGTCGGCATGGCCGCGGCGATCAACAAATATGCCGCGGCGCGATATGGCGGCCGCATCGCCGAAGCCCGGGATTCGCAGGCCGTTCTCGTCGAAAAGCCGAAGATGGCCGACCTTGCGCGGCTGATGGCGGAGATCGAGAACATCGTCATCGAAACGGACGTCCCTGCAAGGGTCGTCATCAACGAACGCACGGGCACGATTGTCATCGGTCAGGACGTGCGCGTCAACGAGGTGGCCGTCAGCTATGGCACCTTGACAGTGGAGGTCAGCGAGACGCCGACGGTGGTTCAGCCGCTGCCGTTCGCGCGCGGCCAGACGGCGATGGAGCCGAACACCACCATCGATGCTCAATCCGACGGCGGCACGGTCGCCATTCTCAATGGGTCCAGTTTGCGGTCGCTCGTTGCCGGTCTCAATAACATCGGCGTCAAGCCGGACGGCATCATCGCCATCCTGCAGAGCATCAAGACGGCCGGGGCCCTTCAGGCGGAGCTTGTCCTGCAATGATGAACATCGACCGCCTTCTCGGAAGATCCCGCAACATCCTGCTCGCATCGGTTGCCGTCGCGTCGATGCTGGCGATGCCCGGCGCCTTCGCCCAGGACGTCACCGCGCCGCCCGCCAGCAACGCCACAGCCAACGAAATCCAGCAGTTCTGCACCAACATCGCCGATGCTGCCCGCGACCAGCGCTACGTGCTGCAGCGCAAGGAACTCGAGGCTCTTCAGGCGAATGTCGACGACCGGATCGCGACGCTCGAAAAGCGGCGCGAGGAGTATGAAGACTGGCTGAAGCGCCGCAACGACTTCCTCAAGCAGGCCGAGATTGGCCTCGTCGGCATCTACAAGACGATGAAGCCGGATGCTGCCGCGGGCAAACTTGAATTGGTCCGTCCGGAGATTGCCGCCGCGATCGTCATGCAGCTGCCGGCGCGGCAGTCGTCGCTGATCCTCAGCGAGATGAGCGACGAGAAGGCCGCCATCCTGACCAACATCATCTCGAGTGCCAGCGATCCGAACACCTCGAAGGAACCATCATGAAAATGCGTCTAACGGCCATATTGGCCGCGGGCCTCCTCGCAGGATGTCAGAACCAGGCCATCAACGAGATCGGCCGTGCCCCCGCCATGAGCCCGATCGGCAGCGGTCTGCAATATACCCAGACACCGCAGCTGGCGATGTATCCCAAGGAGCCGCGCCATGTCGCCAACGGTTTCTCGCTCTGGAACGACCAGCAGTCGGCGCTCTTCAAGGATGCACGCGCGCTTAACGTCGGCGACATCCTGACGGTCGAGATCGCCATCAACGACAAGGCGTCGTTCGACAACAAGACCGATCGCAGCCGCAAGAACACCAGCGGCTTCAACATCGGCGCGAGCGGGCAGTCGGAAGCCAGCAGCTTTGGCTGGTCGGGTGACCTGAAATACGGCTCGAACACCAAGACCGAAGGCGACGGCTCGACCGAGCGGGCCGAAAAGCTCCAGCTGCTTGTCGCGGCAGTCGTCACCGGCGTGCTCGAAAACGGCAACCTTCTGATCAGCGGTTCGCAGGAAGTTCGCGTCAACCAAGAGCTTCGCATCCTCAATGTCGCTGGTATCGTGCGCACGCAGGACGTCGACTCCGAGAACGTGATCTCCTACGACCGGATTGCCGAGGCACGCATTTCCTATGGTGGTCGCGGCCGCCTGACCGAAGTGCAGCAGCCGCCTTACGGCCAGCAGATCATGGACCTGATTTCGCCGATCTGATCGGCAGGGAATGGCAAGATGGAAGAATTCGATACCGCCGCGCCCGTGAAATCACCGTCGAAGGTGATGACGATCGCCATCGTTGCCGTCCTGACGCTCGTCGCCGGCGGCGGCGGCTGGCTGGTCGGCGCCATGCTGGCGCCGCCGCCGCCCAAGGAGCAGGTGGAGGCGACCAAGGACACAGCTCCGAACGCAACCGGCGAGGAGGGCGTTCCGAAGATCGCGACGGAAGCCAACGGCGTCGTCCAGCTTGACCCGATCACCACGAACCTTGCCTACCCCTCGGAAAACTGGATCCGGCTCGAGGTGGCGTTGCAGTTCGACGGTGTCCCGGACCCGGCGATGGCCGAGCAGCTACACCAGGATATCGCCGCCTATCTGAAAACCGTGTCGCTGCAGCAGATCCAGGGGCCGCGCGGCTTTCAATATCTCCGGGATGACATTCAGGAGCGGGTTGACCTGCGCTCGGATGGGCGCGTAACCAATGTTATGTTCAGAACCTTCGTCATTCAATGATTCGCTAAATGATCCGGCTCATCGCCTTCATAGTCGCCATGATGGCGATGTCCGGAATTGCCGGCGCCCAGAGTTTTCCCTCTGACATCCTGAACACGCCCATCGACGGATCGGCCGCCTCCTGGATCATCCGGACGTTCGGCCTTCTGACCGTTCTTTCGGTGGCGCCCGGCATCCTGATCATGGTCACCAGCTTTCCGCGCTTCGTGATCGCCTTTGCCATCCTGCGCACCGGCATGGGCCTGGCGACGACACCGTCGAACATGATCATGGTTTCGCTGGCGCTGTTCATGACCTTCTACGTCATGGCTCCGACCTTCGACCGCGCTTGGCGCGACGGCATCGACCCGCTGATGAAGAATCAGATTACGGAAACGGAAGCGCTGCCGCGCATCGCCGAGCCGTTCCGCGAATTCATGCTCGCCAATACCCGCGACAAGGATCTGCAGCTCTTCATCGATATAGCCAAGGAAAAGGGCCAGACCGTCGTCGTCAACGACAAGGTCGACCTGCGCGCCGTCGTTCCCGCCTTCATGATCTCGGAAATCCGCCGCGGCTTCGAGATCGGCTTCCTCATCATGCTGCCATTCCTGGTGATCGACCTGATCGTTGCCACCATCACCATGGCGATGGGCATGATGATGCTGCCACCAACGGCGATCTCCCTGCCGTTCAAGATCCTCTTCTTCGTGCTGATCGACGGCTGGAACCTGCTCGTCGGCAGCCTGGTACGCTCGTTCAGCTGACCAGCGAACCCGCTCCTCTTCGTTCTTTCAGCCTTGGCTTGTCGCCACGCGCCGTCTCCTGTGCGTGGCCGCGGCTGCTGCAGAAATATCCTCAAGTGTCATCGACCCAGGCACCAGCCGGTGAGTTTGAAACGTTGTCTTGCCCTTGTCGCGCTGTGTTTGATGCGCTGAGCTAAGCTGTAAGCAACGCGCCGGTTCTTGCGTAAAGCCGAACGAAAAACCCCGCCGGATGGGCGGGGTTCAGGAGGGTTATGATGTGCCGGCGGTTGAGCCCGCCTTCTGACTTTACTGTGCGAACGATCCTGTACGTACCGGCAGTGCCGGCACGTCGATGAGAGCAGGCTCCAATCCCTTCTTCGCGCGGTCGGCCATCGCCTCATAGGCCTGCTCGAGGTGGCGGCAGAAGCGTTCCGCATCAAAGAGCGGCATCTGCAGCCGGTTGTCGGCGAGCTTCTGCTTGTATTCGGCTACCTTGCCGCGGGTCTCGTAAAGGGCGATCGCCTGCCCGACATAGTCGTCGACATCGGCGGCAACGAGTTCCGGCACGCCGATTGCGCGCAGCAGGCTTTCGCTGACGCGCGAGGCGAAGTGCGTGCCCTTTGGCGTCAGCACCGGCAAGCCCATCCACAACTGCTCCGACGTCGTGGTGTGTCCGTTACAGGGGAAAGTGTCGAGGCCGAGGTCGGCGACTGGGATACGCGCCAAGTGTTGTTCGTACTCGACCTTCGCGCAGAAGATAATGCGTTTTGTGGCGATGCCGTAGCTCTGGAAACGCCGAAGAATATGAGCCTGGGCTTCCGGCTTGGGGCACATCAGCCAGAGAACGCTGTCAGGCGTCCTGCGCAGGATCCCAGCCCATGCCTTCATGGTTTCGACGGTGATCTTGCGGTTGGCGTTGAACGATGCGTAGACGAAAGCATCTTCCGGCAGGCCCGCTTGCGTGCGTGTCATCGCTGCCGGCCGTGGCCGGCCGGCAGGGTCGTTCGGCTGGTAGGTCTCGGGCAACCGGCAGAACCGCTCGTAGTAGTGGTCCTCGCTGCCATCGGGAAGGACGTGACGGTCGCCGATGATGTAGTCGAGATCGACGTTGACGGTGGTGCCGGGGAAACCGAGCCATGTCGCCTGCACAGGTGCGGTCTTGTGGTTGAGTATGGCAACGCGACTGTTCATCGTATGGCCCTTGAGATCGACGAGGATATCGATCTGCTCGTCGCGGATCGTCTGGGCGGCCTGCTCGTCGGAAAGGTTTTCGATGCGGACGATTTTGCCCCAGGTCTGACGCCCTTCGCCAGCAACGGCGAGGTGTTTCTCCGGCGTGTAGCAGAAGAGCGTCACGTCGAATTTCTCGCGATCATGCAAGGTCAGCACGGCTTGCAGGAGCTTCATCGTCGCGTGCGGTCCCCAGAAGTCGTTCGAAAGGTAACCCAGCCGTATCTTTTTGCCCCACACGTGCTGCATCTTGCGGCGTTCCTCGGGCAATGTTGGTGGGAACGGCTGATCAAGCGCAGCGGCCAGGCGGTTCAACTTTTCATCGCGGCACCAGTGCACATTGTAGAAAGGCGTTTCCGCGCGCAGAAATTTGCGGTTGGTCGCCTGGATCGCACGCTCCAGCGCCTGCGCATAGTTTTCGATTTCGTTGAAGTTGTTCACTTCCTGCATGAAAACGAGATAAGCCGACAGCAGGACCGGGTTCGATGGCGTCCGCCGGAACAGGTTGGTGACGATCTCGCGATCATCGTTGTTTCCGACATCCGACGTCAGCAGCTTTGCCGCCAGCACCTGGTGTTCCTGCCGCGCGCTCGCCGAGAGTGTCGATTTGAAAGGGCTGAGAATGTCGGCCTGGTCGCGCTTCAGGAACAAGGTCACGATGATGTAGGCAAGTTCGGGATCGGTCTTTGCCTGCTCGAGCAAGGGCCGGCCGAGGCTTAAGGCCTGATCATCATTGCCGCAGGCGAAATGCAGCTTCATGGCCTCGGCCAGGAAATGCTCCGAACGCAATCCGCCTTCTTCGCCGGCCAGCTGATAGGCTTGTGCAGCATCGCTCCGGAAGCCGAGCTTCAGCAGTACCTTTGCCAGAAGCGCATAGGTCTTGGCATCACGGGTAAGATCGAGCAGCTGATTGAGGGTATCGAGCGCCTCGGTGTACTGGCCTTTTTGATACTGCCGCGAAGCGGAAGAGAAGATGGTGTGGGCGTTCAAGGGAAGCTCCATGGGATAAGCGCAACCGTTGTCACCGCGCGAGCCTGTGCAACGTCAATGTTCCAGGGTGTTGTTTTGAAGCAGAAACCTTGCCCCAAGCGGGATTGCTGAGCGATTTGCGTATTGTTTGCCAATAAACGCGATGTCGATGAAGTCATTCGCGGGCGACGGGGTGGCGGCAAAGTAACGTGCCGTTAACCATAGGATTTTGCTTAGAAAATATCCTTCCGCCTTAATGAAATCGCAAGCTTTGGGAGGGATATTCACCTTCACATGACGGGTTTGGTTTCCTTCACTTGAGTGAGCGGAGCCGAGTGGCATGAAGCCGGTCCGTCATTGCCGGTAGACGTATTCAGTCCGGCATGTCCCCAACCGTGTAACCTTGTAAATTTGAGGGACAGTCTCATGACTTCTATTATGACCAACAACTCGGCAATGGCCGCACTCTCCACGCTGCGTTCGATCAATTCCTCGATGGAAACGACGCAGGACCGTATTTCGTCCGGCTACCGCGTTGGTAACGCTTCCGACAACGCCGCTTACTGGTCGATCGCAACGACCATGCGTTCGGACAACAAGGCCCTCGGCACAGTTCAGGACGCACTCGGCCTCGGCGCTGCCAAGACCGACGTTGCTTACACCGGCATGAAAGCCGCGATCTCGGTCGTCGACGAAATCAAGGCAAAGCTGGTTGCTGCCAGCGAGCCGGGTGTTGACAAGTCCAAGGTCCAGAAGGAAATCACGCAGCTGCAGGATCAGCTGAAGAGCGTGGTCAAGTCCGCTGGCTTCTCCGGCGAAAACTGGCTCTACACCGCTTCCGGCGCAACTGCTCCGGGCACGAAGTCGATCGTCGGTTCGTTCAACCGTGACGCTTCTGGCAACGTCAGCCTGACGACGCTCGACGTCGACACGACCAAGACCATGCTGATCGACGAAGCAGCAACAGCAAACGGCCTGCTCACAGACGCACTCAAGGACTCCACTGGCACGGCCATCGCCGGCGTCAGCGTTCTGACCCTCGACATCAGCACTGGGGTAACGGCAACGACACTGGCCAACTACCTCAGCGGTGTCGACACTGTCCTGAAGAGCATGACCGATGCCGCTTCGGACCTCGGCGCCGTCAACAAGCGCGTCGATCTCCAGAAGGACTTCGTCGACAACCTGATGGACTCGATCGAATCGGGCGTCGGCAAGCTGGTTGACGCCGACATGAACGAAGAGTCGACCCGCCTGAAGGCTCTGCAGACGCAGCAGCAGCTCGGCATCCAGGCTCTCTCGATCGCCAACAGCAGCTCGCAGAACATCCTGTCGTTGTTCCGCTAAGCGGTCCAGACACCGGCGACTTCGGTCCCGGACTGCAAAACGAAAAACCGCGTCTCCATCGAGGCGCGGTTTTTCTTTTGTCGGTATGTTTTTTTCGTCTGCGGCTTCAAGCTTCGTTAACCATCTTGGTGTTTTCTGTGGCTATCGAAACGGCGGGTTAACCAACAAGATTAACGCGTTAGCAGGCATGAAGCTGGCCGCCGGTTCCCGGTAATCCCGGAATGTCCCTTTCAATCCAGTTTTCCCAAGGGGCACTCAGCCAATGACGTCTATCATGACCAACAACGCGGCAATGGCCGCACTCTCCACGCTGCGTTCGATCAATTCCTCGATGGAAACGACGCAGGACCGTATTTCGTCCGGCTACCGCGTTGGTAACGCTTCCGACAACGCCGCTTACTGGTCGATCGCAACGACCATGCGTTCGGACAACAAGGCCCTCGGCACGGTTCAGGACGCACTCGGCCTCGGCGCAGCCAAGACCGACGTTGCTTACACCGGCATGAAAGCCGCGATCTCGGTCGTCGACGAAATCAAGGCAAAGCTGGTTGCTGCCAGCGAGCCGGGCGTTGACAAGTCCAAGGTCCAGAAGGAAATCACGCAGCTTCAGGAACAGCTTAAGAGCGTCGTCAAGTCCGCTTCGTTCTCCGGCGAAAACTGGCTCTACACCGCTTCCGGCGCAACTGCTCCGGGCACGAAGTCGATCGTCGGTTCGTTCAACCGTGACTCCAACGGCAATGTCAGCCTGACGACGCTCGACGTCGACACGACCAAGACCATGCTGATCGACGAAGCAGCAACAGCAAACGGCCTGCTCACAGACGCACTCAAGGACTCCACTGGCACGGCCATCGCCGGCGTCAGCGTTCTGACCCTCGACATCAGCACTGGCGTAACGGCAACGACACTGGCCAATTACCTCAGCGGCGTTGACACCGTCCTGAAGAGCATGACTGACTCTGCTGCAGACCTCGGTGCGGTCAACAAGCGCGTCGACCTCCAGAAGGACTTCGTCGACAACCTGATGGACTCGATCGAATCGGGCGTCGGCAAGCTGGTTGACGCCGACATGAACGAAGAGTCGACCCGCCTGAAGGCTCTGCAGACGCAGCAGCAGCTCGGCATCCAGGCCCTGACGATTGCCAACACCAACTCGCAGAACATCCTGTCGCTGTTCCGTTAATCAGCGCATAGGTATGACGGACGCATCTGCGCCCGTCATGATCATGACCTCCAGGAAGCCGCGCCGCCCGAAAGGACGGCGCGGTTTTTGCGTTACCGGGGCGTTGTCTTTTGCCGTTAACGCCTGCTTCATATTCCCTTATTTTTGTTCACCTTCGTTACTGACTTATGAATGGCGTTAACCGTTTGTTAACCAAACAATCGTTACACATTCGTTAAGAGCGAAGGGTCGCCCCCAGGGCAAAACAGGGGCGGTTCGCATGACGCTGGTCCCGTCGCTGCCGGTCAATCACTCCGGAATGTTCTCAGAAAATCTTTCGGGGCAAGTGACCAATGACCAGCATCATGACCAACACGGCCGCCATGGCCGCACTTCAGACGTTGCGTTCGATCAACACCAATATGGCCGAAGTGCAGGAGCGAATCTCGTCCGGCTACCGCGTGCAGACAGCAGCCGACAACGCCGCCTATTGGTCGATCGCGACCACCATGCGCTCGGACAACGCCGCACTCTCCACCGTTCAGGATGCGCTTGGTCTCGGTGCGGCGAAGGTCGACACTGCCTATGCGGCGATGAAGGCGTCGATCGACGTCGTCACCGAAATCAAGACCAAGCTCGTCGCCGCGCGCGAGCCCGGCGTCGACAAGCTCAAGATCAACAAGGAAATCACCGAGCTGAAGAACCAGCTCATGTCCGCCGCACAATCGGCGTCGTTCTCGAGCGAGAACTGGCTCTACAATACCAATACAGCCGCCGTCGGCACGAAGTCGGTCGTCGCTTCCTTCAACCGCGACGGAAACGGCAATGTTTCCATCACGACGCTCGATTTCGACACGGCGCAATCGATGCTGATCGACACGGGCAGCGCGGCGCGCGGCCTGCTGACCAGGGCCTATGATGCCGACCAGCTGCAGCAGACGCCGACCGGCACCGCCGCACCGTACTATCTGATCGTCGCCCCGCCGGCTGCGCCGCCGACCGGCACCGAAATCAAGCTGACTGCGACGACCGCGCCCACGGAAATGGACGCGATGATCCGCGTCGTCGACAAGATCCTCGGGCAGCTGACGGACGCCGGTTCGACACTCGGCGCGATCACCAAGCGTATCGACATGCAGGAAAGCTTTGTCGCCAACCTGATGGATACGATCGACAAGGGCGTCGGTCGTCTGGTCGATGCCGACATGAATGAGGAATCGACGCGCTTGAAGGCGCTGCAGACGCAGCAGCAGCTCGGCATTCAGGCGCTGTCGATCGCCAATACCAACTCCGAAAACATCCTGCGCCTCTTCCAGCAGTAAGGTTTTCCAGCCGGTGGCGCCTTGGTTCCGCCGGTTTGGGACCGCCCGTCCGTGCCCGCCGAGAAGGCGGATATCGAATCGAGTTGAGTTCTGCCACGTCGTCGGTCACGGCACCCGGTGGAAACGGTTGGACCGCGCTAATTGCCCTGGCGCGGTCCAACACATTCATTTTCGCACAAGTTTGACCGAATAGCGTTCCCTCGCAGTCCTGTCGGATGACTGCCGGCCAATATGAGATTTGCGCCGCCGCCTGCATCGGTCTGCCGCCGGAATGAAAATTCCCGTGCCCGGCCGCTGTAAGTCAAAGAATGCAGGGTTCGCCGCTATCGGTGACCGGACCCGAGGGAGACATTTCAGCAGTGTCAGGATCATGGGAATTCTGCGCCGTAGGGCGGCGCCTGTCGGGCAGACGGGGATCGCCTTCTATCGTGCTGCGCGCATCGAGGTTCCAGCCATGAGCGCGATGCTGTCCCGCTATCTCAAGGATTTCAGTGCGCCGAAAGTCGAATTGTCGATGATGCCGCAGAAATACTTCCCCGATCTGGATACAGACTACTCCGATGGCGACCGGCACACGTCGCGAGCGGCTGCGCCGCAGATCGATGTCGAAGCCGAACGGCGCGAGGCTTTCGAGCAGGGCCGCGCCGAAGCGTCGGCGGAGCTTGCCTTCGAACACGGCAATCAGATCGCCGATCTCCAGGCGGCCCACGCGGCCGAAATCGAGGCCCTGACCAGGCGCCTCGAGGACGAGGCCGCAAGTCGCATGGCCGGACGGTTTCAGGAGATGACCGAGCATCTGGCGGTTTCGCTGGGTGACCAGACCGCCCGGGTGCTTGCACCTGTCATGGAGGAGGCGCTCGCGCAGCGCGCCGTTGCCGATATGGCGCAGATGATCCGGCAGGGAATTATCGCTGGCGAAGGCTGTGCGATCACCATCAAGGGTCCGCTTCCCCTGTTCGAAGCATTGAAGAGCAGCCTCGGCGACGACATGCCGGTGTTCCGCCACGTTGAAACCAACGACATCGACCTCGCCATCGAAATGGATGAGACGATCCTCGTTACAAGAATGGCGGCTTGGGCCGACACTGTCCGGAAGGTCCTCGCATGAGCGACGAAAGCCATCACAACGGCAAGAACGAAATCATCATCGTCAAACGAGTGAGTGGCGGTCATGGCGAGCATCACGGCGGCGGCTGGAAGATTGCCTACGCCGACTTCATGACGGCGATGATGGCCTTCTTCCTCGTCATGTGGCTGATCAATGCCGCCAACGAGGAGACGAAGGCGGCCATCGCCTCCTATTTCAACCCGGTGCAGCTGACCGACCAGAAGCCCGCTGAGCGTGGCTTGAAGGATCCTGCCAAGGATGCGCAGGGCGAAGAGACACAGCAGCGATCGAAGGTCGACGGCGAGCAGGAAAAATCGGGCGGCTCGGCCAAGACCGGCGACCAGCTGACCGCAACCTCGGGCGAGGAAACGAAATACTCCGACGCCGATTTCTTCGAGAATCCCTATTCGGTGCTTTCGGAAATCGCGCAGGAAGTCGGCCAGCAGGCAAACATCAGCGTCAAGGGTGACGGCGGTGCGGCGCAGTCCGGGCCGTCGACCGGGGCGGAAGGCGGCGAGGCCTTTCGCGATCCATTCGACCCGGACTTCTGGACCAAACAGGTCGAAGTCAAGGATGCCGGCAACACCACCGAGAAGGACGTCGCCTTGGCGTCCAAGGCGGCGATGGCGAGCGGCGCAGCGCCATTGCAGAAGACCGCCGAAGAACAAAAGGCCGAAGGGAAGCCGGCCGACGCCGGTAAGACTGATGCCGAAGAGGCAGAACTTGCCAAACCGGATGCCGCAGCGCAGGCCGAGGAATTGAAGGCCGAGATCAAGAGGGAGCTCGGAGGCGATGCCGGCAAACTGGCAGAGGGCCTCGTCGTGACGCCGGCTGAAGGCGGTCTGCTGTTGACGATCAGCGAACAGACGGATTCCCAGATGTTTGCCGTCGGCTCGGCCGTGCCGCAGAAGGAACTTGTCATGGCCATGGAGAAGATCGGCCGGCTGCTGTCTGAGCGCCAGGGCGTTGTCGCCATCCGTGGCCACACCGATGGTCGTCCGTTCAAGGACGGCACCTATGACAACTGGCGCCTGTCGGCTGCGCGCGCCCAGAGCGCCTACTACATGCTCGTTCGCGGTGGTCTCAAGGAAGATCGCGTCAGCCAGATCAGCGGCTTTGCCGACCGGCGGCTACAGATCCCTGGCGATCCCTATGCGCCCGGCAACCGCCGTATCGAAATCCTGCTGCAGTCGGCTAAGGGTTAGAACCGATGCTGCGACGCTTGCGATCCGCCTTGATGATGTCGGCACTGGCCATCCCGCTTTCGGCGGGAATGGCGGATGCCAACGACCTCGAGGAGCTTGCACCCTTCAAGATGATCCGGTCGCTGCAATACGTGCAGGACTCGGTGGTGCTCGGCGATCATTCTGCCATCGAGATGCAGCGCTTCATGCTGGGTGCGATCGACAAGCGGCTCAGGGCTGCGGATGCGTCCGTGTTCCGCGATCCGCGCAATGTCGATGCGGCACTTGTCTACGCCATGAGCGGCGGTAATCCGGAAACACTCAACTATCTCGCCGACCATGATGTCGATGGCAATTTCGATTCGCGCGTTACTGACGCGCTTAGGCAATATCTCGGCGGCAAGGGTGGCCTGATCGTCGAGAGCCTGTCGAAGGCGGCGCCCGAGTACCGCAATTCCCGTGTTGGTCCCTACCTGTTCCTGATCCTCGGCAATGCCACATCTCAGCAGGACCCGGTCGGGGCGATGAAGTTCTACGACTGGGCGCGATTGACTGCTCCGGGAACGATTATCGAGGAGGCGGCGCTTCGTCGCTCGGTCTTCCTTGCTGTGCAGGCGAACATGCCTGACAAGGGATTTCGTTATGCCCTGAACTACGCCCGCCGATACCTGACGTCGCCCTATGCCAGCCAATTCGCCGACGTCTTCGTCGAGCTGGCCGTCGGGCATTTCGACGAGGCGGCGCACGAACGGATTTCCGAAATCCTGACTTTCATGGATGCGCCGCGCCAGCGCGAGGTCTATCTTCGCGTCGCACGACGTGCGGCTATCAGCGGAAAGCAATCCTTGGCAAAGCTTGCCTCGGAACGGGCCGAGCAGCTCGCAGCCGACGGTGCGTCCGAGCCGCGTGTGCTCGCCAATTTTTACGCCGGGCTGGCGTCGGTACCGTCGTCTGACGTCTTTGCCGCAACACAGAGCATCGCCGCGATCCCGGACGCTGAGCTTTCTCCGCGTGACCGAGCCCTGCGTGACGCGGCAAAGGCAGTTGCAGAGGCCGTTGTCAGACCACCGGACGATGAAAGCCTCACGCAAGCGTTCTCCGCTAGACCGGTTAGACCAGCCACGCCAGTCGAGCAGATCGAAGGTGCGGAAACGGGAAGCGGCATGAGCCCGTTCGGTAGCCCGGCGGCTGATGCCAGCGCCCCAGAAGCTGGCGAGACGACACAGGCCAGCGCTGAGACTGCCGACGCCTCCGATCCTGCTCACGACGGTTTCGTGGCCAAGGGGCGGTCCAAGTTGGAGGAGATCGATGCGCTGCTAAGGGGGGAAGGCAAATGAGAGCTCTCGACGAAAGCCTGCGCGCACCACCTCAGTCCCAGACGGGCAAGCCGGGCGCACGTGCGGGCGGCAAGGAGCAAGCCCCCGGCGCCTTCGAGGACGCCGTCGCAACCGCTGGGCGCCAGAAGGCGAACGGTCAGGGCGGACAAGGTTCGTCCGCCGGCAACGGCGAGGCGGCCGAAGGCGAAAACTCTGGAGCTGCGACCTTGATTGGCAATGGCGGCATTAAAGGCGGCGACGCCAAGATCTCGATCTCCAAGCAGGCGCACAATCGTGCACCTGGGGATCCGGAAGATCCGTTGCTCGACAATCACAATGCTCAGAACGAGCGGTTCTCGCTCGCGGAGCGTGGACGAGACGCCAAGCGTGTTGCTGCCAAGGCGGCGCGGGCGCGCGAACAGGCGAATGAGACGGTTGCCGCCGACGCCGACGAATTGGCCGCCGGCATAGCGGGTTTGTCGCGCGGCTTGGGTAGGGGCCAGGCAAACGGCGCGCAGGGTGCAGACGGCGAGCCAACTGATGCGGCCGCGGCTTCAGATGCCAAGACTTCCCCAAGCGCCAGCGTAGACGACCTGCTGACGCTGCTCGGCGGCAACGCCATGCCGTCGACGCGTGCTGATGCCCAAGGTGGCTCGGCCGGCGCCGCTGGCGTCCATGCCCTCGGTGAACGCGGCGCCAAGGGCGCTGGGCATGGCGAGATGATCGATGCCCATGGTGCGAGTGCCGAAGGTGCCGATGGCGAACAGGGCACCGACCGGTTGTTCCGCTTCGCCCGCGCCGATGGCAAGGGGCAGGCGATTTCGATGAGCATATCGAAGGACGGCGAACGGGCGACGGTTGACGCCGCGCGGTCAAATGCCAAGGCTGAGAACGTCACCGTGCTCGAAGCTCGCCGTTATCTCGGCATTTCGATGAACAGCAATTCCACCAATGTCGCCAACGCGATCGCCGGCGACGCGGGCTTTGCCCAGTCGTTGCAGCCGAGTGCTGCCCTCGGCCAGCCGGGTGCCTGGACGCAGGCCGGCAAGACCTTGAACACGCTCAAGATCCAGATGCATCCGATCGAGCTTGGCCTCGTCACCGCAACGTTGCGGTTGAAGGACGACGAGCTGCAGGTCGAGCTGAAGGTGGAGAACGGCGAAGCCTTCCGCCAGCTGCGCGACGACCAGAGCGAAATGGTCAAGGCGCTGCGAGCCCAGGGCTTCGCGGTCGATCAGATCAACGTCGTGTTCAATTCGGGCAGCGATACATCGACGGGCGGCGGCAGCTCGCAGCCGCAGGCCCAGGCGGGCCAGCAGGGCCGCGATCGCGCCGAGGACGGTAGCGGGCAGGGGCGGCAGCGACAGGATGGCGACAGCCAGGGTTCAGTGGCGGAAAGGCGGGTTGGCAATGGCGGTACGGATGATGCGGTTGCCGGCACTGAGCGTTCTCGCACTGGTCACGTCTACATGTAGCGCATTCGCCGGTGCCGACACTGGAATCTGCGAACGTGAAATCATCTCGGCAGCATCCAAATACGGCATTCCGGCCGGCATACTCTACTCCGTCGGATTGACGGAAACCGGCCGCAAGGGGTCGCTGCAACCCTACGCAATGAATATCGAAGGTAAGGCCTATTTCGGCACCAGCACGCAGGATGTTCTCGTTCGATTTGCCAACGCTCAGGCGCAGGGTGCCAAGCTCATCGATCTCGGTTGCATGCAGATAAATTACCACTTCCATGGCGATCAGTTCGCATCGCCGACGGAGATGCTTGACCCTCGCAAGAATGTCGAATATGCCGCGCGCTTCCTGTCCAACCTTCGAGCGAAGCATGAGAGCTGGACAATGGCCGTCGCACGGTATCATGCCGGCCCGAACAACGACCCGGCGCAGAAGAAATATGTCTGCCGGGTGATCGCGAATCTGGTCGCGACGGGCTACGGCAAGTGGACGCCGAATGCCACGCAGTTCTGTCAATAAGCAACCAATGATTGTTTGATTACGGGTCATTCTGCATTGTGGCGACAATGCGTGGAGAATGTGACGGCAAGTGGTTTTGTCGCAAGCCGTTAACTTTTCCACATTATTTTAGTGTGACCGTTAACGCTTAGCCACTAGATGTAGATCAAATCGGCGCGATATGGTTAATCAATTATTAATTCCACCCATTAACTTCCTCTAGTTGTTCATGAATCCCTCGATTCGTACCTCTCAATCAGTGCGGTGCCATACTGATTCGGAGGCGGACGAATGATCGTAGTGGTTGACGATAGAGAACTCGTGAAAGACGGCTACACGTCGCTTTTCGGGCGTGAAGGAATTCCCTCGACGGGCTTTGATCCCAAGGAGTTCGGCGAGTGGGTGAATGCGGCGGCAGATTCGGATATCGACGCGGTCGAAGCGTTTCTGATCGGCCAGGGTGACAGCACCTTTGCCTTGCCGCGCGCGATCCGCGACCGGTCGATGGCGCCCGTCATTGCGGTCAGCGATACGCCTTCGCTCGAAAACACCCTGGCGTTGTTCGACTGCGGCGTCGACGACGTCGTTCGCAAGCCGGTTCACCCCCGCGAGATCCTGGCACGCGTTGCGGCGATCCGTCGCCGCCTGAAAGCCATCAACAACTACACCGACATCGGCCCGATCCGCGTCTTTGCAGATGGCCGCGATCCGGAGATCAACGGCGACGTGTTCGCATTGCCACGCCGCGAGCGCCGCATTCTCGAATATCTGGTCTCCAACCGCGGGCGCCGAGTCTCCAAGTCTCAGATTTTCAACGCGATTTACGGAATCTTCGATGAAGACGTCGAGGAGAACGTCGTCGAAAGCCACATCAGCAAGCTGCGCAAGAAACTGCGCAAGAAGTTGGGCTTCGACCCGATCGATTCCAAGCGGTTCCTTGGCTACTGCATCGACTGGAACTAAGGCGCGGCTAGGCGGGTCAGGGCGTACCTAAGACAGGTTCACGCAAGGCCCGCTTCCTAGTGTCGCTGCAACGTGGAAATGAGGATCCGATATGAGTCTCTATGGCAGCATGAGAACGGGCGTCTCCGGTATGAACGCTCAGTCGAACCGTCTCGGCACTGTCGCCGAAAACATCGCGAATGCGAACACGACGGGCTACAAGCGCGCCTCGACAGAGTTCTCATCGATGATCCTGCCTTCGGGCGGCGGCAACTACAATTCCGGCGGCGTCGAGACCCAGGTGCGCTACAGCATTTCGCAGCAGGGCGGCACAAGCTACACGACGTCCTCGAGCGACCTCGCGATCAACGGCGGCGGCTTCTTCATCGTGCAGGGCAACGGCGGCGAGAATTTCCTGACCCGTGCCGGCTCCTTCGTTCCCGATAAGGACGGCAACCTCGTCAACACCGCCGGCTTCAAGCTGATGGGCTACGAATACAAGGCTGGCGCCGACCCGACGGTCGTGGTCAACGGCTTCGACGGCCTGACGGAAGTCAAGCTCAAGGACGAAGGCCTGGTGGCGTCGGGCTCGACCAAGGGCACGATGGAAGCGAACCTGCCGTCAGGTGCTGCCGTCGGCGACGAAAAGCCGACGTCGCTTGTCGTCTACGACAGCCAGGGTAACACCCGCATCCTCGACTTCGTCTACAAGAAAACCGGCGTGAACCAGTGGTCGCTTGAGATACGGGACCGTTCGACATACACGGCAGGCCCGCCGGCAACGGGCGTGATCGGCTCGCAGAGCATGACGTTTGACGCGGCCGGCAAGCGCATTTCGGCCACGCCCGCCACGCTGACGACGACGCCTATCAACAACCTGCCGGGCACAGGCGCCAATCTCGGCGCCCTGACGATCGACACGACAAAGACGTCGCAGCTCGGTGGCGATTTCACCAGCACCGGCGGCGGCATCGACGGCAGCAAGCCGAGCAAGATGTCGGGCTTCGAGATCGACAAGGAAGGCGTGGTCTACGTCAAGTACGGCGACGGTAACCTCATTCCGAAGTTCCGCATCGCGCTTGCCACCGTCCAGAGCCCGGACAGGCTCTTGCCGCAGTCTGGCAACGTCTACTCGCAGGGCACCGATTCCGGCGTCATCGTCACCGGTTTTGCCGGCTCCGGTGCGTTCGGCAACATCCAGTCCAAGGCGCTCGAGAACTCCAACGTCGATATCGCCAACGAGCTGACCTCGATGATCGAGGCGCAACGCAACTACACGGCAAACTCCAAGGTGTTCCAGACCGCATCGGACCTGCTTGAAGTTCTGGTCAACCTGAAACGGTAATTGAAAGAGATACGGTCCGCGTTATGTCGCTGTCCTCCGCAATATCCATCGCACAACAGGCTTTCAGCAACACGGCGCAGCAAACCGCGATCGTGTCGAAGAACATCGCGAACGCGGGCAACGCGGACTACTCGCGTCGGCTTGCTTTGCTCGGAAGCACGGCGAATGGCGCGCAGGTCGTATCCATCTACCGTGCCCAGAACGAGGCGCTGCTCAAACAGAGCATCGCCGGCATGGGCGAGGCCTCGGGCCAGGCAAGGCTGCGGGAAGGGCTGGAACTGATGAAGTCGGCGCTCGGTGGCAACAGCTACGAGACGGCGCCTTCCAAGCTGCTGGCCGATTTCCGCAACAGCCTTCAGACCTTTGCCGCGACCCCTGGCAACAAGACGATCGCCGCAACGGCGGTTTCTGATGCCGGGGACCTGGCGGATTCGCTCAACAAGGCCTCCAAGTCCGTCCAGGACATGCGCGAGAATGCCGACAAGGAAATCGCGCTGGAGGTCGACAAGCTGAATGGCCTGTTGGCGGAATTCGAAAAGGCCAACAACGCCGTCAAGGCGGCAACGGCGCAAGGGTCGGACCCGAACGACGCGCTCGATCAGCGCGACAAGATTTTGAAGCAGGTCTCCGAGATCGTCGGCATTTCGACGACGACGCGCGCCAACAACGACACTGTGATCTTCACCACCGACGGGACCGTGCTGTTCGAGACGATTCCGCGCTCGGTCACCTTCGCCTCGCAAAACGTTTACGACGCGACGACAGTCGGCAACAAGATCTATGTCGACGGCGTGCCGATTGCCGCGGGAACCGGCGCCGATACGACGGCGAAGGGCAAGCTAGCAGCACTCGTACAGCTGCGCGACGACGTCGGGCCGAGATTCCAGTCGCAGCTCGACGAAATCGCCCGCGGCCTGGTGACGATGTTCCAGGAAGGCGGCCAGCCCGGCCTGTTTACCTGGGGAACGGCGGGTATTCCGCCAGTCGGCATCGTGCCTGGCATGGCATCGAAGATCACGGTCAACGCGCTTGCCAAGGCAGACCCGCTGATGCTGCGCGACGGTGGTTTCGACGGTACGTCGAACAACCCCACCGGCAATGCAGGCTATACCGCCCTGCTGGACGGCTTCATCAACGCAATGGGTGAGAACATGGCGTTCGACCCAGCGTCCGGCCTCGACAGCAACAGCAACATTCTGAATTTCGCCACCAGCTCCGTCGGCTGGTTGGAGCAGTTCCGCAAGACGGCATCGACAGCCGACGACAACAAGTCGGCTCTGCTGTCGCGCACGGCGGAAGCGCTGAGCAAGCAGACTGGCGTCAGCATCGACGAAGAACTGTCGCTGCTGCTCGATCTCGAACAATCCTACAAAGCATCGGCCAAGCTGGTCAGCACCGTGGACGCCATGATGGCGGCCCTTATGGAAGCTGTGAGGTAATCATGAAGACATCCTTCGTTTCGAACCTGGCGATTCAGACCGCCATGCGCCTGACGATCCAGCAGACTCAGGCCGAGTTGCTGCGACGCACCCAGGAAAGCACGAGCGGCATTCACTACGACATCGGCCTAACGCTTGGGGCGTCGACGTCGCGATCGCTCAATCTGCAGCGCGAGCTGGACAGGATGGGCTCCCTGAAGGGCACCAACGCCGTGGTCACGCAGAGGCTTTCCGCCTCCCAGGGCGCGCTTGAGACGATGCAGAAGGCCGCCGAGAAGGTGCGCGACACGCTTGTGACCTACAAGGGCAACGACAGCGTCGACGCGATGAAGATCCTGAAGTCCGAAGTGAATGGCGCGCTTCAGATCTTCACATCGGCGGCGAACACCTCTTTCAACGGTGAGTTCCTGTTTTCGGGCATCAACTCAGACGTCAAGCCGCTCGCGGACTACAACTCCGTGCCTCCGTCTGCGGCCAAGGCCGCATTCGATACGGCGCTCAGCAGCTACATGTCGACAAACAGCCTGACCGACATGAGCCAGTTCACGCCGGCACAGATGCAGGACTTCATCACGACCAAGCTCGAACCGATGTTCATGGGCACGGATTGGGATGCCAACTGGTCTGATGCCTCGAGCCAGAACATGACGAGCCGGATCAGCGCCAGCGAGGTCATCGAGAGCTCGACCAACGCCAATACCAAGAGCTTCCGGATGTTCGCGCTTGCCAGCGTGATCTCGTCGGAACTGATGGACAAGAACGTCAATTCGCAGGTCCGCAACACGCTCAACAACGCCGCATTCGGCTACATGGAGCAGGCTATTGCCGGCCTGAACGGGGAACGCAGCTCGCTCGGTATCTCGGAGTCGCGCGTCAAGAAGGCGACGACTTCGATCGAGGCGCAGGAGAAGCTCATCAAGACCCACATCATCGACGTCAACGGCATCGATCAGGAAGAAAACGCAACGCGCGTGAATATGTTGAAGACCCAGCTCGATACATCCTACGCGCTGACGTCGAGACTGCAGCAGATGAGCTTGCTCAACTACCTCTGAGAAGAGGCGACCGGACAAACATGAAGGATGTCTGAATGTACCAATTTTCCTATGCCGAGATCATGGAGGATGGCGTTGCCGACTCCAAGAATCGAGAGCGGCAGGTACTCGATCGCTCGATTGCGCTCCTTGAAGCCGCAAGACAGCAGAACGGGTATTCGAGAGAAGCCATCGAGGCGATCTATTTCACCCGGCGCGTCTGGATCCGCTTCATCGAGGATCTTCGCGCTCCGGAAAACCAGCTCAACGAAGAGCTGCGCGCCAATCTGATTTCGATCGCCATCTGGATACTCAACGAGACGGAAAAGATCCGCAAACGCGAATCCTCCAACTTCCAGGGCATAATTGACATTACCACCATCATCAGGGATGGACTGAAATGAAGAGCACACTGCGTATCTCGCTGAAGTCGGGCGAAAGAATTTTTGTAAACGGCGCGGTGCTTCGCGTTGACCGCAAGGTCGCCGTCGAATTCCTGAATGACGTGACCTTCCTTCTGGAAAACCACGTGCTTCAGCCGGAAGACGCGACGACGCCGTTGAAGCAGCTCTACTTCATCGCCCAGATGATCCTGATCAACCCGGAAGGCGCCGAGCAATCGACCGCAATGTTCCGCAAGTCGGTCGTCATGCTGCTTAACTGCTTCAAGAACGAAGAGATCCTGGCCGAACTGAAGCGGGTCGACGGCCTGGTCACCAACGGCCGCGCCTTCGAAGCGCTGAAGGCGATCCGTGGGCTCTACGCCATCGAAGACCGCATCCTCAACACGCAGGAAATCACGCCGGCCACGGTCGAGCAGATTCGCAAGGAGATCGCACCATGGCGGTAAGCGGCGTCAGCAACAATGACTACACCCCGATCGTCTCGGGTGCCGACTCTGGCAACGACGCCAGCAAGGCGTCGCTGAACTACGAGAGCTTCCTCAAGCTGCTCGTGGCCCAGATGAAGAATCAGGACCCGACGCAGCCGATGGACGCCACGCAGCAGATCGCGCAGCTCGCGACCTTCTCGCAGGTCGAACAGACGATCAAGACCAACAAGAATCTCGAAAGCCTGCTGCAGCGCACGTCGCTCAGCGAGGCGGACGCGGTGATCGGCAAGACTGTCACCAATGCCGACGGCACAGTCACTGGCGTTGTCAAGGAAGTCAAACTATACTCTGACGGAATCATTGCAGTGCTGGATAACGGCAAGGAGCTCGTTATCGGCCCAGGCGTCAAGGTAAAGTGATACCCCTATGAATGAGGCGGATGCCCTCGATATCGTGCAGGCTGCGATCTGGACCGTGATCGTTGCCTCGGGGCCCGCCGTTCTCGCCGCGATGATCGTCGGCGTCGTCATCGCCTTCATTCAGGCGCTGACCCAGGTTCAGGAAATGACCCTGACCTTCGTACCGAAGATCCTTGCCGTGATGATCACGGTCGCTGTTTCCGCGCCTTTCATCGGCGCCCAGATCTCGATCTTCACCGACATCGTCTTCTCCCGAATCCAGTCCGGATTCTGAGCGCGCCTTACGGCATAATTTCATTCTTAAATCGGATCCGATTTAAGAATGAAATTATGCAGCAAGTTTAAAGCGATACAGCGTCCTTTGCGCGTCATATTTGACGCGCGGCGCTGTCGCGCTACCACCTTCGCGCAAGCTTGGGCCTCTATCTCCAGTCTTAAGATTGGGGCAGCGCGTGTGAATGCTGCCCGACCTCTCATGAAGAGACGGAAGAGACATGGCACAGCAAGCGGCGTTGATCATCCCGAAAGTAGCACCAAAGGGCCGGGACATCGGCTTTGCGCTCGGGATCGTCATGATCCTGGCAATTCTCTTCCTGCCGATCCCGCCGTTCCTGATCGACATGGGGCTGGCTTTCTCGATCGCCTTCTCGGTCCTGATCCTGATGGTGGCGCTGTGGATCCAGCGGCCGCTCGAATTCTCGTCCTTTCCGACGATCCTTTTGATTTCGACCATGGTTCGCCTGGCGTTGAATATCGCAACGACGCGCGTCATCCTTTCCCACGGTCACGAAGGCCACGGCGCCGCCGGCGGCGTCATTTCCGGTTTCGCCAGCCTCGTCATGTCCGGCGATTTCGTCATCGGTCTGATCGTCTTCCTGATCCTGATCACGGTGAACTTCATCGTCATCACCAAGGGTGCGACGCGTATCGCCGAAGTCGGCGCGCGCTTCACCCTCGATGCCATTCCCGGCAAGCAGATGGCGATCGACGCCGACCTTTCGGCCGGTCTGATCGACGAAAAGGAAGCGCAGCATCGTCGTCGCGAACTGGAGCAGGAAAGCTCGTTCTTCGGCGCAATGGACGGCGCGTCGAAGTTCGTGCGCGGCGATGCGATCGCCGGCCTGATCATCACCGCGATCAATATTTTTGGCGGCATCATCATCGGCTATCTGCGCCATGACATGCCGATCGGCGAAGCGGCCGACGTCTTCGTCAAGCTTTCCGTCGGTGACGGTCTGGTCTCACAGATCCCCGCGCTGATCGTCTCGCTCGCCGCCGGCCTCCTCGTGTCGCGTGGCGGAACCGCCGGCTCGACCGACCAGGCCGTTGTCGGGCAGCTCGGTGGTTATCCCCGCGCTTTGATGGTTGCCTCCGGTCTGATCATCCTGCTTGCGCTGGTTCCGGGACTGCCGTTTCTGCCGTTTGCGTTCCTTGGCGGCGGCATGGCGTTCCTGAGCTGGGTCATTCCGCGGCAGATCGAGGCGGAAAATGCGGCGCGCCGGATGGAGGAAGCCGCGACGGCCCAGCAGGCTAAGGACGGTGAGGCGGACTCGGTCAAATCGGTGCTGAAGACGGCGGAGATCGAATTGCTGCTCGGCAAGCAGGTGTCGACCCGACTGCTCGGCGCGCACCAGGAACTGGCCTTCCGCGTCGGCAAGATGCGCCGCAAGTTCGCCGGTCAATACGGTCTCGTCATTCCGGAGATCAAGGTTTCCGACGACATCAGCATCCCGGACAAGGCCTATCACGTGCGCATCCACGGCACGACGATCGCCTCCAACACGGTGCGTGTCGGTGAAGTTCTGGTGGTCACAGGCGGCGGCCGCCGTCCGAGCGTGCCGGGAGACGAGATCCGTGAGCCCGCCTTCGGCATGCCGGCGGTCTCGATCCTCGAGACATTCACCGAAGACCTGAAGCGCGAAGGCTTCCACCCGATCGACAACGTCTCGGTGGTGCTGACGCATCTGTCCGAAGTGATCCGCAACAACCTGCCGCATCTCTTGTCCTACAAGGATGTGAAGGTACTGATCGATCGGCTGGACCCGGAATACCGCAAGCTGGCCGACGAAATCTGCACTTCGCACATGTCCTATTCCGGCCTGCAGGCAGTCTTGAAGCTGCTCTTGGCGGAGCGGGTATCGATCCGCAACCTGCACCTGATCCTCGAAGCGGTGGCCGAACTCGCGCCGCATGTCCGCAAGACGGAGCAGATCGTCGAGCACGTGCGTGTGCGCATGTCGCAGCAGCTGTGCGGCGACCTTGCCGACAACGGCGTCCTGCGCGTCCTGCGCCTCGGCAACAAATGGGATATGGTGTTCCACCAGGCGCTGAAGCGCGA
This sequence comes from Ensifer sp. NM-2, assembly GCF_003024455.1. Lineage (NCBI taxonomy): Bacteria > Pseudomonadati > Pseudomonadota > Alphaproteobacteria > Hyphomicrobiales > Rhizobiaceae > Ensifer > Ensifer sp. NM-2. The sequence goes on from NZ_PVZR01000001.1 coordinate 601,007, forward strand.
CGCAAAGGGTGAAGTCGTCGAGTTCGACATCGATCCGCGCCATCTCGAAGAGTTCAGCGAGCAGGCGACGAAAGTTATCCGTGAACATCTCGATCGCGGCATGCCCTTCGTACTGGTAAGTTCGCCCGAATCCCGTTCTTATGTCCGCATGATCATCGAGCGTCTTTTTGCCACTTTGCCCGTGCTCTCGCATGTCGAGCTTGCCAAGGGCCTCGAGATCAAGATCATCGGCTCTATTTCATGATAACCGACCCCGAGGGCACGGTGCTCGCACTGTTTGCGGCATTCTGCCGGATCGGGGCGTGTATCATGATCATGCCGGGGTTCTCGACCGCGCGCATTCCCATGCAGATCCGGCTGTTCATCGCGGTCGCCATCTCCATGGCGATCCTACCCGTCATGTGGACCGATATCTATCCGCAGGTGACCGGCAAGGGACACACCTATATCTACCTGATCGCTGCCGAAACCGCCGTCGGCGCGGTCATCGGCCTGGTTGCCCGCTACTATGTGCTCGGCCTTCAGTTCGCTGGCACGACGATAACGATGCTGATGGGCTTCAGCCCGCCGCCGTCGTCGGACGTGATCGAAGACACGGCGGAAAACCAGCTCACCAGCATGATCAGTTTTGCCGGCTTGATGATCCTGTTCATGCTCGATTTCCACCACGTGATGTTCGAGGCGATCGCCCAGTCCTATCGGGTCATGCCGGTCGGCAGCGTCTTCGATCCGCAGGGCGTGCTCATCACCCTGACGGATTCGCTCGAGCAGACCTTCATGATCATGCTGAGGCTCGCGAGCCCCTTCCTGATCTATGGCCTTTTGTTCAACGTCGCCATCGGCATGGTCAACAAGCTGGCGCCGCAGATCCCGATCTACTTCATCTCGCAGCCCTATCTGATCATGGGCGGCATGTTCCTGCTCTATCTCGGTATCGCCGCCATGCTGCGCCTGTTCGGCGACGGCTTTGCGCCGGTCATGCAAGGGGGATAGCCACATGAAGACGCGGTCGCAGAAGCTCAAGCGCCTGGTCGCAGTCCAACGGCATCTCGAGCAGATGGCCGAGGCTGACTTTGTCGAGATGGTGCGGCAGCGCGAGGCCCTGGCCGAGACGATTGATGTCGTCGTCGATGCCATGGGCTCGGCCCATCCGATGCATCGCATGTTTTCCGGCCACTATTCCTCGCAGGTCGGGCGCCTCGTGCAGAAGGACCAGATGCTGTTCGGCATCCAGCAGACGCACGAAGCGCGCATGCTGAAGGAGCGGGCCAAGGCCGACCGGCTCGAGGAAAACATGAAGGATGCCCGGCAATCGGAAGACCGGGAAGAGGCCGACAATTCGATCTATGACCTGATCGATCAACACGTTGCCCGCCAAGCGCCAGCTTCCGGTAAGGTTGACGGGCGATAGTGCGACATCCGGAACGCTCCACCCCCGTGTGGTGGGACGTTCGGTCGAGATGTTGAACGCGCGATTGCGTCGGCCCGGTCGGGGTCGCTGCGATGCCGTTGTCGAGAGGATTTGTCATGGCTATCTCTCCGCCCAGCGATCTGGTGATGGACGTCGTGCGCGCGGCCGATCCGGCCGAGGTGCAGGAAGCGCAGGCCCGGCTGAAGGCCAATCGCGCCGCCTTCCAGGCGACGAGCCTCGCCGAAAACGGCAACGGTTTCGCCGCCGCCGTCAACGTCCTCAACTCTTCGGAGGGATCGAGCGGCCTCGGCGATATCAACAACCGGGTCGAGCAGAAGAAGGTTCCCGAGACCTATCGCAAGTTCGAAGCGATGATCCTGCAGAATTTCGTGAAATCCATGCTTCCGAACGACAGCGAGAATGTTTTCGGAAAGGGCACGTCCGGCGACATCTGGAAAAGCATGATGGCCGAGCAGATCGGCGATGTCATTTCCAAGAGCGGCGGCATCGGCATTGCCGACCAGTTGGCTGCCGGCGATGCGCGCGAACGTGTCAATGCCTCGCTCGATGGCAACAGCCGAAACCTGGCCGCAAGCCTCGTGCAGGAATACGAGCGCAAGACGCTCACTGGCTACACGACTGAAGACGATAAAAACAAACAAGCTTAATTGGGAGTTCATTTATGGAAGCTGTGGCATCCAACGACGTCCGGATCCAGAACGTGCTCGGCCGGCTGGAAATGATCATCGACAATGAGAACAGCCGTATCGGCGTCGATCCGGAGTTCGATATCAAGACGTCGAACGCGCACAAGAGCCGTTGCCTCTACGAACTGACGATGCTGCACCGCGATACGCTGCCGGGCGAGTTTTCGCCGGCCTTCGCGTCGCAGACCCGTCACCTGCGCGACAAGCTCGAGATCAACTCGCAAAAGGTCGAAGCCCACCTCGACGCAGTGCGATCCGTCGTCGATCTGCTGAAGACCGCCGCCCAGGATGCAGATGCCGACGGCATCTATTCCGAAGCGCAGTTCCGCTATAGCGATTTCTGAATGCTCAAGCTCGTTCTCACCGGGGTTTGGGTCTGCGCCGTCACGCTCGGATCCGTCTATTATTCGATGCAGAGCGCCTCGGCGCCCGTCGTCTCGGATGCGGAAGCAACGCGGCGTGCATCGGAGCAATATGTTCCGGGAGAAATGATCACGGTTCCCGTCATCAAGGACGGCGCCGTACAGGGCTATTTCCTGACCAAGCTTTCCTTCTCGGCGACGAAGGAAGGCATCAACAATCTGCGCGCGCCGCTTCGCCAGATGGTCACCGACGAACTCTACGACATGCTGGTCGGTTCGAGGTTCATCGATGTCGGCGACACAGGCACGTTCGACCTGCCGACCTTCAAGTCGACGGTCAAGGATGGGCTCAACAAGAAGCTTGGCGGCGAGGTGATCACCGAGGTCCTCGTCGAACAGCTCGAATATCTGACCAAGGACGACGTCAAGCGCGTGGCCAACGGCCAGAACGTCCCGCGTCAGAAGCCGGTCGCCATCGTCGACAAGAACGGCAACGTCGCCAACGACAAGTTGCCGGAAGGCAGCATCAACGCCAGCACCCACTGATCGCCACTCAGCGGCGCTCAGTTCTTTTCGGGGTTGCGGTATTGTTCGTTGACCAGGCCGAACTCCGCCATCAGCCGCCCGACAGCCACATAGAAGTGGTAGAGACCGGCGGCGGCAAGACCGGTTTTTCTCCATAGTTTGATGCCGCGCGGGATAGCGGCGCCAAGCAGCGCAAGCGATTTGCCGAAGGTCTTCACCCGTCCGCCAAAGCTCGGATCCCGGCGGTGCTCGAGCATCGTCGAAATTGCCCCGTTTCTGAGGCTTCGCGCACGGATCCATGATGCGTTGGTGCGCCGTGCCGGCACCGTTTCCGCCACCCAGGCCTCCTTGGTCCAGGCGAACGAAAACCCCTTCTCCTTGCTGCGGCTGTAGAAGTCGGCGTCGCCGCCACCGATGAAGTTGAAAGCCGGGTCCAGAAACGGGCGCGGCATGGCGTCGAGAACCCGGCGCGTCACCAGCACGTTACCCGAAGAAAACAGGATAGGCACAGGTCCTGTCGTCTCATAATGGGGCGTAAACACCGGGTGCCGCTTCCACTTCTGCCCGCTCATATCCTCGAAAACCGGCAGCTGTGGACCGCCGACCATGTCCGCCTGGGTCGCTTGCTGTGCCGTGACGAGGCAATCGAGCCATTCGGGTGAGGCGATCTCGTCGTCGTCGATGATGGCAATGGCGCGCAGGTTGGGATAGGTTTCGAGCGCCATCGCCCAGCCGGCGTTGTAGGCGTAGCAGTTTCCACGCTGGTGGGCGATGATGACGATGGAGTCGGACGGGTGCCCGAGGAAGAAGTCCTTCGCCGCCGCAGCACCTGCCAGACCTTCATCGTCGTTCTCGATGACGACCGTGGCAAAGGCAACGTCAGGCCGTTGGGAAACAATGGTTTTCAGCGTCTTGATGACATGTTCCGGGCGCCGAAAGGTCGGTAGCACCACGACGAGTTCGATGTCACCGGCGTCTTCCAACTCGGTCCGGAAATAGACGGAAATATCCTGGCCGATAGACGTCATCGTGAAACCTGTGCAAGCGGATTGCTGGCAAGCACTAAAGCAAATCTTCCTAAACAGATGCTGAACCGGCAAAACGACTTTTGAATGAATGCTTTAAGCGGTCCTTCACCCCGCGCTGCTAAAGAAAGGCGCAATGCTCCATCCATGACGTGTGGCAAAATGCATCTGGTCCTGGTTTCCTCACTCGTTCCCGTAGACAATCCCGCCTCCGGTTTCGATATCGCCAATCGTGCGGTGCTTGACGGTCTGCTCGCGCTTGGCCATCGGGTCAGTGTCATCGGATTTCTGCAGCCCGGGCGGCGCCCGGCGCCCGACTGCGAGATGCACCTGCTTGGCGAACTGGAAGTGACCAATGCCAAGGCTGGCCGCCTGCAAAAGCTGAGCTGGCTTGCGACCGCTTTTCTCAATCGCACCTCGGTGTCGTCAGCCAAGATGCTTGGCGTATCGGCGGGCCGGATCCAGTCGATCCTCGACGGGCTTGCACCCTTCGACGGTCTGGTCCTCAATTCCGTGCAACTGCCCGCGGCGTTCGCTCAAGTTTTCAGGTCCTATCCGTCGATCTATGTCGCTCACAATGTCGAGGCCGATTCCGCCCTGGAAAATGCCGAGCGTGCCAAGGGCCTTTTGGAGCGCTTCCTCTTTCGGCGCGAGGCGTTGTATCTCGAACGCTACGAACAGCAACTGGCGCAGAATGCCGTCGGATTGTGGACCTTCGCCGAGGCGGATCGTCTCGGTTTCGGTCGTGCTGTTTACGACCGGGCATTCGTGCTGCCGCTGGTTACCGGCTGGGACGCGCCGATTGTGCCTGATGTGCAGCGCCAGCACGACCTCGGCTTGATCGGCACCTGGAGCTGGCGGCCGAACCGGCTCGGCCTGGACTGGTTCCTGGATCAGGTCGTGCCCCATCTTCCCCAGGACATGTCGATCGCGATCGCCGGGCAACTGGATGGAGCGCCTGTCGTTTCGCATCCGGGCATTCGTTTCGTTGGTCGCGTGCCGGACGCCCGCGCCTTCGTTGCGGCCAGTGCCGTCGTGCCGCTGATCAGCCGTGGCGGCACGGGGGTACAGCTGAAAAGTATCGAGACGTTCGAGCTCGGCATGCCGTCGGTTGCCACGCAGGCTTCGTTGCGTGGCATCGAGACGATCCCGGAAAATTGCACGCCGACCGACGATCCCCGGGAGTTTGCCCGCCTGCTGGTGGAAAAGGTCGCCCACGCGCGCGCCGGCCTTTCGCAGCGCCTGGACGGCGCAGCGTTCCACCGGACTCAAAAGGCCAGGATGATGCAGGTCATGCTGGATGTGTTGCCCGGCCTTGCCGCAAATGACGCAAGCGCCCAGGTTCGACCACGATTGAAGGTCCACGACGGAGGCCGGTCGTGACCATATCTGTCGCCGCCTCGAACGTTGCGGTATCGCAGCGCATGATCCTGGGCATGCCGGTCGCCGATCTCGGCTGGGCGAGCGCTTTCGCCTTTGCCAACGACGCGGTTTCTCGCAGCAGTGGACAGGTGAGTCTTGCCTTTCTCAATGCGAACAACGCCAACCTGATGTTGAAGGACACCGAATATCGGGATGTGCTGCGCCGCCAGATCGTATTTCCCGATGGCCACGGCGTCGATATCGCTTCCTATTTGTTCCATGGAGGCATGTTCCCGGCCAATCTCAACGGCACCGATTTCGTTCCGGCCTTGCTGACCTACCTCGATCGGCCGATGCGGATCGCGATGATCGGCGCGCGGCCGGACGTATTGGCGCGCGCGGCCGAGAACTTTCGCAAACACGCGCCTTGGCACGAATTCCTGCCTGTTTCGGACGGTTTCTTCGATCGCAGCCGGTCGCGCGAACTGCTCGCCGACGTGCGGGCTCTGAGAGCCGATATTCTTCTCGTGGCAATGGGCAGCCCGATGCAGGAGAAATGGGTCGATACCTATGTCGGCCCGCAGGATGCACGGCTGGTGATCACCGTCGGCGCATTGTTCGATTTCGTCGCTCAGGAGTTCCCGCGTGCGCCGAAGCTTCTGCGCAAGCTGCGGCTCGAATGGTTCTACCGGCTGGCTCTTGAGCCGAAGCGCATGTGGCGCCGCTATGTCCTCGGCAACCCGCTGTTCCTGCTGCGTGTATTCCTGCACAAGCTGACGGGCCGCGCTCGAAAAAGCGTCGGCAACTCCAGCCTCGGAGCGCGAAAATGCTGACCGAGCCCTCCAGGCGAACCGCTGTTGTCACTGCGTCCTACGCCAATGATTTCGAGCGCTGCCGCCTGATGTGCGAAAGCATGGATCGGCGGCTGCAGGGCGATTGGGTGCACTATCTGCTCGTCGCCGATTTCGACGTCACGCTTTTCCGGCAGCTCGAAGGATCGCGGCGGCAGGTCATCGACGAGCGCGATCTTCTGCCCTGGTGGCTGCGTCCCGTCACCGACCCGCTCTCGGGCGGGCGCCGCAAGATCTGGCTGAGCCCCTTTGGCCTACCACTGCGCGGCTGGCACGTTCAGCAGCTTCGACGTCTGGCGCTTGCCCGCCATATCGATGAGGCGGCGATGTTCGCGGTCGATTCCGATGTCGTCTTCCTTCGCGACTTCGACCCCGCCACACTCTGGCGGGACGGCCGACTGACGCTTTACCGCAAGGATGCGGCGATTGACGCAAATATGCGCTCCAATCATCTGGCATGGCTTGCGCATTCCGATCGGCTTCTCGGTATCGGCCCCTATGCGCTGCCGGCCAACGATTACATCAATACGTTGATCGCCTGGCGCAACGACACATGCCGCAAGCTCGTCGACCATGTCGAAGCGCTGCATGGCCGCAACTGGGTTCGAGCGGTGACAAAAACACGCGCCTTTTCCGAATGCACGATCTATGGCCGCTTCGTCGACGAGGTTATGGGCGGGCAGGGGCACAAGCCCTCATCCGATGCACTTTGCCACGTGCTCTGGTTCGACGACAGTTATCGGCAGGGCATTGCCGGCCTCAGGGATTTCCTAAGGGATATGGCCCCGCACCAGATCGGCATCGGCGTCCAGTCGTTCGTCGGCCACGATCTCGACGATATCCGCAAGGCCGTGGTCGAACTCGCGTCAGATGACCCGGTTGGCCGGCTTGCTCAGCGCGGTATAGGTCAGGCCGAAGGATAGCAAATACAAAACCAGGAAGATCAGGTTGAGCGATGGCGCCCACTCGGCAACATCCGTGGTCGTCGTCAGCAGCATCGCAAGCAACCCCACTTTCACCACGCCCGCGACCAGCAGGTTGGCCATGCGCCGCACGGTGCGGCCGGTCGCATAGAGCAGTTCCGAATGATACTCGATCAGATTGCGGAACGATGGTACCAGCAGGATCATCGCCACGATCGGTGCTGCAGCCGAAACGTTATGGCCCAGACCGTTCGGGAAAACGTAAAGATAAACGGCCATTGCAGCGATGGCGACAAACGAGGCGGCAGCCACGGCAAACTCGATCGATAGGCGAACGGGCCAGCGGGCGATCGCATCGGGTGTGCGCATGATCCGCTGGACGAGCAGCGTGTTGAACGAGCGCACCGGCAGGGCGGTCAGATCGGCAAGCCGCATCAGGATCGCATAGATGCCGGATACGGCCGGGCCGCCGATCGCCAGCACGGCGATCTTGTCAAACTCCGACTGAATGTAGAAGAGGATTTCGGCGCCTGCGACCGAGACCGAATCGCCCCAGCGGCGGAAGTAGAGCCGGGGCTGCCAGCGAAGACGCACCCTTGGGTAAAACAGTACGAGAGCGATGACGAGGCTGATGGCGTTGGCGGCGAGATAGAACTGCGACCAGGCGCCAAGCGTGTTGACCTGAAGCAGCGCAAACAGCAGCGCCGCCGCCGTGCGGATTGCCGTGGCGATGACCACGAGCAGAGCGCCGCGGCCGAAGCGGCCGAGGCCGTTGAGAACGATGACCGCCGTTTCGAGCCCGCGCCAACAGATGATCTCGGCCGCCATGAAGGCCGCAAAGGTGCCGGCCGACATGTCGCGTGAAAAAAGCGCGATGAAGGTGCCGACGCAGATCAGTGCGATCACCGGCAGGGAAAGCAGCGCGCCGACGAGAAACCCGGCGCTATAGGTACCCACCAGCAGCGGTTTCACCGTCGCCACGCGGTAGAGCGGCGACATGAAGCCGAAGGCAAGTGCGCGCGAGATCATGATGCCGGCGGCGGACGCCGTGGCAAAGAGACCGAAATCGGCGATGGAAAGCGTGTTGGCAACAGCGATAAAATACGCAAGCGACAACACGAGCCGCCCCGCCGAACCCCCCGTCATCGAGAGATAGGCGTGAACAAGCGCCCTGTGGCGAAGATAAAGCGCTTTGATGCGGTGGTGCACGATCGAACTTCCAGGAGTCTCTCCCGTCATAGGCGGGAAAGCTTAATAAGGCGTGAGATCGCCCGTTTCTGGGGTTGGTTCTTTCTCCAAAATTAACCATTTGTTTTCCCTGTTTCCTTAGGTTGAATTCACTATTCGGAATTCGCCATCTCGGCAGCCGCGGGATAAGTCATGTTCAACGTCGACGACGAAAAACGCCCGGTTCCGCGTGCATCGTTGCTCGATATCGCAGCAGGGGGCCCGCGGGTCTCGGCGCGCGCGCAAAAGCCCGACGCCAAAGGCCGAGGATCCGCCGGCTCGTCGTTGCTCGACCGCTTTGTCGAGGCCGATCAAGCGGCTACACAGCCGGGCTATGCCGCGTCGCGGCATGCAGCTCGCGCGACACCCCAACCCAAGATACCGTCGGCACTGAGCGGTCCGGCTACTCGGCCGCAGCGTGGCCTTGGCGGTGCGGACGGCAAGATTGCCCGGTGGCTGGCCGGTCGGGATGCGGACGACGCCTCCGACGGTTCGGGTGGAGATGCATTGCTGCCACCCGGTGACAGACCGCTCGTCGACATCAAGGCCGTGCTTCGCTCCGTCTGGCAGGTTCGTTTCGTCATTGCCGCCACGACGATACTCGGCGCCGTCGCCGGCGTCGCGATCGCCCTGTCGACACCCAGCATCTATCTCTCGGAGAGCAGGCTCTATATCGACCCGCGCGAGGTGCGGCTGACGGATTCCGATCTCTCCAAGCAGTCGCTGGCGACGGAAGCCATTCTTGCGCTTGTCGACAGCCAGCTCGAGGTTCTGCGCTCGCGCACCGTGATGGAGAAGGTCGCACGTGATCTCGATCTGCAGAACGATGCCGAGTTTTCAGGAACTGGCGCGGCGGAAGGCGAAGTCTCGCCGCGCACCCTGCAGAAACTGAGCGACGCCATCCGCGTCTGGCGCGATCCCAAGACCTTCATCGTCATCGTCGAAGCGCAGAGCCGAAGCCCGGAGAGATCGGCGCTGATCGTCAACCGCCTGGTCGAAACCTTTCTGGGCGAGGAGACGGCGGCACAGTCCGGCTTCTTCCAGAAGACCACCGCGGCGCTCGATCAGCGTATCTCCGAACTCAAGGCCGAACTCGATACCGCTGAAAAGGCGATCGAGGAATACAAGGCGCGCAACGATATCGTCGGCGCCGGCGGCGAGCTGATCGCCGACAAACAACTGCTCAGCCTCAGCGATCAGGTCGCTGCTGCGCGCAACCGGATCGCCGAAGCAAAGGCGAAGGCCGACGTGTCCGGCAAGGTCCGGCTCGATGACGTGCTGACCGGCGCCTTTCCGGAGGAAGTCAGCTCGATGGCGCTCGCCGAGCTGCGCAAGCAATATGCGGCGACCAGGGCGCAGTTGAGCTCGCTCGATGCAAGCCTCGGTCCCCGTCACCCGCAGCGCATTGCCGCCGTACAGTCGCTTGAATCCTCCCGCGCCGAGATCGCCAATGAGCTGCGGCGCATTGCGGCCACCGCCCAGACCGAACTCGATCGTGCCGAGAGTGCGGAGCGGGATCTGGTCCGGCAGTTCGCAGCGCAGAAGGCCCGCCAGATCAATTCGTCCGGCGAGATGGTCGAGCTGCGCGAACTGGAGCGAAATGCTGCCGCGACCCGCGAAATCTACGAGTCCTTCCTGAAGCGCGCCAGCGAAACGCGCGAGGAAGAAAAGCTGACGGCCAAGAACATCCGCGTCGTTTCGCGGGCGGAGCCTGCGTTGCAGCCCAAGGGGCCGTCGCGCAAGATCATCGTCATCGGCGCAACGCTTGCGGGCTTTTTCGCCGGTTTCGGTCTCGGTATCCTGCTCGGCATCTATCGCAGCCTGAACGGGTTGTTTGTCGGCCCGAGGGGTGCGCCGCCGGAGACTGTCGACCCGGATCCGCCAGAGCCGGGCACCGACCCGGAACCAGGGCCTGGCGCGCGCAATGAGCAAGAAATGAAGGCGCGCGAACCGGATCTGCCGCCGCCATTCTCGCCAGCAGCCCACCATGCGCAGTCGCTGGCTGCCGCCTATCTCGCTTCGCGCGAGCTGGCAAGCCAGGCTTCCCCGACAAGGCCGTCGCCCCTGGCTATCGAGCCCGAGGACGATCTCGGCATCGCTAAGGTGCAGGACGATCTTCGCGCGCTCAGGTCGCGCGTCGAGAGCTACTCCCGCCAGAAGGTCGCGCGTCGCTGAACCTCAGCATCTGCGAAGAACGAGCAGGCAGCCTTTCAGTGATGAGAGGAAATGTCGCGGCCTGCGCTGCAAACGTGCATCTGGCCATGCCGACCCCTTGCATTTATGCGTTTGGGACAGCATAGGGCGCTTTGAGGCAATCGCCTTTCCCGAGGCGAATTAGAGTGTCCCGCGAACAGGAAGCCAGGAGGAATGCCGTGACGACTGTGATTGATGGCAAGCAGGTTGCCGCTTCGGTTATCGAGGCCGTGAAATCCGCGACACAGGCGCTCGAAACTGATGCGGGCGTGCGCCCCGGTCTCGCGGTCGTGATCGTCGGCAATGATCCGGCAAGCCATGCCTATGTCTCTTCGAAGAGCAAGATGGCCAAGGAATGCGGTTTTCAGTCGGTCCAGCACACCTTGCCTGAAGAAACGACCCAGGAAGATCTGGCGGCGTTGGTTGCCAAGCTCAATGCGGACGCCGCCATCCACGGCATTCTGGTCCAGCTGCCGCTACCGAAGCATCTGAACTCCGAACCGATCATCCAGTCGATCCTGCCGGAAAAGGACGTGGACGGCCTGCACGTCGTCAACGCCGGCAAGCTTGCGACCGGCGATCTCGAAGGCGGTCTGGTTTCCTGCACGCCCGCCGGCGCGATGGTATTCGTGCGCCAGACCCATGGCGAAGACCTTTCGGGCCTGAATGCGGTGGTTATCGGCCGCTCGAACCTTTTCGGCAAACCGATGGCGGCCCTGCTTCTTGCCGCCAATGCGACCGTAACGACGGCCCATTCGCGCACCAGGGATCTGCCGGCAGTCTGCCGCAATGCCGATATTCTCGTGGCGGCTGTCGGTCGTGCGGAAATGGTCAAGGCGGATTGGGTCAAGCCCGGCGCCACCGTCATCGATGTCGGCATCAATCGCGTGTCCGCGCCGGAAAAGGGCGAAGGCAAATCCAAGCTCGTCGGTGACGTTGCATTTTCCGAAGTGGAAAAGGTCGCGGGCGTCATCACGCCGGTACCGGGCGGCGTCGGTCCGATGACCATCGCCATGCTGATGGCAAACACCGTCATCGCTGCCTATCGCAAGGCGGGTCGCAAGCCGCCGCGCTTCTGATCAGCGCAAATTGGTATCCGTCGATATCTGACGCGCCGCCTCTGCGGCGCGTTTTCATTTCTGCGGAGCGGGGCCAGTCGAGGCGCGGACGATCAATTCGGCGCGCCAGAGTTCCTGGTCGGGATAATCGCCGCTCTTGAGGATGCCTGCAATCAGTCGGGTCGCGATGCGCCCGCCGGCTGCCCGGAGCGACGACCGCGTCGTCGTCAGCGGCACGCTGAAATTCTCCGGCTTCAGCATCGGCAGCACATCGTCATGCGCGATCAGCGAGATGTCGCGGCCCATCGCCAGTCCCGCCTGGTTGATCGCCCTGACGGCGCCAAGCGCCAGCACGGTGCTTGAACAGAGCACCGCGGTCGGCGCGTCGGGCTGCTGCAGGAAGCGCTGCATGCTGCGATATCCGTGTTCGTCGGTCATAAGCGAGTGGTGGACGAGGGTTTCGTCGAGGTTGAGCCCATGCTCGGCCAGCGCCCGGGCCATGCCCTTATGGCGGCGGATGGAAAAGGTCAGGTAGTCGGGTCCGTTGATCAGCGCAATCCGCTGATGCCCGAGCTGGATCAGCAGCCGTGTCGCGTCATAGAAGGCGCCGGTGTTGTCGATGTCGAGGAAAGGATAGTCCCGTGCCTCGCCGATCGAGCGCCCATGGACGACAAAGGGCATCGACAGCGATTTGAGCATCGCGATGCGCGGGTCGTTGGCGCGCATATAGGCGAGGAACAGTGCGTCGACGTTGCCGCTGGCGGCCAGGCGCTGGAAGGTCGCCTCCTCGTCTTCCGGCGCGCTCGGATTGAGCACGAAATGGAAGTCGTGCTTGACCGCTTCCTCGCCGAGGCCCGCGAGGAATTCGCCGAAATGCACGTCGGAATCGATGCCGGCCGCTATCGGCATGACCATGCCGATCGAATAGGCCTTGCCGGTAGCGAGGCGCTGGGCGGCCCGGTTCGGCCGATAGCCCGTTTCGCGCACGGCCTGCAGCACGCGTTGGCGGGTTTCCGCATTGACTTCCGGGTAGCCGTTCAGCGCCCGGCTGACTGTCGTCTGCGACAGGCCGAGCAGTTCCGCGAGCTGCTTGAGATTGACCGCCATGGTCAATTTCCCTCCCAAAGCGCTTTGAATATCCGTATGATTTTTATGGTTTGATCCAGCGCCCTCGAATTCTGTAACACTCGTTTTTCATCATACAAAGCGGAATTAGCCGACTTCGCGCTGCAAAAAGTTGCCGCAAAGCAAAATACTGTCGGCAGAAGGCCGGTGAATCGAAAGCTCTTGACTCCTGGAGTGTCGGAATGGTTTGTTAGCAAACTCAAAGCGCTTTGAATTTTGCGCGTTGATGATCTGCCCGGCGGGATCCGGGTTCATCTTGGGAGGAGAACACCGTGAAGAGATCATTTCTGTTGAGCGTGGCTGCGCTGGCGCTGTTTGCGGGCGCTGCCGGCGCTGCGGATCTGAAGTTCAAGCCTGGCGAAGATTCCAAATTCAACTGGGCGAGCTTCGAGGAATTCAAGAAGGGTCACGACCTCAAGGGGCAGACGCTGACGATCTTCGGACCCTGGCGCGGCGAGGACGAAGCGCTCTTCAAGAGCGTCTATGCCTATTTCGTCGAGGCGACCGGCGTCGAGCTCAAATATTCGTCCTCTGAAAACTACGAACAGCAGATCGTCATCGACACCCAGGCCGGCAGCCCGTCCGATATTTCCATCCTGCCGCAGCCGGGCCTGATTGGCGACTTGGCGTCCAAGGGCTACCTGACGCCGCTCGGCGATGATACTCAGAAGTGGCTGCTCGACAATTATGCGGCCGGCCAGTCCTGGGTCGATCTCTCGACCTACAAGGGCAAGGACGGTAACGCCGCCCTCTATGCCTTCCCCTACAAGATCGACGTGAAGTCGCTGGTCTGGTATTCGCCTGAGAACTTCGAGGACGCCGGCTACGAAGTGCCGAAGACCATGGAAGAGCTGAAGGCGCTTACCGAGAAGATCGCCGCTGATGGCCAGAAGCCCTGGTGCATTGGCCTCGGCTCGGGCGGCGCGACCGGTTGGCCGGCCACCGACTGGGTGGAAGACATGATGCTGCGCACGCAGCCGGCCGATGTCTACGACAAGTGGGTCAAGAACGAGATCCCGTTCAACGATCCGGCAGTCGTCGGCGCGATCGACGAATTCGGCTGGTTTGCCAAGAACGACAAGTTCGTCGACGGCGGCGCGGCAGCGGTCGCGTCCTCCGACTTCCGCGACAGCCCGAAGGGGCTCTTCGCGTCGCCGCCGAAGTGCTACCTGCATCACCAGGCTTCGTTCATTCCGTCGTTCTTCCCTGAGGGCACGGTGATCGGCGAGGATGCCGACTTCTTCTACATGCCGCCTTATGACAGCAAGAAGGATCTCGGCAATCCGGTTCTCGGTGCCGGCACGCTGGCGATGATCACCAAGGACACGCCGGCGGCACGCGCCTTCATCGAGTTCCTGAAGACACCGATCGCGCATGAAGTCTGGATGGCGCAGACGAGCTTCCTGACGCCCTACAAGAGCGTCAACGTCGATGCCTACGGCAACCCGCCGCTGAAGAAGCAGGGCGAGATCCTGCTGAATGCGACGACCTTCCGCTTCGACGGCTCCGACCTGATGCCCGGCAAGATCGGCGCGGGCGCCTTCTGGACCGGCATGGTCGATTTCGTCGGCGGCAAGTCCGCTTCCGACGTTGCCGACAGCGTTCAGAAGGCCTGGGACGCCATCAAGTAAAAATGGACGACGGGCGGCGATTGCGCCGCCCGTCCTGTCCTTGGGTCCGTTGAACGCTTGGCGCGGCAGGGCCCCAACGAGAACGGCGACAATCGCCATGCCCTGCACGCAAAGTGCATTTCAGGGGGAGGGACATGTCATGCAACAGCTCGTCTTTGCCGTAGGAACGATGGTGGCCGGGGTTCTCGGCTGCGCCGCCTACTTCTGGGGAACCAGCTTCATTCTCGATCTGATTTTCCCATCGAAGGGGAGATCTGGTGTCGAGGCGTCGCGCAACCTGCGCATCACCAATGCCATCCGGCCATGGCTGTTTCTCGCCCCGGCGCTGTTCGCGTTGACGATCTACCTCATCTACCCCGTGATCATGTCGGTCTGGTTCAGCCTGCATGACCGCGCCGGACAAAACTTCGTCGGTGCCAGTAACTACGTCTGGATGCTGAACGACGGAGAGTTTCGCCAGTCGATCTTCAACAACTTCCTCTGGCTGCTGGTGGTGCCGGCGCTCGCGACCTTCTTCGGGCTGGTCATCGCCGCTTTGACCGACCGCATCTGGTGGGGCAACATCGCCAAGACGCTGATCTTCATGCCGATGGCGATCTCCTTCGTCGGCGCCGCCGTCATCTGGAAGTTTATCTATGATTATCGCGCCGAGGGCACGGAGCAGATCGGCCTCCTGAACGCGATCGTCGTTGCCTTCGGTGGCGATCCTCAGGCCTGGATCACGCTGCCTTTCTGGAACAACTTCTTCCTCATGGCCATCCTGGTCTGGATCCAGACCGGCTTCGCCATGGTGATCCTCTCGGCCGCCCTGCGCGGTATCCCGGAAGAGACGGTCGAGGCCGCCGTGATCGACGGCGCCAACGGCTGGCAGATCTTCTTCAAGATCATGGTGCCGCAGATCTGGGGCACGATCGCCGTCGTCTGGACGACGATCACTATTCTGGTCCTCAAGGTGTTCGATATCGTTCTGGCGATGACCAACGGGCAATGGCAGAGCCAGGTGCTCGCCAATCTCATGTTCGACTGGATGTTCCGCGGCGGCGGCGACTTTGGGCGCGGTGCGGCGATCGCCGTCGTCATCATGGTCCTCGTCATCCCGATCATGATCTGGAACATCCGCAATGCGGCCAAAGAAATGAAGGGGCACTGAGATGAACCCGGCGACACGCTCCCCTCTCACCTGGGCCGTACATCTATCTGTTCTTCTCCTGGTCGCCCTCTGGACGCTGCCGACCGCCGGCCTGTTGATCTCGTCGCTGCGCGACAAGGATCAGCTCGCGGTTTCCGGCTGGTGGACGGCACTGTCGACTTCGACCCAGAATATCGTCGCCCGCGCGCCGGGTGCCGATACCCAGGTCGAACGCGACGGCAAGTTCGTGATCTCGGGCGACGTGCTTGAAGGCACCTCTGCCGGTGAGGTTTCCGCCTTCGGCTTTTCGAGCCAAAAGCCGACCGCCTTCAAGCCTGGCGAAACTGCTGAGCTCAACGACGGCGAGAAGCTGACCGTCCAGGCCGATGGTAGCTTCGAGATCGTCTCGGACACGAAGATGGAAGGCTCGCGCGGCCAGCGCATCTTCTTCACCGCCGCCGTTCCGCCGCGCTTCACCTTCGACAATTACGTCGAAGTGCTGAGCGCCGAAGGCATCGGCGCTTCCTTCATCAACTCGCTGACGGTCGCCATTCCTTCGACGATCATCCCGATCCTGATTGCGGCCTTCGCCGCCTATGCGCTCGCCTGGATGCCGTTTCCGGGGCGCGCGATCCTGATTGCGGTCGTCGTCGGCCTGCTCGTCGTGCCACTGCAGATGTCGCTGATCCCGCTTCTGAAACTCTATAACGGCGTCGGCGCCTTCTTCGGCGTGCCGGCCAAGACCTATGTCGGCATCTGGCTCGCCCATACCGGTTTCGGCCTGCCGCTGGCGATCTATCTCCTGCGCAATTACATGGCCGGCCTGCCGCGCGAGATCATGGAATCCGCACGCGTCGACGGCGCCAGCGACTTCGACATCTTCGTCAAGATCATCCTGCCGCTGTCGTTCCCGGCGCTGGCGTCCTTCGCGATCTTCCAGTTCCTGTGGACCTGGAACGACCTGCTCGTCGCCATCGTCTTCCTCGGCGCCGGCCAGGATGAACTGGTCCTCACCGGCCGGCTGGTCAATCTCTTGGGTTCTCGCGGCGGCAATTGGGAAATCCTGACCGCCTCCGCCTTCATCACCATCGTCGTCCCCCTGATCGTGTTCTTCAGCCTGCAGCGCTACCTCGTGCGCGGCCTGCTGGCGGGATCGGTCAAGGGTGGTTGACCTCACAGGGACTTCTGAACGGAATGAGCATGACTGAAATGAGCGAATCCATTTTGCAGGCCGACAAGGATTGGTGGCGAGGCGCGGTGATCTATCAGATCTATCCGCGCTCCTACCAGGACTCCAACGGCGACGGCATCGGCGATTTGAAGGGCATCACCGCCCGCCTGCCGCATGTCGCCTCGCTCGGCGCCGATGCTATCTGGATATCGCCCTTCTTCACCTCGCCGATGAAGGATTTCGGCTACGACGTTTCGAACTATACCGACGTCGACGGGATCTTCGGCAATCTCGCCGATTTCGATGCGCTGATCGCCGAGGCGCATCGGCTCGGTATCCGGGTGATGATCGACCTCGTTCTGTCCCATACCTCGGACCAGCATCCCTGGTTCGTCGAGAGCCGCGCCAGCCGGGCGAACGCCAAGGCGGACTGGTACGTCTGGGCAGACTCGAAACCCGATGGAACGCCGCCGAACAACTGGCTGTCGATCTTCGGCGGCTCGGCCTGGGCCTGGGATCCGACGCGGCTGCAATATTACTTGCACAACTTCCTGACCTCGCAGCCGGACCTCAACCTGCACAATCCTGATGTGCAGGAGGCGCTTTTGGGCGTCGAGCGCTTCTGGCTGGAGCGCGGCGTCGATGGCTTCCGCCTCGACACCATCAACTTCTATTTCCACGACAAACAGCTGCGCGACAATCCGGCGCTGGCGCCGGAGCGGCGCAACGCCTCCACTGCACCGGCGGTCAACCCGTATAATTATCAGGAACATCTCTACGACAAGAACCAGCCGGAGAACCTTGCGTTCCTGAAGCGGTTCCGTGCTGTCATGGACGAGTTTCCGGCAATCGCGGCGGTCGGCGAAGTCGGCGACAGCCAGCGTGGTCTCGAGATCGCCGGCGAGTACACCTCCGGCGGCGACAAGATGCACATGTGCTACGCCTTCGAGTTCCTGGCGCCCGACGCTCTGACACCGGCGCGTGTCGCCGAGGTTCTGCGCGACTTTCACAAGGCGGCGCCGGAGGGCTGGGCCTGCTGGGCCTTTTCCAACCACGACGTCGTTCGCCATGTCAGTCGCTGGGGCGATGGCGTTGCCGATCGCGACGCGCACGCCAAGCTGCTGGCAAGCCTGCTGATGTCGCTGCGCGGCTCGGTCTGCATCTATCAGGGCGAGGAATTGGCTCTCACCGAAGCCGAGCTTGCCTTCGAGGATCTGAAGGATCCCTACGGCATTCAGTTCTGGCCCGACTTCAAGGGGCGCGACGGCTGCCGCACGCCGATGGTCTGGGATAGCACTGCTGCCAATGGCGGCTTCGGCGATGCCAAACCCTGGCTGCCGGTGCCGGCCGAACACCTGAACCGGGCGGTCTCCGCGCAGAAGGATGACACCGCTTCGGTCATGGAGCACTATCGACGCTTCCTGCAGTTCAGAAAGGCGCATCCGGCCTTTGCCAAAGGCGAGATCGAGTTCCGCAGCACCGATGCGCCCGTGCTTGCCTTCGTGCGCAGCCACGGCAACGAGAAGCTCTTCTGCGCATTCAACATGAGCGGTACGGCCGCTACGGTTGATTTGCCGAAGGAGCCAGTGGAAGCGCTTGACGGCCATGGTTTTACGGCCGAGATCAAGAACGACAAGGTCAATCTTCCAGCCTGGAGCGCATTCTTCGCGCGGCTGGTTTGAGACAACGACAGACAAAAGAGACGAAGGGGAGGGTGCGATGACAGGTCTGACGCTTAAAGATATCCGCAAGTCCTACGGTGCGGTCGATGTCATTCACGGCATCAATCTCGACATCAAGCAGGGCGAGTTCGTCGTGTTTGTCGGTCCGTCCGGCTGCGGCAAGTCGACATTGCTGCGCATGATCGCGGGTCTGGAGGAGATTACCGGCGGCGACATGTTCATCGATGGCGAGCGCGTCAACGACGTGCCGCCGTCCAAGCGCGGGATCGCCATGGTGTTCCAGTCCTATGCGCTCTATCCGCATATGACCGTCTACGACAACATGGCCTTCGGCATGCGGATCGCCAAGGAGACGAAGGAGGAGATCGACCGGCGCGTGCGCGCGGCAGCCGATATCCTGCAGCTCACCAAGTACCTCGATCGTCTGCCGAAGGCGCTTTCGGGCGGCCAGCGCCAGCGCGTGGCGATCGGCCGGGCGATCTGCCGCGATCCCAAGGTCTTCCTGTTCGACGAGCCTTTGTCGAACCTCGACGCGGCGCTTCGCGTTGCCACCCGCATCGAGATCGCCAAGCTCAACGAGCAGATGGCGGACACGACGATGATCTACGTTACCCACGACCAGGTCGAGGCGATGACGCTTGCCGATCGTATCGTCGTGCTGTCGGCCGGCCATATCGAGCAGGTCGGCCCGCCGCTCGAGCTTTACGAGCGCCCGGCGAACCTGTTCGTCGCCCGCTTCATCGGTTCGCCAGCGATGAACGTCATCCCCGCGACGATCACCGCCACCGGCCCGCAGACGACGGTGAAGCTTTCTGGCGGCAAGTCGGTGACACTCGATATCGCCACGAACGCGTCGGAAAACGGCAAGACGGCGAGCTTCGGCGTGCGTCCTGAAGATCTCCAGACGGCCAGCGGCGAGGACTTCCTGTTCGAAGGAACGGTCGCCATCGTCGAGGCGCTCGGCGAGGTGACGCTGCTCTATATCGAGGGACTGGTGGAGAAGGAGCCGATCATCGCCAAGATCCCGGGCATCCTGCCCGTTCATCGCGGCGAAAAAGTCCGGTTCACGGCCGATAAGAACAAGCTGCATCTGTTCGACGCCGGCGGCAAGAGCTACCGCGTCTGACAAAGACCACCATCGTTTGTCTTCAACCCGTCCGATTTTCGGACGGGTTTTTCTTTGCGAAGGCCCTCAATCTACCCTCTGTTAAATTTCTTCCTCTAGCCTGACGGGCAGGGGATACTAAGGGGCCTGTAGAATGACGACCGCGGCACCGGTGATGCGGCAACACTTCCTGAACAAGGAAGAATCTTTCATGTACGATCGCGAAACCACGTTCCCGATGGAGGACACGAGGAACGAGGCGCGGATCGAATATACCGAAAAGGGCATGACGCAGCTGAGCTCCCGCCGCTGCGAAATCATCAAGCTGTCGAAAAGCGGCGCGGTTCTGGGTATCCTGACCAAGTACCAGCTGCCGCAGAATTTCTACCTCGACATTCCAAGCGCCCGCATCCAGATGGTCGGCTGCCTGCTCAAGCGCGTGCACGCCAACAACATCGTCGAAGCGCGCTTCCTGCGGCTCCTGACCGATCGCGACCTCAATCGCATCTTCGTCTACAGCACCCATCCGAACCACCGGAACCGCACACTCGACATCTACCGCTGAACCGGCAAGCGTTCGTGCGGGTGCCCCGTCCGGCCGAGACGGACTGGCGGGCGATGCGCCTTTGCGGCCAGGGACACCGTATTTCGAGGCCTCCAAACTATGCTTGACATGGAGTGTGGGCGTTGGATTGTTGTCGCCTGCACGCCAGAAGCGAGGCAACCGATCGATGAAACGACCCTACCGCCTTTCCTGCCACTGCGGCGATATCTGCATCGAAGTCGATGAGGAGCTCTCGGGGCTGGTCGAGTGCAACTGCTCGACATGCCGGCGCACCGGCTTCCTCCACTGGAAGATTGACGGCAGCAAGATCCGGTTGATCACCGAGAAGCGTCGCCTTTCCACCTATGTCTGGCGCGGCGTGACTGAAGGTCATCACTTCTGCCCGACCTGCAGTGTGGCGATCATGCGCAGCGGCTACCCGAACAATCGCGTCTCGCTCAATGCGCGCTGCATCGAGGATATCGACATCTTCACGCTGGAGGTCGAGCGTTACGACGGTCGAAACGACATGTATCCGGGGCCGCTGAAGTAGCGCTCGTCTTCGCAAGCGCGGCCCGCTACCGGCGGCGAGGGCCGGCAGCGATAGCTCGATGGAAGACAAATCCTCCGCGGTGACGCCGAGGTTCGGCTCAGTTGAACAGCACGCTTGCTCCGTGGTCGGCCGAGCCGGCAATGGCGCGGAACGGTGCGAACAGCTCGCGCCCCATGCCGAACTCGTTGTCCGAGAGATCGGCATGGGCGGGAATGCGCGTCTTGAGCGCGATATCCTCGACAAGCACTTCGATCGTGCCGGTGACGGCATCGATGCGCACGATGTCGCCTTCCTGAATGCGGGCGATCGGCCCGCCATCCTTGGCTTCCGGCGTAACGTGGATGGCGGCAGGCACCTTGCCCGAGGCGCCCGACATGCGGCCGTCGGTGAGGATCGCCACGCGCTGGCCGCGGTCCTGCAGGATGCCGAGCACGGTCGTCAGCTTGTGCAGTTCCGGCATGCCGTTCGCCTTCGGGCCCTGGAAGCGCACGACGGCGACGAAGTCGCCTTCGAGTTTGCCGGCCTTGAAGGCGGCGTTCAACTCGCCCTGGTCATGAAAGATCTTTGCCGGTGCCTCGATGACGTGGCGGTCCGGCTTGACGGCGGAAATCTTGATGACCGCCTTGCCGAGATTGCCGGTCAGCATCTTGAGGCCGCCCGAGTGCTGGAACGGCTGGTCGATGGTGGAGAGTACCTTCGGATCGGCGCTTTCGGCCGGCGTCGGCCGGCGCTCGACACCGCCGTCGGCACCGAGGCGGACGTCGATCTTGTAGGCCTCCAGGCCCTGGCCGACGACGGTGCGCACATCGTCGTGCAGCAGGCCGCCCCGAAGCAACTGGCTGATCAGAAAGCCCATGCCGCCGGCGGCATGGAAGTGGTTCACGTCGGCAAGGCCGTTCGGGTAGACGCGCGCAAGCAGCGGCACGATGTCCGAAAGTTCGGAAATATCCTGCCAGGTGAGCAGGATGCCGGCGGCGCGCGCCATGGCGACGAGATGCATGGTGTGGTTGGTCGAGCCACCGGTGGCGTGCAGCCCGACGACACCGTTGACGATCGAGCGCTCGTCGATCATTTCACCTGATGGCGTGAACTCGTTGCCCATGGCGGTGATCGCCAGCGCCCGCTTCGTCGCTTCCTTCGTCAGCGCGTCGCGCAGCGGCGTGCCGGGATTGATGAAGGAGGCGCCGGGCAGGTGGAAGCCCATGATCTCCATCAGCATCTGGTTGGAATTGGCGGTGCCATAGAAGGTGCAGGTGCCGGGTCCGTGATAGGACTTGGATTCCGCTTCGAGCAACTCTTCGCGGCCAACCTTGCCTTCGGCGAAGAGCTGGCGCACGCGCGCCTTCTCGTCGTTCGGCAGGCCCGTCGTCATCGGCCCGGCCGGCACGAAGACTGCCGGCAGGTGACCGAAGGTCAGGGCCGCGATGACAAGGCCCGGCACGATCTTGTCGCAGACGCCGAGATAGACGGTGGAATCGAACATGTTGTGCGACAGGCCGACACCGGCGGCCATGGCGATCAGGTCGCGCGAAAACAGCGACAGTTCCATGCCCGGCTGGCCCTGGGTGACGCCGTCGCACATGGCGGGCACGCCGCCGGCAACCTGGGCGACGCCGCCTGCCTCGTGCGCGGCTTCGCGGATCAGCGCCGGATAGGTTTCGAACGGCTGATGCGCCGAAAGCATGTCGTTATAGGAGGTAATGATGCCTAGGTTGGCGACGCGATCCCCGGCGAGCGCCACCTTCTCGGCGGGGGAACAGACGGCAAACCCGTGCGCGAGGTTGCCGCAGCCAAGAACGCTGCGATGTGGGCCGCTGGACGCCGCACGACGCACCCGATCGAGATAAGGCTCTCGGTGCGGCTTCGAGCGCTCGACGATGCGGGCGGTGATTGCGGCAATGCGGGAATCGGCGGACATGGCAAATCCTGTTCCGGAGTCTTGAGACTCCTCATCTTCATCCAGTCATCGATCCGGAGCGTTGCCTGCTTGGGAGAACGTGCAGGCCACGCCCCGGTATGAGCTCTTTCAACGCCTTCGCGTTCCGGTGGGGCGCCACCGGTTGAAAGCGTCCTGAACCGGCCGGTGATCCGGCCGTTATGGCGCCCAGTATATTTGCAGCGGCGAGGCCGCACGGCGCAGCATGGTGCGGATCGGCATCTCGGCTTCGTCGCCGGGACCTTCCGCCTTGGCAAGCACCACCTTCTTGCCCTCGCCTTCGATGTGCAGGACCAGCAGCCTGGCATCGTGAAGGCTGGAGAAGGTAAAGGTCAGGCGCGGTTCGCCAGCACCTTCGGCTTCCATGGTGATCACGCCGCGCGGCGTCGTCGCGTCGATCGCCCTTGAAAGTTGCGTGCCGCCCGGGAAGAACGACGCGGTATGGCCATCCGTTCCCATGCCGAGCACGACGACGTCGAAGGGCGTGCCGATCTTTGCCGTCGCCTTGCTGGAGAGCCCGGCCGCATCTTCTGCCGAAGCGGCGGCGTGGTAAAGCGGTAGGAAATGCGCTTTCGCCGCAGGGCCTTGCAGCAAATTGGCCGTGACCAACGCGTGGTTGGAGCGATCGCTCTCCGGTGGAACGAAGCGTTCGTCCACCAGCGTGACCGTCACCTTGTCCCAGGCGATATCCTTCCTGGCGAGCGCCTGGAAGAATGCCTTGGGCGTCGAGCCGCCGGAAACGGCGATGCTTGCTGTGCCACGGGTGGCAATGCCGGTGGCAAGTGCGGCGCTGACGGCGTCCGCCAAGCCCTCTGCCAGGGCGGCGCCATTGTCGAATGTGTGAAGCGTCGTGCTCATTGCCTTACCTATATCGCATCGTGCCAGGTGCGGCCGTCACGCTCGATGAGTGCGATCGACTGGCTCGGACCCCAGGTGCCGGCGGTGTAGCCCTGCACCTGCTGTCCGGTCTCTTCCCAGGCTTTCAGGATCGGATCGACCCACTTCCATGCGGCCTCGACCTCGTCGCGGCGTACGAACAGCGTCTGGTTGTTGCGCACGACGTCGAACAGCAGCCGCTCGTAGGCGTCGGCATTGCGCACGTCGAAAGCCTCGGCGAAGCTCATGTCGAGCGAAACGTTGCGAAGGCGCATGCCGCCTGGACCGGGGTCCTTGATCATCAGCGACTGTTTGACGCCTTCGTTCGGCTGCAGGCGGATGACGAGCTGGTTGGCGGAAATGCGACCGGCACTGTTGTCGAAGATCGAGTGCGGGATCTGCTTGAAGGTAATGACGATTTCCGACATGCGGCCAGCAAGCCGCTTGCCGGTGCGGATGTAGAACGGCACGCCGGCCCAGCGCCAGTTGCTGACTTCGGCCTTGATCGCTACGAAGGTCTCTGTGTTCGAAACGCCACCTTCGAGCTCTTCCAGGTAGCCCTTGACCGGGCCGCCGGCAGAGGCGCCCGCGCGGTACTGGCCGCGCACCGTCACCTGCTCGACATTGGATGCATTGACCGGCTTCAGCGCGCGCAGAACTTTAAGCTTTTCATCGCGCACGGCTTCCGCGTCCATTGAGGTCGGGGCTTCCATTGCGACAAAGCAGACGAGCTGCAGGATGTGGTTCTGCACCATGTCGCGCAGCGCACCGGCCTTGTCGTAGTAGCCGGCCCGGTTTTCGAGGCCTACGGCTTCCGAAACGGTGATCTGCACGTGGTCGATATGGGCGGAGTTCCACAGCGGCTCGTAGAGCGCATTGGCGAAACGCAGCGCCATCAGGTTCTGCACCGTCTCCTTGCCGAGATAGTGGTCGATGCGGAAGATCTGCTCTTCGCGGAAGACCTTGCCGATCGTGTCGTTGAGCTCGGTCGCCGACGCCAGATCGCGGCCGATCGGCTTTTCGACGACGATGCGGGTGGTCTTGGTGATCAGCTTGTGATCGCGGATCTTCTCGGAAATATCGCCGAAGATCGCCGGTCCGACGGCGAGATAGAAGGCGCGGATACGGTCTTTGCCTTCTTCCAGGATCTTCTTCAGCGTATCCCAGCCCTGGTCGGACTTGGCATCGACGGAAACGTAAAAGAGGCGGGCGGTAAACTTCGCCACTTCCTCTTCATTGTATTCCGCCGGCCTCAGGTGTTCCTTCAGCGCATCGGCGGCGAACTTGCGATATTCTTCATGCGTCAACGCGGCGCGCGAGGCGCCGATGATGCGGGTCGGCTCGGTAATCTGGCCTTCCATCTGGCGGTGATAGAGCGCTGGCAGCAGCTTGCGCTCCGCGAGATCGCCGGTGCCGCCGAACACGACATAATCAAATGGTTCGACGGGAATGATCTGGCTGCTCATGGGATAATCTCGATCTTGTTCAGGTCAGGGACACATATAATCTAATCGATTTAAACGCGCTAGGGTGCGACGCAATAAAATGCTGTCGCACACGCTTTCTCATGCATGTCGCCCGAAAATATGCCGCGGTTTCGGGGCGACGACATGCACGGAAACAAAGATCTAATGCACATAGTGTGACACCATCCTGACACAACGTGCCTTAGAGCCTGTCGCGCAGCGCATACCAGCTGAGCGCCAGGAACAGAAGCGCCGATCGGAAGCGTGTTCCGCCCGGAAAAGCCGGTATTTTCAAGGCTTTCAACAGCTCGAGTTCCGTCGGTTTGCCCAGCACAAGGTCAGCGTAGAGCTTGCCACAATAGTTGGAAAGCATGACCCCGTGGCCGGAATAGCCGCCGATCGAGGTGACGCCCGGCATCACCTCGCGACAGAAGGGCGTCCGCGGCAAGGTGATGCCAACGGAACCGCCCCAGGCGTGGGTGATCTCGACATTGCCGAGTTCCGGATAGATCTCGCTGATCTGCCGGCGGATATGGGTGGAAATGTCGCGCGGATTGTCGGCGGTGTAGGCTTCGCGCCCGCCGAATAGCAGCCGCCCGTCTTTCGATTTGCGGAAGTAGCGCACGACAAAGCGCGAATCGTCGACCGATTCACCGCCGGGAAGCACGTTGGGGTGAGCGGAAAGAACTTCGGTCGCGCCGATGAAGGAGCGGATGGGCATCACATGGCTGGCGCTGACCGGCTCGAGATTGCCGATATAGGCATTGCACGCGACAAGCACCCGCTCAGTGGTGATCGTGCCGCGATCGGTAGTGATGACAACAGCCGTTCCCTTGCGCTCGATCTTCTGCGCCTTGGTCTGCTCGAACAGATTGGCGCCGGCAAGGGCCGCCTGCTTCGCCAGTCCGAGCAGCAGCTTCATCGGATGGATATGTCCGGTGCCGACATCGCGGATGCCGAAGTGATAGCGAGACGATCCGAGCCGGCTCGCCGTCTCCTCCCGTTCCATGAACGAGAGATGCGGATAGCCGAAGCGGGTCGCCATCGCCTCGACGTGGTCGCGATAATCCTTCTCCAGGCTCTTCTTGTGGCCGACGGAGAGCTGCCCCGGCATGAACTCGATATCGATGTCGTGTTGGCTGGCGAAGTCGAGCACGTGCCGCTTGGCGTTCTCTGCCATATCGAACAGCAGTTGTGCCCGTTCCTGGCCAAGCGTTTCCTCGGTCTCGTCGGCCCAGGCGCGCTGGCCGGTGCCGAACTGGCCACCGTTGCGCCCCGACGCGCCGTCGCCGAAGCGGCAGGCGTCGATGAGCGTGACATCGACGCCTTGCCGAGCAAGGTTGTAGGCCGCCTGAAGCCCGGTATAGCCGCCGCCGATAATGGCGACATCCGCCTTCCTCGATCCCGGCATCTGCGGATATTCGGGTCGATCGGGAACGGTTGCCTCATACCAGGAGAAACCGGGCGAGATCGGGCTTTGCCAGGGCATTGGACTGCCTTTCAGGTCAGACGTTCAGCAGCAGGAACTCGCGTTCCCACGGGCTGATAACCTGCATAAAGGTTTCGAACTCGCCACGTTTCACGCCGGCATAGATGGCGATGAATTCGGGGCTCAGCACCTCGGCAAGCGACGGCGCCGACTCGAGCAGGGCGACGGCCTCGAGCAGCCCGCGCGGCAGATCGATTTCGCCTTCGTTGGCCGTGTCTTCCGTCGGTGCCGTCGGATCGCGGCCTTCGATGATGCCGAGATAGCCGCAGGCAAGCGAGGCGGCGAGCGCCAGATAGGGGTTGGCATCCGAACTCGGCAGCCGGTTCTCGATCCGCCGGGCAACCGGTTCGGAAACCGGAATGCGGAACGCGGTCGTGCGGTTGTCGTAGCCCCAAGCCGTATTCACCGGCGCCGACATATCGGGCGTCAGCCGGCGGAAGGAGTTCACGTAGGGCGCCATCATCACCAACGTGCGCGGCACATAGTGTTGCATGCCGCCGATGAAGTTGAAGAACTCCTTGGAGGCAGAGCCGTCCGGATTGGAGAACAGATTGCGGCCGGTGTTGATCTCGATCACCGACTGGTGGATGTGCATGGCCGAACCCGGCTGACCCTGCATCGGCTTGGCCATGAAGGTCGCGTAGATGCCGTGCTTCAGCGCCGCCTCGCGGATGGTGCGCTTGAACAGGAACACCTGGTCGGCAAGCTCGATCGGATCGCCGTGACGAAGGTTGATTTCGAGCTGCGCTGGTCCCTCCTCGTGGATCAGCGTGTCAATCTCCAGACCCTGCTTCTCGGAGAAGTGATAGATGTCGTCAATCAGCTCGTCGAATTCGTTGATGCCGGCGATCGAATAGCCCTGGCCGCCAAGGATCGACCGGCCGGAGCGGCCCTTCGGCGGATGCAGCGGATAGTCGGGATCGTCATTGGTGGCGACGAGGTAGAACTCGATTTCGGGCGCAACGACCGGCTTCCAGCCCTTCTGGCGATAGAGGTCGACCACGCGCTTCAAGACGTTGCGCGGCGTGTAGCTGATCTGTTCGCCTTCGGAGCCGACGATGTCGCAGATCACCTGCGCCGTTGGGTCGGTTTCCCAGGGGACGACCGAAAGCGTCGAAAGATCAGGGACGAGCTTGATGTCGCTGTCGCGCGAATCGTAGCGGAATTGTCCGGTCTCGTCAGGATATTCGCCTGAGATCGTGTGGCGGTAGACGGCGGAAGGCAGTGCAAGCGAGGTGTTGGAGGTGAACTTGGAGGTGGGCATCATCTTGCCGCGGGGAACGCCGGCAAGGTCGGGCGTGATGCATTCGATGTCTTCGATCCCGCGGATCTTCAGCCAATCCGTTGCTTCCTTCCAGGTCTTGACGCCTCGGAGGGAATGCAGGGCGGCGGGTATTTTCGAGGTTTTGCTGATTTTCGTTGTTTGTTGGGCAGCACTTCTCTTGGAGGGCATAAATCACCGGTTTTGGCTTCGGATAGCGCATCATAACCAGAGATTGGCAATTGGCTAGAGCGTGACGATTGACTTTCGCCGCCGTGACCGGAATGGAATGCGCAAAGAGCTCAAAGGTGTTTCGTGGCTGAGAAGAAGGATGTGGTGATCATTGGCGCCGGTGCGGCCGGCATGATGTGCGCCATCGAGGCCGGCAAGCGCGGCCGGCGGGTGCTGGTCATCGACCATGCAAAGGCGCCGGGCGAGAAGATCCGCATCTCCGGCGGCGGCCGCTGCAACTTCACCAACATCCATGCCGGGCCGAAGAACTTCCTCTCGGCCAATCCGCATTTCTGCAAATCGGCGCTCGCGCGCTACGGCGCGCGAGACTTCCTGGCGCTGGTCGAAAAACACGGCATCGCCTGGCACGAGAAGACTTTGGGGCAATTGTTCTGCGATCATTCGGCCAAGGACATCATCAGGATGTTGCTCGCCGAGATGCGCGATGCGGCCGCCGAGCTTCGGCTTGAGACGACGGTCGCGAGTGTCGAGCGCCATGGTGCCGGCTTCCGGGTGATGACCGGCGACGGACCGGTCGATGCCCAGTCGCTGGTGGTGGCCAGCGGCGGCAAGTCGATCCCGAAAATGGGCGCAACGGGGCTTGCCTATAAAATCGCAGAGCAGTTCGGATTGGCCCTGGTCGAAACCCGTCCCGGGCTTGTGCCGCTGACGCTCGATCCGGTGCAGCTTGAGACGATCGGCGAACTAGCCGGCGTCGCCGCCGACGCCGAGGCGCGCTCCGGTAAGACGGCGTTTCGCGAGGCGGTGCTGATCACCCATCGCGGCCTCAGTGGCCCGGCGATCCTGCAGATATCGTCCTACTGGCGCGAGGGGCAGGACATCGTTCTGAGGTTGATGCCCGATATCGACATCGCCTCGATCCTAAAAGGTTTGCGCCGCACCAATGGCAAGCAGGCCGTCCAGACGGCGCTCGGCGATATTCTGCCACGCCGGCTTGCGCAATTCTTTGCCGATGGCGCCAAGCTGACGGGACGGCAGCTCGCCGACCTCTCGGACAAGACCATCGATGCGCTATCGGCATCGATCCAGGCTTGGGCGATCAAGCCCGCCGGTTCCGAAGGCTATCGCACTGCCGAGGTGACGCTCGGCGGCGTCGACACCAATGGTCTCGATTCAAAGACGATGCAGGCGAAGGCTGTTCCCGGTCTCTATTTCGTCGGCGAATGCGTCGACGTGACCGGCTGGCTCGGCGGCTACAATTTCCAATGGGCCTGGGCATCGGGCTTCGCAGCCGGCCAGGACGTCTGATCCCTGGTTTTGCGGCATTTGGCTTCAGCCATTGTTAACGGATATGCCGGAACCTCTTTGGTGTCGGCACAGCCGGCGGTTGGTCAGAAAGAACTGTTCCGCAAACGGAAATCACACTGTTTCCATTTTTAGGGCTTTTCTCTGCCACGGCATGGCTGCAATATGGTCTGGACTGGCAAGCCGGTTTATCCGGGCCGAACGTTGCCGGTCAGTGAGAAGGACAGGATGTCATGAACCAGCCACGCCGTCGTCCCCGCGCCATCGCGATCGCTCGCACCGACGAGAGCCGCGTCCAGAGAGTAGCGTTGACCCGCATTGCTCTGATCGCGTTCTTTGCCGTTGCTGCCCTCGCAACGCTGCCGGCTTATTGGCTCTGATGCTGCCAGCCGGCCGCTAACGGCCGGACCTCGAGCGCCTCATGAGCCCAACGCCTTCGGAAATTCGTTGGCGAGTGCTCCGCGCTTATACAATTTTTAATCGTTCAAAATGAATATTGCGACGAAGTGAGTTCCGTCAGGACTTCGCTACCGGGGAGGTGGCGCGGTCCCGCAATGATTGCTGACGGACTGGCGGTGTGCGCCGCATGATTTTTCCGAAAAACATCAGCCTGTTTGCGCATCGGGTGGCTCTCGATCGTTTCGTCCTTTTCGCGGTTACGCGGAAGGCGGGACATGTTTCGAGCCGCCGGGGGAGGCGAATGCGAGCTGCGAGCCAAGGTGTTTTCCATGTTCATCGATAGAATTCTTGCCCGTTTCAAGATCCAGACGAAGGTGCTGTTCTTCATTCTGCCCTTCGTCGTCAGCATCTGTGCCGTCGGCATTACCGGCCTTTATGCGTCCGGCCTGCTTCAGGGCCGGATGGAGATTTCGAACAGCGTCCTGCAGACGCTGAGCGGCTTCAAGGATGTCTATGCGGGGATGAACAACTTCCTGCACTCGACCACCGAGGAAACCCGCGACGCCGTGCAGGGCAAGATCACTGCGCAGAAGGAAATTCTCGCCGAGACCGCCGCACAGGTTGCCGGCCAGAGCGGCCAGGACGAGTTGACGGCCGCTATCGCCGCGACCGCCGACATCGAAGCCCGCATCGACGGGCTCTGGAAGCTGCATGTCGGCGAGCAGGAGATGCGCGCAACGATGACGGCGAACCTCGATGCTCTCTTGGTCGAACGCGCCAAGATCAACGACGAGTCGAACCGGCTGCAATATGCCGTGCGCAAGAACGAGAATGCCGCCAAGACCATGCTGCGCGAAGCCGAAAAGCTGATGCGCGCCAGCCGCTTCTTCAACGAGTTCGGCACCGAAGTCAGCAAGGCGACGACGGTCGAGGATAAGCTCAAGGCCGTCAAGGAACGCTTCCCGATGATCGGCCGCACCGAGCGCGACATCTTCCGGCTGTTGCCGAAAGACGAGAAGTCGCTGACCGAGACGATCACCTCCGCATCGAGCGAGATCGGTGCGCTTTTGAAGGCGCCCGCCGGTCCTGAAACGCTTGCCGGTATCTCGAAGTATGTCGACCGTTTCCGCACCGCGAGCTTCCGTCTCGAAGCGGCTTCTGTCGGCAAGATGCGCGATGCCACCCGGATTTTCGCCGAACTCGATCAGCTTATCGTCAGCACCGAATCCGTTCTGACGGCCACGCGCCGGCTTTCGAGCTCGATCACCGACATCCAGATCTCCGCCGCAACCTTCATGGGGTCGACGACGGAAAGCAACCGCCAGAAGCTGCTCGACAAGTTCCTTGCAGTTCAGCAGAACATGGCAACGCTGCGCGGTGTTGCAAGCGAAGGTGCCTCCTTCGACGCCATTGCCGACACGCTGATGCCGATCATCACCGTAATGAAAAAGGACGCCGCGTCTCTGGTTGAAATCACCGTGAAGCGGACCGCCGATTTCGACGCCGCCGGCCAGTCGATCAACCAGATCTGGAGCGACCTGACCGGTTTTGCCGAACAGCAGAAGGTTGCCGCCGGCACCGAGCGCCAGGAAGCAAACCAGATCTCCGTGGCCGCGACTGTTGCAGGCGTCGTCATCGCCCTGCTTGCCGGCATCGCCCTGACGCTGACGCTGAAGAAGCCGATCGGTCAGATCACCGCCGCCATGCGTCGCCTGGCAGACGGCCGCCTCGATACCTCCATTGACGGCGACGCCCGTCAGGACGAGATCGGCGACATGGCCCGCGCCTTGGGCGTCTTCAAGGAAAACGCGCTTTCCAAGGTGCGCATCGAGGCAGAAAGCGAAGAACAGCGCGCCCGCGCCGAGATCGAGCGAAGCCGCAACGACGCCGAGAAGCGCGAGCTCGATCGCCAGATCGATCTTGCCGTCAGCGAACTCGCCGCCGGCCTCGGCCGTCTGGCGCAGGGCGACCTGTCGCGCCAGATCGACATTCCGTTCCATGGCCGCCTCGAACAGCTGCGCACGGACTTCAACGGCTCGCTGATCCGCCTGCAGGATACGCTGGCCCAGATCCGCGCCAATGCACAGGCGATCCAGCAGAGCGGCTCGGACATGCATCATGCCGCTGACTCGCTGTCGAAGCGGACGGAGGCCCAGGCAGCCTCGCTCGAAGAGACGGCCGCTGCGGTCGACCAGATCACCGTGACGGTCCGCTCGTCGGCGGAGCGCGCGAACGAGGCTAACGTCGCCGTCACGCAGACGAAGAAGAGCGCCGACAGCTCGGCAACCGTCGTCACCAATGCGATCGCCGCCATGGGCCGCATCGAAGAGGCCTCACGCCAGATCGAGCAGATCATCGAGGTGATCGACGACATTGCGTTCCAGACCAACCTCTTGGCGCTGAATGCCGGCATCGAGGCGGCACGTGCCGGCGAAGCCGGCAAGGGCTTCGCGGTGGTGGCACAGGAGGTTCGCGAACTGGCGCAACGCTCAGCCGAAGCTGCCCGCGAGATCAAGGGCCTCATCAACAAGTCGACCAACGAGGTCAATTCCGGTTCGCACCTGGTCAAGGAGACCGGCGCGGTGCTGGCCTCGATCAGCGCCCAGATCGTTACTGTCAGCCAGCATGTCGAAATGATCGCGACCGCCAGCCGTGACCAGGCGGTGGCGCTCAACGAGGTCAACGGATCGGTCAACCAGATGGACCAGATGACCCAGCAGAACGCCTCGATGGTCGAAGAGGCAACGGCAACGAGCCTGGCGCTCTCCAACCAGGCCGACACGCTGATGATGCTGGTCGAGCAGTTCCGGCTCGAGCCGGAAGCCGCCGATATCCACGCTTACCGCGCCGCCTGATTGGCCAAGGCCACAGCGGCTTCGTCCTCAGCATCGCGCCGCGCGACCCACCGGTTGCGCGGCGCAAGTCGTTTGTAGGCTATTCTTGCCGGCTTGTATCTCTTGATGCGCCGCAAACGCAGCGATGCAGCGGCGAAACATCCGCCTCACCAACCCCGGCGGCTTGGGGTCGAAATGTTCGTCCCAGCGGCGGCTTTTCATCGTCATATCGGCCAGATAGGCCATTGCCAGTATTTCCATGGTGATGCTCCTCATTGGATGGCATCCCCTCTTCTATGCAGCAAAGGCTATTTTACATACACAAGATATCGGCCTATGTTTTTCACCGATGAAAGACATGGATTGGGACATTTATCGCTGCTTCATGAGTGTCGCGCGCACCGGCGGACTGACGGGCGCCGCGCAGGCGCTGGGCTCCAGCCCGGCGACCTTGGGCCGGCGCATGCTCGAGATCGAGGAACGCACCGGCCGCACGCTGTTCGTGCGCAGCCAGACCGGCTACCAGCTGACCGGCGACGGGCAGGTTCTGTTCGAGCAGCTCGAGGAGATGGAGGCGGCGGCCCGCCGCGTCGAGAGCTGGCGACGGGAGGGCGAGGGGGCGGTCGTTCGCATCACCGCCGGAACCTGGGTGTCCTGGCTGCTTGCCGAAAATTTCCCGGCGCTCTGCACCGAGCGCGATGGCTTCAGCCTTGCGATCACCATAGGCGAGACCCGCGCCAACCTTGCCTATCGCGAGAGCGATATCGGCATCCGCGCTTTCGAGCCGGAAGAGAGCTATCTGGCAGCCCGCCCGGTGGGAGAAGTTGCCTATGCCGTCTACCGGCAGAAGAATGCAACGCCGGCGGCAAACGGCCGATGGGTCGCCGTCGGCGACGAGGATGCAATCTCGTCCTATCTGCGTTGGCCGCATGAGAACGCGACGGGACGTATCGTAGCGACCGTAACGCGCCCTCGTTCGTTGCTCGATCTCGCCCGGGCGGGAGCCGGTTGTGCCGTGCTGCCCTGTTTCGTCGGCGACCTCGACCCTCTGCTGGAGCGGGCGGGCGAGGAGATCCCTGCGCTTATGCATCGGCAATGGATCGTGATGAACAACGAGGACCGCCATCGCACGGAAATCCGCACGGTCGTCGATCGCATGACAAAATTACTGAAAAGCCACGCCGACATCTTCGCCGGCAAACGACCCCGCCGCAGCTGAAGCGGTCAGCGCATCAAGAGGCTGACGAGTGCCGCCTGCGAGTTCACCTGGGTCTTGGAATAGATGCTCTTCAGCTGGGTGCGGATCGTTTCGTAGCTGACGCTGTTCGCCAGGGCGATTTCCCTTAACGACAGTCCTGCAGCGAGGCCGGAGGCGATTCTGATTTCGGCGGGAGTCAATCCGTAGATGTCCTCCAAGTGCCTGCTCCGCACTTCCGGAAGCAGCGACGTGGTCGGTTCAATGACGACAGCAACGGTTGGGCCGCTAAGGAGTTCGGTGAAGGCATCGGAATTCAACTTCAAGAGCGTGATGCGATATGCCGTCCCACCGGCGCCCTTGACAATGGAGACATGTGGGCGCGTATCCGTGCAGCCACGCAATGTCAGCGCTTCCAGCGCTGCGCTTGTCTGCGGACAGCTTAACGTCAAGCGCCCGCCTGTAGCGATACGAATTGGCGCGCCTGTCGCCGATATGCGTTGCGCGTGTTCATTCATGGAGCGGACACGGAGATTCTCGCCGACATACATCAGGCCAACGCCGATCGAATCGAGCAAAGATTGCCCTTGCTGGCGCTCGACCGTCATCACATCGCGCTTCCGGACAAACTCGAACGCGCGTTTGAGATGCGGTGCAAGGCTCGTATATTGATCGGCGGCGTGATGGTTGAACTCTGCGTCGGTTGATGTCGTACATGTCGATAGAATGAATGTGCGTGTCGCATCTCTTATGATCGTCACGCCGACGCTGGTCTCGCATCCGGTTTGTCGCTTTAGCCAGTCGTTGTAGAATTCGGATTTGACCAGATCTTCCCGCGAAACGATATGCTCGCCACATAGGCCCCGGCCGACGGGTACCAGAACGGTTCTCGGGATCCACGGGTTCACTGCGGCGAAATGGTTGTTGAATTGATCGAGGTCGTCGGCCGTAAATCCGGAGACATAGGGGACATGCGACGCGGGTGCCGCGAGGTCATGATAGTGGAGCGCGGACTTACCGTTTGGCACAGTGCCCGCCAACCGGCTCAGAAAATCCTCCCAGCTGCATTCGCCGAACGCAGCGCCATAGATCAGATCGATCAGTTCTTCCGTATTCGCCGTTCCTGTCCGGAACATGCGTGCCCCCGCTCGCACTAGACCGAGTTAGTATAGGCAGGAGCCTCGGCAATAAGCAACTTGAAATGGTATATCTGCTTGCAAGACCGGCGTGAAACGCGGCAGGCCGGCGTTGCTGCCGGCCGTTTTCGCGTCAGGGTTGTCGGTCTGTGGGGTGCTAAACGGGGCGGCGGACGGTCGCGGTTGCCGTCTGTGGTTTGGGTATGCTCGACCAAGCCGCCAGAAGCAGCAAGGCTGCGGCCGTCAGCACCGTCATCACGCGCGTCCCTGAGTGACGATAACAGGGATCAACAGGTCGCCCCAGTTGCCTTCGCCGCCATGATGGCGGGCCGAACGTACCAGCTCGACCGATACGCCGGCGTCGACGGCTTTCATGACGGCCTGGTTAAGGCGGTGCAGGTCGTTGGCGACCATGCGGATCGCCGCCTGCTGATCCGGGGTCATGGCCGAAGACTGTTCCTCGGCCCTTTCCTTGACGCGTGTCTGAACTGTCATTGGAGTTCTCCTTGGTGTCAGCGGTTTCTCGTCGATTGCATGGGGAGCGCGGCGGGCAGGGATTGCCACGCTCCCCGGTCCTTCACTCTGCGGCCGGGCGGAACTGGTCGTGCTCGGTCGATTCCTTCATGGCTGTCGTCGATGACTGGCCGCCGGTGATGGCCAGCGACACGGCGTCGAAATAGCCGGTGCCGACTTCGCGCTGGTGCTTGGTCGCGGTGTAGCCATTGACCTCGGCGGCGAACTCCGCCTCCTGAAGCTCCGAATAGGCCGCCATCTGCCGGGCCTTGTAGCCGCGCGCCAACTCGAACATGCCGAAGTTCAGCTGGTGGAAGCCGGCAAGCGTGATGAACTGGAACTTGTAGCCCATCGCACCGAGTTCCCGCTGGAACTTGGCGATCGTCGCGTCGTCGAGGTTTTTCTTCCAGTTGAACGACGGCGAGCAGTTGTAGGCGAGCAGCTTGCCCGGATGCGCCTTGTGCACGCCCTCGGCAAACTTGCGGGCCTGCTCCAGGTCCGGCTTGGAGGTTTCGCACCAGATCAGGTCGCAATGCGGCGCATAGGCGATGGCGCGCGCGATGCACGGCTCGATGCCGTTCTTCACCTGGTAGAAGCCTTCGACCGTGCGTCCGGCGTCATAATCGACGAAGGGGCGATCGCGTTCGTCGATATCCGACGTCAACAGCTTGGCCGCTTCCGCATCGGTGCGGGCGATGACGAGCGTCGGCGTACCCATGACGTCGGCTGCAAGCCGTGCCGCGTTGAGATTGCGGATATGCGCGGCCGTCGGGATCAGGACCTTGCCGCCGAGATGGCCGCACTTCTTTTCGGACGCCAGCTGGTCCTCGTAGTGAACGCCCGCAGCTCCGGCCTCGATGAAGGCCTTCATGATCTCGAAGGCATTGAGCGGGCCGCCGAAACCGGCTTCGGCGTCGGCAACGATCGGTGCGAACCAGGTGTCGACCGATAGCCCCTTGCCTTCCGAGGTCTCGATCTGGTCGGCGCGCTGGAGCGTGCGGTTGATGCGCTTTGCCAGCTCCGGAGCGGCATTTGCCGGATAGAGCGATTGGTCCGGATACATCGCTGATGCGGTGTTGGCGTCGGCCGCGACCTGCCAGCCGGAGAGGTAGATTGCTTTCAGGCCGGCGCGAACCATCTGCATGGCCTGATTGCCCGAGAGCGCGCCGAGCGCGTTGACGAAGTCCTCTTCGTGAATGAGCTTCCACAAGCGGTTGGCACCCATTTCGGCCAGGGAGTAACGGATCTCGACCGAACCACGCAGCCGCTTCACGGTTTCAGCGGTGTAGGGGCGTTCGATGCCATCAAAGCGGCCTTGCTGGGCACTGGGAACAAGCTTGTAAAAATCAGTCATCATTTCCTCCTGCTGGAACTCATCCACCATTCGACTTTTGTCGTATGGCTTTCCTCGTCTCTAGTTGATGTGACAGTTTTTACATTGCGCTGCGCAATAGGGCTATGGAAATCGAAGTTCATGGCCTTTCAAAAGGGTTATCTTGTCTTGCCTTTGACAGGCGTGCACGGTAAATTTGTAAATTATGTAAATGTGTGGTCGTCGTCAGAGTTGTAAAGGTAGTGACAAATGGCTGAGAACAAGATCTTTGCCGGTCCTCGTGTCCGGCGGATCCGCAACGGGCTCTCGCTGACGCAGACGGCGATGGCCGAAGCGCTTGGCATCTCGCCGTCCTACCTCAACCTGATCGAGCGCAATCAGCGTCCGCTGACCGTCCAGCTGCTTCTGAAACTCGCATCGGTCTACAAGGTCGACCTCGAGGAACTGCAGGGTGAAACTGGCGGTGGACTGGCGCAATTGCGCGAGGTCTTTGCCGATCCGCTGCTGGCGGCGGAACTGCCGGGGGATCAGGAATTGATCGAAGTTGCCGAAGCGGCGCCCAATGCCGCCGGCGGCGTCGTCAAGCTTTACCGCGCCTATCGCGAGCAGGCGGCGCGGCTAAAGGACCTTGCCGACCTCCTGGCGGGGCAGGGGCACATGGAGGCGCTGTCGGGCACCCGCCTACCGATGGACGAGGTGCGCGAGACGCTGGAGGCGAGACCCAATCATTTCGCCCGGATCGAAGAAATGGCGGAGGCCTTTCACGAGGCGCTTTCGCCGGGCGATGATCTGATCGGCGCACTGAAAGCCTGGCTGAAGAAGGAACACGGCCTGGTCGTGCGCAATCTGCCCGTTCATGCCATGCCCAATCTGCGTCGCCGCTTCGATCGCCATTCCATGCGGCTCTTCATCTCCGAGCGCCTATCGCCCTATGACCAGTTGCGCGAGATCGCCATGGAGGTTGCCTCGATTGCCTGTCACGAAGCGATCGTCCGGGAGTTGGAGACGCTGCGCCTGT
Source organism: Ensifer sp. NM-2 (assembly GCF_003024455.1). Classification (NCBI taxonomy): domain Bacteria; kingdom Pseudomonadati; phylum Pseudomonadota; class Alphaproteobacteria; order Hyphomicrobiales; family Rhizobiaceae; genus Ensifer; species Ensifer sp. NM-2. Next base: position 638,544 of record NZ_PVZR01000001.1, read on the forward strand.
CGACCGCCGAAGCGCGCCGCATCGGCCGCTTCGAACTCGCCCGCTATGCCGCCCACGCATTGATGATGCCCTATGCGGCATTTCATGCGGCAGCCGTCCGGGCGAGATACGATATCGACGTGCTCAGGGCGCGTTTCCAAGTGTCGTTCGAGCAGGTCGCCAACCGGCTGACCATGCTGCAGCGGCCCGGCGCGACCGGCGTTCCGTTTTTCCTGATGGAGATCGACAATGCCGGGCATCGGCTCCGTCGTTCCGGCGCATCGGGTTTCCCGCAAGCGAGGTTCGGCGGCGGCTGTCCGAAGCTCAATATCCATGCCGCCTTCTCGGTGCCGGGGCAAATCCTGGTGGACCGCGTAGAGACAACAGAGGGACTGGCGTTCCTTACCGTGTCGCGCACGCTCGATGGTCCGCAGGCGGGCTTTGAAGAGCGGGTTCGCCGCACCGCGTTGCTGATCAGTTGTGAGGCCTCTTTTGCCGATGAGGTGGTCTATGGCACGCTACGCTCGCCCGCGGTTGCGATCGGGGCGGCCTGTCGGCTCTGCGAGCGGCAGGGCTGTCTTGCGCGCGCCGAGCCTCCGGTGACGCGCCCGCTTGGGCTCGACGAGATGGCAACAGGCCTCAGCGTCTTCGATTTTCAGTAGGCGCTGGGACTTTCAGTAGCTGACGGGGTGATGGCTCGGCAGCAGCGGCGCACTGGCGGCGAAGCATTCGGCCGGTAGTCCGGTCGTATAGCCGCGGGTAATGTGCGCCTTGTCCGCATAGGCTTTGTCGCGCATCAGGATCGCGTGCAGTTCGGGCAGGTTATAGAACGGCACGCCGGGATAGAGGTGGTGCTCCAGATGATAGTTGATGTGGTGCGGAGCAAAGAACAGTCTTTCCCAGGCATGCGGATAGACCGTGCGTGAACTCGTCAGCTCGTCGCTATAGTCCATGTTGCCGAAATGCTCCGCAACGCTGCGCACGTAAAGGAACAGGCAGAAGAAGGTGAAGAACGGCACGAGCCAGTAGAGCGCGAATTCGCGCCAGATGCCGAGAAGGCTGAAAATGGCGGCGGCAGCGATATAGAAGCAAAGGCGCAGCATCTTGTAGCTCCGCGTCGACCGGTCGTTCTTCGACATGCGCTTGGCCATGTGCACCATGTCGCGGATCGAGTTGACGGCGACGAGATAGCCGAGCAGTTGCATCACGCCACGCGCGATCTTCTGCGGAAAGGTGAACTGCGCCATGCCGAGCTTTGCCGTCCAGTCCGGGTCGTCGTCGGTGTTGGCATGCTGGTGGTGTGCCAGGTGGTTCTGCCGGTAGCCATCGACGGTCGCCAGCATCGGCCAGGCGAGCAACAGGTCGCTCATCCAGTCGCTGAGCTTGCGGTTCTTGATGATGCGGTAGTGCGCCGCCTCATGAACGAGACAACCGAACGCATGCATGCGACCGGCAATCACGATCACGGTCATGAGGTAGACGAGGATATTGCCGGTATATTCGCTGACGGCGATGGCGGTGGCGATGATCGCCCAGTCGACCGCGATCGCCGCAAGGGATTTCTGTGGCTCGAGTATCGAAAGGCGCTTCAACTCTCTCGGATCGATCCTGCGGTTCCGTCCACTCATGACACTACCCAGACGCTGATACACAACCGAGGGGAAAAATCGCATGCGCCTTATGGTTAATCAATCGTAAACGAACGCGTGTTCTGGCTGGTTGCCGCCATGGTTAACGTCGGCCGCTTGGTACCTGCCGATGGCGGGATCGCGCCCTTCGCCATAAGTGCCCGATTTTCCTTGGCTTGCGAAAACTGGGGTGGCTGAAGAGGTCCGCCTCTTTCCGGCACAAAACCGCTTGAGGTTGTCGAGAAACATGCCTAACCTCGCCCCGGAGCGATCCAGAATGGGCCTGGATCCGTGTCACGGGGCGGCCTTGTCCGGACCGATAATAACGAGGGAACTGCATGTCCAAATTCATCGTTACAACCATGGCGACGGTCATACTGGCCGGTTCGACCATGCTCGCTTCGGCGCAGGAGCGGGTGGTCAACGTCTATAACTGGTCGGATTATATCGACAGCAGCATTCTGGAAGACTTCACCAAGGAAACGGGCATCAAGGTCGTCTACGACGTCTTCGATTCCAACGAGATCCTCGAAACCAAATTGCTCGCAGGCGGCTCGGGCTACGACGTCGTCGTCCCGACGGCGACCTTCCTGCAGCGCCAGATCGCGGCCGGCGTGTTCCAGAAGCTCGACAAGTCCAAGCTCCCGAACCTCACCAATATGTGGGACGTGATCATGGAGCGTACGGCCAAGTACGATCCGGGCAACGAATACGCCATCGACTACATGTGGGGCACCACCGGCATCGGCTACAACGTCGACAAGATGAAGGAAATTCTCGGCACCGACGAGAAGCCCAACTGGGACGTCATCTTCAAGCCGGAACTAGCCGCCAAGTTCAAGGATTGCGGCATCCATGTTCTCGATTCCCCGACGGATGTGATGCCGTCGGCGCTCGCCTATCTCGGCCTCAATCCTGATAGCCACGAAGCGGCCGATCTTGAAAAGGCTGCCGAACTGCTTGCCAGCGTTCGTCCGAATATCCGCAAGTTTCACTCGTCGGAATACATCAACGCGCTTGCCAATGGCGATATCTGCCTCGCGGTCGGCTTTTCCGGCGATGTCTTTCAGGCCCGTGACCGCGCCGCCGAAGCCAAGGCTGGCGTAACCGTCGATTATGCGATCCCGTCGCAGGGCGCGCAGATGTGGTTCGACATGCTCGCCATTCCGGCGGACGCTCCGCATGTCGCCGAAGCGCATGAATTCCTCAACTACATGATGAAGCCGGAGGTCGTCGCCAAGGCGTCGAACTATGTCTTCTACGCCAACGGCAACAAGGCCTCGCAGCAGTTCCTGGACAAGGCGGTTCTCGAAGACACCGCCATCTACCCCACCGATGATGTGATGCAGAAACTGTTCACGGTCACGCCGTTCGAGGCGAAGGAGCAGCGGGTATTGACCCGGCTCTGGACAAAGGTCGTCACCGGCCAGTAAGAGCAAAACGAATTGCCCGGACCTCAAAATCCGGGCAATTTTCTTAAAGGGGGCACCGGGGAAAACGAGAGTGCCCATCGGCTGTATCATTCGGGGATAGATGATGAAGTCACTCGGCAGTATCAGGCGCTCTTTCGCCCCCTGGGCGGATCCCGCTTCCAAGCCATTCATTTCCGTCAAGAACGTCACCAAGAAGTTCGGCGATTTCACCGCCGTCGACGATCTTTCGCTCAACATCTACACGCGCGAGTTCTTTGCACTCTTGGGTGCGTCGGGCTGCGGAAAGTCGACGCTCCTGCGCATGCTGGCCGGTTTCGAGCAGCCGACCTCGGGGGAGATCATTCTCGACGGCCAGAACCTTGCCGGCATTCCGCCCTACCGGCGGCCCGTCAACATGATGTTCCAGTCCTACGCGCTGTTTCCGCATATGACCGTTGAGACCAACATCGCCTTCGGCCTGAAGCAGGACGGCATGCCCAAGGCCGACATCGCCGAGCGCGTCGGCCAGATGCTCAAGCTGGTGAAGCTCGAGAAGTTTGCCAAGCGCAAGCCGCACCAGCTTTCCGGCGGCCAGCGCCAACGTGTCGCGCTGGCACGCTCACTCGCCAAGCGCCCGAAGGTGCTGCTGCTCGACGAGCCGCTCGGCGCACTCGACAAGAAGCTGCGCGAGGAAACCCAGTTCGAACTGATGGACCTGCAGCAGGAACTCGGCCTTACCTTCGTCGTGGTCACGCACGACCAGGAGGAAGCGATGACGATGGCGGACCGCATCGCCGTCATGAGCCACGGCAAGGTCGCGCAGGTGGCAACGCCAGCGGAAATCTACGAGGCGCCCAATTCGCGCTTCGTCGCCGACTTCATCGGCGATGTGAACATCTTCGACGGAACAGCCACAACCGCGGAAAACGGCTACCTCAGCATTGAAACCGGCAACGGCTTTCCCATTCGCATGGCATCGCCGGAGAGGCCTGCCGCCGGCGCCAAGGCCGCGGTCGCCATTCGCCCGGAAAAGATCCGTGTCACCCGCCAGCCGCCGGCGCACGCGCCGGTCAACGCGGTCGAGGGTGAGATCTGGGACGTCGGCTATCTCGGCGACATGACCGTCTTCCATATCAGATTGAAGGATGGCAGGGTCGTGAAGGCGTCGTCCTTGAACGCGGTGCGCGCCGTGGAAGATCCCTTCGGCTACGACCAGCAGGTCTGGATCTCGTTCGGCGAAGACGCCGGCGTCGTCTTGAAGGATTGAAGCCATGGCGCGCGTTGCATCAGCCGTCTTCAGCCGCCTGGTCATCATCATCCCCTATGCCTGGCTACTGTTCTTCTTCCTGATTCCCTTCTTCATCGTCTTCCGTATCTCGTTGTCGCAGACGGCGGTGGCGATGCCACCCTATACGCCGGTCTTCGATCTCCTCGGTGGCCTTTCCGGCATTATGGAAAAGGCACGGGAGTTCTCGCTCGACAACTATGTCTGGCTGACCGAGGACGTTCTCTACTTCAACGCCTATGTGTCGAGTGTCATCATCGCCGGAATCTCGACGGTGCTGACGTTGATGATCGCCTATCCCGTCGCCTACGGGATGGCGAAGGCGCCGAAATCGATCCGCCCGACGCTGTTGATGTTGGTGATCCTGCCGTTTTGGACCAGCTTCCTGATCCGCGTTTACGCCTGGATCGCCATCCTGAAGCCGGAAGGACTGCTCAACCAGTTCCTGATGAGCATCAATGTCATCGACCAGCCGCTGATCATCCTCAACACCAACTGGGCGATCTATATCGGTATCGTCTATTCCTACCTGCCGTTCATGGTCCTGCCGATCTATTCGTCGCTGGAGAAGATGGACCACACGCTGACGGAAGCGGCGCTGGATCTCGGCTGCACGCCATTCTCCGCCTTCTGGCGCGTCACGTTCCCGCTGTCACTGGCCGGCGTCGTTGCCGGTTGCCTGCTCGTCTTCATTCCGGCTGTCGGCGAGTTCGTCATCCCCGATCTGCTCGGCGGATCGGAAACGCTGATGATCGGCAAGACGCTGTGGAACGAGTTCAACGCCAACCGCGACTGGCCGGTCTCTTCGGCGGTTGCCACGATCCTGCTTTTGATCCTGGTGATACCGATCGTGTTCTTCCAGAACGCGCAGGCCAAAGCCGACGGCGAGGGGAAGTAGGTCATGGGCAACTGGTCACGCTTCAACATTGCCTCGATCGTGCTCGGCTTCGGCTTTCTCTATCTGCCGATCGTGCTTTTGGTGATCTTCTCGTTCAACGAATCGAAGCTGGTCACGGTATGGGCCGGGTTTTCGACCAAATGGTACGCGCAGCTCTGGCACAATCAGGCGCTTCTCGACGCCGCCTGGGTCACCATCCGCGTGGCATTGATCTCGGCCACCTGCGCAACCGTGCTCGGGACCTTGGCGGCCCTCGCGCTGGTGCGCTACACGCGCTTTCGCGGCCGCATGCTGTTTTCCGGCATGGTCTATGCGCCGCTGGTCATGCCTGAGGTGATCACCGGCCTGTCGCTGCTGTTGCTGTTCGTTGCCATCGGGCTCGACCGTGGCTTCTGGACGATCACCCTTGCGCACATCACCTTCACCATGTGCTTCGTTGCCGTTGTCGTGCAGTCGCGGCTCCTGAGCTTCGACCAGTCGATCGAGGAGGCGGCGCTGGATCTGGGCGCGACCCCGGTCAGGACCTTCTTTGCGATCACTCTGCCGGTGATCGCGCCGGCCGTCTTTTCCGGCTGGGTGCTGGCCTTCACGCTGTCGCTCGACGATCTCGTGATCTCGAGCTTCACCACAGGCCCCGGTGCCACCACGCTGCCGATGAAGATCTACAGCCAGGTTCGTCTCGGGGTGACGCCTGAAATCAACGCGATCTGCACGATCCTGATCGGCATTGTCGCGATCGGTGTCGTCGTTGCCTCTGTTGTGACCAAACAGCGTGAAGCGCTACGCGAGAAGGACGAGCGCGCCGCTTTCGCGCAGTAGAGTTCAGCTCCGTTTTCAAGAGGACGGCTGGTGCATTTAAAGCGCCGGCCGTTTCAGTTGGGCTCGCCGAGAACCGAGAGCGGCGAGATCACCGCATTCGGCCAGGAGCCGCCGACGAAGAACCGCAATCGCTGGGCGGCATTGGTAGCGTCGGTAAAGGTTCCGGCAAGAGCCAGGCTGCCGCTGCGATAGGGTATGACGCCGTTGACCGACAGGCTGCCCGTCGGCCCGATAAAGGTAGCGCGGTTCAACCGGGCCGATCCGTCGCTGAAGCGCGCCTCGATGTCGGCCCGCTGAAAATCGAACGTGCCGCTGCCTGCCTGCGACAGCGAGAAGAACTCACCCCTGCGGACCAGGTCCGAGAAGGCGTCGGAGTCGAATTCGGATAGTCTGCCGTTGGCAAGCGACAAGGTCAGGCGCCCGGATGCGTCGGCTGCGCGTGGCGTCCAGAACGGGTGATCGGTCGCCAGGTCCAGGTTGACGTTGCCGCGTCCCGTCGGCACCGGGCCGGTGAAGCCGAAGTCGGCGACGGCGGCCGCAAGATCCGCATCCTTGAGAGCCAGCTCTAGCTTGCCGCCACGGGTCAAGCCCGCTTCCGACAGCACGAGGCGGCCGCTGAGCCTGCCATTGGCATAGGTGCTGTCGCCGATATCAAGCGACGCCCGCCCGTGATCGACCATGACGCCGGCCGCCACGTCGGTCAGCCGCAACGGGCCGATCGCTGCCTCCTGCGTCGAAAGGCGCACGTCGACGCGCCAGGTGCGGGCGAAAGCCTCGGTCATATGTCTGGCGAGTTCTTCTGGATCGACCGGAAGCTGCGCAAAAAGTGGTTGCAGTCCGTTGAGGTCGATCCTGTCGAACGCGAGCGTGCCCTCGACGCGCGGTGTGTCGTTGGCAGGAGCGACAACGTCGAGCACCCCGGTTGCCGTCGCGCCGCCGATCGCCAGGCGCAAGTCATCCAGCTTCAGCGTCGCGTCTCCGGTCGTGACGTTGGCACTGAGATCGAAGCTGCTCTCGGGCAGCCCCTCATGCGAGGCCCCCTCAAACCACGCGGCAAGCGCCGGCAGCGAGGCGGTGGAAACCTGGAGCCGCCCCGAGGCGAATGGTTTCATCGACAGATTGCCGACGCCCTCGAAGGAGAAATTGAGGGGGGCCGAGGTCAGCGATGTCTTCAGCGTCGTGTTGCGGCCGGCCAGCAGCGTCAGCGGCTCGTCGCAGGCCAGCGCCCAGCTCACGGCCTGCCCGCCGATCATGCTCGACAGTTGCGCATTCAGGCGCCCGGCAAAGGAGGGCCACTTCACGGTGCCGGATATGCCGGGAAACTCCCGCGCATAATTGGTCGCCCGGTCGAATACCTGCAGGCGGCCATTCTCGATCGTGATGTCGCCGAAGGGGGTGTCGTCGTTGTCCGCTTTCGCCTCGCGCGGCGCAAGCCAGCGCGGCCGCTCCCAGTTGAGCGTGCCGTCGATGCCACGCTCCAGCGTTACCACAGGCTCGATGAGGCGGATGTCTTCGAGTGCCGGTTCGCCGCGAAGCGCAGAAACCAGGCTGAAGGCTGCGGTGATGCTGCCGATCCGGGCGAGTGTGCGGGGGGTACCGTCGGTCGTCTCGATCGTGGCGCCGTACAATGTCAGCGTCGGGTTCGGCCAGAAACGGATGTTCGGCTCGCCGGTTATCCTGCTCTTGCCACCCGACCAGGCGTCGAGCATGCGCTCCATCGTCGGCCGCACGTCCGTCGTCGAGATCACGAGCGGCAGGGCCGCGTTGTATCCGACGGCCAGCACGATGCCGATCGCCGCCGGCCAGAGGAAATGGCGACGACGAAGCCGCGACCAAAGGCGTGATTCACCCATCATATGCAGGATTTTTCTTGTCATTTCCGCCTGGTTGCCCATCGCTTGGGATCACGCTGCTTGGATAGGCTTTCAGCCCGCATAAATCAAATGCGCCCGACATGGAAATGTCGCCAATGCGACGCCGGAGCGGGTTCTCCTGCTGTTTATTTTGCGTTGCAGCATGGTATAGAGGGCATGGAGTAGGAGTGGAGGAAAGCATGCAGTCTGAGCAACCTTTGTGGGTTCCCGGTCCAGAGATCCGCGAGCACAGCCCGATGGCGCAATTTATCGCCTGGTGCAGCGAGCGCTTCGGCAAAGACTTTGCCGATTACGACGCGTTTCACGCGTGGTCGGTTGCCGAACGCGGCGATTTCTGGACGGCGGTCTGGGAGCATTGCGAAGTCATCGGCGATCGTGGCGCGACGGCTCTGGTCAATGGTAACAGCATGCTCGACGCTCGGTTCTTTCCCGAGGCGTCGCTGAATTTCGCCGAGAACCTGCTGCGGCGCGCCGGCGGCGACGATGCGCTCATTTTCCGCGGCGAGGATAAGGTCAGCTACCGGCTTTCCTGGGATGATCTGCGCACGCTGGTCTCGCGGCTGCAGCAGGCGCTGAAAGCGCGCAGCATCGGCAAGGGTGACCGCGTCGCCGCGATGATGCCCAATATGCCCGAAACGATCGCTCTCATGCTGGCGACCGCGTCGATCGGTGCGATCTGGTCGTCCTGTTCTCCCGATTTTGGCGAGCAGGGCGTTCTCGATCGCTTTGGCCAGATCACCCCGAAACTGTTCATCGCCTGCGACGGCTATTGGTACAACGGCAAACGACAGGACGTCGACGCCAAGGTTCGTGCGGTCTCCATGGCTCTCGACGTTCCAGCCCTCATCGTTCCCTATGCGGGCGAGGCGAGGGCGCTGGCGGCCTCAATTGCCGATGGCGTGACGCTCGAGGACTTCATCGCTCCGTTTAAAGCCGAGGCGCTCGCCTTCGAGCGTTTGCCGTTCAGCCACCCGCTCTATGTGCTCTTCTCCTCCGGCACCACGGGCGTCCCGAAGTGCATCGTTCATTCGGCCGGCGGCACGCTGCTGCAGCATTTGAAGGAACATCGCTTCCACTGCGGGCTCGGCGACGGGGAGAAGCTCTTCTATTTCACCACCTGCGGCTGGATGATGTGGAACTGGCTCGCCTCCGGCCTGGCGGTCGGCGCGACGCTGTGCCTGTTCGACGGCTCGCCGTTCTATCCTGATGGAAACGTCCTGTTCGATTATGCGGCGGACGAAACGTTTGCCGTCTTCGGTACGTCGGCAAAATACATCGACGCGGTCCGCAAGGGCGGATTTGAGCCGGCCAAGACCCACGACCTTTCAAGCCTGCGGCTCTTGACCTCGACTGGCTCGCCGCTGTCGCCCGAAGGCTTCTCCTTCGTCTATGAAGGCATCAAACAGGACGTCCAGCTTGCGTCGATCTCCGGCGGCACCGACATCGTTTCGTGCTTCGTGCTCGGCAATCCGCTGAAGCCGGTCTGGCGTGGCGAGATCCAGGGTCCTGGCCTCGGACTGGCGATCGATGTCTGGGACGACGAGGGGCGCTCCGTGCGCGGCGAAAAGGGTGAACTCGTCTGCACCAAGGCATTCCCGTCGATGCCGGTGATGTTCTGGAACGATCCCGAAGGCGTCAAATACCGCGCCGCCTATTTCGAACGTTTCGACAACGTCTGGTGCCATGGCGACTTTGCCGAATGGACGTCGCATGGCGGCATCGTCATCCATGGTCGCTCCGACGCGACACTCAATCCCGGCGGTGTGCGCATCGGCACGGCGGAGATCTACAATCAGGTCGAGCAGATGGAAGAGGTGGCCGAAGCGCTCTGCATCGGACAGGACTGGGAAGACGACGTGCGCGTCGTGCTGTTCGTGCGCATGGCATCCGGCGCCTCGCTCGATGAGCAATTGGAGAAGGCGATCAGGAACCGTATCCGCACCGGCGCATCGCCCCGCCATGTGCCGGCGAAGATCATCGCCGTTGCCGATATTCCGCGCACGAAGTCGGGCAAGATCGTCGAATTGGCGGTCCGCGACGTTGTGCATGGACGCCCGGTCAAGAACAAGGAGGCGCTCGCCAACCCGGAAGCGCTCGATCTTTTCGCCGGGCTCGATGCCCTCAAAAATTGAGGGGCCGTTAACTTGTTCGCGCTTTCGGAATTAACCAAGGCTTCAGACTTGCTGATAAATCCCTAAAATTGTCGGATCGGCTGGTAAGGTCTTGTTAACGATTGGGGGCGCATGGTCATGTCAACTTGAGGCCGGCCGATGAGTGGTCGGCGCCTGGCAGCGATGCCGCCGCAGACATGATGTCATTACTTCTCGAGCATTTGTTGGTTTAGCATTGAATTATCGAGGTGGCCTCCCAGCCACCTCTTTTTTTGCCTTCGGGACAGAGCGTTTTGGGCGGAGGTGCGGAAACGCTCTATCTCTTTGTTTTCCCGTATTTCCAGACGGAAAACCGCTTCGCACTTTTCCTGGAAATGCTGTTAAGCGCGTTGCGATTTCCAGGATTCCCTTGTTGCGCTTTAAGCTCTTTTCTTAACGCATGTCCTTATCGCAAAACCGCTGCGCACTTTTGCGCGACCTGCGTTAGGGCCGACGCTCCATCGATCTCGAAACCAGGATCACGGGGATCATGCCGGCAACGACGATGATCATCGCAGCCACCGATGCATCCTCGACCTTGGCACGCGATGCGTCCTCGTAAACAAGCGTCGCAAGCGTGTTGAAGTTGAACGGGCGCAGCATGATCGTCGCCGACAGTTCCTTCATGGTCTCGATGAAGACGAGAAGTGCTGCGGTCAACACGGCGGGGCGCATCATCGGCAGAAGCACGGTTCGCAGCGTCTGCCCTCCGGTGCGGCCAAGCGCACGTGCAGCCATGTCGAGGTGCGGCGACAGCTTCTGGAAACCCGCCTCCAGCGTGCCTTCGGCCATGGTGAGGAACCGGACGGTGCAGGCGTAGATGATGGCAAAGCCCGTTCCCGTCATCAGTAGCCCGGTGGATATGCCGAAGGTGCTGCGAAAGCCGGCGTCGACCAGATTGTCTAGCGCTGCCAGCGGGAAGAGCACGCCGATCGCCAGAACCGTGCCGGGCACGCCATAGCCGAAGGAGGCGAGGCGGCCGGCGGTATCGGTGAAACGCGAGCGTCCGGTACGCGCGGCATAGGCAAGCACGAAACCGAGCAGCACCGTGACCAGCGCGGTTGCACCGGAAACCAGGATGCTGTGGAAGAGTGCGTTCAGCAACCGCGGTTCGATGAATTGATCGAGGCGCTTCAGCGCGTAATTGCCGAGGATCAGGAACGGGACCGCGAAGCCGGAGAGCACCGGAAGCAGGCACGCAATCGTCGCGGCCCACTTCTTCCAGCCGGAAAGCGGAAGCCTGGTCGCATCATGGACTGCCGACGTCGTCTTCTGGCTGGAGAAGCGCTGCCTTCGCCGGGCAGCCCGCTCGATCATCATCAGCCCGATGACGAAGACGAGCATGATGCAGGCGATCTGCGCCGCGCCGGCAAGGCTGCCGCGGTTGAGCCAGGTGTCGAAGATCGAGAAGGTCAGTGTCTGCACGCCGAGGAATTCGACGGCACCGATGTCGTTCAGCGTCTCCATCGCCACCAGCGTCAGACCGATCATGATCGCCGGTCGCGCCATCGGGATCTGGATGCGGAAGAACACCTTGAGCGGCCCGGCGCCGAGCGTGCGGGCAACATCGGCCGCCGCGCGCCCTTGCATCAGAAACATCGAGCGACAGGCGAGATAGATATAGGGATAGAGCACGGAACTCAGCACCAGGACGGCGCCGCCGAGCGAGCGGATATCGGGAAACCAGTAGTCGCGGCTGGTCTTGAAGCCGAAGATAGCGCGGATCAGCCCCTGCACCGGCCCGGTGAAGGTGAACAGCTCACCGAAGGCGTAGGCGGCGAGATAGGCGGGAATGGCAAGCGGCAACACCAGCGCGGCGGACAGAAACCGGCGCAAGGGAAACTCGCAACTCGCCACCAGCCACGCGGTCACGATGCCGACGACGGCCGTCGTCATCCCGGTGAACGCGATCAGCAGCAACGTGCGGATGGTGGCGCGCGGGATGACGTTTTGCATGAGATGCGGCCAGTCGGAACCGCCGCCGGAAATCGCCAGCCATGCAATGGCGAGGATCGGCATCAGCACGATCAGCGATGCGCCCCCGGCCCATACGGCGAGCAGCGGATGCGAAAGACCGGTTTTCGCGCCGGTTGGGCGCCGCTTGAGGATTTGTGACGTGGACTGCAATCGATCTGATCCGGAGCGAAACGGCCACAGCGCCGCGCGTCTGACATGACGCTCTAAGGATGCTGTAACGCTTTAAACTCGCTGCATAATCTTCCCCTTGGATCGCCTCCGATTTCAAGAAGAGGATTATGCAGCAGGAATTGCCGTGAGGATGCCAACAAACTGGTTTCCCCAAGTCAACATTTCCTTACAGCATCTGTCGTCAGTTCGCCAAGACGCGTTGTGACGGGAAGGAGATTTCCACCAGCGTGCCCTCGTTCGGTGCCGAGGTGATGGCGAACTGCGCACGGTTGGCTTCGGCCATGGCTTTGGTCAGCGGCAGCCCGAGGCCGGTGCCGTCGCCACGCTTGCGGCCACCGGTCGTCACCTGCCGGAAGGGCTTCATCGCCTGGTCGAGTTCGCTGCGCGTCATGCCGACGCCGGTGTCGCGGATACGCAGGATCACGCTGCCGTTCGGCTCATAGGAGGTCGACACCACGATCTGTCCGCCCGATGGCGTGAAGCGGATGGCGTTCGCCAGGATGTTGAGTGCGATCTGCTTGATCGAGCGGCTGTCGGCAACCACGTTCGGCACAGCTGTCGAAAGCGACGTGCGGATGATGACGCGCTGGCTGTTTGCCTGCGGCTGCACCAGCGACACCGCTTCGGAAACCGCATCGTTGATTTCGACCGAGCCGAAGTCGAGATCCATCTCGCCCGCCTCGATCTTCGAGATATCGAGCAAGTCGTTGACGATATCGAGCACATGGCGGCCGGAGCGGCCGATGTCGCCGGCGTATTCGATATAGCGCGGATGGCCAACCGGGCCGAAATGCTCGCTCGCCATCATGTCGGAAAAGCCGATGATCGCATTGAGAGGCGTGCGGATTTCGTGGCTGACGCGCGCCAGGAACTCCGTCTTGTGGGCATTTGCCGTCTCGGCCGCGCGCTTGGCGTTGCGCAACTCCTCTTCGGTCCGCTTCCACTGGGTGATGTCGCGGATGACGGCGCAATAGCCGTTGGAGGCGGACAGGCGGCCGATGGTCATGAACAGCGGCAGGAAGCCGCCTGCGGCCTCGCGGCCGATCACTTCGCGGCCGTCGTTGAGTACGCTGGCAACCCCATGGCCGGACAGGCCTTGCAGATAATCGATGACCGCCTTCTGGCTCTCATGGGCAAAGAGCGCTGCAAACGGCTTGCCGCGGATTTCGCTCTCATCGTAGTTGAAGAGCGCGCTCGCTGAGCGGTTGATCGAGCGGATATCGCCGTCGTGTCCGAGAATGACGACACCATCGGTCGCCGTCTCGAGGATCGAGCGCAGCTCGTCGATTTCGGTCTTGAGCTTGCCGACCTGTTCGTCGGCGACGGGAGCCGGAGCGGTTTCGACCGGGCTCGCTTCGCTCTCTTGGGGCTGCGCGACTTCCGTCGATGCCAGGGCCAGCATCAGCGCGCTCTTTCCGTCCCAGCGGATCGAGTGCAAGTGGGCCGTTACCGGAAGCAACTGCCCGGTCTTGCGGATCAGCGTCATCGTGCCGTCCGGCTCCGTGTCGCCGACCTCCTCGTCATTGGCAAAGAGCGCGTCGATGCCGCCTTCCTCTTTGAAATCATCGAGCGTGTCGTAGCCCGTCAGTCGCAGGAATTCCGGATTGGCGTGCAGCAGGTCGTCGCCGAGATGCACGAGCAGGCCGACAGGCAGGCTATCGAGGATCTCGCCGCTGAAACCGACGGTCGCGATCGTCGCCGGGTCCATGCTCGCCTCGGCCAGGTCGTCGGATCGAGGTTCGGCTGCGGCCACCTCGCTCGAAGCTTCTGGCGTCTCGAACTCAGACTCGCTGGTCGCGGTCGGCGCGGCCTCAAGAGCTGCTTCGTCCAGGGTTTCAGATACCGGTTGTTCCGCTTCGCCTTGGATGGCGTCGTCTGAAGCCTCGTCCGACCGGGTCTCGTGCGCCTCTGGGCGTCCCACAAAATTTTCGCCGAGCTGCCGCGCGATTTCGCGAAAAGCCGCCTGCTCGCCGCGGGTGAGCGCGCTTGAACCGGCCGGGCGGTGTAGCTCGAGTTCGATGATCTTGTCGGAAGCCCGGCGTCCGGGCGTCTCGACGATGCGAAGTGCTGGGCGCTCACCAAGGAAGGGATCGGCCGGCACCGCGGGCTGGTCGGTCGTTACTGCCTCGGTCGGCTGCGGCTCGTCGGAAAAAAGTGCAGGTTCGTCGGCTTCATTCGCGCCGGCGGTCGCGATCTCGTGGGTCGCCTCTTCAACGGCTGCCACGCCATTCGGCGAAGTTGGCGCCGTCAGATCGTTGGCCTCTATCGCATCCTCGTCACGATCGAGCGAAAGGCCGTTGGCGTTGTGATCTTCGACGGCATCTGCAACGCGCACGATGCCGAAGCCGCGGAAACCGTCGAACTCCCGCGAGCGCGAGTAGGTGGGCAGGGCGGCGAGGTCGACCGGGACCTTAAGGCTCGTGCCTTCGACCGGCCAGAAAATCGTCTTGCCGGACCAGGTGTCGCGGCGGTGCAGGAGCTCGTTGATCTTGTTGTCGGGGTCGAGACCATAGCGCGCCGCAAGCGAGGCGAAGCTGACACCGATCACGTCGGCGGCCTTCGGCCCGACCGCCGAGGCAAACTCCTCCGAGATTTCGCTGAACTGTCCTTCCGCGTCGATTTTCCAGACGAACCGCACCGCCCGCCCGCCGATCGCAAAGGCGAAGTCGGACTGAGCGCCGACAGGGGCGTCTTTGTGTTCGCGCGGTTCAACCGATGTAGCATCGGGGACAGGCGCTGCCTCGGCGACAATTGCCGTCTCGGCGGACGGCAACTGCTCCGCGCCTTCTGGTGCGGCGTCCGTCTGTTCCTGGGCCGCATCTGATGTTTCGGCGGTCGCTGTTTCCAGCGGCGTTTCGGTATCGGTGTCGACGGCGAGGTCGGGTTCCTCTGCTTCGACTGCGGCGACGACGTCGTCGGCTTCCGCAAGCGGCTGCTCGATTTCACGTTCGGCGACGATCCGCTGATCCGCCGAAGCCAGCTCGTCGGGAGCCGATTGCTCGACGACCGTTTCCACCGCGCCAGTAGCCATCGCCGCTTCCGTTTCGACGACAGCGGGTGCGACGTCGGTCACAACATCGGCCTCGACGACCTCCGCGACGGCTGTCGGCGGCAAGACAGCCTCGGCCGGTGCTTCATCCGGGTCGAGGTTGCCGAGGATGGTTTCCACCGCAAAGAGAAGATGAAGCGCCGGTTCGTCGGCGATCTTACCGATGGCGGCGGGCAGGTGTCCCTTTGCCGTGGCGACCGGGCGCTTGATCAGCCAGTCATGGTCGCGGGCAACGGCGGCGACGAGTTGGCGGCGCGTCTCGTCGGACATGCCGAGATTGGCAAAGCCAGGCGACTGGGCGACGATCGTACCGTCGGCATCCAGCACGGCCATGTGCGTGTCCGGGCCGTCGAGCCCGGCGATCATGCGCGCCGCGCGATCTTCCGTCGAAAGCGGCTTGCCGGAATGGGGTGCGGTGAACAGCACGCCCAATTCGTCCAGCCGGACGCGGATCAGTTCCACCGTCGTATTGAGCGGCACGCTTCGAAAGCCCGCGGCAATGCGCATCAAGAGCTGGCGACGATCGCCGACCGAAACCAGCTGCGTCGCGGCGGCCTTCAACTGCCGCGCCGACAGGTCGTTCGCATTGGGGCCCGTGTCGATGAAGTCGTAGATCGAGTCTGCGCCGAAGAAGGCGGCACCCTGATCGTTGGCCCACAGAACGCGGTTAAGGTCCCTCGAAAACAGGATCGCCGCATCGCCGCGCGCAAAATGTTCGCGCACCCGCTCATGCACGGCAATGTCGATGAAGGGGTACTGTCTTGCGGGCATGGACGGGCCTATTGACGGGTCGCTGGTACGTTAACACTCTATTAATACCCGCCACGCGGCTGAGGGTCCAGCAATCGGCGTCTTTCGCTCACCCCTTTCATCGCGAAGGGTTAACGCAGGCGAATTTGTGCACTGCACAATTTTATTGCAATGCACAATAGGATCGGTTATATAGTGTGCATCAATCAACGGCGCCTCAAAAGAGGGCCCTGACACCAAGGAGCGCATTCATGGCTACCAAGAAGATCGACGACGCATTTTCCTTCTCCTCTTTCGACCCGGCAAAGGTTGCCGACAGCTTCCGCGACTTCGCGGAAAAGGGCGCTGCCCAGTCGAAGGACGCTTATTCCAAGATGAAGACCGCTGCCGAGGAAGCAAGCAAGACCGTCGAAGCGACGCTTGAAAGCGCCCAGACCGGTAGCGTTGAACTCGGCCTCAAGGCCATCGACGCCCTGCGCACCAATGCCGAAAACTCGCTTTCGCACATGGAAGCGCTGCTCGGTGTGAAGTCGCTGTCCGAATTCGTCGAGCTGCAGACCTCTTTCTTCCGCAAGCAGGCTGAACTTGCCGTCGAACAGACCAAGTCGATGCAGGAAGCAACCAAGAAGGTTGCTGAGAATGTTACCAAGCCTGGCAAGGAAGCCGCTGAAAAGGCGATGTCTTCTTTCAAGAAGGTCTGATCCGCGCCGGCCCCTGGCCGCGCTGGGCATGAATGGGACCGGGTGGCTTGCCATCCGGTCTTTTTGCAGGATAATCTCAAGTTTAGGCTTGCAAAGCGGCGGAAGTCTCCGTATGTGAGCCGCCAAGCGACTGATGTCGCTCGTTTGTGCGGTTGTAGCTCAGTTGGTTAGAGCGCAGGTTTGTGGCACCTGAGGTCGGAGGTTCGAGACCCCCCAACCGTACCATTCTCTTTATATCTATCTGATATTAAGCGCTTTTCGCGCACCTGCTTCCGTCTCTATCGACGTTCTCCGGATATTTGGACGACAAATGCACCACAATCGACGGTGCGGGTTGGTGTTCCAACGCTTAAATCCGCTTAAGGCAGGAACGGAATTCCAAACGTCGCTGTGTCCATCTCCGCCATCGACCCGAACCGGTCGTTCCTGAGGCCCGGATCGCACCCTGAAGCTGACATTTTTTGGAACCGCCACACAAGTGGAGGTTGGCGCGCCCTGCCACGATGTTGGATATCGACCAATCGGCTTCAAGCCGAATGGACATGGGAGCAAGACGCCAGTAAAATTTCGCCAATGGGCGCCAGGAAGGCGCCCCAGGAAGGCGCCATTGTCCATGGCCAACGAACCCATCACACGGCGGCTCGCTGCCATTTTGGCGGCTGACGTAGTCGGCTACAGCCGGCTCATGGAGCGTGACGAGAAAAGCACCTACACGCAGCTCATGGCGCGATGGAAAGAGGTGTTGGAGCCACTCGTCGCCACACATCAGGGCCGCGTCTTCAAGAGGACCGGCGACGGCGTGCTCGTCGAGTTCTCCAGCGCCGTCAACGCCGTCGAATGCGCCGCGGCACTTCAGCGGGCCATGGCAGCCGCCAACAAGGACGTGCCGGCAGACCTGGCGATCGTGCTTCGCGTCGGCGTCAACCTGGGCGACATCATGGTCGCCGACAGCGATCTCTACGGCGATGGGGTCAATGTGGCGGCGCGTATCGAGGCGCTTGCCAGGCCTGGCAGCGTAGCCATTGCGGATGGTGTTCATGAATATGTGCATGGTCGCATCGACCTCGACTTCGTCGACAGCGGTCATCACGAGGTCAAGAACATCGAACGCCCGGTGCATATCTGGACGTGGTCGCCGGACGACCGCACAAACGATCCCGTCAAGATTGCCACCGAAGCCCCGCCGCAGCTTCCAAAGAAGCCATCGATAGCCGTTCTGCCGTTCGACAACATGTCCGGCGACCCGGAGCAGGGGTATTTCGCCGACGGCATCACCGAGGACATCATCACGGATCTCTCAAAGGTTTCCGGCCTCTTCGTGATCGCCCGCAACTCCTCTTTCGCCTACAAGGGCAAGGCGCCAGATATCCGCAAGGTGAGCCGGGAACTTGGCGTCCGCTATGTCCTGGAAGGCAGCGTACGCCGGGCCGCTGATCGAATCCGCATCAATGCCCAGATGATCGACGGCACGACCGGCGGTCATCTATGGGCCGAGCGCTACGATCGGGGAATTGAAGATATCTTTGCGGTTCAGGACGAAGTGACCCGCACCATCGTCACCGCGCTCAAGGTGAAGCTAACAACCGGCGAGGAAGAGCGACGCGGGAGCCTCGGCAAGGTCGATCCAGAAGCCTATGATCTGCTCGTCCGTTCCCGCCAGGCGATTCTGCAGTTCAACGCCGTATCGTCCGCGGAGGCGCGCAGCATGCTCGAGCGTGCCATCGCCATCGATCCGGGGCTTGCGGCTGCCTACGCTTCTCTCGCGATCATCGCCTTGACCGATTTCATCAATCGGTGGAACGGCGGGACGGCCGACGATCTTGAACGCGCTTTGGAGCTGGCACAAAGGGCCGTCGATATCGACGATAACGAGCCGCATGGCCATCACGCTCTCTCGCTCGCGCACTGTTGGATGCGGCACTTCGACGAAGCGGAGCATGCCGCTCAAAGGGCGATCGAACTCGATCCCAATTCCGCGAGCTGCCATACTGCACTTGGCACGATACGGGATTTCCAAGGTCGGTACGAAGACGCGCTGCCATTCTACACACGGGCCCATCGGCTCGATCCGCAATTCGACCTGTCGCTGCATTTCCTGGGTCGGACGTTGTTGAACCTCGGCCGTTTCGGCGAGGCCGAGATCGCCTTCAAGCGCCGCCTGGCGCTTGCGCCGCGATCGGACATGACGCGCTTTTATCTCGCCTGCCTCTATGGTCGCACCGGGCGCCACGAGGAGGCGCGCCGCTACTGGCGCGAAGTGTTCGAGGTTAACCCGAACTTTTCCATCAACCACCTCAAGCGGGCCTTGCCTTACCGGGATCCCACTGTGCTCGATCGACTGGCGGACGGACTCCGCGAGGCCGGAGTGTCTATCTAACCAGGGAAGGCGCGTGTCAGGAGGTCCATTCGACCTCGCCGCCGTGCCGTCCCGTGGCACGGATGACGATTCGCTGTTTACTGCTTGCTCGTGGGCCAATGTGAGGCCATTCTCAGGTCGATCCTGGCTGTACGCTACTGCATGTTTCCTTAAATCCTATTCGATTTAAGGAAAAAACATGCAGCAATTCAAAGTGCGACAGCGACCTTTGCGCGTCTAATAAGACGCGCGGCGCTGTATGGCGAGAGGTCAGGCCCTGCGGCGCTTGATTTCGACCTCGGCAACATGGCGGAGGCCGAGAGCTCTCTGCGTTGGAGCAGGACGTTTGCGCCCAGTACGGGCTCTTTGAAGTACGTCTTGTGCTGCCTCTTCTTCATTGGTCCTTCGGGCGAGGAGGTTGACCATGTCTGCACATTATCTGGATCATCCGTTACAACCGGGCGACCAGGCTCCGAACTTTGTGCTGGATGCGATCTCACGCGAGGGGAAGATCGCACTTGATGATTTTCGCGGCCGTCGCCCGTTGTTGGTCGGTTTGTTTCGAGGCCTGCTGTGTCCGTTCTGCCGACGCCATGTCGCGGCGATGGCACAGTTCAACACGGCTCTGCGCGAAAAAGGCGTCGAATCTCTGGCGGTGGTCAACACCCCGGTCGAGCGCGCGCGACTCTATTTCCGCTATCATCCGATACCCGGTCTTCTTGCTGCATCGGACCCGGAGCGAGCTTCACACCGCGCCTTCGGCTTACCCCTCCTCGAGTTTACGGAGAATGAGACCGAGTGGCCACGCAAGGTTGGAATGGACGTGGTCATGACGATGCGGGTCGATCGGCCGGGTGAATTGCCTGAACCGATGGATCCGGCGACCGCGGGCGACCTTCTCAGCGAGAAGGATGGGTACGAAATCACAGAAGCCGATCAGCAGGTGAGGGTACCCGGCCATATGCAACTCATTGGCCAGTTCCTGCTCGATCGAGAAGGTGTGGTGCGTTGGAGCTTCACGGAAGTTGATGGCCAGGGCCAAAATATGTGCCGGGCGCTGAATCCCGAAGAATTGATGTCGGCAGTTTCACAAGTCGCACATTGACAGCGAAAAACGCGCCAGACCGCCGCGTTGGATTCTGTGGGTAGAGACATTCGCCGGCGCGCAATCGTCCGGGATCGCTCCACTGCATGTTTCCTAAAATCGTTTTCGATGTAAGGATAAAAACATGCAGCCATTCAAAGTGCTACAGCGACCTTTGCGCGTCTAACAAGACGCGCGGCGCTGTAGCTCTGGAGCGCGGTCAGGCAAACATCTGGTGCTCCGCGGTCACCAGCTCCTGCAGGAAGGCCGCCACGGTGCGCACGCGCACCAGGTCGCGGGCGCTTTCGTGGTAGGTGGTCCAGTAGGCACGCCGGATTGTGGTTTCAGGCAGGATGCGCTCGAGTTCCGGCGTGTGCCGGGCGATGTAGTTGTGCAGGATGCCGATGCCGGCGCTGGAGCGCACCGCCTCCGTCTGCCCGGTGGCGCTCGAGATTTCGAAGGCGGCATCCCAGCTGCGCATGATCTCGGCCGAAAAATTCAGCGACGGCGTGAAGATCAGGTCCTCGACATAGCCGATGCGGCGATGGTGCTTGAGGTCGTCGATCGTTTGCGGCGTGCCGTGCTGCGCAAGATAGGTCGAGGAGGCGTAGAGACCGAGCGTGTAGTCGGTAAGCTTCGATGAGACCAGGCGTCCCTGTTCCGGCCTTTCGATGGTGATGGCGATATCGGCTTCACGCTGCGACAGCGAGAAGGAGCGGGGCACCGGCACGAGCTGCAGCTTCAGTTCCGGATAGCGCGCCGTCAGCCGCCCGAGGCGCGGCGCGAGGAAGGAGACACCAAATCCATCCGGCGCGCCGATGCGTACCGTCCCGGCGATCGCCGTGTCGATGCGGCCGATCTGCGACTGTGCTGCCAGCATCTCCGTTTCCATGCGTTCGGCCGCCGCCAGGAAGATCTCGCCTTCGGCCGTCAGTTCGCAGCCGTTCGGCCTGCGCACCAGGAGACGGGTCTTCAGCGTTTCCTCAAGCGAGGTCACCCGCCGGCTGAGCGTGGCATGGTTGAGGCCGAGCCGCTTGGAGGCGGCAAGGATCTGCCCGGTGCGCGCGACCGCCAGAAACATTCTCACGTCGTCCCAATTCATGTTTCTGATCCCTATGGACTTCAATTTGCGCACAACGGTTGCTGAATATCGGAAATTGCTTTGTTCAAATCGTAGTGCGATCATGCCGCCACAATCAAGATCAGGAGGAGACATCCATGTACGAACTCGGTCATTTCATCGATGGCAAGCGCGTCGCCGGCACCAGCGGGCGCACGAGCAACATCTTCAACCCGGCAACGGGCGAAGTGCAGGGCACCGTGGCGCTGGCAAGCGACGCGGAACTCGGCGCTGCCGTCGCCAGCGCCAAGGCCGCGCAGCCGAAGTGGGCAGCCACCAACCCGCAGCGCCGCGCCCGCGTGTTCATGAAGTTCGTCGAACTTCTCAACACCCACATGAACGAGCTGGCCGAGATCCTCTCGCGCGAGCACGGCAAGACGATTGAAGACGCCAAGGGCGATCTCGTGCGCGGCCTGGAAGTCTGCGAATTCGTCATCGGCATTCCGCATCTGCAGAAGAGCGAGTTCACCGAAGGTGCCGGCCCCGGCATCGACATGTACTCGATCCGCCAGGCCGTCGGCATCGGCGCCGGCATCACGCCGTTCAACTTCCCCGCCATGATCCCGATGTGGATGTTCGCCCCGGCGATCGCCTGCGGCAACGCCTTCATCCTGAAGCCGTCCGAGCGTGATCCGTCCGTGCCGGTCCGCCTGGCCGAACTGATGATCGAGGCAGGTCTGCCGGCCGGCATCCTCAACGTCGTCAATGGCGACAAGGGCGCGGTCGACGCGATCCTCACCAACCCCGACATTTCGGCCGTATCCTTCGTCGGCTCGACCCCGATCGCCCGCTACGTCTACGGCACGGCTGCCATGAACGGCAAGCGCGCCCAGTGCTTCGGCGGCGCCAAGAACCACATGATCATCATGCCGGACGCCGATTTGGACCAGGCCGCCAACGCGCTGATGGGCGCCGGCTACGGCTCGGCCGGCGAGCGCTGCATGGCTATCTCGGTTGCCGTTCCCGTTGGCGAGGACACTGCCAACCGCCTGATCGCCAAGCTGACGCCGATGGTCGAAAGCCTGCGCATCGGCCCCTATACCGACGAGAAGGCCGACATGGGCCCTGTTGTCACCAAGGAAGCGGAGAAGCGCATCAGAAGCCTGATCGACAGCGGCCTCGAGCAGGGTGCGAAACTCGTGGTCGACGGCCGCGACTTCAAGCTCCAGGGCTATGAGGACGGCTACTTCGTCGGCGGTTGCCTGTTCGACCACGTCACCCCGGATATGGATATCTACAAGACCGAAATCTTCGGACCGGTCCTTTCGGTTGTTCGCGCCAAGAACTACGAGGAAGCCCTCGACCTGCCGATGAAGCACGAATACGGCAATGGCGTCGCGATCTATACCCGCGATGGCGATGCTGCCCGTGACTTCGCCTCGCGCATCAACATCGGCATGGTCGGCGTCAACGTTCCGATCCCGGTTCCGCTCGCCTACCACTCCTTCGGCGGCTGGAAGTCCTCGTCCTTCGGCGACCTCAACCAGCACGGCACGGACTCGATCAAGTTCTGGACCAAGACCAAGACGATCACTGAGCGTTGGCCGTCAGGCATCAAGGACGGTGCCGAGTTCGTCATGCCGACGATGAAGTAATGACGGGATAAAGATCCTCCCGCCTCCAGGGCCTCCTTCGGGAGGCCCTTTTTTGTTGCGTGCCCGAGGCCTCCTTCGAGAGGCCTTTTTTTGCATGCCGGGGCCCCTTCGAAAGACCCTTTTCTGTTGCATGTCATGTTGCACTGCAACTAATTTGATATGCCCGAGGCGGCGGAAAATTGATTCGCGCCTTGGTCGAATATTGCAGGCATTTCGACCGTTCATTTGCATGGAAGGCTCATCCGGGGGATAGCCACAGTTCGCTGGGTTCACAATTGACGTCAATCTGTCGCAACGCGGCGCCTGTGTGATGGCGGGCTGCCGCAAGCTGATTTCATTGAGAGAGGTTTTATCATGGTCGTGGCCGAAACGGCGTCGATGCAAGGGACGTTGACGCAGAGGGTACCGGACAATTTCCACCGTCTGTCGTTTACCGGTAGCGGAAAAGAGTATTTTGGCATCTGGATCGTCAACGTGCTGCTGACGATCATCACGCTCGGCATCTATTCCGCCTGGGCGAAGGTCCGCCGCAACCGCTATTTCTACGGTAACACGGTGCTTCTCGGGCGCGCCTTCGAATATCACGCAAAGGGTAAGCAGATCCTGATCGGTCGGGTGATCGTTTTCGCTTACCTGATCTTCTACAACGTCATGCTGAACGTCGTGCCGATCGCCGGCATCATTCTTGCCCTGTTGCTGGTGGCCTTCGTGCCATGGCTGGTCGTCAGGGGCCTGCGCTTCAGTGCCCGCGTGACCAGCTATCGCAATGTGCGGTTCGATTTCGTCGGCGGCGTCGGCGGTGCGTTTCTCGCCTTCATCGTCGGTCCGGTTATTTCGGTCCTCACACTTGGCATCCTGGTGCCGCTCGCCAGCCGCTGGTCCTATCGCTACATCGGCAGCAACCTGCGTTATGGGCAACGGGCATTCGCGACCGATCCTTCCGTCGGTGCGATCTACAAGTCGTGGTTCCTGTCGGCGGCCATCATCGTCGCTGGCCTGCTGATCATTGCCTTTATTGGTTTCCTCAATCTGGCCGTGATCATGTCGTTGTTCGACGGCTCCATTGAGGCAACGCTGGGAATGCACGTTTCGATGATTGCCTTGTTCGTCATCGCCTACATTGCATTCCTCTCGATCTTCGGGGTCGCGGCGCTGTTCTACCGTGCCGGCGTGCGCAACGTCGCCTGGTCGGCAACGACCTTCGACGGCAAGCATCAGTTGACGAGCGACCTGTCGCGGGGCCGTTACGCCTGGATCGCGATTACCAACATGATCGTCACCATCTTCACGCTGGGCCTTATGCGTCCCTGGGCAGCCGTGCGCATGGCGCGTTATGTCAATGAACACACGGGCGTCCATTTCGAAGGCAATGTCGGCGAGATGTTCGACCGGATCGCCCAGGAAGGTTCGGCCGTCGGTTCGGAGTTCATGGACTTCGAAGGGTTCGACTTTGGCTTCTAACGGCACGGAGATTGCTGTTGGCGAGTGGCATCCGGCCGGTTCCAGCCGGTCGGTGCCCTCGCGGCTGATCGAAGATGGCGGTGGCCTCAAGGCTTTGGATGAGGCCGGCGCCGAACTTGCAGGTGGAGCACTTGCTGCCGTCGATATTTCTGCGCGCGTCGGCGCCATTCCGCGTCGCATCGAGTTTCCCGATGGTTCTCTGTTCGAGACGACCGACAACGACGCCGTCGATCGTTTCCTGAAACGCAAGGGAAAAACCAATCTCGTCCACGAATGGGAGCGTTTTCACCCGCGCCTGATCGCGGTCGTCCTGGCGACCGTGCTCAGCGGCGTGGCCATCTATCGTTATGCCGTACCGGCGCTGGTCGAAATCGCCGTGCTGGTGACGCCGCCGATCGTGCCGAAGATCATGTCGGCAAGCACCATGGAGACGATGGATCGCACGCTGCTCGACACGTCGGCGCTTGCAATTGAGCGCCAGGACAAGATCCGTGAGGGGTTCAACGCGATCGCACGGCTGTCCGATCGCGGCGAGGGTGGCTACACCCTCAACTTCCGCATGGGCGGGACCATCGGCCCGAATGCTTTCGCGCTGCCCGACGGCACGCTGATCGTTACCGATGAGCTGATCGAGCTTGCCGGCGACGATACCGAAATGATCGTCGGCGTGCTGGCGCACGAGATCGGTCATGTCGAACTCGAGCATAGCCTGCGCCAGATCTACCGCGCCGCGGGCGTCGCTGGGCTGGTCATGATGATCGGTGGCGACATCGGCTCCGGTGCTGAGGACATTCTGGTGCAGGGTGCCGGTCTCCTTACGCTCTCCTTTTCGCGTAGCGCGGAAGCGGCAGCAGATCGGCATTCGGTGGAACTGATGCTGAAAGCCAGGCGGGATCCGACGGCAATCGCACGGTTCTTCGACCTGCTCGAAAAGGAGCTTGGCGACAGTTCCGACACCAGCATCCTTGCGACCCATCCCGGCACACCGGAACGGCGCAAGGCGATCCTCGATTATGCCGGCGAACTGAGGGCGCAGGCTCAGTAGCCCTCTGGTCCGTCGAGCGGCTTCCCCACACAAGGCGCGACGCTGTCATCAAAACGAAAACAGCGGGCACACGGCCCGCTGTTTCCAATTCACGCGATGGCTACAGCGCCGCGCGTCTTAATTTGACGCGCAAAGGTCGCTGTAGCACTTTGAATTGCTGCATGTTTTGATCCTTAAATCGAATCGGATTTAAGGAAACATGCAGTAGGATCAGTCCTGCGGGCCGTCGTTGTAGCCGACCTTGTCGACCAGTTCCGATGCCTTCTTGCGGTTGGCTGCAATGTCGGCCAACGGCAGTTCGTCGGGCTTGATCGTGCCGAACGACTTGACCACGTCGGAGGGCTCGGCACCCGGCAGCACCGGATATTCGTATACCTGCTCGGCGTAGATCTTCTGCGCTTCGCCTTCCGACAGGAATTCCATCAGCTTCAACGCATTGTCCTTGTTCGGGGCGTTCTTGGCGAGTGCCATGCCCGAAATGTTCACATGCGTGCCGCGGTCCTTGGCGTTCGGGAAGAGCACCTTGATAGCCGCCGCCCATTCCTTCTGTTCCGGCTCCTTCTCGTTGGTCAGCATCAGACCGACATAGTAGGTGTTGCCAAGCGCCAGATCGCATTCGCCGGCAAGGATCGCCTTTGCCTGGTCGCGGTCGCCGCCATCGGGCTTCTTCGCCAGATTGTTCTTCAGGCCAGTCAGCCACTTCTCGGTCTCGGCTTCGCCGTTGTGGGCGATCATCGAGGCGAACAGGCCGATATTGTAGGAGTGCTGGCCATCACGGGTGCAGATCTTGCCCTTCCACTTGGGATCGGCGAGTTCCTCATAGGTGATGTCGTTTTCGGCGACGCGGTCCTTGGAGGCGTAGACAACGCGTCCGCGGGTCGTCAGGCCGAACCAGTTGCCATCGGGGTCGCGGAAGTGCGCCGGGATGTCCTTGTTGATCGTCTCGTTGGCGACCGGCTGCGTCACGCCCGCATCCTTGGCTTCAGTGAGGCGGCTGATGTCGACGGTGAGGATCACGTCCGCAGGCGAGTTGGCGCCTTCGGCCTGGATGCGCTCGACGAGGCCCTTGTCGAGGAAGAGCACGTTCGTCGTGATGCCGGTTTCCTTGGTAAAGGCATCAAGCAATGGCTTGATCAGATCGGGCTGACGATAGGAATAGATGTTGACCTCGCCATCGGCCCAGGCAGCAGTGGACGCGAACAGGCTGGCGGTGAGGGACAATACGCCCATTGCAGCTCTTGAAACGGACATGGTTTCCTCCATTTTTTTGGTTTGAGCTAAGTTAACAAAATCGCTCATCTTTTTGATCGGCAGCCACCAAACAGTCAACTGGGAAACCGTTAACGATCAAGCAGATGTGACTTTTTTGGTATTTTGGAATTGTTCCAAACTACGATCCGTCCTATATGAAGGTTTGATAAACCTCTCGATTTCGGAGTGAATGATGCGACTGACGAAACAAACGAACTACGCGGTTCGCATGTTGATGTACTGCGCTGCAAACGGCGAGAAGCTCAGCCGCATTCCTGAAATCGCCAGGGCCTATGGCGTCTCAGAGCTGTTTCTGTTCAAGATTCTCCAGCCGCTGACCCGCGCTGGCCTGGTCGAGACTGTTCGTGGCCGCAACGGCGGCGTACGGCTGCCGAGGCCCGCTTCCGCAATCACCCTGTTCGACGTGGTCAAGGTCACGGAAGACAGCTTCGCGATGGCCGAGTGCTTCGAAGCCGGTGAAATCGATTGCCCGCTGGTTGACAGCTGCGGCCTCAATACCGCTCTGCGCAAGGCTTTGAACGCTTTCTTCGAGGTGCTTCAGGGCTACACCATCGACGATCTGGTCAAGGCGCGTCCCCAGATCAACTTCCTGCTCGGCCTGGAAGAGACCAAGCGTCCGCAGGCCCCGCAGACGACTGCGGCCTGATCCGACGTTTGCGGCGCCGCGTATCAGTCATGACCTCGGCGCCGTAGCTCTACCGCTCATGATTTAGCCGCTCAAAGCGGCCGCCGGCCGCCCCTTCAGTTCGGTGCCAGATATTCCCTCAGGATGAACTCTATTGCCGTCGGATCGATCTCGGACTTGTCGATCCGGAAATCCGCGCCGTACTCTTCCAGACTCTGGAAATAGGGCTCGACGAGCGACCCCGATATCACGCCGATCGGGCCGATGAAGCCCTGGTACCGGAGTGCCGGCACGGTTTCGCGAAAGTCGCGCTGCGGCTGAAGGCGATTGTCCATCAACACCATCGACACCGGTTTGCCCGAACGAAGGAATTCGAGGGCGCTTTCGATCGTCTGGCAATAATGCAGTTCGATCTCGATGGTGCTGACCTTCTTGATCAGCCCGCGCAGAATGAGGTTCTCCGCAGGGTCGTCGTCAACGAGCAGGATATGGGCTTTTTGTGTCATGATCGTCCAAGTACCTGAGTGACCGGGAGCCATTCTGCTGCGCGCGCCTGTCATCGGCAAGCGGGTGGGGTGGCGAGTTTGCATCGTTTCTGCGGCGCCTGCTGTCAGCGGGGCCGCCTTGCGACGCCGCCAGGTTCAGATCGCCCCGTCGATCGGCTTCACTGAATGATCTGTTCGCGTATCGCCTTCGCCACCATTTGGGTCCGATTGACGACATCCAGCTTCTTCAGGATTGTCGCCGTATGCGAATTCACGGTGTGTTCGGACACCGATACGATCAGCGCGATCTCGCTTGCCGTCTTGCCATGGGAGATCCACTTGAGGATCTCCGTCTCGCGCGGCGTCAGGCCCATGCCGGCCTTGTTGGAAAGCGCGATGCGATAGAAATAGTCGAAGGCGCAGACGGCGTCATAGGTCAGCTCGAAATGCTCGGAGCGGCCGATGTCGTTGCCGTCGCCCAGAAACAGGACGGCGTATCGCGCGCCGGTCGCTGCCGCGTGCACCGGCACGCTCAAGAGCAGCTCGAAGCCGAGCTGGACCAGCAGGTTCTGGCCATTGGCGCAGCCGCGATCGCCTGACCTCCAGACGGAGGAAATGATCGATGTGTGCAGGGTTTTGTAGAAAAGCGAATCGCCGAAGCGGTGGCGCTTGTCGTATTCTTCCGCGAGGCCCGACGGAAGATCGTGCAGGACGAGCCGGGTGGACAACATGCAGGCGTCGTTCTCGTTGCCGAGCTGCAGAATGCCGAAATGGTTGAAGCCGAACCGCAATGCCATCGTGTGAAAGATGCGGAAGAAGTCGACGCGGTTGAGCGCTTTCTCCAGATCGTCGCGGAGATCGTAACGCCTGTGATTTTCCAGCAAACGTGCCACGCGTGCGCTACCCTTTTGTCGCGAGGCGGCAGTCTACTCGCAAGGCCGGCTCAATCAACGGCATGAAGCCGGTGACGAAATTGCGGATCGGCATCATCATGGTCGTCTCGCGGTCGCGTCGCCGCGATGTTGAAAGCGCCGAGTGGCGGATGCCGCCCCCTCCCAAGGACGTTTTGGCACGTCGATTGTCTCCCCCGAGATTTTGTCCAGGTTCTATTGCACGATCACATAGGGGATTTCTACCCAACTATCTTGGGATTGACCGTTTCTTGCGATTTTCGTCGAATCGCCGATCGCCCGGCCGGAGCGACACACGCAAGGCGGGTGCACGATGGATGCGGTCGGCACATGTGACCTGCTCCACACTCCCGCCTGTCACCGTCGCACTTCGGTCACGCCGTCACCGATAAGCCGGATCGGGATGTTGCACGCCGGCCGAGCAGCGGCCGAAAAAGCCCCTGGAAATGTCAGGGTATTCTAAAACAGTGGACAGATTTCCGGCTCCGCCATAGGAGGAATTTTTCGCATAGACAAATTTGTTTGGCGACTTATTGCAATGCGACGCCAAATGTCGTTCCATCCGGCCTTGACCGGGGGCAAACGTCATTCCGCGTCAGGAAAATACGAGAACAAGAACAAATCTGGGAAGCAAAGCTCATGAAAAAGCTCACTACACTCTTCGCAGCGACGGCGCTTGCCACGCTGATGGCCGGCTCCGCCTGGTCGAAAACGTTCGTTTACTGCTCGGAAGGTTCGCCTGAGGGTTTTGATCCGGGCCTCTACACCGCCGGCACGACGTTCGACGCAGCGGCGCACACGGTCTACAACCGCCTGCTCGAGTTCAAGAAGGGCACGACCGAAACCGAGCCGGGCCTCGCTGAGAGCTGGACCATTTCCGATGACGGCCTTGAATACACGTTCAAGCTGCGTCCGGGCGTGAAGTTCCAGACGACGGAGTTCTTCACTCCCACTCGCGAGCTGAACGCCGACGACGTCGTGTTCTCGTATGAGCGCCAGCTCAAGGCCGACAATCCCTGGAACAAATACGTGACCGGCGCTTCGTGGGAATACGCAGCCGGCATGGGCTTCCCGGAAGTCATCAAGTCGGTCGAGAAGGTCGATGACCTGACGGTCAAGTTCACCCTGACGCGCAAGGAAGCACCGTTCCTCGCCAACATCGCCATGCCGTTCGCTTCGATCCTGTCGAAGGAATATGCCGACAAGCTGCAGGCCGAAGGCAAGATGAACCAGATGAACCAGATGCCGCTCGGCACCGGTCCGTTCGCGTTCGTCGCCTACCAGCAGGATGCCGTCATCCGCTACAAGGCAAACCCCGACTACTGGGGTGGCAAGCAGAAGATCGACGACCTCGTCTTCGCGATCACCACCGACGCTTCGGTTCGCTTCCAGAAGCTGCAGGCCGGCGAATGCCACCTGATGCCGTACCCGAACTCGGCCGACGTACAGGCCATGAAGGCCGATCCGAACCTGAAGGTCATGGAACAGGCCGGTCTGAACGTTGCTTACCTCGCCTACAACACGACGCAGGCTCCGTTCGACAAGCCGGAAGTCCGCAAGGCGCTGAACAAGGCGATCAACAAGCAGGCGATCGTCGATGCCGTATTCCAGGGCGCTGCCCAGCCGGCAACGAACCCGATCCCGCCGACGATGTGGTCGTACAACGACACGCTCCAGGACGACACCTACGATCTCGACGCAGCCAAGAAGATGCTCGAAGACGCAGGCGTCAAGGATCTGTCGATGAAGCTGTGGGCGATGCCGGTTTCGCGCCCGTACATGCTCAACGCCCGCCGCGCTGCCGAATTGATGCAGGCTGACTTCGCCAAGATCGGTGTCAAGGTCGAGATCGTGTCCTACGAATGGGCCGAATACCTCGACAAGTCGAAGGCAAAGGACCGTGACGGTGCCGTCATCCTCGGCTGGACCGGCGACAACGGCGACCCGGACAACTTCCTCGACACCCTTCTCGGCTGCAACGCTGTCGGCGGCAACAACCGCGCTCAGTGGTGCAACCAGGAATTCGACACCCTGGTCAAGAAGGCCAAGGAAACGTCCGACCTGGCAGAGCGCACCAAGCTCTACGAAGAGGCGCAGGTCGTCTTCAAGCGCGAAGCGCCCTGGGCAACGCTCGACCACTCGCTGTCGGTCGTTCCGATGCGCAAGAATGTCGAAGGTTTCGTCCAGAGCCCACTCGGCGATTTTGCCTTCGACGGCGTGGATATTGTCGAGTAAGCTAATGAACTGATCCGAAAGGGGGCGTTTGCCACGGGCAAACGCCCCTCTTTGCATCTACTACAGTGGCGCGCGTCCTGTCAGACGCGCAAAGGTCGCTGTAGCAATTTGAGTTGCTGCATGTTTTTGCCCTCGAATCCGAAGGGTTCAAGGAAACATGCAGTGGTGCCAGCGCCGGGAGACAACGGCGCGGCAACGTGGCGCGGGGTAAAACATGTTTCGATTTCTCTTGGGGCGTTTGGCGGTCCTGATCCCGACTTTCATCGGGGTCTCCATCATTGCCTTCTCCTTCATTCGCATGCTTCCGGGCGATCCTGTCGCCCTGCTTTCGGGCGAGCGTGTCATGTCGCCGGAGCGGCATGCGGAAATTTCACACGCGCTCGGTTTCGACCGGCCGATCGTGATCCAATACTTCGATTATCTCTTGGGCGTCGTCCAGGGCGACTTCGGCACGTCGATCGTGACGAAGAAGCCGGTGATCGACCAGTTCTTCGAACTGTTCCCGGCGACGCTGGAGCTTTCGCTCTGCGCGATCATCTTCGCGATCGTGCTCGGCATTCCCGCCGGCGTCATCGCGGCGATCAAGCGCGGCTCCTTCGTCGACCAGACGATCATGGGCACCGCACTCGTCGGTTTCTCCATGCCGATCTTCTGGTGGGGCCTGCTGTTGATCATGCTGGTCTCCGGCATCCTGCAGTGGACGCCGGTTTCGGGCCGCATCTCGCTGATGTACTTCTTCCCGCCGGTTACAGGCTTCATGCTGATCGACTCGTTGTTGTCGGGGCAGGCGGGTGCGTTCAAGTCTGCGGTGAGCCATCTCATCCTGCCGACGATCGTGCTTGGCACCATCCCGCTGGCGGTGATTGCGCGCCAGACCCGATCGGCGATGCTTGAAGTGCTTTCGGAAGACTATGTGCGCACGGCGCGCGCCAAGGGCCTCTCGACCTTCCGTGTCGTCGGTGTCCACGCGCTTCGAAACGCGATGATCCCGGTCATCACGACGATCGGCCTGCAGGTGGGCGTCATGCTCGCCGGCGCGATCCTGACCGAGACGATCTTCTCCTGGCCGGGCATCGGCAAGTGGATGGTCGATTCCGTCTTCCGGCGCGACTACGCCGTCATTCAGGGTGGCCTCTTGGTCATTGCTGGCATCATCATGCTGGTGAACCTTGCCGTCGACCTGCTCTACGGTCTCATCAACCCCCGCATCCGGCACTAAGGAGGGCGATATGTCTCAAGCTGCTGCAACGAGCGCCGTTTCGACAGATCCGTCCCGCCGGGCGCGACTGGCCGAATTCTGGTACTATTTCTCCGAGAACCGCGGTGCCGTCATCGGCCTTGTGTTCTTCCTGTTCCTCGTCCTGCTCGCGATCTTCGCGCCGATCATCGCGCCGCATGACCCGACCGCCCAGTACCGCGATGCGGTGCTGATCCCGCCAGTGTGGCAGGAAGGCGGCCGTGCCGAATTCCTGCTCGGGACCGACGCCGTTGGTCGCGACATGCTCTCGCGCCTGATCTACGGCACCCAGTTCTCGCTGTTCGTCGGCGTCATCGTCACCACGCTCTCGCTGGTCGGCGGTATTTTCGTCGGCGTGATCGCGGGTTACTTCCGTGGATGGGTCGATACCGTCATCATGCGTGTGATGGACATCATCCTGGCCTTCCCGTCGCTGCTGCTGGCCCTCGTGCTGGTCGCCGTTCTCGGACCGGGCCTGACCAATGCGATGATCGCCATCGCACTGGTCTTCCAGCCGCACTTCGTGCGCCTGACGCGTGCTGCCGTCATGAGCGAGAAGAGCCGTGACTACGTCATTGCCGCGAAGGTGGCGGGTGCCGGCCACGGCCGCCTGATGTTCAAGACGATCCTGCCGAACTGCATGGCGCCGCTGATCGTCCAGGCGACGCTGTCGTTCTCGAGCGCGATCCTCGACGCCGCCGCTCTCGGCTTCCTCGGTATGGGTGCACAGCCTCCGACACCGGAGTGGGGCACGATGCTCGCCGAAGCGCGTGAGTTCATCCAGAGCAAGTGGTGGGTAGTGACGCTTCCGGGCGTTGCAATTTTGGTCACGGTGCTGGCGATCAACCTGATGGGTGACGGCCTGCGCGATGCTCTCGATCCCAAGCTGAAGAGGTCCTGATCATGGCGCTTCTCGAAATTGAAAACCTGGTCGTCGAATTCCAGACGGCCACCGGTCCCTTCCGCGCCGTCGACGGCGTGTCGATGAAGGTTCATGAAAAGGAAGTGCTGGCGATCGTCGGCGAGTCCGGCTCGGGCAAATCCGTGTCTATGTTGGCGGCCATGGGTCTCCTGCCCTGGACGGCCAACGTTACGGCCGACAAGCTGACGTTCAACGGACGCGACCTGCTCGGCATGTCGTCGTCCGAGCGCAAGAAGATCATCGGCAAGGATATCTCGATGATCTTCCAGGAGCCGGTCGCAAGCCTCAATCCGTGCTTC
The DNA here is from genome assembly GCF_003024455.1 of Ensifer sp. NM-2. NCBI lineage: Bacteria > Pseudomonadati > Pseudomonadota > Alphaproteobacteria > Hyphomicrobiales > Rhizobiaceae > Ensifer > Ensifer sp. NM-2. The sequence goes on from NZ_PVZR01000001.1 coordinate 671,884, forward strand.
ACGGTCGGCTTCCAGATCGAGGAAGTGCTGCGCATTCACCTCGGTCTCGACAAGGCTCAGCGGCGCAAGCGCGCCATCGAACTGTTCGAGGCGGTCGGCATTCCCGATCCGGCCGAACGGCTTGGGCACTATCCTCACCAGATGTCGGGCGGTCAGTGCCAGCGCGTGATGATCGCGATTGCCATTGCCTGCAACCCGAAGCTCTTGATCGCCGACGAGCCGACGACCGCGCTCGACGTGACGATCCAGAAGCAGATCCTCGACCTCCTGATGCGGCTTCAGGCCGAGCATGGCATGGGCCTGATCATGATCACGCACAATATGGGCGTGGTCGCCGAGACGGCCGACCGCGTCGTCGTGCAGTACAAGGGTCGCAAGATGGAAGAAGCCGACGTCCTGTCGCTGTTCGAATCGCCGAAGAGTAACTACACGCGCGCGCTTCTGGCAGCCCTGCCGGACAATGCGACCGGTGACCGGCTGCCGACCATCTCCGAACTTTTCGTCGATGAGCCGAGCCTTCAAGGAGCCGCCCGATGACCGTCGTTCTCGAAGCGCGCAATCTGGTGCGCGACTACCATATCCCCGGCGGCCTGATAAAAAAGGCCAAGACCGTGCATGCGCTCAAGGGCGTGAGCTTCTCGGTCGAACAGGGCAAGACGCTGGCGATCGTCGGCGAAAGCGGCTGCGGCAAGTCAACGCTTGGCCGCATCCTGACGCTGATCGATCCGGCGACATCAGGCGACCTGCTGATCGATGGCAACAAGATCGACATCACCAAGGGTGACCTGACGCCGGAGATGCGCCGCAAGGTGCAGATCGTCTTCCAGAACCCCTATGGCTCGCTCAACCCGCGCCAGAAGATCGGCGACATCCTCACCGAACCGCTGATCATCAACACCAAGACGCCCGCCGACGAACGTCGCGAGCGAGCGATGGCGATGCTGAAGAAGGTCGGTCTCGACGAGCGGCACTACAATCGTTACCCGCACATGTTCTCCGGCGGCCAGCGCCAGCGTATCGCCATTGCGCGCGCGCTGATGCTCAACCCGAAGCTTCTGGTGCTGGACGAGCCGGTCTCGGCGCTCGACCTGTCGGTTCAGGCGCAAGTGCTGAACCTGCTCGCGGACCTGCAGGACGAGTTCCAACTGACCTACGTCTTCATCAGCCACGACCTCTCGGTGGTGCGCTATATCGCCGACGACGTGATGGTGATGTATTTCGGTGAGGCCGTCGAATACGGCAGCCGCGACGAAGTCTTCGCTGATCCCAAGCACAGCTACACCAAGACGCTGTTTGCCGCGACGCCGCGCGCCGACGTTGCCAGCATCAAGGCACGGCTCGCCAAGAAACAGGCGGCCTGAGCCTTTCGGCGCCGTGTAACAAGAGCATTTCCAGGAAAAGTGCGGAGCGGTTTTCCGTCCGGAAGTGCGTAGGAGATGGAGCGTTTCCATGACTCTATCTAAAGTGGAAGCGCTCTAATAGGAGGCCGGGGAAAGAACGCCCCGGCTTCTTGGCCTTGCCGGGCCGATGGTGTAGAGCTTTCGCGCCGCCATTCACTTCTCGCCTTCCGGCGGCGGGCAGCCGCTTTTCGGTCGAACCATCAGCGTTCGACCCAACTTCAGGAACACGATCATGGAAATCAAGCGTTTCGAAACCGGCCCCCGGATGAGCCAGGCCGTGGTTTACAACAACACCGTCTACCTCGCCGGCCAGGTCGGCAATGCCGGTGACGATGTCGTGACCCAGACGAAGCAGGCGCTTGCCGAAGTCGACCGTCTTCTGGCGCTCGCCGGCACCGACAAGACCCGCATTCTCTCGGCCACCATCTGGCTCGCGGACATGGCCGACTTCCCGAAGATGAACTCGGTCTGGGACGCCTGGGCACCGCAGGGCAACACCCCGGCACGCGCCACCGGCGAAGCCAAGCTTGCAACGCCGGAATACCTCGTCGAAGTAATCGTCGTCGCGGCCGCTGCCTAAAGCATCTCTCGCAAAAATTGCGCGGCGCTGTTACGGTTCCGTCTAAACCGGAAACGCTTTAAGGCGCTTGGCGAAGCCGAGAAGGCTTTGCGTGATGTTATCTTTCCGCCGCCGTGCCCAACGCACGGCGGCGTTTTCTTTTGTCGCGACCGCCCCACCTGCGGCTCCCAGGCAGGAACCATTCGCCAGTCCGCACGTTTACCTGTGGTTCCATAAAAAAACGGGAGGGCTGTCGATGCTCTACTGGCTACCGCGGGTCTGCGTGGTTGCTTTTGCAGGTCTGTTGATCGGTTTTGGGTTCATCCCGCATACAGCCGTCGGCGTGGCGCACACATTGCTCATCATCGTCCTCGGCCTGGGGCTTCTGTCGCTGACCCTGCATGTGTTTCCGCCTGAACGGCACTGAGTGATCCGGTCCGCAATTCAAAGTGCTACAGCGACCTTTGCGCGTCTAATAAGACGCGCGGCGCTGTAGAGCGTTTCCAGTTTGGACGGAGCCGCAGACGCACTCTATCTCTTTCCTTTTACGTATTTCCTGACGGAAAACCGTTTCGCACTTTTCCTGGAAAATGCTCTAGGCGTGACGCATGACAAACAACGGCGAGGGACGGCATTGGACACATCCGGGCACACGGCTGCTTACTACAAGCTGAAGCGCATCGCCGAGGAGGAAAAGGCCTCGGTCGAGGCGGCACTTCCCGCCGAGCCGAAGCGGGACGGCATCGACCTGATGGTGGCCTGGAGCATCATCGGCCTCTTCGTGATCGCCGGCTCAGCCGCCGTCTACTCGATGGAAACGATCCTGATGCCGATCACGCTCGCCGTCGTCGTCGGCATCGTGCTCGGACGCGCGGCCGACAGCCTGGCAAAGTTCGGCCTGCCGCCGATCATGGGTGGGCTGCTGCTGGCACTGTTCTTCGTGCTTGGGCTCGCCTCGGTGGTCAGCGCCCTGCTCGGACCAATGACGGACTTGGCGCAAAAGGCACCGGCCCTGGCGGAGGGGGTCGTCGAACGTGTGTTACCCTTCATCGAGCGTTTCGAATGGCTGCGCCTGGCGGTGGCGCGAGGAACCGGCAACGGAGCCCTTGCCGACACCGTCATGAAGAACGCTGGTCCGGTTCTCGGCGTTGTCGCCGCCGGGCTGACGCCGGCCCTGGTCCAGACGCTGATTTTCCTTGCAGCACTCGGGCTCTTCCTGCTAGGTCGCCTGCATCTGCGCAGGACCATCATCCTTGCCTTCAACAGCCGGGAGCGACGTCTGAGCACGATCCGGATCATGAACGCGATCGAAACCGCACTGGCGCAGTATTTTTCGATCGCGAGCCTAATCTATCTGGCGCTCGGCGTCGTCACCATGCTCATCGCGCTGGTCGGCGGCCTGGCCATGCCACCGCTCTGGGGGTTGTTTGCCTTCGTCTCCAGCTTCATACCCTATCTCGGCGTGACCATGATGACGCTGGCCCTGCTCGTCGGCGGGCTGATGACGCACGAAGCCATCCTCCTGGCGCTGGCGCCGGCGGCCGTCTTTTTCGTCGTGCATCTGGTCATGGAAAATCTGGTGATCCCGTCGATCCTGGGCAACAGGCTCGAAGTCAACCCGTTCCTCGTCTTCGTCGCCATCATCTTCTGGACATGGATGTGGGGCGCGGTCGGCGCGATGCTGGCGCTGCCGTTGTCGCTGATCGCCATGACGATCTTCGAGGAGGTGCGCGAGCAGCAGCCGGAACGGCAGCTGCCGGCCTAAGGCGTGTGCGCTTATCCGCGTGTCGAGCGGGCGTGTTCGTCGAAGAACAGGGCCTGGCTGATCAGCGCCTTGACCATGTCCGGGTTGAACGGCTTGGTCACGAGGAAGGCGGGCTCCGGCCGCTTGCCTGTCAGCAGCCGCTCGGGGAAGGCGGTGATGAAGATGACCGGTACCGCCGCATCCTTCAGGATCTCGTTGACTGCGTCGATACCGGAGCTGCCGTCGGCCAGCTGTATGTCGGCGAGAACCATCTTCGGCGCCGTCTTGCGGTAAAGATCCAGCGCTTCCTTATGCGTGCGGGCAATGCCGGTCACGCGATGGCCGAGGCTCGTCACCATATCTTCGATATCGAGCGCAATCAGCGGCTCATCCTCGATGATCAGGACTTCGGTTGCCACCTGGCGCGAAATGTCTTCCGAGGCCACCGTCAGCAGCTTGGAAAACGCCGCCTGGCTCTGCCCCATGATCTCGGCGGCATCGGCAATCGAGAAACCTTCGACCGAAACGAGCAGAAAGGCCTGCCGTGCCGCGGGCGCGATCAGCGAAAGATTGGCGGCAGCCTGCTGTTCCCAGGCGAATGGAGAGACGTTCTCCGTCCGGTCGACGGAGACTTTCTCGAACAGCGAGCAGAACAGCTTGTAGAGGGAAATGCGGTCGTTGGAACCCTCCGGGAAAAGGCTGATGTCCTCGATCAATGCTTCCAGAATTGCAGCCACATAACCGTCTCCGGCCGCCTGCGAACCGGTCACGGCGCGGGAGTAACGGCGGAGAAAGGGAAGGTGTGGTGCAATACGGGTCGAAAGTGACATCAAGTACTTCCTTGGGTCTGATGTGATTCGCTTGTTTTCTGAGGACAATGAGCATCCTGCGAAAGACGTGAATGTTTTGAACACGTTTTTCGGCCTATGGGAAGCTGGCAACAGCGATGCGTGCTCGAGGTGTTTCGAGCGCTGTCTGGCTTAGGGGTTGTGGGATGGAGCATCCTGTGGACGAGCGTGGCGTAGGGGAAGAGGAAACGGCGAAGGCTGCGAGAGGCTCAGATCCGAACGGCTTGATCGGCTCGAAGCTGAAGGCGCTCTACCGCGCGATCGAGCAGGAGCCGGTGCCTGACCTTTTCATCGACCTTCTGCAAAAGCTGGATGACGCCGAGGCGCTTGCAGCGCCGCGCGTCAAACAGGACGCACAAACGACGCGGTAACACATTAAACCTGCTGCAATTATGCAGTAGCCGTGCCGACGAAAAAGTTCTCCCCGAGTTGTAAGCGCAAGACATGAGAAACGGGCCGAAGCCCGCTTCCCTGGACCTCTTGACGTTTGCGCCTTAGCAGGCGGCCTCGTAGCGGCGGCCGTAGCGGTCGCGATAGATGCAACGTCCCGGCTCATTGGCATTGCCAACGAGCGCGCCGGCGACACCGCCGATGGCGGCACCGACCGCAGCACCTCTGACATTGCCCGTGGCTGCACCGCCGATGATTGCGCCGCCGGTCGCGCCGATCGCCGCGCCCTTCTCCGTTTGCGTGCATGCCGCCAAGGGGAGGATCAGGCTTGCTACGATAAGTATCTTCTTCATGACGCGTTCCTATCCGAGGTTTGCTTTGTTGAACATTGAAGGATGCATTCGGCCGAGACCGGTTGCGGGGGACTGATGACGAACAGAATGACGACAATGAGGCCGTTCGCCAAAGCGAACACGCCTTGCCGACGCCAGCCCTGACCCTGGCTTCGCGCCTATCTTAACCACCTTTGGAATGCTCGCAACGGTCGGATCCGCACCGCTCATCAATGTCTCCCTTGTGGTATCGCCACGGGTGCGGCGCTTGTTATTGCTGTGGAAACGACGATCACGCCGATTTGTTCCATTGGGCAAATTCTTCCCAGACCTGTCATCGATCCGGGGATTTGAAGGGCCGCCAGCGGCAATTGCTCCGACGTGCGCCTGCGACCTGTTTCGCCAGCCGCAACCATCGCGCTGGGCATGAAATACCGCGTCGAGTGCTCGCTCCAGCGAAGGCATCGACGAAATTTGATTCGGCCCATGGAACTTCGCGCCGTTCATAACCGTTTGCTGTTCACGTTTTTGATGGAAGGAGCATGCGGATGGAACATATCGCTGCCATCATGGTCCTCGTCGGTTGCATGCAGGGCGACGCCGCCTGCCGTGAAGTCCCGACACCGGTCGTCGGTTTTGAGACTGTCGAGGAATTTCATGAATTGCTTTCGCCGTCGATCGAGGAGGTCGGCAAGGCGTTCAAGAGCGCCTATGGCAAATGTGCCGAAGTCGATCCCGCCCTGTTTGTCGAGGATGCGACGATAGAATGGTGGATCACGCCTTCGCGTCAGCTTGAAGTCAATGTGATCGCTGACGACGGCACCTACGCTGTTGCTGCCCGCACGGACGACAAGCCGAAGTTCCGCAACTAAAGCATCTCCAGGAAAAGTGCGAAGCGATTCTCCGTCGCCGCGCTGAAAGGATCAAAGCATGAACTGGGACATCATTCAGGGCAAATGGGCGGAGTTGAAGGGCAAGGCTCAGATCGAATGGGGCAAGCTGACCAATGACGATCTCGATGTCATCGACGGGCGGCGCAAGGAACTTGCCGGCCGTATCCAGGCCCGCTACGGCATCGCCCGCGATGAAGCCGAACGCCAGATCGACGACTGGGCTTCCCGCCACTGAGAGGCGAACCCGACCGAGCCGAAAGGCCAAAAGCAAACGCCGCCGTGGTGATCGACCGTCGCGGCGTTTGCTTTTGGTTTTTGAGCCCCCACAGCCCCGCGCGTCTTATTAGACGCGCAAGGGTCGCTGTAGCACTTTGAATTGCTGCATGTTTTTATCCTTAATCGAATAGGATTTAAGGAAACAGGCAGTAGCGGAAGAACGGCGCTGCGCAATTATCTCTTCGGTTTCGGCTCGGTCTTTTTCAGTTTTTCGAGAAGATTGTTTAAGTTCTGGCTCGGTTTGTCTGTGTTGTGCGCGTAGAGATCACGCATCGTTCTACCGATGTGAAGATTACTGTCCGGCGTTTCGGCGTTTCGGCGCGCTGTTTCAGCTGCGGACTTCCAAATATGTGACATTGGCATCTTCATGTCGAACCCGCTTCATTCCTTGAGGGAACAACGTAAGACTATCACGAAGGTTCCTGGCGAATTTCGCCTCGGCTGTGCCAAATCGAGACTGTTTTGGCGATCATGGTTAACAGATGGTTTCGAACCTCCGGGGCGGGATTGAAGATTTCATCGTTGCTTGCGTCGGTGCTGGAACAAAATAGGCGGTCATGACGTTTCATTTCCAGCGACGCATACAAGGAGATATCCTATGCTTTACTACGCTCTCGTCTTTCTGGTAGTAGCAATTATCGCAGGTGTACTTGGTTTTGGCGGTATTGCCGGTGCTTCCGCAGGTATTGCACAGATCCTGTTCTTCCTATTCCTCGCCTTCCTGGTGATCTCGCTGGTCGTGGGGCTCATGCGCAGAACCTGATCCAGGCGCTGGTAACGCATTAAACCTGCTGCATAATTATCTGCTTAAATCGATTCAGCTTTAAGGATTTATGCAGTAGGAAATCAACAAGGGACGAATGTCGAAAGACTTCGTCCCTTTCGCATGTCGCGATGCTCCGGTTACATCCCTTGCCCTCCCAGGTGTGCTTGGCTATTCATGCCGAAACGGATCTGACGCGCACCAAGGAATGCGGAACACATGAAATCGCTGGAGCTCCTCGTAGAGCGGATCATTCTGTCCAGTCGCTGGCTGCTGGTCATTTTCTATCTCGGGCTTGTTGCAGCGTTGGCGCTCTACGGCATTTCGTTCATGTACAAGTTCCTGAAGATCGCCGGCATGGTCTTCGTCTACGACGATGCCCAGATGATCCTGTCGATGCTCGGCCTGATCGATGCCGCCCTAGTGGCGAGCCTGATCGTCATGGTGATGATCTCAGGATACGAGAACTTCGTCAGCCGCTTCGACGAGGCTGATGCCGAGGTCTCCTTCCTCGGCAAGCTCGACGCCGGCAGCCTGAAGATCAAGGTCGCATCGTCGATCGTCGCGATCTCGTCCATCCATCTTCTGCAGATCTTCCTCAACACGCAGCAATATACCAGCCAGCAACTGATGTGGGCGACGATCATGCATCTCGCTTTCGTGGTTTCGGCGGTTCTGCTCGGTTATCTCGAGCAGATCATGAATGGGCTGAAGAAGAAGTAGCTTGGGCCGAGCGGCGTGCATCGCTGCTGATGGTCTTGATCGAGTAGCGGGGCACTGGACATGAAGACTGACGTAGTGGTTCTCGGCGCCGGCATCGTCGGCATATCGACCGCCATCCATCTGGCGCGGCGCGGCAAGTCGGTGGTGCTGCTTGATCGTCGCGGTGCGGGCGAAGAGACATCCTACGGCAATGCCGGCCTGATCCAGCGCGAGGGCGTGTTTCCCTACGGCTTCCCGCATGATTTCGGGGCATTGTTCCGCTACGCGCTGAACAACACCATCGACGCGCACTACCATATTCGCGCGCTGCCGGGGCTGGTGCCGTTCCTGGCGCGCTACTGGTGGCATTCCGGCTTCACCCAGCACCAGCGCATCGCCAACATGTATGCGCCGCTGATCGAAAATTCGATCGCCGAGCATGAGGATCTCATCAATGCATCCGGCGCGGGCGACCTGATCCGCAAGGACGGCTGGATGAAGGTCTTCCGCACCGAGAAGGAGCGCGACGCGGCCTACAAGGATGCCGAGAAGCTGTCGACCGGTTTCGGCGTCAATCATCAGAAACTCTCGACCAGCGAATTGAAGACCCTGGAGCCTTCGATCAGGGCCGATCTCGTCGGTGGCCTGCGTTGGAGCGACCCATGGTCGATCCGCGATCCGCACAGCCTCAACAAGGCCTATCTCACCTATTTCCAGTCGCTCGGCGGCCGGCTGGTTTCCGGGGACGCGGCGACGGTGGAACACATTCTCGAAGGTCCGGGCTGGCGGGTCGCGACCCCGGAAGGGCCGCTCGAGGCGCATGAAGTCGTCGTCGCACTTGGTCCTTGGGCCGATACGGTCACGCGCAAGCTCGGCTACCATTTCCCGGTTGCCGTCAAGCGCGGTTATCACATGCATTACGGCATGCAGGAGGGCGCCCAGCTCAACAATTGGGTACTGGATGCCGAGAAGGGCTATTTCCTGGCGCCGATGCTGCGCGGCATCCGCCTGACGACGGGGGCGGAATTTGCCTGGCGCGATGCGCCGAAGACGCCGGTTCAGCTCACCCGCGCCGAGCGTGTAGCGCGCGAGTTCTTCCCACTGGCCGAGCGCCGCGACGAAGAACCGTGGATGGGCGCTCGCCCGTGCACGCCTGACATGATGCCGATCATCGGCAAGGCGCCGCGTCACCAGGGCCTGTGGTTCGCCTTCGGTCATGCCCATCACGGCATGACGCTCGGCCCGGTCACCGGCCGGGCGCTCGCCGAAGCCATGACCGGCGAGAAGACGGTGATCGACATCGCCCCCTATCGCCCGGAGCGCTTCTTCTCCTGATCGTTTATCCGATCGCCAAAAGGGGCCGGGAGCATCGCTTCCGGCCTCTTCTGCATTTGGTCGCCGGTCAGGCGTTCGTGCCGCCGTCGATGGTGAATTCGGCGCCGGTCACGCCCCGGCCTTCGGGCCCGGCAAGCCAGGCGACGAGGCTCGCCACCTCGCTCGCATCGTTGAACCGGGGGATTGCCATCAAGCCGCGTTGCGGATCCGCATGCGCGCCGTCCTGCGGATTCATGTCAGTATTGGTCGAGCCGGGATGGACGATGTTGACGGTGATGCTCTTCGGTCCGAGGTCACGCGCGACCGCCTTGGTAAAGCCGACGAGCGCCGACTTGCTGAGCGCATAGAGGCTGATGCCCGGAAAGGGAACGCGCTGCGCCAGATTGCTGCCGATCGAAATGATGCGTCCGCCTTCCGGCATATGTTTTGCCGCAGCGCTCGTGGCCAGTACCACCGCCTTCACATTGACATCGACCGTGCGGTCGAAATCGTCCGCGGTCACGTCCGTAATGGCGGCTGCTTCATAAATGCCAGCATTGTTGACCAGAATGTCGATGTGGCCGTGCCGCTCGACGACCGTCTGGACGGCGGTCTCCACCGCCTTTGCATCTCGATTGTCGGCGCGTACGGCGAGCGCCTTGCCGCCCGCGCGCTCGATTTCGGCGACCAGTGCATCGGCCTTTGCCTGCGACTGCCCGTAGGTGATGGCGACAATGGCGCCCTCACTTGCCAGCCGCCTGGCGATCGCCGCACCAATGCCGCGTCCGCCGCCTGTCACCAACGCGACCTTGTTTTTCAGATTCGACACGCTCTTGCTCCATATTTGTAGTGATCGATACATATATACGCGGCGACTTGCCTCCCGCTGTCAAGTCATTTATGTATTGATCGATACAAAAAAAGGAGTTCATGCGATGTCCAGCCGTGGCCGGCCGCGCAATTTTTCGCGTGAGGAAGCGCTGAGGAGCGCGATGGAAATCTTCTGGGACAAGGGTTTCGACAACACCTCGCTTGCCGATCTGACGCGGGTGATGGGGCTCAATCCGCCGAGCCTTTACGCTGCCTTCGGCAGCAAGGCGAAGCTTTTCCTCGAGGCCGTCGACCTCTATGGCCGGACCGATGGCGCCGGTATCTGGGAGTTTCTGGACAGCGCACCGACGGCAAAGGAGGCGGTGCACGACCTATTGCGCCGGTCGGCCGAGAATTTTACCCAATGGGCCGAGCCACGCGGCTGCATGGTGGTGCTCTCTGCCCCGCAGATGGAGGGGGTCGACCCGGCGGTGTGCAACGGTCTGAAGGCGCGCCGGCTGGAAAAGCAGGCGGCATTAGAGCAGCGTCTCGAGCGTGGCGTGGCGGAAGGTGATCTGCCCGCGGGAACGGCCTGCGACGACATCGCCGCCTATGTCACGTCGATCCAGCATGGAATGTCGATCCACGCCCGCGACGGAGCCTCGCGTCAGACCCTGATGGCACTCGCCGATTGTTGCGCGGCGGGGTGGGACGCGATGGTCAAGGCGTCATCGACGAGAGAATGACGAGATCTGCTGTCGATGACGGCCGATAAGCGTCGTCTCAATTGATCGCGGTCGCCCCAATGCGCGCGCTCTTCGGCACAACCACGTCCTGGTGCGATCAACACTCGGCCTTTGCCGGAAGAACGCTCTTCCGGCAAAGGCAAGCCATTGCGACAATACCGTTACTGGGCCGGTGCCGGCTGTGTTGTCGTTCCGTTCGTTGCCGGCGGGGTCGTGCCCTGCTGCGGCGTCGTTTCCGGGGCGGTCATCGTTCCGCCGGAAGGTGCGGTGGTCGTATCGGCCGGCGGCGTGGCCGTCGTATCCGTTGCTGGCGGTGTCGCCGTCTGCCCTGATGTCGACTGGTCGGTGGTGGCCGGTGGCGTTGCCGTCTCGGTCGTATCCCGCGTCAGTTCTGCCGGGAGCCAGGCGATCAAAGCGAGCACGAGGCCGGCAAGCAGGATGATGACGAGCGGCCAGCTGCTGCGCCCGGAGCGGACCGGTGCCGGATCTGTCGGCATGGGTGTCGGCTGACCTGTCACCGGGTCGATGAGCGGCTTTTCCTTGAGCTCTTCACGTTGATTCATCGCGTTCACATCCTTTCTGGGCGTCCTCCGGCCTACGGGTCTTGCCGGCCGGAACGGCCTCGGCAAAGGCAGAGGACCGGGTTGTGCGGTTGCAAACTAACGTTGCGAACCTCGCATGCTCGACTGGACGCGCTCTGCAACAGGAAACGCGCGAAAACTTGCAATGTTCCATCGGGTACAACCCACCCAAATCGCATGCGCTTTACAGCCCGCTGTTTTCGCTGCAAGAAAATCATCTCTTTGGGGGAGCGATCATGACGCTTGAGGCATACCGAAGCGGAACCTTTGTCGGGCGCGTCTGGCGATCTGATATTGACGGGCCGGCGCTCGTGACCGTCAGGGACGGCGCGATTGTCGACATCACCTCGAAAATGGCGCCCACCATGCGCGATCTGTTGGAGCTTCCCGACCCGGTTGCCCACATCCGTCAGCTCGATGGCGAACGTCTCGCGTCGGTGACCGACGTACTCACGGGGGAGGGCAAGATCTCGACCCTTCGCCTGCTTGCGCCCTGTGACCTCCAGGCCGTGAAGGCCTGTGGCGTCACCTTTGCGCGCTCGATGATCGAACGCGTCATCGAAGAGCGGGCGGCCGGCGATGCCGCCCGCGCCGAGGCGATCCGCACACGCGTCACTGCCGTCATCGGCGACAGCCTGCGAAACCTTAAGGCCGGCTCACCGGAGGCAGCCCGTGTCAAGGCCGCGCTGATCGAGGAGGGCGTCTGGTCGCAATATCTGGAAGTCGGCATCGGTCCGGATGCGGAAGTTTTTACCAAGGCACAGGTGTTGTCATCGGTCGGTTCGGGTGCCGATGTCGGCCTCCACCCGATTTCGCGCTGGAACAATCCGGAACCGGAAATCGTGCTGGCCGTTGCCTCTGACGGCGCCGTCAAGGGCGCGGCGCTCGGCAATGACGTCAACCTGCGCGATGTCGAGGGCCGGTCCGCTCTGCTTCTCGGCAAGGCGAAGGACAATAATGCCTCCTGTGCGATCGGCCCGTTCATCCGCCTGTTCGACGAGACCTACACGATCGATCATGTGCGCAGGGCCGAACTCGAGCTGCTGGTCGAAGGCGCCGATGGCTACCGCCTGAAGGGAATGAGCAGCATGGCGGAGATCAGTCGTGACCCGCTCGACCTCGTCGCCCAGACGATCGGGCCACACCATCAATATCCCGATGGGTTGATGCTGTTCATGGGCACGTTGTTTGCCCCGGTCGAAGACCGCGACGAGAAGGGGCAGGGCTTCACCCACAGGATCGGCGATTTGGTGACGATTTCAAATGCTGAACTTGGTAGCCTGACCAACGTGGTGCGCCTGTCGACGGATTGCCCGCCCTGGACGTTCGGCATGGCCGCGCTGATGCGCAATCTCGCCAGCCGTGGTCTGATTTAGCCGCGGCTCATCAGCCGGAAATAAGCGCCCGGATTGCGCGCTAGGCAAGTGCCCGCCTTAAAGGAAAGAGGCCCGCCGATCCTCATCGGCGGGCCTCTCATGGAATTTAGTTAAGCTTGGCTGTTGTCTTCGACAGGCGCGTTCGGTCCGTTCTTCTTGATCGAATCGATGGCGTTCTGAGCGCTTGCCTTGCTCGAATAGCCTTCGGTCGAAAACATCACTTCGCTGTTGTACTTGAAGCGAACCCGATATTCGCCAGCCTTGTCTTTGTAGATCTCGAACTTATGAGCCATGTGCCCTCCCATATGTAATCGTGAATCACGCAGGGACTAGCGTGGCAGTTGCAAGCGGCGTTGACAAGATGTCGGCGGTCTCATTCAAATCTACACGTCCGCTTCACCTGACCTTGATCCTCGTATGGACGATGGAGCAATTTCCCACACAGCGGACCGGCCCCGCACTGGAAAGGCAGAAAACCCACCATGAGCATGGAGACTGACGCCCGCTTCTGGGACCGGAGCGCGCGCAAATACGCCATGGGCAAGATTGCCGATCAAGCCGGATATGAGCGCACGCTGGAGCGAACCCGCGCCCTTTTGAGACCAAGCGACCGGGTGCTGGAAGTGGGTTGCGGGACAGGAACAACGGCGCTCCGGCTTGCGAGCCATGTGCAAAGCTATCTTGGGACGGATATTTCCAAAGGAATGGTAGCGATTGCCGAAGAAAGGTGTGCCGCCGATCCCATCCCGGGGCTAGCCTTCCGGGTCGCAACCGTCGAGGCGCTGACGCCCGAAGAAACACAGTTCGACGTCATCATGGGGTTCAACTATCTGCATCTGGTTCGCGACTTGGCCGGCACGCTGGGCCACATTCACGCCCTGCTGGCGCCGCAGGGTCTGTTCATTTCCAAGACGCCCTGCGTCGGGGATATGAACCCGCTCATTCGGCTTGTCCTGCTGCCCGCGATGCGAGCGCTCGGGCAGGCGCCTTACGCCGGCATCTTCCGGGCGGCTGAATTGGGTCAGATCATCCATGCTGCCGGTTTCGACGTGCTTGCCACGGAAAACCACGCGACCAAGGGCAACGACAGCCGTCCCTATATCGTCGCGCGCAAGAGATGACATGTCGGGCCGCGGCTCCGGCGTTCGTGACGATCTCCACGCCGAACTTTGCGAGCCTGATCTTCGCGGTATGTCTGCCGGCAGACTGCGTCAGCCTTCGACATTCGGGCGCAGCCACGCCGAGGTCTGGGGAGAGCCGGCGCGGTGTTCGGTATGCGATTTGCCGGCACACAGCGACCCGACCGCTATTTGCGAGATAGGTCTCGTGATCAAAACGCTCGGCTGTTGTTGGACCAGACCGGTCCCAGGCGCTCTTCTTCCTTGATGCTGTTCGACCCATAGGAGAACCGGAGGCCACCGAAGATCGTGCTGCTGTCGCCCGACACCGACGAACCGAAACCGGATACCTCCTCGTCGGCGTATTTGTATCCGCCGAACAATGTGACCGGGAAGTATACCGAGCGATAGTTCGCCGTCAGCTTCAGGCTGCGGATGTCGTAGTCGATGCCGCTGTCGGTGATGCGGTCGAGAGCGCCGTCGACATCGAAGCGTACGTTGTCTGTAGCATAGAAGCGAGCGCCGAGCGCGGCCATGTAATGGTCGGCGTCGAAACCCTCCCATCCCGCCTGGCCATAACCGGCCGCACCGTGGATGGTCCATGTGTCCTGGAAATAGGCGCCCTCGATGCCGCCCATATAATCGTTGATGTGGCTGTCGAACCCTGCATCGAGACGCGCCGCCTGCACGAACACACCCGCCGCATAGAGGTTGTCTCGGTAATAACCGTGCAGGGTGCCGTTATAAGTATTCGTGTCGGCGTCCCCGATCGAGGCGCGGGCGTAGCCGAGATCCGTCTGGAGATTGAAGCCGCCGCCTGCATCGAAGTTGACGGCGCCACGCAGCGCCCATGCGTCGGCATCAATGTCGCCGGGAGAATCGACGACGCTTCCGTAGGCGCCTTCGATATATCCCGTTACGCCCAGCGATGCCTGTTCGACCGGCGCTTCATAGTAGTCGGCCGCCCCGACCAATGGCCCATCCATATCGGCGGCCGCTGCGAGCGATGCGCTCGACAAGAGAAAAACAAGAAAACCGTTCGTCCGAAACATCTGCCCACCCCCTGAAAACCCTAGCAAAGAGTAAGCAAACATCGTTAATGCAATCTCAACGCGAATTCCGTTTGCAAGGCATCTGGATGTGAGGGTGTCGAACGCGACCGTGTCTTTCGAAAGGGGCATTCTAGGCATCGGCGCAAGGCGTGCGAAAGTCACGCGTGCCGAGGTGTTTACGCTACTGAATTTGTTTGTGAAAGAGTTTGGCTGGGGAACCTGGATTCGAACCAGGACTAACGGAGTCAGAGTGTTATTGCTAACTCTGATTATGTTGATGTTTTTGGCACCGTGTCGCGCTCTTGTCGCGGCTAGCCTTCAATTGGGAAGTCACTGGTATCAAGATTCGTGCCTTCCGACGGCGTCTTTCTCAAGTGACGGATGTCTCGCCTTAAGGCAAGGTTCAGATCGGAGTACCGCTGTTCCGCATTACCTGCATTTACTTTTATCGCTGCAGTGAAGTCGTTTAGCGCCGCGACGACTTGATCCGATCCAATCATTCGCACCTTTCGGGCCGTCTTGTGCCAGTCGGGCCGGTCGGTGGCACTACCGCTGTTAAACAGACAATCAATGCCGGCGACGAGGTCTAGGTATAGATCGCGCCGAAGTTCATAATCCGCCCAAGCATTGTCACTGAGACTCTTACGTTTTTGCAGGCGATAGTTTACGATTGTGCCTACAAGGGCTATTAATGCGGTCACGGCTGTTGCGACGGTCAACCAAAACAGTTCTTTTTCCCAGTCCATCAAGTTTCCCTACCTAAGCAATGCTTGTTCTGCCGCCGCCATCTCCGCTCCTTCATCGTGAGATGGGAACAGGTGCCCGTAAGTGTCGAACGTGACTTGGATCGAGCTGTGACCCATACGGGTCTGAACTGCTTTTGCCGTCAGCTCAAGGCCCCCGTCGACCTTTCGGTTGATGCACCAAGAGGCATACCAGTGCCGGAGTCCATGGAAGCCAGGATACTTCGCAGCGACGATGGGCTCCCCATCTTCATCCGTCTTTCCAGTTGGTACCGTCAGGCCCGCGGCTATCAGCGCTGGCCACAGTCCGCGGCGCAGCATATTTTGGTGATCCTCGATGTTCCCCGCCTGATTGGGGAAGACAAGCCCTGCCTCGCTAATTGGGCATGCAATCTTCCATTCCTTCAGGGTGTTGACGACCATCGGGGGCAGGGGAACGGTCCGTTGTCCTGCTACCGACTTCGGCATGCCGATATCGCCATAGCGATCCGCTCGCTGGCGAACGTGCAGAAGAGCTTTCTTCAGATCCACGTCGTCCCACCGAAGGCCACGCGCCTCACTCGCTCGAATGCCCGTGAAGATCATCGTGACTAGCAATGGGCGATATCGGCCAGCAGCGGCGTCAAGAATGACTTTCGTCTCTGCATTGGTTGGAATGTCTACCCCGACTCGCAATTTCGCTTTGCCGCGCTTCTCTGACGCCTTCGTGCCAGATCGCGCTTTCGACAGTTCGTGCACCGCATTGCGCACCACAAGGCCGCGGCCCTGTGCGTCTGCAAGGATGCTGCCCAGGCTAATAATCACCCGCTTGATCATTGCGGCCGATCGGCCCTTCTCCCTCAAGTCATCCTGAAACGATCGCACCCATGGCGCCGTGACCTTCGTCAGCTTCACAGAGCCGGCGAGGGGGACGATGTGCAGATTGAGGTGCTGCTTGCGCTGGTCGATCGTTGTCCGCTCGAGGCCAGCGGCATCCCCAGATTTCAGCCAGAGTTTGCCGGCTTCCTCAATCGTGATTGTGGCGCTGTCGGCGACGTGAACCCCCTCGCGCACCTCAACCGAGGCGGTCGCAGCGAACTGATCCGCTTCCTTCTTCTTCGTGAAAGTCTTTAGCCGACGCTTTCCTTGGCCGTCGGTGTAGTCGACGACCCAAGCCTCTTTCTCGACACCCTTCGGTGTGGTCCATTTGCGCTTGCGGACTGACATGATCAATCATCCATCTTAAACGGGTCGTCGCCCAATCGCGATGGAGGCTCTTCTCGGAGAATCCGATGTCTCGCCTCTAGGGGTAGTTGTTCGAACCTGACCCTCTCTTCAATTTCCTTCTTCGGCATGTTGCGCACGAGAACTGCCGCTGCTTCAAAGTTGCCTTCGCGAAATTTATTTGCAAGTTCGGCGAGTGCGTGCGCCGGGAGGATGCGGGATAAGAAAATGCTATCTTCCCAGGGGTTTGGCTCAGGCGGTAGGGGATCAGCAAGTTTCTCGGTTCCGCCCGTCAACTCCTGCATCCGCAACTCTTCCTCATCCAGTAGGTGCTGAGATTTTTGATGATCGTACTCGATCTCGGAAAGGCGCTCTCGATAGGAATGCCAAAGTGACCGCACCTCTTCACGAACCGTCGGCTCGATGCCCTTGACGCGACCGTTCACGACCCCCTCAACAGTCTCCTGCATCTCCTTCACGAATTGATCGATTTTTGAATCGGCTGCTCCTGAAGTCATAATTGCGAGCAGATTTGATAAATGCTCCATGCGGTCAGCGATATCCCATTGTTTTGGATATTCGCGTTCGAGAAGTCGTAGAATTTCCTCTGGCGCGGTACGGCCCTGCCGCTGAGCGTACACCGCAATCCGCTCTAACAAGTCATCAGGAATAAATGGCAAGGCTTTGAAAGACCTTTCCAACCGCGAAACGATCTCGGCGTTCATCGACCTCCCATTTTGATCAGCTTCAGTCTTCATTCGGTCCCTCATGCCATTCGGGAGCCGCACCATAAACTGGTCCTGCTTGTCGCTTGGATATTGCTGACGCGCCATCGGTAGGTCCTTTGAGAACTGATGGTACGGAATTGCTATATTCGTCCTCTTGCATCAATAGTACGGAATCGCTAACGTCAAGAGGTAGCGATTCCGTATGATTGCGGAAGAATTAAAGTGGAGGGCTTGAAATTGAATAAGATTGAAAATGAACTCGAGCTGATTTGGGGGGCTGAAGCGATTGCTAAGATCATCGGTCGGTCTACGCGGGCGACTTTTCACATGCTTGATAATAGCGAGCTCCCCGCCAAGAAGGTCGGCGGCCGCTGGGTTGCCGAGCGCGGCAAGCTCATCGCCTTCTTCATGGAGACGGCTGCATGACGGCCGCCCTTACGAAAGCAAAAGACCTGGCAACCGCGCCAACGGTTCCGGGCCATGATCACTCAACCCTGCGAAGGATTGTGAAATGAACAGCAGCGTTCATAACAGCGGGACAGCAGCAAAGCCAGTGCTCTCGTTTAATCGACGCAAGTTGAGCCTCTTGGCCCCAGTCGGCGGTGGCGACTGGGACGTGATTGTCAATCACCAAATCCGTTGCGCGATCGTCGTTGACAGGAACCGTGCTGGGGAGCGGCCGAAGTGAGCGTCCACCCCGCCATCATCCAGCACCGCGGCGCTGAACTCAAAGCACGCATCGAAGAGTTGATCGCCTTGGACGAAGGCGACAACGAACACAACCTCGGCTGGTCCAATCCCCGGTTCGGAGATCAGACGCTCCCTAACTGCTGGAGCGCGAATGATTGCCCTGAAGAGAGTCATCTGAGCGGCTTCAATGGAGACGGTCACCAAATCGGCTTAAAGCTGCTTCGCGAACATATGAAGGACAAGCGCAAGCTTGGAAAGGTTAAGGGTCGGGTCCGCGCGTCCCTCCTCTACGGGAGAACTGTCTGATGAACGCGAGCCGGATTCAGCGGGCCGACGAACCGAAGAGCAAAGTGAAGCTGTCGGCAATCCGCACCGATGGCGGCACGCAATCACGTGCCACCGTGTCCGACGTTGTGGTTGACGATTACGCCGCGGCAATGACTGATGGCGCTACCTTCCCAAAGATGATCATTTTCTACGATGGGAGCGAGCACTGGCTTGCCGATGGCTTTCATCGTCATCGGGCTTACCTCAAGGCTGGTCTCACCATCGTCGAGGCGGATGTTCGCCAGGGAACACGTCGCGATGCGGTCCTCTTCAGCGTCGGCGCGAATTCCTCCCACGGGCTGCAACGGACCCGCGATGACAAGCGGCGCGCTGTCATGACCCTCCTTGATGATGCCGAGTGGTCAAGTTGGCCGAATACTAAGGTCGCGAAAGCTTGCGGCGTGTCCGAAGGGTTCGTCCGTCATCTTCGTATATACGAAGATATCCCCACCTCAGATGTTCGTACCGTTGAGCGGAATGGTACGACGTACACCATGAATACCTCGGCGATCGGAAGCGGTGTGCTCCAATTTGAGCAGCCAGAAAATCTGGTGTCCCAGCGTGTTGTCCTCTCGCAGTCGGAGGCCATCGCGACCCAGACGGCAGAGGATGAGATCACCGCCGAAGACCTCGAAAACGACTCCGGTTTCCAGAAGGCAGCAGAGGCTTTCGCCAGCGCGAAGGCTCTCTACGACGAAGCGATGGCTGCGCCCGCTGCGGAACCAATCAGTCCGGAGCGAGAGGCGAACCTTCGCCGGGTGCTCGGCACACAGGAGCAGCGGTCGACGCTGTTGCGCGTGGTGAACATGGCCAAAGCCGTCGCCGATCTTCCCAAACCTGGCGACATGGTTTCGGCGGTTCCGCCGGCCCTCAATCACACCATTGATGTTTTGTCGCTTCTCGCTGCCGCTAACTGGTTCGAACAGTTTGCCCGCGCGTGGGAGCGCAACCCAGGAGCAAAAGCATGACTGCATACAGCAACATTATCAACAAGGCCGTCGAAACCGCTATGTCAGCAGAGGGGTTCAACGCTCGCGACCTCGCGCCGGCGGTCTATGCGAAAATCAGCGCCGCTGACAGGAAGCGTACCAGCATCGCGACGATTACCAAGGATCTGCGGCAGGCTGCCAACGACCTGCAGAAGAGTGCGCTGAAGGTGCGAAGCGACAAGCAGCTCGGCTTCAGCTTTCTCGTTCTACCCGGCGCGGTTTCGGTTGACGACGACGGCGCAAAGGTCAAGTCGACGTTGGCTCTCTCGCGACTTGAATTCCGGAAGGCTGTAGAGTTGCGGCGCAACAAGCAGTCTGCGATCGGCGAAGTGGCTGACGAAATGGAAAACGCGGAAGCAGTCGCTGCGCCTTACTGGGATGCCCATCCAGACTGGACATTTGGGCAGTGCCTCGATGCGCTGCAGGCAGATGCGAACCGGGGCGACGTTGCATGATCCCTCGCGAATCTACTTCCAACGACGTGGCCGCTATGTGGGTCTCCGAAAACGGGAGCCACCGCACCCGATCATATCTGTGCTTTGCGAGAAATTCGGCCTCACGGCATTACAGGCCTGCGAGGCATGCAAGCTCGCTCAACAGTATCGAACAAATCGAAAGGCGTTCGGGTAGATGGGAAAACTAAACGAGCGAGACCGCAGCCGGACATCGGGAAAAACTGGTGAGAAGAAGCGCCGTTGGATGGAGAGCTTCATTCCGATGCGTTTGGAACTTCTTCTCAGCCCGTCTTGGCAGTCTTGCCCACGCCCCTTGGTCAGGGTCATCGAGCGGCTTTGCATCGAGCATCTCCGACACGGCGGACAGAACAACGGCGAGCTCTTTGTCGCATACACCCAGTTCCAAGCATACGGAGTCTCGAAGAAGTCGATCCTTCGCACCTTGGAATTGGGTGAGAAGCTTGGGCTAATCCAGGTCATGCGTGAGGACGGCGTGATCAAGGGCGACATCAGACCGGCCAACGGCTACCGCCTCACCTTCGTTCCAGAAAAGGGAAAGCTTAACCCGACAGACGAGTGGAAAACGGTGACTAAGCCACAAGCCGAAAAGCTCATCGAAGAATACCGAATTGAGGCCGAAATCGCGGTGAGAGCAAAGAGAAAGGTAGCGGCATGAAAACTACTTCCCAGTTCCCTTTCCTTCGCAGTATCGGTTCCCTTTCCTGCATCTTTCCCGGCGATATCGGTTCCCTTTCCTGCGCTTGTCTCGGTTCCCTTTCTACTACTATCTATTATATCTCGGGGGGGAGGGTCTGATGAGCGGAGATGACCATACTGCACTGCCTCTGGTCTCTTGGCAGCCTCCAGCGTGCGCATTGATCCCGTTCCCTATGATCAATCGCGTTGGGAAGATCAGGGACGTTGCTGCCAAGTTGCTCGACAAGCAGACTGACCGACATGCAGAATACTACTGCAAACAGGTCACGGATGGACTGAGCGCGCAGTTTTCGAAACTCGGTTTGTCGGAAGCGCTGCAGGACGAACAGATCGGCGCGTTCTGGACGAAGGTAAATCAGGAGGTTGTCCGCCTCCGCTACAGGCACACCGGCAGCACGGATCCGCGAGGTGCGGCATGAACGATGACGTATCGCTCTCCCTCGACACGCGATGCAAGAGATGGATGAGCGGCGAGCGTACTTCTCCCCGCGAAAAACTGTCCGAAAACCGAGAACGAATTAAAGAAACTGTCTCGTGACGAGACAATTAACTGCGGCGCAGCCATTTGCCATATGTTTTCGGTGGGCTAGGTAACGCCGTAGTAGGTGTGCAAAGCCGACGCGCGGAAGGAAACGAGCAGCGCTATGTAGTAAGAGGTCTTCCTCAATGGAAATGAGTCAACTTAGTCCGGAGGATGAGCCGGATGGTGCAACACGAAGTGAAAACTAAGCGGAAGAGAGGTTGAAAAATGGCGGCACGACTGCGACCCGGTGAGCCGGGACATGACCCAGATTGGGACAGCCCTGAAGCGATAGCCAAATGGCGTGTTCGCGGAATCTACAACATTCACGAACGGGCGAAAGCATTCCACCGCATCAAGCAGGAAATCGAAGCGGAAGACCAAGCAGTCTCCAAGTCAGGTGCGGCCGACTGAACTACTGCGGCTTCGGAAACGCGTTCAATGGCTAGAGATCGATCGGTGAGGTCGCCGTAAAACAGTAATGGACCCACTTTGATAATTAGCGGAAGAACAATCCAGTCTGACGCCTCGGAGAATAACCGGCAGCCTCAACTCTAAGAAGAGAGCGCCAAGGTGAAACAGCTCGTCGCTGGGTGGGCCTTGCTCGGGACCTACTTCCAAATGAGTCCTGCCCGTAATGAGTCCTGCCCGTACGCACGCACCGCTTAAACTGTCTCGTGACGAGACACTTTCGCCGCTTCCGAAGCGGCGGCGCTTGGCGAGATGATCAAGGCAGGCTGAGAGAACTCGATCCGAAGTGCATGCTCGGTAGTGAAGATGAGGCGCGGCTAGTAGGTCGACCTTAGTTGAAATCAAGAGAGTGGGCAGGGGGGCGTAGCCCTAAGGACTTTACACCGCACTAGAGGCCCACGACGGAAATAGCCGCCTTACCGGTTGAATTTGAATATTGACAGCATGCACCGCTTTCCAAATCGAAAAAACGGTAGCAAATCTTGCACTCCGGCTGCGAGACAGTAAGACAGTCGCCATCTGCGCGCGTTGGTCGACTGGGACCAAGCGAGATCTGGTCTTATCCCGGCACGTCTGCCGACCGCGCGGGTTCACCAGAATCTTTGAATGAAGTCGCCCACAATCTCAGGACATGCTGAGATAGCCAAAGCTGTCCGCACGGGATGGTTTCGCCCGTCGCCCGTCGCCGGTCGCATTGTCATTGGGTCACCTATTGCGTGGCGGACGCCCCGCGAAACCCTGCCGCGTCCGGTCGGTCACAGCCAAAGCCGCTCGCTCATGCGCCGAATAACCGCCTTTCGAAAGGTCGGTTTCGCGCTCGCGCAACCAACAGCTGCCACGGTAAAACTAACCGGCGGCCCCGACAACAGATTTCGTCCGGGCTGCTGGAGCGGTTCCATGAAGGACAGCCCTACGATTGATCCACCCGTTTTACGAAATAGACGACCGCATCCAATCCCCCGACCGCCAACCCGGCGTAAGATACCTAAACGCGGCAAGGCGAGTTATCCGCAACGCCACGACAAGAAAACCGATCGCCACGGCAGGCGCCATGAAAGCCCAAACCGAAGCAACGAAATGAATGAATCCCCATCGGCGTCATGCCGCCGCCCCTTTCAGCGCCCGAAATACGCTTGTCCTGCTGATATCCAGCACCTCGGCTATAGCCTCGGCCGTCTTTCCCTCGGCCCGCAGCCGCTTCACCTCGGCCGCCTTCGCCATCGCTGTGGGTTTGCGGCCGGTATATTTACCCTCGGCCTTCGCCTTCGAAATTCCCTCGCGCTGCCGCTCCAACATAAGCTCGCGTTCAAACTCCGCAATGGAACCCATCATGTTCAACATCAGTTTTCCGGTCGGTGTCGCTGTATCGAGATTGAGGGCGAGAACGCGCAGTTCAACACCCTTGGCCCGCAGCCGCTCCAAAATGGACATCAGGTTGAACATCGACCTGGCCAAGCGATCGAGCTTTGTCACCACGAGCGTATCCCCCTCTCGGGCATAATCGAGAAGCGCCTCCAGTTGTGGCCGCTCCACATCGACCGACGACACTTGCTCCTGGAACACCTTGACGCATGCGGCCTCCTTGAGGTCGCGCAACTGCGCCTCAAACCCGGCCACCTGATCAACCGTGGAAGTCCGCGCATAACCAATAATCGCATGTGACATAAAACACCCGTTAAGTTCCAATAGACTCTAAGTGATATTTAGAAACCAAGGTACCAAACGTCAACTACAATTCTATTGGTACTATTTTAAACACGTAATCAGCCGCTTCAGATCGTCTCATAAAGGCAGGGCCTAATGACACTTGGCAATCGCCTATGGCGGTATTCGGTTAGGGAGCTCGATCACATGTCGGTTGCGTGACACGTTTTGATAGCTGATTTTGGATTCAATGCCTGCAGGGTCCTGGAATTTCTGGCGATGATACGGGACCTTATGTCGAGACGCCGAGCCCACCCAGGCGGCTGCGTCCAGTTACGAAGTTTTCGACGCGGCACCCGTAGTGTCAAAGCCTGCTAGAGCGAAGCCCCCAAACAAACAGCAGTTCGTGGTGCCGAACCCACACGACCTCGAAATTGTGTTTTTGCGGCACGCCGGTCTGGGTCAGCGTGCGGTCCGCGTCGGAAGCCACGGCGGCAAATCAGTGCGGATCTTCAATATGGTACGCGCCGGAGATCGAGGGGAAATGCCGCTACGAATCCGACCTGGCGCAGCAATCGAAGCGAGGGCTCGCTTCCATTCTTGAGGGGGCAAGGTGGAGATCCATCGGCAGGATACCGATCGCTACGGTCGCACATGGCGGTTGTTCGCGTCAACGGGAGTGACGCCGGCGACATGCTTGTTCGGGAGGGCCTGGCCCGCACATGGGGCGGGCGACGGGAGCCATGGTGCTGATGGCTGATTACGATACGATCAAGGACCCGCTTTATCCTGGTCAGCCCGGACGAGGCGACCATCTATGTCGTCAGCCGAAAGTTTTTTCACGAGGTGATGGGTGGCGTTGTGGAGCTACCGCAATGGGCCGGACAGCGATCCAAGTCTGCCAAGGTGCTGGTCGCCTACAAGGGCGACGTGCCGCTAATCGTTGCCATCGCAGAGGGCGGATCGAGCAGCTTACCTAAATAGGCGTCATCGATGCTGAACAATCAAGCTGAACAATCAAACAAACCTGCTCGCTCGACTGAGAATCGGCGCAAGTCGCTGCTATCGACATCCCCCTCATCTTCCTGCTAAGCAGGCTCTAATCGGCTTAATTCGGCTGATTTCTTCGTGCTTCCCCTATCCTTTAGATAAAGGCGTTTTTTGGCTGTTTGCCTAGGGCATGGGGCAAATCGAAGTATGAGGCAAAGCGATGGATGAACGCTGGCTGACGGTTGAGGACATATGCCGATACCTGAACGTGAGCAATGAAACAGTCTACAAGTGGATCGAGCAGCGTGACATGCCGGCTCACCGCGTAGGACGGCGCTGGATGTTCAAGCAGAATGAGGTTGACGATTGGGTGCGCTCCGGTGGCGCGTCGGATAAGCCCGAGAGCAACGATAGTGATGAAAAGCGGGGGTAATCATGCCAGAGCCGATCCAAGACAAAATCAGGGACGCGATCAAACAATCGGAGGGGCTCTACCACCGGCTGGTTCTGCTGGTTGGCGAAACTGGATCAGGCAAGACATCGGCCATCCGCGATGCGGCGCGCGAGCTCGACGTCGACGTCATCAATGTCAATCTAACGCTTTCCGTTAAGCTGCTCGAATTGACGGCAAGGCAACGCGCCGTGCACCTGTCCAAGCTGCTGGGCGAGGCGGTCGAGAACTCCGCGCCCGTCGCGCTTCTCGACAACACCGAGATTCTCTTTGATCACGATTTGCAACAGGATCCCCTTCGTCTCCTCCAAAGCATGTCGCGCAATCGCTGTGTGGTGGCTTCCTGGAACGGAACAATTAGGGACAACAAACTGTCTTATGCCGAAGCCGGGCATCCAGAATACCGGAGCTACGACCCGACTGAGACGTTGGTTGTGGACATGAAACAATCAGTTGCAACCGATCCAGTTGGTCGAGTGAGGTCAGCATGAAATACGCAGACCTGATCCAATTCGACCCTATCGAATCGGTTGTTCAGTTACGCGACGCCAATAAGGTCGATGCCGCGCGGCAACTCGTGAAATCCTACGTCATCTCCGATGAGATGGCGGATCGGCTGATCAATCTCGTCATCCCGCAATTGCAGTTTGATATGCCTGCCGACAATAAGGGTCTTCTGATAGTCGGCAACTATGGCACCGGTAAATCACATTTGATGTCGGTGATATCCAGCCTTGCGGCCGATGTGTCTTTGCATGACGCCATTCACCATGTCGGTGTTCGAGAAGCGGGTTCCCGCATCGCCGGACGCTTCAAGGTGATCCGCACCGAGATCGGCGCGACCACCATGTCCTTGCGTGACATCCTGATTGCCGAGTTGGAGGAGAACCTCGACAAACTCGGCGTGGATTACGTGTTCCCGGACCCGGACACGATCTCCAGCCACAAGCGCGCCTTTGAGGATATGATGGAGAAATTTGGTCAGGTCTATCCTGACCAAGGGTTGCTTATCGTCGTGGACGAATTGCTGGATTACTTGCGCACGCGCAAGGATCAGGAGCTAATCCTTGACTTGAACTTTCTGCGTGAAATTGGCGAGAGCGCCAAGGGGTTGCGCTTCCGTTTCATCGCCGGCGTCCAGGAAGCCATCTTTGATAGCCATCGCTTCAATTTCGTGGCCGACAGCATCCGGCGCGTGAAGGACCGCTTCGAGCAGGTTCTCATTGCCCGCAACGACGTAAAATTCGTCGTGGCCGAGCGTCTGCTCAAGAAGACCGCCGAACAGCAGGCGCGCATTCGCGAGCATCTTTCGGCTTTCGCCAAATACTACGGCAACCTCAACGAACGGATGGACGAATTCGTTCGGCTTTTCCCGGTTCATCCCGACTATATCGACACCTTCGAGCGGGTGACCGTCGTTGAAAAGCGCGAGGTGCTCAAGACGCTCTCGCTGGCCATGAAGGAGCGTCTGGACAAGGCTGTGCCGGTTAGCGAACCGGGGCTGATCGCTTTTGACAGCTATTGGAACAATCTGAAGGCCAATGCTGCCTTCCGCGCCATTCCCGAAATCAGAGCGGTGATCGATTGCAGCCAGGTTCTGGAATCGCGGATCGAGAACGCCATTGGCCGTAAGCAATACAAGCCGATGGCGCTACGGCTCATTCACGGATTGTCGCTACACCGCCTGACAACAGGCGACATTTATGCGGCCATGGGCGCAACGCCTGAGGAGCTGCGTGACCGCCTCTGCCTGTTCGAACCAATGATTGCCGAAATGGGCAGCGGCGAGCCGGACAAGGATTTGCAGACGCACGTCGAAACGGTCCTGCGCGAGATCCACAGGACGGTCAGCGGCCAGTTCCTAACCGAGAACAAGGAAAACCGACAATATTATCTCGATCTGAAAAAGACCGATGATTTCGACGCGCTTATAGAAAGGAAGGCCGAAACACTTTCGGACTCCCAGCTCGACCGCTACTACTACGAGGCGCTGCGCCGCGTCATGGAATGCCAGGATGTCACCTATGTGACCGGCTACAAGATCTGGCAGCACGAACTTGTCTGGCAGGAACGCAAAGCGGCGCGAACGGGCTACCTCTTCTTCGGCGCGCCGAACGAACGTTCCACGGCGGTACCGCAGCGGGATTTCTATATCTATTTTCTTCAGCCCTATGATGCGCCTCGCTTTAAGGATGAGAAGAAAAGCGACGAGGTCTTCTTCCACTTGGTAGGCGCTGATAGCACCTTCCTCACGGCACTCAGGTCTTATGCGGCGGCGCTTGACCTTGGCCAGACCGCATCCGGCCCTGCGAAGGCCACCTATGAAGCAAAGGCCAATGGTTTCCTGAAGAGCCTGGTGCAATGGCTTCAGAAGAACATGAGCACGGCGTTCGAGGTGACGTGGCAAGGCCGGACCAAGCCCCTTGCTGAATGGGCCAAAGGCAAATCCATCCGCGATCTTTCCGGTCTTGCGCCGCATGAAACCGTCAATTTCCGCGATCTGGTCAATACGATTTCCGGCGTATGCCTCGCGCCACATTTTGCCGATCACGCGCCGGATTATCCGGCCTTCTCGGTCCTGATCACAGGTACTAGCCGCGCGCAGGCGGCGCAGGATACGTTGCGCGCTATTGCGGGCCAGAACCGCACCAAACAGGCAAATGCCATCCTGGACGCGCTTGGCCTGCTCAATGGGGAACGCCTCGATCCAGCCAAATCCCGTTATGTCCGCAGCATTCTGGATGTCGTCAAAGCCAAGGGGCATGGGCAGGTCATCAACCGCGATGAAATCATCAAGGATGATCTCGGGCTAGAATATATGGACCCGGCAGCTGCGAGGCTGGAACCCGAATGGGCGGTCGTCCTGCTGGCAAGCCTTGTCTGGTCCGGGGATATCGTGCTGTCCATTCCGGGCAAGAAGTTCGAGGCGACCGATCTCGGCCATTTGGCGGCGACAAGCGTCGATGAGTTGATCCGTTTCAAGCACCTTGAACAGCCGAAGGAATGGAACCTCGCCGCGCTCAAGGAGCTATTCACGCTCATGGGGCTCTCGCCAGGCATGGCGCAACTCGTGACCCAGGGCCAGGACGAACCGGTCCGAACCCTTCAGGATGTGATCGGCAAGCACGTCCGGCGAATCGTCGAAGCCCAGCAAATGTTGCGGGAGGGCATTTCCCTATGGGGGATTGATCTGAGCAATATCGGCGATCTAATGGTACGAGCGGAAAGATTGGACGCGGCAAAGGAGTTCCTCGAAACAACTCAAGCCTATTCCTCGCCCGGCAAGCTGAAGAACCTGAAATTTTCCGCCAGTGACATCGATATCCACGGGGAGGCGATCCGCACCCTTGGGCTGATGGAAACTCTCCGGGATTTTGTTGCCCGAAATGGGGCAACCAGCAATTGGCTCAGCATCGCCGAATCGGTGCTTTCCGCCGATCACGAGTGGACAAAGCGCGTGCGCGTCACGCGGTCTGAACTTGAAAATACCATCCGGGGCGCCGAGCTCACTCAGGTTCCCGGAGAACTGGATCGCATGGGGCGCGTATTGCGCTCGTTCAAGCGCGAGTTCATCACGCTCTATATGGATCTGCACACACGCGCGCGTTTGGGCGTGAATGACGACAAGCGCAAGGGCGGGCTTCTTGCCAATCCGCGTTTGCAGACGCTCCAAAAACTTGCCGGCATTGAACTAATGCCTCGATCGCAACTGACCGATTTCCAAAACCGCCTGGCCGGGCTCAAAAGTTGTTTTGCGTTGACCGAACGCGATCTTGACGCTTCTCCTGTCTGCCCGCATTGCGGCTTCCGCCCGCAACAAACGAGCACGATCAGTGGCGCCAACCTACTGGCGCAGATGGACAAGACGCTCGATGACATGCTTGCAAGCTGGACATCCGCGCTGCTCGCCAATCTCGAGGACCCGATCACGCGGCATAATCTCGATCTTTTGCCGCCAGCGGAACGGCAAGCCATCACAGACTTTGTGACGGCAAAGGCGCTGCCTGAACCACTCAATTCCGATTTTGTCGCTGCATTGCGCGAGGCGTTCTCCGGCCTAGTGCGGGTGACAGCCAGCCTCAGGCAACTAGATTACGAGTTGCTCGGCGATCAAAGCGCGGTAACCGTCGATGATTTGCGCGCGCGATTTGAAGCTTGGATCGATAAGCTCATCAAAGGCAAAGATCGCCAGAAAGCACGTATCGTTCTGGAGCTTGACCAGCACCAGAACGATCAGGATCAGGGGGACGGGGCATGAAGGCCGATCTTTTCGAGAATATTGACGAGGAAAACCGCACGGCCAAGGCAGCCGGACCGGTCACCTGCCTTGGCACGACCTTTGCCAATGATAACGAACGGCGAACCCACTTTACCGAAAAGCTTCGGGAGAAGTTGAAGGACCCCGAGTTCCGCAAAATCGAGGGATTCCCTATCGGTTCGGATGAGGACATCCTCGCGCTTTCCGACCCGCCCTATTACACCGCATGCCCGAACCCGTGGATCGGCGACTTCATCGCCGAGTGGGAGGCGCAGAAGCCTGAGCAGCCCGAGGGACACCATTATCACCGCGAGCCCTTCGCCGCCGATGTGAGCGAGGGAAAATACGACCCAATATACAAATACCATCCGTATCCAACAAAGGTGCCACACAAGGCAATAATACGTTACCTCCTTCATTACACGAACCCTGGGGATATCGTATTTGATGGCTTTTGTGGAACTGGCATGACGGGAGTCGCAGCTCAAATGTGTGGCGACCGTGATGCTATAATTTCCCTTGGATACCAAGTTAAACAAGATGGGGAGATTTTACGCGAGGAGATTGATGAAAATGGAATCAAAACGTGGGTTCCATTTTCTCAAATCGGCATCAGGAAAGTTGTGCTAAATGATTTATCTCCAGCCGGAACCTTTGTTACGTATAACTATAATACTCCATTGGATATAAGTTCCTTTGAAAAGGAAGCAAATCGTATACTTAAAGAGATTGAAAATGAATGCGCATGGATGTACGCAACAAAACACCTAGATGGTCGTATCGGCAACATTAACTATACAGTATGGTCTGATGTTTTTGTGTGCCGCGAATGTGCGGGAGAGGTAGTTTTCTGGAATGCTGCTGTTGAAAAAGATGATGGCAAAGTAAAGGACGAATTTGCATGCCCTCATTGCAATTCACGTCTTACTAAAAGGAGCTTAGATAGGGCCTGGACAACCGTTTTCGACCCCGTTGTCAATCAAACCCAAAAGCATGCCAAGCAAGTGCCTGTGCTGATAAATTATTCAGTTGGCTCATCGCGCCACGAAAAAGTGCCAGATCAAAATGATATTGATACTCTTAAAAAACTAGAGGAGTTCAAGGCTCCTTATTGGTTTCCAGATCAAAGGATGATTGAGGGAAAAGAAACAAGGCGCAACGATCCATCTGGTTTAACACACGTCCATCATTTTTACTCAAAGAGGAATTTGTATTCTCTGGCCAAACTAAAATCGTTGGTCCCGTCGTCGAAGTTCAACCTACTGATTACAAAGGTTTCGTTTCAGATAACGAAGCTTTATAGATTTACTTATCAGAGCGGTGTTTGGGGCGCGGGAGGTGGACCATTGTCCGGGACGCTTTACGTTCCATCTCTTGTAAAAGAGCTAAATATTATTAAACAAATCAAGGATGCTTTAAAGCAAAGACGTGGGATTTCTCACCCGTTGAATTACGGGAGTTTTGTGGGATCTACACAGTCGAGTTCGTTGCTTTCCTCAATTCCCGACAACAGCCTAAGTTATATCTTTATCGATCCGCCGTTTGGTGCGAATCTGTACTATTCAGAGCTAGCTTTTCTTTGGGAATCGTGGTTGCGTATATTAACAAATAACAAAGAAGAAGCGATTGAAAATGATGCACAAGGTAAAGGATTAGATGACTATCGTCTTCTGATGCAAAAGTGCTTTGCAGAGGCATATCGCGCCTTACAGCCAGGACGCTGGATGACAATAGAGTTTTCCAACACCAAGGCTAGTGTTTGGAACAGCATACAAACAGCCTTGCTTGAGGCGGGTTTTCTTGTTGCTAACGTGTCTGCCTTAGACAAGCAAAAAGGTAGTTTTAAAGCTGTAACCACCCCGACTGCGGTCAAACAAGACCTCGTCATCTCGGCATACAAACCCAATGGCGGTTTTGAAGAGCGCTTTCAGAAGGAGGCGCAAACCGAAGAAGGTGTATGGGATTTTGTCCGCACGCATCTGAAGTATTTGCCGGTCACCAAACGTCAAGGCGTTTTGCTACAAATGGTGCCAGAGCGGGATCCTCGCATTCTATTCGATCAGGTCGTCGCCTATTATGTGCGCAAGGGCTTCCTCATTCCCATTGCTACCAGCCAGGAGTTTCAAGCAGGGTTGGCACAGCGGTTCACTGAGCGTGACGGCATGTACTTCTTGCCGGATCAGGTAGCCGAATACGACCGCAAGAAAATGCTCTCAGGCGGTCTAAACGAAACCATTGAGATGTTCGTCAAGGACGAGGAGTCAATGATCCATTGGCTCCGCAAGCTTATCAAAGAAAAACCGCAGACTTTCTCCGATATCAATCCGCAGTTCATGCAGCAACTCGGTGGCTGGAGCAAAAACGAGACACAACTCGACCTGCGCGAGCTTCTGAACCAGAACTTCCTTCCCTACGACGGCAACGGCCCCGTTCCGGAGCAAATTCACGCCTACTTGTCTTCGAATTGGAAGGAGTTGCGCAATCTCCCCAAGGACGACCCCAGCTTACGCGCCAAGGCGCGCGACCGCTGGTATATGCCTGACCCCAACAAGGCGGGCGATCTCGAAAAGCTCCGCGAAAAGGCTCTGCTCAAGGAATTCGAGACGTACTGCCAAGAGAAAAAGAAGCTCATGATTTTCCGCCTTGAAGCCGTTCGCGCTGGCTTCAAGAAGGCATGGGCTAACCGTGACTACTCCATCATCGTCGCCGTGGCGGATAAGATCCCCAACAGTGTCCTCGAAGAGGATCCAAAACTGCTCATGTGGTACGACCAGGCGACCACGCGGATGGGAGGTGACGCGTGATCACCAGTTGGAAGGTATCCAATTTCAAATCTATCCGCGACGGGGACAATCTGCCTCTTGGGCCGTTGACGATCTTTGCCGGCGCAAACAGCAGCGGCAAGAGTACCTTTATTCAGTCCATATTGCTCGTCGCCCAAACGCTGTCGAACAAGGTCAGCTCCCGTTCGGTGGTTCTCAACGGGGCACTCACCAGCCTTGGGCAGTTCGATGATCTGAAATCCACCGGCAGCGACGCGGACCAGATCGTCATCGAATGCACCTGTCGACCGCTATCGGACGCAGATGGCTCACCCCTGTGGGGAGGGCCATCCCTCCCGGCACGAAGGGGATTTTACTACGGCCGAAGATCAATGGGGCTCCGTGAAGTTTCCTTTGAAATTGCATTTGACGCTGATCCGTCGAACCCGGAACGCGACGTTTTCCAAATTCAACCGAGGCTTTTTTCCAGTGCATTGGAATGCGTATTACGTGACGAAGACAATGTTGATCAGAGACATTCCGTTGTCGTTCGCCATGCGGACACCGAGAAGTTAGCAAGCAAAATTGACCTTCTAGCCGACAACTCAGATGCGGACGATTATGTCCGTGCGGGCTTGGCATATGACGTCAGTCTTGATGACGTGTCTTTAACTGAAGTGAGAGAGGAAACACATTCTGCGCAGCCCATCGGGTGCGTGTTGAGGCACTTCCTGCCGGCTCGCATTCTCTACGCCATCGATCCCGTTCAGGAGGACGCACGAGCGATCACTGCGGTATTGCAGAGCAATCGTTCTACCCGCTCCACCATTTTGGCGGCACGGCCTTGGCAGACGAGAGACGTGCTCTTGAGCAATGGCATTTTGAAGATTCTGAAGGATATCCTCAAGGAAGAAGGTATCGACCTGGGCGAGGTGATCAGTGCTCGAACACAGCAAGCATCTCTGTTCGAAGCTGAAGGTGAAGCTCTTCCTCTGGAACTTTGGCAAGAGATTCTGCGGTCTATGCCAACAGAACAGCGCATCAAAGCCCAACAAGCACTTCAGGAGTCTGAAGACTTGTTTGAGAGAATCGCGGACACCCTGAAACAATCCACTTCTTCAACGAAGTCCCCGACAGTTGTTATGCCTCTGGGGACGCGGGAAGTTGTAGAGTCTGCGAGGTATCTTGACGAATTTTTTGCCTCTTCCGTGAAGTATCTTGGTCCCTTGCGAGACGCGCCAAAGCCTCTTTACCCACTGGCGCCAGCGGCGGATCCTTACGACGTTGGCCTGCGGGGCGAGCATACGGCATCTGTTCTGGACCTTCATAAGAACAGGCAGGTACGATACATTCCGTCATCGCACTTCAAGCTGCCTACGGTAGAACGACGGACCATCACCCGAACCTTGGAAACTGCGGTTATTGACTGGCTTCAATACCTGGGCGTCGCAAGCTCCGTCGAGAGCAAGGATATGGGCAAGCTGGGGCACGAACTCAAGGTTGCCTTGGCGAACTCTAATGGAAAGCATGACTTAACCCACGTTGGTGTCGGCGTTAGCCAAGTGCTTCCGATCCTGGTCATGTGCCTGTTGGCTGAAGCGGACTCTACATTGGTGTTCGAGCAACCAGAGTTGCATCTGCATCCAAAAGTTCAGACGCTGCTCGGCGATTTTTTCCTCTCTATGGCTCTGTGCAACAAGCAATGCATTGTCGAGACACATAGCGAGTATCTCATTGATCGCCTCCGATTCCGGATCGCCGCTGCGGAAGGGGACATCCTGACGGATCGCGCGAAGATATATTTCGTTGAAAAGCCCGGAGCGGCTTCAACCTTCCGGGAGGTCACGATCAACGAGTATGGAGCCATTGTCGACTGGCCCGAAGGCTTCTTTGATCAATCGCAGCAGCAGGCCGAAGAAATACTCAAGGCTGCCGCAATGAAACGGAAGGCCCGTCGGAATAAGGGTGATGCCTGACATGCTCAACGTAACCATTGACGCCGGTGTCATCGCTGTTCCTCATCCTGTCGGTTCCGCTGACGAATTACACAAGTACGTGGATACATTGCTCGACTGGAGTAAGCTTCTTGATGAGCCGTGGGTGGCTATTCACATCAGTGAAGGAGCTGCGGCAGCGCTCTTTGCAGATCAGCTATATCCATTGCGTGACCAACTCAAAACGCTCTTTAACGACTACGGAATAGTCGAATATGATGTCAATACAGTTGCGAAGGTGGCAGACAAGTTACTTACTTTGACGCCGTCATTCGAAACATATTATCGAGTGAAGGAGGTGCTGGCGGATCCGATCAACACAGCTCCTGACATCATAAAGCTGACGACACATGACGGTTTACAATCAGATTTGGCGCGTTGCGTAGTATTGATCGCAATCCTGCGCAAGCATTGTCAGCAGCCGCTGGCGGGGCACTCACTCATTCTCCGTTCGGCACCGAAGCCAATTGTCAATGTTCGGGCACAGATTCACGACATTGAACACGAACGTGATGATCTCCCCGAGTTACCCGCGCCCCCCCAATTTTTCGATGGCGAAGTCCTCGTATGCGACGACTTCAAAGGGCTTGTGGGATGTCTGGATGATAGCGCAATTCTCACCGGCGCATCTGATGCACTGGGTATTGAGTTGGCTATCAAAATCGCTTTGTTCAAAGACGATCTGGAAAAGGGCAAAGAGCCTGATTGGGCTGGAGCGGTAGTTCCAAAAATAGGACACGGCTTCCTAGAAACATGCTGGAAGTGCTGCCGTGATCAAGGAGGAACTCTCTCTCCAAAAATATTACGCGCAGTTGTCGAAACGATGCTGAACCAAAACATGGCAGCGGTTCATCCTTTGAGAGTTGGCAAGGGAGGTGATGACCCTCAGCGCATGAGAGGAAGCGACAAAGCGCAAAGGAGGGATATCGATTACGAATTTCATCTGCACTACTGGGAATGTGCGGCCGGCGCCGTCGAATTGGGGTCTGTCGTTCATCACAATGATTTTTCGATACCAGAATGATGGCAGTGGCGGATCAATGGCTCTTCAGCACCAACCACAACTGTGCCTGCTTGTGTCTGGAGGAACAGACGTTGTGGGGGCAGTCGGTGTGCCGTGTGTGGCTGCCGAACCAGGATGCCGTTGTCCGGATTCCACGCTCCGCGTTGCGGCCGTTGGGGGCCGAACTACGGCCTGACATTGAGGCGCACCGCATCGCCTATGTCGCGGCGGCGGCCAAAGTCGCCGAAGTTCTGGATGGTGGAACCAGCGATGGGGATGGCCCGGTGTTGTTGGCGCCGATGGAATCCAATGTCATTCCGCTGCCGCACCAGCTTCACGCACTCTCTCGCGCCATTTCCGGCGATCGTGTTCGCTACCTCTTGGCTGATGAGGTCGGTCTCGGCAAGACCATCGAGGCCGGTCTGGTCA
This sequence comes from Ensifer sp. NM-2, assembly GCF_003024455.1. Classification (NCBI taxonomy): domain Bacteria; kingdom Pseudomonadati; phylum Pseudomonadota; class Alphaproteobacteria; order Hyphomicrobiales; family Rhizobiaceae; genus Ensifer; species Ensifer sp. NM-2. Next base: position 707,162 of record NZ_PVZR01000001.1, read on the forward strand.
TGCGCGAATTGAAACTGCGCGGTCTTGTGCGGCGTATATTGGTCGTAGTGCCCAAGGGGTTGGCCACCCAATGGGTGGCGGAGATGCAGAGCCATTTCAACGAGCGGTTCCAGCTTATCCTAGGCGAGGACATTGGAGCGATGCAGCGCCTCTCATCTGGGAACGGTACCGCCATCTCCCCATGGACGACGTTTGATCAGGTGATAGTGTCGCTGGATTCGGTCAAACCACTCGACAGACGGCGCGGCTGGTCGCCGGCCCGGATCGCCGAATATAACCGCGGCCGCTTCGAGGATCTCATCACGGCGGGCTGGGATCTCGTCGTGGTGGACGAGGCGCACCGTCTGGGCGGCAGCACCGATGCCGTTGCCCGCTACAAGCTGGGCCGAGGTCTCGCCGAGGCCGCGCCCTATGTCCTGCTGCTCTCGGCGACACCGCATCAGGGCAAGAGCGATGCCTTTCATCGCCTGATAAACTTGCTCGACAATGACGCCTTCCCGGACGCGGAAAGCGTTACACGGGAGCGGGTTGCGCCCTTTGTCATCCGCACGGAAAAGCGCAAGGCCATCGACGCGGAAGGCAAACCGCTGTTCAGGCCACGGCACACGCACATGGCCTGCGTTTCCTGGGAAGAGCGGCACCGCCCGCAACAACAGCTCTATGAGGCGGTCACGGACTATGTGCGAGATGGCTACAACCAGGCTTTGCGGGAAAAGAAGCGCCATATCGGCTTTCTGATGATCTTGATGCAACGGCTGGTCACCTCCAGCACCCGCGCCATCCTGACCACGCTGGAGCGGCGGGAAGCCGTTCTCAAGGGCGTTGAGGCACGCGACCGGCAATTGAGCCTGCGGCTCGATGCGGCCAATGGCGCCGATGCCGAAATCCAAGAGCTTTACGACATGGACGGGCAGGAATTGCTCGACGAGCTTCTAACCCGTGTATCGGCTCATCAGTTCGAACGCAGCCATGTCGGAACACTGCTGGAAGCCGCCCGCGTCTGCGAGCAGGCTGGCCCCGACGCCAAGACGGAAGCGCTGATCGACTGGATCTACCGGCTTCAGGCCGAGGAGAACGAGTCCGATCTGAAAGTGCTCATCTTTACTGAGTTCGTCCCCACGCAGGAGATGTTGCAGGAGTTTCTGGAAGCGCGGGGCATTTTGGTGGTGACGCTCAACGGCTCGATGGACATGGACGCCCGCAAGCGGGTTCAAGATGCCTTCAGGCATGAAGCCCGCGTGCTTGTTTCGACGGATGCCGGCGGCGAGGGCCTGAACCTTCAATTCTGCCACGTCATCATCAACTACGACATTCCTTGGAACCCGATGCGTCTGGAGCAGCGGATCGGCCGGGTGGATCGCATCGGCCAGACTCGAACGGTGCGCGCCATCAACTTCGCGATTGAAGATTCCGTGGAACTCCGGGTTCGCGAAGTGCTGGAACAAAAGCTCGCCGTCATTTTCGAGGAATTCGGCATCGACAAGACCGGCGACGTGCTCGACTCGGCTGAGGCCGGTGAACTGTTCGAGGAAGCTTTTGCCGCTGCAATACTCGATCCCGAAAGCATCGAGCGCACTACCGATCATACGGTTATGCGGATCCGTGATGAAATCCGTATGGCGCGGGAATCCTCGTCGCCGCTTGGCGCCTCCGCGGAGCCGGACACGCAATCCGCCGAGCAGCTTCGCCTGCATCCGCTGCCAACTTGGCTGGAACGGATGACCGTCAGCTATCTTGGCGGCCATGGGGGCAAAGCGGAGAGAAGACACTTGGCTTGGGAGTTGACTTGGCCCGATGGCGAGCGGTTAGCGAATTGCGTATTCAGCGCGCAGGATGCCGAGGGCATGCCCGATGCGGACCTGCTCACACTGGAGAACAGCCGGATTCGTGGATTGGCGCTTAACTTGCCCTTGATAGCAAGGGGGCAGCCCATCCCGGTCGTCTCGATCTGTGGCCTGCCACCCGGCATCGATGGCGCATTCGGCTTGTTCGAAATCCGGATGCAAAGCGGCCTAACCGCAGGCGGCCGGTTCATCCGTGTTCCTCTCGTGCGGCGGCGAATGTTGAGCGTGTTCGTGGATGGGCAGGACAGGCTCTTCCTGCCCACTGCGCGCCACATCTGGGGTGCGATCCAGACGGCGGAGATCAGGATTGAGACTATCTTGGACCCGGATATGAGCGATGCTCTCCATAGCCGGCTGACGGACGCCGCGAAACAGTCCGGAGAAGCGATCTTCACAACCTTACATCAGGAGCACCAGAACGCCATCGAAAGGGAAATGGAGCGTGGTGGCACGAGTTTGCGGGCGCGCCGTCGCGCCATAGAACGAGTGGGGCTATCCGAGGTACGCCAGCACCGCCTGAAGCGATGCGATGCTGATGAAGCGGAATGGCAACTGGAAATGGCCCAAGCACGGGAAATCATGCCAGAACTCCGGCCACTCCTCCTGATGCAGGTCGCAGACATGAGAGCGCCATGACGAGTTGGCGCGACACGATACTTGCCGCTTTGGTGCCGCAGGTCAGTCGGCTGACTCTTGTGGCCGATCCGGACGCGCTCCTTACCGAAGAGCGCTTGAGGCTGGAATTGCGGCAGCGGGGTTTCGACCTGATCGAATTCAGCGATCCGGTCGAGTTCCGCTACTGTTATGAATCGCAGTATCGATCGATTTGGGATCGAGGAGACACTACCTCCCTTGTCGTCGCGCTGCGTCTGCCTGATTCCGCAATTGACACGCTTCCCTATGACCTCTTGCGCGCGGGCAAGCGGCTCTCGTTCAACATGGGAAGCCTGTTTCCCAGTTTCAGCTACCCGGTTCTGCAATCGCTCGATAGCAGCCTTCTGGATGCCTTGTTCGATGCACAGTCCAAGGTCTCGCCCGACCGCATGGGGGACAATGCGACCAAGGACTTCGTTTTACGACACATATTCGGCATTGCAGCCGAACTGATCACCACCGATGTCGATTTGCTGCGAGTACTTCTGCGTCTGCACTACCGAAACACCAATCTGCCGCCAACGCTGAGTGCCCGCCTCGTGCAAGTGATCAAGGCGCAGACCGCATTCCGCGACTGGCCGCTGGAAGCAATCGTACCTGATGAAGCCGCTTTCTACGCGTTCCTCCAGGAGCGCTGGCCAACCTATTTGCGAAACCATGACAGTTCCGGTTTCCGAGAGGATGGCACGGAGTATGGCCTTATCTATCCCGGCCCTGACCATCTCTCCTTCGGTCACCACGATGTTCGCGTCTATATCGACAACCTCTTCGTCGAGGGGAAGTTGACGCCGATCCATCTGCCTTCGGGTGCGCCCGAGCCGCAAGACTGGATGCGCGGTGGCATCGTGACGGAGACAGAGGACAGCAACGCATCGCGGATCGCCCGCCTGTTTGAGCTGGTTGACGCGGAGCGTCCAAACGAGAGCAGCCGGCACACAGACTGGATTGCCTTCGCTCACAGGTGGGCGGAACTGAGTGCGCTAGTGCATTCAACTGAGAGGAATGAGTCCAGGGATCGTTTTCGGAAGGCATGTGCGGAGATAAACGACGCCTTCGCTTGCTGGTTGGACGGGCACTATGCGAGCCTGATCAACCTGCCGCCTAATACGCCTGCGATGGTGCATCATGTCGCAAGGCTCATGGCGCGGGAAATGGAGCAGTCAAAAAACACCCGCACGGCGCTGATCGTCATGGACGGGCTGGCCCTCGATCAGTGGATCACGGTCCGGCATTCCCTCCAGAAGCATGACCCGACGCTTCTTATGCGGGAGTCCGCAGTCTTCGCTTGGATTCCGACGCTCACTTCCATATCCCGGCAAGCCATCTTCGCCGGAAAACCGCCCTTTTATTTTCCATCATCGCTCCATTCGACCCATGCCGAAGGCAATCTCTGGAGAAAATTCTGGGAAGATACCGGCTTTACGAAAGCCGAGATCGCTTATCAGAAAAGCTTGGGCGACATGCCCGCCAGCGGCGACATCAATGAGACGCTGGACACCGTTCTGACGTCACCTAAACATAAGATCGTCGGTCTGGTTGTCGATAAGGTCGATAAGATCATGCACGGTATGCAGCTAGGCAGCCCGGGCATGCACAATCAGATTGCTCAATGGTGCCAGGGCGGCTTCCTCAGCGCACTGATCGGACGGCTACTTGATCGGGGCTATGACGTATGGCTGACGGCCGATCACGGCAACATCGAATGTCGTGGAAACGGGCGGCCAAAAGAAGGCGTGATCGCAGAAGTGCACGGAGAACGCGTCCGGATCTATCCTACGCCAGAACTGCGCGATCAGACTGCCGCAGCCTTCGAGTTCGCTCGGCCATGGCATCCGGTCGGTCTGCCGCCTGAGACATTCCCCCTGGTTGCGCAAGGCAATGACGCCTTTGGCACGCCGGGCGAAACGCTCGTCGGGCATGGCGGCATCGCTATTGAGGAAGTCATTGTGCCCCTTATCAAGTTCGAGCGACGGGAGGCATAATGGACACCCGCCACAATTCCATTGGTATCAAGCAGGTCATTCCGTATGAATGGATGCGGAAAGCGGCAAGTCTGGTGCTCGCCGGATTGCTGCCCAAGGAAATTCGCCAGGAATTGCACGCGGCCCTAACTCTAGAGGGGAAACAGGTTCAGTCGGGCGAGCGCAGCGCCTGGACCAGAACGTTTCTCGTCAACAATCTGATGGCGATCTGGTCATCGCCAGATACTGAGTTGTCCTCGTTTCGGGATATGGCGCTGGATCTTCTTCGCGCCTATCCAGACCAGGCAATTGTCATCCACTGGGCGATGATCTCGGCTGCCTATCCCTTCTGGTTCAACACGGCGAGACAAACAGGGCGTTTGCTCAACCTGCAAACTCAGGTAACCCAAGCGCAGATCGTCAGTCGCCTCAAGGAACAATACGGCGACCGCCAGACCGTTAGCCGCTATGCGCGCTTCGTGGTTCGCTCCTTTGTCGATTGGCGCGCTCTCAAAGATGCGACGACAACAGGCTGCTACGAGAAGGCTAATCCTCTCACTGTCGCCGAGCACGAAGTCGCCGCCTTGCTACTCCATGCGGCACTGTTGGCGAGCCCGGAAGGCAAAGCGCCACTTGGCGTGCTTCTAAGCAGTCCGGCGTTCTTCCCTTTCCATCTTCCGGCCCTGCGTGGAGAGAATCTGCTCGGACGCGCGGGCTGCCTTAAGATCGTTCGCTATGGCTTGGATGAAGAGCTTTTGACGATCACAGGATGATGGAGAACCCCTGTGAGTTCATGGCGAACCGCGACCTGCGGGCTTCGAGAGGCTGTGGTAAAGGGGTAAAGGCGCTTGGTCAGGTTAATTGATTGCCGGCCCGTTCTTCAGATGTCTCCCGAACGACGAACGATGGCCGAAATTGTCTCATGGAGAGACATTTAAAATGATAATTAATTCAACTGGATGAGTGACAATGAACGCAGGGGGTGACGTAGCCGACCAGCACGAAGGAATTGCGACTGAATGTGGCACACAGGTTTAGGCGTATGGTAGCGAGAACCGGGGCATTTCTATCTTAAGTCTTCGGCTTCGGCGAGACGCTCCCGAAGTTTCGCCTTTAGGCCGAACGCTTCGAAACTGTCCGTCAGTGGCAGATATAAGAAGACCAGGAATACACCAGGCAGGCCACCAGTTACCGCTGCGGGTGCAGCCTTGTCCTGATATGCGAGCGTCAAACAGATGACGACCGACCCCACACATCCGACCCACAGCATGGCTCTCTCAACTTTCAATCGCTTCACCGGCGCTGTGCCCTATCTGCGCAACCTGACGGGATTTGCGGGAGAGTCAAGGCCGGGGAAAGGCAATGTGCTCGATGGTTATTCGATTATCAGCGCCTTTACCCGGCCGGCGCTTCTTTCGCTTTTTGATCGGCGACTTGAGACGATGTTCGTTTGCGTTCTCCGGGTAAAGCGGAAACATTGGTGGCGGGTTTCAACAAATTTCTTCGCGGCTATTTGAAGGCCGCCAAGCTTCGACCTGCTTGGCTTGCCACCTGCCGAAGGGTGATCGTGAATACCGAGCTTCCGTCCCTCTATAAGTCCTTTTTTCGCCAACACTGGACCCCACCTGTCGCCGACATGTTGCATCGCATGTCGCGTGGATCAGCCGAGGTTATCCGGAAACGGTTGGAAATCAAGGGAACTGGATGCAACATGCCGCGACATAAGAAGCTTGCAAATTTGCATCCTCATTTCTGTAAGGTGCTGTTCTTACTTAGAAAAAGAGTGGCTGGGGAACCTGGATTCGAACCAGGACTAACGGAGTCAGAGTCCGTGGGTCTACCGTTAACCTATTCCCCAAAGCCGCCGTCGGGGCGAAGCCCGTCGGGTTGGTTGGCGGGCTTATAAACAAATCAGCGGCCGATGCAAATACCTTTTGCAAAAAAAATCGCACAGGCGGCGGCGATGGTGTGCTTGGCGGCGATGTCAACAGGCCGGCGAACCGGCAACCCCGGTCTGTCCGTTGGTGTCGGGCAGGGGAAAGCCGCGCAGCCACTTTGTTGTGCACAAGCCGTTTCTCAAAAAAAGTTTGGCGAATGGGGACTGCACTGGTACAGTCGCCCCAACGAAAAATCGAGAAAGCGCCTTGAGCGGCCGAAAGGCTTTGCGCGGCGCGATGGTTGAGACAAGTGAAAGACCCCGATCACGGCGAAAAGCCGTCCGAATCCGGGGCGTCGGCAGCAGGCCGTAGCGATGGACCCAAGATGGGTCCGCGCAACGGCAAGGGCAAGCGGAAACGGCGCAAGTCGTCTGCTTTGCCGTCTGCAATTGCCAGCCAACCCGGCGGTGCCGGCATGGCAGGGCGTCCCGCAGGACCAGACGATGCGGAACCGGCGCGCAAGCGCAAACGGCGTCGTCGTTCGAAATCCGCAAAACAGCAGGCTCAGGCCGCGCCCGCTTCCGCGGGCGGTCGCGACGTGCAGCTTGTCGACCCGGCAATGGGCGACAGGAAGGGGCACAAGCGCAACAAGAAGGCGCGGCATCGCCGTGGCATTCAGGGACGGCCGCTCACCTCGGGCGAGCGTCAGCAGCAAGCACAATCGCGCCCCAGCGAGGGCGCAACCACGTCTAGGCCCGGAGCGCCTCAGTCCGGCGGGCAGGCTGCCCCGCGGGGCGACCAGCCGCGCGCGCCGTTCGTTGCCGCCAGCGAGCCGCCGGCGCCGCTTTATGCGGCGCTGGATCTCGGTACCAACAATTGCCGTCTGCTGATTGCGCAGCCGACCCGCCCCGGCCAGTTCCGGGTGGTGGATGCCTTCTCGCGCATCGTCAGGCTGGGTGAAGGGCTGGGTGCCAGCGGCCGGTTGTCCGAGGACGCGATGGACCGCGCCGTCGAGGCGCTGAAAGTCTGCGCTACCAAACTGGGTGCGCGGATGATTCGCCGCCGCCGGCTGATCGCCACCGAAGCTGCGCGCGCCGCCGAAAACGGCGAAAGCTTCCTCGAGCGCGTGGCCAAGGAAACCGGGCTCGAGCTTGAGATCATCAACCGCGAGACCGAGGCGCGGCTTGCCGTGTCGGGCTGCTCGTCGCTGGTCGATCGCGAGACAAGGTCGGTCGTTCTCTTCGATATCGGCGGAGGCTCCTCGGAGATCGCCGTCATCCGCATCGGCGATAGCAGGTCTAATCGGCTCGCCAATCACATCACCCACTGGACCTCGCTGCCGGTCGGCGTCGTGACCCTTTCCGAACGCCATGGCGGCCAACATGTCACCCCGGCAAACTTCGAAGCCATGGTCCAGGAAGTCGAGGGCATGCTGTCGCGTTTCGACAGCCCGCCGGTCGAAGCGCTGGCAACGGGCATTGCCGGCAGCGGCTTCCACCTGATCGGCACGTCGGGCACGGTGACCACGCTTGCCGGCGTTCATCTGGATCTTCCGCGCTACGACCGCCGCCGCGTCGATGGTCTCTGGCTTTCCGATGACGAGGTGTCCGCCATGCAAGCGCGGCTGCTTTCGTGGGATTTTGATGCGCGGGCGGCAAACCCTTGCATCGGCCCCGATCGCGCCGATCTGGTGCTGGCAGGCTGCGCAATCCTCGAAGCGATCCGTCGCCGCTGGCCATCGACGCGCATGCGTGTTGCCGATCGCGGGCTGCGCGAAGGCTTGCTGACCGACATGATGGCGGATGATGGCGCCTGGCGGCGCTCGCGACCGCGCCGGCATCAGCGCAGCTCAACCACATAATTCCTTCAATCGGACAACGATTTAGGCAATTGTGCGATAACTTCTGCAGATACGGCAGGCCCGGTGCGTCCGAAGGGATGTGCGGCAGTCGCCGCCACGAAGGAAACAAGACATGACGAAACCTCCTGTTGGCGGCAACCGCAGCGGTCGAAAGCTTGGTCAGAAGGTCAAGAAGGGCAAGCTCAAGGCTTCGTCCCGCCGCTGGATCGAGCGCCATATCAACGATCCCTATGTCCAGCGCGCCCAGCTCGAAGGCTACCGGGCGCGCGCGGCCTTCAAGCTCTTGGAGATCGACGAGAAGCACAAGATCCTCAATGGCACCCGTCGCATCATCGACCTGGGTGCCGCTCCCGGCAGCTGGTCGCAGATCGCCGCCAAGGTGACCAATTCGACGGATGGCGATCCGCGTGTGGCAGCGATCGACTTCCTGGAGATGGATCCGCTGCCGGGCGTTCGCATCCTGCAGATGGACTTCCTCGACCCGCAGGCGCCTGAGAAGCTGATGGAAGCGATCGGCGGCACGCCGGATCTGGTCATCTCCGACATGGCGGCGCCGACGACGGGACACCGCCAGACGGACCATTTCCGTACCATGCATCTCTGCGAAGTCGCAGCCCATTTCGCCGTCGACGTTCTCGCAGAAGGTGGGCATTTCCTGGCAAAAACCTTCCAGGGCGGCACCGAGCGCGATCTGCTCAACATGCTCAAACAGAATTTCCGCCAGGTCATCCACATCAAGCCGGCGTCTTCGCGTGCCGAATCGGTGGAAATGTTCCTGCTCGCCAAGGGCTTCAAGGGACGCCGCGTCACCGACACGGACGAACCGATGGAAGACGAGGCTGCGGACTAAATCATGCTGCTTTATGTGACGGTCGGCACCAACGATCTCGACGGCGCGGGCGTGTTTTACGACCCGGTTCTGGCGACGCTCGGATACCGCCGTCAGCGCCAGGACGAGACCGAAATCGGCTACAGCGCCGATGGCGATATCAGGTGCCGCTTCTGGGTGGTGACACCGTTCAATGGCAAGCCTGCGACCTTTGGCAATGGAGCGACCATCGCGCTTGAAGCCGAAACGCGCGCGGCGGTCGATGCCTTCCATGCGGCAGCACTTGCCAACGGCGGCACGGACGAGGGCGCCCCCGGCCTCAGGCCGTTCCACGCGCATTTCTACGCGGCCTTCGTGCGCGACCGGGATGGCAACAAGCTGTCTGCCGTCTGCGAACGGCCGGAATAATCTTTCACTTTCCTGCCGTCGTTTCGATTTCCCGCACGGGCAGCCTGTGGCCGGAAACGGATGCGCCGGCATTCTTCGCCATTGTCAGGAACGGGATTGCCGCCAGAAGGTTGGCGATGGCGATGATCATGAAGGCAGTATGGAAGTTGTCGAGTTGCAGCGGCCCGCCGCTGAGCGAGGTCTCGATTTCGAGGATCGCGCCGGCAACGGCCACGCCGAGCGCCAGGCTGATCTGCTGCAGAACCGCGCTCATCGATGTCGCCTTGCTGGCATCCGCATCGTCGATATCGGCAAACGACAGTGCGTTGACGCTGGTGAAGAAGAACGAGCGGGCAAAACCGGCGATCAAGAGAATGGTGACCATCACCAGATAGGGCGTTGCCGGCGTGAAGAAGCCGTTGGCGAAGGTGGTGACCGCTGCAATGATGGCGGCGATGATCAGCGTCGTGCGGAAGCCGGCGAAGGCGAGCACGCGGCGCGCATAGAATTTGGTGGTGATCGCGCCGACCGCGCCGATGAAGGTGATCATCCCGGACTGGAACGGGTTGAGGCCGAAACCGACCTGCAGCATCAGCGGCATCAGGAAGGGCACCGCGCCGACGGAAATGCGGAATACCGTGCCGCCGATCTGGGCGGCGCGAAACGCGCTGTCCTGAAACAGTTTGAGGTCGAGGATCGGGTGCGGATGGCTTCGGGCATGGACGATGTAAAGCAGGGTGGCGATCACACCCGTGATGACCGAGCCGATACCGATGATCGGCGGCAGCGCCGGCAGGCTGATGACCGACAGGCCGAAGACGACGCCGGATGCGGCGATGCCGCCGAGCAGGAAGCCGACAATGTCGACCGGCGGCGGATTGCGGGGTTCCATGTGGGGCAGGTAGATGCCGGAGAGGATATAGCCGGCGATGCCGACAGGCACGTTGATCAGGAAGATCCAGTGCCAGGAGAAATAGGTGGTGATGAAGCCGCCGAGCGGCGGCCCGGCAAGCGGCCCCACCAGCGCCGGGATCGTGAGCAGCGCCATGGCCGAGACGAGCTCGCTGCGCGGTGCGCTGCGCACCAAGACGAGGCGGGCGACGGGCGTCATCATCGCACCGCCCATGCCCTGCAGGAACCGTGACAGCACGAAGGCGAGCAGGCTGTCGGAGATGGCGCAAAGGATTGAACCAGCGATGAAGACGAGGATCGCCGCGCGAAAGATCTTCTTGGCGCCGAAACGGTCGGCCATCCAGCCGCTCAAGGGGATGAAGATCGCCAGCGACACCATATAGGCGGTCAGCGCCAGCTTGAGCGTGATCGGCCCGACGCCGATGTCGCGGGCGATAGCCGGCAGCGATGTCGAAATGACGGTGGAATCCATCTGCTCCATGAAGAGCGCGACGGCTAGGATCATCGGGACGATACGGTTCATGCGAATTTACCTTGGGCGTGGTCAGCGTCAGCTCGGCTCCAAGCTAGCGCTTGCGATGGCTTTGTCGGGACCAAACCGACGATTGTGGATCAAAAGCCTGTGATCCCGCCTGTCCGTTGCTGTCAAGACGCTAGTTCTGGCCGGGTGATGGAACCGAAGCTGCGATTTCGGGAGAAAATGATGACGAGCGACATGTCGATGAACCGCCGCACCTTGATGACGGCGGGGACAACGGGTGTATTGGCGGCACCCTCAATCATGGTGGGATCTGCCGCAGCGCAGGAAAAAGCGGACAACCGGAACATGCAATCAGCACAAACGCCCATCCGGGCTCTCAAACTCGGCGCGCTCAAGGTTGTTGTCATCAGCGACGGCACGCGCGTCTCTGCCAGGCCGCATGAGACCTACGGCACGAACCAGTCGGAACAGGCCGTATCCGAATTGCTGGCCAAGAATTTTCTTCCAACCGACGCGCTGCTCAACAGCTATTCGCCTGTTCTCGTCGATACCGGGAGCGAGGTGATCCTGTTCGACACCGGCCTGGGCGAAGCCGGACGGGAAGCGGGTTCCGGCCGCCTCATCGACGGCATCCGCGCGGCTGGCTACGCGCCCGAGCGCGTCTCCGTGGTGGTGCTGACGCATATGCACGGCGACCATATCGGCGGCCTGATGGAGGGCGGCAAGCCGGCCTTTGCCAATGCCCGTTATATCATCGGCGAGGCCGAATATGCCTTCTGGAAGGACCCGGCCCGGGTCGGCACGCCGGCCGAGGGTGGCCATAAGGGTGTGCTGGAAAAGGTCGTGCCGCTCGCCGAGAAGGCGACGTTCATCGGCGACGGCGCCGACGTGGCGCCGGGCATTTCGGCGATGGCTGCCTTCGGCCATTCCCCCGGACACATGGTGTTCCGTCTCGAATCGGACGGCAAGGCGATGATGCTGACGGCCGATACCGCCAATCATTATGTCCTGTCGCTGCAGCGGCCGGACTGGGAGGTGCGCTTCGACATGGACAAGGCAGCGGCTGCCGTCTCGCGCCGCAAGGTCTTCGACATGATTGCGAACGAAAGACTGCCCTTCATCGGCTACCACATGCCATTCCCGGCCGTCGGTTTCGTGGAAGTGCACGACCAGGGCTATCGCTTCGTGCCGGCGAGCTACCAGCTCGATATCTGAGCTTTGCGGACGGGCAAAAATGTTGCCATGCAACAACAATGGGTCGAGCCCGGGACATTTCCCGGGCTTTGCTATTTTCATCCTGACATATCCGTGTTACGAGCCCTCGCCAACTTCCAAGAAAAGCTTTGAAGTCACCCGGTGGGCAAATCGCAGCCCGTTTCCCGGGGATTTTCGTTTATTGAAGGGAATTGGCCATGGCGCGTATCATCGAAACGGCAACCGGTCTGGAGGCTCTGACCTTCGACGACGTTCTGCTCCAGCCCGGGCATTCCGAAGTCATGCCGGGACAGACGAACATCTCTACCCGCATCGCGCAGGATATCGACCTCAACCTCCCGATCCTTTCCTCGGCCATGGATACCGTGACCGAAGGACGCCTGGCGATCGCCATGGCACAGGCCGGCGGCATCGGCGTCATCCACCGCAACCTGACGCCGGTCGAGCAGGCCGAAGAGGTCCGCCAGGTCAAGAAGTTCGAAAGCGGCATGGTCGTCAATCCGGTGACGATCGGTCCCGATGGCACCCTGGCGGACGCCCTCGGCCTGATGAAGATCCATGGCATTTCCGGTATCCCGGTCGTTGAAAACGGCGGCAACGGTGGCCAGAAGCAGGGCCGTCTCGTCGGTATCCTCACCAATCGCGACGTGCGTTTCGCCTCCGATCCGAACCAGAAGATCTACGAGTTGATGACGCGTGAAAACCTCATCACCGTCAAGGAAAGCGTCGACCAGCAGGAGGCCAAGCGCCTGCTGCACATGCACCGCATCGAAAAGCTTCTGGTCGTCGACGGCGACGGCCGTTGCGTCGGCCTCATCACCGTCAAGGACATCGAGAAGTCGCAGTTGAACCCCAACGCCTCCAAGGATGCGCAGGGCCGTCTTCGCGCCGCCGCCGCCATCTCCGTCGGCGATGATGGCTTCGAGCGCGCCGAACGTCTGATCGACGCCGGCGTCGACCTTATTGTTGTCGATACCGCGCACGGCCATTCGCAGCGCGTTCTCGATGCGGTCACCCGCGTCAAGACGCTGTCGAACTCGGTTCGCATCATGGCCGGCAACGTCGCCACCGCTGATGGCACCAAGGCGTTGATCGACGCCGGTGCCGATGCGGTCAAGGTGGGTATCGGTCCGGGCTCGATCTGCACCACGCGTATCGTGGCCGGCGTCGGCGTTCCGCAGCTGGCCGCGATCATGGCTGCTGTCGAAGCCGCTCAGGCCGCGGACATTCCCGTCATCGCCGACGGCGGTATCAAGTTCTCGGGCGACCTGGCCAAGGCGATCGCCGCCGGCGCTTCCGCCGTCATGGTCGGTTCGCTGCTTGCCGGTACCGACGAAAGCCCAGGTGAAGTGTTCCTCTACCAGGGCCGCTCGTTCAAGGCCTATCGTGGCATGGGTTCCGTTGGCGCGATGGCGCGGGGCTCGGCCGACCGCTATTTCCAGGCCGAAGTGCGCGACACGCTGAAGCTCGTACCGGAAGGCATCGAAGGCCAGGTTCCCTACAAGGGCCCTGTGTCCGGCGTTCTGCATCAGCTCGCCGGCGGCCTCAAGGCGTCGATGGGTTATGTCGGCGGCGCGACGATCAAGGACTATCAGGAGCGCGCCACCTTCGTGCGCATCTCCGGCGCCGGCCTTCGGGAAAGCCATGCGCATGATGTCACCATCACCCGCGAAAGCCCGAACTATCCGGGCTCGCACTAAGAGTCCTCCCGGGGGCGCCGGCCGGCGCCCCCGTTTTTCCTGATGGGGGGTGCCATCCGGCGCCCCCGTTTTCCTGTTTGGTTGTGTCGAGTGGAGTAAGAGCGGTGACGGGCTTCGAGATCTTCCGGCCGATGGTGGCGCATGTGCTGCTCGTTTTCGTCCTCTATGCCCTGCTGTCGATCCGCCGCGTCGGTCTCGTGCGGGCCGGCAAGGTTTCGGTTTCGCAGTTTCGCGAGAACCGCGACGAGCCGGGCGAGAGCCTGGTCGTCCGCAACAGCATCGCCAACCAGTTCGAACTGCCGGTGCTTTTCCACGTCTGCTGCGTGCTTCTCTACATCACCGAGGCTGACAATATCGTCTCGCTGGCGCTCGCCTGGGTGTTCATTGCTTCGCGCTATCTGCATGCCTTCGTCCATGTCACCAGCAACCGCATCCGCTACCGCCGACCGCTGTTCATGGTCGGCGTGGCTGCACTCGGTGGGATGTGGATCTGGCTTTCCGTCTGGATGGCGATGAACTGATGGCTGCGTGTTTCCTTAAATCGCAGCCGGTTTCAGGACAAAACAGGCAGCAATTCAAAACGCTACAGCGACCTCTGCGCGTCTGGTAAGACGCGCGGCGCTTTGGGTCGGGTGCCGCTCCGGCACGACTGACGCAAATCTGCGACACTTTCCGACATGAACTTCGCGCCTTGATGCGTATCAAGTACCCGTCACGACTTTGCGGATAGTCTGGCTGTCGTTAGCGTAGCTTTGTCGCTGGCGCCTCGCGTGCCCGGCAAAGGCCTTTGCGCCGACGTCGAACAAGACAGCATCGGAGATCGATATGACCGCAACGATGAAAGCCGCCGTGGTGCGCGAATTCCGCAAGCCGCTCGTGATCGAGGAAATGCCGATACCAGTGCCCGGTCCCGGCCAGGTGCTGATCAAGTTTCAGGCGACCGGCGTCTGCCATACCGACCTGCATGCGGTGAACGGTGACTGGCCGGTAAAACCCAATCCACCATTCATCCCCGGCCACGAGGGCGTCGGTTATGTCGCCAAGCTCGGCTCCGGCGTCAAGCGGCTGAAGGAAGGCGACCGCGTCGGCGTGCCGTGGCTGCACACCGCCTGCGGTGGTTGCACGCCATGCCGGACCGGATGGGAGACGCTCTGCGGCAGCCAGCAGAACACCGGCTATTCGGTCAACGGCACGTTCGCGGAGTATGGCCTGGCCGATCCGGACTTTGTCGGCCGGCTGCCTGATAAGCTCGAGTTCGGCCCGGCGGCGCCCGTCCTTTGCGCCGGCGTCACGGTTTACAAGGGTCTCAAGGAAACGGAAGTGCGCCCCGGCGAATGGGCGCTGATCTCCGGCATCGGCGGTCTCGGTCACATGGCGGTTCAATACGCCAAGGCCATGGGCATGCATGTCGCAGCCGTCGATATCTTCCCCGACAAGCTGGCGCTGGCGGGAAAGCTGGGCGCCGATCTCGTCGTCGATGCGCGCGACAAGGATGCGGTCGAGCAGGTGCAGAAGGCGACCGGCGGCGTGCACGGCGCGCTGGTGACGGCCGTGGCACCCAAGGCGATGGAGCAGGCCTTCAACATGCTGCGCTCCAAGGGAACGATGGCGTTGGTCGGTCTGCCGCCTGGCCAGATGTGCGTGCCGATCTTCGATACGGTCCTGAAGCGCATCACCATCCGCGGCTCTATCGTCGGCACCCGCCAGGACCTCGAGGAGTCACTGGAGTTTGCGGGCGAGGGCAAGGTCGCCTCCCACTTCACCTGGGACAAGATCGAGAACATCAACGCCATCTTCCAGCGCATGGAAGAGGGCAAGATCGATGGCCGCATTGTGCTTGATCTCGCCGGCTGATCCGCCTGCTGCGAAGTGTGCCTTTCCGCCAAGCGGTAACGCAAGTTTGTATGTTCGATGCCGCCCGCTGACCTATTCTGTCGCGGGCGGTAATCTTTCGCGCTGCCGCCACTGCATAATTCCTTAAATCGGAACCGATTTGTGGGAGAAATCATGCAGCGAGTTTAAAGCCTTACAGCGCCCTTGGCGCACCATATCTAACGCGCGGCGCTGTTGAGGAGAAGAAACCGAAGGAGGCCGTCATGAACAAACCCGTCATCACGCAGGCAATGATCGACGCTTACGACGAGTACACCCATCTCAGTCTTGATCGCCGCCGTTTCATGGAAACGCTGACCGCGCTTGCCGGCTCTGCCGCGGCCGCAGCATCAATTGCCCCCTTGCTTGCTGCTAGCAGCGCCAAGGCCGAAATGATCGCAGATACCGACAATCGCATCATCGGCGAGGACATTTCCTATCCCGGCGCCGACGGCGACATGAAGGGCTATCTGGTCCGCCCGGCAAACATGACCGGAAAGCTGCCGGCCGTCATCGTCATCCACGAGAACCGCGGGCTCAATCCACATATTCGCGATGTCGCCCGCCGCATGGCGCTCGAGGGCTTCATCGCGCTCGCCCCGGATTTTCTGTCGCCATCGGGCGGCACGCCGGCGGATGAGGACAAGGCACGCGAGATGATCGGCGCGCTCGATGCCGCCGAAACCAATGCGGATGCTGTGGCAACCGTCGCATTCCTCGAAGAGCACGCGCAGTCGACCGGCAAGGTCGGCGCCATCGGCTTTTGCTGGGGCGGTGGACTGGTCAATCGGCTTGCGGTCAATGCGCCCGATCTCAAGGCGGGTGTCGCCTATTATGGCGCGCAGCCCAAGGCCGAGAACGTGCCGAAGATCAAGGCGGCGCTGTTGCTGCATTATGCCGGCCTCGACGAACGCATTAATGCGGGTATCGAAGCCTATCGCAAGGCGCTGACCGACAATGGCAAGGACGCGACGATCTATGTCTATGACGGCGTCAACCACGCCTTCAACAACGACACGTCGGCCGCCCGCTACGACAAGGCCGCAGCCGATCTTGCCTGGAGCCGCACTGTCGAATTTCTGAAGGCGAAGCTCGGCTAGAGCAATTCCAGGAAGAGTGTGAAACGGTTTCCCGTCCGGAATTGCGTTATTTCAACGAGTTAGATCATTTCACTGTTTCGATGAAACAGTGAAATGATCTAGCCGCTCACGCCTATGAAGGCGGCGCGATCAGCAGCGCTACCTTGTAAGCGGGGAGAAGAGGCGGGCACTGGGTCCGCCTCTTCCCTCCCGTCTCGTTTCGCATAAAAAAGGCCGCGCCTCCCACGGGAAGCGCGGCCTTTTTGCTAAGTGTCGAAAAATGCTTACCAGCCCGGCAGCATGTGGCTTTGCCGCAGCCGCGGATAGCGCGGAAAACCCTTGATATCGCCGTCGATGTCGTCGTTGACGGTGATCGGCGTGATGTTGTCCAGGCAGGCGGTGATGTGGTTGGTGATCGCATTCGATAGCGATGGCGACAGACCCGGCCGCTTCATGATGCCGATCTGCACTGGAGCCAGCGCCGGGAAGCCGTCCGCAAGCGTCAGCACCTTCATGCCCGGACGCAGCGCCGATTCCGGCAGGACCGAAACCGCCATGCCGGCAAGCACGGCGGCCGCGACCACGGTCGAGGACCAACTGGTAAACAGGATCTGGTATTCCTTGCCGGTCGCATCGAGCGCGGCGCAGGCCGCCTGCCGCCACTGGCAGTCGCGTCGGCCGACCGCAAGCGGGATTGGCGCATTTTCCGGCAGCGGATGGTTGATCGAACTTACCCAACAGAGCGGCTCTGTGCGCACCACGTCCGAGGCTCGGGCACGTGGATTGTGCGTAACCAGTGCGATGTCGAGATCGCCCTTGGCCATCTTCTCCGCAAGATCCACCGAAGGTTCGCAGATGATGTAGAGCTCGACGTTCGGATGCGTCTTGGCAAACCGCACGATGATCTCCGGCATGTAGCGGTCGGCATAGTCATCAGGCGTGCCGATGCGCAGCGTGCCCTCGAGGCGATTGTCGTCGAAGGAGGCCATCGCCTCGTTGTTGAGACGGATCATCCGGCGGGCGAAGTTGAGCAGCCGGTCACCCTCGACGGTCAGGCGGTTGCCGCGCCCGTCCTTCATGAACAACGGCTTGCCGATGCGCTCTTCCAGGCGCCGCATCTGCATGGATACGGCCGACTGTGTCTTGAAAACCCGGTCGGCGGCCTTGGTGAAGCTGCCCGTGTCGGCGATCGCGACAAAGGTTTGCAGCTGATCAATGTCAAGCGGTGCGGACATGGCCGTGATACACCCATAAGATTGTTTGATGAATATCATTAAAAACATTCGTTGGACTGATCAATAAGGATTTGCGATCTATCAGGGGCAAATTTCATTGATCCCGGCCGGCACAGGTGCCGGCTAATCCCAACTTCCCTGGCCCACCCCTGCGTTTGACCTCGCGCAGGGGACGGGTCCCTTCGTGCCTGAAAAAAGGAGTACCGTCATGCGCACGACCGACCACGTCCTCGACCTCGTTGCCGGAAAGCAGGCCTATGCCTCCCGCGCCGCTGGCGTTATCGGCGTGATGACGGCTGCATGGCGCCTGTTTCGAAGCCGATGCCAGATTGCGCGTCTGAATGAGCTGGATGACCGCCAACTGCTCGATATGGGGCTACGGCGCGAAGATGTGCACGAGGCGATCACCTCGCCCTTCTTCGACAATCCCGCCAGCTATCTGACGCGTGCGTCGCGAAACCGCGTGAGCCTCTTCTACAAGGGGATTCGTCACGATTGATTTCCCTATGGCGCATCCCGCCGCTTGAGATGCGCCAGTCGAGCATGATCCGCGCAAGCTGCCGCCAACGCGGGTCATGCTACGAATTTCGAAGTTTCGGTGCTGCTGCCTCTATCGCGCGCCCAAACGTTCCCCGCAGGGTAGAGCCAATAGACCCTGCCGCTTGGCCCGGTACATGAACCAAGACATGTACCGGGCCTTTTTCTTTTCCAGCAGGTGCCGGATTGGTGAGGGTAGCGTCGTCGAGCGTTTCCGGTTTAGACGGAGTCGCAGAAACGCTCTATCTCTTTGTTTTTACGCATTTCCAGGCGGAAAACCACTTCGCACTTTTTCTGGAAATGCTCTAATCCAGCTCAGGCCTTGTCGCCGGTGCCGGTCTTGTAGCTGTCGAACAGCGCCTCGATGTTCTTCTGATATTCCTTCTGCATTTCCAGCCCGCTGTCGAACATGCTGTTCATCATCTGCGAAAACTGGGCGACGGCAGGATTGTCAGCAGCCGGCTTGGCTGTCGTGCCGGCGCCGGTCTGCATCATGTCCTGGAACGCCTTCATGAAGGGATTATCGGCGAAGAGGTCGGGCGCCTTGGCCTTCTCTTCTTTCTTGCCGGCACCGAAGAAGTCCTGCATCGCCTGCGTAAACGGATTGTCGAAGGGGTTGGCCTGCGGCTCCGGCTTCCTGGCAAGGCCGGCCGCCTGCATCCACTGCTGCATCATCGTTGCCATCGGATTGTTGGCAAAGGCGACGTTCGCGCCTGCAAACTGGCCCGTCGCCTGCTTGAACAGCCCGCCCATCAACGTATCGGCCATGGCCGGCAGCATCTGCTTGTAGATCTCCTGGCTGATGCCGGTGACCTGGGCTGCCTGGGCCGCGATCGCGCGCGACATTTCCTTGGAGCCGAAGAGCTGGCCGAGGATGCCGTTGCCGTCGGCCATGCCTTGCGGCGTGAATGCCTGGCTCACGTCCTCGAAGTATTTGGCATAGCTGCCGCTGGACATCGCCGTCAGCAGCGCGCCGAAATCGTAGGGGTTTGTGGTGTTGCGCTTGAAGGCGGCGGAAAAGGCCGGGAGCAGCGCTGCGGTAGCTTTCGCCATCTGCTCCTGCGCAAGCCCGAATTGTCGAGCCATCAGCTCCGTGGCCTGTCCGTTCTGCGCCTGCGTGAACATGTCAAAAAGCGGTGCCATCCCCGGTTCCCTTCGGCTGCTGCCTGATTCCTTAGATCGGAACGATTTAAGGGGAAAATGATGCAGCAAGTGTAAAGCGTGGCAGCGTCCTTTGCGCGTCATGTCTGATGCGCGGCGCTGCAAGCGACGCATATCGTTGCACTATACCGGGAAATTGGAGGCTGGAAACCGCTTTTTACTGCATAATTCCTTAAATCCGGCTCGATTTAAGGACGAAATTATGCAGCAAGTTTAA
This sequence comes from Ensifer sp. NM-2, assembly GCF_003024455.1. Lineage (NCBI taxonomy): Bacteria > Pseudomonadati > Pseudomonadota > Alphaproteobacteria > Hyphomicrobiales > Rhizobiaceae > Ensifer > Ensifer sp. NM-2. Next base: position 726,984 of record NZ_PVZR01000001.1, read on the forward strand.
GCGGTTACAGCGTCCTTGGGCGCGTCATGCCTGACGCGCGGCGCTGTAATGGCAGGCTTACCGGCTCAGTACTGGTACTCGGCAAAGACCGGATCGACGGAGCCATTCCAGCGGCCGTTGTAGAGCGACAGCAGATCCTCGGCGAGCGTTGCCTTCTTGGCAAGCACTTCGTCGAGCGGTGCGAGGAACTGGCTTTCGTCGATGCCGTCGCCGTTCAGCCGGTTGCGTCGCTTCAGGCCGCCGCGCGAGATCGAAACGACTTCGCGGGCGATGTCGTAGAGGCTGCCGGCGCGGAATTTTGTGTTGAGCGCCTGGGCGGGCACTGTGTCACGCAGTGAGCCGACCTCCTCGAAGGTCCAGTCGCGCGTGAGTGCTTCGGCGGCAGAGAGCGCCTCGCCGTCGTAAAGCAGGCCGACCCAGAAGGCAGGCAGAGCGCAGATCCGACGCCAGGGGCCGCCGTCGGCGCCCCGCATCTCCAGGAAGCGCTTGAGGCGCACGTCGGGGAAGAGGGTCGAGAGATGATTGGTCCAGTCGCCCATGTTCGGCTGCCAGTCGGCGATCTCGCCCTTGAGCGCTCCGCCCATGAACTGACGGAAGGTGACATGGGTACAGTCGTGATAGTGGTCGTCGCGAACGACAAAATACATAGGCACGTCGAGCGCCCATTCGACATAGTCCGCAAAGCCGAAGTCCGGCTTGAAAGCGGAAGGCAGAAGGCCGGAGCGCTGGTTGTCTGTGTCGCGCCAGATATCGCCGCGCCAGGACAGGAGCCCGTTCGGCTTGCCATCGGTGAAGGGGGAGCTTGCAAACAGAGCGGTCGCCAGCGGCTGCAGCTTCAAGGACACCTGCATCTTGCGGCGCATGTCCTCTTCCGAGGAGAAGTCGAGGTTCACTTGGATCGTGCAGGTGCGATACATCATGTCGAGACCCTTGGTGCCGACCTTGGGCATGTAGCGGCTCATGATGCCATAGCGCGATTTCGGCATGCGCGGCGTTTCGTCAAACGTCCATTTCGGGCTGCCACCGATGCCGAGGAAGCGAATGCCGAGTGGCTCGGCCACTTCGCGCAGGACGGCGAGGTGCTGGTTCGATTCCTTGCAAGTCTGGTGGAGGTTTTCGAGTGGCGCACCGGAGAGCTCGAACTGACCGCCCGGCTCCAGCGAGATCGCCCCGTTGCCGGAATGCTCGGCAAGACCGATGATATTGCCCTCGTCAACGATCGGATCCCAGCCGCTCTTTGCAGCCATACCGTTGAGCAGCGCCTGGATGCTGGCGTCGCCGTAATAGGGCACGGGGCTGTTGTCCGCCTTAAAGAAGGCAAACTTTTCGTGCTCCGTTCCGATCCGGAACCGCTCCTCCGGTTTCGAGCCCTCCGCCAGATAAGCGGTCAGGTCAGCGACAGAGGTTACCGGCGTCTGGTCGGTGGTATCTCGGGCCATGAGCGTCTTCTTTTGCTTGAGCGGTTCCGCCGGTCAGCGGAAGTGGATGGGGCTGCTTGAACCGTATTCAGGTGCGGTGCAAGTCAATTTCTTTCAAGATCTGTTCAAAAAAAGTATGCGCCGCGCTTGCGTGCGAACGACCGGTTAGTGCCAATCACCGACCGTTGCCTGTATGACCGCCATGGCCGCAACCGCTGCGGTATCGGCCCTGAGAATGCGGGGGCCAAGAGGAATGGCGGTGACGAAATCGAGGCTGCGCAGCAGGCTTCGCTCGCTGTCGGAAAAACCGCCTTCGGGCCCGATCAGCAGTGCCAGCTTCTTTTCCTTAATGCCGTTCAGGATCGGTAGCGGATTCTGGCTGTTGCTGCCTTCGTCGCAGAAGATGATGCGCCGATCCGCGGGCCAACTTTGCAGCAGGTCCTCAAGCCGGCGGGGCTCTTCGACACTGGGTATGCCGAGCACGCCACATTGTTCCGCGGCCTCGACGACATTGGCGCGCACCCGGTCGAGGTTGCCGATCTTGCCCTGAACATGTTGCGTCATCACCGGCTGGAGCACCCCGGCGCCCATCTCGACGGCCTTCTGCACGAGGTAGTCGAGGCGGCCGACCTTTAGCGGTGCAAAGAGATAGACGAGATCGCAAGGTGCCGGCTGCGGACGTGTCTGCTCGACGGCAGTCAGGATCAGGCGCTTCTTGGTCGGGAGCGAAAGCTCGGCTCGCCATTCGCCGTCGCGGCCGTTGAACACGAGGACGGACCCGCCTTCCTCGTAGCGGAGCACGTTGATCAAATAGTTGAACTGTTCCTTGGTCGTCTCCTGGGTTGCACCGGCATGGAGTGCATGTTCCACGAACAGTCGCTGCATGCGAAAATTGGCGCGCATGTCGATTACCTCTAGATGAACAGGCTGGAAAGGATGAAGTAGACGACGGCCGAAAGCAGGGCCGAGGCCGGAACGGTGATGACCCAGGCGGCAACGATCGTCAGAAAATGCGAGCGGCGCACCAGTCGGCGGCGGCGGACCTCGGCAAAGTTGGTCTCGGTCGATCCCATGAAGTCTGCCTGCCCGGTCTTCTGGCGCACATATTCCAGGCGACGCTGCGAGTGCCGAGTATACCATTCGCGGAAGAAGCCGACGCCGAAGACGGCGCCGACCGCCGTGTGGGTCGAGCTGATCGGCAGGCCGAGGGCGGAGGCGAGCAGCACGGTTACCGCGGTTGCCAGCGCAACGCAGAAGGCGCGCATCGGATTGAGGCGGGTGATTTCCTGGCCGACGACGCGGATCAGCCGTGGGCCATAGAGCAGCAGGCCGAGCGATATGCCGATGGCGCCGATCGCAAGTTCCCAAAGCGGTGTTGGCGATCTCTCCGTGGTGATGACACCGTCGAGCGCGGACACGATCGCCGACAGCGGACCGATGGCGTTGGAAACGTCATTGGCGCCGTGTGCGAAGGAAAGCAGCGCAGCCGCCAGGATCAGCGGCGCACGAAACAGCTTGCGTAGCGACTGATTGCGGTTGTCGAGACCCTCCGACTGACGGCGAATCCACGGTTTGCTCAGGAAATAGACGACGATGCCGACGATCAGGCCGAGGCCGAGGCCCGTCACCAGCGAGATCGAGGCAACCTGCACCAGGGCGATCACCGCGAGATAGGCGGTAAAACAACCTGCCGTCACCCCGAGAAGCACGGGCATCCAGCGCCTGGCCGATGCGATCTTGTCCTCGCGGTAGATGATGAATTCCTTGAGAAGCGCAAGGAAGGCAGCGGCGATGACGCCGCCGAGAACAGGTGAAATCGACCAACTGGCGGTGATGCCGGCAAGTTCCCACCATTGCACGCTGGAGACGCCTGCAGCCGCAATGCCCGCTCCGACGATGCCGCCAATGATCGAATGGGTCGTTGAAACCGGCGCGCCGGAATAGGTGGCGATATTGATCCAGACGGCCGACGAGGCGAGCGCCGCCATCATCACCCAGACGATCGTCTGGGCCCCGAGAATGTCTTCTCCGTAAATGATGCCCGCCTCGACCGTCAGTGTCACCTGACGGCCGGCGAGCATCGCGCCAGCGATTTCGAAGACGGCGGCGATTGTCAGCGCCGTTACCATCGACATCGCCTTGGCGCCAACGGCCGCGCCGACGTTGTTGGTGACGTCGTTGGCGCCGATGTTCATCGCCATGTAGCCGGCGATCGCGGCTGCGGCGATGATGATCGGCGCGGTCGCCGAGTTCGTCACGAAGCTTGCGGCAAATGCCATGCTGAGCAGCAGGAACAGGAGAGCGAGGCCCGGGGCTGCCAGACCACGCATCACCTGCTGCGATGCCTCCTCGGCAAGGCTGAACTTGTCCAGATCCTTGTCGAGCGTCTGCTTTTCAAGGCGCGTGCGCGACTTTGGCAATGGCGGTCTCCCTTTTCACCATGGCCACTACTGCCACCGCGAAATGCTTTCAAGCGGAATTGATGATGTCTGCAAAGCTGTGCAAAAGATGGCCGAAGATATCGCCCGCGGTGGCTAGCCGGTGACGGCCTTGGGGACCGGCGAGGGCGGTGCCGCCACGCGGCGGCCGAAGGCGAGGATAAGCTCCTTCAGTGTCGGCTCTGCGACACGGCTGGCTGCCTCCTCGCAGCTGACCCATTCCAGCTTGCGCACACCTTCCTCGGGGAAGTGCTTGCAGAGATCGTCTACCTCGAGGGCATGCACCTGGACCTTGACCGAGATCTTCAGGCCGTGATCCATGCGCTTCTTGTAGAGATAGAAGCCGGCCGGGGCCTTCTGCACTCGGCCCTTGACGCCTGCCTCTTCATAGGCCTCGCGCTCGGCCACCTCGTGGGCACGCTTGCCTTGCATAGGCCATCCCTTGGGAATGACCCAGCGGCCGGTATCACGGCTGGTGATCAGCAGAATCTCGAGCGCCTTGGACTTCTTGCGAACACGGAAACAGAGCGCTGCATATTGCATGCGCGCCGGTCGACGCAGCATCAGCTGCACATCGGATGCGAGCCGGTTCAGGAAGTTCAAGGTCGTTTGCTCTCCTCTTAGCGAATCAGTGTTCGTTGGACGTTCCAGCCAGTATGCCAGCGTCGCGTTGCGTGTAAACGTCGCACCGTGTCGGCTGCCGGATATGCGGTCAGCTTCGCTGCAAACTGTGGTCCCGATGCGACAGAATATGGTGCTTTCGCGCCTGTTTTGCCAGCGGGGCGGCAACCGGGCGTTGGTCCCGGCTTCAGCTCGCCTGATCGCGCTGCTGGAGGCGCAGCCGCGCGATGCGCGCCCACTCGCCGGTGCGCTCGGCCTCGCGGGTGGAGGCGGCAACAAAATCGATATGGCTTTGGGCAGCGGCCTTGGCCGCTTTCGGGTCTCCGGCCATGATCGCGTCGTAGATTGCCTCGTGTTGCGCGAGCAGCCGGTCACGCGCCCCTGGCGCGTCGAAGACCGAATTGCGGTGAAAAAAGATCCCCTGCGTCAGCAGCCGGTAACAGGCGCGCAGCGTGTGCATGAGGATGATGTTGTGGGCGCTTTCGCCGATCGCCTGATGCAACTCGACGTCGGAGGCTAGTTCGTCGTTGAAGTCACCACTGCGGTGGGCGGTTCGCATTCGCTCGATAATGCGCGTGAGGATATCGCGGTCGAAATCCGTTGCGCGCGTTGCCGCCAGTTCCGCGGTCAAGCCTTCGAGTTCGCGGCGATATTCGAGATAATCCTGCGTCGCCTTGTGGTGGCGGCCGATCAGCTCGATCAGCGGCTTGGAGAAGACTTCGCCGACGACATCGGCAACGAAGGTACCGCCGCCGTGGCGGCTCTCGACGAGGCCGCGCGCCTCCAGTTCCTTCAACGCTTCGCGCAGGATCGGCCGCGACACGTCGAAACGCTTCGACAGTTCCCGTTCGCCCGGCAGCCTGTCGCCGTCGCGCAGGATGCCTTCGAGGATGAGAAGCTCGATCTGTTTGACAACCTCGTCCGCCGTGCGGCTGTGGCTGATGCGGGCATAGAGGTCGATCTGGTCTTCGGTCACGCTTGGGTCTCCCATGCGCCGCAATCTAGGCATCGGCAGCCAACTGGTCAATTTCCTTGTCCACTTTGGCCGCCCTGACAAAAGTCAAACTGCGGCAATGCGTCCTTTTGCTTTTGCTCATTCGGTTGATAAGAGAGTCATGATGAACGCGTGAGGGGGATAAAGCGCTTCATGGCAAAGGGAAGTTTTGCATTTCCGGTCGCGCCGATGCGAGCGCAGGCGCTGGGCGAGGTCCATTCGCGGCCTTACGCCCTGGTGGCGACGCCGCGCGTGATCTTTCAGCTCGCCTTCATGACCGAGGGCGGCTCGATCGTCGACCACGCCGTTCTGTCGGAATTGTCGCGTTCGCGTGGCATTGCGCCGCCTGGACGCGATGCCAACCATCATGCCATGGCCTGGGGGCAGGGCACGCTGCGCTGGGAACGGCATACGGAATTTTCGACCTATTTTTGGGACGGCCCGGCGCCGGAGCATTTCGGTGGCGAGGTGGCGATCCACCCATTCGGCGACGGCTTTTCGCCGCCCGGCTCGCTCATTTCGGGCATCCGCCTCGAGATCCGCGCGGACTCACCGGAGACCCGCGAGGCGATCAAGGCTTTCGACCCGACCAGCCTCTGTTACAGCGAGACGAAGAACGGCCAGGCGATCCTCGTCACTGACTTTCGCCAGAACGGTGACGGTCTGACGCAGATCCTGGTGATCGACCGCGGCATGACCGAGGCCGGCACCGGCGCGTTGATCCAGCGTCTGCTCGATATCGAAACCTATCGGACGCTGGCGATGGTCGGCCTGCCGTTGGCGCAATCACTGTCGCCGGAGATCCGCCGCACCGAAGACGGCCTGACGGCGATCACTCAGCGCATGAAGGAGAACGTCCGCGAAGAGGCGGACGACATGCTGGCGGAGATCACCCGGCTTGCGGCCGATCTGGAGGCGGGTGCTGCACTCAGCCTCTATCGCTTCGGCGCCAGCCGCGCCTATTACGGCATCGTCCAGGAGCGCATCCGCACCCTGGCCGAGACGGCGGTCCCCGGCTACGAGACGATCGGCACCTTTCTCGAGCGTCGGCTGGCGCCGGCAATGCGCACCTGCCAGTCGGTGGAGGAGCGGCAGGCGAACCTGTCGCGCAAGCTCGCCCGCGCCACCGCGCTCCTGCGCAGTTGGGTCGATGTCGAACTGGAGCGGCAGAACAGCGCCCTTTTGAACTCGATGGATCGGCGCGCGAAGTTGCAGCTGCGGCTGCAGCAGACTGTCGAGGGTCTGTCGGTTGCCGCGATCTCCTATTACGTCGTCGGTCTGTTCGGCTATCTCGCCAAGGCGGTCAGCCATGAGCTGCCGATCGATCCCGGTCTGTTGACCGGACTTGCCGTGCCCTTCGCGGTCGCCGGCGTCTGGCTCATCGTTCGCCGCATCCGCCACCATCACGGCGACGGCGAGCACAAATAGCGCCTATCGTTCCCAATAGGGGACAGGCCCGTAGAGGCCGGCGAGATAATCGATGAACAGGCGCACCTTGGCCGGCAGGAACTGGCGGCTCGGGTAGACGGCCGATAGCGTCAGGTTCTTCGAGCCCTCCCATTGCGGCAGCACCTGCACCAGCTGGCCGCTGCGCAGCTCCGGGCCGATATCCCAGGTGGAGCGGAGCGCGATGCCGGCGCCGGCGATCACCGCCGCCCGGACGATTTCAGAGGAATTGGTCACCAGCGGCCCTTCGGGGTGCCAGACGAGCGATCCCTCCGGCCCTTCGAGCTTCCAGTTGTCGTTGTTGTGGGCGGGCAGGCAGAAATGCCGGGCGAGGTCGCCAATCTCGTTCGGGGCGCCGTTGCTGGCAATGTAGTCCGGCGAGGCGCAGAGCAGCCTGCGGACCGGCGCGAGCTTGCGCGCTACCAGGCTCGAATCGGTCAGCTCACCGATGCGCACGGCCATGTCGAAGCCCTCGGCGACGATATCGGTAAAGTCGTCGGTGAGCACGATGTGCAGCTTGAGATCCAGATGGTCCTTCATGAAGCCGGTCAGATGCGGCGCGATATGCATGCGGCCAAAGGAGGTCGGCGCCGAAATGCGAAGCACGCCCTGCGCCTGCGACGAGCGTCCTGAGGCATAGGCTTCCGCCTCTTCGATGCCCGTGAGGATGCCGAGCACGCGGTCGTAGAAGCCCTGGCCCGCCTCGGTTAGCGAGATCTGCCGGGTGGTGCGCTGCAACAGGCGCGTGCCCAGCCGGTCTTCCAGCCGCTTGATCCGTTTGGAGATGACCGCGGGGGAAAATCCGAGCGCCCGCCCTGCTGCCGACATACTGCCGGAGGAAACGACGCGTGCAAAAATCTCAAGATCGCCTAAATTCGTCATCAATCGTTGCCATTGTTTCCGAAATGGAAAAGCTCGATAGCATTTGCGAGGGGGCTATCCTAGTGGTAAAGAAAATGAACCAATTGACATATGGGCGGAGGATTTGATGGCGGAAACGATCGGCTTTCTGCAGCCAAGGCCGGCCGTCATCGCCCGGCGCCGCGAGATCGCTGCTGACCTGGCAGACCTGCTGCCATCAGGCTGCCTCATCAGCGACGAGCGCGGCTTAAAGCCGTTCGAGACCGATGCCTTCATCGCCTATCGCCGCATGCCGCTTGCCGTCGCCCTGCCCGAGACGACCGAACAGGTGGCAGCGGTGCTTAAATATTGCAGCCGCTACGGCATTCCCGTCGTGCCGCGTGGCGCCGGCACCTCTTTGTCCGGCGGCGCCATCCCCCAGGAAGACGCTGTGGTAATCGGCCTCTCGAAGATGTCGCGCATCCTCGATATCGACTTCTTCAACCGCACCGCGACGGTCCAGGCCGGTGTGACCAATCTCAATATTTCCGAAGCCGTTTCCGCCGATGGCTTCTTCTACGCGCCGGATCCGAGTTCGCAGCTTGCCTGCACCATCGGCGGCAATATCGGCATGAATTCCGGCGGCGCCCATTGCCTGAAATACGGCGTCACCACCAACAATCTGCTGGGCGTGAAGATGGTGCTGTTCGACGGCACGATCATTGATCTCGGCGGCAAGGCGTTCGATGCGGCCGGCTACGATCTGCTCGGCCTTGTCTGCGGCTCGGAGGGGCAGCTCGGCATCGTTACCGAGGCAACCGTGCGGCTGATCGCCAAGCCCGAGGGCGCCCGCCCGGTGCTGTTCGGCTTTGCCTCCTCTGAAGCCGCCGGCGCCTGCGTCGCCGACGTCATCGGTTCCGGCATCATCCCCGTCGCCATGGAATTCATGGACAAGCCGGCAATCGAGATCTGCGAAGCCTTTGCCCATGCCGGCTATCCGCTGGATGTGGAGGCGCTACTGATCGTCGAGGTGGAGGGCTCGGAGGCCGAGATGGACGCGATGCTCGCAAGCATCATCGACGTTGCCCGGCGCCACGGCGTTACCACAATCAAGGAAAGCCAATCGGCGCTCGAGGCGGCGCTGATCTGGAAGGGCCGCAAATCGGCGTTCGGCGCAACCGGACGCATCGCCGACTATATCTGCATGGACGGCACCGTGCCGCTCAGCCAGCTTTCCCACGTTCTGCGCCGCACCGGCGAGATCGTCGCTTCCTACGGTCTGCGCGTCGCCAATGTCTTTCACGCCGGCGACGGCAACATGCATCCGCTGATCCTCTACAACATCAACGACCCCGATGATGCGGCACGCGCCGAAAGCGCCGGCAACGACATCCTGAAGCTTTGCGTCGATGCCGGCGGATGCCTGACCGGCGAACATGGCGTCGGTATCGAGAAACGCGATCTCATGCTGCATCAGTTCACCCAGACCGATCTGGACCAGCAGATGGCGGCGCGCGCCGCCTTCGATCCACAATGGATCCTGAACCCGTCCAAGGTCTTTCCGCTCGAAGGACGCCCCGCCGCATGATCGTGCATTTCGAGCCTGCGAGCGAAGAGGGGATCGCAACCGTGGTTCGGGCGATGGCCGCGGAAAGGGCGTCGCTTACCGTCATCGGCGGCGGCACGCGCTCCGGCCTCGGCAACCCCGTGCGCGCCGACCGGGTGCTGTCCACCCGCCGTCTCTCAGGTATTGTCAGCTACAACCCGGCGGAAATGACCGTCAGCGCGCTCGCCGGGACGCCGCTTGCCGAGGTCGAGGCGGCCCTTGCCGAAAACCGGCAGATGCTGTCATTCGAACCGATGGACCACCGCCCGATCTTTGCAACGACCGGCGAACCGACGATCGGCGGGGTTTTCGCGGCCAATGTCTCGGGGCCGAGGCGCCTCATCGCCGGTGCCGCTCGCGACAGCCTGCTCGGCGTCCGTTTCGTCAATGGCAGGGGCGACGCGATCAAGGCTGGCGGCCGGGTGATGAAGAACGTCACCGGCCTCGATCTGGTAAAACTTTTGGCGGGCTCGCACGGAACGCTTGGAATTCTGACCGAGGTGACATTCCGCGTGCTGCCGAAGCCGCCAGCCTGCGAAACCGTCGTGGTCTCGGGCTTGAACGATGCCGAGGCGGCGGCCGTGATGGCAGAAGCCATGGCGCAAACGGTCGAGGTATCAGGTGCGGCGCATCTGGCCGAGAGCGTCCGCGGCCGGTTCATCGCCGGCGGCCTGCCCGATGGCGCAGCAACCGTTCTTCGGCTGGAAGGCTTGCAGGCCTCGGTCTCGATCCGCGCGGAAAAACTGTCGAAGGCGCTCGAAAAGTTCGGTCCGGTATCGCGGCTCGATGCGGAGCAGACGGCGGCGCTCTGGTTGGAGATCCGCGATGTGAAGCCCTATGCAGATGGCACGGATCGCCCGCTCTGGCGTGTCTCGGTTGCGCCTTCGGCCGGCCACCAACTGGTTGCCGCGTTGCGCCTGCAAACGGGTGTCGATGCCTTTTATGACTGGCAGGGCGGACTTGTGTGGCTGCGCATGGAGGCCGATCCGGAGGCGGCGCTGGTGCGCCGCTATATCAAGGCGCTTGGCGGCGGCCATGCGAGCCTCGTTCGCGCAGCTGACGGCTTTCGCGCGACCATTCCATCGTTCGAGCCGCAACCCGCGCCGGTGGCGCTGTTGAGCGAGCGCGTCCGGGAAAAGTTCGATCCACAGCGGATCTTCAATCCGGGCCGGATGCAGGCCGTCTCCTGAGGCACGGGGAAATGACGAGAGAGGGAGGTATCGATGAGTGACAATGGTCCGCAGGCTCCGCCTCCCAGAGAGACCGATCGCTGGCTGGAGCCCGGGAAGGTCAACGTCCAGGTCATTTATGTGCTCTATCTCGTCGCTTTCGCCGTGGGGATCACGTCTGTCATCGGCGTCGTGCTTGCTTATCTCAACCGCGGCAAGGGTGCGCCCTGGGTCCAGACACACTATACTTGGGCGATCCGCACCTTCTGGATTGCGCTGTTGTTCGGTCTCATCTCGGCGCTGCTGATGGTGTTGCTGATCGGGTTTTTAGGGTTTATCGCCACCGCGGTCTGGATCGTCGTGCGCTGTGTCGTCGGCCTGCAACGCGCCGCTCGCGAGGAGCCGATCAGCAATCCGGAAAGCTGGATGATCTAAACCGTGTGGCGCAAAAGTGTGTAGCGGTTTTGCGACAGCGACATGGGAAAACAAGAGCTTGAAATGCGGTAAGCGATCAGAGATCGCAACGCGCGTGAGGGGCAGAGCCCCGATACTGGAGTAGCCGCTTGCAAACGAACTTTACGCCCGCGCAGCTTGCCGATCCGCATGTGGCCGAATCCGAGGCCATCCTGCGCAAATGCGTGCATTGCGGTTTTTGCACCGCCACCTGTCCCACCTATGTGACGCTTGGCGACGAGCTCGATAGCCCGCGTGGCCGCATCTATCTCATCAAGGATATGCTGGAGAACAGTCGGCCGGCCGACACCGAAACCGTGACGCATATCGACCGCTGTCTGTCCTGTCTCGCCTGCACCACCACGTGTCCGTCAGGCGTCGACTACATGCATCTCGTTGATCATGCCCGTGTTCATATAGAGAAGACCTACAAGCGGCCATTGAAGGATAGGCTGGCCCGCGCCGTGCTGGCGCAAGTCCTGCCCTATCCCTCGCGTTTTCGCCTTGCCTTGAAGGCGGCCGCTTTCGGAAGGCCCTTTGCCAGGGTTCTGAAAAAGGTGGCGGCGCTCAAGACCTTCGGAGTGATGCTCGATCTGGCGCCGAAGGCGGTGCCGGAGCCCTCGGCGACCGCGATCACGGGCACCCATGCCGCCAGCGGCAAGCGCGTCGGCCGCGTTGCGCTGCTGAACGGTTGCGCGCAACCGGTACTGAAGCCGGAGATCAACGAGGCAACCATCCGCCTCCTTACCCGTCTCGGCATAGAGGTGGTCGTCTCGGCAGGCGAGGGCTGTTGCGGCGCGCTGGTGCATCACATGGGGCGGGAGGGCCAGGCGCTCGACGCGGCCCGGCGCAATGTCGATGCCTGGCTGAGCGTGGCAGACGAAGGTAGTCTCGATGCGATCATCATCACCGCATCCGGCTGCGGCACGACGATCAAGGATTATGGCCACATGCTGCGCCTCGACCCCGCCTATGCGGAAAAGGCAGCAAGGGTCTCGGCCATGGCGAAGGACATCACCGAATACCTGTCGACTCTGGATCTTCCAGTGCAGGATCCGCGCGGCATGACCGTGACCTATCATTCCGCCTGCTCCATGCAGCACGGCCAGAAGATCACCATGGCGCCGAAGCAACTGTTAAAACAGGCGGGGTTCGTCGTGCGCGATCCCGCAGAAGGCCATCTCTGTTGCGGCTCGGCCGGCACCTACAACATCCTGCAGCCGGAGATCTCGCAGAAGCTCAAGGACCGCAAGGTCAAGAACCTCGCGGCGACGAAGCCCGACGTGATCGCCACCGGCAATATCGGCTGCATCACCCAGATCGCGACCGGCACGGCGATCCCGATCGTCCACACGGTCGAACTGCTCGACTGGGCCTATGGCGGCGCGAAACCGGCTGGATTGTGAAACGAAAAATGCCGGCGCGATGGCGCCGGCATTGGTTTTTCTGGGCTATTTCTGGCGAGCGTATCAGCCGCCAAAGATCTGGCGGAAGATATCGACGCCGCGATCGTTGAAGTAGGTATCGCCGGTCTTGCTGCCGGGTCCGATGACGATCACCTTGGTGCCGACGTCGGCCCGGTCGTAGAGGTGCTCGATGTCGTTATTCATCATGCGGATGCAGCCCGAAGACATATTCTGGCCGATCGTCCACGGCTGGTTGGTGCCGTGGATGCGGAAGATCGTGTCGCGGCCGCCCTTATAGAGATACATGGCACGCGCGCCGAGCGGGTTGTCGATGCCGCCTTCCTGCGTGATCGGCAGGATGCGGCCCTTGGCGGCTTCGCGGCGGCGCATTTCTTCCGGCGGCGTCCAGGTCGGCCATTCAGCCTTGCGGCCCACCTTCACCACGCCTGACCAGCCGAAGCCTTCACGACCGACGCCGATACCGTATCGGGTCGCGCGGTTCGGACCGTCGATGTAGTAGAGAAACTTGTTGTTGGTATCGACAATGATCGTGCCGGGGGCTTCGTCGGTGCTGAAGCGAACCTTGGTGCGCCAGAATTGCTTCGGCGGCTTTTTCTGCGTCGCGACAAGGACGATATCACTGCTCTTGGGAGTGGTTCCGGATGTCGGCGCGGGCGTGAAAGCCTGGGCATTGGCGGCGGCAAGAATAGCGCTGGTCGCGATGGCGATCGCGACCAATTTGCTGGCATGACGTTTCATATACGATTCCCTCTAAGCCCTCGTTACATCAAGGCTATGCAAATTGGCCCGAAGTTCAAGCCCGGGATACATCCGATAGACCGAACATGGTCACGGATTTTGTATCTTTAAGCCCGTCTGTTGCCTGAAGATCACGACCAGGCAACAGCAAAACGTATGGGGAGAGGGAAATATTCTATGTCCGGCGCCAATTATATGACGATAACCTTGGTGCCGACATTCACCCGTTCATAGAGATCGACGACGTCCTCGTTGCGCATGCGGATGCAGCCTGAGGAGACCGCGTAACCGATCGTCCAGGGCGCATTGGTGCCGTGGATGCGGTAAAGCGTCGAGCCGAGATACATGGCGCGTGCGCCAAGCGGATTTTCCGGGCCGCCGTCCATGCGGGCCGGCAGGTAGTGCCCCTTGGCGGCTTCGCGCGAGATCATTTCCGTCGGCGGCGTCCAGCTCGGCCATTCCGCCTTGCGGGTGACCTTATGAGCGCCGGCCCATTCGAACCCCGGCTTGCCGACGCCGACACCGTAGCGCCGTGCCTGACCATTACCGGCGACAAGGTAGAGGAAACGATTGTTGGTATCGATGACGATCGTGCCTGCCTTTTCCTTGCCGTCGTAGGCAACTGTCTGCGGCAGATACTGCGGGTCGAACTTAGACTTGACGGGACGCTGGGCGCGGGTGGCGTTGACCGGTTGTACCAGCGGGGCGCCGACGCGGCGTTTTGCCTGCGGCTTCACGGTCAGGCCCTGATAATACTGTTTTCGGGTGGTGGTCGGTATCTGCTGGCGGTAGATGACCCGGCGCGCCTGTTGCGGCTGGCCGCCGAGCTGCATCACCCACGGGGCGGTCAGGTCTGGGCTGACGATCACCGGCGGCCGGTTCTTGTACCGGTCCTGGGCCTGCGCCTGGCCGGCGACGAGGGTGAGGATGGATGCGGCTACAACAAGGGATTTTTTCAACATCGGACGGACTCGCTACCTTTCGCCGAAACGTATCAAAATGGGGCGCGGCCAGCCGGAGAACGGGTCTCCAGGACGGACGGCATGCGCCTTGGCAATGGGGCGATCGTGTCATCGCGGCGCCACGGAATGGTAAACGGCAGCCCGCGAAAGGGAGGAAGCGCCGATAAAGCTTTGGGTAGGGTTATCCGTCGCTTTAGGAATCTGGTTTGTGAATGGTAAATGCGGAAGAGCACGATGAAACGGGGCTGGTAATGACGACCAAGGGCATAATGATTGGCGAAGACGGCCTTGGGCGTTGCGCCTGGCAGAGCAATCTCGATGACTACAGACGGTATCACGACGAGGAATGGGGGCGGCCGGTTACCGATGACCGGCGCCTCTTCGAGAAGATCTGTCTGGAGGGGTTTCAATCCGGCCTCTCCTGGCTGACGATCCTGCGCAAGCGCGAGGCCTTTCGCGCCGCCTTCGCCGGCTTCGACGTCGATGCGGTTGCCGCCTTCGGCGATGCTGACATCGAGCGCTGCCTTGGCAATACCGGCATCGTGCGCCATCGCGGCAAAATCGTCTCGACCATCAACAACGCCAAGCGCGCCCAGGAGCTTAAAGCCGAGTTTGGTTCGCTTGCTGCCTATTTCTGGTCGCACGAACCCGGCCCGGACGAGCGGCCGGCATTTGTCAGCTATGAAGCGATCGCCGCCAATCCGACGACTCCGACCTCGACGCTGATCTCCAAGGATCTGAAAAAGCGCGGCTGGACCTTCGTCGGCCCGACGACGATCTATGCCTTCATGCAGGCCATGGGGCTTGTCAACGACCACATCGAAGGCTGCCATTGCCGCGCGACGGTCGAGGACATGCGGCGGGCGCTGACGCGCCCGCAACCCTGAATTTGCATCTTTCCAGGAACGGCTTCAGCCACCGTTCTTGGCAAGCCAATCCTTCATCATCTGGATCTCGCCCTCCTGGGCCTTGATGATGTCTTCCGCCAGTTTGCGCAGTTGTTCGTCCTTGCCGTATTCGAGTTCGACCCTGGCCATGCCGATCGCGCCCTGATGATGGGCGATCATGCCCCGCACGAAGTCGACATCGGCGTTGCCGGTAAAGGCGATGTCCATGCCCTTGTGCATGCGGGCGTTGACCTCGGCGAAAGCCTTGCTGGAGGCGGAGGTGTCGCCGGCCGGCGCCGCCGCCTCAGCCGATCCGTGATGCATGCTGCTGCCGTGGTCCTGGGCCATAGCGGGAGCATAAAGTGACGCGATCAGGACTGAGGCTGCTATGATCGTTTTCAAAGACATGATGGTTTCCTTCTTCATCTCATTATCATCTCGCGCGACTGAGGCAGCGCCGTGCAATCGCCGAAATGTCGGCCGGTTGTTGCGGCCGGTCATATGGAATTTCGTTTCGTCAGCGCAGCCGATACACCCGAAGGTGAGCCACGATGACGGTCACACAAGCAGGAACGACTTGGGTGGTGGCGAGCGCGGCCCGATCGTGATCGCGTGCAATGCGGGATATGTCGCTGCCGCCAGACGCGACGATGTCGTGGTCGCCGGATCGAACATCAAGGCAATTGGCTCGATCGCGATGCAGGCCGAACAGGACGAAGGATGCGCCTGTTTTTTCGAGTGGTCCTTGCATGCCCGGATATCTTCGCAGGAGATCGCATGGCCAGCGTGAACGGCTTGCTTTTGCGACGAGTCATGGGCGGCGGTTTGTGCGGCACCGGCCGCCAGGTCCTGGGCCTGCAGCATCGCCGAAGGCGCGCCTGAGAACAGGGCTGCAACGAACAGGAGTATGACGGCGGCAAAACGCATGCCCTTTACTTAGGATGGCCCGTGGCAAAGAGAAGACGTGATCGGCACGCTGCCGGTCCGATCGTTGCCTTCGCGCACGCCTGGAGCCGCTTTGCGCCGTGCTAACCCTTGCCGCCCATGCCTCTATCCGATAGGGAAAGCTCGAAACCCGCTGACAGTCCGGAATGCTCCCCATGACCGAGAAACAAAAGAAACCGCAGAAGCTCAAGGCACGCCTTCCGCGTGGCTTTGTCGACCGTTCGGCCGCCGATATTCGCGCCACCGACGACATGATCGTCAAGATCCGCGAAGTCTATGAGCGTTATGGTTTCGATCCGGTCGAAACGCCGCTGTTCGAATACACCGATGCGCTTGGAAAATTCCTGCCCGACAGCGACCGCCCGAACGAGGGCGTGTTTTCGCTGACGGATGACGACGACCAGTGGATGTCGCTGCGCTACGACCTGACGGCGCCGCTTGCCCGTCACGTCGCCGAGAACTTCAACGAGATCCAGCTTCCCTTCCGCACCTATCGCGCCGGCTACGTTTTCCGCAACGAAAAGCCGGGCCCGGGTCGCTTCCGCCAGTTCATGCAGTTCGATGCCGATACGGTCGGTGCCGCCGGCGTCCAGGCGGATGCCGAAATGTGCATGATGATGGCCGACACGATGGAAGCGCTCGGCATCAAGCGCGGCGACTACGTGATCCGGGTCAACAACCGCAAGGTTCTTGATGGCGTCATGGAGGCGATTGGCCTCGGCGGCGACGACAAGGCGAATGCCCGCCTGACGGTGCTGCGCGCCATCGACAAGCTCGACAAGTTCGGTCCCGAAGGCGTGCGCCTGCTGCTCGGCGAAGGCCGCAAGGACGAGAGCGGCGACTTCACCAAGGGCGCCGGTCTGAACGGCGAGCAGATCGACAAGGTCCTGTTCTTCGTTGGCATCCAGGACTACGCCGAAAGTGCCGCCGAACTCGCAGCGCTCGTTGCCGGCACAGCCAAGGGCGGCGAGGGCGTCGAGGAACTCAACACCATCCGCAGCCTGGTCGTGAGCGCGGGCTACGAGGCCGATCGCATCAAGATCGACCCTTCGGTCGTTCGCGGTCTCGAATATTACACCGGCCCGGTTTTCGAGGCCGAGTTGCAGTTTGCCGTCACCAATGAGAAGGGCGAAAAGGTCGTCTTCGGTTCGGTCGGCGGCGGCGGACGTTACGATGGTCTCGTCTCGCGCTTCATGGGCCAGCCGGTGCCGGCCACCGGTTTCTCGATCGGTGTTTCGCGCCTGATGACCGCGCTCAAGAACCTTGGCAAGCTCGGCACGTCGGACGTCGTGGCACCGGTCGTCGTCTGCGTTATGGACCGTGACATCGACAGCATGGGCCACTACCAGCGCTTCGTGCAGCAGCTCCGCCATGCCGGCATTCGCGCCGAGATGTACCAGGGCAACAAGAAGAACTTCGGCGACCAGCTGAAATACGCCGACCGTCGCGGTGCGCCGCTCGCGATCATTCAGGGCGGCGACGAGCGCGCCGCCGGTCTGGTGCAGATCAAGGATCTGATCGAGGGCAAGCGCTTGTCGGGCGAAATCGAGGACAATGCGGCATGGCGCGAGGCGCGGGTGGCGCAGGTCTCCGTGCCCGCAGGCGACCTTGTCGAAAAGGTGCGTGAAATGCTCGCGGCACAGGCCGAGGACCGGGCAAGGGCAGGCTGACGGCGATGCCTCTGATCAACCTTCCCGCCTTCTCCGCAGATCTGCTTGCCGAGTTCGAAAGTCTCGGCACGCTTCGGGTCGACACACCGGTGATCCAACCGGCGGAGCCGTTTCTCGCCATGGCTGGCGAGGATCTTCGCCGCCGCATCTTCATGACCGAGAGTGAGACCGGAGAGAGCCTCTGTCTGCGGCCGGAATTCACCATCCCCGTCTGCCTTCGCCACATCGAAACGGCAACCGGCACGCCCAAGCGTTATGCCTATCTCGGCGAAGTGTT
Source organism: Ensifer sp. NM-2 (assembly GCF_003024455.1). Classification (NCBI taxonomy): domain Bacteria; kingdom Pseudomonadati; phylum Pseudomonadota; class Alphaproteobacteria; order Hyphomicrobiales; family Rhizobiaceae; genus Ensifer; species Ensifer sp. NM-2. The sequence continues at coordinate 744,875 of NZ_PVZR01000001.1, forward strand.
TCGTCAGCGCCGCGAAGGCGGCAACGAATTCTATCAGGCCGGCATCGAAGATCTCGGTGATACCGATATCGCCGCCTCCGACGCGCGTGCGGTCGGCAATGCCATGCGGGTGGTTGCCAATCGTCTTCCTGGCCGGCGCCTGGCGGTCACGCTCGGCGACCAGTCGGTCTTCGAAGCGGTCGTCGGTGCCTGTGGCCTGCCGGGCGGCTGGCAGAAGCGGCTGATCCATGCCTTCGGCGACCAGAAGCACCTGCAGAAGCTGCTTGCCGAGCTTGCCGATCCAAAGGCTGCCGGCGTCTTTGGCCCCGAGGTCGAGCGGCTGGCGATCGCCGGCATGCTCGATGACGAGGTGCGGCTTGTCGCCCATATCGGCGAAACCATGGAGGCGACGGGCTACTCCACCAATGCCAGCCGCTCGCCGCAGGACATCGCCCGCCGCCTGAAGGAAAAGATGGAACTGGCGAATACCCGGCTCGATCCGGAAACGCTGGATCTCGTGCGTGAATTCCTGGCGCTCGACATGCCGCTTGCCGAAGCGCCTGCCGCACTCTTCCGCTTTGCCGAGAAGACCGGATTGACGCTCGATGGAGCGCTGGCGCGTTTTGACGCGCGCGTGGCGGCGCTTGCCGGCATCGGCGCCGATGTCGATGTCATTCGCTATCGTGCCGCCTTCGGCCGCCCGCTCGACTATTATACCGGCCTCGTCTTCGAAGTCGAAGTCGAGGGGACACCGGCGGTGCTTGCCGGTGGCGGGCGCTTCGACCGGCTCCTAACCCTGCTTGGCGCGCGCGAACATATTCCCGCCGTCGGCTTCTCGCTCTGGCTCGACCGGATCGAAGCGGCGATCGCCGCCAGCGGAGGTGCCGCATGACCATCACCATCGCATTGCCGTCCAAGGGGCGGATGAAGGACGACGCCTCGGCGATCTTCGAGCGCGCCGGCATGAAGATCGTCGCCGTCGGCAATGACCGCTCCTATCGCGGCCGTGTCGAAGGCTGGGACGATGTCGAGATCGCCTTCCTGTCGGCCTCGGAGATTTCGCGCGAGCTCGGCAACGGCTCGATCGATTTCGGCGTCACCGGAGAAGACCTTGTGCGCGAGGGGCTTGCCAATGCCGACGCTCGCGTCGAGTTCTGCGCCCGCCTCGGCTTCGGCCATGCCGATGTCGTCGTCGCCGTTCCGGAGATCTGGTACGACGTCGACACCATGGCCGACCTCGGCGACGTCGCCGCCGACTTCCGCGCCCGCCACGGGCGGCGGCTGGCGATTGCCACCAAATACTGGCGGCTGACGCAGAACCACTTTTCCGGCAGCCACGGCATCCAGCTCTACCACATCGTCGAAAGCCTCGGAGCGACCGAGGGTGCGCCGGCCTCCGGCTCTGCCGACATCATCGTCGACATCACCTCGACCGGTTCGACCCTGCATGCCAACCACCTGAAGACCCTTGCCGACGGCGTCATACTGCGGTCGGAGGCCTGCCTGGTGCGTGCACGCAAGCCGGCGCATGACGGCGACCCGATCGTCGGTCGCATTCTCTCGGCGGTGCGCGACGCGCTTTGAAACTTAAGAACCGCCGCTCAGGCGCTCTGCCGGGCGCAGCGCAGGTTGGTATCTGCGCGGCGCAAGCGGCGGGTGCCGTTCGCGCCATTCGTTTCGAGGAGCATTCCATGGCCGACCTTTCCGCCTTTCCGATCACCAAGCGCTGGCCTGCGAAGAACCCGGACATCGTCCCAGCTCTATTCCTTGCCGACGCCGAACGGCGTGAAGATCTCCATTGTGCTCGAAGAACTGGGATTGCCCTACGAGGCGCACCGGATCTCGTTCGACACCAACGACCAGAAATCGGCGGAATTCCTGTCGCTCAACCCCAATGGCCGCATTCCGGCGATCATCGATCCGCACGGCCCTGGCGGCAAGGCGATCGGGTTGTTCGAGTCTGGGGCGATCCTTCTCTATCTCGCGGAAAAGACAGGGAAACTTCTGCCTTCGGATGCGGCCGCGCGTTATGAAGCGATCTGCTGGGTGATGTTCCAGATGGGCGGCGTCGGCCCGATGCTCGGCCAGTTCGGTCACTTCTTCAAATTCGCTGCCGACAAGGTCGCCAACAACATCTATCCGGTGGAGCGCTACCGCGACGAATCGAAACGGCTGCTGGGCGTGCTGGAGGGGCGGCTCCAGGGGCGGTAATGGCTGATGGGCGATGAGTATACGATCGCCGACATCGCCACCTATCCCTGGGTCGAAGGTGCGCGCAAATTCTATGGCGGCGCCGATGTGCTCGACTACAAGAGCTTCCCGAATGTGATGGCCTGGGTCGACCGAGGACTGGCGCGTCCGGCAGCGCAAAAGGGCATGGAGATCCCGGCCAAGGGCTGACGATCGGCCGGCGTGGCCGTCGTTCGAGTTGACGAGGCTCGGGCGGAAAGGCTACGCCTTGTTGTACAAACGAATAAATGACGGGTGAGAGCGTGTCCGGAAAGCTTGTTGTTATCGGTGGCGGTCAGGCCGCCTTTGCGTTGGTCGCCAAACTGCGGGCGTTGAAGGACGAAAGACCGATCACCATCGTCGCGTCCGAGGCAAGCCTGCCCTATCAGCGTCCGCCACTTTCCAAGAAATACCTGCTTCGCGAGATGAGCCTTGATCGACTGCTTTATCGGGCGGAAGCCTGGTACGGCGAGCATGATGTCGACATCAGGCTGTCGACCACGGTGACGGATCTCGACCGAGATGCCAGCCGCGTGATGCTGAGCGACGGCACGTCGCTCGACTATGAGACGCTCGCGTTTGCAACCGGCGCCACCCCCCGTCGGTTGCCAGCCTCGGTCGGCGGCGATCTCGACGGCGTTTTCACCGTCCGCGACTTCAGGGATGCCGATCTGCTGGCTGAAGAGATGAAGCCGGGCAGGCGGGCGCTCGTCGTCGGCGGCGGCTATATCGGCCTTGAGGCCGCGGCCGTTGCACGAACGCTCGGGCTTGAGGTGACGGTCATCGAGATGGCCGACCGCATCCTGCAACGCGTCGCCTCCGCGGCGACGTCAGGCATCGTTCGAGAAATCCATCGATCGCGCGGTGTCGATATTCGCGAGGGAACAGGGCTCAACCGGCTGGTTGGCGAGAATGGCCGCGTTACCGGCGTCGAGCTTTCCGACGGGTCGGTGCTTCCGGTCGACCTCGTCATCGTCGGTATCGGCGTGACCGCCAACGACCACCTGGCGCACGACGCCGGTCTTGAAACCGCCGGCGGCATCGTCGTCGACAGCCACGGCCGCACCTCCGACCCGGCGATTTTCGCGATGGGCGATTGCGCCGTTCAGCCCTGGGGCAACATGCGCATCCGCCTCGAATCGGTTCAGAACGCCGTGGATCAGGCCGAGGCTGTTGCCGCCGTCATTGCCGGCGGTGTCGAGCCTTATGCGCCCAAGCCCTGGTTCTGGTCGGACCAGTACGATGTGAAGTTGCAGATCGCCGGCTTTGGCCTCGGCCACGACGAAACCATCGTTCGCCCCGGCCAGCGCGAGGGCAGCGTTTCGGTCTGGTATTTCCGCGAGGGCAAGCTTCTGGCCGTCGACGCGATCAACGACGCCAAGGCCTATGTCACCGGCAAGAAGCTGCTGGAGACGGGTATTCATCCGGACAGGGCCGTCATTGCCGATCCGCAATCGGATCTGAAGGCGCTTCTGGCCCAGGCTTAGAGCCTGTCGCGCAAAAGTGCGTAGCGGATTTGCGACATCGACAGGCGAAAACAGGGGCTTGAAGCGCACCAAGCGAATTCTACAGCGCCGCGCGTCTTATTAGACGCGCAAAGGTCGCTGTAGCACTTTGAATTGCTGCATGTTTTTATCCTTATATCGAAGACGATTTAAGGAAACATGCAGTAGAGACCCCGATGCGCTTTAGCGGTGTGACCGTCACAGCGTCATTGGGCCGCTTCGAAATCTTTAACTACAAGGCGTTGGCATTTCAGCCTTCGTTAAGGACGAAAGCAACGTCCTGTTTCGAAACGGACGTTGCGACCTGACTTTTCACAATTCCTTAAACGGCACGACGCCAACAGAAGCGATGAACCGGAAGTGGGCGTTCCATTTCCGGACCAGAAATTTCATTTAGGCGTTTGGCGATGTTCAAGGTTCTTACATGCCTCGTGGTCGAGCATGACCCAAAGCTGGTCGTGCTCGCCGCCCTCATCTGCTTCCTGTCGAGCTACGGTGCCGTGACCTTGCTTCAGCGAGGACGCGCATCCGCAGGCAAGGCGCGGGCGATATGGGCCGTGGCTGCCGGCATCGCCAGTGGCTTCGGCATCTGGGCGACCCACTTCATCGCCATGCTTGCCTACGACCCAGGCGTCGTGCTCGGCTATCAGATCGATCTGACGGCCCTGTCGCTTGCCGTCGCGGTCGTTCTGACGACGATGGCACTGCTGATTGCGACCTATGCGCAGGGACCTGTCGCCTGGATCGCCGGCGGCATCGTCCTCGGTTTCGGCGTCGCCTGCATGCACTTCCTCGGCATGGCGGCGCTCGATGTTCCAGGTACCATCCGCTGGGACTGGACGCTCGTCGTCGCCTCCGTCTTTGCCGGCTCCCTGTTCGATATCGGCGCCTTGCGGGCCATCACACACATCGATCGGCCGTTGAAAGCCAAAATTCTGGCGACGCTGTTCATGACGCTCGGTATCGTCGCCTTGCACTTCACGGCGATGGGTGCGGTGACGATCGAAGCCGATTTGCTGCTGCCGTCGCCCGAGGGGATGATACAGCCGCATTTTCTTGCTTTCGTCATCGCCGGAACCGCTTTCTTCCTGCTAACCATGGTCTTGCTTGCCGCAGGCTTTGCGCACCATGCCGAGCTTTCCGCCGCCGCCTCCGAGCGCGAATTCGCCCGCTTCGTGAAAAGCGTCAAGGACTACGCCATCTACATGCTCGACGCAAAAGGCCGCGTCGCGAGCTGGAATGCCGGAGCCGAAGCCAACAAGGGCTATACTGCCGACGAAATCGTCGGCAAGAGTTTCGGATGCTTCTATTCTCCCGAGGATCAGCGGGCAGGCGTACCGCAACAGGCGCTCGACGAAGCCTATGCCAACGGCAAGTTCGAGTGTGTAGGCTGGCGCTATCGCAGGGATGGCACGCGCTTCTGGGCGCATGTCGTGATCGACCCGTTCCTGCATGAGGATGGCACGCATGCGGGCTTCATCAAGATCGTCAAGGACATCACCAAGGAAAAGGTCGACGCCGACCGCATCGCCGAAGTGAGCAAGAATCTCGACATTGCGCTTGAGAACATGTCGCAGGGCATCTGCCTCTTCGACAGCGGCGACCGCCTGCTGCTATCCAACCGGCGCTGCCGCGAGATCTTCGGCTTCTCGGAGACGCTGGCCGGAAAGGGCCTGACGTTCCGCCAGATCCTCGACGAGGTTTTTGCCCGAACCTATTCCGATCCGGTCATCGCCCGGGCGAAATCGGAAGAACTCTATCAGAGGCACCGCGTCGACATGGTCGGCAAGGGCGGTGGCGACATCGTCGAAAAGCTGCCGAACGGTCGCTCGATCCTGACCAAGCACCGCACCCTCGCGGATGGCGGCTGGGTCAGCACCTACGAGGACATCACCGAGCGCCTGGACAGCGAGGAGCAGATTTCGTTCCTCGCTCGCCATGACAGCCTGACGGGCCTCCCGAACCGGCTGCAGTTCAGCAGCTATCTAGAGGAGGAACTCGATGCGGCCGCCTGGTTCTCGCGCAAGGTCGCGGTGATCGGTCTCGACCTCAATAAGTTCAAGGAAGTCAACGACCTGCATGGCCATGCTGCCGGCGATTTCGTGTTGGTGACGATTGCCCAGCGGATGAAGTCGCTGTTGCAGGAGGGCGAGTTCGTGGCCCGCTTCGGCGGCGACGAGTTCGCGGCCGTCAAGCGCTTCGAGGAATTGTCCGAACTCAACGACTTCCTCCGCCGCATCGAGAAAAGCCTGCATGAAGAAATGCGCTTCGGCGACTTCGAGTTGAAGTCCGGTGGCAGCATGGGTGTCGCGATCTATCCGCAGGACGCCGAGACGGCCGACACGCTGATCAACAATGCCGACCTTGCGATGTACCGCGCCAAGGCCGCGCTGAACCAGAGCGTCTGCTTCTACGAAGTGTCGATGGATGAGGCTGCACGCCAGCGCCGCAGCCTTGCCAACGATCTGTGGGATGCGATCGAGAAGAATCAGTTGGCGTTGCACTACCAGGTCCAGAAGTCGGTGATGTCAGGTGACGTCATCGGTTATGAGGTGCTTCTGCGCTGGCACCATCCCGAGCGCGGTATGGTGCCTCCGAACGAGTTCATTCCGCTGGCGGAAGAATGCGGCGCGATCCTGCCGATCGGCGAATGGGTTCTGCGCGAGGCCTGCCGCGAAGCCGCGGGCTGGCAGAGCACCCACAAGATCGCCGTCAATCTTTCGCCGGTGCAGCTTGCCAATGGTGACATCGTCAGCCTGGTCGAGGACGTGATTTCCGAGACCGGGCTCGACCCGAAGCGGCTGGAACTCGAAATCACGGAATCGACGATCATCGACGACAAGGAGCGCGCGCTCCTGACCCTTCGCCAGATCAAGGAGCTTGGGGTCACCATCGCGATCGACGACTTCGGCACCGGCTATTCGTCGCTCGAGACGCTGCGGTCCTTCCCGTTCGACAAGATCAAGCTCGACAAGAGCTTCATGTGGGAGGTGGAAGCAAGTCCGCAGGCAAAGGCGATCGTGCGCGCCATCCTCGCACTCGGGCAGAGCCTCTCGGTTCCTGTTCTCGCCGAAGGCGTCGAGACGCAGACGCAGCTCGATATCCTGCAGGCGGAAGGCTGTGACGAAGCGCAGGGTTACCTGCTCGGCAGACCAGCACCGATCTCAAGTCTCGCCATGGGCAAGGTGAAAGTGGCGGCCGCCTGACGGTCGCCGCCGCCTGCACGACACGGCGGCCCGGCAAACATCATTGAGGCTATTTCCAGGAAAAGTGCGATGCGATTTTCCACCAGGAAACGCGTAAAGACAACGAGCTGGAACGCTTTTGGGACTCTGTTTAAGCGCGGAAGCGCTCTGTAGGCGGGAATGCACCTACTGGCGCAGAAGCATCTTTCCCGCACCTTCGACAAGGAAGCGCGGGAAGAAGAAGATGCCGTGGATCGTACCGGAATAGCGTTCTTCGAGGCCCGAGGATTCGCCGATGCAGAACACCGGCTGCTTGTGGCCGGATTCGAGGCTGATCGTCGTCGAGAAGCAGAAGGACGAACACGTGGTTGCCGCCTGCTCAAAAAGCTCGAGCACGTGGTTGCGGTCGGCGAGGTCGTAGCAGCGCACGAAATTGAGCAGCCCGCATTCGCTCTCGTTGAGACCGTGGATCGCGGACGCCTTCTCGCCAAGCCGGAACAGGCCCGTCGACAGGTCGCCCGACCAACCTTCGGAAACGCAGAACTGTTCCAGGAATTCCTGATGCGGGAGACCGGAATGCATCTGTCCCGGAACACCGAGGGGAACTGAATTTGTTCTCGTGATCTTAAACACGGTCTACCCCAGCACGACCCCTGGCGAATGTCGTCTTCCCACCAGGCAGGCCCATCCCCAATATACAACCCTCGCCAGCCATCGACCCATAGCAGGAAGAACACGCACGATAGTCGTTTGCGTCTTTCTGTACGGAAAGGTCACGAAACTGTGACGTAGCTCGCCAAGCGAAATGATTTCGCAGGAAAGGCCGGCTTAATTTGCGATGAAATACTTATATGCTTTGCGTGATGTTCTCAAAGAGAGCTTGGACACACAGTTAATATGAAAAGTTTGAGCGATTTTTCGCTCGCTTTAGGCCCACCATCCAGTCTCTCGTGAATCTCTGTCCACTTGGGGCGGTGTTATAGTTCGTTTTTTCTCGACTTCAACGCTTTTTTAGTGCCGCCGCAGCTACCGGGTAATTTTTCCTGCGGACAGCTTTGACGTGCACGTTAGATGCAACCGCAGGATTATCGCAAAAACGAGAAAGGGCGACCCGAGGGTCGCCCTTTCCGATCCGAATGGATCATCGTGGATCTGCTTGAACAGGTCCGCGATAAGGCTGGCGCCCTATCACATCATGTCCATGCTGCCCGTTCAGCGCGCTTGACGCGCTGAACCGCTCTTAGTGCATGGGCAAAGCTTTATGGACAATGCTGCGATTGGGCTGGCGCCCTATCACATCATGTCCATGCCGCCCGTTCAGCGCGCTTGACGCGCTGAACTGCTCTTGGTGCATGGGCGAAGCTCTATGGACAATGCTGCGATTGGGCTGGCGCCCTATCACATCATGTCCATGCCGCCCATGCCGCCCATGCCGCCCGGCATCGCCGGCGAGTCCTTCTTCGGCAGTTCGGCGATCATGGCTTCCGTCGTAACGAGAAGGCCAGCAACCGAAGCCGCGTCCTGAAGGGCGGTGCGAACAACCTTGACCGGGTCGATGATGCCCATGGCAATCATGTCGCCATATTCGCCGGTCTGGGCGTTGTAGCCGAAGTTGTCCTGGTCCTTGTCGAGGATCTTGCCGACAACGATCGAAGCTTCGTCACCAGCGTTCTCAGCGATCTGGCGGGCCGGAGCCTGCAGAGCGCGACGAACGATGTTGATGCCGGCTTCCTGGTCGTCGTTCACACCCTTGACGGTGATCTTGACGGAAGAACGCAGCAGGGCAACGCCGCCGCCCGGTACGATGCCTTCCTGAACAGCAGCGCGCGTCGCGTTGAGAGCGTCGTCGATGCGGTCCTTCTTTTCCTTCACTTCAACTTCCGTCGAGCCGCCAACGCGGATTACGGCAACGCCGCCAGCGAGCTTGGCAAGACGTTCCTGCAGCTTTTCGCGGTCGTAGTCAGAAGTGGTTTCTTCGATCTGAGCCTTGATCTGCGAAACGCGGCCTTCGATGTCGCTCTTCTGGCCAGCACCGTCGACGATCGTGGTGTTTTCCTTGGAGATCGAAACCTTCTTCGCACGGCCGAGCATGTCGAGCGTGACGTTTTCGAGCTTGATGCCGAGGTCTTCGGAGATCACGGTACCACCGGTCAGGATGGCGATGTCTTCGAGCATGGCCTTGCGGCGATCGCCGAAGCCCGGAGCCTTGACGGCAGCGATCTTCAGGCCGCCACGCAGCTTGTTGACGACGAGCGTAGCAAGAGCTTCGCCTTCGACGTCTTCAGCGATGATGAGGAGCGGCTTGCCGGTCTGAACGACAGCTTCGAGAACCGGGAGCATGGCCTGGAGGTTCGAGAGCTTCTTCTCGTGGAGGAGAACGAAGACGTCGTCGAGGTCAGCGACCATCTTTTCCGGGTTGGTGACGAAGTAGGGGCTGAGGTAGCCACGGTCGAACTGCATGCCTTCGACGACTTCGAGTTCGGTTTCGGCGGTCTTGGCTTCTTCAACCGTGATGACGCCTTCGTTGCCGACCTTCTGCATCGCTTCTGCGATGTCGAGGCCGATCTGACGCTCGCCGTTTGCCGAGATCGTGCCGACCTGTGCGACTTCTTCCGAAGTGTTGATCTTCTTGGCCTTGGCCTGGAGATCCTTGACGACTTCGGTGACAGCGAGGTCGATGCCGCGCTTCAGGTCCATCGGGTTCATGCCGGCAGCAACAGCCTTGGCGCCTTCGCGAACGATCGCCTGGGCCAGAACGGTTGCAGTCGTGGTGCCGTCGCCGGCGATGTCGTTGGTCTTCGAAGCAACTTCGCGGACCATCTGGGCGCCCATGTTTTCGAACTTGTCTTCAAGTTCGATTTCCTTGGCAACTGATACGCCGTCCTTGGTGATGCGCGGAGCGCCGAAGGACTTGTCGATGATGACGTTACGGCCCTTCGGGCCGAGCGTGACCTTTACGGCGTCAGCGAGGATATCGACGCCACGCAGCATCTTTTCGCGCGCGGTGCGGCCGAATTTGATTTCTTTTGCAGCCATTTGAGAAAACTCCCGGGCTCATTGCCCATTGGTTGTCATGAAAAGGTGTGGACGACGGCAGATCAGCCGATGATGCCCATGATGTCGGCTTCCTTCATGATGAGAAGGTCTTCGCCGTTGATCTTGACTTCGGTGCCCGACCACTTGCCGAACAGAACGCGGTCGCCAGCCTTGACGTCGAGAGCAACAACCTTGCCGCTTTCGTCACGGGCGCCCGAGCCAACAGCGACGATTTCGCCTTCCTGCGGCTTTTCCTTAGCGGTGTCCGGAATGATGATGCCGCCCTTGGTCTTTTCCTCAGACTCGACGCGGCGGACGACAACGCGGTCGTGCAGCGGGCGAAAATTGGTGCTTGCCATTAGTCTAATCCCTCGATCAAATGACACTACGGATCGCTCAACGACCCGATGGATGGGTGTTAGCACTCTCTTTTGTCGAGTGCTAGCGAGGCCGAGATAAGGCTGGGTCCGGGACGAGTCAAGGATTGGCCGTTCAAAAAATTTCAGGCGACATGATTATCGGCGGCTGATGACAGGCAACGAACGGCGGCCGGGCCGGAACGTTTGCCTGCCTATTGCATGAAGCGGTCGGAATTTGGGCAGATCCGATATCGAGGATTTGCCTGGTCTCGCTGCCCGATCCGGTTGTTATCATGAGCCTCGGGGTCGGCAGGCCCTGACGCTGATGTCCCGTGGACCGTCTCCTCGGCATGAGGGAGGGGCGGGCGCCGAATCCTTGGGAATGGCGGCGATTTTCTAGGCGCGAGGCTTGTATTCTCGGCCCTTCCTTGCCATGCAAGCCGGAAACCGAGTTTGCAGGAAGCCCGCATGGCCGCAAGGATCAACAGTTTTCGGGAAATCGCAGGGCGCTATGACGTCGTGCTCTGTGACGTCTGGGGTGTTCTCCACAACGGCGTTCAGGCGTTTGCGTCGGCCTGCGAGGCCCTGGCGGAAGCGCGTGCAGCAGGGCTTACGGTTGTCCTCATCACCAATTCTCCCCGGCCAAGCCCCAGCGTCAAGGTACAGATCCGCGGGCTGGGCGTTCCCGATGAAGCCTATGATCGCATCGTCACGTCGGGCGATGTGACCCGCACCTTGATCGCCGCAGCCGACAAGAAGATTTTCTTCATCGGCGCCGAACGCGATCTGCCGTTGCTCGAAGGGCTCGGCACCGAGATCGTCTCGTCGGAAGATGCAGAGACCGTCGTCTGCGCCGGCTTCTACGACGATGAAACCGAAACGCCGGAGCACTATCGCGCGACGCTGACCGGACTTGCCAAGCGCAAGATCCCGTTCATCTGCGCCAATCCGGACCTGGTGGTCGAGCGCGGCCACCGGCTGATCCCCTGTGCCGGCGCCATCGCCAAGCTTTACGAGGAGCTCGGCGGCGAAGCCCGGATCGCCGGAAAGCCCTATATCTCCATCTACCGTGCCGCGCTGACGGAAGCCAAGGCCGTTCGCGGTCCACTCGATCTGTCGCGTGTCATCGCCGTCGGCGACGGTATGCCGACCGATGTCAAGGGCGCCCAGGATGCCGGCTTCGATCTGCTTTACATCAGTGCCGGTATTCACGCGCAAGAATACATGAACGAAAGCCGCACCGACGAGGCGAAGCTTACTGCCTTCCTGAGGAAGGAAGGTGCTTCGCCGAAGTGGTGGATGCCCAGGCTCGCCTGACGGGAAGATCGAGATGACGGTTTTTCATCGCAACGAAACCCGCGACCCGCTGCCCGAGCGTCTGCGTGGCGGCGTTGTCGCCATCGGCAATTTCGACGGTGTTCACCGCGGCCACCAATCCGTGCTGGAGCGAGCGCTGGAAGAAGCCGCGGCACGCGGCGTTCCCGCACTGGTGTTGACCTTCGAGCCGCATCCGCGCACGGTCTTTCGGCCAGACACGCCGGTCTTCCGGCTGACGCCCGCACCGCTGAAAGCCCGTATCCTCGAAGGCATGGGGTTTGGCGCCGTCATCGAATACCCGTTCGATCGCACCTTCTCCGAACTTTCCGCGTCCGATTTCATCCATCGGGTGCTCCTGGAGTGGCTGCATGCCTCGCATGTGGTCACCGGGTTCGATTTCCATTTCGGCAAGGGGCGCGAAGGCGGTCCCGCCTTTCTGATGGCGGCGGGCGGCGAAAACGGCTTCGGCGTCACCCTGGTCGACGCCTTCCGCGATGAGAATGCCTCGGTGATCTCCTCGAGCTTCATTCGCTCGCTGCTCGGCCAGGGCGACGTTTCTCACGCGGCCGGCTTGCTCGGCTATCGCTACACGGTCGAGGCCGAAGTAATCGACGGCAAAAAACTCGGGCGGACCCTCGGCTATCCCACGGCCAACATGCGTCTACCGCCCGAGGTCGAACTTAGAACCGGCATCTATGCCGTGCGCTTCCGCCGGGCTGACGGCTCGCTCTATGATGGCGTTGCCAGCTTTGGCCGGCGTCCGACCGTCGACAGCGACGGCGAGGCGTTGCTTGAAACCTTCGTCTTCGATTTTTCCGGCGATCTCTACGGCGAGGTCTGTTCGGTTTCGTTCTTCGGCCACCTGCGCGACGAGCTGAAGTTCGACGGGCTCGACCCGCTGGTGGCGCAGATCCGAAAGGACGAAGACGAGGCGAGGGCGTTGCTCTCCGGCGTCACGCCCTTGAGCGATATCGATCGCCGGATCAACTTCGCCTAAAGAAATCCGTCGCGCCGAAGCGGCGGACCTTTTCAAAAGGCCGAAAACGCCTTAAACAACCGGCCACCATGACCCGGCACCGTCGACTGACCATCGATCAGCGAATTATTGGCCCGGCTTTCCGCGCGCACTAGGCCGCCGGAAGGTCCGGGATTTCGGCGTTTCCAACGCCTCAGTCATCTCTGGAGCGCCGCGCGTCTCTTGGACACGCTAAGGTAGCTCGAACACTTTGAAGCTGCGCATGATCCTTTTCCGAAAATCGATCCCGATTTCAGGGTTATGCGCCGGATACCGAACCCTTTCGCATGCGCGATGATCCGCGCGGAAAAGACGATTGCAAAGACCATGACAGATACCGCTGAGAAGATCGACTATTCCTCCACCCTCTATCTGCCGCAGACGGAGTTTCCGATGCGTGCCGGCCTGCCGCAGAAGGAGCCCGAAACGGTTTCCCGCTGGCAGAAGATGGGTCTCTACAAGAAGCTGCGTGCCTCGGCCGCCGGTCGCGAGAAATTCGTGCTGCATGACGGCCCTCCCTACGCCAACGGCAACATCCATATCGGCCATGCGCTGAACAAGATCCTCAAGGACGTCATCAACCGCTCGTTCCAGATGCGCGGCTTCGACGCCAACTACGTGCCGGGCTGGGATTGCCACGGCCTGCCGATCGAATGGAAGATCGAGGAGAAGTATCGCGAGAAGGGCCAGAACAAGGACGAGGTCCCGGTTAACGAGTTCCGCAAGGAATGCCGCGACTTCGCTGCGGGCTGGATCCAGATCCAGGCGGAAGAGTTCAAGCGCCTCGGCATTGAGGGCGACTTCGACAACCCCTATACGACGATGAACTTCCACGCCGAAGCCCGCATCGCCGGCGAACTGATGAAAATCGCCAAGATGGGGCAGCTCTATCGCGGCTCCAAGCCGGTGATGTGGTCGGTCGTCGAGCGCACGGCGCTGGCCGAAGCCGAAGTCGAATATGCCGACGTCGAAAGCGACATGATCTGGGTGAAGTTCCCGGTCACCGAAGGCTCGGCAGATCTTGCAGGCACCTTCGTCGTGATCTGGACGACCACACCCTGGACGATCCCCGGCAACCGCGCCATCGCCTTCTCCTCGCGTTACGCCTATGGTCTCTACGAGGTTGCGACTGCAGAGAACGATTTCGGTCCGCAGCCCGGCGAAAAGCTGATCTTCGCCAAACGTCTGGCAGACGAGTCCGCCGCCAAGGCGAAGCTCACCTTCAATTTCGTCCGCGACATCGAGGGCGCTGAACTGGCCGCCGTCACCTGCGCCCATCCGCTGCATGGGCTGGGTGGCGGTTACGCGTTCAAGGTGCCGTTGCTCGATGGCGACCATGTCACCGACGACGCCGGCACCGGCTTCGTGCACACGGCGCCGAGCCACGGCCGCGAGGACTTTGACGCCTGGATGGACAATGCCCGCGCGCTTGAAGCCCGCGGCATCTCCTCGGCAATTCCGTTCACCGTCGACGACGCCGGTTATTTCACCGCCGACGCCCATGGCTTCGGCCCGGACGCCGAAGGTGGCGCCGGCCGCGTGCTCGACGACAAGGGCAAGAAGGGCGATGCCAATGATCGCGTCATCAAGGCGCTGATCGCCCGTCACGCGCTGTTTGCCCGCGGCCGTCTGAAGCATTCCTATCCGCATTCCTGGCGTTCCAAGAAGCCGGTGATCTTCCGCAACACGCCGCAGTGGTTCGTCTACATGGACAAGGGCTTCGGCGACGGCACGACGCTGCGCTCGCGCGCCCTGTCGGCCATCGACGATACCCGCTTCGTCCCCGGCGCCGGCCAGAACCGCCTGCGTGCGATGATCGAGGGACGTCCGGACTGGGTGCTCTCGCGCCAGCGTGCCTGGGGCGTTCCGATCGCGATCTTTGCCGACGAGCAGGGCGAGATCCTTGTCGATGAGGCCGTCAACGCCCGCATTCTCGAAGCCTTCGAGCAGGAAGGCGCCGATGCCTGGTTCGCCGAAGGTGCCAAGGATCGCTTCCTCGGTAATGACCACGACCACGAGAAGTGGCACCAGGTCATGGACATTCTCGACGTCTGGTTCGATTCAGGCTCGACGCATACCTTCACGCTCGAAGATCGTCCGGATCTGAAGTGGCCGGCTGACGTCTATCTCGAAGGCTCCGACCAGCACCGCGGCTGGTTCCATTCGTCGCTGCTCGAATCCTGCGCAACGCGCGGCCGTGCGCCCTACAACGCCGTTGTCACTCATGGTTTCACCATGGATGAGAAGGGCGAGAAGATGTCGAAGTCGAAGGGCAACACCGTCACGCCGCAGGAAGTGATGAAGGATGCCGGCGCCGACATCCTGCGCCTCTGGGTGATGACGACGGACTATTGGGAAGATCAGCGCCTCGGCAAGACGATCATCCAGACCAACATCGACGCCTATCGCAAGCTGCGCAATACCATCCGCTGGATGCTGGGCACGCTGGCGCACGACAAGGGCGAGGAAGTCGCCCACGCCGAGCTGCCCGAGCTGGAAAAACTGATGCTGCATCGCCTGGCCGAACTCGACCAGGTCGTTCGTGAAGGTTATGACGCGTTCGACTTCAAGAGGATCGCCCGCGCTCTGATCGATTTCTCGAACGTCGAACTCTCCGCGTTCTATTTCGACGTGCGCAAGGATGCGCTCTATTGCGACGCACCGTCGAGCCTTCGTCGCCGGTCGGCGCTTGCGGTGATCCGCAAGCTGTTCGATTGCCTGGTGCTGTGGCTCGCGCCGATGCTGCCCTTCACCTGCGAAGAAGCATGGCTGTCGCGCAAGCCTGACGCTGTCTCGGTCCATCTCGAGCAGTTCCCGGCGATCCCGGCGGAATGGAAGAACGACGCCCTCGAGGCGAAGTGGGAAAAGATCCGCGCGGTGCGCACGGTCGTGACCGGGGCGCTTGAAATCGAGCGTCGCGAGAAGCGTATCGGCTCGTCGCTGGAGGCGGCTCCCGTCGTCTACATCGCCGATCCGGAGCTGTTGAAGGCGCTCGAAGGCGAAGACTTCGCCGAGATCTGCATCACGTCGGCGATCACCGTCGAGGCGGGCGAGGGCCCTGCCGACGCCTTCCGTCTGCCTGAGGTCGCCAAGGTTGGCGTCGTTCCGGAGGCCGCCGTTGGCCGCAAGTGCGCCCGCTCCTGGCGGATCACGACCGATGTCGGTTCGGATGCACTCTACCCTGAGGTGTCTGCCCGCGATGCCGCCGCCCTGCGGGAACTTGGCTTCAAGGCTTAAGGGATCATTTACCGGATGAATTGCGCTTACCGCATTCATCCGGTAAAACCTGCCCGAAATTTGGCGGATTTATCCGCCATGGCGCTGAGTGGCCGCGCACGTGACGGTGGCCGGCTAGAAGGAATTTCATGGAAATGACGCGAGAGTTGCGACTGTTTGCTAGCGTTGCCGCCATTATGACGAGCGGCCTGGTACTTTCCGGCTGCATCGGCGGTCCGACCTACGGCACCGACAAATCGGCTGGCGAGCAGTTGATCGACGATCTCGGAAGCGCTGTGAGCTTTACCCCGACGAAGCGTGATCCGGTCAAGTACCAGCCGCGCCCCGGCCTGGTGCTGCCGCCTACCGGCCAGCAGACCGCCCTCGTGGAGCCGCAGAAGTCGCTCGCCAGTCGCGAAGCCAATCCGGAGTGGGTCGAATCTCCGGAAGAGGCGCGCAACCGTCTGCGCGAAGAAGCCGACGCCAACAAGGACAACCCAAACTACGTCTCGCCACTCGCAAAGGCCAGCGCCAATGGCCGCCGCCTTTCGGCCAAGGAGCAGCAGCAAGCCTATCGCGACGCGCGCAAGATCGAGATGGGTGCCTACGCCGACAAGCGCCGCTTCCTGAGCGATCCGCCGCTCGAATACCGCCGCCTTCCGGAAGCTTCGGAAGCCGACCTTGGTGAGCCGGAAAAGCTCAAGGAGCGCCGCCGCAAGAAGGAAGCGCAGATCAAGAATTCCGGCAGCAAGTGGTACTGGCCCTTTTAAACCATGACGATCAGCATTCGCGACGCGCGACCGGAAGACGCGGAAACCATCCTGCGCTTCATCACAGAACTGGCCACCTACGAGAAGGCGCCCGACGAAGTCGAGGCGACGGTCGAGCAGTTGCAGGCCTCGCTCTTTGGCCCGGATGCGCTCACCCGTGCGGTGATCTGCGAGAAGGACGGAAAGCCGGCTGGCTTTGCCATGTGGTTCTACAACTACTCCACCTGGCAGGCGCGCAAGGGGCTTTATCTCGAAGACCTCTACGTAACGCCGGATTGCCGCGGCTCCGGCGCGGGCAAGATGCTGTTGAAGCATCTCGCCAAGATCGCCGTCGAGGAAGGCTGTGGTCGTTTCGAATGGAGCGTGCTCGATTGGAACGAGCCGGCAATCCGCGTTTACGAAGCCGTCGGCGCCGAACCGATGTCGGAGTGGACGCGCTACCGGCTTGCGGGTGCGGCGCTAGAGTCTTTCGCAGCCGGCTGAGAGTTCGCTCACTTAGCGTTTCCCGGCAAAAAAATCCCTGAGAATGTCAGCGGCTTCGCGCTCGGCAAGCCCGGAATAGACATCGGGCACGTGGTGGCATGTCGGCGAGCCGTAAAAGCGCACGCCGCTATCGACCGCGCCACCCTTGGGGTCTTCGGCGCCGTAGTAGAGGCGACGGATGCGGGCAAAGGAAATCGCTGCCGCGCACATGGTGCAGGGCTCCAGGGTGACATAGAGGTCGGCGCCCGTCAGCCGTTCGTCGTTGAGCACCATGGACGCTTCGCGGATCGCAACGACCTCGGCATGGGCGGTGATATCGTTGAGTTCGCGGGTTCGGTTTCCGGCGCGCGCGATGATCTCGCCGTTGAAAACGACGACGGCGCCGATCGGCACCTCGCCACGTTGGCCCGCCTTTTTGGCCTCTTCGAGGGCCGCATCCATGAAGCGTGTCGTATCAGCCATCGCTCAAACAATAATTTCTCTTAACCCACGGGCTCCGACCTGATAGGACAGCCGCAAAAGGCAGGCAACACAAATGACATCCAAAGACAAGCCCACGCGGCCTGGCGGCAAGCCCGCTGGCCGGGACAAGAAACCTCAATTCGCTGGCAAGAAGGCGGCAGCGCCTGAAGCCGGTGCCTCGCGGCCGCCCAAGGCAGGCCCGAAGCCCGCCGCCGCAAGCAGCGACGAGCCGCAGCGCATCTCCAAAATCCTGGCGCGCGCCGGCGTTGCCTCGCGCCGCGATATCGAACGCATGATCATGGAAGGTCGGGTGAAGCTCAACGGCGTCATTCTCGACACGCCTGTTGTCAACGCGACACTGGCCGACAGCATCGAAGTCGACGGAAATCCGATCCGCGGCATCGAGCGCACCCGTCTGTGGCTCTACCACAAGCCGGCCGGACTGGTGACCACCAATGCCGACCCGGAGGGCCGCCCGACGGTCTTTGACAACCTGCCGGACGAGCTGCCGCGCGTTCTATCGATCGGCCGCCTCGACATCAACACCGAAGGCCTGCTGCTTTTGACCAACGACGGCGGGCTTGCCCGCGTGCTCGAACTTCCGTCGACCGGCTGGCTGCGCCGCTATCGCGTGCGCGCCCATGGCGAAATCGACCAGGACGAACTGGACAAGCTGAAGGACGGCATTGCCGTCGACGGCGTGCTTTACGGCGGCATCGAAGCGACGCTCGACCGTGTGCAGGGTTCGAACGTCTGGATCACGATGGGTCTGCGCGAAGGCAAGAACCGTGAGATCAAGAACGTGCTCGGCGCGCTCGGGCTCGACGTCAACCGCCTTATCCGTATCTCCTACGGCCCGTTCCAGCTCGGCGAATTGCCGGAAGGCCATGTGCAGGAAATCCGTGGCCGGACGCTGCGCGACCAGCTCGGCCCGCGCCTGATCGAAGACGCCAAGGCGAACTTCGACGCGCCGCTCTACAACGATCAGTCGGCAACCCTTCCTGGCGAAGCGCCGGAAGGCGAAGCCTCCGACACCCGCAAGCCCGAGCGTGCCAACCGCTGGGAAAAGCCGGAAGACAAGCGCGAGCGCGCGCTTTCCCGTCTTGATACCCGTCGTGACGACCGCCGCGACGGTGGCCGTGGCAAGGATGGGCCGCGTGGTAAGGAAGGTCCCCGCGGCAAGGGTGGCCCCCGCGAAGAGCGCGGCGACGCCAAGTTCGAGGATCGGCCGAAGCGCACGCCGGCGCAACGCGCCCGCACGGCCAATGTGTGGATGGCGCCCGGTGCGCGTCCGCTGGCCGAGAAGAAGCCGAAGTCCGCTGAAGGCGATGCCTCGGCAACGCCGGCCCGTCGCGAGCGCCCGGATGGCGCTCCGAAGACCAAACGCTACGGCCGCACGAAGGATGGATTTGCGACGAAGTCATCCGGCAAGTTCGATCCCGACCGCAAGGGCGGTGCGCCCAGGGACTTCGACCGTCCGGCTTCCGCCGCACCGGTCAAGCGCCGGGATGAAGAGGGCGAATGGATCAGCGCCAGCGAACCCGCACGCCGCGGCAAGGATGAAGGCCGTGATGGCGGCTTCGGCCGGCGCAAGTCGGGCGATGCCGGAGACCGCAGGTCGCGCGATCACGGTGATCGTCCCCCGCGTCGCGAAGGCGGCGATCGGCCGGCCCGTTCAGAAGGAGGACCGCGCAGCTTCTCCGACAAGCCGCGGTTCCCGCGCGCTGAAGGCGACCGGCCTGCACGTCGCGAAGATGGCGACCGCCCACGTGGCGATCGGCCTGCCCGCGCCGAAGGTGGTCCGCGCAGCTATTCCGACAAGCCGAGAACCCCGCGCGCCGAGGGCGATCGTCCGCCACGCCGCGAAGGCGGTGACCGCCCGTTCGGCGATAAGCCTCGCGGTAAGTCCTTCGGTGGCAAGCCATCCGGCGGCAAATCCTTTGGTGAACGCTCGGGTGGTCCGCGTGGCGGCAAGCCCGGTGGCGGAAAACCGGCTGGCGGCGGCGGCAGGCCCGGTGGTGGCGGCCGTCCCGGTGGCGGTGGGCGCCCGGCCGGCGGCAAGCCGCGCGGCAGAGGAAACTAAGCGGTCGTGCGCATTGTCGGCGGAGAGTTCCGTGGCCGCAGTCTGGCTACGCCCAAGTCGAATGATATCCGTCCGACCACCGACCGGACGCGCGAAAGCCTGTTCAACATCCTGAGCCATTCGTATCCGGAGGCTCTCGATGGCACCCGGGTGCTGGATCTTTTTGCCGGCACCGGAGCCGTGGGCCTCGAGGCCCTGTCGCGGGGGTGCCGTCAGGCACTCTTCGTCGAACAGGGCGTCGAGGGCAGGGGTCTCCTGCAGAACAATATCGAGGCGTTCGGCCTGCAAGGTCGCGCCAAGGTCTTCCGCAGGGATGCGACCAGCCTCGGTTCCGTCGGCACGATGGAGCCGTTCCACCTGGTCTTTGCAGATCCACCCTACGCGATGGGATTGGGAGAGAAGGCGTTGGCGTCGGCGGCTCTCGGCAATTGGCTGGTTCCGAATGCCCTTGTCGTGCTGGAGGAGCGTGCCGACGTTCAGCCTGCGCCAACAGCCGTTTTCGAGCGGCTGGACGTCAGGGTGTTCGGCGATACACGCATGCATTTCTACCGCTTCCGTGGCGTCTGACGTCACACTTTTGATTCGCTTGCAAAGTTAGACTGCCGGCTGAACTGAGGTGCAGGTCGATGAAGCAGGACGTTTCCACCGCGGATATTTCGCCGGTCAGCGCGAGCGAACCGTCGGTCGCGCTGGCGCTTGGCGGCGGCGGTGCCCGCGGGCTCGCCCATATCCATGTCATCGAGGCTTTCGACGAGTTGGGCATTCGCCCTGTTGTCATCGCCGGCTCGTCGATCGGCGCCATCATGGGCGCCGGTATGGCGGCGGGCCTCAGCGGCAAGGAAATCCGGGAACACACGCTTGCGACGGTTGGCCACCGCCGCGAGGTCGTCAATCGCCTGTGGCAGTTGCGACCGGCTAGCTGGTCGGAAGCGATGACCAACGGCTTTCGTTTCGGTCAGTTCAACATCGAGCGCGTCTTGAAGGCGTTCCTGCCCGAAGCCATCCCCGCGACGTTTTCAGAACTGGATATTCCGCTCAAAGTTGTCGTTACCGACTACTATGGCCAGACCGAGCACATCTGCGCGACAGGCGACCTGCAGAAGGCGCTGGCGGCGTCCGCAGCCCTGCCTGCGGTCTTCATGCCGGTCAAGATCGACGGCCGGGTGATGATCGATGGCGGCATCTACAATCCCATCCCCTTCGATCATCTTCGCGGCCTTGCTGAGATCGTCGTCGGCGTCGATGTCGTCGGCGGCCCGGACGGTGATGGCGAGACGATCCCCAGCCGCATCGACAGCCTGTTCGGCGCCAGCCAGCTGATGATGCAGTCGATCATCGCCATGAAACTGAAGGAAGGTGCGCCGGATATCCTGCTGCGGCCGGATGTCGGCCGCTATCGGGTGATGGATTTTCTGCGCGCAAAGGAAGTCCTGGCGGCGACCGCCGGCATCAAGGATCAGTTCAAGCGGACGCTTGAGGAGCGAATGAAGGTGGCCGGCGTCTCCGGATAAGGCTGTCGGCCGGTCGCCGTTTCTGTTAGAGCGACAGAGCCGCAGAAACGCTCTATCTCCCTATTTTAACACATTGCCTGACGGAAAACCGCTTCGCCTTTTCCTGGAAATGTTCTAGGCGCTTTCCCGCTCGTCAGCCGGCAATCCCGGCAGGATGCTCTCGCCCGTTTCCGAGGAATGATCGACGTCGCGCTTGGGCTTGACCAGCGGCTCGGGACGCACGGGCTGCGAATGCAGCATGTCGCGCCCGGCGGTGATGCCCTCTGCCTCCTGCAGCACCAGGCGGGCCTCGTCGCGCTTGCGGATATCGTCCATGATGGCGAGCGCCTCTTCGTTGCCGACGCCCAGCGCCTCCAGCGTCTTTCGACCGAAGAGCAGGCCGGACTCGAAGGTTTCGCGCAGCTCGTAGTCGACGCCCTTCGCCCTCAGTTCGAGCGTATGCAGCCGGTCGTAGGATCGCGCGAAGATACGGGCGTCCGGATATTCGGCCTGAACCAGATCGACGATCCGGTCGGTCGTTTCCTTCTTTTGCGTGCAGATGGCGATGAGCTTCGCCCGCTCGATGCCGGCGGCACGCAGCACGTCGAGCCGGTTGCCGTCGCCGAAGTAGATCCGGAAGCCGAAGGTCGCCGCCTGGCGAACACGCGCGGCCGAGTGGTCGATGATCGTCACGTCGCGACCGCCGGCAAGCAGGATCTGCGCGGCGATCTGGCCGAAACGCGAAAAGCCGATCATCAGCACGTCGGCATCAGCACCTTCGAAGTCCTCCTCCATTTCGTCGGCCATCTCGTCCTGTTCGCGCATGAGGCGCGGGGCGAGCATGGAGGCGATCGGGGTCAGCGCCATCGAAAGCGTAACGATGGCGACGAGCAGCGATGCGCTGCCCGGCGAGAAGACGCCAGCGACCGCTCCAGCAGTAAACAGGACGAAGCCGAATTCGCCGCCTTGCGGCAAGAGCAAGCTGACGCGCACCGCATCGTTGTGATGCGAGGCGGCCAGGCGGCAGAGCCAGTAGAGGATGAAGCTCTTCACCAGCATCAGCAGAGGTACGGCAACAATGATCACCAGGTAATTGTCGATGATCACGTCAAGTTGCAGCGACAGGCCCACGGCCATGAAGAACAGGGCTTGCAGGATGCCGCGAAAGGGCTCGATATCGGCCTCAAGTTCATGGCGATAGGAGGATTCTGCCAGGAGCACGCCGGCAAGGAAGGCGCCCATGGCCATGGAAAGGCCGGCCATCTGCATCAGCGTTGCCGCTCCCATGACCACCAGCAGGGCGGCGGCAATCATCACGTCGCGCGCGCCGGTTCGGGCGATGATCTGGAACAGTGGGTTGAGTAGATAGCGGCCTGCGGCCACAAGGACCGCAACCGCTGTGATGGCGATGGCAAAGTCTTCGAGTGGCGGCGTCGTATCCTCCGGCGCTTGCGCCGCCAGAAGCGGGATCAGCGCAAGCAGCGGGACAATCGCCAGATCCTGCAGCAGAAGGATCGAGAAGGCGCGTTGGCCGAAGCGCGTATTGCGGTCGTTGCCCTCATCGAGAATCTGCATGGCAAAGGCCGTGGACGACAGCGCTAAGCCGAAGCCGGCGACGATGCTTCCGGCATGATCGAGCAGTCCGGTCAGGGCGATCCCGTAGGACAGGACCACACCGGTGATGAGGACTTGCGCCGTGCCGAGACCGAAGATGTCGCGCCGCAGCTGCCAAAGCCGCGACGGCTTCAGTTCCAGCCCGATGATGAAGAGCAGGAAGACGACGCCGAGTTCGGAACCGTGCAGGATCTCTTCGCCATCGGTGATGCTCTGGGCAACCGGGCCGATCAGGATCCCGGCCGCGAGATAGCCGAGGATCGTGCCAAGCCCGAGACGCTTGAACAGTGGCGCCGCGATGACTGCGCCCCCGAGCAATATCAACGCCTGGGAGTAGATGATCGGGGTCGTCGTCATGCTGATTGCTTTCGATATGGCCTCGTCCTGCCCAGGCAGGCAGAGGTTTCGGCGGGAGTGTCATTGCAGTGTATGGGGCAGTGTATGGGCGGGAATCATGCCAATGCCCTTGATGCATGCTTCAGTGCACAATAAATGGGGCAGGAATGAAAGGCCACATCATGTCAGAAACGATCGATTCCGCCTCCCTCGAAAAACGCGCCGCCGAACTGGTGGATCTTGCCCGCAAGGCAGGTGCCGACGCCGCTGACGCCGTCGTCGTTCGCGGGCGCTCCCGTTCCGTCTCGGTTCGCCTCGGCAAGGTCGAAGCAACCGAAGCATCCGAAAGCGACGACTTCTCGCTGCGCGTCTTTGTCGGCAACCGCGTCGCCAGCGTTTCGGCCAATCCCGGGTTCGACCTGAAGGTGCTCGCCGAGCGGGCCGTGGCGATGGCCAAGGCATCGCCCGAAGATCCCTTCGCTTCGCTTGCCGATCCGGACCGGCTGGCGAAATGCTACCCGGATCTCGAGCTTTTCGACGATCGCGAAGTTTCGACGGACGCCCTGACCGAGGCGGCACTCGCCGCGGAAGAGGCTGCCCTTGCGGTGTCTGGTGTCACCAACTCCAGCGGCGCAGGTGCCTCCGCCGGCATGGGCGGGCTCGTGCTCGTGACCTCGCATGGTTTCTCCGGCTCCTACATGGCGACCCGCTTCGGCCGTTCGGTGAGCGCGATTGCCGGCGAAGGCACGAAGATGGAGCGCGACTACGACTACGACAGCCGCATCTACTTCGACGAATTGCGTGCTGCCGAAGAAATCGGCCGGCTTGCGGGCGAGCGTGCCGTCGCGCGGATCAACCCCCGCCAGGTGCCGACTGCCAGGAATGTCACTGTTGTTTTCGATCCGCGCATGGCGCGCGGCTTCGTCGGGCATATCGCCGGCGCCATCAACGGCGCATCCGTCGCGCGCAAGACCAGTTTCCTGCGCGATATGATGGGCAAGCAGGTCATGAAGGCCGGCCTGTCGGTGACGGACGACCCCTTGATCGTCCGTGGCTCCTCTTCGCGTCCGTTCGACGGCGAAGGCGTCAGCGGCTCCAAGCTGACGATGGTCGAGGATGGCGTGCTGAACCATTGGTTTCTGTCGACCTCCGCGGCGCGCGAACTCGGTCTTGAGACCAACGGCCGCGGCGTGCGCGGCGGCCCGACGGTCAATCCGGCTTCCACCAACCTGGCGCTCGAACCGGGTTCGGTTTCACGCGAAGACCTGATCCGCAGTGTCGGAACCGGCTTCTACGTGACCGAGCTGATCGGCCAGGGCGTCAATATGGTGACCGGCGAATATAGCCGCGGCGCCTCAGGCTTCTGGATCGAGAACGGTGAGCTGACTTTTGCCGTGTCCGAGGTCACGATCGCGTCCAACCTCAAGCAGATGTTCATGGCGATCACGCCGGCCGACGACATCGACAGGAAGTTCGGCGTTGCCGCACCGACACTCGCCATCGAAGGCATGACGCTCGCCGGCCTCTGAGCTGCTGACGTCGATGCCATGACAAAAACGTTCGGCCGTATGCCGACGCATAAGGATTTGAATGTCAGACAAAGCACCATCGATCGCGACGTGGAAGGAGGATCTGGATCTGATCCTTTCCGCCGCGATCGCCGCCGGCGAAACGGCTTTGACTTACTTTCGGAACGAGCCCGATGTGCGCTGGAAAAACGAGGGGCGTTCGCCGGTCAGCGAGGCCGATATCGCCGCCAACGACATCCTTAGGGACCGCCTGCTGGGCGCCCGGCCGCACTACGGCTGGCTGTCGGAAGAGACGGACGACGATGAGAGCCGTCTCACCCGCGAAACGGTCTTCGTCATCGACCCGATCGACGGTACCCGCGCCTTCATCGCCGGCAAGGATCTCTGGTGCGTCAGCGTCGCTGTCGTCCACCGTGGCCTGCCGGTTGCCGGTGTGCTCTATGCGCCGGCGCTCGACGAGCTGTTTCAGGCAACCGTGGATGGTCCGGCGCTGAAGAACGGTGCGGGCATTCGCGTGCGCGACGTCCACGATGGCGAAGCGCTGCATGTGGCGGTCGCCGAAGACGTCGTCTCGGCCCTAGCACCGTCCTATCGCAACGGCATCGTGCGGGTACCGCATGTGCCTTCGCTCGCCTACAGGCTGGCAATGGTTGCGGACGGGCGGATCGACGGCACGGTGGTCAAGAAGAACTCACATGACTGGGATCTCGCCGCCGCCGACCTCATCCTCGAAAGGGCGGGCGGGGCGCTCAATACGCTTGAATCTCGGGCCCTGTCCTACAATCGCCCCAATGTCGTTCATGGGCTTCTTTGCGCGGCGTCGAAGGCGACGTTGCCGGGATTGCTTGCTGCCTCAAGGACCCTTGAGGGCCATTGACCTTTCTGGCCGAATGCCGCAAACCAACGCCCATACCCTAAAAAAAATGGAACTCCAATGGCTCACGACTCCGAGAAGAAACAACGTCTGCATTTGGTCTTTGGTGGTGAACTGACCACACTCACCGATGTTCATTTCCGTGACCTGGACAAGCTCGATATCGTCGGCATTTATCCTGACTACGAAAGCGCCCACATTGCCTGGAAGTCGAAGGCCCATATGACCGTCGACAACGCCCATATGCGTTATTTCATCGTTCACATGCATCGCCTGCTCGATCCGGAAAACGATTGATGCCGATGCCTTGGGCATGCGTGGCGCGTTCCCGCGCGCGCGCTGCGTCTGACCTTCGCCCGAGCTTTCCATTGGGCTGGGGATTGAGGCCATGAGCAGCTTTCGCGCCCGGCTGGCGCTCTCCAGCTATCGCTGGATTGGTTCGGCGATCTATCCGTTCGTGTGGTCCTATCTTGCCCTGCGCGCTGCGAAGGGCAAGGAGGACCCGGCGCGCCGCCGCGAGCGTTACGGCCATGCCAGCGTGCCGCGTCCGCAAGGTCCGCTCGTCTGGTTCCACGCTGCAAGCGTCGGAGAGACCAATGCGGTCATCCCGCTGATCAAGGAAATCCATCGCCGCGGTATCAATGTCGTGCTGACGACCGGCACGAAGACGTCGGCGCGGGTCGCGGCTGGGCGTCTGGGCGAGGCGGTCATTCACCAATACGTGCCGCTCGATTTCAAGCCGGCGGTCAATCGTTTCCTCGAATACTGGCAGCCGGATCTGGCCATCATCGCCGAATCCGAGATCTGGCCGATGACCATCCTGGAACTTGGGCGACGCCATATCCCGCAGGTTCTGGTCAACGGCCGCCTGTCCGACCGCACATTCGCCCGCTGGAAGAAACGGCCGGCGCTCGCCGATGCACTGTTTGAGAACCTCGCGCTCGTCATCGCCCAATCGGATGTCGATGCCGAGCGGTTTCGCACGCTCGGTGCTCTGCCGGTAATGGTATCGGGTAACCTGAAGGTCGATACCGACGCGCCGCCGCACGACCCGCAGGCGTTGAAGGAATATCGCCAGCAGATCGGCACGCGCAAAACCTGGGCGGCGATCTCGACCTTCGACGGCGAGGAAAATGCTGCCGGCGTCGTGCATCGTGCCCTCAAGGAGCGCACCGGTCTGTTGACCATCGTCGTGCCGCGGCACCCCGAGCGCAGCGATGCGATCGAGGCGGCGCTAACGGCCAAGGGGCTGAAAGTTGCGCGTCGCACCCGTCGCGATCCGCTGACATCAGACGTCGATATTTTCCTTGGCGACACGATCGGCGAGATGGGGCTCTATCTGCGCCTGACCGAGGTGGCCTTTGTCGGACGCTCGCTGTTTGCCGAAGGCGGGCAGAATCCGCTGGAGCCGGCAATGCTCGGCTGCGCCGTTCTTTCGGGTGGCAACGTCCAGAATTTCCGCGAGACCTACCAGATGCTCGCCAAGAACGGCAGCGCCAAGATCGTCCGCGATACCGAGATGCTGGCAAAGGGCGTCAACTACCTGCTCGCCAACGACGACATGCGTCGTTCGATGATCGATGCCGGCCTCGAAACCGTGCAAGAGATGCGCGGAGCGCTGTCGGCGACGATGAAGGGGCTCGAGCCCTATATCAATCCGCTCGTCGTCAAGGCGCGGCTCGAACCGCGCAACGACATCTGACCACACCGGGAGACGCAAGATCACCATGAGCGCACCGACAGCCATCGCCGGTATCCTGTTCGACAAGGACGGAACGCTGCTCGACTACGCCAAGAGCTGGGTGCCGGTGAACTACGAACTGGCGAAGATCGCAGCCAAGGGCGACGAGGGCCTGGCCCGCACCCTGCTCAAGGCCGGCGGCATGGATCCGGACACCGGCCATGTGTTGCCCGACAGCCTGCTTGCCGGCGGCAACACCGTCGAGATCTCGACCGGGTTCGTCACCGCCGGTGCGCCGTTTACCGTGGAAGCGTTGACGACGCTGCTTGACGGGTTGTTTGCCCGTTCTGCCGAGTACGCGGTACCGGTCACCGACCTCGGGTCGTTCTTCGCCGGTCTGCATGCCAAGGGCTATCGCCTGGGTGTCGCATCCAGCGACAACGAGCGCTCGATCCGCGAAACCGCCAGACGCTTTGGTTTCGACGGCTATCTGCATTACGTCGCCGGCTACGACAGCGGCTACGGTGTCAAGCCCGAGCCCGGCATGGTGCTCGGCTTCTGTGCCGCGACGGGGCTTGATCCGCAGCAGGTCGTGGTCGTCGGCGACAACAATCACGACATGCACATGGGCCGCAACGCCGGCGTCGGCATGACCGTCGCAGTGCTGACGGGCACCGGCTCGCGCCAATCGCTCGCCGATGCCTCTGACCATTGCCTGGCTGATATCACCGAGCTTGAAGCCGTTCTCTAGGTTTTGCCGAGCTGTATTTCCTTCGTTGCCGCTCTCACGAGTTTCAAGCATGGTCCTATGATCGCCAGAGGACCGATAAAGCCAACGCCGAGAGATAGAGCCCGAAGCCGAATGCCGCATGTGCGAGCAGGCTGCGCAGGCGGGCAATGTTGGGGCTCGGCGTTTTCGAGGCCGCGATGCCCGCGCCCATACCCGGCTGCATCAGGAAGAACGGTGCGACCACGGTCGCGAGGCCGACAATGAGTGCCGGGACAAGCGTCGGCCGCTCCGCCCAGTCAGTCCCCCAGATCAGCAACAGAAGTCCGGCGAAGACTACGCCGATCGCATAATGTGCAGTCCAGCCGATCAGCCGCTCGCTACGGACGGGTGCCGCTGCTGCGATACGCTGGTGCAGGAAGCGGCCCTGCGGAAAATGTCCGATCCAGCGGCCCACCATGCCGTAGTCCAGGGAAGGTATGCCGAGCAAACGTTTCACCGCCACCGCCCAGAGATCCATGACCGCAGTCGCACCGATCCCGATCAGGATGGCCTGCAACACCAGATCCTTTTCCATATTCGTATCCTCTCACATCATCTTCATGGCCGCTGCATCGACAGATCGCGCACATGCGGGCGTTCGATCTGTCATCTGACAAGTCAAAGCATCATTCAATTGAGTAATTGAATGAGTCATGGAGAAATGCTAGGCTTCTGTCAATGACCGACCTTCAACTCCATATCTTCGAGGAATTTGCCGAGCTTGCCCACACGCTTGCGAGCCCCCAGCGCCTGCTCCTGCTCGAGCATATCGCCCAGGGCGAGCGCTCGGTGGAGCGTCTTGCTGAGCTCGCCGGCCTGAGCATCGCCAACGCGTCGCAGCATCTGCAGCAGTTGCGCCGCGCCGGTTTTGTCGAGACCCGGCGGGATGGCAAGCGCGTGCTTTATCGGCTGGGTGCCGGCCCGGTGATCGGCCTGCTCTCGGCCCTGCGTCAATATGCCGAGCACAATCGCGCTCAGATCCGCGAACTCGTCGCCGATCGCCTCGACCGACCGGACCGCCTCGAGGCGATTTCGCGCGAAGAGTTGCTGCTGCGGATGCGGGGAGGGGACGTCACGCTGCTGGATGTGCGGCCGCAGGACGAATTTTTGTCGGGTCATCTTCCCGGTGCGATCAATATTCCGATTGCGGAACTCGAACGACGCCTTGCCGAACTGCCTGAAGGAGGCGAGATCGTCGCCTATTGCCGCGGGCCTTACTGCGCCTTGTCGTTTGACGCGGTGAGGGTTCTGCAAGGCAACGGCTTTACCGTCCGCCGGCTTGAGAGCGGGTTCCCGGATTGGAAAGCAGCCGGCCTTGCTGTGGAAAGCCGGGACCTCAGCTAGACGACAAGTCTGACGCAACAGGCATTGTCTTGTGCCGCTTGCCTTTTTCCGCGTTCTGACGTTTTTTGTCGGCAGTTACGCCGTCGCCGGTTTTGGCCAGCGGCAGCCAAGATGTGCATCGTCCTTCCCGGAAGGACCAGACGGGGCCACGGAAACAAAGATGGTATCGGAAGCGCCGCCGTTCTGGTGGACAAAGGCGGATTGGCGTGCGCGGGCTTTGTGGCCGTTTTCCTGGATCTATGGACGTATCGCCGGCCTGCGCATGGACCGCGCTCGCCGAGCGTCCGTTCCGGTCCCGATCATCTGCATCGGCAATTTCACGGTCGGCGGCGCCGGCAAGACGCCGACGGCGATCGCGCTTGCGCGCGCCGTCAGGGCCAAAGGCCTGAAGCCGGGTTTCCTCAGCCGCGGCTATGGCGGTTCGCTTGATGTGACGACGATCGTCGAGCCTGAACACCACAGGGCACGCGATGTTGGCGACGAGCCGTTGTTGCTGGCGCGCGAGGCGCTGACGGTTGTGTGCCGTCGCCGCGTCGATGGTGCCCGCCGGCTGGTGGCCGAAGGCGTCGATATCATCATCATGGACGATGGTTTCCAGAGCGCGCGGCTGGCCTTCGATTTTGCGCTGCTCGTCATCGATTCCCGCCGCGGCATCGGCAACGGTTACCTCGTGCCGTCAGGCCCGGTGCGCGCGCCGATTTCCAATCAGTTGCGCCATGCGACCGCGCTGTTGAAGATCGGCAACGGCGCCGAGGCGGATGCCTTGATCCGTCGCGCCGCCCGGGCCGGCAAGCAGGTCTACC
The DNA here is from genome assembly GCF_003024455.1 of Ensifer sp. NM-2. Lineage (NCBI taxonomy): Bacteria > Pseudomonadati > Pseudomonadota > Alphaproteobacteria > Hyphomicrobiales > Rhizobiaceae > Ensifer > Ensifer sp. NM-2. Next base: position 774,954 of record NZ_PVZR01000001.1, read on the forward strand.
AGGCGGAGGTCGTGCGGCTCGACGACGGCTCGCTGAACGGCGTGAGAGTGTTGGCCTGGGCCGGTATCGCCGACCCGGAAAAATTCTATCGCACCGTACGGGAAACCGGCGCCGTCATCGAGGAAACCCGCAGCTTCCCCGACCATCATCATTTCTCAGAGGACGAGATATCGGACCTTCTCGACCGGGCCGCAGCACTCGGCTGCACGCTCGTGACCACGGCCAAGGACATGGTTCGCCTGGAGCCCGGCCACGGCCGGGCAGCGGAACTGGCTCGGGCAAGCCGGGTGATCGAAATCGACGTGCACTTCGACGATCCGTCGGCACCGGCAAAGATCGTGACAACCGCGCTGTCGGCCGCGCGCACCCGCAAGCTGCGGGAAGCGGAACAGAAGTAAGGCTGGATTTGGCCGTTAGAGCGTTTTTGTCGCCAGCGGAGCCATGGGAAGGCCCTCCTGACGGAAAACGTTAGCGGCGCTGGTTCGGCAGGGCGCCTGCGCGCTTTTCCGCTTCGAGCGAGGCTTCCGCGTCGACATAGGGCTGCTGACGGGCAACGCTCCAGTAGCGCAGTTCGTCCACGGGAATGGTCTTGCCCGTCATCGCGCAGATGACATGCGAGCCAGCAAGGACGATCTGAAAGTCGCCGTCGAGATAACGGACCTTCGCTTCGCGCGAGGCGCTTCCTTCAAACCGGTTCATCATTTTCTGGGCCTGTTCCGTCTTCGTGGTCTGCTGTCTGATCTAGCCCGACGCCCGGTAAAATGCCAGTGCATTTCGCCGCGCCGGACCGCTCCCGGCATCAGCTCCTGCCGAACAGTCGCTCGATGTCGGAGAGCTTCAGCTCGATATAGGTCGGCCGGCCGTGATTGCATTGGCCAGAGCCCGGCGTTGCTTCCATCTGGCGCAACAGTGCGTTCATTTCCTCAGTCCGCATGCGGCGGCCGGAGCGGACGGATCCATGGCAGGCCATGGTCGCGGCGAGATATTCAAGCCGGCTGGCGAGCCCGTTGGCCGTGTCCCATTCGGCAATCTCGTCGGCGAGCTGGCGCACGAGGCCGGCGGCATCCATCTCGCCCAGCATGGCCGGCGTTTCCCGCACTGCGATGGCGCCAGGTCCGAAGCGCTCGATGCCGAGGCCGAGGCGACCCAGTTCTTCCGCATGCGTCATCAGCCGGTCGCAATCGTCTTCGGAAAGATCGACGATTTCCGGGATCAGCAGCGCCTGGGCGGCGACAGGCTTCGAATGCAGCGCCGTTCGCATGGTTTCGAAGACGAGACGTTCGTGGGCGGCGTGCTGGTCGACGATGACAAGGCCGTCCTGCGTCTGCGCGACGATATAGTTTTCGTGAAGCTGGGCGCGCACGGCGCCGAGTGGAAACGATTGCGGCGCCAGCGCGTCCGCAACGGTCCGGTCAGGCTCTGCCAAAGGCGACGCCGTGCGGGCCGAGGGTGCGGAGAAGGCAGAAAAGCTTGCCTGCGGCGTCTCGGACAGGCCGCGCACGATGGTCTCGAAATGCGTCGGCCGGTAGGGCGAGGTTTCCGCGCTCCAGGGCTGACGCGGCCGGAACTGCTCGGCGCGGAACGCCTGCATCATTCCGCTCGCTCCGGTCGTCGATGCCCGGTCACCCTCGCGGGCCAGGGCCTCGCGGATGGCACCGATGATCAACCCGCGGATGAGGCCCGGATCGCGGAAGCGAACATCCGATTTCGCCGGATGCACGTTGACGTCGACGAGTGCCGGGTCGAGCGCGATCGACAGCACCGCCACGGGATAGCGGCCATGCGGGATCGTTTCGGAATAGGCTGCCCGAATGGCGGAAAGCAGTTGCTTGTCCTGAACCGGACGGCCGTTGACGAAAACATATTGCTGCAGCGAGTTGCCGCGGTTGTAGGTCGGCACCCCGGCAAAGCCGGTCAGCTGAATGTCCTCGCGCTCGGCATCGATCTCGATGGCGTTGTCGCGGAAATCCTTGCCGAGCACCTGCGCCATGCGGGCGAGCCGGTCGTCGCCCGTCGCCGGAAACTCCAGCGTCGTCCGGTCAGATCCCGACAGCACGAAACGCACCTTCGGAAAGGCGATCGCCATGCGACGCACCACATCCGAGATCGCCGAGGCCTCGGCCTTTTCCGACTTCATGAATTTGAGCCGGGCGGGGGTCGCAAAGAACAGGTCGCGGACTTCGACGACCGTGCCGGTATTGGCGGGCGACGGGCGGACGGGGTCCGTCCTGCCGCCGGCAATGGAAATGACGGCACCCTCGCTAGCGCCTGCCGTTCGAGTGGTGATCGAAAGCCGGGAGACCGATCCGATCGACGGCAGAGCCTCGCCGCGAAAGCCGAGTGTGCGGATATCGAACAGGTTGTCGTCGAGCTTCGACGTGCAGTGCCGCCTGACCGCCAGCTCCAGATCGGCCGGCTGCATGCCCGCGCCGTTGTCGGTGACGCGCAGCAACGTCTTGCCGCCACCGGCGGTGGCGATTTCGATCCGGGTCGCACCGGCATCGAGCGCGTTTTCGATCAGTTCCTTGGCGGCACTGGCCGGGCGTTCGATGACTTCGCCGGCGGCGATCTGATTGATGAGGGTCTCGGAGAGCTGCTTGATGGCCATGCTCTATTTTCCCGGATTCGGCGACGGAACGGAAGTGGAAATACAGCTCTGTCCCCGCCTCGTGCCTTCTATTATTGGGCTTTGGTTGTGCAACCCATTGGTGCACCAAAAAATGAGACGGAGATTTAATTGCCCCTTAATATTCTGCTGCGATTTTCCACAACAACCTGAATGATCACGGGTTTTGTCTTTGGAGCACCGCGGCGTTGCTGGACGTCGTGTCACCCCCGCTCGAAGAGACGCCTTCCAAGGCCATCCCAGCATGTCCCGAAATGAAACCGCCGCAGGGGGCGAGTGAGGACAGCGCAATGAACGATGGGGCGCCGAACGGCGCGGACATCAACAGGATCATTCTTGAGTCGAGCTGCGATGCGCTCGGCTCAGCGATGGTTGTCTGCGGCCGGGACGACACCATCCTCTTTGCCAGCCGCACCATGCTGCAGTACTTCCCCGTTCCCTCCGAGATGCTGTTGCCGGGAACGCGATTGCGCGATTTCCTCGGCGCCGTCTACGACACCGGAGTTCGCCCCGGCACAGTTCCCGAAAACAGCCGTCGTCGGACGAACCGCGAAGACTGGATTGCCGAGCATATGGCGCTGCACTGGCGCGAGCGCTACGAGAATGTCGAGCGCGCCGGCCGCACGCGCTGGGTTTCCATGCGCAAGCGTCGTCTTTCCAACGGTATCGGCATCCTTTCGATCACCGATGTCTCCGACCAGAGGAAGCGTGACGAGCAGTTGCAGACGGACCTCGAGCGGGTCGAACTGACCGAAGAGATCCTGGATGTCCAGCCCAATCCGATCTGCGTCAAGGATCGCAACCTCAACTACATCGCGGTCAACAAGGCGTTCTGCCTAATTCACGATCTCTCGCAGGACGCGATCCTCGGTCGTTCGGCCTGGGATCTGGTCGACAGCGAACTTGCCGAACGTTTCGAGCACTCCGATCGGCGCGTGCTTGAAACCGGCAAGCCGCATTCGGAAGCGGAACATATTGTCCGCGCTGATGGCAGCGACCTCTGGGTTCTCACCCGTAAGTATCGCGTTGGCATGCCAGGCCGCCATTTCGTCGTGACCTGCATGAGCGACGTGACGGATATCGCCGGCTGGTACAATGGCTCCGAGGATGGTTCCGCTCCCTCCGGCGGTCTCCAGATCAACGACTACAGCATTTTTGCGCCGGCCCAGAATTTCTACGATCCGTTCCGCGCGCTGAACGTACAGCAACTGGTCGAGGCGGGCTCGATGATCGAGACCCTTCCGGCGCGCGGTTTGCGCGTTCTGCTTGCCTCTGCCGATCGGCTGACGGAAGATCGGCTGGTTGCGCGTCTGCGCGGCTCGGGCCTTGAAGCCTGTGCGGTGCGCAACCTCGATGAGTTGACCGCCTTCGGCATGGCCGCCGAAAGCGCCGGCGTGAAGCTCGACATTCTGCTGCTGGATGGTGCTTTTCCGGATGGGCAGCATATTCCGGGGGCCTGGCGCAATTGCCCGGTCGTTACCGTCGAATCCGATCAGGATGCTGCCGCTGTTCTGACCGAGGTTTTCCGTGTTTGTGCCGAGCGCCCGCAGGCCTCGCCGCTCCTACAATCGGACTGGTCGATCTCGTTTGAGGACGAGGGCACAGCGTCCGTGCCGGTTTCACAGGTCGACGTCCTCGTTGCCGAAGACAACCAGATCAACCAGTTCGTCTTCACGCAGATCCTGGAAGGGCTCGGCGTCTCCCATCGCATTGCTGCCAACGGTCGCGAGGCCGTCGAACTCTGGCATGAGCTTCAGCCGGCACTGGTCCTCATGGATGTGTCCATGCCTGTCATGAACGGCTTCGATGCGACCGTTGCCATTCGAACAGCGGAAAAGGCGAGAAACGACAGAACGCCAATCATCGCCGTGACCGCTCAGGCCCTCGATATCGATCTGGAGCAGTGCAAGAGGTCGGGCATGGATGATCACATCATGAAGCCGGTTAGCCCCGACATGATCGAGGCCGTGCTGCGAAAATTCATGCCGGTAATGGCCATGCGAACGGCAGGTTGAACGGAATTCGTGTCAACTCGCTAGAATTGGGGATGTCGATGGCAGATCTTGGAGCGAGGCGATATCGGATTGTTAACCCCCGATTGCGATCTTCTGCACCGTATTGCCAAAAAGTGTAGAGCCCCTCCGGAATGCATCGCAGCCCCACAGCCGTCAACGTCGGAACTTCGCCGGAAGCGCACCGCCGCTTCGCGGACCGGCTTGCCTTGTCGGCCGACCGGCACGGACGGGCGGGTTCTTTTGAGATCCAGGGGCTTGGCCGATGATGTCGGGCGAAACTCCCTATCATCGCATCGGCAGGGAGGCTCCGGCTATCGGCGGCTCGGTCGATCTGTTGACCGGGCTCGGCAACGCGCGCCAACTCCGCAAGACCGTTTGCGATCTGGCTGAAGAGCGCGCCAGCGATCCCGCTCCCTTTACCATCGGTCTTGCCAATATCGATGGGTTCAAACCGATCAACGATCTGTTCGGCCCGCGAGCCGGCGACGAGATCCTCTGCCAGGTTGCCCATCGGCTGCAAGCCTGTGCACCTGAAGGCGCGACAATCATTCGCTCCGAGAACGACGAATTCGCTTTCGTCCTGCCGCTCGTCTTCGAGCGCAAGGGTGCGGAGAAAGTCGGGCAGATGTTGAAAGAGGTGCTGTCGGCGCCCTTCGATCTCGGCGATCGCAACGTCCGCCTTTCCGCTTCGTTCGGCTTTGCCGTCTATCCTTTTGCCGGCGAGGTCTTTGAAGACCTGCTGAAGAGCGCCGATACGGCGCTTTATCGTTCCAAGCGCCGCGGCCGCGGCCAGATCACCGTCTATTCCCAGGAAATCGCCCAAGAGATGAAGCGCGCGACGCAGCTCGAACAGGCGCTGCGCAACGCGATCATCGCCAACGAGGTCGACGTGCACTTCCAGCCGATCGTCGATCTGCGCAACGACGCGGTCGTCGGTTTCGAAGCCCTGGCCAGATGGTGCGACGCCGACCTCGGCTATGTCTCTCCAGCCGTGTTCGTACCTTTGGCAGAAGAGCGCGGCTTCATCGAATCGCTGGCCGAGACGCTGTTGCGCAAGGCCGCCCATGCGGCACTCGCCTGGCCGAAGGAGCTGTTCCTGTCGTTCAACCTGTCGTCGGCACAGTTGATGGACCCGGCGACCAGCACGCGTCTCCTGACGATCATCAACCAGATCGGTCTCGACCCGCGACGGTTGGAACTGGAGATCACCGAGACGGCCGTCATGGCTGACGCGGAGACTGCCCAGAAGATCGTGACTGAGCTTCGGGCAGCCGGCGTGCGCGTCTCGCTCGACGATTTCGGCACGGGTCAGTCGAGCCTTGGGCGCCTTCGCGACTTCTCCTTCGACAAGGTCAAGATCGACCGTGCCTTCGTGTCGCGGATTTCCGCCGACCGGGCCTCCGAGCATATCATCAAGGCGATCGTGTCGATGTGCGAAGGCCTGGAACTTGAGGTCGTCGCCGAAGGCATCGAGGATTTTTCCGAAGCGTTGAAGCTGAAGGCGCTCGGCTGCGGCATGGGCCAGGGCTACTTCTACGGCAAGCCGGCCGACGCTGTCGCGACGATGCGCTACCTCTCGGACCGCTATCGCGGCGTTGCAGCTCAGCTTTAGACCCTGCCGCAATAGTGGGTTTCAGTCCTTGGCGCTCTCGGCCCGGTTTCGCGTACCTTCCGCCAGCAGCCAATCCCTGACCCGTCGCGCCTGACTGTTCAGCTCGCGTGAGCGCGGCCAGACGACGTAAAACGCCAGTCCGGTCTTCAGCACGTGACCGCAGACCGGCACCAGTGCACCGGAGCGAACCTGCGGATCGGTCAGGTGCTCCCAGCCAAGCGCCACCCCTTCGCCTGATAGCACCGCCTGGATCACCAGGACATAGTCGTTGATGGCGAGACGACGCGCCTGAGGCGGGTAGGGAAGGCCGGCGCTGGCGAACCATTCGGTCCAGTCGCAGGCGCGCCGGACCGGTTCTTCCAGATGAATGAGGTTGTGGCGCAGCAAATCGGCAGGTTTGCTTGGCAGTCCATGCTGCTCGATATAGGCGGGCGTCGCCACCGCATTGACGACTTCCTCGGCCAGAAGTGCTGCATGGTAGCGCGGCCAATGGCTCGGATCGCCGCCGCGGATGCCGAGCGGGATCGGCTCCTCGTCGAGGTCGAGATCGCGCACGCTCGTCTGGATCCTCAGATCGATCTCCGGCAGATCCTCGCGCATGCGGTTGAGGCGCGGCAGCATCCACATCGAGGCAAAAGCGGTCGATGCCGCAAGCGTCACATTAGTCTCGCGCCCCTTGGAGCGAATGTCTTCCGCCGACTTCTGGATCCGTGACAGACCGACGGATACGTCGGCGTGGAATTTCTCACCAGCCTCCGTCAATTCGACGGCGCGATGCACGCGGTGGAAGAGCGGTACACCCAGCTGCTCTTCCAGCCCGCGAATGGCGTAGGAGACGGCCGCCTGCGTCATGCCGAGCTCGTTGGCGGCTCGGGTGAAATTCTGATGACGGCCGGCAGCCTCGAACACGATGAGGCTGGTTGCAGACGGGAGCAGGCGGCGTAGATTTTCCATAACTTAGGCTTATCGCATGGCTCAATTTTTTCCAGCGTTACAACGTGATTTTTCGTCAATACCATCACCTCAAATGATGGGAGGACGGCGATGGAAATGGTGGCTGTGGAAGCGGGCGAAGCACCGAGACGGACACGAGGATCAAGGCCGCAACGCGGCGGTGTCAGCGCCAAGAGCCTTGGCGTCCCCTACATCGTCCGCAATATTCCGACCTACGATATCCTGAGCGAAGAAAACCTGCTCCGAATCGAGAAGGTCGCCGACCGTATTCTTGCCGAAGTCGGCATCGAGTTTCGCGATGACCCGGCATCCCTTGATCATTGGAAACGCGCTGGCGCCAAGCTGGACGGCGTGCGGGTGACGTTCGAGCCCGGCATGCTGAAGGAGATCGTGCGCTCGGCGCCGCGCCAGTTTACCCAGCATGCCCGCAACCCCGTCCGCAGCGTCGAAATCGGCGGCAACAATGTCGTGTTCTCGCCAGCCTACGGCTCTCCTTTCGTCACCGATCTCGACAACGGCCGGCGTTACGGCACGATCGAAGACTTCCGCAATCTGATAAAGCTGGCGCAGTCGAGCCCCTGGCTGCACCATTCCGGCGGCACCATCTGTGAGCCGGTCGATGTTCCGGTGAACAAGCGCCATCTCGACATGGTCTATTGCCACATCAAATATTCCGACCGAGCCTTCATGGGCTCGATCACCGCCGAGGATCGCGCCGAAGACTCGATCGAGATGGCGCGCATTGTCTTCGGGCACGATTTCGTCGACGCCAACTGCGTCATTCTTGGCAACGTCAACGTCAATTCACCGCTCGTCTGGGACGGAACGATGACGAAGTCATTGCGCGCCTATGCGCGGGCAAACCAGGCGGCTGTCATCGTGCCCTTCATTCTCGGCGGCGCCATGGGTCCGGTCACCAATGCCGGAGCGATCGCGCAATCCTATGCCGAGACGCTGGCCGGCTGCGCCTTGACCCAGCTGGAGCGCAAGGGCGCGCCTGTTATCTTCGGCAACTTCCTGTCGTCCATGTCGCTGCGTTCGGGGTCGCCGACCTTCGGCACGCCGGAGCCGGCGATCGGCAGCATGGTGATCGGCCAACTGGCACGGCGCCTCGGCCTGCCGCTGCGCTGCGCCGGCAATTTTTCCAATTCCAAGCTGCCAGACGCGCAAGCGATGCAGGAGGGCGTCATGTCGATGCTGTCGGCGGTGCATTGCGGCGCCAATTTCATCCTGCACTCGGCCGGCTTCGTCGATGGGCTGCTCGCGATGTCCTACGAAAAGTTCGTCATGGACACGGATTTCTGCGGCGCGCTGCATTCCTACCTCGCCGGCGTTGTCGTCGATGACAACACGCTGGCCATGGACGCCTTTCTGCAGGTTGGGCCAGGCAGCCATTTCCTCGGATGCGATCACACCATGCGCAATTACCAGACCGCCTTCTGGGATTCGGCCCTGTCCGACAACGAGCCTTTTGAAAAATGGACAGAGGAGGGCGGAACCGACATGGCGGCGCGCGCCAACAGGAGTTGGAAGAAGACGCTGGCCGAATACGAAGCGCCGCCGCTGGACGTGGTGATCGACGACGCTTTGACGGACTATGTTTCTCGCCGCAAGAACGGCATGGCGGACGCCTGGTACTGAGCCGACGCCGAGCCTTCTTTGAGAATGCGCATAACAAGAATGATGCCGTGCCACCGGTCCAGCTCAGCGGACAGGCGGTGCTCAAGGGAACAGAAATGACGCTGCCGAAAGACCCACTGCTCCAGCCTTACCGCCTCAAGCATCTGACGCTCAAGAACCGGATCATGTCGACGTCCCATGAGCCGGCCTATTCCGAAGACGGCATGCCGAAGGATCGCTACCGCCTCTATCATCTTGAGAAGGCCAAGGGCGGCATGGCGCTGACCATGACGGCGGGTTCCGCCATCGTTTCGGAGGATTCTCCGCCTGCCTTCGGCAATCTCCACGCCTATTCCGACGAGATCGTGCCCTGGCTGAAGAAGATCGCCGACGACTGTCATGAGCACGACACCGCGGTGATGATCCAGCTCACCCATCTCGGCCGCCGCACCGGCTGGAACAAGGGCGACTGGCTGCCGGTTCTCTCAGCCTCGCCGGTGCGCGAGGCCGCGCATCGGTCGTTTCCAAAGGAGATCGAAGACTGGGATATCGAGCGCATCGTCGGCGACTATGCGACAGCCGCCGCCCGCATGCAGGCCGCCGGCCTTGATGGTATAGAGCTTGAGGCCTACGGCCATCTGATGGACGGCTTCTGGTCGCCTGCCACCAACCAGCGCGACGACGACTTCGGCGGCTCGCTCGACAACCGCCTGCGCTTTACCCACATGGTGCTCGACGCCATCCGCAAGTCCGTCGGGCCGGATTTCATCGTCGGCATGCGCATGGTGGCAGACGAGGATTGGGAGAAGGGGCTTTCGAAGGAAGAAGGCATCGAGATCGCCCGCCGCCTGGCAAACTCCGGCAAGGTCGATTTCCTCAACATCATCCGCGGACACATCGACCATGATGCGCCGTTGACCAAGGTCATCCCGATCCAGGGCATGGCCGCCTCGCCGCATCTCGATTTTGCCGGCGAAATCAGGGCGGCGACCAAATTTCCGGTTTTCCATGCGGCCCGCATCGCCGATGTCGCCACCGCACGCCACGCGATAGCCGAGGGCAAACTCGACATGGTCGGCATGACCCGTGCCCATATCGCCGACCCGCATATCGTCCGGAAAATCGAAGAGGGCCGGGAAGCCCAGATACGCCCCTGCGTCGGCGCGACCTACTGTCTCGATCGTATCTACGAGGGTGGCGGCGCACTCTGCATTCACAATGCGGCGACTGGGCGCGAGGCGATCGTGCCACACGTCATCTCCAGAAGCGAAGGGCCGAAGCGAAAGGCCGTCGTCGTCGGTGCCGGTCCGGCCGGCCTTGAGGCGGCGCGTGTGCTTGCCGAGCGCGGCCATGTGGTCGAGATCATCGAGGCTACCGGCGAGGCGGGCGGGCAGATTCTGCTTGCCCAGCGCAATCCGCGGCGCAAGGAACTGATCGGCATCGTCGACTGGCGGCTGTCGGAGCTGGAGAGGCTTGGCGTGCGGATCCACTACAACGTCTTTGCCGGCGTCGACGATGTTCTGGAGCGGTCGCCCGATCTTGTCGTCGTTGCTACCGGCGGCATCGCCCAAAACCCGGCTCTGGAGGCGGGGGACGAACTGGTTGTCTCAAGCTGGGATATCATCGCCGGTGCGGTGAAGACGGAGGGACCCGTGCTGCTCTATGACGACAACGGCGCCCATAGCGGCATGACTGCGGCCGAATTGATTGCGCGCGCTGGCGTCGAGCTCGAGATCATCTCGCCCGAGCGCATGTTCGCGCCCGAAGTCGGCGGCATGAACCATGTGCCTTACGCCAGGGCGTTTGCAGATCACAATGTGCGTGTGACGATCAACACCCGCCTCCGGTCGGTTCGGCGGGAAGGCAATGGGCTGGTGGCGACGCTCGGTTCCGATTTTTCTGACACGGCATCGAGCGAACGCCGGGTGGCGCAGGTGGTGGTCGAGCACGGCACCGTGCCGATGGACGATCTCTACCGCGAATTGAAGCCGATTTCTCGCAATCTGGGCGCCGTCGACTACAAGGCGCTGCTTCGCGGCGAAAACCCGATCCCACTGCGCAACCCGGGCGCCGGCTTCGACATGTTCCGCATCGGCGATGCCGTCGCCAGCCGCAACATCCATGCCGGCATCTATGATGCGCTGCGCTACGGCGTGCTTTTCTGAACAAAACGAGCGGCGGTGAAAGCACCGCCGCTCCATCTTCTGGTCGTCTAACGATCCAGCTTACTGCTGGGTACCCTCAGCCGGTGCCGGCTGCATCGGGGTAGCCGGTGCCGTTCCGGTGGTCGAGGAGGTCGTCGACGTGTCAACCGGCTGGTTGGCGAGCTGTTCGGCGACCTGCTGCGCCTTGGTCTTGAACTCGGGAGCCGCCTTCAAGGTTTCGGCGGTTTCCGTCGTCGTCAGCTTCAAGGCATCCGTATTGGCCTGTTCGGAGATCTGAATGCGATCGAACGGGACCGCAACGTTCTTCTCACCGAGGCCCAGGAAGCCGCCGACACCGATCACAGCAGCTACAACGCCGCCATCCTTCTTGATGATCAGGTCGTTAATCTCACCGACATTTTCGTCGCCGGCATTATAGACGGTCTGGCCGACATAGGTGCTGGTCGCGATCTGGTCACTGGCCTGTTCGGTCAGGTACGTTCCGTCAGACTGGGCCGTGACAGCAGGTGCTTCGGTGGTTGCCGGCGGTGTCGTCTGCGCCTGGTCTGCAGGTGCTTCGGCACCCGGAGCCGGCTGAATTTCCATCGTCTGCGGCTCGGCCGGCTTAGGCTGGGTGGCGTCCTGAGCGAAGGTCATCGGCGCGAACGCAACACTCGCGATAAGCGCACCGGCCGCAACGGAAGATACAAGTTTCTTGGTCATCTCAAACTGCCTTTCCTTGACGTTGTCGATCAAGGCGCGGTCCTGATCGTCGCCAGGTTTCCACCGCACCGGTGATACCAAAGCAACGCCTGGCGGCAGAAACGGTTCCAGAAAAATTCGACTGATCGCGCCGGAATTCTGGCAGTCATGCGCCAAACTTCTATGGTCGCAGATCAATATCGCCGGTGGTCGTCGCTCACCTTTCGGCAGATATCGGAGCGTCATCACTCCGGCTATGTATTTTAGTGGTCTATTGAGTTCTGCTTTACATTCATACAATATTGAGTGTTCTTGCCTATACTTGCTGAAGACGGGATGGAGCATTCTTCGTGGATATTCCATCCTGTTGATCTGGACGGTTCCCCATGTTTCTGCCACGGCGATTTCTCTCCGTTTCCCTGCTTTCCGTTTTGGTGATGGTCGGCCTTGTCGGGATCGAGCGCAGCCTGTTCGGCGTGCGCTATTTTTCGGAGCGGATGCCTGAGATCGAACCCTACAATCTTTGGCATGCATGGGTGTCGCTCAGTCTGTCGCTTGCGGCTATTCAGGGGTTCACGCGCGATGCGTCCTGGCTCGGCGCACCCGCGCTTCGGATGGCCTCACGCCGCGAACTGTGGATCTGCATCGCAATGCCGGTCTTTGCAGCCGCGGCGGCCCTTCTTTTCAGCGTCGATGCCGCGATCTTCAGCGCCCTGGCCCGCGAGGACAACATCTTCGAGTGGCTTTCCGCCCTGTTGATCTTTGCCTCAAGCGTGTTCTTCGCGCTGGCGGCCATGGGTCAATTGCGCGCGGCGCGGGGTGAGGCCGATCGCGTCGCATGGCTGGCGGCCGGTGCCGCGGCATCCTTCAGCCTTGTTCTGTTCATCGTCGGCATGGAAGAGATATCCTGGATGCAACGCGTGTTCGGCATTTCCACGCCCGACGCGTTGCTGGGCCTCAACAAGCAGCAGGAACTGAACCTGCACAACATCTCAACCGGTTTCACCGAGCTGCTCTATTATACCGGCAGCTTCGTGCTTTTGACGTTAGCGCCCTTTGTCTGGCTCTACCTTCGCAAGGGTTTCGCGCTCGGGCGGTTCGAAGCATTCACGCCGAGCGTTTTGGTGTTGGCGGCAAGCGCACCGATGGCGGCGTTCAACAGCGACAACTGGAGCATGCTGCCGACCCAGATGATGGTGATGATGACGATAATCATCCTGCTGGTGATCGCCGATCTCGCACTGCGGGGCGGCTTATGGCGGGAATTCACAGTGCTCACCGCCGGCGCGATCCTGATCGTCGCGATCCAGGAACTGTTCGTGCTGCAGGCGCAGGAACTCGTGCGCATCTGGGATCCGACCGAATACAAGGAACTCTTCATTGCGGTTGGTCTCGCCATCTATGGCTATGAGACCTGGTCGCGGCTGCGCTCGTTGGCGCCGGCCACCGAGTTGCTGGTCGGTCGCCGATCGACGGCCGGATAAACGAAAACCCCGCCGAAGGGGCGGGGTTCCACTGCCGTGTCGCTTGGCGCAACAGCTATCCTCAATGGCTTTCGCGCAGAACCTCGCTGCCGCTTCCGCCAACGAGGAAATCCAGGTCGGCGCCCTTGTCCGCCTGCAGCACCGTATCCTGATAGAGCTTGTAGTAGCCGCGTGTCCATTTCTGCTCCGGCGGCTGCCAGGCGGCCATGCGGGCTGCAAACTCTTCCTCGCTGATCATCAGGTTGAGTTCGCCCTTCATCGCGTCGAGCCGGATGCGGTCACCGGTTCTGACGATCGCCAACGGCCCGCCGGCGTTCGATTCCGGGCTGACATGCAGCACGACGGTTCCAAACGCCGTACCCGACATGCGGGCGTCCGAAACGCGCACCATGTCGCGCACGCCCTTTTCGACCAGCCGGCGCGGGATCGGCATGTTGCCGACTTCCGCCATGCCGGGATACCCCTTGGGACCGCAGCCCTTGAGCACCAGGATGGTGTCTTCGGTCACCGGCAGATCCGGATCGTCGATCTTGGCCTTCAGGTCCTCGATCGTCTCGAAGACATAGGCCGGGCCCTCATGCGCCAGCAGATGTTCGCTGGCGGCAGACGGCTTGATGACCGCGCCGTTCGGCGCAAGGTTGCCTTTGAGCACGCGAATGCCGGCTGCCGCACGCAGCGGATTGTCGAGTGGGCGGATGACGTCGTCGTTGAAGACCTCGGCGTCTTCCCAATATCGGCTGATCGGCATGCCGAAGACCGTTGGCGCATCCGCATGCAGCAGATGCTGGATGCGGTTCATGACGGCTGGCAGGCCGCCGGCATAGGCGAGATCCTCGATCAGATACTTGCCTGAAGGCATGCAGTTGACGATGCACGGCACCTGACCGCCGACGCGGTCGAAGTCCTCGAGACAGAGATCGACGCCGGCACGGCCGGCGATCGCCAGCATATGCACGACCGCATTGGTCGATCCGCCGACGGCGGCGTTGGCAATGATCCCGTTTTCGAAATTCTTCTTGGTCAGGATCTTCGACAGGCGCAGATCCTCATGCACCATCTCGACGATGCGCTTGCCCGTCATGTGCGACAGCGCCATTCGGCGCGCATCGACGGCGGGGAGTGCGGCATTCATCGGCAGCGACAGGCCCATCGCCTCGACGATCGACGCCATGGTGGTGGCCGTGCCCATGGTCATGCAGACGCCGGGCGAACGCGACATGCCGCTCTCGGCCGCCATGAACTCCTGAACGCTCATCTCGCCGGCGCGCACCGCTTCTGAAAATTTCCAGACGTCGGTGCCGGAGCCGATGTCCTTGCCCTTCCATTTGCCGTTCAGCATCGGCCCGGAGGAAACGACGATCGTCGGCAGGTCCACCGAAGCCGCGCCCATCAGCTGGCCGGGTGTCGTCTTGTCGCAGCCGCCAAGCAGCACGACGCCGTCGATGCCATAGGCGCGGATTGCCTCCTCGACGTCCATGGCGAGCAGGTTGCGAAACAACATCGCCGTCGGCCGCATCTGCGTTTCGCCAAGCGAGGACACCGGAAACTCGACCGGAAAGCCGCCGGCCTCCCAGACGCCGCGCTTGACGCCCTCAGCCAGAATGCGCAGGTGGCTGTTGCATGGGGTCAGTTCCGACCAGGTGTTGCAGATGCCGATGATCGGGCGCCCGTCGAAGACATGGTCCGGAAATCCCTGGTTCTTCATCCAGGAGCGATGGATGAAACCATCCTTGTGGGTGCCGCCATACCAGTGCCGACTGCGCAGTTCTTTCTTCTTGTCGCTCATTCAAGCTTCCTCCTCACCATGCGATTGATCGCGTGGATGAATTGTATGACTTTTTATTGGCGCTTCGCTACTGCATGTTTCTTTAAAATCCCATTCGATTTAAGGAAAAAACATGCAGCACTTCAAAGTGCTACAGCGACCTTTGCGCGTCTAATAAGACGCGCGGTGCTGTAGGGTTTCCGATCAGAGGCGGAAGGACGGCTCGAACCGGCCGTTGACGCTGACGCCGAGTTCGAAGGTCTTGCCGGCATGCGGATCAGCTGCGCGCGCCGCTTCGTCCAGATCCTGCCAGGCCGACGTCACCAGCATGCGGTCGGCCTTCGCCCCGATGAAGGCCGTGCAGCTCGGCTGCGTCGTCGGCATCGCATAGCGCGTGAGACGCACGCCGTCGGGCCTATAGACGTCGACCGTGCCGCTGCCCCAGCGGGCATTCCAGATCAAGCCGTCGGCGTCGCAGACCGAGCCATCGATGCCGCCGGCCTCGCCGCTGCTGTCGACGAGCAGGCTGGGCTCGCCCGTTGGCAATCCCGTCTCGGCATCGATGTCGACGCGCATCAGGTGGTTGACATCGGTGTCGACGAAATAGGCAACGGTTCCGTCAGGCGAAAAGCAGATGCTGTTGGGAATGGTGATCCGGTCATAGAGCCTAGTCACCTGCGTGCCGGCGACGTGATAGATCGCGCCCGCTCCCTTTTCGGCGCTGCGCCCCATGGTGCCGATCCACAGCGAACCGGACGCATGAACGCGGCCGTCGTTCGAGCGGTTGCCGGGCTTGTCCTCCAGCGTCGTCACGAGGCTGAACGCGCCCGTCTGCGTATCTCTCAGGAACAGCCCCTGGTCGGAAACGATCAGTTGCCGGAGCGGATCGATGACGGCAAGGACGCTGCCGAGGAACGGAAGCGCATGCACGGCCTTGCGGCCGGTTTCGAGGTGCAGTTCGTGCAGTTCCTGGCCCTTGATGTTGAACCACCAGGCGGTGCCGCTGCCGGGGTCGTAGGTTGGGCCTTCCCCGAGGATCGAGGTCGCTCCGCAAAGGATGCTGCCGGCAAAAGGAATACTATCGCTCATCATCGTGCTCCGTAGACGGCGTCGTAGGCCTTGACTGTCGCGACGGCGCGCTTGCCGACGTCGGAGGCACTCATTCCGGGCTTGTAGAGGCTCGATCCGAGCCCGAAGCTTCTGATGCCGATCTTGGCATAGTCGGCGAAATTCTCCTCCGACACGCCGCCGACGGCTGCCACTTCGACATCGGTCGGCAGCACGGTGCGGATCGCGGCGATCCCGGAAGGGCCGAGCACGCTTGCCGGGAAGAATTTGAGGCCGGTTGCGCCTGCCGCAGCGGCCGCGAGCGCCTCCGTCGGGGTGAAGACGCCGGGCATGGTCACCATGCCCTTTTGCGCCGCCAGCCGGATCACTGCCGGCTCGACATTGGGGCTGACCATCAGCCGTCCGCCGACATCGGCAAGCTGTTCGACCTGCGCGGTCGTCAGCACCGTGCCGGCGCCGATCAGGCAGCCCTGCGGCGCCATCTTTACCGCGGTTTCGATCGACCGGAACGGGTCCGGCGAATTGAGCGGGATCTCGATCGCGGTGAAGCCCGCCTCGATCAGCGTGCCGACGACGCCTTCGGTTTCCTCGGGCTTGAGGCCGCGCAGGATGGCGACCAGCGGGTATTTCATCGGCGGAAAGGGGATACGGTTCATATCAGCAGTCTTTCGGTCAGAGGGGCCAGATTGCCTGTGCGGCAGTCGAAAGGCCGGCGCGCACGGCCTCGTCGGCGTCGACGATCCGGGGGCTAAGATTGAGGCTTGCAAGTGCTTCGCGATAGAGCGCACCGAGAGAGCCGGAGGCGACGAGGCAGACGCTATCGACGGTTCCGGCCGCTGCCAGGGCGCCGGCGATCTCAAGCCCGATCAGCGTACCCGACAGCGTCGCCTTGGCGTCCGTCGCCGTCGTGCCGTGCAGCAATTGCCCGGCCCGCACGCCGAACGGCAGGTTGGTGGCGAGCGCCGGGTCGGCGTAGGCCGCCGCGACGGCGGCGAGGAACGCGGGATGGTCGCGGGAAAAAACCTGCGCATCCGCGACCGAATGGCTGAGAATGGAATGCCTGGCGATCACGTCGAACAATTCGCCGGTCATGAAGGTCGAGAAACCGGTGACCTTGCCGCCGTCGAGCCGCACCCATTTGCTGTGGGTTCCGGGCATGCAGACGAGGTGCCGGCCGTCGCCAAGCCTGGCTGCAGCGCCGAGCAGCTGGGTCTCTTCGCCACGCATGACGTCGGGATGCTGCTGATCGCGCTGGGCAAGACCCGGCAGAATGCGGATGTCGCGGCCGACATCGGGCACCGCGACGGCGCTTGCCGCAATTCTCGAGAGGACGGCGGGCGTATCGAGGTAGCCGGCCTCCAGCCAGCCCTGCTTGGCGCCCGCCATGCCGCAGATGATGACGGGCAGGTGCGTCGGTGCGGCCACCGCCGCCAGATGTGCTTCCAGCACGGTTGAAAAGCCGGTCTTGGCGGCCGTGGTCATGCCTTCGCCGCTGCGCCGCTCTGCAAGCACCGCGCCGTCTTCGGCAATGATCCAGAGCCGAAAGCTCGTGGTTCCCCAGTCGACTGCGGCATAATAGGCTGCGGTCATCAAAGTGCGCCTCCGTCAATGATCATCGTTTGGGCCGTCATGCCCATGGAACTGTTGGACGCCAGGTAAAGGCATGGGCCGACGAGGTCCTCGGCGGTCAGGCTTCGCTTCAGGCATTGTTTCTCCAGCATCGCTGCAATCGCCGTTTCGTCGAGCCAGAGTTTCTTTTGGCGCTCGGTAACGATCATGCCGGGTAGGATCGCATTGACGCGGATATTGTCGGGGCCAAGCTTGCCGGCAAGCGACTTCGTCAATCCGATGATGCCCGCCTTGGCCGTCGCATAGGCGGGGATTTCCGCCATGTTGAGCAGGAAGGCGATCGACGAGAAGTTGACGATCGATCCGCCGCCGGCCCGGCGCATATGCGGCGCTATCGCCTGGCTCATGAAGAACAGGTGCCTGAGATTGACGGCCTGGCTTTCGTCCCAGCTCTCTTCGGTGACGCTTTCGAGCGGCTGCCGGTCGTCGCGTGCGGCATTGTTGACGAGCACGTGGATCGCGCCAAGTGTCGCCGCGGCCGTTTCGGCGGCTGTCCTCAATGCCTCGATATCGCGCAGGTCGGCATGAATGAAGAGCGGCCTATATCCGGCCTCGACAGAAAGCCTGTCGGCGAGCTCCCGGCTTGCCGCCTCGTCGATGTCGACGAAGGCGACGTGCGCCCCTTGACGAACGAAACCTTCGACGAGTGCCGCACCGATGCCGGCGCCACCGCCGGTGACAAGGATACAGCGATCCCTCAGGTCGTGAAATTGGGCCGCAGGCAACGGCATCGGTCGGGCACTCCCCATTCGCGCCGTCCCGGCACGCTTGCAGGTTTCTTTGTTCCAATATGTGGAACGTGATTTTATTATATGGAATTATCGGGCGACGGCGGTTATCTTGTCAAGATAGGATGGCGGACCTTGGACCTTGATGGGACCGGAATGATGCGAGCGACATGAGCGAAGACCTGGCAGTGTTTGCGGATGGTGAGGTGGCGGGTACCGGCACGCTCGGCAAGGCCATGGCCGTTCTTGAGGCCGTTGTGATGGCGGATGGGCCGCAGCGTTTCACCGACATCCTTGCCCGATCCGGCCAGCCGCGCGGAACCTTGCATCGGCTGCTCAGCCATCTCGTCGAGGAAGGGCTGCTCGTGCAGCGGCGCGATCTCT
Organism: Ensifer sp. NM-2; assembly: GCF_003024455.1. Lineage (NCBI taxonomy): Bacteria > Pseudomonadati > Pseudomonadota > Alphaproteobacteria > Hyphomicrobiales > Rhizobiaceae > Ensifer > Ensifer sp. NM-2. The sequence continues at coordinate 793,685 of NZ_PVZR01000001.1, forward strand.
GCTACGAGCCGGGCCTGCGCCTGCTCACACTTGCCTATCGCTCCTGGTCCAGCAATCGCTTCCGCGACGTTGCTGAACCGCATCTTCGCAGCCTGCACGAGTTGACGGGTGAGACTGTGCATCTCGGCATCCTCAGGGAAACCGAGATCGTCTATGTCGACAAGGTCGAAAGCCGGCAGACGGTGCGCATGAGTTCGCAGATCGGCAAGGCCTCTCCCGTCTATTGCACCGGCATCGGCAAGGCGGCGCTGTCGCTGTTGCCGCAACCGGAACTGGAGCGGCTTGTTGCAAAAATGGCGTTCCACGCGTTCACCCCGCATACGCATCGCTCGGCCGAAACGTTGCTGGCGGAGATTGCGGACATTCGCCGCGACGGACACGCTTTCGATCGGGAAGAACATGAGATAGAGATCCGTTGCGTGGCTGCGCCGATCCGTGTTTCGGGTAGCGATCTGACGGCTGGAATCTCGGTTACGGGACCGGCCTATCGGGTGAGCATGGAGCAACTGGCCGCCTGGTCGGGGGCGGTACGGACGGCGGCGGCGGCGATCGGGGAGGAGGCCGCGATTCGCCTCGGTCCGGGCCGCGGTGGACCTTGAGTTCACTTTACGGTAAATTAGAAACTTCGACTGGACGTAGTGTTCCAAGCTCGATAACGTTAATATATCAGACTCGCTTCGCGGTTCCCGCGGACAGAGTTGATTATGACATTGATAGAAATTTTGACGTGATCTTCATGCGGCGTCAGCGGCCGTGCTCCTCCCCGGAGCTGGATGTGGAGAAGGGCGGAAGATGATCGATTTCAGCGCGAATATGGCGTCATTGATGCTTCCTGACGGACGGTCCGTGAGGGGGCCGATTTGTTGCGAGGACGATATCAGACGGGTGATCGGCCAGGTTGCGGAGGCCTACGGCTTCCGTGGTTTCCTTGTGCTCGCCGTTCCGGATACCGGCTGTAACAGCCTTGAGGACAACGCCATCATGACGACCTATCCGGTCGAGTTCCTGAAAGGCTACGACAGCGCTGGCCTGATCAATGGCAGCCCTGTGATCCAGCGTCTGCGCCGCAGCACCATACCGTTTACCTATGATGCCCATCAACTGGCGCGCCGCCGCGCCGATGGCAAGGGCGACGCGGCCATCTGCGTCTTTGAGCAGGCGGGCATGCCGCGCGGCATCTATCTGCCGGTGCACGACGCTGGCGGCCACCGGGCTGCGATTGCCTTTGGCGGCGACCGCCCTGTGGTGTCGAACGACGAGATGCAGGAACTCAATCTGTGGGCCGGTATTCTGTTCAGCAAGCTGGCCGAGGTGCGTGAGCGCGGGCGACGCGGCTCGGGAAGCCTGTCGCGCCGCGAGGTCGAATGCCTGCGCTGGGCCGCCGCCGGCAAGACCACGAGCGAGATGGCGCGCATCCTGGCGCTATCGGAGTATACGGTGAACCACTATCTCAACCGGGCGACGCGAAAGCTGGATTCGGTCAATCGCGTGCAAACGGTCGTCAAGGCCATGCGTGCCGGTTTGATCAACTGAGAATTGGCACATCCTGCACATCAAAGCTGGATGCTGCGGCATGGCGCAGGTCGCTTGTAGGGAAATACACAGGCTTTTGGGCGCGTAGGGCAGGGAATCTCGATCATCTGTTGGCATTGGCCTGCAGGTCGGTCTATTTGATAGTTGATGAATGCCATGGAACGCGCGAATGCAGGATACGATGACCACCGGGACGACTGACGCAGATCTGCCCCGGGGCGGTGATTTCGCGTCCGAGATCGCAAAACTGGAGACCCAGTTCGACATCATCCGCTATATGCGGCGGATCACGCAGATGTTCGGCTTCAAAACCTTTCTCATCTGTTCGATCCCTTCCATTGATGTCGAGCGCCTGGCGGCAACCACGGTCATTTCCAATATGCCGGCAGAGCTGCTCAACAAATATGACAGCCTGTCGATGCTGCGCTTCAGCACCGGCGTCAAGCGGCTGCGGGAAACGACGACGCCGTTCCAGGTGACGCTCGATGCCTGGGAAGGCGAGGGCGGCAAGCCCGATTCAGCCCGGGAATACATTGCGATGCTGCGCGAGAACGCCATCTTCCAGGCCAGCTACTTCCCGGTGCATGACGCCGAAGGCGGCCGTGGCGCCGTCATCCTGATGGGGCCGGAAGCCGAACTGCCGATGACGGTGATCATGGAACTGCAGATGATCGCGATCCATGTCTACAACCGGTTGGCCGAGATCGGTTCCGTGTGGAAGAACAGCAGTGCGTCGCTGTCCGAGCGCGAGATCCAGTGCCTGAGCTGGACGGCGGCGGGAAAGACCAGCGCCGAGATTGCCGGCATTCTCGGCCTCTCCGAGCACACGGTGAACCACTACCTCAACCACGTCACCAAGAAGCTCGACGCGGTGAACCGGACGCAGGCCGTCGTCAAGGCGATGAAGAAGGGCTACATCAGCTAGCCGTCGTTCGGCGCGACGGGCCCGAAGCCTTTCGCCCCGTCTTCCGCGTGGGTCACAGCTGAAAGATGCACCGATCCTGTGCGGATTTGAGACCATTGCCCATAAACTGGGCAGATGCTCTCGGGGTCTCGGGCAACCAACGCCGCATCTAATCCACTGAAAATATTCGCTTTTTTGTTCTTCCTCGAATCTGGCACGCATCCTGCATTGCTAGATGCATGTCCAGAGGGGACTAAAAACAAGACAGCGCCCAAGAAGGTCGCGACAAAAAGGGCCGCCACCCAACCCCGTGTGATCCCTGGATCACGCTTGTGATTCCGGATGTACGGACACCAGGGTGAGTGGCGGCCCTGCTTTTTCCGTTATGTCGCATTGGCGAAGCGCCCTGCCTCGATTATCTAAGGGATAACAAACGTTATCCAAGAGATAGCAGAGAATGAGAGGGCGCGATGCCGGAAGTCACCAGAGACGTGGTTCTTGATAAGCTGCGAACGGTCCGCGGACCGGACATGGAAGGCAACATCGTCGAGCTTGGGCTCGTGTCGGATGTCTTCATTTCGGATGGCAAGGCCTATTTCTCGATCACCGTTCCGGCCGATCGGGCCAAGGAACTGGAGCCGATGCGCGCAGCCGCAGAGCGCGTGGTGCGGGAAATCCCGGGAATCAGCGCGGCGATGGTCGCTCTGACGGCCGACCGCAAGGCAGCACCAGCGGCAGCCCCGGTACAGCGTCCGCAACCGGCCGGCGCCCATGCCGGTCATGCCCATGGCCAGCGTCCGGCCGGCGGCGCGCCCGCCAAGGCAGGCATTCCCGGCGTTGGCGCAATCATCGCCGTCGCCTCCGGCAAGGGCGGCGTCGGCAAATCCACCACATCGGTCAATCTGGCGCTGGCGCTGAAGGCCAACGGCCTGAAAGTCGGCCTGCTCGACGCCGACATCTATGGCCCGTCGATGCCGCGCCTCCTGAAGATTTCCGGCCGGCCGCAGCAGATCGAGGGCCGGATGATCCGCCCGATGGAAAACTACGGCCTCAAGGTCATGTCCATGGGCTTCCTCGTTGACGAGGAAGTGGCGATGATCTGGCGCGGCCCGATGATCCAGTCGGCGCTGTTGCAGATGCTGCGCGAAGTCGCCTGGGGTGATCTCGATGTGCTGGTTGTCGATATGCCGCCAGGCACCGGCGACGCGCAATTGACCATGGCACAGCAAGTTCCACTCGCCGGCGCGGTGATCGTCTCGACGCCGCAGGACCTGGCGCTCATCGATGCCCGAAAAGGGCTGGCGATGTTCCGCAAGGTTGAAGTGCCGGTGCTCGGCATCATCGAGAACATGAGCTATTTCGTCGCGCCGGACACCGGCAAGCGCTACGACATTTTCGGCCATGGCGGCGCGCGCAAGGAGGCCGAGCGCATCGGCGTACCCTTCCTCGGCGAAGTGCCGTTGACCATGGGCATCCGCGAAACATCCGATGCGGGCACGCCTCTGGTCGTTTCCGATGCAGACGGCGAGATCGCCCGCATCTATCGCGACATCGCGACCAAGGTCTGGGCTGAGGTTTTGGCTGCCCGCGACGACAAGAGCCGTGCAATGCCGAGCATCGTCTTCGAATAGGCCTTCATCCAGCTTCGTCGGACGCCATCGTTGCGGTGGCAGCCCGACTTGGCGGTCGCCTGCTGCAGCCCCCTGGAATAGCGGCACAATTTTGTCCGCGCCCCGATTTCGATTCGGCGAAACATGCAGTAGGGTGACGCCGGAACAGTAGACGGCGCCTGTGTCATGTATCGAGGGGGCATTGATTTTGCGTCTGTATTGCGCCATATGCCGTGCCGCACTTGCGAAGGTGCCCAACTTAGCGCCCTCTCGCTGGAGATCTTGTCCTCCCGCGACGACCGAGTTGAGGATTTTGTCCTGACTGGCGGAACGCTTCATCCGATGGAATTCGATTGTGGGAATACTGTGGCGCCGATGCGGTTGCTCACTTTCGCTCGGGTTCGCACCTCTGCCCAGGGCCGCAGCTGCGGGAAGGGCGCCTGAATGATCACGGGCTATTGCTCCAACGGTGAGACTGTCACCCTGTCGGTGGCGGATGAGCTCGTTGCCCTGCGGCCAGATATCGTTTGGGTCGACCTCGTCGAGCCGAGCAAGGCCGAGGATCTGATGATGGAGAAGCTTCTGGGCATCTCGATCCCGACACGCGACGACCTGAAGGACATCGAGCCGTCGAGCCGGCTCTATACCGAGGCCGATGCCGTGTTCATGACGGCGTCGCTGGTCTATCGTTCGGAAACCGATATTCCCGATCTCACCGACGTTGCCTTCATCCTGCATGGCGGGCGTCTTGTGACCATTCGCTACGCCGAACCGCGTGCCTTCGCCCTCTTCAAGGCGGCAATGCATCGGATTCCGGGCGGCTGTCCGAACGGTGTGGTGATGCTGACCCGGTTGCTCGAAACGATTGCCGACCGCACTGCCGAAATTCTCGAGCAGGCCGTGGGCAAGATCGACGATCTGTCGCTGCAGGTCTTTGGCGACAAGGCAGTCGTCAAACGTCGTCCGCCGCATTTTCTGGAAGCGCGCCTGCGCGATGTCGCCGGCCATCACCGGCTGGTCGCCAAGACCCGCGATAGCCTCGCGTCGCTCTCGCGCCTGTTGACCTTCGTCTACACCGTTCCCGAGGTCCAGGCGGACAAGGACAGCCGCGAACTTTGCCGCTCGATCTCGCGCGACATCCAGACATTGTCGGAACATGCGTCGTTCATCTCCGGCAACATCACCTTCCTGCTCGACGCCTCTCTCGGCCTCATCAATGTCGAGCAGAATGCCATCATCAAGATTTTCTCGATCGCTTCGGTGGTATTGTTGCCGCCGACGCTGGTCGCTTCCGTCTACGGCATGAACTTTCGCGTCATGCCGGAACTCGAATGGCCGCTCGGCTATCCCTGGGCGCTGGCTGCCATGGTGATATCCGCCGTGATACCGTTTTTCTTCTTTCGCTGGAAAGGCTGGCTGTAACAGCCTGTAGGACACGCATGACCCAATCGCATGCCCCTTCCACACAAGGGTCGAAAGACCTGCGCCGGCTGCTCGTCCTCGGCCTCGGCTCCATCGGCGTCGTCTATGGCGATATCGGCACCAGCCCGCTCTACGCGTTTCGCGAAGCGCTGCGCCCGGTGTCCCACGACGGCGTCACCGATGTCGAAATCATCGGCCTGATCTCGCTGATGATCTGGACGCTGACGATCATCGTCACGATCAAATATGTGCTGTTTCTGCTGCGCGCCGACAACCAGGGGGAGGGCGGCACGCTCTCGCTGCTGGCGCTGCTGATGAAAACGGGGAATGGCCACACGGCCATCCTGTTCTTCATGGGCATTGCCGGTGCCGCGCTGTTCATCGGCGATGCGATGATCACGCCGGCTCTGTCAGTGCTTTCGGCCGTCGAGGGCTTGAAACTCGTGACCCCGGCGCTGTCGGACTATGTCGTTCCCATTGCCGTGGTCATCCTGCTCTTGATGTTTGCCGTGCAGTCCAAGGGCACGGCCGCGGTCTCCAACTTCTTCGGCCCGATCACGCTCGTCTGGTTCCTGGTCATGGGTGGCATCGGCCTTGTCCACATTTCCGACGACCTGTCGATCTTCAAGGCTTTCAATCCTTATTATGCCGTCAGCTTCATGTTCAATGAGGGCTATGTCGGCATCATCGTGCTCGGCGCCGTGTTCCTGACGGTGACCGGCGCAGAGGCGCTCTATGCGGACCTTGGCCATTTCGGCCGCCGGCCCATCCAGTGGGCATGGTTCCTGGTCGTCTTTCCGGCGCTGACGCTCAACTATCTCGGCCAGGGCGCGTTCATCCTGAAGAACCCCGAGGCGATGTCGGACCCGTTCTTCCTGATGTTCCCGAAATGGGCGCTGCTGCCGGTGGTCATCCTGGCGACGTTCGCGACGATCATTGCCAGCCAGGCGGTGATAACGGGCGCATTCTCATTGACGCGGCAGGCGATCCACCTCGGCTTCCTGCCGCGCATGGCGATCTTCCACACGTCGGAGACACACACGGGGCAGATCTATCTGCCCAACGTCAACACGCTGCTGATGTTCGGCGTCATGGCGCTGGTCTTCGTCTTCGGCTCGTCGGAATCGCTCGCCACCGCCTATGGCATCTCGGTCACCGGCGCGATGGTGGTCACGACAGTTCTCTCCTTCGAGTTCCTGCGTGCGCGCTGGAACTGGTCGGCGCTCTGGGCCGGCGCCGTGCTGCTGCCGCTGTTCGCGCTGGAATTCGTCTTCCTCGGCGCCAACATGCTGAAGATCCATGACGGCGGCTACGTGCCGGTGCTGATCGCCGCGACCTTCATCGTGATCATGTGGACCTGGAAACGCGGCACGGAAATTCTCCATGCCAAGACCCGCCATATCGACATTCCGCTGGCAAGCTTCGTCAAGTCGATCGAGCGCAAGAGCGAACATGCGCCGGTTTCGGTGCCCGGCACAGCGGTGTTCCTGACGAGCGACCCGGAATCGACGCCCGCGGCCCTGCTGCACAACATCAAGCACAATCACGTGCTGCATCAGCAGAATTTCATCCTGACGATCCGCACCGCCAATACGCCGAAAGTGCCAAAGGCCGAACGCGTCAGCGTGCAGCCGCTTTCCGAACGCTTCACCCTGCTCGAAATGCGCTTCGGTTTCATGGAGACGCAAAACGTCTCGCAGGCGCTGGGGCTCTTCCGCAAGTCGGGGCTGAAGTTCGACATCATGTCGACGTCGTTCTATCTCGGACGGCGCAAGCTGGTACCGGACGCCCAGTCCGGCATGCCGCATTGGCAGGACCGCCTGTTCATCGCGCTCGCCAATGCCGCGATCGACCCTTCCGACTACTTCCGCCTGCCGACCAACCGCGTCGTCGAACTCGGCTCGCACGTCATCATCTGACGATACCGGCTGCAAAGACGGCCGGCGGGCCGCAAGGCCCGCTCTTCCGGCCTTTCAGTGAAGACGCATTAACCAAACATCAAGGTTAATGCTTCATTTTCAAGGCTCGAACGAAGCATCGTCGGCACAGCGTCCGGCGGCTTCATTGTCCTAGCGTCCTGCGCGGAACCTGTCCGCTGGCTCATCGCCGGCGAGGGCAGAGCCGTGCCTTCGATCAGCGTTGCGTGGAGTCGGTTGGTGCGTAAGAGTAGCAAACTGCGTCGCGAATCTCGTGTTAACTTCTCCGCCTGGCTGGCTCCGGCACTCATTGGCCTTGCGGTGTATATCGGTTTCCCCACGGTCGCGGCCTATTCCGACCTTGCGACCTTCCTGTCCGGTATCAATCGTGGCGGTGAGCGCTGGCGGATGTACATGACGCCGTCGCCAGCGGGATCGATCCACGAAGTCGAGATGGTCTTTGCCGATCCGATCACGACGGGCGCGCTCGATGGCGGCGCCGGTATCGATCTTCCCGATGGCAGCCGCGTCGCTCTGACCGCAGAAAGCAAGCACGCCGGCACGCCGGATGAAGACCGCGTCAACCGCAAGGGCAAGAAGGGCCGTATCGTCGCCGTCACCCCTGTCACCCCACCCAAGGATTTTACCGCCGGTTCGATCCTGCAGCGCACGAGTTCGCTGATGGAGCCCGGCTTCGAGGGCGCCGAAAAAATGGTCTTCGCCAATCCGAAGATCAAAGGCAAGGAGATCGAGATCGCCACGGCCTTCTACAAGAAGAAGCCGCCGAAGACGGATCCCGGCGTCTCGCCGATGCTGGCCAAGCTTGTCACCAACGACAAGCCCGACATTCTTGCGACTGCCTATGTCCGGCCCGAGCCGGACTATGCGCGTGAATCGCCCTTCGATTCGATCCTGCGCGAGGACAAGAATGCCGGACGTTTCATTCCCGATATCTCTCCCGAGGACCACGCCTGGGCCGCGACCCCGCTACCGGCGGGCGTCTTCAGCAAGGAAGAGCAGACATGCCTCGCCGAAGGCATCTACTTCGAAGCGCGCAGCGAACCGCTGAAAGGCCAGGCGGCCGTCGCACAGGTGATTCTCAACCGGGTGCGCAATCCGACCTATCCGAAGACGATCTGCGGCGTCGTCTATCAGAACAAGGCATGGCGCAATCGCTGCCAGTTCTCATTCGCCTGCGACATGATCCGCGATTTGATCTATTCCCGCTCGCACTGGAAGGAAGCAAAGGAAGTTGCCATGGCGGTCACCGCCGGCAAGATCTGGCTGCCCGAAGTCGGCTCAGCAACACATTATCACGCAACCTATGTAAACCCGGCCTGGGCAAAGACGATGAAGCGTGTCGGCAAGATCGGCCTGCACGTCTTCTACCGGACCTACGGCGGCGGCTGGAGCTGACCAGTTCAGCTGCCGACCCCTTGCGCACAAGCACCGATCGCGGGCCGGAGATTCTGGCTCGCGATCTGCCGATTCCCGGCCTTGTCTGTCAGTATGATGGCGTCGAATGCTATCAAGTGGATGAAATCATTGAAAAATATTGTCCACGCCGAAGCGCTTTGCACGCCTTGACTATGCGGAAGCCTAAAACTATGTTGCGCGCGACTTCAAATGGGGCTGAAACGTGGCTTGAACAGCAGCCTTTTGTGTGGCCGAAATCATGGTCGTGACCGTGTGGGACAACAAGGGGAGAGCCACGTGACGGAGAAACCCGAAGAAAGTCTGGAAGCAAGGCTGAAGCAGCTCGGCGAAAAGATTGAGTCCAAGCGACCCAGTGAGCCGGATGGTGCTGAAGCCCGAGCCGCTGAAAGCCGCAAAGGCTATGCGGCGGCAATGAAGCTCTCCAGCGAGTTCATCGCTGGCATCGTGGTTGGGGCGTTTCTGGGCTATCTTTTGGACCACTTTGCGGGTACAGGGCCGTGGGGCATGATCATTTTCCTGCTCCTTGGCTTTTGCGCCGGTGTGTTGAATGTACTGCGTTCGGCGGGGATGGTGGCGACACTCGACTCGGTCAAGCGCAGTTCTGGGAATGACAAGACGGACGGAGATGACGCCTGAGGCGTCGCCCGGAAAACACGGTATCCGCTCTAAAGGCGGGCAGAACGAAAGAGAAGCGCGGTGTCAAACGATCCGACCCACCAGTTCCTGGTCAACAAGATTGTCCCGATCGAAATTGGCGGAATTGACTTTTCCTTCACCAATGCGTCGCTGTTCATGGTTGCGACCGTGGGTGCCGCTGCCGGTTTCCTTTATCTGACCACATCGCAGCGCGGGCTGATCCCGACGCGCATGCAGTCGGTTTCGGAAATGTCCTATGAATTCATCGCTTCGATGCTGCGCGAAGGCGCTGGCAGCGGCGGCATGAAGTTCTTCCCGATGGTTTTCTCGCTGTTCATGTTCATCCTGACGGCGAACCTGCTCGGCATGTTCCCTTACTTCTTCACCATCACCAGCCAGATCATCGTCACCTTCGCCTTGGCGCTGTTCGTCATCGGCACGGTGCTGTTTTATGGTTTCTACAAGCATGGCTTCGGCTTCCTGAAGCTCTTCGTGCCTCACGGCGTGCCGGGCATCCTGTTGCCGCTGGTCGTGTCGATCGAAATCATCTCGTTCCTTTCCCGTCCCATCAGCCTTTCGGTCCGTCTCTTCGCCAACATGTTGGCCGGCCACATCACGCTGAAGGTTTTCGCTGGCTTCGTCACCTCCCTGAGCGCCCTTGGCGCGCTCGGCATCGGTGGTGCGATCCTGCCGCTCATCATGACCGTCGCTATCACCGGTCTTGAATTCCTCGTCTGCTTCCTCCAGGCCTATGTCTTCGCGGTACTGACCTGCATGTACCTCAACGACGCTGTCCATCCCGGAAGCCACTAAGGAATACAGTCGCTTGCTTCCGGCCGGTCCTCCGTCGGAAGCGCAATCCTAAGCCGCAACACCATTCGAAGGAGTTCAATCATGGAAGCGGAAGCAGCAAAGTACATCGGCGCAGGTCTGGCTTGCCTCGGTATGGCCGGCACGGCTCTCGGCCTCGGCAACATCTTCGGCAGCTACCTCTCTGGCGCGCTGCGCAACCCGTCGGCTGCTGACGGCCAGTTCGGCCGCCTCGTATTCGGCTTCGCCGTTACGGAAGCTCTGGGCATCTTCTCGCTGCTCGTAGCCCTGCTCCTCCTCTTCGCCGTCTAATAACGGCTGGAGTTTCGGCCGCGACCTGTCAAAGGGTCGCGGCCGCGCATATTCTTGAGTGCACCTGGAGGTGAGCATGTTTGTGACCGCGGCCTATGCCCAGCAGTCAACCACCACTGAAGGCGCCGAAGCACACGATGCCGCTGCGGCCGGTGAGGTGCACACCGAAACGGGTGTGGCCCACGAAGGCGAGGCTGGCTCCGGCGTGTTCCCGCCCTTTGATTCGACCCATTTCGCATCGCAGCTGCTCTGGCTCGCGATCACGTTTGGCCTCTTCTATCTCTTGATGTCGAAGGTCATCATTCCGCGCATCGGCGGAATTCTTGAAACCCGTCACGACCGCATCGCTCAGGATCTCGACGAAGCGTCGCGCCTGAAGGGCGAAGCTGACGCTGCCATCGCATCCTATGAGCAGGATTTGGCAACTGCCAAGGCCAAGGGTCATCAGATTGCAGACGGCGCGCGCGAAGCTGCCAAGTCCAAGGCTGTCGCCGACCGCAACGCTGTCGAAGCCGATCTTTCCAAGAAGATCGCCGCTGCGGAAGACCGCATCGCCGACATCAAGGCCAAGGCACTCGCAGACGTCGGCGCTATCGCCGAGGAAACTGCAACGGCCGTCGTCAAGCAGCTCATTGGTGGCACCGTCACCAAGGCTGAGATCGTCGCTGCCGTCAAGGCATCGGCCGTTAACTGAGGAGCACTGAACCATGCATCTTGATGCGACCTTCTATGCCCTCGTCGGCTTGATCCTGTTCTTCGTCCTGATTGCCTACCTCAAGGTTCCGGGCATGATCGGCAAGGCGCTCGACGGACGCGCCGACAAGATCGGCAACGAACTGGCGGAAGCCAAGCGCCTGCGCGAAGAAGCCCAGGCCCTCGTTGCCGAATACCAGCGCAAGCGCAAGGATGCCGAAGCGGAAGCTGCCGGTATCGTTGCCGCTGCCCAGCGCGAAGCAGAAATGCTGACCGCCGAAGCCAAGCAGAAGACGGAAGAATTCGTCACCCGCCGGACCGCGCTGTCGGAACAGAAGATCAAGCAGGCCGAAAGCGACGCGATCAACGCCGTTCGTTCGGCTGCCGTCGATCTGGCCATCAGCGCTGCCGAAAAGATTGTTGCTGCCAAGGCTGACGCCGGCGCCCAGAGCGAGCTGTTCAAGAAGGCACTTGGCGAAGTCAAGTCGCGCCTGAACTAAGCCTCGGCTGCAAGATGCGATTTAAAGGCCCCGCCACGTGCGGGGCTTTTTGTTTTTGGGATAGCCTTGGGTGATGCGTGCGAGCGCCAGTTCGGGATGTCTTCCGTGACGTCCGGAACCTGTTTGGGCTCGATAAGGGGGGAAACCCCGCGGAACGCCGGCCGATGGTCAGGGGCGGGCGGCGGATTACCGCAGATGCGGTGACCGGAGCGGCTCGGCAGGGGGCGGAGACATGGCTACAGCAAAGCCTGCCGCGTCACCGCTCGTCTGTCTCCGTCTATGACGCGCTGCGCCGTCAAGCGCACCTTCCGGGGGGGCCGCCATCGGCATCGGTTTGTGTCGATCCAGACGGCGAGGTTTCAACGATGCCGAACGTCAATCCTTGCGCAGCGGACGGAAGCTCATGCGATGCAGCGGGCAGGGGCCCTTGGCATCGATTGCCTTGCGATGCACCACTGTCGCGTAGCCGGCATGAGCCGCAAAGCCGTAGCCGGGGTGAGCGACATCGGCCCGTTCCATCATCCGGTCGCGCGTCACCTTGGCGACGATCGATGCCGCGGCGATCGAGAGCGAGCGGGCGTCGCCCTTGACCACCGCCTTGGCGTGACAGCCAAGACCGGGCGGAACATCGCGGCCATCGACCAGCACGAAACGCGCGGTCAGGGACAGGCCGTCGACGGCCCGTCGCATCGCCTCGAGGCTTGCCTTGCGGATATCGATGGTATCGATCGTGGTGGCCGAGGAAGAGGCGATGGAAACGGTGGCGGTTGCCAGGATCTCATCGAACAGCCGTTCGCGCTCAGCGGCGCTCAATTTTTTGCTGTCGTTCAGGCCTTCGGGGATGGCATCCGGGTCGAGGATGACCGCGGCGGCAACGACGGGTCCGGCAAGCGGCCCTCGGCCGGCCTCGTCGGCGCCAGCGACCGGCCAGGCGCCGTCCCTTCTGGCAGCCAGTTCAAAGCTGAAATCGGGCGCAAGGATAATATCCGGGAAAAGGGGAGAATCGGTCGATCTGCGATGTGACATGCGGCGAAACTCGCATGATCGACCGATTCTCTTCAAGTCCCCCGATCTGAGTGCGGCGGCAGCCGGGGGGTATGCCAGCGTCATCCTGATGAGGCACGGAGGAGACGCCGGAATTCAATTCTGTCGCCGCGCGCCAGATATGACGCGCGAGGGACGCTGCTCGCATGAACTTGCGCCGTGACCTGCTTCCCAAATCGCAGCCGATCCAGGGAACCGGGCGTCTCAAGACCGATGCCTGCCCATTCCGGCCAACCATTGAGGTTATTTTGCCTTCAGGCCACACCTCGCATTCCTGACCTGAGCGGTCGAAAACTCCACTTCTCCAGCGACATACGCAATACCGATTGCCGCTAGGGCGTTCCGATTTAGACGGAATCGCGGAACGCTCTATCTCCTTGTTTTTACGCATTTCCTGACGGAAAACCGCTTCGCACTTTTCCTGGAAATGCTCTAGAGCAGCGATAGCTGGACGCCGGTTCCGAGTGGCGGCACGAAAATGTCGTCGCGCAACTGTCGACGATTGAGGTTGAGACCGAGGCGTTTGGCCGCAAGTTCAAACCGGCGGCCGATCTGCCAGGCATAGGGACCGGCGCCCTTCATGCGCTTGCCGAACTCGGCGTCATAATCCTTGCCGCCACGCATCGAGCGGATAAGCGACATGACGTGCCGATAGCGGTCCGGATAGTTCCGCAGCAGCCAGTCGCGAAAGAGCGGGCTGACCTCCAGCGGCAGGCGCAGCAGCACATAGGTCGCTTCCAGCGCTCCTGCCGATCGGGAGGCTTCCAAAACCCGTTCGATCTCATGATCGTTGAGGGCCGGGATGATCGGCGACACCAGCACGCCGGTCGGAATGCCGGCTTCGGTGAGGGCGCGCATCGCTTCCAGTCGTTTGGAAGGGGTCGAAGCACGTGGCTCCATCGTACGCGCCAGCTTTCGGTCGAGCGTCGTCACCGAAATGCCGACCCGTGCAAGTCCCTTTTCTGCCATCGGTGCAAGCAGATCGATGTCGCGCGTCACCATCGCCGACTTCGTCACGATCATGACAGGATGGTTGGCGGCCTGCAGCACTTCGAGGATCTGGCGCATGATCCGCCATTCCTTCTCAATCGGCTGGTAGGGATCGGTGTTGGTGCCGATCGCAATCGGCCTCACCTTGTAGTCCGTGCGGGCGAGCTCGCGCTCCAGCAGGCGTGGGGCGTCGGGCTTGGCAAAGAGCTTCGCCTCGAAATCGAGGCCGGCCGAAAGCCCCATATAGGCATGTGTCGGACGGGCAAAACAATAAATGCATCCATGCTCGCAGCCGCGATAAGGGTTGATCGAGCGATCGAAGGAAATGTCGGGAGAATCGTTGCGGCTGATCACCGAGCGCGGCTTTTCCACCTGCACCTCGGTCTTGAAGGGAGGCAGGTCCTCAAGGCTCTCCCAACCGTCGTCGAAGACCTCGCGCGCCTGCGGCTCAAAGCGGCCCGACATGTTCAGTCCGGCACCCCGCCCGCGGCGACGGTCATTCTCGATCCTGAGACCGGTCCCGCTCATCAATGCTTCGGCAACCTCTGCCGTGTTGGCGGGTGCAAGCGCACCCTGCCTGATCTGAGACAGCTCTTTCATCGGAATCTCCGAGGGATCACCCGTTTGATCCCGTTTTGTTCTGATTATTTTCCTATCGCGAAAACAAGAACAATTCAAGAACAAAAATCGCGCGTGCTGAAACGAGAGCGACCGGCATGACTTGGCGATCGGACAAATCGCGGGCGCGGTCATGCCACGCGGATGTAGCATTTTACGCTGCAATGCGGTAGGAACAGCTATGCTGACGATCATCATGGAAACACGTGACAACGAGGCGGAACTGGCACAGACGCTGTCCGTGCTCGTGGCAGGCGCCGTCGAAGGTTTGGTCAGCGATGTCATCATCCTCGATCATGGCTCGAAGGACGGGTCGGTGCGCGTGGCAGATGCCGCCGGCTGCCGTTTCTGCGTCGATTGGGATCTGGGCGAAATCGTGCGCTCCGCGCGCGGCGAGTGGCTGATGCTGCTTGAGCCCGGTGCTCGGCCGATAGGGCGCTGGGTGGATGAGCTCGTCGAGTATGTGTCGCTTCACAAGGGGCCGGCCCGTTTCTCGCCATCGCGAATGCACCGCAAGCCGTTGCTGCATCGTCTCGCGCGGCGCGTAAAGCCGCTGGAGGCGGGCTTCCTCGTGCACAAGCGCGACGCCTTGGCGATCGCGCGCGGGAAGATGCCGCTGGGCGAAATGACGAATATCCGCGCCGTTCGAAAGCTTGCGACGGAGCTTGTCCCCGCCTGGGTCGCCGTTGACAGCAGGCAGAGCGCCTAGAGTAAATTCGCTCCAACAAAAAAGGTGCCTGTCCTGCGGACGGCACCTCCAAGCGGCTACCAAATTTCCTTGCTAGCAAAGTCTTGTCCGAGCGACCGGGCGAGCCGCGCGTCGTATGTTTTTGTTCCCATCGCTTGGGGGGACATCGGCGATGGGCCGTCTTTGCTCCGGTCGAAGGATTTGCTCGGATCTCGTTGCGATCCCTCAATGCGAGCTGACGTTGGAAGCTGTAGCAGGCGGTTGCGGGTTTCGCAGTTCCCCAGGGAACAGGCTTGTCTCGCGGCACAATTGGGTCGCCGATTGAGGCGTCAGCCCCGTTTCAGATGCTCGTCGAGCCGCGGCATGATCTCGACGAAGTTGCACGGCATGTGCCGGTAGTCGAGTTGTTGCTTGAGAATGCCGTCCCAGGCATCCTTGCAGGCCCCGGGGGACCCCGGCAGGACGAAGATGAAGGTGGCGTTGGCGACACCGCCTGTCGCGCGCGACTGAATCGTCGAGGTGCCGATCTTCTCGTAGGAAATCCGGTGAAAAACTTCGGAGAAGCCATCCATGCGTTTCTCGAACAGCGGTTCGAGCGCCTCCGGCGTGACGTCGCGGCCGGTGAAGCCTGTTCCGCCGGTGGTGATCACCACGTCGATTGTCTCGTCGAGCGTCCAGGCCTCCACCTGATCGCGGATCCTTTGCCGATCGTCCGGCACGATTGCGCGTGCCTCCAGACGATGACCGGCGTCGCGCACCCGCGCCTCAAGCGTGTCGCCGGATTTGTCGTCGGCCAGCGTGCGCGTGTCGGACACTGTCAGTATGGCGATGCCGACGGGGACGAAAGGGCGATTGTCATTGATCCCGGCCATTCTATTTCCCTCTGCCCACGGTTCTGCCGGCGAGAACGTACCATTCAGGATGGGCGGCAGAAAGAGTGTAGGCGGCGCGCTGCGCGCTTTCGTCGCTGTCGAACAGGCCGAAGCAGGTGGCGCCTGAACCGGACATCCGCACCAGCGCGGCTCCGGTTGTTGCCAGCGCGCCGGAGACGTCGGCGATTACCGGCTGCAGCCGGCGCGCCGGCGGCTCCAGGTCGTTGCGCATCGCCGCCATGGCCGAAAGCCAGGCCGCAGGGGGGCCGAGGCCATCCGGGATCACAAGCGGTGGGTTGTTCTTCTTTTCCAGCGTCCGGAAGATCACCGGCGTCGAGACCGCGACCAGAGGATTGACCAGCACGATCGGGAAGGAGGGAAGCTCAATGGCAGGGGTGATCTCTTCGCCGATGCCACTGGCAATAAGCGACCTGCCGTCTAGGCACATTGGCACGTCGGCGCCGAGTTTCAGCGCCAAGGCGGCGAGCAACGCCGGTTCGATGCCGGTCTTCCAGAGGTCGAGAAGGCCGCGAAGCGTTGCGGCCGCATCGGCGGACCCGCCGCCGATGCCCGAGGCGATGGGCAGGTTCTTTTCGAGATGAATGTGGACCGGGCCGGTGTCGACGCCCTGCGATGCCAGAGCCTGGCGCAGCAGGTCCCGCGCCTTGAGCACGAGATTGCCATCCTGGTCGTCACCCGTCGTCGACAATTCGGCGGCGAATGGCCCGGACAGAGTGAAACGGTCCTGCTCCGACGGAGTCAGGCCGATCCGGTCGCCGCGATCGGCAAAGGTGACGAGACTTTCGAGAAGATGGTGGCCGTCGGCCCGTTGGCCGACGACATGCAGTGCCAGGTTGATCTTGGCGGGCGCCGCCCGTGTCAGCGCGAAGCCCGCAATCTCGCCTTGAAGCATGCTGTGATCAGGACTTCTTGTCCGGCGCAGGCGCCTCCGGGGTGACCTTCTTCGGCGCTGTTTCCTTGGCGTCGGCAGAGGCCGGAACCACTTCCTTAAGCGCCGGCAGGCCGTTTTCGATCTTGGCCTTGATCTTCGGGATCTCTTCCTCTTCGGGCTTCAGCTCAAGCGTCTGGGTCCATTGGAACACGGCTTCCAGCTTGCGGCCGACGCGCCAATAGGCATCGCCGAGATGGTCGTTGATGGTCGGGTCGCCGGCCATCAGCTCGGCTGCCTTTTCAAGCTCGACCACCGCATCGTCGAAGCGGTTCATGCGGAAATAGGCCCAGCCGAGCGAATCGACGATGTAGCCGTCGTCCGGCTTCAACTCGACCGCCTTGCGGATCATGTCGAGCCCTTGTTCCAGATTGATGTTCATGTCGACCCAGGAATAGCCGAGATAATTCAGCACCTGCGGCTGATCCGGGTTGAGTTCCAGGGCCTTGCGGAAGCTCGGCTCGGCCTTGTCCCAGAGTTTCTGGCGCTCATAGGCGATGCCGCGCTGGAAGAACACGGTCCAGTCGCTGCGCTTCGGCACAGGGCCGATCGCGTCGACGGCGCGGTCGTAAAGCTCGCCCATCTCCTTGTAGTCCTTGGCATCGGAAAGCACGCTGCCATAGGCGAGATAGTTGCGGATATTCTTCGGGTCGACGTCGATCAGCGCCTTCAAGTGCTTCTTGGCTTCATCCACCTTGCCGATGCTGGCAAGGCTGAGGCCAAGCTGCAGCTCGGACAGGCGGCGCATCGGCGAAGCCTCGGGCACGCTCTGGTAAAGCTCGATCGCTTCCTTCGGCTTTTTCAGGTTCTCGGCGATGCCGGCAAGCATCACGAGAATGTCGGCGCTGTCAGGGTCGAGACGACGCGCCGTCTGCAGATAGAGCGAGACGATGTCTTCGGCGCCTTCACGGTTGAGCGCGCCGCCGATGGAAAACAGCACGGCTGCCGCACCCTGCGATGCGTTCTTAACCTGCTGCTCCTGGGGTAGGCCGGTCTCGATGTTTTTCCGAAGTGCCTCGAGCGGGGTGTAGTTGTTGACCATGTTCTCGCCGACGGCGACCGTGTCGAGCGCCTTCTGTTTGTTGCCTTCGCGCGCCTCGAAGCGCGCCAATGCCTCGACCGCCCGCATGAACGTGTCAGGCGCAGCACTGCCGCCTTCGCGATCGAGGATCGCGTCGTTGAGCTTGGCGCGAGCGGTGGCCTTGTCACCGGAAGCGATGGCGATCGCGCCGGCATGATAATTCTTGAATACGCGGAACCAGTCCGGTCCTTCGAGACCGTTGACCTGCGCCAGCGCCTCTTTGGGCTTGCCCTGGCCGAATTTGGCCCAGGCCGAAAGCAGGCCGTTCATCAGCCGGTCGAGGTCGTTCGGGCCCTCATAGTTCAAGAGCTTCTGCGCGTTGCGGTATTCGCGCTTGCGGATCGCCTCGATCGCACGGATGACGGTGGTGATGCGCTCGACAGCGGGATCGGATTTCAACTGCTCGGCGATCTTGGCGCCATCGTCGAACTTGCCGGCCATCAGCAGGGTGATCATCAGCCGCTGCTTGACTTCGTTGTTGTTCGGCTCGAACTGCAGGGCGATGCGGTAAAGCTCGTTGGCTGCGGCAAAGTCACGGTCCGTGTCGGCCGTGCGGGCAGCCAGGAACGCACCTGCAAAGGTGTTGACGGACGTGATGTCGAAAGGCTCGGTCTCTTCGACGGCGGCCTTTTCCTCGGCGAAAGCCTGGTAGCTGCCGCTGACCGAGGCAAGAGCCATCAGTGCAGCGCCGCTGAGAAGGCGGAGGATCGTCTTTTGCCGCATGTCAAACCTTTCATTGCCGATCTCTCGGCCTTGCGCACGACTGAGGGTTGTTTTGGAATCAGCCACGTGTTGCCTGGCACAACTCTTGAGGAACAGAATGGCTTTTTTGGCGCAACGCGGCAAGAAATTCCTCTTGGATGTCCAGGTTCGGCCGGGCGCGCGCGTCAGCTGACCCGGTCGATGCAGAAGTCGATGACCTCGACCAGCGCCGATTTCCACGGCGAAACCGGGAGCGGTGCCAAGGCATCGCGCGCGATCGTGCCATAGTGCTGGGCACGGGCGATGGTATCGCTTAAGCCCCCATATCGCTTGATCAGGCCGAGCGCCTTTTCAAGGTTGGCATCGCTGCTGTCGCCGCCTTCGATCGCCTGACGCCAGAAGGCGCGGTCCTCCGGTGTGCCGCGACGATAGGACAGGATCACCGGAAGGGTGATCTTGCCTTCGCGGAAATCGTCGCCGACATTCTTGCCGAGATCGCTGGCAGAACCGCCATAGTCGAGCACGTCGTCGACGAGCTGGAAGGCGAGGCCGAGATTCATGCCGTAGGATTTGAGCGCATTGCGGTCGGATTTGCTGGTCTGGGCGACGATCGGCCCGACTTCTGCGGCCGCGGCGAACAGCGCTGCGGTCTTGGCGCGGATGACCTGGAGATAGTCGTCCTCGGTCGTCTCCATGTTCTTGGCGACGGAAAGCTGCAGCACCTCGCCCTCGGCGATCACCGACGCAGCGGTCGACAGCACGTCGAGCGCATCGAGCGAGCCGACATCGACCATCATGCGGAAGGCCTGGCCGAGCAGGAAGTCGCCGACGAGCACGCTTGCCTGGTTGCCCCAGATCGTCCGAGCGGTGGATTTGCCGCGGCGCAGGTCGCTTTCGTCCACGACATCGTCATGCAGCAGCGTTGCCGTATGCATGAACTCGACGCTGGTGGCGAGCTTGACGTGAGCGTCGCCCTCGTAACCGAACATCGCGGCGGAGGCGAGCGTCAGCATCGGTCGCAGGCGCTTTCCACCGGAGGAAATCAGGTGGTTGGCGACCTCAGGAATCATCTGGACGTCGGACCCGGCCCTCGACAGGATGAGCTGGTTGACGCGTTCCATGTCGGGAGACGTCAAGTCAACGAGCGGTTTCACGGACGCCAGTTTGTTTTTGCTGTCTTCCAGCGGTATCACTACGCCCAACACCGGGACTCCTGTTTTCATTGTCGCTTTCGACAATAGGAAGGGGGGGCACGTGCGGCAAGAGGCGAATTGTCCCGCTTGCTGAAATAGGACAGGAAAAACCGCTGGATGAAGGAATTGATCCGCACCAACGACGTCGTTCTGCTCTCTTTTGCCGAGAGCTTGATGAAGGACGCCGGTATCAACAGCCTGATCGCCGATCAGGGCATGAGCATTCTGGAGGGATCGCTGGGCCTGCTGCCGCGCCGTTTCCTCGTGCCGGACGACGATGCCGATGCCGCGCGCCGCATCCTCGTCGAAGCGGGGTTGGAAGCGGAGTTGCGGGCATGATCAGCGGTTCGTCGGCGCCTATGTGTGACGATCGGCCATGAGCGAAGGACCTATGACGCTTGTCGAGTCTGAGACGGTCGATGCATTCCACCGCGGCAGGTTCCATGTCGTGCAGCCGCTGGGGCAGGGACATCGCTCCGGCATGGATGCGATGTTGCTCGCTTCGCTGGTTGCTTCTGACCGCGCCTGCCGTGTGGCCGACCTTGGCGCCGGAGCGGGTGCGGCCGGCATGGCGGTCGCCTCGCGGCTCGATCTGGCCGAGGTCGTGCTGGTGGAGCGTTCGCCGACCATGGCGGCGTTTGCACGCCGAAGCCTCGCGCTTCCCGAAAACGGGCGTTTCGCCGAGCGGGTGTCGGTGATCGAGGCGGACGTTGCGCTTACCGGCAGGGCGCGCCGTGCCGCCGGCTTGCCCGACGATGCCTTCGATCACGTGATCATGAACCCCCCTTTCAACGATGCTTCCGACCACCGCACGCCGGACAGCCTCAAGGCAGAGGCGCATGCGATGAGCGACGGCCTGTTCGAGATCTGGATCAAGACGGCGGGTGCGATCATGAAGCCGGGCGGACAATTGTCGCTGATCGCCCGGCCGGAATCGATCGCGGATATCATTGCCGCCTGTGGCCGCCGCTTCGGCGGTATCGAGATTACGCCGCTGCATCCGCGCACCGGCGAGAATGCCGTGCGCATCCTCGTGACCGCGATCAAGCAGAGCCGCAAGCGGCTGGTGCTGCGAGCGCCGCTGATGGTGCACGAGGAGGGCGCCCATCGCTTTGCCGGCGATGTCGACGATCTCAACAACGGACGCGCTGCCTATCGGCGCCGTTGATTTACCGTATCCGGCATTGCGTTTGGACGACCAGTGCATACATGCAGGAACAAGTGTTCGTATTGCAGGAGTTGAAATGGCCGGGTTCTTCAAAAGGCTGATGCCGAGGCGTTTTCGGCGGGATGGCATTGCCATCCCCGTCGTGCGGCTTCACGGCGCAATCATGGCCGGTGGTGGCCAGTTTCGTCCGGCACTCAATCTGGCCTCAGTCGCGCCGCTGCTGGAGAAGGCCTTCGCGGTGAAGGAGGCTCCGGCCGTTGCGATTTCGATCAACTCTCCCGGCGGTTCGCCGGTGCAGTCGCGACTGATCTACCAGCGCATCCGCGATCTCGCCCAGGAAAAGAAGAAGCGCGTGCTCGTCTTCGTCGAGGACGTGGCCGCTTCCGGCGGTTACATGATCGCGCTTGCCGGCGACGAGATCATCGCCGATCCGACGTCGATCGTCGGTTCCATCGGTGTCGTCTCCGGCGGCTTCGGCTTTCCGGAACTGTTGAAGAAGATCGGTGTCGAGCGGCGCGTCTATACCGCCGGCGAGAACAAGGTCATGCTCGACCCGTTCCAGCCAGAGAAAGAACGCGACATCGAGTTCCTGAAGAGCCTGCAGCTCGATATCCACGACACCTTCATCCAGATGGTGAAGGCCCGCCGCGGACAGCTGCTGGCCGACCATCCCGACGTTTTTTCCGGGCTTTTCTGGACTGGGCGGCGCGGATTGGAACTGGGTCTGATCGACGGCCTCGGCGATCTGCGCGGCGAGGTGAAGAAGCGCTATGGCGAGAAGGCGCGGCTCGAACTGATCCAGCCGGCGCGCAGCCTTTTCGGGCGGCGCCAGACCGGCGCATCGATTGCCGGCGATATCGCTGCACCGATCGCGGCTTCTGCGATGGCGGGTCTTGCCGAAGCAGTAGAGGAAAGGGCATTGTGGGCGCGTTTCGGGCTTTGAGCCGCGACCGGTGCGACGAGCCTACAGCGCCGCGCGTCTTATTAGACGCGCAAATGTCGCTGTAGCACTTTGAATGGCTGCATATTTTTATCCTTAAATCGACTTCGATTTAAGGATAAAAATATGCAGTAGGGAGGAAAGATGCCGCAGCTTATCCTGCTCCTGATCGCAGGCTTCGTTCTATGGATCGGCTACCGCAAGTTCATTGCGGATGCCCAGAAGCTGACGCGTCAGCGCGACCAGACGCGCCGCGAGCAGCAGACCGGCGCGAGCGGAACCCTCGTCAAGGATCCCGAGACCGGCGAATACCGGCTCAAGCGCGAAGACGACTGAGATTTTTCGTGCACCTTTGCGTGCACGGAGAGCCGCCTCAGCGCTTGACCCCTGTCGCCCGGCGTGGCACCTGTCCGGCTCTCATTTCGTGAAGAATTCGGACGTTCCCCATGACCACCGCCTCGCTGCCCGACCACATGAACCCCAAGCGCTCGTTCCAGGCTCTGATCCTGACGCTGCACAACTATTGGGCCGACAAGGGTTGCGCGGTGCTGCAGCCCTACGACATGGAAGTCGGTGCCGGTACGTTTCATCCGGCAACGACGCTGCGTGCGCTCGGTCCCCGTCCGTGGCGCGCAGCCTATGTCCAGCCGTCCCGTCGCCCGACCGACGGCCGCTATGGCGAGAACCCGAACCGTCTTCAGCACTATTATCAATATCAGGTGATCCTGAAGCCGAACCCGTCCAACCTGCAGGAGCTTTATCTTGGCTCGCTGGAGGCGATCGGCCTCGACCCGTTGCTGCACGATATCCGCTTCGTCGAGGACGACTGGGAAAGCCCGACGCTGGGCGCCTGGGGCCTTGGCTGGGAATGCTGGTGCGACGGCATGGAAGTGTCGCAGTTCACCTATTTCCAGCAGGTCTGCGGCATCGAATGCTCTCCGGTTGCTGGTGAACTGACCTACGGTCTCGAGCGTCTGGCGATGTATGTCCAGGGCGTCGACAACGTCTATGATCTGAACTTCAACGGCCGCGAAGGCGACGAGAAGATCAGCTATGGCGACGTGTTCCTGCAGGCGGAGCAGGAATATTCGCGGTACAACTTCGAATACGCCAACACCGCCATGCTGCATCAGCACTTCATCGATGCCGAGGTAGAGTGCCAGACTCTGCTGGCGGCCGGCGCGCCGGGCAACGGCACAAACAACCACCTGCACAAGTGTGTCTTCCCCGCCTACGACCAGTGCATCAAGGCGAGCCACGTCTTCAACCTGCTCGATGCGCGCGGGGTGATTTCGGTCACCGAGCGGCAAAGCTACATTCTGCGCGTCCGCACATTGGCAAAGGCCTGTGGCGAGGCGTTCCTGCTGACCGATGCCGGCGGCGCGAACCTCAACCGGGACGCCGCTTGATCGCCGAGCCAGCCAGCCTCATCGTTCATATCAATGGCTGGCCGGGCACCGGAAAGCTGACCATCGCACGCCATCTCGCCGATCATCTCGGCGCGAGGCTTGCCGACAACCATACGCTGATCAATCCGGCCGAGGCACTGTTTACCAGGGGCACGCCGCTCTATTGGTCGCTGCGGGCGACGATCAGAACGGCGGTGCTCGACCATGTGCGCCAGGCCGATGCCGGTCAATCCTTCCTCTTCACCGATGCGCTGTCGGATGACGCATTCGACAGCCGGGCGTTCGAAGACTATGTGGCGCTGGCTAGCGAGCGCAGCGCCCGTTTCGTCGCGGTCGTTCTCGACTGTTCGATAGAGGAAAACCTGAAGCGGCTGACGCGCGCCGGCCGCTCCAAGGTCCACAAACTGACCGATCCGCAGGTGCTGATCGATCTCAGAGGCCGGCACGCTCTGTTGAAAGGAAAATGCGACCAGCTCATCGAGCTCGACGTCACCAATCTCGGCGCAGATGAAGCTGCCGACGCGATTGCGACGCTGTAGATCTCAGATCGTGTCGCTGGCGTCGACGCTGATCTTCCAGACGGGCTTCAGCGTGGGGTAGGTGCCGGTGTAAACCTGACCGGAGTAGGTCTGCAGCGCCCGGCGGACACCAGTCGGTCTTTCGGCCGAACCGACGCTCGCATAGGCAACGAAGAGCGCCGAAAAGGCGATCACGTTGATGAGGGTTGCGAGCGTTTTCATGGTCTTCACTTCGTATCCGGGGTTGTTCGATGGCGCGACTATCGCCCATCGTCCGGATCCCTGCGGTTCCCGATGGAACAGGAATCGAGGTGTTTTGGTCTGGGGATAGGCCGTAGCGGTGAACAGTGTGTTCAGCGCCTTCGGCTTGCATTTGGGGAGGAGTGCGTTTCTCCGCCCGAATGCTGCAGAAAGGTCTTTGAAGCTGGAAAGCCGGTGCTAATCTCTGCCGAGTTTTTTGGAGGTATCCCATGATTGGTCTGGCCATCGGCGTCGCCGTGATCCTGTATCTCGTTTTCGTCTACAACGGCCTCGTCAAGGCACGGCAGATCGCCGAGGAAGCCTGGTCGGGTATCGACGTGCAGCTCAAGCGACGCGCCGACCTCATCCCCAACCTGATCGAGACGGTTAAAGGATACGCAGCGCACGAGAAGTCGACGCTCGAAGAGGTGATCGCGATGCGCAATCGCGCTCAGGCCGTTCCAGCAGGTGATGTCGAGGGGCGGGCAGCCGCTGAAGGCGCCCTGTCGCAAGCGCTCGGCAAGCTCTTTGCCCTCGCCGAAGCCTATCCGGATCTCAAGGCCAACGAGAACTTCGCGGAACTGCAGCGCTCGCTGGAGACGATCGAGGGCGAGATCCAGATGTCGCGCCGCTACTACAACGGAGCGGCACGCGACTTGAACGTCAAGGTCGAGAGCTTCCCGTCGAACCTCATCGCCAACGCCTTCCGCTTCGTGAAGGCCGGCTATTTCGAGATCGCCAACGAGGCGGATCGCGCGGTGCCGCAAGTCAAATTCTGATCGGGGACGTTACCCGATTACGCCACCTGCTGATAAGAGACACGCCTGCCGAGGCCGACAGCCTCGGCGCTACTTGCATAAAGAGACCCGAGCATGAGTGATACCGTGAAGAAGCTGACCATCCTGCCGACCGACCACCCCCTGCGCGGCCACGTTCGCCCGCCGGGTTCGAAGTCGATCACCAATCGGGCGCTGCTTCTCGCGGGTCTGGCCAAGGGCACGAGCCGGCTGACGGGTGCGCTGAAGAGCGACGACACGCGCTATATGGCCGATGCCTTGCGGGCGATGGGCGTTGAGGTCAGCGAACCGGACGACACGACATTCGTCGTTACCGGAACCGGCCGGCTTGCGTCGCCGTCCGCGCCCCTGTTCCTCGGCAATGCGGGAACTGCGACGCGCTTCCTGACAGCCGCCGCCGCTCTGGTCGACGGCCCGGTTGTCGTCGATGGTGACCAGCACATGCGCAAGCGGCCGATCAAGCCGCTCGTCGACGCGCTTCGCACGCTCGGCGTCGAGGTGACGTCCGAAACCGGATGCCCGCCGGTCACCGTCAATGGCAAGGGCGGCTTTCCCGCCGGACGGATCGAAATCGACGCTGGCCTTTCCAGCCAATACGTATCGGCTCTGCTGATGGCTGCCCCTGGCGCCAAGGGCCCTGTCCGCATCGAGCTTGCCGGCGACGAAATCGGCGCGCGCGGCTACATCGATCTGACGGTTGCGGCGATGCGTGCGTTCGGCGCCGAGGTCGAGCAGTTGAGCCCATCCATCTGGCAGGTCGCGCCGACGGGCTATCGCGCCGCCGACTTCGTGATCGAGCCTGACGCGTCGGCCGCGACCTATCTCTGGGCCGCGGAAGTATTGACCGGAGGGGCCATCGATCTCGGCGTTCCTGCCTCGGTGTTCTCGCAGCCTGACGCACGCGCCCACGCCGTCATTTCCAGCTTCCCGCATCTTCCCGCCGTCATCGACGGATCGCAGATGCAGGACGCGATACCGACGATCGCCGTTCTTGCCGCCTTCAACGAGACGCCCGTGCGCTTCGTCGGGCTCACCAATCTGCGCGTGAAGGAATGCGACCGTGTCCGTGCCTTGTCGCTCGGCCTGACCGCGATCCGTCCGGGGCTTGCCCACGAAGAGGGCGACGATCTCATCGTCTCCTCCGATCCGGCGCTCGCCGGCCAGACATTGCCGGCGTCGATCGACACCTTTGCCGACCATCGCATCGCCATGAGCTTCGCCCTTGCCGGGCTCAAGATCCACGGCATTGCCATCGAGGACCCCGGCTGCGTCGCCAAGACCTATCCTGCCTATTGGGATGCGCTTGCATCGCTTGGCGTTACCTTCACCGGTGATCGTCCTTGATCTCGCGCCTCAAAGCTTTTCCAGGAAGAGTGCGAAGCGGTTTTCCGCCATGAGACGCGAAAAACCATGAAACCGCTCCTCAAGATCGATCGAAAGGTCTGAGACCGCATGACCCGTTTCGTCGCCCTGCTTGGCATCTTCTTCTTCCTGCTGGCGACAGCGGGTGTCGGCCGGGCGGACGAGGTGTTTTCGTCCTATCATTCGGTGATCGATGTCGCCGAGAACGGAACGCTGACGGTCACCGAGACGATCACCGCCAATGTCGAGGGAAACCAGATCCGGCGGGGCATCTTTCGTGACCTGCCGCTGACCTTCACCGATGCCAAGGGCCGCCGCAGCAAGGTGGATTTCAAGCTGCTTTCGGTCGAACGCGACGGCGAGGAGGAGCCCTACCGCACCGAATCGATCTCGGGCGGCATCCGCATCTACACCGGCTCTGCCGAGGTCTTTCTGCCACACGGCGAGCATACGTTCCAGTTCACCTATGAGACCAGCCGGCAGATCCGCTTCTTCGACGATCATGACGAACTCTACTGGAACGTGACCGGCACCGAATGGGCGTTCCCGATCGACGAGGCGAGCGCAACCGTCAATCTGCCGGAAGGGGTGCGGCCCGAGGCACTCGACGTTTTCACCGGCGGTTATGGCGCAACCGGCAAGGACGCGCTGGCGTCGGAGGAAGGCAGCGAAATCTTCTTTGCAACCACCCGGCGGCTCGAGCCGAAGGAGGGTCTGACGATCGCGGTCAAGATGCCGAAGGGCAGCATCGACCAGCCGACCACGAGCCAGGAAAACACCTGGTGGCTGCGCGATCATATGGCGCTTGTCATTGCTGGAGCAGGTCTCGTGGTGGTGGCGCTCTACTATGGCCGCGCCTGGCTGAAGGTGGGCCGGGACCCGGCGCGCGGCGTGATGGTGCCGCGCTGGGACGCGCCTGAGGGCATTTCGCCGGCGCTTGTCAACTATATCGACAACAGGGGCTTTTCCGGCGAGGGGTGGACGGCTCTGTCGGCATCGGCGCTCAGCCTCGCGGTGAAGGGCCATGTCGTCCTTGAAGATCTGAAGAGCGCCATCATCATTGCCGCGACCGGCAAGGGCAGCAGCGAAAAGCTGCCGACCGGCGAGGCGAGCCTGATGAAGGCCGTCAATGCCGCCGGCGGCAAGTTGAAGATCGACAGGGCCAATGGCACGAAGGTGCAGGCGACGGGTGCCGACTTCCGCAATGCCATGGAGCGCGAGCACCGCGGCAAATACTATCTGGCCAACACCGGTTACATCATTGCCGGGGTGCTGCTTTCGGTTCTTGCGATCGCCGCGGTGTTCCTGTTCGGCGATTTGAGCGAGGACAGCATCCCGCTGGTGATCGTCCCCGTCTTCATCGCCTTTTTCGTTTCCATCTTCGCCGTTTCCTTCGGCAAATCCCTGCGGCGCGAAAAGAGCCTGATGAGCCGGATCATGTCGATCGTGGTGATCGCCTTCATCGGCTTCGTCGCCTTCACCATCTTTTCAAGCATCCTTGCGGTCGTCTTCTACTCCGCCTCCGAGACCGACGAGCTGCCGCTGCTGTTTGCGATCGGCGGCATCGTACTTGTCAACGTGCTGTTCTTCTTCCTGATGGGCGCGCCGACGCCGCTCGGTACCCGGATGATGGATGGCATCGACGGCCTCAGGCAATACATGACGCTTGCCGAGAAGGATCGGATGAATATGCAAGGTGCGCCCGAAATGTCGCCCCGGCATTTCGAGACCCTGTTGCCCTATGCCGTTGCGCTTGGGGTGGAAAAGCCGTGGACGCAAACCTTCGATCACTGGCTGCTGGCTGCCGCTGCCGGGCCAGCTGCCACTGCCGCCTACCAGCCTGCCTGGTACCATGGCGATGGCTTCGGATCGAGTTCGTTCGGGGATCGGATCGGCGGCTTTGCCGGCTCGATGGCCGACACCATGACCTCCTCCTTGCCGCCCCCGCCGAAATCCTCGTCGTCGGGCTTTTCCACGGGCGGCGGTTTTTCCGGCGGCGGTGGCGGCGGTGGCGGCGGCGGCGGCTGGTGATCGTACCGCGACCCTCCTGCCTCTAAATCAAATTCATCGTCGGGCTTGGTGACATTTTCGCCAGAGCTTGCTAAGTCGGCGCCAACCGTCCGGAACAGAAAAAGTCATCTCCCATGCCCGATCTTCTTATCGAACTCCGCTCCGAGGAAATTCCTGCCCGCTTGCAGCGCAAGGCGGCCGGCGACCTCAAGAAGCTGCTGACCGATGCGCTGGTGGAAGCGGGTTTGACCTATGAGGGTGCGCGTGAATACTGGACGCCACGCCGGCTGACGCTCGATATCCGCGGCCTCAATGCCCGTTCCGCCGATGTGCGCGAAGACCGCAAGGGTCCGCGTACCGACGCCAACGAAAAGGCGATCGAGGGCTTTCTGCGCGGTGCCGGCCTTTCTTCGATCAGCGAGGCCCATGTCCATAGCGATCCGAAGAAGGGTGATTTTTACGTCGCCCATATCGTCAAGCCGGGCCGTCCGGCCGAAGAGATCGTCGCTGAGGCGATGCCCGAGATCATCCGCAACTTTCCCTGGCCGAAGCCGATGCGCTCCGGGGCTGCCTCGGCCAAGCCGGGCGCTCTGCGCTGGGTCCGTCCGCTGCAGTCGATCGTCTGCACCTTCGGCTCGGAAACCGACGAAACCCATGTGATCCCCTTCGAGGTCGACGGCATCGTCGCCTCCAACGTCACCTACGGCCACCGCTTTCACGCGCCCGAAGCGATCACCGTGCGCCGCTTTGCCGACTATGCCGAGAAGCTGGAGCGGGCGAAGGTCGTGCTCGACGGCGAACGCCGCAAGCAGATGATCTCGGCTGACGCACATAATATCGCCTTTGCCAACGGCCTCGAACTCGTCGAGGACGAAGGCCTGCTCGAGGAGGTTTCCGGCCTCGTCGAATGGCCGCAGGTGCTGATGGGAAGCTTTGAAGAGAGCTATCTCGAAATCCCCTCGGAAATCATCCGCCTGACGATCAAGACCAACCAGAAGTGTTTCGTGACCCGCGCGCCGGGTGCGGAAACGCTCTCCAACAAGTTCATCCTCGTTTCCAACATCGAGGCGAAGGACGGCGGCAAGGAGATCGTTCACGGCAACGGCAAGGTCGTGCGCGCCCGCCTGTCGGACGCCGCCCACTTCTGGCACCGCGACCAGGGCAACCTGCCGGACCTGGAAACATTGAAGCCGTCGGCTGAAAAATTCGACCTCGATCTCCACAAGCCGCTCGACCAGCGCATGGCGAAACTCGATGCGCTGAACGTCACCTTCCATGCCAAGCTCGGCACACAGGGCGAACGTGTTGCCCGCATCCGTGCGCTTGCCGCCGAGCTTGCCAAGGTAACCGGCGCCGACGCCAAGTTGGTCGATCGTGCCGTGGTGCTGGCAAAGGCTGACCTGCGCACCGAAGCCGTCGGCGAGTTCCCCGAACTTCAGGGCATCATGGGTCGCAAATATGCGCTGCTCCAGGGCGAAGACGCTTCCGTCGCAACGGCAATCGAAGATCATTGGAAGCCGAATGGCCCCTCGGACCGCGCGCCGACCGATGCCGTCGCCGTGACCGTGGCGCTGGCCGACAAGCTCGACACGCTCGTCGGTTTCTGGGCGATCGACGAAAAGCCGACCGGCTCCAAGGATCCATACGCCCTGCGCCGCGCCGCGCTCGGCGTTATCCGCCTCATCCTTGAAGGCAAGGCGCGCCTGCCGCTCACGCCGTTCCTCGAGATCGCGCTGACCGCCCTGCGGGCGCAGAAGCCGGCGCTGACGAGCGATGTGTCGGCGGACCTGCTCTCCTTCTTCCACGATCGCCTCAAGGTCTATCTGCGCGATCTCGGCGCCCGTCACGACCTGATCGATGCGGTGCTGACGTCGGATGCGGACGATCTGCTGATGATCGCCCGTCGCGTCGAGGCGCTGACCGCCTTCATCACCGACGAAGAGGGCAAGAACCTGCTCGCCGGCACCAAGCGCGCGACGCAGATCCTCGCAGCCGAAGAGAAAAAAGGTACGGCCGTGGCCGACGCCGTCGACGCTGATCTCTTCCGTCTCGACGCCGAAAAGGCGCTGCACGCTGCGGTTCAGCTGGGCTCGGGCGAGGCACGCGAGGCGATCGTCAAGGAGGACTTCCGCTCCGCCATGCAGGCCCTGTCGAAGCTGCGCGAACCGGTCGACCAGTTCTTCAACGACGTTCTCGTCAATGACGATGACGTGTCGATTCGGGCAAACCGCCTGGCACTGCTCGGTCTCATCCGCTCGGCGACCGGCACGGTTGCCGATTTCTCCAAGATCGCGGGATGACGGGGGAGGTGTGCATGACGGCGAAGATCCTCGTCAGCGCCTGCCTCATGGGCCATGCCGTGCGCTACGATGGCGCGTCGAAGCCGCTCGTCCATCCGGCCATCGACCGCTGGCGCCTAGAGGGCCGGCTCGTCACCATCTGTCCCGAAATGTCGGCCGGCATGCCGGTGCCGCGTCCGCCGGCCGAGATCGCGTCCGGCATGTCCGGCACCAACGTGCTCGACGGCGGGGCAACCGTCGTCGAGAATACCGGCCGCGATATCACCGGTGAGTTTCTGGACGCCGCCGAGAATGCGCTGGCGCTCGCGCGCGAAACGGACTGTCGTTTCGCGCTGTTGATCGACGGCAGCCCGTCCTGCGGATCGGGTTTCGTCTACGACGGCACGTTTTCCGGCGCACGCCACGCGGGGCAGGGGGTTACGGCCGCGCTGCTCGCAAGGAACGGTATCGAGGTTTATTCCGACAGGGAGATTGAAGCCTTGGTCGAGCGGATCGATGGCCCACGCCAACCCAGATAACACGAGCCCAGATAAAAAGATTGCGCCCCTGCTTCTCTCAGGGGCGCAATCTCTCGCTGTTTCAGCGAATTGCCCGTCAGCCCTTGAATGCAGGGGAGGCTGGCCGGGGCAGGGAACTTTCCCGTTTAGGCCCTCAGTTTAGCCGAAGTTCGAGGCCGGTCGGATCAAATTGCCGTGAGCTTTCGGCGGCCACAGATGCCGCGACTGCCGGCTCTGCCTGTGTAAGGGTCTGAACCGCGGCAGTTTTGGCGGTCTCGTCGATCACAGACGCAGCCAAGTCATGATTGCCCGGGTTCGCGATATCGATATCGGCCGCAGCGGTCGCCGTATCCGCCTGTTCGGCTCCGTTCGCGGCTGCTTTGACAGCCTCCTCAGAAGGCTTGCTGACGAAAACAACCGGCGAGCCGCCGAGCCAGGCTTCGGTGCGCACAAGCCGCATCTCACCGTTGATTTGCTTGAGCTCGACCTTCTCGCTGCCATTCTCGATCTCAGGCACCACATAGGTGACCTTCTTCTTGATCTGCAGCGGCGGGCATTGTGCGCAGGAGACAGAGGCCACGCTGGAATTGACGGCCTCCCCGGAAACGACAGCTTCGATCGACTGTGCCCAGGCGCTGCCGGCGGCGAGCGCAACGGCGGTGGTGATCAGCAACAGGCGCATCGGTCTTCTCTCCGAGTTTGTTCTACAGCGCCGCGCGTCTTATCAGACGCGCAAAGGTCGCTGTAGCACTTTGAATTGCTGCATGTTTTGTCCTGAAATCGGCTACGATTTAAGGAACCATGCAGTCGGCAAGAATATGCGTTCTCTCTTACTTTCCCGTCAGGAGAATTGGTAAAAATTGAATGATCCGGCGCATTTACCGGCGGCGGTCAGGCCTTCTCGCGGGCAACCGCGCGCCAGCCGATATCGTGGCGATAGAAGCCGTTGTCCCAGGAAACGCCGTCGACTGCCGAATAGGCGCGGTCCTTGGCAGCGCTTGCGCTTTCGCCGATCGCCGTGATGTTCAGCACCCGCCCGCCCGTTGCAACCAGGCTGCCGTCCTTCATCGCTGTGCCGGCGTGAAACACCTTGGTCTCAGGCGAGGCCTCGGGCAGCGCAGCAATGGGCGAGTTCTTGTCGTAGCTGCCCGGATATCCCTTCGACGCCATGACCACCGTCAGTGCCGTTTCGTCGCGCCATTCGGCTTCCATGCCCGCAAGCGTGCCCGTCGCCGCGGCATAAAGCAGTGGCAAGAGGTCGCTCTTCATGCGCATCATCAGCACCTGGCATTCCGGGTCGCCGAAACGCACATTGTACTCGATCAGCTCCGGCCCCTTGGCGGTGATCATCAGCCCGGCGAAGAACACGCCGGAAAAGGGATGTCCGCTCTCCGCCATGCCGCGCATGGTCGGCTCGATGATCTCCTTCATCGTGCGCTCGGTCATTTCTGATGTCATCACAGGCGCTGGCGAATAGGCGCCCATGCCGCCGGTATTCGGGCCGGTGTCGCCATCGCCGACGCGCTTGTGGTCTTGTGCCGAGGCAAGCGCGAGCGCGGTCTTGCCGTCGCTGAGGCAGAAGAAGCTTGCCTCCTCGCCGTCGAGATAGGCTTCGACCACCACTTCCGCGCCGGCCGCGCCGAAGGCGCCATCGAAGCAGTCATCGACAGCAGCGAGCGCTTCGTCGAGTTCCATGGCAACGGTCACACCCTTGCCGGCGGCGAGTCCATCGGCCTTGATGACGATCGGCGCGCCCTGCTCGCACACATAGGCCTTGGCGGATTCAGCGTCGGTGAAGCGACCGTAGGCGCCGGTCGGGATATCGTATCTGGCGCAGAGGTCTTTGGTGAAGCCCTTGGAACCTTCAAGCTGGGCCGCGGAAGCGGAAGGGCCGAAGACGGCGACACCGGCAGCGCGCAGCACGTCTGCAAGGCCGGCCACGAGCGGGCCTTCCGGCCCGACCACGACGAAATCGATCGCCTCTTTCAGGCAGAAGTCCGCAACGGCGGCATGATTGTCGGTGTCGAGCGCAACGAGCGTTGCTTCCTCGGCAATGCCAGGATTGCCGGGCGCGGCATAGAGCTTGGTCAATTTCGGCGACTGCGCGATCTTCCATGCCAGCGCATGTTCGCGTCCACCCGATCCGATCAGAAGAACCTTCATTGCCTGCCCCCGACATGCCGAAATTGTTGCGTTGCGGTTAAGGCGAGGCGGCTGTCAGGTCAAGGGGGCAGGGGGCTATGGCGCACGATTCCCGCCTCGGAGTGCACCTTGTCCGGAGCGTCACGGGAGAGAGTAGACCGACATGCGCTCAGGCGATTGCCTGCTGGTTCTTGCGATCATCCTGCTCCTGGCCGTAGCGGGCGGTGCGCGTCAGCGCCCAGATGCCGAGATCCTCAAGTGGTAGCGGCTTGCTGATAAGGTAGCCCTGGAAGAGATCGCACCCTGCAGCAGTCAGCATCGAGAGTTTCTCCGGCGTGTCGACGCCTTCCCCGACCACGGCAACGTCCTTGGCGTGGCACAGCGCGATCAACGCCCTCAGAACCGGCAGTGATTGCGATGCCGTGAGGTTAGAAACGAGCGCCCGGTCCAGTTTGATCGTATCGGCGGTGTATTCGATGATCTGCTGGACAGAGGTATAGCCGGCGCCGAAATCGTCGATCGACAGGCGGAAGCCCTTTTGGCGCAGTTCGTCGATGTTGCGGCGGAGCTGGTCGCTGAACTTGACCGCGAAAGTCTCGGTCAGCTCAATTTCGATCGATTGCGGCTGCAGTCCATGGCGGTTGATACAATCGGAGAAATAGTCGGCAATCGCCTTCGAATGCAGTTCGGCCGAGGAAATGTTGATCGCCAGGATCGTATCGGGACCGAAGAGTGCCTTTAGCTGCCGGCAGTCGGACATGGCCTGGTTGATCACCCACCAGTCGATCTTGGTGAAGAGGCCGGAGCTTTCGGCGATCGGCACGAATTCGTCCGGCGTCACGTTACCGAGTACCGGCGAATACCAGCGCAGCAGCGCTTCGCAGCCGGTCACGCGACCGTCGGTGTCGACGATCGGCATGTAGACCAGATGGAATTGCTCGTCCGGATCGAGCGAGCGCAACTCGTCCTGGATCTGGCGCAGACGGGTGCGCTTGTCGTGCAGGGCGCGCGAGAACCGGGAAGAGCGGTTCTTGCCGCTAGTCTTTGCCTGATACATCGCCGCGTCCGCATTTGAAATCAGCTCGGCAAGGTTGGTCGCGTCATCCGGGCAGATGGCAGCGCCGATGCTGGCCGTCACCGGATAGCTCTTGCCGGAGACTTCGAAGCCATCTTCGAACAGCGCCAGGATGGCCGCAGCGACTTCGCGGACCGTGCCGTCGCCCGGTCGGGAGCGGACCAGCACCGCGAATTCGTCGCCTGAGAGCCGCGCCAGGATCGCCGGCTTCTGGCCGCGTCGCTCGGTGATCGCTTCGACATTCTCGGCGATGCGCGTTGCCAGGGTCTTTAAGAGTTCGTCGCCGATCTCGTGGCCATGCTTGTCATTGACGAATTTGAAGTTGTCGATGTCGATGAACAGCAGGCTGCATTTTTCACCCGAGACAATGGCCTCGCGCACGATGCCGGCGGCAACCGCGTTGAAATGACCGCGATTGCTGATGCCGGTCAGCGTGTCGGTCCAGGAGCTGCGCTGCACCAGCTTGAGCGATTGTTCGGACTGGCGATGCAGCTCTCTGATGTTTTCCGTCAGTCGCCCGATCTCGCCCTTCTCCTCCATGTTGCGGATCTCGTCATGGGCGCCGACCATGACGGCCATAACGTTGGCGTCGAGCTTGGCGATCGGGTCGGTGATGAACCGACGGATGAGAACGATGATCAGCCAGATCGAAAACAGGCTCATCGCCACGGCACCAAATGCCAGCAGCAGTTTCTGCTGGGCCATCAGCCGGTCGAAATGATTGCTCGAAACCGTCAGCGTCGCATAGAGCGATGGCCCGAGATGCACGCTTGCCGAAAGGTCGTCGGTAATCGCGAGCGGCCACGGCTGAAGGACGACGTCGGCGCCGTATTCCTGCTTGAGTGTTTCCTGCATGTCGAGGAAACGATCCGGCTGGATCGCCACCTGGATAAGCAGCGCGCCCGATTTCTTGCTCGGCAGCGGTCGCGTGAAGGTAACGGGATCGAGGAAGTAGGAATAGACGATCCGCGCCTTGTGCCCGCCGTCGTAGAGGTAGGTCCAGTCGACAAGCTTTTCTTCGCGTATCAGTCGCCGTGCCAGATTGAGCTGCGCCTCGTCGATTTCGGCGAAGGGATCCCAGCTGTTTTCGAAATAGTATTCTGATTGCAGGTTCGATGTCAGGATCGACAGGGACACGTAGCCCGTCGGGTCGTCGGAGAGCGACTTGACACTTTCCTGCAGCCGGACGCCGAGCGCATTGGCCCGGTAGTTCTTGTCGGTTTCAGAGATGTACTGGCGCAGCGAATTGCTGTTCAGGAGCGCATTGAGAAAGCCCTTGCTGCGGCCGATCTCGTTCTGGAAGACGGCGGCGGCATGTTCCAGCCGCTGGGACAGCTTGGCATGTTCCAGCGCCCGGATCGATCGGCTCTGGGTGACATGGACCGAGATCGCCGCCAGCAGATAGCCGGCCAGCACCACGGGAAAGATCAGGATGAGTGCGCGCTTGCCGAGGGTCACTGGAAATTCGCCAATGTGCTGATGATGCGCCGGCGCAGCTGCACCGACGTCGTTGACAGTTCCTGCTGGTACTGACTCTTGGCCAGAATGTCTGGCGACGGGTAGATCGCCTGGTCCGCGCGCATCGCCTCCGGCAACAACGCAAAGGCGGCTTTGCTCGGCGTCGGCATATTGAGCGCCTGTGCGTTTGCGGCGGCACTTCCGGGCGAGCCGATATAGTCCAGGAAGGCGAGCGCCCGTGCCTTGTTCGGCGACTTGGCGACGACCGACATGCAATCGAGCCAGGAAAGCGTGCCTTCCTTGGGCACGACATAGCGCCAGATGCCCGGTGTACCGGCCTTTTCGTTTAGGACGTGCTGATCGCCGCTATAGCCAAGCGCCAGATGGATGTCCTTGCCGATGGCCTGGTTCTGGATCGAGCTTATGACGTATTCATAGGTCAGAACCGCCGGTGCCTGTTGCTTCATCAGGTTGAAGGCGGTCTTGAGCGTTGCCTGGTCGTTGGTGTTGATCGACTCGCCGAGCAGCATGAGGGGGGCGACAAAGGCCTCGTTGTGGTCGTCGTACATGGCGACGTGCTTGGTCAGCGCCGGAGCCGGCTGCATCAGGTCGCGCCAGGACGTGGGCGCTTCAGGCAGCATGTCCGATCGGTAGAGAAGGCCCATCGTGCCCCAGAGATAGGGCAGGCCATGGTTCGAGCAGCGCTTGCGCCAGCTTTCGTCATAATCCCTGAGCGAGGCGACATTGGTCTCGTCGACAGCCTCGAGCACGCCTCTGCGCCCAAAGAGCGCGGCGCCGTTCTCGCCGGTCACCACCAGATCGACGATGCTGTTCGGGTCGGCCAACACCTCGTCGCGGGTATCGCCGTTGTCGTAGTAGACCTGATGGATTCCTACGCCGGTTATTGCCGTCCAGCGGTCGAGGATCGCCTGATCGATATAGGATTCCCAGATCAGCAGGTTGAGCGTTTCGGCTTGCCCCGCCGTTGCCAGGAGCAACGTCGTCAAAAAGGCGGGAATCGCCGATCGCCCTCGCATTGTCTACCCCTGCCCAAGCCCCATCCAGCGACCGTAGCGCGCAAAAATTGATGAATGATTACGCAGGGCTGCGGGAAATAGCATGGTTGGAGCAAGGCGTTGCCGGGCGGAAAAACAGAACGGGCGCCGCATGGCGGCGCCCGTTGAAAAGTCTGCTGCTGGATGTCTGCCTAATGCCGCGCGGGCATCCTCGGCAGAAGGATCGTCAGAATGCCGAGCAGCGGTAGATACGAGCAGACCGTGTAGACGAACTCGATGCCCTGCCGGTCAGCAAAAATGCCGAGAAGAGCCGCACCCATGCCGCCGAAGCCGAAGGCGAAACCAAAGAAGACACCGGCAATCAGCCCCACGCGTCCCGGCACTAGTTCCTGCGCGAAAACGACGATCGCCGAAAACGCCGAGGAGAAGATGAAGCCGATGATGATCGACAGCACGCCCGTCCAGAAGAGGTTCGCATAGGGCAGCATCAGCGCGAAGGGGATGACGCCGAGGATCGAGAACCAGATGACGAAGCGCGCGCCGTAACGGTCGCCGATCGGACCGCCGAGGAAAGTGCCGGCGGCGGCAGCGCCCAGGAACAGGAACAGCATCAGCTGTGCTTGCTGAACGGTAACGCTGAACTTCTCGATGACGAAGAAGGTGAAATAGCTGGAGATGCTGGCCATGTAGACGTTCTTGGTGGCGGTCAGCAGCACCAGCACGGCGACGGCCCAGATCACGCGGTTCTTCGGCAGCGGCAAGGCGCGGCTCGGCGCCGGCTTGCTCATCGATGAGCGACGGTGGCGCACATACCAGGTGCTGACCCAGGTGAGCACGAAGAATCCGATGACCGCGACGATCGAGAACCAGCTGAGGCTGCCCTGGCCGAAGGGGATGACGATGAAGGCTGCGAGCAGCGGCCCCATGGCGCTACCGGCATTGCCGCCGACCTGGAACAGCGATTGCGCCAGGCCATGCCGCCCGCCCGAAGCGAGGCGAGCGATCCGCGAAGATTCCGGATGGAAGATCGCCGAGCCGACGCCGATCATGCTTGCAGCCAGAAGCAGCATCGGGAAATCATGCGCGTTGGCGAGCAGGATGAGGCCGGAGCAGGTGGAAAGCATCGCTACCGGCAGCGAATAGGGCAGTGCCCAGCGGTCGGTGATGATGCCGACGGCCGGCTGCAGCATCGAGGCTGTCAACTGGAAGGTGAAGGTCAGAAGCCCGATCTGCACGAAATCGAGCGAATAGTTCGCCTTGAGCAAGGGATAGAGCGCCGTCAGCAGCGACTGCATGATGTCGTTCAGCATGTGGCAGAAGCTGACTGCCAGGATGACGGAGAATGCCGTCTTTTCCGGGGTTATGCTCCCCGTTGAAGTAACCGTTGCCATGGATGTTTCCTTGCCGTCTCGATGGTTGTGTGCGGCGACGGATATCTCTACTGATCTTGCCCATGGCCTGCTTTTGTGATGTGGTCGAGTTCTTTCGCGAGTGGGCCAATGCCGATCCATCGAATAAATTTGCCCGAACTGCCCGACGCCGACCATTTCAGGAACCTGGACTGGATCGAGACCGGAAACTCCGCCGTGCTCGCTCTCGGCCGCGATTATGGCGCGGGCCTGACCGTTCCACTCCACAGCCATACCCGCACGCAATTGTGGTGGGCGCGGCAAGGCGTTGTCCTTGTGCGTACCGCCCACGGACGTTGGCTCGTCCCGCCGGGGCACGCCTTACTGATCCCCGCGGGGGTCGAGCATTCGACCGAGATGATCAGCGATGTGCGCATGCACTCGATCTATTTCACCCCATCGCTGCTGCGCGCCGAACGGCCGATGGTAATGGAAATCACCCCGCTTGCGGGCAGCCTGGTCGATGCGCTTGTCAGCGTCGAGAGCGAGACCATGTCGGAACGGCGGGAACAGCTGATCATGGATCTCCTGCTCGAAGAGATCGCTCTTCTGCATGAGCGGCCGCTCGGCCTGCCTTTCCCGCGTGAGCAGAAACTGGCGCTTCTCTGCCGGCAGTTCCTGGAGGCACCGTCGGCGACCGCCAATATCGACCAGTGGGCCGATCGCCTGGGTCTCAGCCGACGGACATTCACGCGGATGTTCCGCAACGAGACAGGGGTCAGTTTCGTCACCTGGCGCCAACAGGCCTGCATCTTCGCATCGTTGCCGCGCCTTGCGGACGGTGAATCCGTCACCAATGTCGCGCTTGATGCCGGCTACGAGAACGTTGCGGCCTTCACCACGATGTTTCGCCGCATGCTTGGAAGCGCCCCCAGTCACTACCTGAAAATGTACCAGGGCCGGTAGGCATCGTCGCCGGCATGGCAAACGGGAGTTGAATTGACCTGGTTAACGGAATCGTAGGAACAAGGGGCAATAAGTCGCCCCCGTGTCCTTTCAGATGGCGCCAATGGCCGGCGCGCAGGGCACGTTCAAACTTCGCCCCGGCGAATGATTCTTCCGGAGTTGTTCCTTGCGTATCCGTTCTTTTCTTCTCCTTTCTGGAACCCTTTTGTTGTCCGCAGGCACCGCCTCGGCTGCTGACGGCCAGTATTTCTGGTCGGGCGACTGGTACTTGAAGGTCGGCGCCACCGGCTTTCTCGGCCCGAAATACGAAGGCGCCTCCAAGCGCATGTTCCAGGCCGCGCCGCTGATATCGCTCGGCAAGGCCGGCAGCACCGTTCGCTTCTCGTCGCGCAACGACAACATGTCCTATGCGCTGCTGGACCAGGGCGGGTTCCGCGCCGGCGTCGCCGGCAAGCTGATCTTCGAGCGCGACGAGAATACCTCCAGCGACCTTAGGGGGCTCGCCCCCGTCAAGTTCGGTGGAGAACTCGGCGGCTTCGCCGAGGTCTATCCGACCGATTGGCTGCGCGTGCGCGCGGAAGTCCGACAGGGCATTCGCAGCCACCACGGTATCGTCGCCGATGTCACCGCCGATGCCTTTACCGACATCAGCAGCAATGTGCGCATTTCTGCCGGTCCGCGTATGACGGCCGCCACCAGCGACTATTTCAGCGCCTATTACGGCGTGAACGATGCCGAATCGGCAGCATCAGGCCTCAGCACCTATAATCCGCATGGCGGCATTGATTCCGTCGGTGTTGGTGCGGCGATCAATTGGCAGGCAACGGAAAAGCTTGAGACCGGTGCCTATGCCGAATATCGCCGCCTGATGGGCCCGGCGGCCGACTCGAGCCTCGTGCGCGAGCGCGGCAGCCGCAACCAGTTCCTCGTTGGCCTGTCGGCCACCTATCGCTTCGACTTCACGCTTCCCTGAACGGTGGCGCCAAGCGGCGGGACGGTGCGGCATCGAACCGCTTGACCGCCCCGGCGCGTAGCGTCAAACAGGAGGCATGAACACGTCCTCCGCCGATTCCGGGCGCGTCCACGACGCGCCGTCGAACAACTGGGTCTACCGCGTGCTGCCGCGTGCGCTGTGGCCCTATGCGCAACTTGCTCGCTGGGACCGCCCGATCGGCTGGCAATTGCTGATGTGGCCCTGTCTGTGGTCGGTCGCTCTGGCCTCGGGCACGGCGGCGGCAGCGGGGCAATTTTCGCTCGGCCGGTTCGTTTTTCATAGCTTCCTCTTCATCGCCGGCGCCATCGCCATGCGCGGCGCGGGCTGCACCTTCAACGACATCGTCGATCATGACATCGACATGGAAGTGGCGCGAACGCGCTCGCGCCCCTTGCCATCGGGCCGGGTCTCCCGCTTTCAGGCAAAGGCCTTCATGGTGCTGCAGGCACTTGTCGGGCTGGTGGTGCTGCTACAATTCAATGCCGTCACCATTTGGCTCGGTATCCTGTCGCTGGGGCTTGTCGCAATCTATCCCTTCGCCAAGCGGTTTACCGACTGGCCGCAGTTCTTCCTCGGCCTTGCGTTTTCCTGGGGGGCGATCATGGGCTGGTCGGCCGAGTTCGGGACGCTTTCGTTTGCGCCCGTGCTGCTCTACGGCGCGGCGATCGCCTGGACGATCGGCTACGACACGATCTACGCCTACCAGGATAGGGAAGATGACGAACTTATCGGGGTGCGGTCGACGGCTCGCCGCTTCGGCGACAATCCACGCCCTTGGTTGATCGGGCTCTATGGACTTGCCATCGCGCTGATGCTTCTGGCGTTTCTCGCCGCAGGGGCCGGGCTGTTTGCCTATCTCGGTTTGCTGATCGCGGCCGTGTTGCTGATCTATCAGATCCTGGTGCTGAACATCCACGACCCTTCGCAATGCCTCGCATTGTTCAAGTTCAATGGTGTCGTGGGATTGATCATTTTCGCCGGGCTGGTCGCGGCCCTTTTCGTTCGGCTGATATGAAAAACCCTCCGTTTTGGCGGAGGATCCTGCAGTCTATCCGAAATGTTTGATACACGTCCGCCGGCACTTTCCCGAGAGATCTGCGAGAGCCTGATCGCTCAGCCCCAGCTGATTGCGCTGGCAGCCTTGCGCTTCTTCGCCTCGGTGCGCGCACGGAAAATCGCAACGATTGCGTCAATGGTGGCGGCAAGAGACTTGCGCATCGGGTATCTCCTTCTTTCGTGACCTTGGCTATGGGTCGGATATGGCACGAAGAAGGCGAGGCGGCTGTTTCCGAAGGAACACCCGCGATTTGGCTGTGAACGTTTTGGCGTTACAGCGCCGCGCGTCAAGTATGACGCGCTAAGGACGCTGTAGCACTTCAGACTTGCTGCATACAAAAACCGGCCGCAGGGAACGGCCGGCTTTTGCACTGGAGGTATTCGGTTAAGCCCTAGCTGCGGGCGATGATTTCGCGCCCGTCGATCTTCATGTTGACGCCAAGCCGGCCGGTGGAGCGGCGCACGAGGAAGCGCGGCCTGCGGTCGGCAAAGAAGGAGTGGCGGCGCCGCGGCTTGAGCGGTGCGGTGCGAACCTCGCCGAGATGCTCTTCGAGGGCGCGAGCGACGCCATCGGCTTCGACCATCAGCATCGGAATGCGATAGGCTTCGGCCCAGGCGCGCCAATCGGCAGCAATGTCGGAAAGATCATGTGCAACGAGCAGCGGAACACAAAGGTCCGGATCGTCATGATGAAGTTCAAGCGTCACTGTAACGTCTCCGTCGCCGTGGTCGATCGCGCGTGCCGCGACCCCTTTGAATGCCCGCGCCGGCAGTGCGATCGAAAGCGGCAGGCCGCTTGATGGTAGCACCTTGCGCAGAACCGCGCCACGCTCGTCCAGGCTGATCGTGACATTGCCTGTGTGGCCACGCAGGACGTAGCTTGCCTGCTGAGGAAAGCGCTTCGGATCGAGCCGGAGCGTGTTTTCGACCCATGCGGGTTGAGAGAGTGTATTGCGCATTTCAATCGCCCTTGTTTTTCCTTGAGAGCCGATTTCCGGTCTTCTCTTCGGGACTTTTCGTCCTCTATGGGCTGGAGAATAGGCGGCTCCCCTTCCGGCCGACTTAAAAATCGCGGTTAAGAAAACTTTGCGTTTTTCGATGGTTAGCAAAAGCCGAGCAGCCAAGGTTTCCGTTTCGTCAACGCGGTGGCTCGCATTCTTGGCAATGGCCTGGTCGCGGCCGGCGAAAAGCCACACACAAGCCTGTCGTGCAATCATGCCGTGTCAGAATTCTGTTTCGGGGGATTGGTGTGACCCGCCCCTGGGTTAAGCGACGGGGCAGCAGGCATGGTTTCGACCTATCTCAATTACAGCCGGATCACGAGCGACTTGAGGACCAGCCTCGATCGTGTTGCCGACCGGCCGCTGGTCGCGCGCGAAGCGCAGTACTACAAGGAAAATATCGGCAACGTGAAAACGGTCGACGATTTCCTCGACGATTACCGGCTCTATTCCTACGCCATGAAGGCACACGGTCTCGAAGACATGACCTATGCCAAGGCCTTCATGCGCAAGGTGCTTGAAAGCGATCTGAAGGATACGGACAGTTTTGCCAACCGCCTCACGGACGAACGCTATCGCAACTTTGCCGAAGCGTTCAGCTTCAGCACATCGTCAGCCGCGGCACAGACGACGGCGCAACAGGATGCACTGATCGGTCTCTATAATGAACGGGTCGCCAATCTCGACACTGTTCTCAAAGGAGACAACGCCTATTTCAACGCAGCTATGGATCTCGTCACCAACGTCGATCAGTTCCTCGGAAATGAACGTTTGCGTTCCTATGCCTTCGGCATCTTTGGCATCGATGCGCGCAACTACTCCTATGATCAGGTCAGATACGCGTTGACCGCCGAGCCGGCGGATCTTGCCAATTCCCAGACCACGGCGCAGACCCGGCTTACCGAAGCCACGAAGACGCTGACTGACTTTGACACGCGGGCAACTGCGATGAAGGACATCGCGGCGCTGACGGCACAGCTTGCAGAGGCGCCAGCGGCGGACAAGCCTGGGATCCAGGCGCAGATCGACGCCAAGAACGCCATCGTCGCCGATCTCAACACCAAGCTGCCGCCGGTCGGTAACGAGTCGACCGCATTGATGAATCAACTTTCGACCGAAGTGAACATGCTGAATAGGCAGATCAGCATGCTCGATGCCTACAGGCAATTGAACGGCGCCTTCAACTTCGAAGCCGATGGTAGCGTGGCCGCGGGCAGCAAGGCGATCACCGACGAAAAGAAGAAGATGCTGAATGAGGCCTATATCTTCAGCAGCCCTCGGCTGACGCCATCGGGAGCCATCCTTAACCGGGATTATTTCGAGCAGAAGATCGGTTCGATCACGACCGTTGCGGAGCTTGTGGCCGACCCGCGCATCGCGGACTACGTCAGAACGGCTTTCGGCTTGCCCACCACCACCGTGAGCGCGACGATCGAGAACATTCTCACCAGCGACATCAACGACCCGAACAGCTACGTCAACAAGTTTGGCGGTGAATACAACAAGGCCTACAAGGCCCTGCATGCCGCGTTCAATTTCCAGCCCGACGGGACGCTGCCGGCAGGCGCCAAGGCACAGACCGCCGAACAGACCAATACCACCACCAGCGGCTATATGGTCCACTACAACGACGCGGACGATGCAGAGGACGAGGGCAAGATCAGCCGCTACAAGCTGCTGATCAAGACCATGAGCAACGTCGATAGTCTCGTTGGCAACAGCGAATTGCGGTCCTTCGTACTCAGCGCCTTTGGCCTCGAAAACGAAGACCTGACACCGCGCAAGCTGAAGCAGATTCTGACCAGTGATCTCAACAATCCGACGAGCTACGCCAACTCCTTGCGTGATGAACGCTATATCAAGCTGGTGAAAGCGTTTAATTTCAACGCGGACGGTACGCTTGGCTCACCCAAGCTGGCGCAGAACGAGGCCGACATCGTCAATACTGCCAAGGCCTACATCGTCGAGAAATCGCGCTTCGGCACGGAGGACGAAAAGAAGACCGCCAAGGCGAAGGCGGAAGGGGAAAGCAAGTACTACACGACGCAGATTCAGAAGATCGAGACGCTTGACGATTTCCTCAAGGACAAGCGCCTCGTCGATATCGTGCTGATCGGCGCCGGCATTGACCCGGAGGGTGTCAAAACCGACTACCTCAAGCAGATGTTCACCTCCGACCTCAACGATCGCAAGAGCTTCATCAACACCGATCCGAACGGCTTGAAGTATCGCGAGATCGTTTCCGCCTTCAATTTCGACAAGGACGGAAAGATAGTTA
Source organism: Ensifer sp. NM-2 (assembly GCF_003024455.1). Taxonomy (NCBI): domain Bacteria; kingdom Pseudomonadati; phylum Pseudomonadota; class Alphaproteobacteria; order Hyphomicrobiales; family Rhizobiaceae; genus Ensifer; species Ensifer sp. NM-2. The sequence continues at coordinate 838,171 of NZ_PVZR01000001.1, forward strand.
CAGGCGAAGCCGGGCAGATACAGACGCGGCGTGGGCTCACTATGACGTTCGACCTCTACCTCAACCAGACGCTTGAGGAGAGCGAGGGCGAGGACAATGCCGGTGTTCGGCTGGCGCTTTATTTCAAGCGCAAGGCGCCGGAAATCACCACACCCTACGACCTGCTCGCCGACAACGCACTGATGCAGGTTGTTCGGACCGCCTACAGCATGCCCGAGGGCCTCGCGAGCGCCAAGATCGAGATGCAGGCCGCTTACATCGAGCGCCTCATGGATATCAAGGACCTTCAGGATCCCGAGGAACTCGAAAAGCTGCTGAAGCGTTTTACCGCGCTTTATGACGTCGAGAACAACACCGACGTCAATCCGGGGCTTGCCATCCTGACGGGCGGCAGCGGCGGCGGCATCAGTGCCGACGCATTGTTCTCGCTTGCACAGCTGAGAGCCGGCGGCCGGTAAAAAGCGTCGTCAGTCTGCCCGCAACACCTTGTCAGGGTTCATGATGCCCGCCGGGTCGAACGCGTGCTTGATGCGGCGCATCAACTCGATTTCGATCTCGGGGCGGACCTCGGCGAGCTCGTCGCGCTTCAACTGCCCGATGCCGTGTTCGGCCGAGATCGAGCCGTTGTACTTCAGCACGATGCCATGAACGATGGCGTTCATTTCCCGCCAACGGTCGAGGAATGCCTGTTTGTCGGCGCCGAGGGGCTGCGAGATGTTGTAGTGAATGTTGCCATCGCCCATATGGCCGAATGAGCAGATGCGTGCGCCCGGCATCGCCTGCATGACGGCCGTATCGGCCTCCTTCATGAAGGCGGGGATGCTCGATACGGGGACGGAAACGTCGTGCTTGATCGAGCCGCCTTCCGGCTTCTGCGCTGGCGACATGCTTTCGCGCATGTGCCACAGCGCCTTGCGCTGTTCTTCGCTGGTCGCAATCACTGCGTTCTCGACCAGGTCGGCGACGATGCCCTGCTCCAGCAGTTCGTGCACCATGCGTTCGGCACTCTCGGCGGAATCGGAGGTGGAAATGTCGATGAGTACATACCACGGGTGAACGGTTTCCATCGGGTCGCGCACGCCTGGAATATGCTTTGTCGTGAACTCGACGCCGAGGCGCGGCATCAGTTCGAAGCCGGTGAGCGCAGTGCCGCAGAGGCTCGAGGCCTTGTCGAAGAGGGCCAGCGCATGTTCGACGCTGCCGACGCCGGCAAAGGCCACCTGATGGCCAAGGGGCTTCGGAAACATCCTGAGCACCGCGCCGGTGATCACGCCGAGCGTACCTTCGGCGCCGATGAACAGGTCGCGCAGGTCGTAGCCGGTATTGTCTTTCTTCAGCCGGCGCAGCCCGTCCCAGATCTCGCCGGTCGGCAGAACCACTTCGAGGCCGAGGCAAAGCTGGCGCATGTTGCCATAGGCTAACACTGCGGTGCCGCCGGCATTGGTCGAGAGGTTGCCGCCGATGCGGGCCGAGCCTTCCGACCCGAGCGACAGCGGAAACAGTCGATCGTTATCATCGGCCGCCTTCTGGATATCGGCAAGGATGCAGCCGGCGTCGGCAACGATGACATTGCCGACGGGGTCGATGTCGCGAATCCGGTTCAGCCTCTGCAGCGACAGGACGATATCGGCCTTGCCCTCGCGCGGGATCTGACCCGCCACATGGCCGGTGTTACCGCCTTGCGGAACGATTGCCGTTCGGGTCGCGCTTGCAAGCTTCATGATGCGCGACACCTCCTCGACCGAACCGGGGCGAAGCACCATCGGGGTGGTGCCCTTGTAGAGCCCGCGGGATTCGATGAGGTAGGGCGCGAGGTCCGCCGGGTTCGTCAAGGCATTGGCGCTGCCGACGATGTCGATGAAGGAGGCGATCAGTTCGGGAGAGGGGAGCGTCGTCGTCATGGCCCTGCCTTCGCAAATGCGCCCGACGGCGCTACTGCATAATTCCTTAAATCGGAATCGAATTAAGGACAAAATTATGCAGCGGGTTTAGAGCGTTACAGCGTCCTTTGCGCGTCATATTTGACGCACGGCGCTGTAAAAGTGCCTGTCGGTCAGTCTCTGGGGGCGGCAGCACGCTGCAGCCGGTCGAGGATCGCCTCTCCCAACCCTTCCGAAGGGATGGGGCCGAAGGCGATGGTTGCGGAGCCGCTGGCATCCGCCCTCTTCATATAGTCGAAAAGATTGGCAGCTGCCTCGCGCAGGCTGCCTGCCGGGCTGAGGTCGAGTACGATCGCGGCGTGCTCTTCGCCGGGGAGCGACGCATTGCCGAACCGGATCAGCGCTTCTCCCGGACGCACGTCGGCGGCGTCGAGCCGGACAGCTGCGCCCGGCGCGTAGTGCGAGGCGAGCATGCCCGGGGCCTCGATAGTCGCTCCGGCGCTCTGCGGCCTCGAGACGGTAAGGCCGGTCAGCCTTTCGATTTCGAAGACGTCGAGACCGCCCGGACGCAGCAGGCGCAGCGCGCCGTCCTCGACCTTGATGATCGTCGATTCAAGCCCGATCTCCGCAGAGCCGGCGTCGAGAATGAGCTTGAGGCGCGGCCCGAGATCGGCTTCCACATGGGCAGCGCTTGTGGGACTGATCTTGCCCGACGTATTGGCGCTCGGTGCGGCGAGCGGGCGGCCGAAGCGGGCAATCACCCGACGTGAAAAGCCATCAGGCATGCGGATGCCGAGCGTGTCGAGGCCGGCCGAGGCAAGCGCGTGCACGGTGCTTGTTGTGCGCTGGGGCAGGATCAACGTCAGCGGGCCGGGCCAGAACGCTTCGGCCAGGCGCCGCGACAACGAATCGAATGTCACATGGGCTTCAGCCATCGCCATGTCTGACACATGCGATATCAGTGGGTTGAAGCGTGGACGCCCCTTCATCTCATAAATACGGCTGATCGCATCGGGATTGGTGGCGTCCGCTGCCAGGCCGTAGACCGTCTCGGTCGGAATCGCGACGGGCTCGCCTTCGGCAAGCACCGCACAGGCACGCTCGATCGCCCGTTCCGGCTCGGTCCGTGTATCGATGATTTCGGCCATGTCGCTTCCGTTTCCCTTTCCGAGGCTTCCTTAAAGGAGCCACGGTGAAAACAGAACGATTTTCTTCAGGCAACCGGGTCTGCGCTTCAGAGGCTGCGAATGATGCGCTTCAATGCCTCGTCGCGCGCGCCGAGCATCAGCACGTTCTTGAGCGCGACTTTCGGGTCGTCGGTACGAAAGAGCAGCCCGTTGTCGCGAACGCTGCGATTGATGGTCATCTGCCCCTCTGGCGCATCGGGCTCGATGGCAACGGCGAAGTACATTCGGGAATAGCCGGTCTGGATGCGTTCGAAGAAGTGTTTCTCGTCGCCGAGGTCACAGAAGAAGTTGGCGAAATAGAACGACCAGGTGACGTCCTTGGACGGGGCGAGATGTGTTCTCGCCGCCGTGACATGGCAATAGCCGAGATGCGGCCGACCGGTGAGCGTGCGGTGGAAGATCATCTTGGGAAACTGGATCGAGGTATGGAAGCCGTTCATCCGCTTGTGCGTCGTTTCGCCGGCGGTCGTCAGCTTGTGGGCGGTGCGCTCGGCAACCTCGTCATAGCTCAGATAACGCCGCTCGCGCTGCGACCATTGACGCCTTTCTATGCGGCCGGTGCGCAGGAACTCGGTGTGGACCGCTGTCTTCGGAGCGATCGTTGGCAGCTTCTCGGCTGCGGCGTCGTAGTATTTGAGCTTTGCCATGAACTTCAATGCGCTGTTTGCCGGTTCGGCCGGTTTCTCCGTCAGGCGACGCTAATGCATTATGGTTAATGGAAGATTTCACTCGCGTCGGTGGGCCTTGCCCCGCGTCACGGGAAGACATGTCGCAAAATGGCGAAGGATCCGCGCTTTCTCGCAAGCCTTGCCGGAAAAAGCGACAATTGCTCAATCCTTGAGCTATCCTATTGTTTACAATGAAAAATGATCAATCACAGGGCGTTTGGTGCGCTTGATGTGCTGTGTCGTCTTTCTGGAATCGGATGTCGTTAATCGGCAGCTACGACGATGGCTTCCGCGATTAGATATGCCTACTCAAGGTGCTGTCTTTTAGGGAAGGCGGAGAATTGGGAAGCCGGTCAAAACCCGGCGCTGCCCCCGCAACGGTGGTGGAGCGAAAGCCACGGCACAAAGCCACTGGACGGTTCCGTCCGGGAAGGCGCCGGGCTGGTCCTTGCGGACGGCTCCTGAGCCCGGAAACCAGCCTTGACGCGAACAGACCGTAACGGGTTGCGGCGGGCAGCCGGATCGGAGCCGTCATCGCACAGGCAATGCGCCCGTGCGGGTTCCAGTCCTGCCTCTCCGAAACAAGGCGAACGAGGACAGGACATGGACATCAAGGGCGATATGCTCCGCAAGCTGAAGGGTCGACGCGACGGCTACAGCCTCGACCGGGCCTTCTACATCGACCCCGACTACTACAGGCAGGATCTCGAAAGCATCTGGTACAAGGACTGGTTGTTCATCGGCCACGACTGCGAGATCCCGCGTGCCGGTAACTATTTCACCGTCCAGGTCGGCGATTATCCTGTCATTATCGTTCGCGACCGACAGGGCACGATCCGCGCCCTGCACAATTCCTGCCGTCATCGCGGTTCTCGCGTCTGCGCGCAGCACAAGGGCTCTTCGGCCAAGCTCGTCTGTCCCTATCACCAATGGACCTATGAGCTCGACGGCGCGCTGCTCTTTGCCCGCCAGATGGGCGAGGATTTCGACAAGGCGGCCCACGGCCTGAAGCCGATCCACTGCGAGACCGTCGGCGGTTACATCTTCATCAACCTGTCCGAGCAGCCGATGGATTTCGGCCCGTTCCGCGACATGGTCGCGCCCTATCTTGCGCCGCACCGCCTGGGTGAAACCAAGGTCGCCTTCGAAAGCACGATCATCGAAAAGGGCAACTGGAAACTCGTCTGGGAAAACAACCGGGAGTGCTACCATTGTGCCGCCAACCACCCCGAACTTTGCCGCACCTATCCCGAAGCGCCGACGGCGACCGGTGTGCAGGGCGCCAAGGATGATCCCGTCATTGCCGCGCATTGGGCGAAATGCGAAGCAGCCGGACTGCCGAGCGAGTTCCGGATGTCCGAGACCGGCCAGTTCCGCTCGGCGCGCATGCCGTTGATCGACGACGCCGAGAGCTACACCATGTCCGGCGCCCGCGCCGTGCGGCGGCAACTGTCGGCAGACGTTAGCCAGAAGCATATCGGCACGCTCCTGCTCTTCCATTATCCCTCGACCTGGAACCATGTGCTGGCCGACCACGCCATCACCTTCCGCGTCCTGCCGCTCGGCCCGGAGCTGACGCAGGTGACGACCAAGTGGCTGGTCAACAAGGACGCGGTTGAAGGCGTCGACTACAATCTCGAGCAACTGACGCATGTCTGGACCGAGACCAACGATCAGGACCGCCAGATCGTCGAGGAGAACGCCTTTGGTATTCGCTCGCCGGCCTACCAGTCAGGCCCCTATTCGCCCGAACACGAAGGCGGCGTGATGCAGTTCGTCGAGTGGTATTGCAAGTTCATGGAACAGCGCCTGCAGGGCGAGGCTGCTCCGCTTTCCCGGGTCGCCTGACATGCAGATGGCATCCTCGTTCCATCATTTCGACGAGCTTCATGTCTGGATCGACAGGCAGAACATGCTCGAATGCACATCGGCCGTGATCGAGACCGCCGATGTGATGACCTTTACCTTCCGGGCGGAAAAGCCGGCCTGGTTCCGCTATCTGCCTGGGCAGTTCGTCACGCTCGAGCTGCCGGTCGCCGACGAGCCGGTCATGCGCACCTACACGCTGTCGTCGACGCCCTCCCGGCCGTTGTCGATCGCCGTCACCGTCAAGGCGCAAGCCGATAGCATCGGCACGCGCTGGATGTTCGATCACCTGAAGCCCGGCATGCGGCTGAAGGCGTTCGGTCCGCTCGGCGATTTCAGCTTCGTGCGCCATCCCGGCGAAAAATATCTCTTCATATCGGCAGGCTCCGGCGTCACGCCGATGATGTCGATGACGCGCTGGATGGCGGACTACGTTCCCGAGACCGACGTCACCTTCATTTCCTGCGCCCGCCGGCCAGACGACCTTCTGTTCCGCTCGGAACTGGAAGTGCTGGCGCGCCAGATGTCCGGGCTAAACCTCGGCTTCGTGGTCGAGGGGCATGAGTCAAGGCACGGATGGCACGGGCTGCGCGGCCGCATCGACGGCGCCAAGCTGCCGCTGCTTGCACCCGACTTCATGGAGCGCACAGTGTTTTGCTGCGGTCCGGAGCCGTTCATGCGCGGCGTGCGCGAGTTGCTGAAGGCGGCCGGTTTCGACATGAGCCGCTATCACGAGGAAAGCTTCCAGCCGGCGGCAGCACCGGCAGCCGAGGAGATAGCAGTCAGGGCAGGGGCGGCAGCCGACGCCGAAGCGCAAGGCGCCAAGGTGGTCTTCACCATGAGCGGCAAGGAGATCGAGGCCAAGCCCGGCCAGACGATCCTGCAGGCGGCGCGGGCCAACGGCGTCAGGATCGGTGCGGCCTGTGAAGGCGGCATCTGCGGTACGTGCCGGGTGATGAAAGTCGCCGGCGAGGTCGAGATGAACCACAACGGAGGTATTCTCGACGACGAAATCGATGAGGGCTACATCCTCGCCTGCTGCTCGCGGCCGCTTGGAGATGTACAGATCGAAGCCTGACAATGCTTGATGGTCGCGGGGAGCGTGTTCTTTCCGCGACCGACCCGTCAGCGGCTGGCCGCGGCCGCCAGCCGCACGGCGCGGTCGTGCCGACCGAAATCGATCGACCCGGTCGCCATCATGTCGACGCCTTCGCCGGCGGCGCTGGCAGCTTCGGCGCGGCTGATAAGCAACGGCTGGCTTTCGATTTTCGCCGTCGCCTGGGCAGCGCTGGCGGCGCCGACCCCGTCGTCGGCTCTGGCAATGAGAACGAGCGGCAGTGCCTTTTCCGGCAACAGGGCGCCGCCGGCCCAGATCGGTCGCAAGGTGGCGCTGCTCATAGCCGCGACATTGACGTCGATGTCGTCAAGTGTACCGGGCACACGATAGGGACAGCGGCGTTTGCCGCAATTGATCCCTGACGAGAATTGCCACAGCGCATAGCTGTCCCAGTTGCCGATCGGAAACACATTGCGGATATCCGGCTTGTAGCGGGCATACCACAGGGGTAGTCGCGACAGCAGTCGGTGCTTCGCGCGGTTGGCCGCGATGTATTTGGCCGTGACATGATTGGTGTAGAGCATCGGGTAGCGGCCGGTGCGGGTCTTGATATGTCCGGCAAAGATCGCCGCGTCTTCGAGCGACATGAATTTGTCCGGGTCGATGCCTTCGAGATCGAGCACCATCAACTCGTCGTCGCGCGGGCTCGCATAATCGAGAAAATGGTTGGCCTGATCGACCGGGTTGCCGGGGCGGGCAAGATGATAGGCGCCCCACAGCAGCCCATGGGAGCGGGCGATCATCCGCCGTGTCTGGTAGAGCTCGCGGCTGACGGCGTATTTGCGCCACATCGTCTTGCAGTGGGCGACAGTGTCGCCGCCATGATCGCCGGTGCAGGAGAAGCTTTCCGGCAGGCCGTCGGAGGCCTTGGCGATGAAGCCGGAGATACGCTTGTCGGAAAGCATTGTCTCCCAGTCGATGCTGTTCATTTCATAAGCGTCGACGATGATGGCGTTGGACTTCGACTTCCAGGGCTCCAGTTCGCCGGCGCGTGCGTTCACCGCCGCGAAAGCCAGACCCAGGAGGGTCGCGAGGCGCAGAATCATCCGTAAGGTGGAGATATACCGCTTTGCCATTCAGTGAGATTGCCGACTCTACAGTTAATTGATCGTAAATCCCAGTCCCCGAGCCGACTGTGCTTGAGACGGTGGCGAATGTATAGAGACTTATGGCTGTATATCAGAGGGTGCTTCTATTGCTGTCGCTGTCCCTTGTCGGTCCGATATCTGCAGCTCCATGTGTACTGTCACAGGCGTGAAGCCAGTCTCTTTCGCCGTCCGTCGAGGCGGCAGGCGAGTCAACTTTGTATGCCGGAACATGGAACAAAACCCGTCACTTAGACGTTAGCCGGCGACCGTTTTCGATCGGACCGTAATCAGGATACGTATCGACACGCGGCTGAAATCGCGCAAACTGGCGGTTGTGAAGGTGGCTCGCTGGCGTCGGAAGCGGCGCAAGTGCTCGTATGGAGAGTTATATGAGAACAATGACAGGCAAGTGGTTCGCCGCAGCGATTGCTGCCGCGGTCTTGATGACTTCGGCTGTGCCGTCCCAGGCTTTCATGCCGGCTCCGCTGCGTGTTGAACGGCAGAGTGATGCCACCGAGGTCCAGTATCACCGCCCCGGCTACGAACGGCGCGGCGGATATTATTATTACAATGGCTATCGCGGCTATAACTATCGCCGTCCGGGCTATCGTTATTATAATGGCTGGTGGTACCCGATGGCGGCCTTCGGCGCCGGCGTGATCATCGGCGGAGCCGTTGCCCAGCCGCCGCGCTACACGCGGCCTGCGCCTGCCTATGGCAGCCGCCATGTGCAATGGTGCTACGACCGCTACCGCTCCTACCGGGCCTACGACAACACCTACCAGCCCTACGGCGCGGCGCGCCGGCAGTGCTACTCGCCCAATAGCTAAGAGGGCAAGGAAGAGACAGCAAAAAGGCCGGGCATTGTCCGGCCTTTTCTGATGCCGGCAAGGTCAGAGAATGCCGATCCGCCTGAGGATCCACCACGCAAGGCCCATGGAAAGCGCGATGAACAGCGCGGCATACAGCGTGCCGCTGCCATCGGCGAAGGGAAGGGCGCCGGTGTTCATGCCGAAGAAACCGGTGACCAGCGTCGGCGGCAATAGGAAGGCTGTCATCAGCGACAGAATATAGAGGTGCCGGTTGGTTTCGGAGGAAATCTTGCTGTCGATCTCTTCGTGCAGCAATCGGGCGCGCTCCTGGAGTGCGAAGACGTCGCGATCCACGGCCTCGAGCCGATCGTAGAGGCGCTCGGTGACGTCGATGAAACCGGGCGGCACCTCGTCTTCGTCCGACGCGCCGGCGCGGCGAAGGAGAGCAAGGATCGTGCGCAGGTGCCGGTGAAGGCGAACCACGGTGCGGCGCAATGGCGCCAGGCCCGGCTGCTGCCGGTGACCGGCTTCGCCATAGACGTGATCTTCGATGACATTCAGCTCTTCGGTCAGTTCGAGCACCAGCGAGATCAGCGTGCGCTGGAATTCGACCACCAGCATCTCGAAGAGGTCGATCGGCCGCGCGCATTTGGTGCTCTTTTCGACTGCGGCCTTTACCCGGTCGATGCTGCGCAGCGGGTGCAGCCGCGTCGTGATGATCACCCTGTCGCTGACGGCAAAATGCAGCCAGCCGATCGTCTTCGTCACCGCATCGAAAGTGCGCTCGAAATCGACCAGCGTTCCGTGCACGATATCGTCGGAGACAGTGATGGCCGCCTGGGTGTCGTGGCTGGTCAGCGTCGTTACGGCTGCCGGCGGCAGGTTGCCGATCCGCTCGATGAGCGCCGGCGTTCGCGCGTCCGAAAGCGCCAGATGCAGCCAGACCCAGCCGTCGCCCTTGATGAGACCGTCGATCGAGGCATCGTTGGCGATGCGCTGGCATCGGCTTTCGCCAGGCAGGAAGCGGTAGGCCCAGACCAGGCCGGGTATCTCGGGGGAAATCAGGTTCATTTGAACGCCTTGGCGAGGGCCATCGTTACTGGCTTCTATGCGCCGTTGATGACAGTTTTGTTACGATGCCGTCCGCACCGGCAACCATCACAACGCGGGCTGAATTGACGTTGACGTTTACGTAAAAATCAATAGTGTTCGGCCAAACGAAGATGCGCCGGCAGCTGCGAAAGCGCCCGGTATCTGGGAGGATCATCATGTACAAGGCACCCGTTGACGAGATTGCATTCACGCTGAAGCACGTGGCCGGAATGGCCGGGGCGCTGGAAAGCGGCGCTCTCGGCGACCTCGGCGAGGATCTCGTGGATGCGATCCTGTCGGAGGCAGGACGTTTCGCGACCGAGGAAGTGGCGCCGCTCGGCGACGTCGGCGACAAGCAGGGTTCCCGTCTCGTCGATGGCAAGGTTCAGACGCCTGACGGTTGGCGCGATCTCTATCACAGCTGGATCGGCGGCGGCTGGAACGGGTTGACGGCTCCGGAAGAATTCGGCGGCCAGAACCTGCCGCATATGCTGCATGTCGCGGCCATGGAAATGTGGAACGCCGGTTCGATGGCATTTGCGCTCGGGCCCACGCTTACCATGGGCGCCGTCGACGCGCTGGAGAAGCATGGCTCCGAGGCTCTGAAGGCAACCTACCTGCCGAAGATGGTATCCGGCGAATGGACCGGCACCATGAACCTGACGGAGCCGCATGCCGGCTCCGATCTTGGCGTTCTCAAGACCCGGGCCGAACGTCGCGACGACGGCACCTATCGCATTTTCGGCCAGAAGATCTTCATCACCTGGGGCGAACACGATTTCACCGACAACATCGTCCACCTCGTCCTGGCGCGGCTGCCGGATGCGCCTGCAGGCACCAAGGGCATTTCGCTGTTCCTCGTGCCGAAGTTCCTGGTGAACGCCGACGGTTCGCTCGGCGAGCGCAACGATCTGTTCTGCCATTCGCTCGAGCACAAGCTCGGTATCCACGGTTCGCCGACCTGCACGATGATCTATGGCGACGGCAAGTTCGGCGCAGAGAAAGGCGCGATCGGCTACCTCATCGGCGAAGAAAACCGCGGCCTTGCCTGCATGTTCACGATGATGAACAACGCCCGTCTTGCCGTCGGCATGCAGGGCGTCGCGATTGCCGACGCCGCCACCCAGAAGGCAATCGCCTTTGCCAAGGAACGCACGCAGGGCAAGGCGCCCGGCTGGTCCGGCCAGGGCATGAGCCCGATCATCGAGCACCCGGATGTTGCCCGCATGCTGCTGACGATGAAGGCCCTGACACAAGGGTCGCGCGCCATCGCCTATGCCTGTGCGCATGCGGTGGACATGGGCCATGCGGCAGACGGCGACAAGGCGAAGTTCTGGCAGGAGCGCTCCAGCCTGCTGACGCCGATCGCCAAGTCGTTTGCGACCGATGCCGGCGTCGACGTTGCCTCGCTTGGCATCCAGGTTCATGGCGGCATGGGCTTCATCGAGGAGACCGGTGCCGCTCGTTACCTGCGCGATGCCCGCATCGCCCCGATTTACGAGGGCACCAACGGCATTCAGGCGATCGATCTCGTCACGCGCAAACTGCCGCTTTCGGGCGGCGAACACGTCCGTGGCTTCATTGCCGAATTGCGCGAGATAGGTGGCGCGGTCCGCGCCTCCAACCGTGAGGGATTCGGCGAAACTGCGGCGCGACTAGATGCTGCGCTCGACGATCTCTCCGAGGCGACGGAATGGCTGATTGCTGCTGTTTCGGCCGGTAAACTCTCCGAGGCACTGGCAGGAGCCACGGCCTGTCAGCGCCTGTTCGGTCTCGCCTTGACCGGCGCCTACCTCGCCAAGGGCGGTCTGGCCGAAGCGTCTGACGGTAAGGACGAGCAACGCATCGCGCTCAGTCGGTTCGCCGCGGAAAACATGCTGGCGGAAACCTCCGCCTTGAAGGATCGTGTCGTTACCGGTGCCGACAGCCTTGCTGCCGCGCGCGCCGTCTTGGGTTGAGGGGAAATATCATGACCGACCAGGTGCTTGTCGAACGTCCGGAAGCCTATCCGGGCGTGCAGGTCATCCGCTTCAACCGGCCGGAAAAGAAGAACGCCATCACGCGCGACATGTACGCGAAGATGACCAATGCGCTGACGGTTGCCGGCAGCGATCCGGCCGTTCGCGTGACCGCGTTCCTCGGCACCGAAGGCTGCTTTTCCGCCGGCAACGACATGGCCGACTTTCTGGCGTTTGCCATGGGCGGCAGCATGGGCACCGAGGTCATCGATTTTCTGAAGGCGCTCGCGGGTGCGGCCAAGCCGGTCGTCTCCGGTGTCGACGGGCTTGCCATCGGCATTGGCACGACGATCCACCTGCATTGTGATCTGACCATCACTTCCGCCCGCTCGGTGTTTAAGACGCCCTTCGTCGATCTGGCCCTGGTGCCGGAAGCGGCGTCGAGCCTGATTGCGCCGCGCATCATGGGGCATCAGCGTGCCTTCGCTCTGCTTGCCGCCGGCGAACCCTTGGAAGCGCGCGACGCGCTCGAAGCCGGACTGATCTGGAAGATCGTCGGCCAGGATGCCGTCGAGGAAGAGACGCTTTCGCTCGCCGCCCGCCTTGCCAAGAAGCCGCCGGAGGCGCTGCGCATCGCCCGTGATCTCGTCCGCGGTGACCGCAGTGATGTGCTCACGCGTATCGACGAAGAGGCGAAGCACTTCGCAGCGCAGCTGAAAAGCGCCGAGGCAAGGGCTGCTTTCGAGGCCTTCATGCGTCGCTAGGACGTTTTCCCGGCATCCCTTTCGGTGCCGGACAAGCAAAGTCGGGGCGGTCCTTTAACCGTCCCTGTGTGAAGATCGCGTTGCCGCCGGCATCCCGAACTTGCATATGACAATTTTAATCGCTTCTTAAATAGCGATCGCTAGCGTGCGGCGCGATAGGCCTACCCTCACCAGGGTGGCCCCGGCCGCATGAGGCATGGCTGGCCCCGCCTTTTTGGCATGTTCAACGTTTTCCCGAGGCTTGACCAACCGCCACTCCGGCGGCTGAGCGATGCTGCGCGTGAAAATCATCGAGAGCTCATGTCCGGCGAAGCACGCCGGCCCCTGTTAGGAGCCCATCTTGTCCAAGCGATCGAACCTCATGACGCGCATTCTCGTCGCCGCGTCCGGTGTCGTTGTTACCGCCTTTGCCGGCTTTTCCGTCTATATCGACACGCTTCAGTACGACACAACCACCAAGGCGGTCGAAGAAAACATCTCGTCCTCCGGCGTCCAGGCCGCACAGAGCGTCGCCAAGTGGCTCAACGGTCGCGTCACGTTGACGGCGATGGTGGCCGACGCCGCCGGTCGGACGACCGATGACAACGGCGTCCAGCCGATCCTCAAGAACGACGTGCTGACCAACGAGTTCATCTCGACCTATGTCGGCAACGAGAGCGGCAAGTTCATCACCTGGCCGGACAATCCGATGCCGGCGGGCTACGATCCGCGCCAGCGCCCGTGGTATCAGCAGGCCGTCAAAGCCGACGCGCGTGTTCTCACCGAGCCCTATGTCGACGCCTCGACCGGCGACCTCATCATCAGCGCTGCCGTTCCGGTCAAGCGCGACGGCAAGCTTTACGGCGTCACCGGCAGCGACTTCTCACTGGAAACGCTGGTCTCGATGGTCAAGGGCATCGACGTCGGCGGCGAAGGCTTCGCCTTCCTCGCCAGCAAGGACGGCCAGATCCTCGTTCACCCGGATTCCAAGCTCGTCACCAAGACGCTTGCCGACGCCTTCCCGATCGACACCCCGACGATCAGCTCCGGCATCATGAACACCGAACTCGATGGCAAGCCGATGATCGTCAGCTTCGTACCGGTTCAGGGCCTGCCCTCGGTCGAATGGTATGTCGGCTTCGTCATCGACGCCGATGTCGCCTATTCCGCGATCGACCAGTTCCGCATTGCCGCAACCGTCGCGACCATTCTCGCCGTCGGCGTCATGCTCGTCTTCCTCGCAACCTTCCTCAACCGCCTTGTCATCCGCCCCGTCACCGACATGACCGGCGCGATGGAGAAGCTTGCCGCCGGCAATCTCAACGTCGAAATCCCCGGCGAAGATCGCCGCGACCAGATCGGCTCGATGGCCGCCGCAGTCGCCGTCTTCCGTTCCAATGCGGTCGAGCGTGCCCGCCTCGAAGACGAGGCCGACGCCAACCGTTCACTGTCGGAGCGCGAGCGCCTGGAACGCCAGGCTCGCGATGCCCGTGATGCTGCCGAAGTGCAGCAGGCCGTCGATGGCCTGGCAAGCGGTCTCGGCCGCCTGGCCGACGGCGATCTCGCCTACCGCATCGACAATCCGTTTGCCGATCGTCTCGATCGTCTGCGCGCCGACTTCAACAACTCGGTCGCCAAGCTGCACGACACGCTCTGCGCCGTTGGTGCCAATGCCCGCGGCATCGACGCCGGTGCGACGGAAATCCGTTCGGCCGCCGACGATCTGGCCCGCCGCACCGAGCAGCAGGCAGCCTCGGTCGAAGAGACGGCAGCTGCGCTTGAAGAGATCACCACCACGGTCAAGGATTCTGCCCGCCGGGCGGAGGAAGTCGGCGTGCTGGTCGCCCGCACCCGGGCCGGTGCCGAAAAGTCCGGCGAGGTCGTTGCCAACGCCGTCGAGGCGATGCATGCGATCGAAAAATCGTCGGGCGAAATCTCCAACATCATCGGCGTCATCGACGACATCGCCTTCCAGACCAACCTGCTGGCGCTGAATGCCGGCGTCGAGGCGGCCCGTGCCGGTGATGCCGGCAAGGGCTTTGCCGTCGTTGCCCAGGAAGTGCGTGAACTGGCACAGCGTTCGGCCAATGCCGCCAAGGAGATCAAGGCGCTGATCACCACCTCGGGCAACCAGGTGCGCAGCGGCGTGACGCTGGTCGGCGACACCGGCAAGGCGCTGGAGACGATCGTTGCCGAAGTGCAGGAGATCAACAAGCATGTGAGCGCGATCGTCACGGCGACGCGCGAACAGTCGACCGGCCTTCAGGAGATCAACACGGCAGTCAACACCATGGACCAGGGCACGCAGCAGAACGCGGCAATGGTGGAAGAGCAGACGGCGGCAAGCCATGGCCTGGCTTCGGAAGCCGCTTCGCTCAATGCGCTTCTGGCCCAGTTCAACCTCGGCAATACCCAGAGCGCCTATGCGCCGGCAGCTATGCCGCGCCGTCGCGCCGCATAGACGTAAAACACCTTAGATGCGAAGCAGGGCCCGGAGCACAACTCCGGGTCTTTGTTTTTGGATGCCCGTTTTTCGAAAATCGGCGCGTGCGCCGTAATTCGTTGTTCCGGCTTTCCTTTTTTAAGTTTTGATAAAGTGTCGAGGCATACCGTCCGATTGCCGCGAAATGACTTCGCACCGCACATCCGCCGATAGGGTCCATCTCCCGAAAAGCTCGCCTCAGGGCCACCGATGTGTTCCAGACACCTGCCTCACGCTGCGCGTGTTTTGGCTTTCCATCACGCGTTCGAAGTTTGCTCGCGATCTGCTTTTTCAAGCAATCGCGCGAAGGGAGACGAACGGTGATTCTCAAGACTGCGACCGCACGAAACATGTTTGCCATCGTGATGACTGGCCTTTTGACCTGTATGGTCACGGCTGCCATCGTGTTCTGGCTATCCTATCAGCAGCTGAAAGAGCGCAGCATTGCGGAGATGACCAACGCCGCCTATGCAAGCGCCGCCAACGTCGAGGCGAGGTTCGCAGAGACGAAAACGCTCGCCAACAACATGCGCTCTGCCCTCTATGCCATGAAGGACAGTGGCACGGCGTCTCGCGAAGGTACGGTTGCGCTGCTGAAAAAGCTGATCGCGGACAACCCGCTCGCCGTTGGCCTCAGCACCGGCTGGGAGCCGAACGCGTTTGACGGCAAGGATGCGGAATATGCGGGCAAACCGGGCCACGATGCCAGTGGCCGCTACGTTCCCTATATCGCCCGTTCGGGGGAAAAGATCGTGTACGAAGCGCTGGTCGATTACGACAAGCCCGGCGCAGGAGATTACTATCAGGTCCCCAAGAAGACTGGCCGCGACATGATCACCGAGCCTTACTTCTACAAGATCGACGGCAAGGACGTGCTGATGACGTCGATCATGGTGCCGTTGAAGCTCGACAATGCCTTCGTCGGCGTCGATGGCGTCGACATGGCGCTTGACCACCTTTCCAACGAGTTGGGCAAGCTGGCCCCGTTCGGTACCGGATTCGTTTCGCTGGTCAGCCAGGGCGGCAGCATCATCAGCCATCCCGATCAGACTTTCCTTGGAAAATCGCTAAAGGACACCGGGCTTGAGGCCGGCGGTTGGGGCCAGCTTCTGGGCAAGACCGAGCAGGCGTTTGAACTCACCCACACGGATGGCTCGGTGCACATCGCCGTTGCCGTGCCGGTCAAGCTTCTGCCCGATACAACCTGGTACGTCGTCGTATCCGTGCCGCAGGCTACCGTCTTTGCCGGTCTCTCGCAGCTTGCGATGATCTCCGTCGCGGTTATCGCCGTCGCAGCCTTGATCATGATCCTGGTCGGTTGGACGCTTGCCACCCGATTCCGCAAGCGCGTTGCGGCGGTCATCGGCGTCACCGGTGAAATCGCTGCGGGCAAGACCGATGTCGACCTGTCGGAAGCCGAGTGCAAGGACGAGATCGGCGATCTCGCCCGCTCGCTGCAGGTGCTGCGCGACGCGACCATCGCCAAGCTCAAGCTCGAAGACGAGGCCGACGCCAACCGTTCACTGTCGGAGCGCGAGCGCCTGGAACGCCAGGCTCGCGATGCCCGTGATGCTGCCGAAGTGCAGCAGGCCGTCGATGGCCTGGCAAGCGGTCTCGGCCGCCTGGCCGACGGCGATCTCGCCTACCGCATCGACAATCCGTTTGCCGATCGTCTCGATCGTCTGCGCGCCGACTTCAACAACTCGGTCGCCAAGCTGCACGACACGCTCTGCGCCGTTGGTGCCAATGCCCGCGGCATCGACGCCGGTGCGACGGAAATCCGTTCGGCCGCCGACGATCTGGCCCGCCGCACCGAGCAGCAGGCAGCCTCGGTCGAAGAGACGGCAGCTGCGCTTGAAGAGATCACCACCACGGTCAAGGATTCTGCCCGCCGGGCGGAGGAAGTCGGCGTGCTGGTCGCCCGCACCCGGGCCGGTGCCGAAAAGTCCGGCGAGGTCGTTGCCAACGCCGTCGAGGCGATGCATGCGATCGAAAAATCGTCGGGCGAAATCTCCAACATCATCGGCGTCATCGACGACATCGCCTTCCAGACCAACCTGCTGGCGCTGAATGCCGGCGTCGAGGCGGCCCGTGCCGGTGATGCCGGCAAGGGCTTTGCCGTCGTTGCCCAGGAAGTGCGTGAACTGGCACAGCGTTCGGCCAATGCCGCCAAGGAGATCAAGGCGCTGATCACCACCTCGGGCAACCAGGTGCGCAGCGGCGTGACGCTGGTCGGCGACACCGGCAAGGCGCTGGAGACGATCGTTGCCGAAGTGCAGGAGATCAACAAGCATGTGAGCGCGATCGTCACGGCGACGCGCGAACAGTCGACCGGCCTTCAGGAGATCAACACGGCAGTCAACACCATGGACCAGGGCACGCAGCAGAACGCGGCAATGGTGGAAGAGCAGACGGCGGCAAGCCATGGCCTGGCTTCGGAAGCCGCTTCGCTCAATGCGCTTCTGGCCCAGTTCAACCTCGGCAATACCCAGAGCGCCTATGCGCCGACACCAACGTCGCGTCGGCGGGCGGCATAGGTCGGGTGCATCGGTCTGAACGATGAGAAAGGGCCCGGACATCCGGGCCTTTTTCTATTTCTCGAGCGTTGCGACTGCCTCGACATGGGCCGACCAGAGGAACTGGTCGATCGGCGTGACCGACGTGATGCGGTAGCCGGCAGCAACGAGGATCGCGAGATCGCGGGCAAGCGTTGTCGGATTGCAGGAGACGGCGACGATCTTCTTGACGCCGGAGCGGGCGATTTCCTGACACTGCACGTCCGCGCCCGCGCGTGGCGGGTCGAAGACGATGGCATCGTAAACCTTCAGTTCCTGCGCCATGAGCGGGCGGCGGAAGAGATCGCGCTTCTCGATCGTCACCGGCTTCAGCCCTTGCGTGTTGCGGGCGGAGAAGTCGAGCGCCTTCAGCGCCTTGTCCTCGCCTTCGACCGCGTGCACGCGGGCCTTGCGGGCGATGCGCAGGGCGAATGTGCCGCTGCCGGCAAAGAGGTCCGCAACCCGCTTTGCCTTGCCGATATGATCGAGCACCAGTGCTGCCATCGCCTCTTCAGCGGCAAGCGTTGCCTGGGTGAAGCCGCCGGGCGGCGGCGAGACGGAGACGCCGCCGAATTCGATCACCGGCTTCGTCGGCTCGACGATGATCTCACCATTGAGGCTGACGCGGGCAATGCCGCGTTCTCCGAGAACCGTCTCGACGGTGCGCCGGCGCTCGCGATCGCCAAATCCCTTGATGCCGTCGACCGAAAGGTCGAGACCGGAAAGCGTTTCGAGAACGGTGATGCGGAACGGTTCGGCGTTGACGGCCATGGCCGCGCCGATCTTGCCGATGGTGGCGAGCCGCGAGACGATGCCCGGGCTCGTGACGGGACATTCCGAAATCGCCACGATGTGGTGGCTTTCCGCCTGGTTGAAGCCGAGGAGCAGGTCTTTTTCGGTCTTGCGCGCCGTGAACACGGCGCGGCGGCGCTCGCCGGGTTGGGCTGTTATCAGCGGCGCGACATCAGGCTTCAATCCCTTCGACTTCAAGGCGTTGATCACCAGGTCGCGCTTGAAGGTCTGGTAGAGGCCGTCGGCCGCGTGCTGCAACGTGCAGCCGCCGCAGGTGCCGTTCTGACCGTCCGGGCCGAAGTGGCGACAGTGCGGTTCGACCCGGTCAGGCGATGCTTCGCGCAGCGAGATCAGCGTGCCCTGAGACTTGTTGACCGCAAGGGCCGCGCTCTCGCCCGGCAGCGTGAAGGGCGCATAGACCGGACCAGCCTCGGTTTCGGCAATGCCGTCGCCCTGCGCGCCGAGACGGGCGATGGTCAGGGTCTGCGTGCTCATGGCTTTTTCCCGGCCAGCAGGAACTCGACGTTGCCGTCGCCGCCTGATATCGGCGAGGGGATCAGCCCGAGGCTCTGCCAGCCCATGTCTTCGACCAGCCAGCGCTCGAGTTCGGCGGCAACCGCCGGCGCGCTGTCGGGATCCTTCAGCAGTCCGGCCTTGCTGATCGCATCGCGACCGGCCTCGAATTGCGGCTTGACCAGCAGGATGCAGTGCGCACCGCGAAGCGCCATCTCGAGTGCCGGCGGCAAGGCGAGCTTCAGCGAAATGAAGGAGACGTCGGAAACGATGAAGGTCACTTCACGGTTGTCGATGTCGTCCTCGGTCATCGCCCGGGCGTTGAGGCCCTCGATGCTGGTGACGCGCGGATCGCCCGAGATCCGCGGATGGATCTGGCCATGACCGACATCGATGGCAACCACGTGATCGGCACCGCGCTTCAACAGCACCTCGGTGAAACCGCCGGTGGAGGCGCCGATATCGACGCAGCTTTCACCGGTCGGATCGAGCGCGAAATGATCGAGCGCTGCGGCAAGCTTCAGCGCTGCGCGCGAAACATAGTCCTGCGCCGGGTCATCGATGGTGATGGTCACGCTCTCGGCAAAGGCCAACGACGGCTTGGTGACCGTGCGGCCGTCGACCTTGACGGTGCCGCGCTGGATCGCGTCGCGGGCACGGGCACGGCTAGCCACCAGTCCTGTGTTGAGCAGCAGCTGGTCCAGGCGGACTCTGTTCTTGTGTTCTTCATTCTGGCGTTCTTCTGACATGTGTTTCTCATGGAGGGTTGGCGGCCTATTGGCAAGCCCCCTCGCTGCACGGCTGCTCGGCAGAGCGGGTAAGACGTGGTGATAAAACCCCCAAGGAGACAGGGAAGTAATCACATCACGCGAAATAAGCGAAAGTGCTGACGACCTGTCGCGGCGCACGGAGCAGCAGGCCGCATCGCTGGAACAGACCGCGGCGGCCCTCGACGAGATCACCGCCAACGTCACGAGCTCGACGCGGCGGGCCGAAAAGGCGCGCATCGTGGCCGGAGAGGCGAATTCAAGCGCTGCCAAATCCGGCGTCGTGGTGGCGAGTGCCGTGGAAGCGATGCGCCGGATCGAAAGCTCCTCCGGCCAGATCTCCAACATCATCGGCGTTATCGACGAGATCGCCTTTCAAACCAACCTCCTGGCGCTCAATGCCGGTGTCGAAGCGGCGCGGGCGGGCGAGGCCGGCAAAGGCTTTGCGGTCGTTGCCCAGGAGGTGCGCGAGCTGGCCCAGCGCTCGGCAAAGGCCGCCAAGGAGATCAAGGAGCTTATCCGCAATTCCAGCGTCGAGGTCGAAGGCGGGGTCAAGCTGGTGCGCGATACCGGCGAGGCGCTGAAGGCGATTGGCGGCCATGTGGCCACCATCAACCAGCACATGGACGCGATCGCCATCTCGGCGCGCGAACAGTCGGTGGGGCTCAGCGAAGTCAACACCGCCGTCAACCAGATGGACCAGGTGACGCAGAAGAACGCGGCGATGGTCGAAGAGGCCAATGCCGCCAGCGCCCAGCTCGCCAGCGAGGCCGGCCGTCTGCGCGAGCTCATCGCCCGCTTCACGCTGCCGGGCCGCACGAACAGCATGACCGCCCCAAGCGATCTGCGCACCATGGCACCACTATGGCGGCGCCATCTGCACCGATACGCTCGGCGAGTGCCGCCCGCCCCGTGTCTTACGGCAATGCGGCGGTGGCGCAGGACGATTGGCAGGAATTCTGATCGTCGCCACGACACACAAGAAAGCAAAAGCCCCGGTTCATCGCCGGGGCTTTGGTGTTTCGGACTGCCTTCGATCGCGTAGCCTTAGCCGGCAGCGCCGATGCCGATATCCTGCTTCTGGCCGAGTGCCTTGAACACCGTAGAAACGATGCCGGCGCGGTCGAGGCCGGCCAAGGCATACATCGCTTCGGGCTTTGCCTGCTCCATCCAGATGTCAGGCATCACCATCGGGCGCACCTTCAGGCCACCGTCGAGCAGGCCGTCTTCTGCGAGGAACTGCAGCACGTGGCTGGCAAAACCGCCGACTGCGCCTTCCTCGATGGTCACAAGCACTTCGTGATGGCGGGCAAGCTGGCGGATGAGGTCGTGGTCGAGTGGCTTGGCAAAGCGCGCGTCGGCAACCGTCGTCGAAAGACCCGCCGCGTCGAGATCTTCGGCGGCCAACAAACAGTCGGCAAGGCGCGTGCCGAAGGAAAGCAGCGCCACCTTGGAGCCTTGCTTGACCACGCGGCCCTTGCCGATTTCAAGGATCTGGCCGCGCTCCGGCATTTCGACGCCCACGCCTTCGCCGCGCGGATAGCGGAACGAGATCGGGCCGGCATCATAGGCGACAGCGGTCCGCACCATGTGCTTCAGCTCTGCCTCGTCGGCGGCTGCCATGACGACGAAGCCGGGCAGGGTCGCGAGATAGGTCGTGTCGAAGGAGCCGGCATGGGTAGGCCCGTCGGCGCCGACGAAACCGGCGCGGTCGATCGGAAAACGCACAGGCAGGCCCTGGATCGCCACGTCGTGGACCACCTGGTCGTAGCCGCGCTGCAGGAAGGTGGAATAAAGTGCGGCAAACGGCTTGTAGCCTTCAGATGCCAGACCGGCCGCAAAGGTCACCGCGTGCTGTTCGGCGATTCCGACGTCGAAGCAGCGCTTGGGGTGGGCGAGGGCGAACTTGTCGAGCCCGGTGCCGGATGGCATGGCGGCGGTGACCGCAACGATCTTGTCGTCGAAACCGGCTTCCTGCGTCAGGGCTTCGGCGAAGACCGAGGTGTAGGCGGGCGCGTTCGGCTTTGCCTTGGCCTGCGCGCCGGTGATGACGTCGAACTTGTTGACGCCGTGATACTTGTCGGCAGCGGCTTCGGCGGGCGGATAGCCCTTGCCCTTCTGCGTCACCACATGGATCAGCACCGGCCCCTTGGCGTTGTCGCGAACGTTGCGCAGTACCGGCAGCAGGTGCTCGAACGAGTGACCGTCGATCGGGCCGATATGATAGAAGCCCATTTCCTCGAACAGCGTGCCGCCGGTGACGTAGCCGCGGGCATGCTCGACCGCGCGGGTGATCGCCCGGTCGACCGTCTTGCCGAGATAGGCCGTCAGTTTCTTGCCGACTTCGCGGATGCCCATGTAGGTGCGGCCGGAAGCGAGGCGCGCCAGATAGGCGCTCATCGCGCCGGTCGGTGGCGCGATCGACATGTCGTTGTCGTTGAGGATGACGATCAGGCGGGCATCGAGCGCGCCCGCATTGTTGAGCGCTTCATAGGCCATGCCGGCCGAAAGCGCACCGTCGCCGATGATGGCGATGACATTGCGGTTCTTGCCGTCGAGGTCGGCGGCGACAGCCATGCCGAGGCCGGCGGAAATCGACGTCGAGGAGTGCGCGGCACCGAAGGGGTCGTATTCGCTTTCGGCGCGACGGGTGAAGCCGGACAGGCCGCCTTCCTGGCGCAAGGTGCGGATGCGATCGCGACGGCCGGTCAGAATCTTGTGCGGGTAGCACTGATGGCCGACGTCGAAGATCAGCCGGTCATGCGGCGTGTTGAATATCTTGTGGATGGCGATCGTCAGCTCGACGACGCCGAGGCCCGCGCCGAGATGGCCACCGGTACGCGAGACCGCATCGATCATCTCTGCACGAACTTCGCCGGCAAGCTGCGGCAGATCCTTGTCGTCGATCTTCTTCAGATCGTCGGGAAAGGTCACCTTGTCGAGCAAGGGGGTTGCCGGCATCGGGTTCGTTGGCAGTTGTGTCACGCTGCATGCCTCATGCGCACCGCACGGATCGGGTGCGCGATAGTTGGTGGTACCGTTAAAGCGGCTCTTTAGACGCAATTGTTGCTGAATGCAAAATTAGGCTTTCCTGCGTCGTTGTCCTAGACACTACCGTATGATTCCCTGAATCGAAATCGATTTAAGGAAGCATGCGGCAACTGGAAGCGGCAAGCGGTCGCGGTTGTTCGATGCCCTCAACCGGTGGGAAGGGGCACGAATTCCTCCTCGTCGCCGGGCACGATGTCGAAGCGGCCGGTGCGCCATTCTTCCTTGGCCTTCTCGATGCGGTCCTTTGACGATGACACGAAATTCCACCAGATGTGGCGGGCCGAGCCGAGTGCTGCGCCGCCGAACAGCATGACATGACAGCCGAGCGGACCGGCGGTGACGGTGATTTCGTCGCCAGGCCGGAAGACCAGCAGCTGATTGTCGGCGAAGTGGTCGCCGGCGATGATCGCTTCGCCTGAGAGGATATAGATCGCACGCTCTTCCCAATTGGCGGCAAACGGCGCGCTTTTGCCGGGCGCGATGTTGAGGTCGACATAGATCGTGTCGGTAAAGACCGAGACCGGCGACTTCTGCCCTTCGAAGCTGCCGATCACCACCCGGGCATCTATGCCGCCGTCATTGAGCTGCGGCAGCATGTGCCGTTCGGTATGGTCGAAGATCGGGTCGATCTCTTCCTTGTGGTCGGGGAGCGCCAGCCAGGTCTGCAACCCGGAAACCGAGCGTTCATGCCCGCGCTGGTTTTCCGGTGAACGCTCGGAGTGAACGATGCCGCGGCCGGCGGTCATCAGGTTCACGTCGCCGGGGCGGATGACCATTTCGGTGCCGAGGCTGTCGCGATGCTTGATTTCGCCGTCGAACAGATAGGTCACGGTCGAAAGGCCGATATGCGGATGCGGCCGAACGTCGATCGCCTCGCCGGCACGCAACAGCGCCGGTCCCATCCGGTCGAAGAAGATGAACGGCCCGACAAGCCGCCGCTTCGCTGTCGGTAGTGCGCGGCGAACCTGCAATCCGCCGATGTCGCTGGTGCGCGGGATGATCAGGTGTTCGATGGCGTCGCAGGCGGGCTTGTCGCCGGCGAGCGGGTCGGGGCCTGGAAAGAAGGACATGGTGCACGCTCCCGTTGTTCGTATGGTCTGAGCCTAGCGCCTAACGCACGTTGCGGGTAGGCGCTAGGCGAAGACGCAGCGTTTCCGGACGTTGACCAATCCCCCGTCGTTTACTCCGCGTCGAGCGGTTCCACGCCCTGCGGCTTGCCGGCACGGTCGAGCCTGATTTTTTCGATCCGGTCTTCGGCAGCCTTCAACAGCGCCTCGCAGTGCTTCTTCAGCGCTTCGCCGCGCTCATAGATCTCGATCGACTTGTCGAGCGCGACGTCGCCGCGTTCCAGTGCCGAGACGATGCGCTCCAGCTCTTCGACGGCTTGCTCGAAGGAGAGGGCCGAAACGTCCGGTTGCGTGGTGGTGGTCATGGTTACCCTCTCATCAATCTCAAAATATGCATGCCGGCCGACTCGGCCAGTCCCTGCAGGTCATAGCCGCCCTCGAGCAGGCTGACCATGCGGTTGCCGGCGCTGCGGTCGGCGATCTCGTGCAGGCGGCCCGTCGCCCAGTCGAAGTCCTCGGCGACAAGGTTGATCTGCGCCAGCGGATCGCGGTAGTGGGCATCGAAGCCGGCCGAGATCAGGATGAAATCCGGCCGGAAGTTCGTCAGCGCCGACAGCACACGAGAGCGGAACGCCTCGCGAAAATGCTCGCTGCCGGCATTGGGCGAGAGCGGCGCGTTGACGATGTTGCCTTTCACGCCGGTTTCGTCCTTGGCCCCGGTGCCGGGATAAAGCGGCATCTGATGAGTGGAGCAGAAAAGCACCGACGGATCGTCCCAGAAGATGTCCTGAGTGCCGTTGCCGTGGTGCACGTCCCAGTCGACGATCGCCACGCGCTCTGCCCCATGCGCCACCTGTGCGTGGCGGGCGGCAATCGCGACGGTGTTGAAGAAGCAGAAGCCCATGGCCTTGTTCTTCTCGGCGTGGTGGCCGGGCGGACGCGCCGCGACGAAAGCGTTGTCGGCCTTGCCCGTGAAAACTGCATCGACCGCCTCAACCGCACCGCCGATGCCGGTCAATGCCGCCTCGAGGCTGAACGGGCTGGCATAGGTGTCAGCTTCCAGATTGGCGATGCCCTCTTCGGGGATGGCGCGCTTGACGGTGCGCAGATGCTCCTCCGGATGGGCGAGCAGCACCAGGTCTTCGCTCGCCTTCGTCGCCTTTATGCGCTTGAGGTCGGCGAAATTCGGGTGCTCGAGCGCAAGGTTCAGCGCTTTCAGCCGGTCCGGCCTTTCAGGGTGACCTTCCGGAACCTCGTGTTCCAGGAAGATCGGATTTTCATAGAGCAGCGTGGTCATGCGCCGAAACTAGTGCTCCAACCTGCCAACGTCCATGGCGCGCCCAAGCGAAAGCACTGATTTTCAACAGCGCGTATCAAGCAGCAGCTTGCCGTCGCGGCGAGGATCCGCCTGATGCGCCAAGGCCTCATCCAGGCAACTGAGCGGGTAGGTTTGCGCAATCCGGCTTGAGAAAAGCCCGGTGCGCAGACCGGCAAAACTCTGCGCAAAAGCCGCTTCGATCGCTGGCCGACCGGCGGCGTGCACCCAGGTTCTCAGCCACAGAAAGGAGAAGCGTACATCCGGCCGAGCCTGGATTGCCGGTATCGGCACGGGCACACCGCTAAGCGCGCCATACTGGATGAATGCGGCGCCGAGCTGGAGCGTCTGGCCGATGAGCTCGCCGGCAAACGGGCCGCCGACCGCGTCGACAATGGCGTCGAAGGCAAGGCCCGAAGGGATATGCCCTTTATCGGCGATGACGATTTTGCCGGGTGTGTCGGACGCAAGCCGCTCGGCGCTGCGTTGGCTGCGCACGATCCCTATCGGTTTTGCGCCTTCGCCCGACATGAGCTTCAGCAGCATGCCGCCGATGGCCGAACCCGCTGCGGTCACGCCGATTCTCTGGCCGTTCACCGATCCGAAATGGGACTTGAGCGCTTCGATGAGCCGGATCGTCGTCAGCGGGTTGACGTAGCTGGTGGCCGCCTGGCGGTCGTCGATATCGTCAGGCACGGCAAAGCACCATTCGGCCGGCCGTACCAGATATTGCTGCCAAAGGCCGCTTGCGCCGATCGGGATCACGCGATCGCCGGGCTTCAAGGTCGTAACGCCAGCGCCGATGCGGCTGACGGTGCCGACGCCCTCGAAGCCGGGCACGAAGGGCAGGGTCGTCCGGGCACTATAGGCGCCGGTGACGGGAATGAGGTCGGAGGGATTGATGGCCGACAGGGAGAGCGCGATCTCGACCCCGCCGTGCCCCGGCGGGATTCGCTCGGCATCGACGAGCGCAATCACTTGTCGCGGATCGCCGAACTGGCTAACGAGGGTGGAGCGCATTCTAAGAGGACCTCGCATGGACGGCAGGGAGCGGGAAAACGTCACGGAAATCCGCATTCCGTTTCGCGATATAGACATGCATGGCCACATGCACAATGCCGCCTACTATGCCCATGCCGAAGCGGCACTTTCCCAACTCTGGCGGCACCGGCCGTCGGTCGTCCATGAGCCTGCCTATCTCGTTCGCCGCTCGGCCTGTGTCTTCCATCGCGGCCTGCGCTATGACGAGCCGGCGCGCTTCATCGTTACTGTCGCCAAGATCGGCGGAAGCTCGGTGAGCTTTGCCGTGCGCGTCGAGGCGGCCGGCCAGCTTGCGGCAGAACTCGAGATTGTCTGGGTTGCCGTCGATCGCGAACGGCACACGCCGCTGCCGGTGCCGGCCGCAACGCGCGAATGGCTCGGCAGCTACATTCTCTGAACCATCACGAACCTATTCGGTAGGCCGCAGGCTGCGGAACAGCGCGACGCCGCCCATGCCGCCGCCGATGCCCATCATCGCCAGTGCCTGCGTTTCGCGCGGGACTGCCAGCATCTGCGTGAACAGCCGCACCACGAGGATCGCGCCGGATGCGCCATAGGGATGGCCGAGGGCGATGGCACCGCCGTCGAGATTGACCCGTTCCGGCGAAATATCGAGTTGATCTAGGCTGCCGAGCACCTGCGAGGCGAAGGCCTCGTTGAATTCGATGAAATCAATCGCATCGACATCAAGCGCCGGATTGCGCGCTTTCAGTTTTTCCATCGCCGGCACCGGGCCGAGCCCGAGCAGATCGGGATGCACACCGGCGGTCGTCGCATCGATGAATTCGAGCGCAAAGGAAAGCCCCAGGCGTCGCGCTTCGGCAAGGCTGGTCACCAGAACCATCGCTGCGCCGTCGTTGATCGGGCAGGCATTTCCGGCGGTCACCGTGCCGTCCTGGACGAAGACGGGTTTCAGCCGCTGCAGGGTTTCGAGCGATGCATTGGCGCGCGGGCATTCGTCGGCCTCGACGATCCCCGCAGTCGTTTCGATCGGTACGATCTCGCGCGTAAACCGGCCCGCGCCCTGGGCGGCGACGGCGCGTCGCTGGCTTTCGAGCGCAAACGCATCCTGTCTTTCGCGGGAAATGCTGCAGGCTGTGGCGACGTTTTCGGCGGCAACGCCCATGTCAGGGTCACCGATCTCGTCCGGTGCCATGCGCGAACGCTTGATCGGTTGAGGCTCTTCGCCAGGGGTCGTCGGCGGCCTCAGGCGAATATGGGCGCGACTGGCGCTTTCGGTGCCGCCGGCAAGGTAGAAGCGACCGGCGCCCGACTGGATGAGACGGGCGGCAAGGGTGATGGCCTCGAGCCCGGCGCCGCACTGCCGGTCAATGGTCAGGCCGGGTGTCGATACCGGAAGTCCGGCCTCAAGTGCCGCCAGCCGTCCAAGGTTGCCGGCGCAGTTGGCGGCATTGCCGAGGATGACGTCATCGAGCGCCTCCGCCGCCAGGCCGACATCGGCGAGGATGCGGGTGATCAACGGCGCAGCGAGCCGTGCCGGCTCGACCTCCGCGAGCACGCCGCGCACGCGCCCAACAGGCGTACGCAGGGCCGCCACGATCACCGGTGTGCGCGATGGGTCAGACGAAGGGCTCAAGGGCGTCATGTCCGTCCACAATCCATTGCTTGAGAGTCCCGGCGGCCACCTTACCAGATTGCGTCATCGGTAAGGTATGGCAAAGCCAGATCCGTCGTGGATGTTTATAGCGCGGCAGATGGCTGTCGAGATGACGGTCGAGCGCCGCTCGGTCGATTGTTGCACCATTCGGCTCGATGACGGCGACGAGTTCGCTGCCGAGATCGGGATGGTCCAGTCCGAGAACGAACGCCGCATGCACATCGGCATGCCCGACAAGCGTCGCCTCGACCTCCTGCGGATAGATGTTGTTGCCGCCGGAAAGCACCATGCCGCCGGAGCGCCCGACGAGATGCAGCGTGCCGTCGGCACTAAGGAATCCGAGGTCGCCGACGGTTGCGAGCCTGCCGACACGCCTGAGGCCCGCACCATCTCCGGTGCCGATATAGCCGCTCGAAATCAGGTCGCTGTTGACGAAGATCGTGCCGGCTTCGCCTGACGGTAGCGGCTTTTCGCTCTCGTCGAGCACGATTAGGCCGACACCGGGAAAGGCGCGTCCGACGGCGGTCGCCGATGCTGTGTCGCCGGGACCGGCAACGCTGATGAAGCCGAGTTCGGATGCTCCGTAATACTCGACGATGTCAGCTTGCGAAAACGGTGTCGCAGCGGCTGCGCGATCGGCGGGTGTCAGCTTGGCGCCGGCAACGGTGATCTTCTGCACCGACGCCAATGCCGCATGGGAAGGCGATGCGCAGAGCCGCCTCAGCATCGTCGGTACCAGCACGAGCCGTCTGACATCCTGCGAGGCGATGGTCTCGGACGCACGCGCCGCATCGAAATGCGCCATGCCGACGAATTCGGCGCCGGCAACAAGCGTTTCGGCGAACGCATAGAGCGTCAGCCCATGGGCGAGCGGGCCGGGGGCGAAGGTGCGCGTGTCGCTGTTAATGCCAAAAAAATCCTGGCCCATCTTCAGGCTGCGCCGCCAGGACCCGCGATCGCGCACGATCGCTTTCGGCATGCCCGTGGTACCGGAAGTGAAGACGACGAGAAACGGCTCGTCATCGGCGCCGATGGCGATCGGCGTCATGTCTTCGTCTGAACCGGCGGCGAAAAGCAGGCTTTGACCGGAAGCGGTCGCATCGAGCCGCAGCCCCTCGCCGTCGGCGCGAACCGTGATGTCGGGGCGCAATTGCTCACGCATTGCCGCCCGCGTTGTCTCCGGCAGATGTGGGTCGATCAAAACAACGCAATGCCCGCCTGATGTTGCGGCGACGAATGCGGCAGCGAAAAGGGGATGGTTGCCGATCTCCAGTGCGATCAGCTTTGTGGTGGCGGGCAGGACGTTTTTATTCCCGGTGTCTGCCGTCAATCTCCCGAACGCGGAAACGAGCTGGCCGGCGCAAAGCGCAAGCTCCCGGAATGTGAAAACCCGGCCTTCCATGCGGAAGGCCGGGACTTGCGGGATTTGTTCCGCGTGGCGCGCAATGGCGGCGGCAAACGGCATCGGTTCAGGCGCGAACCGGCAGCAGCGGATAGCCGGCGAAGACGGCGCGTGCGGCAAGCGTCGCGATGGCGGCCTTCAGCAGGTCGCCGGGAAGGAATGCGAGCGAACCGGTGGCAACCGCGAGCAGCGGCGTGCCGGTGACGGCCGATACCCAGGGCATGCCGATCGCATAGAGCACGACGATGCCGCCGATTACCGAGGCGAGGAAGAAGCCGACGAACTGGTGCAGTTCAGCCTGGCCTTCCCGGACGAAGCGCTGCGCGATCAGGCCGGTGACGAAGGTGGCAACGACCCAGCCGAGAATGAAGCCGCCAGACGGGCCGGCAAAGACGGCGAGACCGCCACGACCGCCTGATAGCACCGGCAGACCAATGGCGACGAGCAGAATGAAGAGCAGGAAGGCGAAAGCGCCGCGCTTGGCGCCGAGAATGCAGCCGGCGAGCATCACGCCCATGGACTGCGCGGTGATCGGCACGGGAATGAAGCCGAGCGTGATCGGCGGAATGAGGCCGAGCACGACGACGATCGCGGCAAAGAGGGCGATAAGGACGAGATCTCTGGTGTTCATGCTGTTCCGGTTCCTTGCTTATTAGGATGCGCGAATTTATTGACGGCGAAAACCACGCGCGTCAATCGCCGCGGCGATCGTATCCGCATCTTTGAGCGTCAGGATGATCAGTGGTCCGATGATCGTCAACGGTCGCACCGGCAGCCCACGCGCCCGGTGTGCTTCGCGAATGGCCTGATAGCGCGTGAAAATGTCTGGCACAAAGCGCAGGACGAGCCCAAGCGCCAGGCTGACATCGGCAGCGCGCACCCAGCCCAGGCGTTCGAAGGGCGTCAGCAGCACCGTGATCTCGTCCATGAAGCCGCCGATCGTCGTCGTTGCGGTCACGGCAGCGGCGAAAAGCACCAGGGCCATCAGGCGCAGGGTCAAGACGGCGACTTCGTTCAAGGGGAGAAGGAAGAGGTTCACGGCCGCGAGAAAGAAGATCGTGAAGAAGACGAAGCCGACGCGTTTCAGCGCTTCGCGCCAGGAAAGGCCGACCGAGAGATAGAGCCCGCCGGAAATCACAAAGGCGATCAGCTGCACGACGAGCGAGCTGGTGAGGAAAAGCAGGATGCTGAGCGCCACCAGTGCCAAAAGCTTCGCACGCACCGGCAGCCGGTGCAGCCAGCTGTTGCCCTCGATGTGCAGGCTCGTCAGCATCCGGCGATCTCGTGGTAGTGGCGGATCGTTTCCTGCGGCGCGCCATCGGCGGCAAGCCGTCCTTCGTGGAAGAGCAGCAGGCGCTCGACATTTTCGACCAGCGGCAGGTCGTGGGTGATGACCAGCGTGTCTTCGTCAAGTGTCGCGATCGTGTCGGCGACGCGCCGCCGGTTGCGTAGGTCGAGCTGGTTGGTCGGCTCGTCGAGGATCAGGATTTTGGGATCGGTGACGACGACGCTGGCCATGGCGATCAGCTGGGTCTCGCCGCCGGAGAGTTCGTGAACCCGGCGCCGCGCCAGGTGCTCGACGCCGAAGCGCGACAGCACCGCTTGCGTCCGCTTGTCGATTTCCTCGCCTTTGAGGCCGCGGTTCTTCAGGCCGAAGCCGATGTCATCGGCAACGACGGGCATGATCAGCTGGTGCTGCGGATTCTGGAAGATGAAGCCGGCTTCGGAAAGCACGGCGCGCTCGTCCTTGACCGTATCGAGGCCATTGACGGTGACGCTGCCGGCAGAAGGTTTGACTAGACCGTTGATCAGCCGCGCGAAGGTTGTCTTACCGGAGCCATTGAGGCCGATAATGCCGACACGCCTTTCGGTGATCGTCAGCGTCAGCGGCTGCAGCGCCACCCGTTCGCCGAAGCGGACCGAGCAATCGGTAAAGCGGATGTCCATCCCGTCCCTCGCGGTTTGCGGTTGCTCTATAGGCCAAGTCGGCGGACAAGGGCAATGCGCTTTGCGCCAAGGTTCCGTTTGAAATATGGGAATAAAAGCCTACTCTTTCTCCCATGACGATTCGGCTCTCCAATAGCGATGCCCGGCGCATCTTCCTCGCAAAGCAGGGCCTTTCCGGCGCGCCGCACCGCGCGCTCGGCAAGGATGGCCTACTGAAGCTGATCCATGACATCGGCTTCGTTCAGGTTGACAGCATCGCGACGGTGGAACGCGCCCATCATCAGATCCTGTTCTCGCGCAACCAGACCTATCGCCGCGAACATTTGACATCGCTGCTTGAAGACGACCGCGAACTGTTCGAGCACTGGACCCATGACGCTTCGATCATCCCCAGCAGCTTCTACCGCTACTGGAAGCACCGCTTCAAATGGGAAGGCGAGACCATCGTCGACCGTTGGAGCAAGTGGCGCGGCGAGGGATTTGAAAAAGGCTGCGACGAAACCTACGAGCGCATCGCCAAGGGCGGTCCCGTGCTTGCCCGCGACCTCAAGGAGGCCGAACACGAGTCCGGCGGCTGGTGGAACTGGCATCCGTCGAAGACTGCGCTTGAGGTGCTGTGGCGCACCGGCAAGCTGGCGATCGCCAGGCGCGAGAATTTCCAGAAGGTCTACGACCTGACAGAGCGGGTGATCCCGCCGCACCACCAGGATGGCGAGGTGGAGCATCACGAGTTCATAGACTGGGCCTGCCGCAGCGCCCTTGAACGCTTGGGCTTTGCCACCCACGGCGAAATCGCCGCGTTCTGGGATCTGGTCTCTCCGGACGAAGCGAAGGCCTGGGTGGCGGAACATCGCGACGAACTGATCGACGTGTCGATCGAGCCGATCGACGGCGGCAAGCCACGGTCGTCCTATGCGCTTGCGGGTTTTCCTGACGAGCTTGGCGATATTCCCGACCCGCCGGGCCGCGTGCGCGTGCTGAGCCCGTTCGATCCGTTGCTGCGCGACCGCAATCGCACCGAGCGGCTGTTCGGCTTCTTCTATCGCATCGAGATCTTCGTGCCTGAGCCGAAGCGGGAATACGGCTACTATGTCTTCCCGCTGATCGAAGGCGATCGCCTGATCGGCCGCATCGACATGAAGGCCGACCGCAAGCGCGGCAGTCTCGATGTGCGCCGGCTCTGGCTGGAGCGTGGCGTCAAGCCGTCCTCTGGGCGCATGGAGCGCATAGATGCAGAACTCGAACGCGTCGCCCGCTTCGCCGGGGTCGAGCGCATCGAACGCCTCGATGGCTGGAACGCTTCGCTCTCCTGATCGATATTTTTCTTGGCTTGAACCGCTCGCCTTCCTAAATGGAGGCCATCGAACTTATGACGCGGGAGCGCACGACTATGAACACCGATCTGATGAGCCTCTTCGATGCCGACGAGGCAGCGATCCGCAAGGTTCTGTCGGAGACGCTTGCCGGCGCCGACGATGGTGAGCTGTTTCTCGAACATGCCCAGGCCGAAGTGCTCTCCTTCGACAACGGCCGGCTGAAGGGCGGCAGCTTCAACACCGACCAGGGTTTTGGTCTGCGTGCGGTCGCCGGCGAATCGGTCGGCTATGCCCATGCCGGTGAGCTGTCGCTGGCAGCACTTCGCCGTGCCGCCGATGCAGTCGGCCAGGTGACGCGCGGTTATGCCGGCTCCTATGCCGCAGCGCCGCAACGCACCAACACGAAGCTCTATGGCGACGAAAACCCGATCGGCGAGCCGAGCTTTGAGGCGAAGGTCGCGCTTCTGCAGGAAATCGACGCCTATCTGCGTGCACGCGATCCCAAGGTCAGGCAGGTGACGGCCTCGATCGCCGCAAGCTGGCAGCTGGTCGATATCCTGCGCGCCGATGGCCACCGGGTTCAGGACATCAGGCCGATGACGCGCATCAACATCTCCGTGGTTGCCGGCGATGGCGACCGTCAGGAAAGCGGCTCCTACGGCATCGGCGGACGCCGCGGCTTCGGCGACTTCATCACCGAGGAGAACTGGAAGAAGGGTGCCGACGAGGCACTACGCCAGGCGCTCGTCAATCTCGACGCGATCGATGCGCCGGCCGGTACCCTGGACGTGGTGTTGGCCTCGGGTTGGCCGGGTGTGATGCTGCACGAAGCCGTCGGCCACGGCCTTGAAGGCGACTTCAACCGCAAGAAGACCTCCGCTTTTGCCGGCCTGCTCGGCGAGCAGGTTGCTGCCAAGGGTGTGACAGTCGTCGATGACGGTACGATCGAGGCCCGGCGTGGCTCGATCTCGATCGATGATGAGGGCACGCCATCGGGCTACAACGTGTTGATCGAGGACGGCAAGCTCGTTGGCTACATGCAGGACCGGCAGAACGCCCGGCTGATGGGCATGCAGCCGACCGGCAACGGCCGGCGCCAGGGTTATGCCCATGTGCCGATGCCGCGCATGACCAACACCTACATGCTGTCCGGCGACCGGACGCCCGAGGAAATCATCGCCTCGGTGAAGAAGGGCATCTATGCCGTCTCCTTCGGTGGTGGCCAGGTGGACATCACCTCCGGCAAGTTCGTCTTCGGCTGCACCGAGGCCTACATGATCGAGAACGGCAAGATCGGCGCGCCGGTCAAGGGCGCGATGCTGATCGGCAATGGCCCCGACGCGATGAAGCGCGTGACGATGGTTGGCAACGACACCAAGCTCGACACCGGCATCGGCAACTGCGGCAAGGCCGGGCAATGGTTGCCGGTCGGCGTCGGCCAGCCGCATCTGCGCATGGACCAGATCACCGTCGGCGGCACGCAGGCCTAAGGCCGATGGCTCCCTTAGCCTCGCGAGGGCAGCAGCACGCAGTCGTAGGAGCGCTTCTTCAGCGCGCTGCAGGCGGAAGCGGCAGCATCACGGCTGCTGAAGCCGACGAAGCGGGCGCGATAGATGGTGCCGGCGCCTTCGCCCACCGCTTCCGTATAGGGAGACGCCTCCGCCAGCATGTCGCCTCCGGCTGCTTGCGCCTGTGCCAGAAGCGCGCGGGCCGCTTCAGCCGAAGGTGCCGCCGAGATCTGGATCTGCCAGCGGCCGGCGGCTGGAACGACAGCGGCGTTTTCCTCTTCGACCATGGCCGTCGGCCGTTCGGCCGGCACGACCGTCGTGGATGACGCGGCGATCAATGCCGCAACGCTGTCGCCCTTGGCACGATGGGCTGCCGTGAAGGGCAGCGGCACGTCCGACATCGTGGCGGCAGATGCGACCTCGACCTCAGCTGCAGCAGCACTCCGCGTCTTGGCAGCGGCCACCAACTGGCGGCCATTGGAGGCTTTGCCGACATGGCGGTTGAGCAATGCCGCCATCTTGTCGTCGCGGCTGCGCGCCGTGCGCCCGCCCATCACCACGCCGATGACGCGGCGGTTGCCGTCCCTGACGGCACTGACGAGATTGAAGCCGGAGGCATTGGTGTAGCCGGTCTTGATGCCGTCCATGCCGTCATAGCGGTACATCAGGTTGTTATGGCCGCGAATCTTGCGACCGCGAAACGTGAAGCTCGGCGTGGCAAACAGCCGGTATTCCCTGGGGTAATCGCGTATCAGCGCCACCGCGAGCGTCGACATATCGCGTGCTGTGGTCACCTGCCTGCTTGCGGGCAGGCCGGATGCGTTGATGAAGACGGTGCGGCTCATGCCCAGTTGGCGCGCCTTGGCCGTCATTTTCCTGGCGAAGTTCTGCTCCGAACCGCCGAGCCTTTCGCTCATCGCGGCGGCTGCGTCGTTCGCCGAGCGGACGATCATGGCATAGACTGCTTCGCGCACGGTGATCGTGCTACCCGGCTTCAGGCCCAGTTTCATCGGCGGCTGGGCCGCCGCCGCCCTCGATACCTTGATCTTGCTGTCCCAGTTCATGTCGCCGCGCCGGAGCGCCTCGAAGGTGAGGTACAGCGTCATCATCTTGGTGAGCGATGCCGGGTGGTTCAGCGTGTCCGCATTCTCCGACGACAGGACTTTGCCCGTGCGCGCATCGAGCACCAACGAAGCGCTGCCGGCAAACGCCGTCGCAGACCCCAGAGCGAGAGCGCACATCGCCAAAAGGAGGCGGCGGATAGCTTTCATGTCAGTCCCCATCGAAATGCGCCGTCGGACAGGCGCGCTGTGCCTTTTTGTGACAAGGCCGTGTCTTTGCTGCAACTTTGAGGCAGAATGCGATTTCTTCCTGCGACTTTCGTCGGGGTGGTAAACCAGAAATTAACGCCGACGTCCTTCAGCAAGGTTTAACGCTCCCGCCATTAACCTCCATGGTGGTGCACCAGGTCTGGCGCGCCAGGGACACTGTAACGCTTGAAACCCTCCAGACGATCTTCTCCGTAAATCGACCGAGGCGCAAGGAGTTCTGCAGTGATCGATACAGGCTGATTTGAATGGACTGATATGGCGGGTGGGATCACGGCAAGCATCAGGACGAGGGCGCGGCGCGCGGCAATCGCCGGTGGGCTTGAGTTGGCGCACGGTCTAAGCCGCGCTGGCCTGATGCCTGATGCCCGTCGGCGCGGCGCTATTTTCACCCTGCATCACGTCCGCCCGCGGGTTGCCCGGGCCTTTGATCCGAACGCCCATCTCGAAATCACCCCGGAGTTTCTCGATAGGGCCATCACCCGGCTGAAGCGGGACGGCTATCGCTTCATTGCGCTCGACGATTTGCCGACGGCGCTTGCCGACGAGGGTGCAGCGCCCTTCGCCTGCTTCACCCTCGACGACGGGTATCGCAACAATCTCGACCATGCCCAGCCGGTCTTTACGCGGCACGGCGTGCCGTTCACCGTTTTCGTGACCGGCGGGTTCGTCGACCGCACCCATACGCTCTGGTGGGAAACGCTGGCCGATCTGCTCTCGGCAACCACGCAGTTCCGGTTTGATTTCGGTAGCGGCGTGGAGGTACTCAAGGCTGAAAGTAGCGCCGACAAGCACGCGATATTTGGCCGTATGGCCGCCTACATCCACAGTCGCGAGGAAATTGTTTCGGTTGCCGAGCTCGACGCGGCGGCGCTGGAACATGGGATCGATGCGTTGGCTATCACCAAAACGCTGACGCTCGACGAAGCCGGTCTCCGTCTCCTGATTGAAAACCCGCTCGCCAGCCTCGGGGCGCACACCATAAGCCACCGCGCCGTCGCGCGGCTCGGTGATGAACAGGCAAGCCAGGAGATCGAGGCATCCGCCGCCCGCGTCGAAGCCATTGTCGGCCAAAGGCCGCGCAGCTTTGCCTATCCCTATGGGGATCGCCCGGCTGTCTCGCCGCGCGATCAAAGGCTTGCAGCCGATCTCGGCTTTACGGTTGCGGTCACCACCATGCCGGGCACGGTCGCGGCGGCGACGCCGCTAGACGCCTTGCCGCGCATTTCACTTAACGGCCATTTCCAGCGTGCCCGTTACGTTTCGGCGCTCGCCTCGGGCATTCCATTTCGGCTCGGTCGAAGCTAGAATCTTTCCGCTTTAGACGAAACGGAAGCGCTCAAGCTTCTCACTTTTGCGCATTTCCGGGCGGAAAACCGCTGCACACTTTTCCTGGAAATGCTCCAGCCGCCGCCTACCGCGTCCATCATGGGTACATCCGCACCTTTTCCCAGCCACCTTCCGGTGTCTCGCGACGGAACTCCAGGCGGTCGTGCAGTCGGAATGGCCGGTCGTGCCAGAACTCGATCGAGGTCGGGCGGATGCGAAAGCCGGACCAGTATTCCGGACGGGGGATTTCGCCAAGCGCATGGCGGGCCGTGTATTCGGCAACCGCTTTTTCCAACGCGAAGCGGCTTTCGAGCGGACGGGACTGTTTCGAAGCCCAGGCGCCGATGCGGCTGCCGCGCGGTCGCGACTTGAAATATTCGTCCGCCTCGGCCTCCGAGACGATTTCGACAGGCCCGCGCAGCCGTACCTGGCGCCGGAGCGATTTCCAGTGGAAACACATGGCGGCCTTGCGGGCGCCGAGAATTTCGCGGCCCTTCTGGCTTTCGAAATTGGTGTAGAAGACGAAGCCGCGCTCGTCGAAATCCTTGAGCAGAACCATGCGCACATTCGGCAACCCGTCGGGGTCGACGGTCGCCAGCGCCACGGCATTCGGGTCGTTGATCTCGCTGCCTTCCGCGTCTTTCAGCCATGTGCCGAAAAGGGAAAAGGGCTCATTTGCTTCCGTGAAGTCACCGCTTGTTAACTCATTCACCGCCATATTGCCTTCTAACGCCGTGATGTCTGGCGCGGAAACGCTTCGGGATGAGCCCGAGCGGTGTTTCCGCATCGAAAATGTCAGAGCCTGCTTGTTGACTTCCTCGGGAAACGTGCGGCTCTTGCGAGTCTGACAGGATTGCCGTGCAAGACATAGCAAAGTGGATCGATGGCAAGAAGGGGTATTCCTTCTCGGTGATGCGTGGCGCGGCAATTTGCCTGCCCGTGCTCATTATGTCCGGTTGCATGGGAGCCGGCCTCGACATGTTCGGCAGTGGTGTCGATCGCACCGTTTCAACCGGTACCGTTCCCGTTGCCAAAACCTCCGACGGCCTTTCCGATGCGGTCCTGATTCGCAACGCCGTGACCTCAGCCGAACTCGGGCAGGGGTCGCTCAACCCTATTCCCTGGGCAAACGCCACGTCCGGCAGCGCCGGCGTCATCAGCAGCATTCAGGAAGACAACGCCAGCGGCATGCTTTGCCGTCGTTTCACCACGACCCGCCATTCCTATGAGGGCATTGCCAAGTTCGACGGCAGCACCTGCAAGCTCAGCGATGGCGAGTGGTATCTCACCAGCTTCGGTCCGCGCTCCTGAAATCCTGCGTTAACCACGTTTCGGCAAACCGCGGCAGGAACGGTTCGATCGTCGTTTTGACCTGCTCCGTCGTCGCCCCGGCTAACCGATATTTAGCAAGTTCTGCCCATCCTCGCCGCTGAACGGGACGTGCCACAGCACTTGATCCCCGGTTTGAGGCATAAGGCGGGCATCCGGGAGAGGCCGCCGATCAGAGAAGATGGTAGCAAGCCATGCGTGATCCCTATGCAATTCTCGGCGTCCGGCGCACCGCCGGTCAGGACGAAATCAAGGCGGCG
Organism: Ensifer sp. NM-2; assembly: GCF_003024455.1. Taxonomy (NCBI): domain Bacteria; kingdom Pseudomonadati; phylum Pseudomonadota; class Alphaproteobacteria; order Hyphomicrobiales; family Rhizobiaceae; genus Ensifer; species Ensifer sp. NM-2. The sequence goes on from NZ_PVZR01000001.1 coordinate 876,202, forward strand.
TGGCGCTCGGTCGCCAAGGCCATCCATCCCGACCACAATCAGGACGACCCGACTGCCGCCGAGCGCTTTGCCGAAGCAGGCAAGGCCTACGAGCTGCTGCGCGACCCGAAGCTGAGAAGCCGCTACGACTATGCCCGGCGCGAAGCCGAGCTGCGCCGCATGGAGGCGATGAAGGCGAAGATGCGCGGCCCCGAGCCGGAGGAGCAGCCGGTCGATGCGGAAACCGCCGAAGAGGCGGTCTCGCGGATCTTCGGCACAGAGAGCCGTACCAGCGCCGCCAGGCCCGCGCCGAAGCCGGCAGCGGCCAAAGCACCCGAAAGGCCAGCCGCTGCCCCCGAGCCGAAACCCGAGCCTGTCACTGAGCCGAAGCAGGAGGCGGTCGCCAAGACGGAGCCGCCGCTGATGCAGCGTGCCGCAGCACCCGCCGCCGAGCTGGTGGCCGCCATCGTCAGACGCATTCGCGGCCGGGCGGCCAAACCCGCCGACAAGGTTCCAGATCTCGCTGTCGATCTGACCGTCACCATCCAGGACTTGATCGATCGTCAACGCCTGTCCTTGGAATTGCCCGACGGTGAAACCTTCAAGGTCCAGATACCGCCGGGTGCCGTCGACGGACAGACGATCCGCCTGGCGGAGCAGGGCTATCGCGTCACCCGCATGACACGCGGCGACGTCGTCGTCACCCTGCGCGTCGACCAGAGCGGCGATTTCCGAACCAGTGGACTCGATCTGTTCACGACACTGTCCGTCGATCTGCAGAGCGCCGTGCTGGGCTGCGAGCATGTCATCGCTACGCCGATCGGTGAGGCGACCGTTGTCGTTCCGGCCTGGTCCGGGTCGGACAAGGTCATTCGCGTCGACGGCTTCGGGCTGCCGGGTGCCTATGGCGCGCGCGGCGATCTGCTGGTCGAGTTGCGGCTCATTTTGCGCGACACGCCTGATGACAAGGTCACCGACCTCATGAAATCGCTGCGCGACGGCTTTTATTTGTGACGGTTTGCTGACACACTGAACCAATATTACGGGGACTAACAGTTCCTGATCCCGGCCGCGCTTGAACCACCGGAGCGGCTATGCCATAGGCAATTCTCGACAATTTGCCGCACGCGCGCTGACAGCGCAGATCTGGCGTTTTTGAATTTTGTGAAGTCTGGCGTCGGCCATCGTCGATGCCGGCAGATAGTATTGGGGACAATGCATGGCTCAGGCATCGGGTTTGATGAAGGGCAAGCGTGGCGTCATCATGGGCGTCGCGAACAACCGTTCGATTGCATGGGGGATCGCGAAGTCCATCCATGGCCAGGGCGGCGAAGTTGCTCTGACCTATCAGGGTGATGCACTGAAGAAGCGCGTCGAGCCGCTCTTGGCGGAAATCGACGGTTTCATGGCCGGCCACTGCGATGTCAGCGACGAAGCCACCATCGACGAGGTTTTCTCGACGCTTGAAAAGCACTGGGGCAAGATCGACTTCGTCGTTCACGCGATCGGTTTCTCCGACAAGGACGAACTGACCGGGCGCTACGTCGACACGTCGCCGGAAAACTTCGCCAAGACGATGCAGATCTCGGTCTATTCCTTCACCTCGGTCGCCCGGCGCGCTGAAAAGCTGATGACGGACGGCGGCTCGATGCTGACGCTGACGTACTACGGCGCCGAAAAGGTCATGCCGAACTACAACGTCATGGGTGTCGCCAAGGCCGCGCTCGAAGCGAGCGTCAAATACCTGGCGGTCGACCTTGGCCCGAAGAACATCCGCGTCAATGCGATCTCTGCCGGCCCGATCAAGACACTGGCCGCCTCCGGTATCGGCGACTTCCGCTACATCCTGAAGTGGAACGAGTACAACGCACCGCTGCGTCGCACCGTCACCATCGAGGAAGTCGGCGATGTCGGCCTCTACATGCTGTCCGACCTGTCGCGCTCGGTCACGGGTGAGGTTCACCACGCCGACAGCGGCTACCATGTCGTCGGCATGAAGGCGGTAGACGCTCCGGATATCTCCGTCATCAAGGATTGATCGGCGCCGCCGACCGGCCCGAACAGCCTCCTGCCCGGAGCGAAATGTTGTGCTGATCTATGTGATCCGTCACGGACAAACGGACTGGAATGCGGAAAGCCGCCTCCAGGGGCAGAAGGACATCCCTCTCAACGATACCGGCCGCCAGCAGGCGACCGGAAACGGGCTTGCGCTTGGTGCCATCCTCGGCGCCGACGCCGCGCAGTTCGACTTCGTCGCGAGCCCCCTCGGTCGCACCCGCGAAACGATGGAGCGCCTTCGCCGGGCCATGGGTCTTGATCCCACCGCTTACCGCACCGACGACCGGCTGAAGGAAGTCTCCTTCGGCGATTGGGAAGGTTTTACGCTACCGGAGCTGAAACGGTCCGTGCCGGAGCGCATCGCCGAGCGACGCAAAGTGAAATGGGATTTCATCCCGCCCGGCAATGATGCCGAAAGCTACGAGATCCTGTCCTGGCGGATTGCCGCATGGCTCAAGGACGTGAGCAAGCCGACGGTCTGCGTCAGCCATGGCGGCGTCATCCGTGCGCTGTTCAAGCTTTTTGGTGAGATGGACGAAGATGAGGCGGCTTCTGCTGCCATCCCGCAGGATCGTCTGTTGCGGATTGCCGGAAATTCCATCGGCTGGATCTGAGGCTTCCGTCCTGAACGGACCGGTAGAAATGCTCTACCTTTTTGTTTCCACGCATTTCCTGACGGAAAACCGCTTCGCACCTTTCCTGGAAAGCTCTGACGAAGCCGGGTCAGCACACCCGCCCCTCAAGGGGCGGGACTTGGGTTCTTAAATAGTCTTACTGAACGATTTCCAGATCGTTGATCACGCGCTTGCCGTCGACCTCAGTGTAGAACACGAGAACTTTGACGCCGGCGGTGAGACCTTCAAAATTGAATTCTTCAGGCGCCTGATAGCTTTTGCCGTCGTCGAGCTGAAGGCTGAGGCGATCGGTATCGACCCCGGTAATAACGGCCTCTACATCGGCACTTTCGGCAACGGCCGACAAAGGCGCAAGCAAGCCGGCGGTAGCCATGAGCGCGGCAATGACAAAACGCATCTTTCTTGCCCTTTTCAATGTATCTGCGATTATTCTTGTCATCACCCTTTGATCCCCGATTGTGGCAAAAATTGCCTTGCACCGTAGCTTTTGACAGGCTTTCCCTCCATTTCGGGGATGCCCGGCCGGTTGATGGAGACTGAACGCCAAACGTGCAGTTTTCAAGCATTCCGCCGGCTGAGCCGGCGGTGCATCAGCACTGTATCCCCATGAATTGTAGGGTTTTCCAAAGAAATGTGACGAAAGCCAATCTTAAGACTCGATCGCTACCTTCGGTTGGGGATCGAGGGGAATAGAGTGAAGATTGTTGACGTTCTGCGCCAACGCATTCGGGCGGCAGCCAGATTTGCGAAACCGTCGCTGATACCGGCCGCCATCGCGGGCATCGTCGTCTTTAGCGGCGGCCATGTCTATGAGCGCCAAAACCGCGAAAACGCCCGCAGTGATCTCAGGATCGACGTCGAGAATGAACTGAACCTCATTGCCAATCGCCTCCAGTCGGAGGTCAATACCAATATTGCGGCCCTCAACGGTTTCGCCAACAGCATTGGTGTCCATCCCGAGATGACCGCCGATGATTTCACCATCATGTCGACCAAATTGCTGCTGCAGAATCCGCAAATGGTGCGTGCGTCGGCGGCCCCGGGCGGCGTTGTTCGCATCGCCTTTCCGCGCGAAAGCCAGCAATGGTTCGTCGGCACCGACTTCAACAAATTCGGGGCGACTCGCCGCGCCGTTGAGCGCGCATCGTCCACGGTAAAACCGGTCATGATCGGGCCGATCCGTTTGCCGAGCGGGCGCAACGGCTTTGAACTCTTCCTGCCGGTCTTCGCCAAGATCCAGGGGCGCATGGAGCGATGGGGCTACGTTGAAGCAATCCTCGATGAAAGGGCTCTCTACCGATCCGCCCGCCTGCTTGAGGAAGGTGTCGAAACGCCGGAATTCACCGGCGACCACCGTCATGTCGACGTGCATCTCGCAATCCGCGACGTGTCGGAACCGGAGCGTATCCAGGATGCCTTCTTCGGTGACGACAGTGTGTTTCGAATGGCACCGGCCAAACGCCAGCTCACTCTGCCTGGTGGTGTCTGGGAGTTGGCGGCGACACCGATCGGCGGCTGGGAAAAGTTGCCCCAAAACAGCAGGGACCTGCGCTTGGCGATCGCGGCGGCGGTCGCCGTCGTTGTCATTCCTATTCTGCTGGCCGGCGGGCTGGTCAACGAGCGCCAGCGCAACATCGCCAAGCTCCGGGCGCGCGAAGGCGAGGTGATGACGCTTTCGCATCGTCTCAACCTGGCGCTCGAAGCTTCCAAGATCGGCATATGGGAGATCGACCAGGCCACGCAGGAGCGCTCCTGGGACGATCGCATGTTCCATCTGCATGGGCTTACGGTCCATGATGACGAGCCGACCTACGATGAATGGCGCTCGACCGTGCACCCGGATGATGTCGGTATCGCCGCCAACGCGCTCTTCCGCAGCCTTGATGAGGGCCTGGAGTACCGCTCGCAGTATCGGGTCGTGCTGGCCGACGACAGCATACGCCATATCCGCAATGTCGGCTCCGGCCATCAGGGGGTTGATGGCCGGTCCAAGATCACCGGCATCAGCTGGGATGTCACCGATGACGTGCTCAAGAATGAAAGGCTTGGGGCTGCCAAGGCCCAGGTTGACCAGCAGAACCTGGAGCTCGAGCAGGCCCTCATGGGGCTTTACGAGCGCGAGCAGGATCTGGAAAAGCTGTCGCGTCGGCTCGATCTGGCGCTCGACAGCTATCGCTGCGGCATGTGGGAAGCGGATCTCGACAGCAACGTCACCTATTGGGACGAGCGCATGCACCAGCTCTACGGGTTGGTCTACACCGACGGCGCAACGAACGAAGCGACATGGCTCAACGCGCTGCATCCCGACGATCGCGGATCCGCGCTATCGGCGGTCAACACGGCGATCGGCGCGCGCGAAACCTATGTACACCAGGCCCGCGTGGTGCTGACGGAGGGCGCTGTCCGCCACATTCGTTCGGTCGGCAAATTGCATGTCTCGCCGGAGGGGCGCAGGAAACTGGTCGGCATCGCGCTTGATGTGACCGACGACGTGGTGATGACCGAGCAATTGCGCGCCGCCAAGGCGATGGCCGACGCCAAGAATGCCGAGCTCGAACAGGCACGCATCCGCATCGAGCACAATTCGCTGCACGATCCGCTGACGGGCCTGGGCAATCGCCGGATGCTGGACAAGGCGCTTGAGCGTCTGACCGGCCAGAACACCGATGCGCTCCAGAGCATTGCCATCCTTCACATCGACCTCGACCGTTTCAAGCAGATCAACGACACGCTCGGCCATGCGGCCGGCGATGCGATGCTGGTTCATGCGTCGGAGATCCTGCGTTCCAACATGGCGCCGGGTGACATGGTGGCGCGCATCGGGGGCGACGAATTCGTCGTCGTCGTCACCGGCGCGCCGGGCGCTGCCGAACTTGCGGCGCTCTGCGATCGGATCATCGCGGAAATGCGCCAGCCCGTCGATTACAACGGATTTCCCTGTCGCTTCGGCGTCAGCATCGGCGTCGCCGTGGCCCGCCAGGCGCATGCCGACGCACGCAAGCTGCTGGTCAATGCCGACATGGCGCTCTACCGGGCGAAGGAAAACGGCCGCAACCGCTATCAGTTCTTTACCCAGATGCTCCAGGCTGAAGTCGTCACCGCCAAGCGCGTCGCCGATGAAATCCTCGAAGGCATCGAGCGCGACGAGTTCGTGCCCTGGTACCAGCCGCAGTTCGACGCCTCGACATTGGCACTCTCCGGTGTGGAAGCGCTCATCCGCTGGCGCCATCCGCGCCAGGGCATTCTGACGCCGGACAAGTTCCTGGCGATCGCCGATGAACTGAACGTCACCGCGGCGCTTGACCGCCTCGTCCTGGAGAAATCGCTGGCCGACCAGATGCGATGGGCGGCTGCCGGTCTGCGGGTGCCGAAGATCTCCGTCAATGTCTCGGCCAAGCGCCTGCAGGACGAGCGGCTACTCGCCTCGCTCGAAGGCTTGAGCATCGTGCCGGGGCAGATTTCCTTCGAGCTGGTGGAGTCGATCTTCCTCGATGAAAGCGACGACATCGTCACCGCCAATATCGAGGGTATCAAGAAGCTCGGTATCGACATCGAGATCGACGATTTCGGCACGGGCCATACGTCTATCGTCAGCCTGCTCAAGATCAAGCCGAAGCGGTTGAAGATCGACCGGCAGCTCGTGGTCCCGGTTCTCGGCGCCCGCACCGAACAGGCGTTGATCCGGTCGATCATCGATATCGCTCGCTCGCTCGGCATCGAGACGGTGGCAGAAGGGGTCGAGACCATGGCACATGCCGAGATGCTCGGCATTCTCGGCTGCGATCTGCTGCAGGGCTATGCCTTCTCGAAGCCGCTGAGCGCAGAGAACTTCTTGGCATTTGCGACAGATCGGGGGTTGAGACTCGCTTCCTGAGGCGCTTGCAAATTCCCGATATATGTCCCGCAAAAATATGCCGCGGTTTCGCGCGACACGCCCAGGAACAAGAGAACTGAAGCGCAACGGGTTGATCTGAAAGATCGCGACGTGCCTAAGCGGTGGTCGGAAAGACTTCCCCCTGTCCCGGCTTTGCACTAAGAGAGGGGCGCCCGTACATGAAACATGTACGTCCGTTGCTTCTCAGAGTTCGGTTGCCTTATGTCGCACAATACCTTCGGTCACCTCTTCCGCGTCACCACCTGGGGCGAAAGCCACGGCCCGGCGCTTGGCTGTGTGGTGGACGGCTGCCCCCCCGGCATTCGTTTCACGCTCGGCGAACTTCAGGCCTGGCTCGACAAGCGCAAACCCGGCCAGTCACGCTTCGTCACGCAGCGCCGTGAGGACGATCTCGTCAAGGTTCTCTCCGGTGTGATGCTGGATGAGGACGGTGAGACGATGATTTCCACCGGCACACCGATCTCGATGCTGATCGAAAACACCGACCAGCGTTCGAAGGATTATTCGGAGATCTCCAAGCGTTATCGCCCGGGGCATGCCGACTACACCTACGACGTCAAATACGGTATTCGCGATTACCGCGGTGGCGGCCGTTCGTCGGCGCGCGAAACGGCGGCGCGCGTTGCTGCCGGCGGCATCGCCCGCAAGGTGGTGCCGGGGCTGGTCGTGCGCGCTGCACTCGTCCAGATCGGCAAGCACAAGATCGACCGCGCCAACTGGGATTGGGCCGAGGTCAACAACAATCCGTTCTTTGCACCGGACCCGGCGATCGTGCCCGTCTGGGAGGCATATCTGGATGGCATCCGCAAGTCCGGCTCGTCCATCGGCGCCGTCGTCGAAGTGGTGGCCGAGGGCGTGCCGGCCGGCATCGGTGCGCCGATCTACGCCAAGCTCGACCAGGACATCGCTGCAAACCTGATGTCGATCAACGCCGTCAAGGGTGTCGAGATCGGCAACGGCTTTGGCGCCGCCGAAATTACCGGCGAGGAAAATGCCGACGAGATGCGCATCGGCGAAGACGGCAAGCCGGTCTTCCTGTCCAACAATGCCGGCGGCATCCTTGGCGGCATTTCGACCGGCCAGCCGGTCATCGCCCGCTTTGCGATCAAGCCGACTTCTTCTATCCTCACCGAGCGTCGTTCGATCGACAGTGACGGTAACGAGGTGGATGTGCGCACCAAGGGACGTCATGACCCCTGTGTCGGCATCCGCGCCGTGCCGATCGGCGAGGCAATGGTTGCCTGCACGATTGCGGATCACTACCTGCGTGACCGCGGCCAGACCGGCCGGCTTACTGCATAACTCCTTAAATCGGGATCGATTTAAGGGCAAAATTATGCAGCAACTCAAAGTGTTACGGCGACCCTTGCGCTCCTAGACAGGCGCGCCGCTGTAAGTAATTCGGGAAGAACAAGATGTCCTATGACCAGAAGCGTGTCGTTGATGCCATCCGTGCCTTCGAAGCCGGCGAGATTGTCGTCGTCACCGACGATGGCGGCCGTGAGAACGAAGGCGACCTGATCGTCGCCGCGGTCCATTGCACGCCGGAGAAAATGGCCTTCATCGTGCGCCACACCTCGGGCATCGTCTGCACGCCGATGCCGCGCGAAGAGGCAAAGCGCCTCAATCTCAATGCCATGGTGGCAGAGAACGACTCGGCGCACACCACCGCCTTTACCGTCTCGGTCGACTTCAAACACGGCACGACAACCGGCATCTCCGCTGACGATCGCACGCTGACGGTGCGCAACCTTGCCAACCCCAATGTCGGCCCGACCGATTTTGTGCGGCCGGGCCACATCTTCCCGCTGGTTGCCCGCGAAGGCGGCGTTCTGATGCGCTCGGGCCACACGGAGGCGGCCGTCGATCTCTGCAAGCTCGCAAGCCTGCCGCCGATCGGCGTCATCTGCGAACTGGTCAATGACGACGGTACCGTCACGCGCGGCCCGCAGGTCAGCGCGTTTGCCGAAAAGCACGGTTTGAAGCAGGTTTCCGTCGCCGACCTGATCGCCTACCGTCAGCGCAAGGAAACGCTGATCGAGCAGGGCGGTTCGTTCGACATCGAGACACCCTACGGCATGGCCAAGGGACATTCCTACTCGCTCCCCTGGGATCCGATGCAACACCTCGCCGTCGTCTTCGGCGACATCCGCGACGGCGTCGACATTCCGGTTCGCCTGCACCTTGAAAATGTCGGTGCCGACGTTTTCGGCAAGGACTGCCAGATCGACCGGATCATGAAGCGCATGGCCGAAGAGGGCAGGGGCGTCATCGTCTATCTGCGCGAAGGCTCGGTCGGCGTCGGCGTGTCGCAGACCGCCCGCAAGGGCAAGCATGAACGCGAAGCCCATGACGAGGCGCAGGCTCGTGAAAGCGAGTGGCTGGAGATCGGCCTCGGCGCACAGATTCTGAAGGATCTCGGCATCAGCTCCATCCGGCTCATCGCCTCACGCGAGCGCCACTATGTCGGCCTCGAAGGCTTCGGCATCAAGATCGCCGCGACAGACATCATCTGACGCTGAGCGATTGCACGTCTGCACACCTCGCAAGCCCGGACGAACATCCGGGCTTTTGCTTTTTTTGCGCGGTTCTTGGTGTTCGAAACGAAAAAGCCGCGCACGAGGCGCGGCTTTGAAAATCGGTCTGTGGCGAGTGCCATCACGGCAGGGCGTCGTAGCCTTCGCCGAAGCCTTTGAGGTCGACCGGAATGCCAATGCCTTCTTCCGGCGACTGGAAGACGATGAAGGTTGCCGTCGCGCCGGAACGGAAGGTCTTCAACAGTTCGTCTTCGAGCACGACCTCGGCATAGCAGCCGTCGGAGAAGCAGCGCACGAAATAGGCGCGGCCGATATCCTTGCCGTCGACGTTGAGGCCAAGGCCGTTCGGCAACAGCACGCCGAGCGGCGCCAGAACGCGCAGGATCTTCGCCTTGCGGTCGGCGGTCTTCAGCACGACGACCGAGAGGCCGACTTCCGGCCGGTCCTCGGCGATGACGTTCTGCATCAGGGCGCATTGGTCGGTTGACGCACCTGCCGGCTGATCGCAGACGATCGACCATGCGCCATGGTTGGACTTGACCGTTCCGGGCGCGCCAGCGGGTTGTTGGGCAGCACTCGCCGTAGGAAGGGCGAGGACGGCAAATCCGAGAGCGGCAAGAGCCGACAGTCGGGAGAAAAGGGGCAGGCCCATGTAAACCTCAAAACGTCGAATCATCAGGGCTATTCTTGAAGCGCGCGGGAGAAAATGAAAAGCCCTGTGGGGTACATTCCAGCGCCATATGGCGGAAATTGGGCTCGCGGAGCGCCATTGTCGCGCTGATGTGGCGTGATAGCGCCGTCAGTGGCGCAGACCGGGACATATAAGTCGATTCGCTGGGGGTTCCGAGGGGTGCCTGTGAGAAAAGTCGCATTTGTGCAAAAATGCCGCATGGGGTTGATTGCACAGATGTTGCGGCGTTGGGCAAACTGTGGTTTGAAGCGCTGCAGTATCGCAGGGATTCTGCGTTCCGGTTTGATCCTGATCAAGCGCATTGGGGAGACATATTGTGAAAAATAAGGCTTATGCAGTTATGGCAGCGCTTGCCTGTCTGCTTTTTGCTTCGAGCGCCTTCGCTGACAAGCCTGTCGATTGGCAGACGAACTTTCAGACGGCTGCGACGGGCATTATGGAAGAGATCACGTGGTTTGAGCACTATACCCTGTGGTTCATCATTCCGATCACTCTTTTTGTCCTCCTGCTGCTGATTGTCGTGGTGGTCAAATTCCGTGAGAGCGTCAACCCGGTTCCCTCCAAGACCAGCCACAACACCGCTATCGAAGTTGTCTGGACCGTTGGTCCGGTCATCATCCTGCTATTCCTGGCGATCCCGTCCTTCCAGCTTCTGACCGCGCAGCTGACGCCGCCGCAGAATCCGGACCTGACGGTCAAGGCGACGGGCAACCAGTGGTACTGGTCCTATGAATATGAAGTCGGCGAAAGCCCGCTCTCCTTCGACAGTCTGCTGATGAAGGAAGAAGATCGTGCGGGTCTCGGCAAGGAAGACAAGGCCGAATACCCGCGTCTGCTCGCCGTCGACAACGAAGTCGTCGTTCCGGTCGGCAAGACCGTTCGTGTGCTCGTCACGGCTGCCGACGTCATCCACGCTTTCGCAATGCCTGCCTTCGGCGTTAAGATCGATGCCGTTCCCGGCCGCCTGAACGAAACCTGGTTCAAGGCTGACCGCGAAGGCCTCTATTACGGCCAGTGTTCCGAGCTCTGCGGCAAGGACCACGCCTATATGCCGATCGCCATCCGCGTTGTTTCGCAGGAAAAATACGACGCCTGGCTCGCTGCCGCCGCAACCAATATCGGCGATGCGAACAAGGCGCTCATGGCGTCCATCGACGGCGCGGCCAAGGCCGTTGACGTCGCTGCCAACGCCGCACAGTAATCGGAAGGGGAGCTCGACCCATGGCTGGAACAGCCGCTCATCACGACCAACGCCATGATCACTCCGATCATGGTCACGCAGACCACGCGCACAAGCCGTTGACCTTCTTTCAGCGCTGGTTTCTGTCAACCAACCACAAGGACATCGGCACGCTCTACCTGATCTTCGCGATCATCGCGGGCATCATCGGCGGCACGCTGTCGGTGTTCATGCGCGCCGAGCTGCAGGAACCGGGCATCCAGATCTTCCACGGTCTGGCGCAGATGGTTTACGGCTTCGAGGGCGATGCTGCCATCGACGGCGGCAAGCACATGTTCAACGTGTTCACGACCGCGCACGCGCTCATCATGATCTTCTTCATGGTCATGCCGGCGCTGATCGGGGGCTTCGCCAACTGGATGGTTCCGATCATGATCGGCGCGCCGGACATGGCGTTCCCGCGCATGAACAACATCTCCTTCTGGCTGATCATTCCGGCCTTTCTGCTGGTTCTGCTTTCGATGTTCGTCGAAGGTCCGGCAGGCGCCTATGGTGCGGGGGGCGGATGGACGATCTATCCACCATTCTCGACATCAGGCATGCCCGGGCCGGCGATGGATCTTGTGATCCTTGGCCTGCACATCGCCGGTGCCTCGTCGATCCTCGGCGCGATCAACTTCATCACCACGATCCTGAACATGCGCGCTCCGGGCATGACGCTGCACAAGATGCCGCTGTTTGCCTGGTCGGTTCTGATCACCGCCTTCCTGCTTCTGCTCTCGCTGCCGGTTCTGGCAGGTGGCATCACCATGCTGCTGACCGACCGCAACTTCGGCACGGCCTTCTTCGCGCCTGAAGGCGGCGGCGACCCGATCCTGTTCCAGCACCTGTTCTGGTTCTTCGGTCACCCGGAAGTGTACATCCTGATCCTGCCGGGCTTCGGCATCGTCAGCCACATCGTTTCCACCTTCTCGCGTAAGCCGATCTTCGGCTACCTCGGCATGGCCTACGCCATGGTCGCGATCGGCGCCGTCGGCTTCATCGTGTGGGCGCACCACATGTACACCGTCGGCATGTCGCTCGACACGCAGCGTTACTTCGTCTTCGCGACGATGGTTATCGCTGTTCCGACCGGCGTGAAGATCTTCTCGTGGATCGCGACGATGTGGGGTGGTTCGATCCGCTTCACGACCCCGATGGTCTGGGCGATCGGCTTCATCTTCCTGTTCACCGTCGGTGGTGTCACGGGCGTTCAGCTCGCCAACGCCGGTCTCGACCGTTCGCTGCACGACACCTACTACGTGGTTGCTCACTTCCACTACGTTCTGTCGCTCGGCGCCGTGTTCGCGATCTTCGCTGCCTGGTACTACTGGTTCCCGAAGATGACCGGCTACATGTACTCCGAGTTCCTCGGCAAGCTGCACTTCTGGGTCATGTTCATCGGTGTGAACTTGATCTTCTTCCCGCAGCACTTCCTGGGTCTCGCCGGCATGCCGCGCCGCTACATCGACTATCCGGATGCCTATGCCGGCTGGAACATGGTGTCGTCCTACGGCTCGTACATCGCAGCCGTCGGCGTGCTGATCTTCCTCTTCTGTGTCGCTGAAGCCTTCGCAAAGAAGCGCGTCGCTGGCGACAATCCGTGGGGCGAGGGTGCGAACACGCTGGAATGGCAGCTGTCTTCGCCGCCGCCGTTCCACCAGTGGGAACAACTCCCGCGCATCAAGTGATGGGAAAGAAACAGAAGCCGCCGATCCCGGCGGCTTCACCCCGCCGGAGAACCGGCAAAAGACGGCCCGTATGGGCAAAAGACGATCAAGGACGAGACATGACGGTCATCGACAATCACGAAGCAGTTGGCAGGGGTGGTGCACCGCGCCTGTCCGAGGCCTCTGCACGCGATTATTTCGAGCTTCTGAAACCCCGCGTCATGTCGCTCGTTGTGTTCACTGCGCTTGCAGGCCTCGTGCTTGCACCCGGACATATCAATCCCTTCATTGGTTTCATCGCCATCCTGTGCATCGCTGTTGGCGCCGGCGCCTCAGGCGCGCTCAATATGTGGTATGACGCCGACATCGACGCGGTCATGACCCGCACGGCCAAGCGCCCGATCCCTGCAGGCAAGATCCTGCCCGAGGAAGCCCTCGCCTTCGGCCTGACGCTCTCCGCCTTTTCCGTGATCATCCTCGGGCTCGCCGTCAATTGGCTCGCAGCCGGGTTGCTCGCCTTCACCATCTTCTTCTACGCCGTCATCTATACGATGTGGCTCAAGCGCTCGACGCCGCAGAACATCGTCATCGGCGGTGCTGCCGGTGCCTTCCCGCCGATGATCGGCTGGGCGTGCGTGACCGGCGGCGTATCGGTGGAAAGCATCGTCCTGTTCCTCATCACCTTCCTGTGGACGCCAGCGCATTTCTGGGCGCTGGCGCTGTTCAAGATGGGCGACTACGGCGCCGTCGGCGTGCCGATGCTGCCCAACGTCTGCGGCCAGGCAACCACCAAGAAGCAGATCGTCATCTATGCAGTCCTGACGGCCCTGATCGGCATCTGTCCCACCTTGCTCGGTTTTGCGAGCATCGGGTATGGCGCGGTTGCAGCGGCACTAGGCCTGGGCTTCGTTTGGTATTCGATCGGCGTGCTGCGCATGCCTGAGGCGGATGAGCGCATGCTGCCCGCCAAGAAGCTTTTCGCCTTCTCGATCATGTATCTGTTCGTGATCTTCTCCGCCCTGATGGCGGATCACCTGATCGTCAATATCTGGCTGAATGCCGGGAGTGTTGCCTGATGGAAACCGTCAAGCTGAACGAAGCCCAGAAGAAGTCCCGCCGCGGCCGCAACATTGCGCTCGGTATCGTGCTGGCTGGCCTGGTCGTCCTCTTTTACGTCGTCACGCTGATCAAGTTCGGCAACGGCATGGTCAACTGAGGGAAGCGCGATATGACGACCTCTCAGGACCCTCAGCAGAAGCAGCGCTCCAACGGCGCTATCGTCGGTACTTGCATTGCCTTCGTCGTCGGCATGACCGGCATGGCCTATGCGGCCGTGCCGCTCTATGACATGTTCTGCCGCGTCACCGGCTATAACGGCACGACGCAGCGCGTCGAGCAGGCATCGGATGTCATTCTCGACGAAAAGGTCAAGGTGACCTTCGACGCCAATACCTCCGGCGGCCTGCCGTGGGAGTTCAGGCCGGTTCAACGCGACATCGATGTGCGGATCGGCGAGACGGTACAGGTGATGTACCGCGCCAAGAACCTTTCGTCGAAGCCGACGACCGGGCAGGCGACGTTCAACGTCACGCCGATGCAGGCCGGTGCCTATTTCAACAAGGTTCAATGCTTCTGCTTTACCGAGACAACACTGCAGCCGGGAGAGGAGATGGAGATGCCGGTGGTATTCTTCGTCGATCCGGACATGGTCAAGGCGGTAGAGACCAAGGACATCAAGACACTGACACTTTCCTACACCTTCTACCCACGCGAGCCGTCGAAGCCGGTCGCACAGGTGAAGACGGGCGAAACTGAGAACAAACTTTGACTGGAGGCCCGTTTCGGCTATGCCGAAAGGGCGACAAGAGAAAGACCTATCGGGGATTACTGACATGGCCGATGCACATCAGAAGAATCACGACTACCACATCATCGACCCGAGCCCCTGGCCGTTGCTTGCCTCGATCGGCGCATTCGTCATGGCGTTCGGCGGTGTCGGCTACATGCGCTATCTCTCGGGCGGCTCCTTCAAGCTGTTCGGCGCTGACCTTGCCAATCCGTGGGTCTTCTTCATCGGCCTCACAGTCGTTCTCTACACCATGTACGGCTGGTGGTCGGACACGGTGAAGGAAGCGCACGAGGGTCACCACACCCGCGTCGTCTCGCTGCACCTGCGCTACGGCATGATCATGTTCATCGCTTCGGAAGTGATGTTCTTCGTCGCCTGGTTCTGGGCCTACTTCGACGCCAGCCTGTTCCCGGGCGAAGCCATTCAGGCAACCCGCGCCGCCTTCACCGGTGGTGTCTGGCCGCCGAAGGGCATCGAGGTTCTCGACCCCTGGCATCTGCCGCTCTACAACACCGTCATCCTGCTGCTTTCCGGCACGACGGTCACCTGGGCGCACCACGCACTGCTCCACAACGACCGCAAGGGCCTCGTCTACGGCCTGTCGCTGACGGTCGTGCTCGGCGTGCTGTTTTCCTACGTCCAGGCCTACGAATACGCTCACGCTCCGTTCGCCTTCAAGGACTCGATCTACGGCGCGACCTTCTTCATGGCGACCGGCTTCCACGGCTTCCACGTTCTCGTTGGTACGATCTTCCTGCTCGTCTGCCTGCTGCGCGCGCTGCGTGGCGACTTCACGCCGAAGCAGCACTTCGGCTTCGAAGCGGCGGCCTGGTACTGGCACTTCGTTGACGTCGTCTGGCTGTTCCTCTTCTTCTCCATCTACATCTGGGGTGGTTGGGGCGCGCCGGTCGCTCACATGTAAGAAGATTTGAGCGCAAGCTCTTCTCGATAAGGCGGCTGCGACCATGCAGCCGCCTTATTTTTTGTTTGCATTACGGCGGAATCGATGGGGCGAGCCGACATGAATATTCGCGTGGCTGCGGTGACGACGGCCTGGCTTCTGGCAGGATGCTTTTCAGCCTCTGCCGGCGATCCGGCCGACCGCGTGGTGGTGCACAAGGAGAAGCGCATCCTGCAGCTCTACCGGGGTGGAGAGATGCTGCGCCAGTATTCGGTCGCTCTTGGCGGCAATCCCATCGGTCACAAGGAACGCGAAGGTGACCGGCGAACGCCGGAAGGCCTCTATGTCCTCGATTGGCGCAACGACAAGAGCGGCTATCACCTGTCGATGCACGTCTCCTATCCGAGACCCGAGGATATCAAGGCAGCGGCAGCTAAGGGCGTCGACCCCGGTGGCATGATCATGATCCACGGCCAGCGCAATTATTTCGGCTGGCTGGCGTTTATGACGCAGATGTTCGATTGGACGGACGGCTGCATTGCGGTTACGAATGCCGAAATGGATGAAATCTGGGACCTGGTTCCCAACAACACCCCGATCGAGATCAATCCGTGAGTGACGACAAAGCCCTCTATCCGCCGGTCGACCCGGTCATGGCAGGTATCAAAGGCCATTGCCCGCGATGCGGCCAGGGAAAGCTGTTCGATGGGTTCCTGACGGTAAAGCCCGCCTGCGCCAGCTGCGATCTCGACTATCGTTTCGCCGATTCCGGCGATGGTCCTGTCGTCTTCGTCATCCTGATTGTCGGCTTCATCGTCGTCGGTGCGGCACTGTGGATGGAGGTAAACCTCAATCCACCGCTCTGGCTGCATTTCCTGCTCTGGATACCGCTGGCGATCGTGCTCAGCCTCGGCCTGACGCGCATGCTGAAGGGCATCCTTATCAACCTGCAGTATCGCAACAACGCGCGGCCCGGCGAGATCGACCGTGGCTGAGATCGAGACCAGGAAGAAGGGCAGCCTTGTTGCGCGCCTCGGCGCATTCGCCGTGCTCGCTATCGTCTTCGCCATCCTCATTTCGCTCGGCACCTGGCAGATGCAGCGGCTGCACTGGAAAGAGGGCCTGCTTCAAGCGATCGCTGAACGGCGGTCGGCGCCACCGGTGACGCTTGCCGAGGTCGAAAAGATTTCAGCCGAAGGCGGCGATATCGATTATCGCACCGTCAATGTTTCCGGCACCTTCGACCACAGCAAGGAGCGGCACTTCTTCGCGACCTACAACGGTCGCACCGGCTACTATGTCTTTACGCCGCTGAATATCGAGGACGGCCGTGCCTTGTTCGTCAACCGCGGTTTCGTTCCCTTCGAACTGAAGGATTCGTCGACCCGTCTCGCGGGCGAGCTTCCGGCGTCCGTGGCCATCCATGGCCTCGCAAGGCCGAAGCTCGCCGAAAAGCCGTCGTCGCTGGTCCCGGACAATGACCTCGCCAAGAATATCTTTTACTGGAAGGACCTCGACACGATGGCATCTTCGGTCGGGCTTCCCGCCGAGAAGGTCGTACCGTTCTTCGTCGACGCCGATGCTACGCCCAATCCGGGTGGGCTTCCGATCGGCGGCGTTACCCAGTTCGACCTGCCGAACAGCCATCTGCAATACGCGCTGACCTGGTACGGTCTTGCCGGAGCCCTGGTCGTCGTCAGCGGCGTTTTTCTGATGCGGCGCAAGCCATAGGCGGGCCTCTACAGCGCCGCGCGTCTTATTATCGCAAAGGTCGCTGTAGCACTTTGATTTGCTGCATGTTTTTATCCTTAAATCGAATAGGACTTAAGGAAACAAGCTGTAGCGCCGTGCTATCCCTGACCGACGCAGTTGGGGGACATGTGGAATGGGTTTGATATCGACGATCCTGATCGCGCTGACGGCGCTGTTGCATCTCGGTTTTCTCGTGCTGGAGATGTTTCTGTGGACGAGGCCTGAGGGACGTTCGGTGTTCCGCATGACGGTGGAGCAGGCGGAAGCGACCCGGGTGCTCGCCGCCAACCAGGGGCTTTACAACGGCTTTCTCGCGGCTGGTCTTTTCTGGTCTCTTCTGCAGCCGGAGGCGTCATTTGCCTTCGAGTTGAAGGTGTTCTTCCTTGTGTGCGTGATCGTTGCCGCTATATATGGCGCGTGGTCCGTCAAGCCGCGCATCCTGTTGATCCAGGGCGGCCCGGCGATTGCAGCCCTTGTTTTCGTTCTACTGGCATCCTGATCCATGGCATCATCCGCGGCAAAATCCCCGATCACCATTCGCCTTTGCGGGCCGCGCGGTTTCTGCGCCGGCGTCGACCGGGCGATCCAGATCGTCGTCCTGGCGCTGAAGGAATTCGGCGCGCCGGTCTATGTTCGCCACGAGATCGTGCATAATCGTTATGTGGTCGAAGGGCTGGAAGCCAAGGGTGCCATTTTCGTCGAGGAACTCGACGAGATCCCGCCGGAGCATCGCAAGCAGCCGGTGGTGTTTTCCGCCCATGGCGTGCCGAAATCGGTGCCTGCGGATGCCGATACACGCAATCTCTTCTATCTCGACGCCACATGTCCGCTGGTCTCTAAGGTGCACAAGCAGGCGATGCGCCACAACCGGCTGGGCCGCCACGTGGTGCTGATCGGCCATGCCGGTCACCCCGAAGTCATCGGCACCATGGGGCAACTGCCGGAAGGCGCGGTATCGCTCGTCGAGACGATCGAGGATGCGGACGTCTATATGCCGCCGGATCCGGAAAATCTCGGTTTTGTTACCCAGACCACACTCTCCGTCGACGACACTGCCGGGGTCATCAAGCGGCTGCATGAGCGCTTCCCCAATCTGACTGCGCCGGCTGCGGACTCGATCTGCTATGCCACCACCAACCGCCAGGAAGCGGTCAAGCAGGCGGCACCCGGCTGCGATCTGTTCCTGGTTGTCGGTGCGCCGAACTCGTCGAACTCCAAGCGCCTGGTCGAAGTGGCGCTGAAAGCCGGCGCGAAAAAGTCCGTTCTCGTGCAGCGGGCAGCGGAAATCGACTGGGATTCGATCGGCGAAATCTCGACCGTCGGCCTGTCTGCCGGCGCATCGGCGCCTGAGGTCATCGTCAACGAGATCATCGAGGCGTTCCGCGAGCGCTACGACGCCGTCGTTGAACTTGCCGACACCGTCGAGGAAAATGAGAACTTCCTCGTCAACCGCGAGATCCGGCACGTGCCGCTGACCGCCGCCGACATGGCCTTCGTCAACGGCGAATAACCCGCATATCTTGCCCGCATTTGAAAGTGAACGACCGTGGCAGTTTACACCGATATCACGGAAGACGACCTGAGCGCCTTTCTCGAGGCCTATGACGTCGGCCAGCTGACGTCCTACAAGGGCATCGCCGAGGGGGTCGAAAACTCCAACTTCCTGCTGCACACGACAAAGGGCGCCTATATCCTCACGCTCTACGAGAAGCGGGTGAACGCAGGTGACCTGCCGTTCTTCCTGGGGCTGATGCATCATCTGGCCGATCGCGGGCTTTCCTGTCCGCTGCCCCTGCCGCGCTCCGACGGCGAACTGCTGGGCGAATTGTCCGGCCGTCCGGCCGCCATGATTTCGTTCCTCGAAGGCATGTGGCTTCGCAAGCCGGAGGCCAAGCATTGCCGCGAGGTCGGCAGGGCGTTGGCTGAGATGCATGTCGCTAGCCAGGGCTTCGACCTGAGGCGCACCAATGCGCTTTCGGTCGGCGGTTGGCGGCCGCTATGGGTCAATTCCGAGGCGCGCGCCGACGAGGTGCAGACCGGCCTTAAGGACGAGATTTCCGCCGAGCTTGCGCATCTCGAGAGCCATTGGCCGAAATCGCTGCCGGATGGTGTCATCCATGCCGATCTGTTCCCCGACAATGTCTTCTTCCTCGGCGACCAGCTTTCCGGCCTGATCGACTTCTATTTCGCCTGCAACGATTATCTCGCCTACGATGTGGCGGTCTGCCTCAACTCGTGGTGCTTCGAAAAGAACGGCTCCTACAATATCACCAAGGGCATGGCGCTGCTTTCGGGTTATGAGAGCGTGCGCAAGCTGACGGCGGATGAGGTCGAAGCCCTGCCGCTGCTCTGCCGCGGTTCGGCACTGCGCTTCTTCCTGACGCGCCTCTACGACTGGCTGATGACGCCGGCCGGCGCCTTGGTGGTGAAGAAGGATCCGCTCGAATATTTGACGAAGATCCGGTTCCACCGGGCGATCGTTTCCAGCGCCGAATACGGCCTCCGGATCGAAGAGACCTCTGCATGAAACACGTTGATATTTTTACGGACGGCGCCTGCTCGGGCAACCCCGGGCCGGGCGGCTGGGGCGCGGTGCTGCGCTACGGCGAGGTGGAAAAGGATATGTGCGGGGGCGAGGCGGAAACGACCAACAACCGCATGGAGCTTCTGGCGGCGATCTCGGCGCTGGATGCGCTGAAGAACGCCTGCGAGGTCGACCTGCATACCGACAGCAAATATGTGATGGACGGCATCTCCAAGTGGA
This sequence comes from Ensifer sp. NM-2, assembly GCF_003024455.1. Lineage (NCBI taxonomy): Bacteria > Pseudomonadati > Pseudomonadota > Alphaproteobacteria > Hyphomicrobiales > Rhizobiaceae > Ensifer > Ensifer sp. NM-2. Next base: position 896,152 of record NZ_PVZR01000001.1, read on the forward strand.
TCCACGGCTGGAAGAAAAACGGCTGGAAGACCGCGGACAAGAAGCCGGTGAAGAACGGCGAACTCTGGCAGGCGCTGGACGAGGCCAACCGCCGCCATAAAGTCACCTGGCACTGGGTTAAGGGCCATGCCGGCCATCCGGAAAACGAGCGCGCCGACGAACTCGCCCGCAAGGGCATGGAGCCCTACAAGAAGGGGCGCCGTCCGGATCCTCTCGCAAAATGAAAAACGGGCCGCATGGCCCGTTTTTCATTCGCAGTGACGTCTAAGCCTAGAGCTGCTCCAGCATCGCGGCGGCGCCCGATACGGTCGCCTGGCCCGGGCTTTCCTCAAGATTGAGCGTCTTCACCACGCCGTCTTCGACAAGCATCGAATAACGCTTGGAGCGGACGCCGAGCGTGCCGGCGGACAGATCGATATCCATGCCGAGTGCCTTGGTGAACGCGGCATTCCAGTCCGAGAGAAAGTGGATCTTGCCCATGCCGCCCGACGATGTCGCCCAGGCACCCATGACATGCAGGTCGTTGACGGCAACCACGGCGATATCATCGATACCGCGCGACAGGATCGCGTCACGGTTTTCGAGATAGCCGGGCAGATGGTTGAGCGAGCAGGTGGGGGTAAAGGCGCCCGGCACAGCAAAGAGCACGACGCGCTTGCCCTTGAAAAGCTGTTCGGTCGTCACTTCCACCGGACCATCGGCGGTCTTTTCCTTGAAGGTAGCAGCGGGCAGCTTGTCTCCGACGGCAATGGTCACGGCATTCTCCTTGCGTTGCGCGCATGGCCAGACCGGCGTTCCGGCAGGGCGTTGTCGCGGCTTGAGTTGTGCGTCCGGGTGTCTCCGGCGATTGTTTTTGGACCCAACCGCCTGAAACCGGCAAGACTATAGAGGCGCATCAATCAAAGGCAAGGGTCGTTTCCATGCTGCGCCCGCCGGCGCGCACGGTGAGGATGACCGGCTTTCCCTTCAGCGTCTTATCCTTGCCGGAGAGCCGAACGGGGATCTCGGCCTTTAGCTCCGCACCTTCCGCCTGAGTGATTGCCGGCTTGCCGAAGGAGACGCCTGAGGCGCCGGCAAGAAACAGTTCGCGGTGCTCCTTGCCGGTGTCCGGCGGTAGCTTCAACGAGAGGCGCACCGCTGCCTTGTGCTCGTCATAAACGGCGGTTGTCACCTTGAAATCCTCGGAGGGCGGTTCCGGCAGGGCGGCGACTGCACCGTCGATGCGGGCGGCATCGAGCGGGTTGTCGAAGTCGTCATGCTTGAGCGTCAGATTCAGTTCGCCCTGCACCGGGATGCAGATGTCCTCGCAGATCCCGAGGAACACCGAGGCGCGGATCTTCACGTCTCCCTTGCCGTGCAGGCGCTTCAGCGTCAAGGGGAAGGCGACTGACTTGTCGTAGCCGACATAGCGCACCACCCCGTCGTCGAAGGTCTTGGGCACGGGAAAGCCGATCTTTTCAAGAACGACTCCTTCGGCCGGATCAAGCGTGATCTGCGGGGGAATGCCGCTAGCGCCGGGCTCGCGCCAATAGGTCTTCCAGCCGGGGTTCAGCTTGACCTCGAGCGTCGCCGGGATCGTGCCATCCTTTTGCAATGGCGCGGCAACAATGCGGATCATGCCGCCGGTTGATGTCATCCATTCGCTGGTCGCCGCCTGGGCGCTGGCAGGCAGAAAAAATGCGAGGAGAAGGCTTGCCGTGCCGATGCGCTGGACCATGTTCTGATATGTGGGACGTTTGATCATGGCCAAAGCAATATCGCTTTTGCCGGCAACGCTCCAGACGCCCCTTTGGGCGCGGAGATCATAAATGTTTGATCAAGCAGAACAGGGTAAACGCGGTACGTGCATTATTTGGCGGTCGCGACGTTGAAGCGCTTTTCATTTCGCGACGAATTGGTAGGCTGTCCGCATTATGGCGATACCCATGGCACAGAAGAAACGGGAACGCGGTTTCCTTGACGGTCAGTTCCTGATCGCCATGCCTGGGATGTTTGACACGAATTTTGCCCGCACCGTCATCTTCATCTGCGCCCATTCGGACGACGGCGCCATGGGCTTCATCCTCAACCGGCCGCAGCAGCTGACCTTCCCCGATGTGCTGATGCACCTCGAAATCCTCGACGAGGACGAGGCAATCCGTCTGCCGGCGATGACCCGCGATTTCCAGATTCAGGCGGGCGGCCCGGTCGAGACCGGGCGTGGTTTCGTGCTGCACTCTGACGATTATTTAAGCGATTCCAGCATTCCGGTCAGCGACGATATCTGCCTGACCGCCACGCTCGACATCGTCCGTGCGATCTCGCGCGGGGAGGGGCCGCACCGGGCGACGATGATGCTGGGTTATGCCGGCTGGGGTCCCGGCCAGCTTGAGGCGGAGATCACCCAGAACGGCTGGCTGACCTGCCCGGCGCGCGAAGAGCTGATCTTCGACAAGGCGCTCGGCGACAAATACGATCGCGCTCTGGCATTGATGGGCGTCAGCCCGGCGATGCTGTCGATCGAGGCCGGCCACGCCTGATACCCGGCGCCGGATCCGGCCATGAACTGTAATCCAGATTGCCTCAATCAGATTCGTCCATGAGACATCCGAGGCTGCGTGTATCCGCAGCCTTGCAGTGGCGCACCCTTGTGGAGCTTAAGCCCGTTTCATCAGCGGAAATCGCTCTTTCAACAGCCGCAGGATCGACTCCGAACCGATCGGCGGGCCGAACAGGAAGCTCTGGCCGTAGTCGCAGCCCATCTGTGAAAGCTGGATAGCGTCTTCCTCGGACTCGATACCTTCGGCCACAACCTGCATGTCGAGTTCGCGTGCCATGGTGATCACCGAGCGCAGCAGAATGCCGCGCTTATCGCTCGGGTCTCGCACCAGCGCCTTGTCGATCTTGATCGTATCGAAGGGGAAGCGGGTGAGATAGGAGAGCGACGAGTGGCCCGTGCCGAAGTCGTCGAGCGCCAGCTTCAAGCCGGCTTCCTTCAGCTTCTCAAGCACCAACCGCGCCTGCTCCGGATTCTCCATGACAAGAGATTCGGTCAGCTCCATCTTCACCTTGGCCGGGTCGCAACGGTTCTTGTTCAGCACGGCACGAACGTCGTCATAGAGCTCGTTGTTGAGCAGCTGCGCGCTGGAGAGATTGATCGACACGAAGATCGGCAGATCGCCGGTCTGGATCTGCCATTCCGTGAGGTCGCTGGTCGCCTTGTCGAATGCGAACATGCCGAGCTGGTTGATCAGGTCGGAATTCTCGGCGATCGGGATGAACTCGGTCGGCGAGACATTGCCGCGCTTGGGGTGATCCCAGCGCATCAGCGCCTCGAAACCGGCAATCTCGGCGTCGCTGAGCCGCACGATCGGTTGGTAGACCAGCGACAGTTCCTTGCGCTCGATCGCTCGCTTGAGATCGGCTTCGAGCTGCATGCGATCCGAGCCGGAGGTTCTAAAGGCTGGACGGAAAGGCTCGACGCGGTTGCCGCCTTCCTTCTTGGCGCGGAACATCGCAAGCTCCGCGTCGTCGATCAGGCCGGCAGCGCTCTGCTCCTGGTCGAGCCAGGAGACGAGGCCGATGGACGCGGTGAGGTTGATTTCGCGGTTGCCATAGTTGAGCGGCACCATGATCGCCTTGCTGACCGCGTCGGCGAAATCGGCGACCTTGGCCGGGTCGCGCTCCGACATCAGGATCAGCCCGAACTGGTCGCCGCCGAGGCGCGCGAGCGTGTCTTGCGGGCGCAGCAGCCGGCGCAGCCGGCGCGTCAGTGCGATCAGGATGTTGTCACCGGCGGCAATGCCGAGCAGGTCGTTGACCTGCTTGTAGCGATCGATATCAATCGCCAGAACGGTCGGGCGTGCGGTCGTGGTGTCGGCCATCAGCAGGATGGCCTGCAGGCGGTCGAGGAAGACCTGACGATTGGGAAGGCCGGTCAGATTGTCATGCAGCGCGTTGTGCAGCAGACGTTCGACCGAGTTGCGCTGCTCGGTGATGTCGATGATCGTGCCGACGCAGCGGATGATCTCGCCATTGGCGCCAAGCACCGGGCGGGCGCGGATCGACAGCCAGTGATAATGGCCATCCTCTGCACGTACACGGAATTCGTGGTTGAGCTTGCCGCGGCGGTGTTCGAGCAGGACGTCGAGCGTGGCACGGAAGCGATCGCGGTCATCGGGGTGCAGGCGCGGCAACCAGTTGCGCAAGGGGCCGTGCATCGAGCCCATGGAGAGACCGAGCTGCAGGGAGATATCGGGAATGGTGACGACGCGGTCACGCGCCACATCCCAGTCCCAGACCGTATCGCCGGAACCCGTCAGCGCCAGCGACTGGCGCTCAAGATCGGAGAACAGGCCCTGCTGGTAGGCGCCGCCGGCAAAGGCGTGCTGCATGACGGTGAAGCCGATCAAGAGCACGATCAGGACGAGGCCGCCGCCAAGTGCTGGCTGGACGATGTCGTTTGCCAGCTGGCCGGTGACGGTCAGCCACGCGCCGAACAGCCAGACCAGAATGAGCAGCCAGGCGGGGACCAGCAGGATGGCGCGGTCGTAACGGTTGAAGCCGAGATAGGCGATCAGCACGATCCCGACCGTTGCCGTCAGTGCGAATGAGAGGCGGGCGATACCCGATGCGATTGCCGGATCATAGACCGCAACGCCGAAGAGCAGGCCAAGGCCGAGGATCCAGGCGAGTGTCGCATAACCCAGATGCTGGTGCCAGCGATTGAGGTTGAGATAGGTGAAGAGAAAGATCACCAGGCCTGCCGCGAGGAACACCTCGGTTCCCGCTCGCCATATTCGCTCGTCGCCGGCCGTGACGCTGATGAGCTTGGACAAGAAGCCGAAATCGACGCAGATATAGGCAAGCACCGCCCAGGCGAGTGCTGCCGTTGCCGGCAGCATCGAGGTTCCCTTGACCACGAACAGGATCGTCAGGAACACCGCGAGCAGGCCGGCGATGCCGAGAACGATGCCGCGATAGAGCGTGAAGGCGTTGACCGTGTCCTTGTAGGCGTCCGGTTGCCAGAGGTAGATCTGCGGCAGCTCAGGCGTCGCCAGCTCTGCGACGAAGGTGATGACCGCGCCTGGGTTGAGCGTGATCTGGAAGACGTCCGAATCGTCGCTCGGCAGCCGTTCGAGCGCAAAGCCCTCGCTCGGCGTGATCGACAGCATGCGTTGCGACCCGAGGTCGGGCCAGAAGAGCTTGGAATTCACCAGGCGAAAATGCGGCGCGACGATCACGCGGTCGAGCTGTTCGCCCGAAACGTTGGCGAGCGCGAAAACCGCCCAGTCGCCCTGGTGGTTCTCGGTGCTGGAACGCACTTCGATGCGCCGGACGATACCGTCAGCGCCTGGCGCCGTCGAAACCTGGAAGGCTTCGCTGCGGCCGCTATAGATCTCGGTCGTCGCGGTCAGGTCGAGTGCGGTGTCTTCGCGTGAAATCTTGACCGGCTCAAGAGCATGGGCAATGCCGCTAAAGGCGCAGAACAGCGTCGTGAGAGCGATCAGAAACGCTGCCAGCTTCGAGGCTGACCATGCGAAGGGCGAGCGGGTTAGAGGCATCAAAGGGGCAATTTCCTGTTCGGTACGGCATCATCGGACAGGAGAGAGAAAAGCACATGGTCACGCCATTGCCCGTTAATCCTCAAGTACTGTCTTAAGTAGCCTTCACGCTCAAAACCGGCCTTTTCAAGGAGCCGGATGCTTCTTGAGTTCTCCGGAATACAGGCTGCTTCAATACGGTGCAACTCAAGGCTCGAAAAGATGTAGGGAATCGCAAGCTTGAGGGCGGCAAACATGTGGCCGTGGCCGGCATGACGCTCGCCCATCCAGTAGCCGATCATGCAGTTTTGCCCGGCACCGCGACGGATGTGGCCGATGGTGATCCCGCCGAGCAGGGTCTCCGCGGGCTTGTGGAAAAGAAAAAGCGGTACGGCCTGGCCGGATGCGAATTCCTGCTCATTGCGGATGACGCGGCCGCGAAAGGCGCTTTCCGTCATTTCGTCGGCGCGCCAGGTCGGTTCCCACGGTTCCAGAAAGCCGCGGCTCTCGCTTCGAAGGTGGTACCATTGGCGATAATCGGCGTAACGGGGGAGGCGGAGCAGGTAATCCTGGTTGGCGATCTCGATCGTCTCGGGCTGTCGCGACAGGAACCGAAAAACCGATCGTGTCATATGTGCCTCCGAGGCCTTCCAGTTGAACGCGCGGAAGATCCTTAACCGCCCGGCGCACGGCGCCCTTTGCGCTGTCGCAAATCCGAGCGTTGCACAACTTTGCGCACAAATCGAATCCGATCTTACGAAAAGTCGCAAACACTTCGCCGGCCGGGCGCCATGGCAGTCCCGGCCGAGATCCGGTGGTCCGGATCAGCTTGCGACGGCGTGCGCGACGGTGGTTTTTCCTGTCAGTGACGACAGGATGTCGTTCATCGGCGCCAGCTGTTCGAGTGGTCCGATCGCCGACAGCGTCGGGGCGGTGTCGAAGAACAGGCGACCTGCCAGATCGGTCAGACGCTCGATGGTAATGCCAGACAGGCGCTCCATCAGTTCGTCGTTCGGGATCGGGCGGCCATAAAGCATCATCTGGCGGGCGATCTGGCCAGCGCGTGCGGCCGGGCTTTCCTGGCCCATCAGCAGCTGGGCGCGGATCTGGGCGCGGGCGCGCTCGATTTCCTGCTGTTCGATGTTCATCGACGACTTGCGCAGTTCGTCGACAATCACGGGCATCAGCTCCGGCAGGTTCTCGCCGCCGGTTGCCGCATGCACGCCGAAGATGCCGGTATCGGAGAAGCCCCAATGGAAGGCATAGACCGAGTAACAGAGGCCACGATGCTCGCGCACTTCTTGGAATAGGCGCGAAGACATGCCGCCACCGAGGATGTTGGCGAGGATCTGCGAACAGTAGAAGTCGCGGGCGTGATAGGCCTTGCCTTCGAACCCGAGCAGGATCTGCGCGTCCATCAGGTCGCGGGTCTCGCGGCTTTCGCCGCCAGTATAGATCGCGGTTTCGAGAACCGGCGTTGCCAGCGGCGTGCGCGGCAGCGTCGAGAAGCGCTCCTCGACCTGGCGCACGAAAGCCTCGTGCTCGACGGCGCCGGCCGCGACGACGAACATCCGGTCGGTGGTGTAGTTGCGGCCGAGATATTGGCGGATCTGGTTGGCGGAGAACGACATCACCGTCTCCGGCGTGCCGAGGATCGGGCGTCCGACCGTCTGGTTGCGATAGGCAGTTTCGGCGAAACGATCGAAGACGACATCGTCGGGCGTGTCGTCGGCAGCGCCGATCTCCTGCAGGATCACCTGTTTTTCACGGCGCAGCTCTTCCTCGTCGAAGCTCGATTCGGTGAGGATGTCGGCAAGGATGTCGACGGCCAGCGGCACGTGATCCTTGAGGACGCGTGCGTAATAGGATGTCGTTTCGGTCGAGGTCGCGGCGTTGACTTCGCCGCCGACATTCTCGATTTCCTCGGCGATCTGGCGGGCGGTGCGCCGGCCGGTGCCTTTGAAAGCCATGTGCTCAAGCAGATGAGCGATGCCGTGTTCGCCCACGGTTTCGTTGCGTGAGCCCGATTTGATCCACACGCCGAGCGCCACGCTTTCAAGGTGCGGCATCTGCTCGGTTACCACCGTCAACCCGGAAGGGAGCCGGGTGCACTCAACTTTCATCATACGTTTCTTCTCGTTCTTACCCCTGGAGACGGGTGCGCTCGCCGATAAAGGTCTCGACGCTCTTCAAATCCGCATCCAGGATATCGAAACGCTCCTCCCTGTTCATCAGGTCAGCAAGCCACGTCGGAAGCGCCGGGTCAATACCACTTGCCGATTTTACGGCGTCGGGGAATTTCGCGGGATGGGCGGTTGCAAGCGTCACCATTGGGGCCGACGCCTTCTCGTGCTTGGCCGCCACGAAGACGCCGATGGCGCTGTGCGGGTCGAGCAGGTAGCCGGTTTTCTCCAAGGTCTTGGCAATGGTCCTGGCGACGTCCTTTTCGGAGGCGCGCCCGGCCTGGAACTCCTTGCGGATCGCCTTCAGCGCCTTTTCGCGGATGGCAAAGGAGCCTGATTGCTTGAGGCTGTCCATCGCGGATCGGACTTCGGCCGGATCGCGATCGTTGGCTTCGAACAGAAGCCGTTCGAAATTGGACGAGATCTGGATGTCCATCGACGGAGACGTGGTCGCCTTGACCCCGCGCATTTCGTAGCGGCCGGTCTTCAGCGTGCGGGCGAGAATGTCGTTTTCATTGGTGGCGACAACAAGCTTGTCGATCGGCAGGCCCATGCGCTTGGCGACGTAGCCGGCGAAGATATCGCCGAAATTGCCTGTTGGCACAGTGAAGGAAATCTTGCGGTCCGGGCCGCCGAGCGCGATCGCCGTCGTGAAGTAATAGACGATCTGGGCCATGATCCGCGCCCAGTTGATCGAGTTGACGCCCGAAAGCTTGACGCGATCGCGGAAGGCCGCGTCGTTGAACATGCCTTTGACCAGGTTCTGGCAATCGTCGAAATTGCCTTTCACGGCGATGGCGTGGACGTTGCCGGCCTTCGATGTCGTCATCTGGCGCTGCTGAACGGCAGAGACCTTGCCATGCGGGAAGAGGATAAAGATGTCAGTACGTTCGCGACCGGCAAAGGCGTCGATGGCAGCACCTCCGGTATCGCCCGAAGTCGCGCCGACGATGGTCGCCCGTTCACCGCGCTCGGCGAGCACATAGTCCATCAGGCGGGCCAGCAGCTGCATCGCCACGTCCTTGAACGCAAGCGTCGAGCCGTGGAACAGCTCAATGACGAAGGCATTGGGGCCGGTCTGGACGAGAGGCGCGATGGCGGGATGACGGAAGGTCGCGTAAGCCTCGTCGATCATCTCGCGAAACTTCGCTGAGGGGATCTCACCGTGGATGAAGGGCTCGAGCACGGCAAAGGCGATATCCTGATAGGACTTGCCGCGCAGCGCCCGGATTTCTTTCTTCGACAGCGTCGGCCATTCCCTGGGAAGGTAGAGACCGCCGTCGCGCGCAAGGCCCGCAAGCAGCGCATCGCAGAAGCCGAGAGGGGCGGCCTCGCCGCGCGTCGAGATATACTTCACCATCCTAGTCCTTCGTCTTGCCTTCGGATCGCGGCGACCCTATGCGAACCGGCCGCAGCGCGTCTGTCTTATTGCGTCAGTCCTTGACAAAGTCCCCACGCATTCTTGTCACCAATGCAATTTCCGGCCCGAGCGTCGTTTCGGAAAATTCCGATCGAGATGGCTGACCCGATCGATTTTTCAATTCGCCGCTGCTATAGACGATGCCCGAAGGCCATGAAAGGCCTTCCGGCCGAGATTTCGGTCAAGGAGTTTCAACCGGTTCAGTAGAGGTTGTTCAACGTGTTTGGCAAAGTATCCCGGCCTGTCCTCGCAATATCCTTTCTCGCGATCCTCGCCGGCTGTAACAAGACGCAATCCGGCGGAGCGATCGATGCGGGCGGCAGTGCCGCAGCAGCTACGCCGGCCGTTGTCCAGGCTGCATGCCCGCAGGTGGTTTTGAGAGAAGGCACCTCGTCGTTCCGCACCTACGCCAAGGGCGGCAAGGACGATCCGACCAAGGTCATCTATCAGGCGTCGCTCGCCGATACGACGCGGCAATGCGTGCAGAGCGAAACCGCGCTCACGGTGACCGTCGTGGTTCAGGGTCGGGTCGTCAGCGGTCCCGCAGGCGGTCCCGGCAAGATCACAATGCCGATCCGCGTCGCAGCGGTCGACGAAGACAAGACGCTCTATTCCGAGCTGACGCAGCATGTCGTTGAGATCCCGGCAAACGGCTCGACGCAGTTCGTCTTCACCAAGACGGACGTCGCGCTCCCGGCCGGCGCAGGCTCCAACGCCAAGGTCTTCGTCGGCTTCGACGAAGGTCCGCCGGCAAAGCGCAAGAAGTAAGCGGCTCTGCCGCATGTTTCCTTAAATCCTATTCGATTTAAGGATAAAAACATGCAGCAATTCAAAGTGCTACGCAACTTTTGCGCGTCTAATTAAGATGCGCGGCGCTGTAGCAGCTGCCTGAAACGAAAAACGCCGGGGCAAGCCCCGGCGTTTTCATTTGGTGACTGTACCGGATTACTCGGCAGCGACGCTCTTGCCGCCTTCCCACTTGTAGAGCGAGAAAGCCTGCGAGGTGAGGTCGCCAGCTTCGCCGTAGGTGAGCTTGCCGAGCACGGTGTCGATCGCTTCGCCGGACTTGATCGCGGTCGCAACGGCGGTCGCATCCTCGGCGGAGCCGGCCTTTTCGATGCCGGCCTTCAGGACCTGCACTGCCGCATAGGCGTTAAGGGTGAAGGCTTCGGCCGGAATGTTCTTCGCCTTCAGTGCCTCGACGGCCGGAGCCGACGCCGGGTTGCGGGTCGCGTCGCTTGCGTTGGTGTAGATCGTGCCGGTCGCAGCGTCGCCGCCGATCGCCCAGAACTCGGTGTTCGACAGGCCGTCGCCGCCGAAGATCTGCGCTGTCACACCCTGGTCGCGCATCTGGCGTGCGAGCAGGCCGCCTTCCGGATGATAGCCGCCGAAGTAGACGACATCGACCTTTTCCGCCTTCAGACGGGTGACGATGGCGCTGAAGTCCTTGTCGCCCGGGTTGAGGCCTTCGTAGACGACTTCGGTGATACCGCCTGCGTTGATCCCCTTCTTGAAGCCGTCGGCGAGGCCCTTGCCGTAGGGAGCCTTGTCGTGCAGGACGGCGACGCGCTTGTCCTTAAGGTTCTTGACCACATAGGCAGCGGCAACCTCAGCCTGCTGGTCGTCGCGACCGCAGGTGCGCAGCACGTTCCACAGACCGCGGGTGGTCAGATCGGGCGTGGTCGCCGTCGGCGTTATCATCAGGATGCCGTTTTCGGCGAGAACGTCGGACGCCGCCATCGAGGTGCCTGAAAGCACCGGACCGACGACGAAGTGGATGCCTTCACCAGCAGCCTGGTTTGCTACCGATACGGCCTGCTTCGGGTCGCCGGCATCGTCCATCATCTTCAGCACGATCTTTTCGCCGTTGATGCCGCCGGCTTTGTTGATCTCCTCCGCGGCAGCTTCCGCGCCGTTCTTGACCTGCTCGCCATAGGCCGCGACCGGGCCGGTGAGCGGCGTGATGACGCCAACGGTGATATCGGCAAAGGCGAACGGCCCGAAGGCAACGCTGGCCGCCAGGGTCAGGCCCGTCAACATTGAAAGACGCATGATGTTTCCTCCTAGAAATACCCCTGAGGGGCTTGGCTGATATGGCCCTCGTGCGCGGTGCGAAAACCGGGGAGATCTTCGGAGGGACAGCCATGGCACATCAATGTGACATCCTGTCCCTCGGCGCCTAATCGGACGCCCGCCGTGATGGCCGAGAGCTTTTTCCCGCCCCGGTGAACATCCGGAGCGAAAGGGTCTGTAGCGGCTAGCGCCCGGCTTTGCCGGATCAGGCCGTCATCGACTCCGACCACTCGGATAGAGCGGCGATCACGCCCGGCAGCGCCGACATGCGGGAAATCACCGTTTCGGCGCCGGCATCGGTCAGCTGGTCGGCATGCGAGGGATGGGTGTGCGAGCCGCCGGTAAAGCCGACGACGCGCATGCCCGCTGCGCGCGCTCCATGGATGCCGTGAACGGAGTCCTCGATGACCAGGATGCGGGAAGGGGCGACGCCCATCTGCTTGGCGCCGTGCAGGAAGATGTCCGGCTTCGGCTTGACGCGGTCCGCTCCAAGGTCGCGGGCGGAATAGATATGGCGGCCGAAATGATCCTTGATCCCGACCTTGCCGAGCATCATCGCGAGCCGCGCCGAGGTCGAGTTGGAGCAGATGCAGTGCGGCAGCGTCAGCTGCGCCAGCATCGGCTTGACGCCTTCGATGATCTTGAGATCGCGCGCGAGGCGTTCGTCGAGGATCGTGTCGACCTTGCTGATGAGCGAGGCCGAAAGCGGGATGCTCGCTTCCTTTTCGATCTGCAGCAGCGTGTTCTGCCAGGTCATGCCGGCAAAGCGCTCTGCCATCTCCTCGGTGCTGATCGGATAGCCTGCTTCGGTCAAAAGGGCCGCCTCGACTTCCGAGGCGATGATTTCCGAATCGACGAGAACGCCGTCGCAATCGAAGATGATGAGGTCGATACCGTTCATTTAGGTCAGTTTCCCTGGGAGAAGGAGGCGCCACAGGCAGGGGGAGATCGCTTTCGCGGCGCGTGCTTTTGTACGCCGAAGGTTTATACGATGGCGGCCGAAATCTCAACCTTTGGAAATCGTCGAAAGGCCGCAGTCGCTTGCTCGACAGGTCCTGCCGGCACCTCTATCTGTAGCCGATGAACAAGCAACGGGACGATACGATCGCAAGCCGCATCAGCCGGGTACTGGCCGAGAGGATCATCTCGGGTGTGCTGACGCCGGGCGAGCGCCTGCGCCAGGATCACATCGCCGAGGAATTCGGCGCCAGCCACGTGCCGGTGCGCGAAGCGTTCCGGCTTTTGGAGGCGCAGGGGCTTGCCGTCAGCGAGCCACGTCGCGGCGTTCGTGTTGCGGCGTTCGACCTCAAGGAAGTCCGCGAGGTCGCCGAAATGCGGGCGGTTCTCGAGGTGCTGGCGCTGCGCCATGCGATCCCACATCTGACCGCTGCCATCCTCGATCGTGCCGAGGCGGCAACGGTCGCCGCGGACACGTCGCGCGACGTCCGTTCCTGGGAGGCTGCCAACCGCGCTTTCCATCGGCTGATCCTGGAGCCCTGCGGCATGCCGCGACTGCTCGCCTCGATCGACGACCTGCATGCCGCCAGCGCCCGCTTTCTGTTTTCGGCCTGGAGGAGCAGCTGGGAAGCGCGCACCGACCATGACCACCGCGCGATCCTTGCCGCCTTGCGGGAAGGGCGGGGCGACGAGGCAGCCAAAATCCTCGCGCGCCATGTCGGCTGGATTGGCAAGACGCCGGTCAAGACAGCTGCCGGCGAGACGCGAGAGGCGTTTTCCATCGTCGGATAGGTCTTTGAGCGCAACCGTTACGCTTGGGTCGCCGCCATGGGCGCAAAATTATAGATAATTTATTTGCCTTGTTTTTCAGTCTGTTGATGGAATCGACGTGCGATTTTGCGCGCCGTTGTCGGTCTCGGATTGACTGGTACGTCAGTGGGCTAGTGCGGCCATCTTATAGATAGAATAAAAAATTATCTATAATCGTGAATGCAACCCACGGAGACCCAGATGTCCAATCTCGCTTCCGCCCACGCGCCCCTCTTCGATCCGCTCCGCCTCGACGGTAAAGCCTGGCCGGTCAAGGCGCTGTTCGTGCTTCTCGGCACCGGCTTTCTCGCGCTCTCCTCGCAGATCAGCGTGCCGATGGTCCCGGTGCCGGTGACCATGCAGACCTTTGCCATCACGATGATCGGCGTCATCTATGGTTGGCGGCTTGGCGTTGCCACCGTCCTTACCTGGCTGACTGAGGCCATGCTCGGGCTTCCGGTTCTTGCCAATGGCGCCGGCGGTCTTGCCCATTTCGCAGGGCCGACGGCCGGTTATCTCGCCGCCTTTCCTTTGGTCGCTGGTATCGCCGGCTGGCTGGCACAGCGCGGCTGGACCGGCGATCGCGTTGTCCTGAGCTTCTCCGCCCATTTCGCCGCCAACATGCTGTGCCTTGCAGTTGGCGCCGCCTGGCTTGCGACGTTGATCGGTTTCGAACAGGCAATCGCACTCGGTGCTGCGCCCTTCGTGCTCGGCGCGGTGCTGAAGTCGGCACTTGCGGCGGCCGTGCTGAAAGCCGTCCAGCGCTATGTGCAGAAGCCGACGGACCTGCTTTGACGGTCCGGCTGCGCGGGCACCATCTGCTGTGCCTGCTGACCTTCGTGGGCGAGGGCTACACGCCCACGTTCACGCGCAACTATGTCAGGATCGCCGAACGCCTGTCGTCAGGTGAAAGCGTCACGGTTGTCGACGGCCCGGACGATATTTGCGTGCCGATGTTGTGTGACGCCGGTGCCCATTGCCGGGAAGACAGCATTGCACGGCGAGACAGTCTTGCACTCGCGGCCATCGCGAACATCCTCGACAGATCAGTCGCCGACGGAAAGGCCGCGGCGGTCTGTGTCGAATGCGAATGGGCCGGCCTCTGTAGCCGCGTTGCCGATAGCGGTTTTAGGGATGTTCTGGTGCGAGCAGGCACGGACCCGTGTTCACTGCGGGAAGAGGTCTGAAAAGGCCCTTTCGCCGCTATCGGTGAAGCGGATGGCGCGGCTGTTGTTCTCGCGTTTTGCCCAGCCCTTGTCGATGAACAGCGTCAGCAGCGCCTCGCCCAGCGAGCCTGCCAGATGCGAGCGTCTCTCGCTCCAGTCGAGGCAAGTTCGGCAGATTGGCCGGCGGGATTTCTTCAGCGATGCGTAGCTTATGCCGAGCGCCTCGATGCGGATCTGGCCCGTATCGGTCAAGGCGAGATCGTCGCCGGCGACCTCGATCTGTTTCGCCGCGATCAGGCTGTCGAGCATGCGCACGCCGTAGTCACCGGCTAGGTGGTTGTAGCAGACACGGGCCTTGCGCAGGGCCGGATCCCTGGGCCCGGGGCGATGCCGGTTCATGCCGCGGCTGGCGGCAAATCCCATGAGGTTCTCTAGCATCAGCCCGACCTCGTCTTCGGCCAGCTGGTAGTAGCGGTGACGGCCCTGTTTACGCTGGGTCAGCAGGCCCCCGGCCTCGAGCTTGGAAAGATGGGAACTCGCCGTCTGCAGCGTGATGCCGGCATGGGCCGCAAGCTCTGTCGGCGTCAGTGCGCGCCCGGCCATCAGCGCGGTCAGCATGTTGGCGCGGGCAGGGTCGCCGATCAGCGAGCCGATGAGTGCGATGTCTGGACCTTCCTTCATACTTCGATGGTAATCGAAGCATCAAAGGCCGGCAAGCGGGCATAGTGGGTTCATCGAAAGACAAACACGAGGAACTCAAGATGATCACCTGCTTCATCCGCTACGAAATCGACCCCTTCAAGAAGGAGGAATTCGCCGCCTATTCCCGCAACTGGGGTGAGGCGATCCCGCGCTGCGGCGCCGACCTGATCGGCTATTTCGGGCCGCACGAAGGTTCGGCGACAACCGCCTATGGCGTCTACAATATCGACAGCCTTGCTGCCTATGAGGCCTATCGCGCCCGGCTTGCCGCCGACCCTCTGGGCAGCGAGAACTACGCATTCGCGCGCAAAGAGCGTTTTATTCTGAAGGAGGATCGCATCTTCCTGAAAAACGTTTCGTCACCGGCTGGAAGGGACTGAGCTCATGATCACCGTTATCTTTGAAGTACTGCCGGCCGAGGGTCGTCGCGATACCTATCTCGGCATCGCCGCCGACCTGCGCCCGCTGCTGGACGGCATCGACGGGTTCATCTCGATCGAGCGCTTTCAAAGCCTTGCCGATCCGAACAAGGTCCTGTCGCTTTCGTTCTGGCGCGATGAGGCCGCCGTTAAGGAATGGCGCAACGGCGCCGAGCACCGCGCCGCCCAGGAGGCCGGCCGTCACGGCGTCTTTGCCGACTACCGTCTGCGCATCGCGTCAGTCGTTCGCGACTATGGCATGAACGAGCGGCATCAGGCGCCGGTCGACAGCCGCGCCTTCCACGAGGCTTGAGGGCCATCGGCATGCCAAGCGGTTGGCTATGCATCGCAATTACAAAATTTTTCCTGATGACCTTCAGGCTTTGGTAACCATCTTCGGTAACCATACGCTCCATAGTCCGTCCCGAGTAAGCGTATTTGCGAGTTGTCCATGTCATCAGTTGTTTCGCTTGCCGAAGTCTCCCGTTCCACCCGTCCGCTGGGCTGGCTCGATTCCATCATCAAGGGTGACTGCGTGGCAGCGCTCAATGCGCTTCCCGACAATTCGGTGGATGTCGTTTTCGCCGATCCGCCCTACAACCTGCAGCTTGGCGGCATGCTGACCCGCCCCGACCAGTCGGTCGTCGACGCCGTCGATGACGAGTGGGACCAGTTTGCTTCCTTCGAAGCCTATGACGCCTTCACCCGCGCCTGGCTGCTTGCCTGCCGTCGCGTGCTGAAGCCGACCGGAACGCTTTGGGTCATCGGCTCCTACCACAACATCTTCCGCGTCGGCGCCATCCTCCAGGACCTGCATTTCTGGATCCTCAACGACATCATCTGGCGCAAGACCAACCCGATGCCGAACTTCAAGGGCCGCCGGTTCCAGAACGCCCATGAAACGCTGATCTGGGCGACGCCGAACGCCAGCGCCAAGGGCTACACCTTCAACTACGATGCAATGAAGGCGGCCAATGACGACGTGCAGATGCGCTCCGATTGGCTGTTTCCGATCTGCTCGGGTCACGAGCGCCTCAAGGGCGACGATGGCAAGAAGGTGCACCCGACCCAGAAGCCGGAAGCGCTGCTTGCCCGCATCATGATGGCATCGACCAAGCCCGGCGACGTCATCCTCGATCCGTTCTTCGGCTCCGGCACCACCGGCGCCGTTGCCAAGCGCCTCGGCCGTCACTTCGTCGGTATCGAGCGCGAACAGGATTACATCGACGCGGCATCGGCGCGCATCGACGCCGTCGAGCCGCTCGGCAAGGCCATGCTTTCTGTGATGACCGGCAAGAAGGCCGAGCCGCGCGTGGCATTCAATACGCTGATCGAAAGCGGATTGATCAAGCCCGGCACCGTCCTGACCGACGCCAGGCGGCGTCATAGTGCCATCGTGCGCGCCGACGGCACGCTTGCCTCCGGTGGCGAGGCCGGCTCCATTCATCGCCTGGGCGCCAAGGTCCAGGGTCTGGATGCCTGCAATGGATGGACATTCTGGCACTTCGAAGATGGGAACATCCTGAAGCCCATCGACGAACTCAGAACCGTCATTCGAAATGACCTGGCAAAACTGAACTGATCAACCAGTTCCGCCAGGTCCTTCGAAAAGCCCTCTGCCCGGTTTTTGTACCTTCAGTCCCGGAAGGAGAGCTTTAAACGCCCGGAATCCGCAAGGTTTCCGGGCGTTTGTATGTTTCCCTCAACCTCGGGGACTTCCAGCTATTGGCGCGCTGCCATGTCAGCGCTGGATGCCATAGGCCGCGAGATCGGCCTTCAGCTTCTCCGGGTCGGTGAAATGCACCGCGTACCAGCCGGCGAGGCGCGCGCCCTCGACATTGGGCATGCTGTCGTCGATGAACAGTGTCGCTGGCGGATCGAGGTCGAAGTTGCGGGCATGAGTCTCGTAGATCGCCACATCCGGCTTGATCAGGCCGACATCGCCCGACACGGTGACGCCGCGCGGCAGGGTGAGGAACGGATAGAGCTGCAGCGCCTCGCGGAACGTATCGGAGGCGAAGTTGGTCAGCATCGTCACGTCGCGCCCCTCGGCGATCAGGTTCTCCATCAGGGAAACCGTTTCGACATAGGCGTGCGGGACCATCTCCTGCCAGTGCTTGCGGAAGGCGCGGATATGCTCTTCCCGTTCAGGGTGATCCTTGATCAGCAGAGCCTCGGCTTCTTCCCAGGAGCGGCCGCGGTCCTGCTCGATGTTCCAGTCGTGGGAGCAGACATTGGCGAAGAACCACTGCCGCTCGGCCTCGTCGGGAATGATGCGGCTGAAAGGCAGATTCGGGTCGTAGTGGATCAGCACCCTGCCGATGTCGAAGACGATGTGGCGGATTTCGATGCTGCTCATGAACCTGTTCCTCTTTACGAACTTTTACAGCGCCGCGCGTCTACGCTAGACGCGCTCGGCCTTGAAGGCATCTGGTATCGCCTGGGCGATCGCCTTCTTCATAACCGTCGGCAACGCCTGGGTTTTCAGCGAAGCGACCGGCTCCCACCAGCCGTCGTTTCCGGTCTCGGCGCGCGCGACATTGGCCCGGTAGACCGACAGGCGCAACTCGAAATGCGTAAACACATGGGTGATCGTGCCGCAGTCTTCCCAGGCCGCCGCAAAGGGCTGGGCCTCGACTGAAGTCTCGCCGTCTTGCCGCGCCGTCCACGCCGTGCCGGGCACTTCGGTCATGCCACCGAGTAGGCCGGTTTCGCTGCGCTTGCGCAGATAGACCGTGTCGCGGGCATCGATCGCCACGAAGGCGGCGCCGAGCCTCAGCGGCTTGTCCTTCTTCTTTGCCTTGCGCGGAAAAGTCTCGGGGTCGGAGACGGAAAGCGCCAGACAGTGTGGCCGGAAGGGACAGAGCGAACAGGCGGGGCGCTTCGGCGTGCAGATCGTCGCGCCGAGATCCATCATCGCCTGGGCGAAATCGCCGGGCCGGTCGGTGGGCGTCAAGGCCGCGACTTGGCTACGCATTTCCGGCTTGGCCGCCGGCAGCGGCGTTTCGATGGCATAGAGCCGCGAGATCACCCGCTCGACATTGCCGTCAAGTACGGCGCTCTGGCGGTTGAAGGCGATGGCGGCGACGGCGGCGGCCGTATAGTCGCCGATGCCGGGCAGGGCCTTCAGCCCTTCTTCCGTGTCCGGGAAACGGCCGCCATGATCGCGGGCGACGGCCTCGGCGCATTTCTTCAGGTTGCGCGCCCGTGCGTAGTAGCCGAGGCCGGCCCAGGCCTTCATCACGTCTTCATTGTCGGCGGCGGCGAGATTTTCGACCGCCGGCCACAAGGTCAGGAACTTCTCGAAATAGGCCTTCACCGCCTGCACGGTCGTCTGCTGCAGCATGACCTCCGACATCCAGATATGGTATGGGTTCGCGACCACGCCTTGCCGCGCCATCGACGGCGAGACCCGCCACGGAAGCTCGCGGTGGTGCCGGTCGTACCATTCAAGAAGAAGCGGAGCGGCCTTCGCCGCCGTGATCGTATTTGCCATGATTTGCCGGAAGTTCCTTTTCCGGCCTATACTTGGAGAAGGCGAGCCGGCGCATCAAGGCTCAATCGACATTGCATACAGAAAGTCGCGTTCGTGAGTGAACAGAAGTCCCGCAGGGGTGTGGTCCAGATCAGCGAGGTCGCCAACGGCCTGATCGATCCGGTGCTCGCCAAGCGCGCCGGCATCAACACCATGCTGCTCGGCTCCTGGGACGAGATCGCCGGCGCGGACTTTGCCGACTGCACCCGGCCGGAAAAGATCGCCTGGCCGCGACGCGCCTCGGAGATTGCCGGCGAGGGCGGCCATCAGCCCGGCGTGCTCACCGTTGCCTGCGAGGGCGCGCGTGCGCTTTTCCTCACCCATGCACAGGGCGAGCTGATCCAGCGTATCAACGGCTTCTTCGGCTTTTATGCCATCGGCCAGCTGCGGATCGTGCAAAAGCCGGTATCGCCGCCGCCAAAACGCAATCGCAAGCCAAGCCCGCTTTCCGGCGAACCGGCCCGCAAACTCGAAACCATGGTCGAGGGTATCGAGAGCGAAGAGCTGAAGGCGGCGCTGCGACGGCTCGGGACCGCAGTCATGTCTCCACGCCGGCGTTAGGCCAGCACCATCAGGCGGTCACAATTCTTTGAATTCTGTTGAAACGCTGCCCCTTGCCGCCCCGCGCGCGGCAAGATATCGAATCCGCACTGCAATTCCCTCCGAACACGGGTAAAATTCATGTCCGCTTCCGCAATGAACCTTTCGAAACGCCTGCTCAGCGGTGTTGCCATCGCGACCGTCGCTCTTGTGCTTGCCGCCTGCAGCGACGAGAAGAAGGAGCAGGCTTCGGCGACCCCGACCGAAACCACGGAAACGGCCGCCAAGGCCGACGCCAAGCCGGCCGACGCGATGACGACCGCTTCGACGACGGCTGCTCCGACAACGACCGCGCAAGCCAAGCCCGCCGGCACCGAAGTTGCCCAGTCGACCGCCGCTCCGGCAAAGGTCGAGCTGCCGAGCTCGGAAGGCTCCGTCGACATGGCCAAGCTGCTCGAGCCCGGAGCGCTGCCGGAAATGGCGGTCGGCGATGCCAACGCCCCGGTAACGATCGTCGAATACATGTCGATGACCTGCCCGCATTGCGCCGCCTTCCACAACAACACCTTCGAAGCGATCAAGACGAAGTACATCGACAGCGGCAAGGTTCGTTTCGTCCTGCGCGAATTCCCGTTCGATCCGCGCGCTGCTGCCGCCTTCATGCTGGCGCGCTGCGCCCCAGAGGGCCAGTATTTCCCGATGATCTCGATGCTGTTCAAGCAGCAGCAGCAGTGGGCTGCCGCTCAGAATGGTCGCGACGCATTGCTGCAGATGTCCAAACTTGCCGGTTTTACACAGGAGAGCTTCGAGTCCTGCTTGACGAACCAAAAACTTCTGGATGATGTGAACGCAGTTATGCAGCGGGGCGCAAAGGACTTTGGCGTACAATCGACGCCGACCTTCTTCGTCAATGGAGAGCACTATTCTGGGGATATGTCGGTTGACGTCATGTCGGCCCTCATCGACAGCAAGCTCTGATCCTTCGCTTTTCCTGAAAACGGGCGACGGCAGCAGCCGTGCGCCCGTTTTTCATGCCCTGGGGCCGGGTGAAGAGGGGCGTTCCGCGCCAGCGTTTGCCGCATGAAGTTCAACAAGCTTCGCCTGCTTGGCTTCAAATCCTTCGTCGAACCCAGCGAATTCATCATCGAGCGCGGTCTGACCGGCATCGTCGGCCCGAACGGCTGCGGCAAGTCGAACCTTGTCGAGGCATTGCGCTGGGTTATGGGGGAGAACTCCTACAAGAACATGCGCGCGTCCGGTATGGACGATGTGATCTTCTCGGGCTCCGGCAATCGCCCGGCGCGCAACACCGCCGAAGTCGGCCTCTACCTCGACAACAGCGATCGCACCGCGCCTGCCGCCTTCAACGACAGCGACGAAATCCAGGTGACGCGCCGCATCGAGCGCGAACAGGGCTCGGTCTACAGGATCAACGGCAAGGAAGCGCGCGCCAAGGATGTGCAGCTGCTGTTTGCCGACGCGTCCACCGGCGCTCGCTCGCCGTCGATGGTCGGCCAGGGCCGCATCGGCGAGCTGATTGCGGCAAAGCCGCAGGCCAGGCGCCAGCTTCTGGAAGAGGCGGCCGGTATTTCCGGCCTGCACTCGCGCCGGCATGAGGCCGAGCTGCGGCTGAAAGCCGCCGAAACCAACCTCGAGCGCCTTGATGACGTCACCTCTCAGCTCGAAAGCCAGATCGAGAGCCTGAAACGGCAGGCGCGCCAGGCCAGTCGCTTCAAGATGCTCTCTGCCGATATCCGCAAGCACGAGGCGATCCTGTTCCACATCCGCTGGGTTCAGGCCAAGGAAGCCGAAGCCGAGGCGACCAGCCAACTCAACCAGGTGACGGCACTCGTCGCCGAAAAGGCGCAGGCCCAGATGCAGGCCGCCAAGGATCAGGCGATTTCCAGCCTGAAACTGCCGGAGCTGCGCGAGAGCGAGGCGAAATTGGCGGCCGCACTGCAGCGGCTGCAGATCGCCCGTTCGCAGCTTGAGGAGGATGCTGGCCGTATCCTGCGCCGTCGCGACGAGCTGCAGCGTCGCCTGGCCCAGCTTGCCGAGGATATCGCCCGCGAGGAGCGCCTGGTTGCCGACAATGCCGGTATTCTCGCTCGCCTCGACGAAGAAGATGAAGAACTGCGCGAACTGCTCGCCGAGGCGGACGACCGGGCAAGCGAAGCCCGGGAACGGCTCGAGGAAGCGAACGAAAAGCTCTCCATGAGCGAAGCAGATCTCAGCCGGCTGACGGCCGAGCGTGCCGAGGCACAGGCCGGTCGCAACCAGCTTGAGCGGGCGCTGCGCGATCTCTCGGAGCGGCAGGCTCGGTTGGCGCGCCAGCTCTCCGACCAGGCCCGCGATCTTGACGAACTCGACCGGCAGATGTCGACGCTGCCCGACCCGCACGAAAAACAGGGCCAGGTCGAAGTGGCCGAGGCCGCCCTAGAAGAGGCCGAGGCGACTGTCGCAGCCATCGAAGAGACCCTCGCCGAAACCCGCCGCGCCGAGGCCGACGCCCGCCCGCCAGTCGATCGGGCGCGGGCCATCCTGAACGGCATCGAGACCGAGGCGCGCACGATCCGTCGCATGCTCGAAGCGGCCGGTGGTGGCGACTATCCGGCTGTTGTCGAGGAGATGAAGGTCGACCGCGGCTTCGAGACGGCGCTTGGCGCAGCGCTTGGCGATGATCTCGATTCGCCGCTCGATAGCGCAGCACCGGCCCATTGGCGTACACCGGGCGATCATTCCGGCGATGCCGCCTTGCCGCAAGGGGCGCGCTCACTCATCGAGCACGTTCGCGCGCCACAGGCATTGACGCGTGCCTTGAGCCAGGTCGGCATTGTCGACAGCGAGGCAGAGGCCGAGCGGCTGATGCCGCTGTTGAAACCCGGCCAGAGCCTGGTGACGAAGCAGGGCTCGGTTTGGCGGTGGGATGGCCACGTGACCGGTTCCGAAGCGCCAAGTGCTGCAGCACTAAGGCTGGCCCAGAAGAACCGCCTTGCTGAACTCGATACTGAGGCGGACGACGCCGGCGAGTCGCTCCGCCGTGCCGAGGCTGATCTTGCCGCTGCCGGCTCGCGCATCCGCGCCGAGGATGAACGGCTGAGGCTTGCGCGCGACGCCCAGCGCATGATCACGCGCCAGCTCGGCGAAGCGCGCGATGCGCTGGCCGCTGCCGAGCGCGCATCCGGCGATCTCTCGCGTCGCCGCGCGGTTGTTGCCGAAACCAAGAGCCAGCTTGAAAGCCAGCTTGAAGAGGTCGCCGAGCAGATCGAGACCGCCAACGACGCGCTTGCCGATGCGCCCGACCTTTCAGAACTTGAGCTGAAATTGCGCACGCAAACGGCAGATGTCGCCGCCGACCGGGCAGCGGTTGCCGAAAGGCGTGCGGCCCATGACGGACTTGCGCGCGAAAACGAGGCGCGCCAGCGCCGGATCACTGCGATATCAGGCGAACGCCAGACCTGGAAAGCACGGGCGGCAAGCGCCGAAGAACATATAGCCACCCTCAGGGATCGCGAGGCGGAAGCGCGCGACGAGGTCGAGGAGCTGATGGATGCGCCCGACGAGTTCGAGGACAAGCGGCGCGCGCTGATGAACGAATTGCAGAAGGCCGAGGCTTCACGTCGCGAGGCCGCCGATATCCTGGCCGAGGCCGAGGGTCGCCAGCGCGAGGCAGACCGCATGGCCGCAACCGCGCTTTCGGAGTTGGCAGAATCGCGCGAAAAGCGCGGCCGCGCCGAGGAGCGGCTGGTATCCGGCCGCGAGCGCCGGGTCGAGATCGAGGCACGCATCCAGGAGGCGCTCTCCTGTGCTCCGCATGAGGTTATGCGGCTGACCGGGCTTGCCGTCGACGAGGCGCTGCCGGACATGCGCAATGTCGAGCGCGAGCTGGAACGGCTGAAGATCGAGCGGGAGCGTCTTGGCGCCGTCAACCTTCGGGCCGAAGAAGAACAGAAGGAGCTCTCCGAGCGGCTCGCTCTGCTTCTGAAGGAACGCGACGACGTCATCGAAGCGATCCGCAAGCTGCGCAGCGCCATCCAGAACCTCAACCGTGAGGGTCGCGAGCGGCTGATCGTCGCCTTCGACGTGGTCAACGCCCAGTTCCAACGGCTTTTCACCCATCTCTTCGGTGGCGGCACGGCCGAGCTGCAATTGATCGAGAGCGACGACCCGCTTGAAGCCGGCCTTGAAATCCTTGCCCGTCCGCCGGGCAAGAAGCCGCAGACCATGACGCTGCTGTCGGGCGGTGAACAGGCGCTGACGGCAATGGCGTTGATCTTCGCCGTCTTCCTCACCAATCCGGCGCCGATCTGCGTTCTTGACGAAGTCGACGCGCCGCTCGACGACCACAATGTCGAGCGCTACTGCAACCTGATGGACGAGATGGCGGCATCGACCGAAACCCGCTTCGTCATCATCACCCACAACCCGATCACCATGGCCCGCATGAACCGCCTGTTCGGCGTCACCATGGCGGAGCAGGGCGTGTCGCAGCTTGTTTCCGTCGACCTGCAGACGGCAGAGCGGCTGAGGGAAGTGGTGTAACTCTACTCGAACTCAAGCAGGAAGCTCCCGGTCGCGTCTTGCGGACCCATGTCGTCCCAAGTCGTTACCCGCAGCGATTTAAGATCGGCTCTGCCTTCGCGGTGAGCATAATACATGCCAACATCGTCGCCCTTCTTGTGCTCGTTCGGCATGTTGGCAAACCATTTCGAGTACGTCAGCGGCTCGCCGTCGTCCCAGCCCCATCCGCCGCGCGGCTCTCTGCCCTGGGACGCTTGAACGAGACCGATCCACGGACCCATCTTGTAGCTGACGCCGCCATTCGGATCGTATCCGGTGTTGAAGAAGTTCTCGTCGCTGTTGAAGAGTGAGGCGACGAACTCGTTCTCTGCGTCCGAAGTGATTGTAGCGAGATGTGCGCCGCAACTCTTGGCCCAATATTGTGCGACTGAGGCAGGGACATAGAGGTATCGCACGACGACGTAGAGATGCCCCTGGAAGGCACCATAGACAGTGTCGTAGCGAGGTAGGCATTCAACTGCCCTCAGAACCCGCCCGTCGGTCTCCAGCCCTCTCAAATCATCGATCTTGTATTCGCGGGCCTTGGTGGCGCTGTAGACGCCGTCGATATCCTGCGAAACGGCGATGCCAAGTGCCTTGGCGGTGCGTTCGCTGATAAAGCCGTTGCTCGGCTGCTGGTTCCGGCTTTGGTACTGCCGGATGGCAGTGCGGGTCTGCTCGCCGAAGACGCCGTCGGCCGTGCCGATCTCAAGCCCCGTCGCCGCGAGCGCCAGCTGCACGCTCCTCCGCGCTTCCTTGCTCGGAAGCAACCGGCTCTCGATCGTCTGCGGCGTTGAATTTTGACCCCGCGCTGTCGCCGGGTCGATCTGCGCCAATGCCTGCCTACCAAGTTCGGCATATTCGCCTGTGCGATGCTTGGCGACGAAGAAGCGCCAGATGCGCGGCGTACCGACACGAAGCGCCTTTTTGAAATCGGCTTCGGCTTCAAGCTCTGCCGGATCGACGGCAGTCGAGGGGGCCGTCTGCGTCGATGCCGCCGTCGGTGTTTCCGGCCCGAAGTAGAATTCCAGCGACAGGGACGAAAGGATCTGCGGTGATTGTTTGCCGCCCGTGTCCTTGCGCACATCGCGAACCACGCGCTTGAAGGCGGTGCCAACCTCAAGCCCGGGGCCGGAGAGGTTGGCGATCAGGGCGCGGGTAAAGGGTGAATGCCCGTCGGTGCCGTCGGCAGCGACCTGTCCCGGGGCGGCCGCAAAGGCGACCAGTGTACCGGCACCTTGCGTTTCGATCGGTGCAAGTCCGCGGGTGGCGCCGCCACGCGTGGCGCCATCGACGTCGACATTCAGTTTGTTGGCGAGCGGATTGTTGCGACAGGCGTCGAGGAACACCAGGGATATCCGGGCGCGTTTTTCGAGTGCATTGATGATCTCGGACAGCGCCACGGTTTCCGCCGGCACGTCGAACTCGCTTTCGAGCCTGGCATCCGTGCCGATCAGAAAATTCTCGCCATGGAGCTGCATGCCGTGGCCGGCAAAATAGAACAGTGCAATATCCTGCGGCCCGATCTTGCGGGCGAAGCGCGAGAGCGCCTCGGCAAAGCTCTTGCGGTCTGCATTCAGCACGAGGTCCGCTTCAAAGCCTTTGCTCTGCAGGAAGCCGCTGAAGGCTTCGGCGTCGCGGGTCGCGTTCGGCAAGCTTCCGGCGATCGCGTAGTTACTCATGCCAACGATCAGAGCCAGCCGCTTGCCGCCATTGTCGCCGAACACTGGGCTCGCAGCAAACAACAAAAGCAGAAATGACAGCATCGAAAAGCGCAGTTTCGCACGACATTTCATGACCTGCCTCCAAGCCCACAGGACTGAAACGGATCGCCATGACGGGATATTCGCCGATGTGCCCCTCATCGCTTCGTAATATTAGATATTTATGATGGATGCTGCAATGTGCAGTCCTGGGCCGATTGCGTCAGCGCCACGCGGTAAACTACAGCGCCGCGCGTCTTGTTAGACGCGCAAAGGTCGCTGCAGCACCTTGGATTGCTGCATGTTTTGAATCGAATACGATTTAAGGAAACGTGCAGTAGGCTCTATGCCGCTTCGCGAAATTCGGGCACGCGCTGCTCTTCGCGCCACGAAGAAGGGCTCTGGCCGGTGACGCGCAGGAACTCGCGGTTGAAGTTCGATTTCGTCAGGAAGCCGGCCTCGAAGGCGATCTGCGTGATTGCCTCGTCGGTCGCCGAAAGCAGCCGGCAGGCTTCCTCCACCCGGTAGTTGTTGACATATTGCGAGACGCTGATGCCGTGGATCCGGTTGATGGCATTGGAAATCCGCCGGGCCGGCACGCCGAGCTTGCGGGCGATCCGCGAGAGGTTGAGCTCGAGATCCTTGTAGAGCGCTTTCCTGCGCATCAGGTCGTCGATGCTTCGCACGATCTCGGCATCTTCTTCAGTCGCAGTGCGCTCTTGCGGCAAAGGCGCTGCGTCCCCCCGTCCGCTGTCTGTCGATGTGTCGAAGCTGGCGATCGAGGCGGCGGTGCCGAGAATGAGCAGGGCGAGTACGTTGCCTGCCGCAACGATCGCGCCGGAATAGGCACCTCCATTGCGCAGCTGGTCGAAGCCGATGGCGACGTCGCTAAGCGCTGAGGCGATCAGCGCCCACCCGGTGAACTTGAGCGATCGGTATGAGCGAAGCACGCCGTCGAGCCGCGAGGCGACCAGTGCGTTCGGGCCCCGCCGCGCAAGCCAGAGCAAGGCAAACCCGTAGCCGAGAAAGAACAGGGTGATCGCCGTGCCGACCGCATCGCGCCAGGCAAACATCATGACCCCGACGATGAGCGGGGGCAGGAGGTGCCAGGCGATTTGCCCCAGGCGTGGCGGACCATCGCTCGCAAGGCTGCTGAAGCAAACCCATGCCAGCGCCGCGTTGAACGTCGCAAGCATCGCCTGTGCCAAGAGGATGGTACGGATTTCGTAGCCCCATCGGATGCCGATCAGCACGGATTGCAGTGCATAAGCGCACACGAGCAGCAGGAACAGGCGTTGCTCGAAGGTCATGGCCTCGCCGCGCTGCCAAAACATCCGGACAATCACGATCATCAGCAGCAGGGAAACGACGAAGGGGAGCGGTACAAACAGCATGAGCGGAAGAATTCTTCGGGAGGGAGGTGGGCGGATGGCAGGATGATGCCCTTGATTGCGTTCAGGGTCGACCCGAAACGCGATCAAGGTCGCGACTGCGTTCGATTTCAGGCGAGCTATTCCGGTCCGGCGATGGTGCCAGACCGCACGAATGGAGCGTCAAATGTTGATCGGACCGCCAGCAATGGTTCTCGCCCCCATCCTTCTCCTCGCCCTGGCGAGCAATGCCGAGACATCGGCGAGGGACATCGATATCACCGGCGTCACGGCGATCGTCGCCACCGGCGACGCAAGCGCAATCGAACTCACCAGCGATGAGACTTTGCCCTTCAGCGCCTCGGTCGAGAGCAGGCGGTCCGGCTGGTTTGCCCCCTTCTATTCCAGCTGGTTCTACAGCGATTGCGTATCGGAGACCCGTATGCGCGTCGAAGGTTCGACCCTTTACATCGTTGTGGCAGCGCCCTCCTGGCCGGAATTGGAGGAGTGCAGGACCGCATTTCGCGCCAACCTGAAAAAGGGAGCGTCAATCTCTGTGGAGCAACCGGCGTTCCAAGCCGCGCTTGAGGGGGAGTTTTCGAGTGTGGCGCTCAAGGGCAAGGCAGCTGATGTTTCGATCGAGGGGCACGTCGGACAGGTGAGGCTCGATGTCGACGCCCTGCGGGCGCGGCTGATCTATGAGAAGACCTCGCAGTCCGAGACCGTGGAGATCTCCGGCAAGGCACTCGACATTCACCTCGGATTCGATGCGGCAAGTTTCATTGATTATCGGGTGATGGCGACGGCCTCCTGGGTCGACAGTTCGCGAACGGCGATCCCCGGCGCCAGGCCTCTGATTTGCATCAAGGGGGAGATGGTGCGCGCGACGATCCGCTGAGCCTCGAAGTCCGCCGCAGTGCGTTCGACAGTCGGAAAAATGATGCAATGCAGCATAAATCTTCGGCGGGTGCATTTCCAGGCTGAAGCATATACTGTAAATCGTCATAAAAGACTGTTTTTGGGTGGAGAGCAGGCATGATGAAATGGGTTTACACCTTCGGTGGGGGCAAGGCCGAAGGGCGTGCGGGTGATCGTGACAGGCTGGGCGGCAAGGGTGCAAACCTTGCGGAAATGTGCAGTCTGGGCCTGCCGGTGCCGCCGGGGCTGACCATCATCACCGATGCCTGCAACAGCTATTTCGACAATAGCCGCGAAATACCCGAGGGCCTGCACGACCAGGTCCGCGAAGGCATTCGCCGGATGGAGGAAGTCACCGGCCGGGTTTTTGGCGACACCAACCGTCCGCTGCTGCTTTCCGTGCGTTCCGGCGCCCGCGCCTCGATGCCGGGGATGATGGACACTGTCCTCAATCTCGGCCTCAACGATCAGTCCGTGCATGCGCTCGGTCACGACGCCGGCGATGCGCGGTTTGCCTGGGACAGCTACCGCCGCTTCATACAGATGTATGGCGACGTCGTCATGGGCGTCGACCACGATATCTTCGAGGAGATCCTTGAAGACGAGAAGGCCCGCCTCGGCCACGAGCAGGATACCGAACTTTCCGCGGTCGAATGGCAACATGTCATCACACGCTACAAGGACGCGATCGAGGAAACGCTCGGCGAGCCGTTTCCGCAGGATCCGGAAATCCAGCTCTGGGGCGCCATCGGCGCCGTGTTCTCCAGCTGGATGAACCCGCGCGCCATCACCTACCGCCATCTGCACAGCATCCCGGCGGCCTGGGGCACCGCGGTCAACGTCCAGGCGATGGTTTTCGGCAATCTCGGCAATTCGTCGGCGACCGGCGTTGCGTTTACCCGCAACCCCTCGACCGGAGAGAACGAGCTTTACGGCGAGTTCCTCGTCAATGCCCAGGGCGAAGACGTGGTTGCCGGCATCCGCACGCCGCAAAACATCACCGAGGCGGCCCGCATTGCGTCCGGCTCCGACAAGCCATCGCTTGAAAAGCTGATGCCGGAGGCCTTTGCCGAGTTCCGCACGATCTGCGACAAGCTCGAGCGGCATTATCGCGACATGCAGGACCTCGAATTCACCATCGAGCGCGGCACGCTCTGGATGCTGCAGACGCGCTCCGGCAAGCGGACGGCCAAGGCCGCCCTGAAGATCGCCGTCGACATGGCGGACGAGGGGCTGATCTCGAAGAACGAAGCGGTCGCCCGCATCGATCCGGCTTCGCTCGATCAGTTGCTGCATCCGACGATCGATCCGCACGCGCGCCGCGATATCATCGGCTCCGGCCTTCCGGCTTCGCCGGGGGCTGCAACCGGCGAAATGGTCTTCACCTCGGAAGAGGCCGTCCAGGCCGACAAGGAAGGCCGCAAGGTCATCCTCGTGCGCATCGAAACCAGTCCGGAAGACATTCACGGCATGCACGCCGCCGAAGGCATTCTGACCACGCGCGGCGGCATGACCAGTCACGCCGCGGTGGTTGCGCGCGGCATGGGCACCCCTTGCGTTTCCGGTGCGGGCGGCATCCGCGTCGATCTGCGCAACGAATTGCTGATCACGCCGAGCGTGACGCTGAAGAAGGGCGACATCATCACCATCGACGGCTCGTCCGGCCAAGTGCTGAAGGGCGCGATCGCCATGCTCCAGCCGGAGCTTTCGGGCGATTTTGGAAAGATCATGGCCTGGGCGGACGCCAGCCGCCGCATGACCGTGCGCACAAACGCCGAAACGCCGGCCGACGCGCGCGCCGCCCGCTCTTTTGGTGCCGAGGGCATCGGCCTTTGCCGTACCGAGCACATGTTCTTCGAGGATGGCCGCATCAATGTCATGCGCGAGATGATCCTGGCGGAAGACGAAGCCGGGCGGCGGCTGGCGCTCGCCAAGCTGCTGCCGATGCAGCGTTCGGACTTCGTCGAACTCTTTTCCATCATGCACGGGCTGCCGGTGACAATCCGTCTGCTCGACCCGCCGCTGCACGAATTTCTGCCGAAGACGGATGAGGAAATCGCTGATGTTGCCGGTGTTTTGTCACTGGATCCGTCAGCCCTGCGTCAGCGCGTCGACCAGCTGCACGAGTTCAACCCGATGCTCGGCCATCGTGGCTGCCGTCTGGCCATCTCCTATCCGGAGATCGCCGAGATGCAGGCTCGCGCCATCTTCGAGGCGGCGGTCGAAGCCGCGCGCGAAACCGGCGCTGCCGTCGTGCCTGAGATCATGGTGCCGCTCGTCGGCCTGCGCGCCGAACTCGACTACGTCAAGGAGCGCATCGATGCGGTGGCAAAGGCGGTGATCGGCGAAGCCGGCATCGACATCGACTATCTCGTCGGCACCATGATCGAGCTGCCGCGCGCGGCACTTCGCGCCCATGTGATTGCGGAAGCCGCCGACTTCTTCTCGTTTGGCACCAACGACTTGACCCAGACGACATTCGGCATTTCACGCGACGACGCCTCGCAGTTCCTGGCGACCTATCAGCAGAAGGGCATCATCGAGCAGGATCCCTTCGTCTCGCTCGATTTCGACGGTGTCGGCGAACTGATCCAGATCGCCACGGAGCGCGGACGCCGGACCAAGAACGGCCTCAAGCTCGGCATCTGCGGCGAACATGGCGGCGATCCGGCCTCGATCCGCTTTTGCGAAGAAGCGGGCCTCGACTATGTCTCCTGTTCGCCCTTCCGCGTGCCGATAGCCCGGCTCGCCGCCGCACAGGCGGCGATCAACGGCAAGGCGTGAGGCGGCATCGATACCGGCCATAACCTCAACGCCCCGGTCAAGGGTGCCCGGGGCGACTGCATGTTTCCTTAAATCCTATTCGATTTAAGGACAAAAACATGCAGTAATTCAAAGTGCTACAGCGACCTTTGCGCGTCTATCAAGACGCGCGGCGCTGTAGGCATCTCGTTTCAGAGCTACTTAGACTGCACGATAACCGGGCGTGCAATGACGACCGGCCGGTTCCAACCCCACATCATCACATCATTGTCATAGCGGTAGCTGCGCCGCTCGGCGCGGCGGTCGAGCTCGATGCGTTGCAGGCAGGTGGCGAATGCATCGGTGCCGCGCCGAAAGCCGTAGGAGGCGCAGGTGTTGCCGTCGGCGGCGCGCCGCTCTTCCGGCGTCATCGTCTGGCAGGCCGCAAGCAAGAGCCCGATGGCGGCAAGGGTCAGCAGTTTGGTCTTCATCGTATTCATGCCTCCTGAGCGGATGCAGATCGGCTCGGCGAAAGACCGGCTTTGCTTGTGCCCGAACCTCAGCTTTTGTCAGAAGGCTGTTGGGTACACCGGTCGCTCAGGTCTTTACCGCCGCCTGCAGGACAGAGCTCTGCCGCATGGCGGGCCGTCGTGTCCACCCTGATTTTTTCGGGTATGGCTGTAAAGATCGGTAGGGTGGATCGTGCAATCGAGGGCCGAGGCTTCGGCGCAGCTACAAGCCAAGGGCAGAAACGCACAACACGGATTTTGCATTCACGATTCGATCGCATGAAGACATGATGGGGCAGCCGTTGGGCGACCGTCAATCCGTTTTCGGCAAGTCCGGATGGTCACATGCGCTCAAGCACGCCGACAAAGGATTCGGCAAAGCTTTTCAGATCCTGGGTGTTCTCGCCGGGGTGCTCGAGCCGGATCGTCGAGCCCTCTTCTTCGAGGCAGACAAACAGGATTGGCGACGCGTCGCCCTCGGTCCCGCCGAGCCGAAGGACCGCGATGCTCAGGCAATCGTCGACCAGGCCGGAAGCGGGCAAGGCAAAGAGAAACTCGCCGCCGACGTTGTCGGCAACCGTGCGGATGAAGGCGGTGAAATCGTCCTTGCTTCCGGAGAAACCGTCGAGCGAAAGCTCCAGCTCCAGCAGCGCCATGGGAATGCGGGCGTCAGCCGGCGGAGGCGGTGCTGCGTGGGTGGCTGTTGCCACGGCTGCTTGCGATGCGACCATGATGTCTCTCCATCTTGCCGTGCCGGATGCGTTCCCAGCGTCGGCCCTTGCCCCCCGATTGACGATTCGCGACGACTTTTGCCGGCGTACGGGCATATTTCCAGTTTCTGATAGGTGGTTAACGAGAATGGCGATTTTGCGGCAAGTGGCTGCAGGCGCGCGGCCCAGGTCTCCAGCCGCATCCTATTGCCTGTTTTCACGGCCCCGGCCATGGTCTAAGAATGCTGGTCTGTTTCGATGCAGGGGATTGATTCCGTTATATGATGGTCCGGTACGAGCGCCCCTATTCCTATGCCGCCCACTGGGCGCGCCGCTTTGCCCGCATAGCCTTTGCGATCTTCGCGCTGTCCCTGCTGGCGCACCGGTTCGGCCCGTTGACGACGCCGCATTTCCTTGGATTGGTCGGGCTCTCCGGTGCTTTTGCACTGCTCGGCGTCCTGCTTGCCGTAGTCGGGCTCGCGCGGCTTTGGCAGGTGGCCGCGATCGGTGGCATCGCCTCCGCCTCGGCCCTTGTCTATGCGGCGCCCACGCTCGGTTTCATCGGTTTCGGCATCGCGCAGTACCTGACCCGGCCGGCGATCTATGATGTCAGCACCGACACAGTGACGCCGCCGCCTTGGCTGAAGGTGCCGCAGACGGAGGAAAGCTGGCTGAAGCGCAATCCGGCTGTGACGCCCGAGGACCGCGAAGCGCAGATTATCGCCTATCCCGGCCTGACCGGACGACGATACGACGGTGCGCTCGACCGCGTTTTCCAAGGTGTGCGCAATGTCGTCGAGAAAACGCGCGTCGGCGTCACGCAGGAACTCGGCGTCGAAAACGCCCGCGCCGATCTCGAGGATCTGGCGGTGCGGCCGAATGCCGGGGCGGACGCCGCCGCCGAGCCGGAGAACATACCCGTGCCGGAATCCCGACCGGAGCTGGCTTTGGAGGGCGCCCTTCCAGGGCGGCGTTCCAGTGACGTCGTGCTTCAGGGAGAATGGCGGACGCTGATTGCCGGCTTTCGTTTCGATGTGCTGATCCGCCTGCGCGAAGAAGCGGAAACGACGTTCGTCGACCTGCGCGTCGCGTCTCGCTACGGCCAGCACGACCTCGGCATCGGCGCCGCCTTCGCCGACCAGTTCCTGCGGGCGCTCGATGCGGAGCTGCTCGGCATCGCCGGCGATTGATCCGCAGAATACCGGCAGACGCTTCAGTCCTGCATGAGGGCGTCGTGGCCACCAGATCCATGAGGCAGCTTTTGGTCTCGCACGTTTGCGATCGGCGATGGTGCCTCGTCGTCCGCCTTGAGCCAGCCGCGATAGCGCACAATCAAGCCGGTCAATGGGCTTTCGACCTCGACGTGGAAGTGGAACAGGCCATCGCGATCTTCCTCGAACGTCCGGCCACCTGGCGCCAGCAACGCTGGAAGCGGGAGGCCGAGGAAGGACCAGCCGCGAACCCTGAGATGCAGGCGGTTTCCCACAGGCTCCAAGGCGCACAGGATCCGGAACGGCCCGAAACCCTCGGCAAGCAATCGTTCCTTCCGGTTCTCGGCTTTTTGCTGGGAGCTGCGCAAAACCTTCTCTCCAAACCGCCGCGTCCAGATCTCGCGACCATTGGCGCACTCGAAACGGATCTCGACCGGCACATTCTCGCCGGCCACGGGAAAGCCGAAGACAGAGGCGGTGAGGCGGCCCCATGACCCCTTGCCACGCTCGATGGTCGCACGCCCCCTGAAAATGGCTTGCCCATCCGACGTCTCATGCAGAGTGCGGATCGCCGTGGGCAAGCGATCCCATTCAGCGCCGAGAACTCGTCGGTAGAGGCTTTGCTGACGGACCATGCCACTTTCCGCTGCGTCCTTCACGCGATGAAACGCCCGCGCTCGTCGGCGGTCGGAACCATGCAGGTCTGGCGGCGCCCGGCGATGCGGTAGCGGTTCCTTGCAACGAGATCGTAGAGCGGATCGCGAAGGGCAGCAGGCAAAATGCGGCAGATATTCACCAGCGACCATGGCAGGCCCAATCCTGCAAGCGTGCGAATCGATCCGTCCGATTTGAAGCGCGCAATACCGTTCTCGATCAGGATGTTGCTTTCATAGTTCTCTGTATCGAGGCCATAGTGCCGGTAGAGCGCCTGGCCGAGCGGCGATTGCGCCGTCAGGTAACGATAGCGCGCTTGCCGGTCATGGCGCAGCATGAAGCGCACCCAGCCCGAGCAGAAGATGCATTCGCCGTCAAAGACGATCACCGGCCGATCGTCGGGAAAGCGCGGCACCGACGGGTCCTCGCGGTAGCTGTGCGCTTGCCGCCGCATCCTCAGCCAGCCCCTCCCGGCGCCAGGCGATAGTCGCCGAAAAGGGACGGCGGTCCATCGGTCTCAACACGTCCCTGTTCGACCAGGTCTTCAAGATGCGCCAGCACGGAGAGGGCTGCTGCGCCATGCAGTCGTGTGTCGGTGGAGGCATAGATCACCTTGACCATGTCGGGGATCTTGCCGTCGCCGGCGCGGACGCGCTCAAGCACGGCGCGCTCACGCATGCGCCGGTGGGCGCGCAGGCCCCTGAGGAATGAAGCCGGCTCGATGACAGGCCCGCCGTGGCCGGGCAGATAGAGCCGGTCGTCACGCATCAGCAGCTTTTCCAGCGAGGCCATGTAGTCTGCCATGGCGCCATCCGGCGGTGCGACGATCGTCGTCGCCCAGGCCATGACGTGGTCTGCGGAAAAGACCGTGCCGGTGCCGTCGAGCGCAAATGCCATGTGGTTGGCGGTGTGGCCGGGGGTGGCGAGCCCCGTCAGCGCCCAGCCGTCGCCTTCGATCCGTCCGCCATCGGCAAGGATGATGTCGGGCGAGAAGTCCATATCGGAACTCTCGGCGAAGGGGTTGATCTCGCCTTCATGCAAAGGTCTGGCGGCACGGTGAGGCCCTTCGCCGACGATTGCCGCGCCCGTCGCGGCCTTCAGTCGCCGCGCCAGCGGCGAGTGGTCGCGGTGGGTGTGGCTGACGGCGATGTGGGTCACCTCGCGGCCCCTAAGCGCCGACATCAACGCCTGAAAATGCGCTTCGTCCTCCGGGCCCGGATCGATCACCGCCACCGAGCGATTACCGACGATATAGCTGTTGGTGCCGTGAAAGGTGAAAGGGCCGGGATTGTTGACGGTGATGCGCTGCACGCCGTCGGCAACGGTCACGGCCTCGCCATGTGCCGGCTTGAAGTCGAGATCGAAGTCGGGGCCCTGCATGCGTCGTTTCCTGGCCTTCACTTGTATTCGATCTCGATGAAGGACATCGGTTCGCTGCCGGCATTGACGACGTTGTGCGCCATGCCGGCCTCGCGCCGGTAGGCCGCTCCCTTGGCGATATCCACCCGGCGGCTGCCGCCTTCCTCCTCCAGCAGGAACCGGCAATCGGTCATCGGCACGACGACATAACCGAGACCGTGGACATGATGGCCGGTATCGGCACCGGGTTCGAAGTCCCACCTAGTAATGCGCACGACCGCGTCATCGACAAGAATGCTGGGCACGGCGGGCGGACGGGCGCGAAACTGGCTCATTGGGGTCTCCATTCGCGCCGGAGAATAGGAGGTGACGGTCGGGAAGGGAAGGGCGGTGCGGCATCGGGCACTGGCGTTTCGCCGAGGGCGAAGTGTATGCTGGCGAACAAAGCCCAACAAAACCGCTCGAACCACAAACTTAATCATTGTGACGCGGCACGAGCTTTGCTAATCAGGCGCTCGATTTGGCGAAACTATTTCTCGCCAATTTCGTTGGGGCGTAGCCAAGCGGTAAGGCAGCGGTTTTTGGTACCGCCATCCCCTGGTTCGAATCCAGGCGCCCCAGCCACATTTTTCTTTCAAGCGTTCTGTCCTCTCAACGTCCCGGATGCCAAGTTCGGCGTCGCGCTTGACGATGGCTGTCGCGTTGCCGTGTATGCCCGGTCCTCGAGTCTCCTTAAAATTCTAGGGGCGTCTTTCATCTTTCCTCCATCTGTCTGCCGCATTCATGCACGCAACGTCTGGATGCACGTCTTCACGTCGCGTGAGAGGCGTTGGTTGCCAGGGAGGAAACAGCCGGAAAATGAATGGACCTCTGGCGGCATCGGCGATCGCTTCGGCATGGCCGGGACTGTTCGTGCTATTCGGCCTTGCCTTTGGATGGGCGTGGTCGATTGAGAAGAAGCGGCACTATCTGCTGCTTCTGACTGCCGCCTGCCTATTGTTTGCGACAGCGGCGTTTATGCAGATCATGCTGCTGCCCCTCGATATCGGCGCCAATACCATCCCGACTGGCCTGCTCTATACGCTTGCGGTGCTTGCTGCCGCGGAGGCCATCCTGCGTCGTTCAGGTCGCGGCATGGGCTGGAAGGCGGCACTCGGGGCAATCGGTGTGATAACCGCTCTGCTTTGGTACTTCTACTATATCAGGCCGAACCTTCTGGTGCGGATCTACGTGCAGGCTTTTGGGTATGGGTTGATCCTTGCGGCCGCCGCCTGGCGCATTCGGGCTCTGCGACATGGTCGCCTTGTAGACCGCGTCCTGTTCTGGGTTGTGGCTGTCGTTGCGATCCACTTCTTCCCGCGCACCTGGCTGACATTTGGCACTGACGCGACCGCCAGCATCGAGGCTTTCGGCGCGTCGCTCTTCTGGAACATGATGCAGTTGCTGATCGCGGCGGCGGGTACAGCGCTTGCCTTCGCGCTGCTTGCGGCGGCGCTGACGGATGTCATGGACGATCTCAGGCGCGAGCGCGATGTCGACCCGCTGACGGGTGTCCTCAATCGTCGGGGGCTGGAGGAGCGAGTGGCAA
Source organism: Ensifer sp. NM-2 (assembly GCF_003024455.1). NCBI lineage: Bacteria > Pseudomonadati > Pseudomonadota > Alphaproteobacteria > Hyphomicrobiales > Rhizobiaceae > Ensifer > Ensifer sp. NM-2. The sequence goes on from NZ_PVZR01000001.1 coordinate 932,803, forward strand.
GGCTGTTTCGCAATGCGGGTGCACCGCTCAGCCTGATCCTCTGCGATATCGATCATTTCAAGGCGATCAACGACGCCCATGGACATGCGGCCGGTGACAGAGTGCTGGCGACGTTTGCGGGCGTATTGCGCGACAGCGTGCGTGAAGCAGATCTTGTCGCGCGGATTGGCGGCGAGGAGTTCGCAATCCTCCTACCTGGGATGGACGTGGATGCGGCGATGGCGGTTGCCGAGTGTATTCGCGAGCGGCTGGCAATTCACCGTTTTCCTGTTCTTGGCGCGACAGAAAGCGTGACCGCGAGTTTCGGTCTGGCGCAACGCGATGGCAGTGAACGTTTCCAGGCGTTCAGCGCGCGCGCCGATGCAAGGCTTTATCGCGCCAAGCGCGAGGGGCGCGACCGGGTCGTGGCTGCGGATATGCCGCTGACCGCTGGGCCGGCAGAGGTTGCTCAGCCGGCAAATGCAGCCAGTCCGGCTGCCTGAAGCAATAACCGAGGGCGGCTGGCTTCGGCGGACTATTCCAAGGAAGCAGAAAACCCGCCAACTGACGCTGGCGGGTTTCAAATGTCTGCCCCTTGATGCGCCGGTTATCAGCTTGCCGGTGCAGCCGGCTTTTCCGCCTTGGCGCCGCCGAGGAATTCTTCGCACCAGCTCGGGCCGTCGGCGCGCTTGTGGTCACCGACCAGGCGGATCGAGCGGATGACATAGTCCGAAGAGACGGTCAGCTGCACCGAGCAGCTCAGATATTCCGTGCGGGCCGAGGAGATACGCTTGCCGCGCTTGCCGTCCTTGCCGGTTTCGTACTGGGCCGGGGTCTTGCGGGTCTTATAGCCGCCCTTCCAGTTGTAGACGGTGGAACTGCCGCTTTCGACGTCGGAGAGCGGAGGACCATACTGGGCGAAGAAGCCGCCGGCCGGCTGACCGAGCCAACGCGATTCAACTGCGTTTCTGGAAATCGCCGTCGTCGTGGTGCAGCCTGCGAGCACAAGCGCGAGGCCTGCCACCGTCATCATGCGGAAGTTCATGTTTTCGTCCCTTTGGCTCTCGTTCGGAAGTAGGCGTGGCGCGCGCGCCCCAATCCCCTGAGTTTGCGCGCTTTCCGCTGAGCCTCTAGCGCCAAAAGCCGGCAAAGAAAATCCGCTGTCTGCATTCTATCTAAGGAAAATGCGAAGCGTTGCAGAAAGTCCCTATCTGGCCCCGGAAACCTCACCGCAACGTGATCGGTTGCAGTCGTTTCTGGTCCCTTCGCCCGCCGCTGCGGGCATGGGAAACCGTTGCTCCATTTCGATGCGAATCGCTCCGCGGGAGGGCTTCTGGTGGGCGCGGTCTTCGCCGAGACGCGAAAGCGCTAGAGTTTCGTCGGTGCGCAGGCATTGTCCGCTCCGCTGTGTCGGTCAGGGGCGGCTCCTGTGGGTCTACTCCCCGATCAGCTTGCAGCCGATCTTGGTGGCGCTCCCGGCGATCGCCTTCAGCGGACCGTCATAGACATCGCAATCGAGCAGGTTGTCCGGGCCGCTGCGACGGGCGGAATGGACGTTGATGTTGACGAGAGGTTCGCCGTCCTTGACCCAATGCAGCCGCGTCTCGATGTCGCCCTTGCCGGGGATCGCCACCACGGCCGGTTCGCCATCGCGCTCGGTCCTGTCCTCGCCGAGATCGATCATGCCGATCTGATCAGCATGCTCTTCTGCGCCCGCCGCCGGCTCGCCGGAATAATAGGCCGCGATCACGACCCCTTCCTTCAGCGCCTGAAGTTTGCTCGCGGCGGCCTGCGAGAAGGAAAGATCCACTTCAAAGCCCCAGGGTCCGGCAATATCGGCACCAGCCGGGCCAGCCAAGAGACCGGCAAGGATCATTGCGGCAAGCGACACGGGACGGATGATGGGCGACACGGCAGCACTCCTTGGCAATGGCGGGCAAAAAAGCGGACACAGCAGACAATCGACACGGGCCATCCCCGTCAAGGGGCGGCCTCAAGCACGAGCAATCGCCTTCTGTCCTGGTCGATTGCTGGTGTGCCTGACGGGTGTGTCGGACAAGAGGCGGAACGCGGTTTCGGCCGGGGTTTTCCACTGTACCGGCTTTTTTGGCGAGACCGAGAAGGTTTTTCGAAATAGGCGCTTGTGCAATCCAAATGCCTGTTCTATAGAGGCGCCGCTGGTCACGGAGTGTAGCGCAGTCTGGTAGCGCACCACGTTCGGGACGTGGGGGTCGGAGGTTCGAATCCTCTCACTCCGACCAGCTAAATCAATCCCTTAATTCGTTTTCTGTTCGGCCCGTTTTTGAGTGCGGACCGATTGCGGGCGCCTTCAGGGTAACGCAAGTCGTGGGCTTGTGAAGTTCGTCTCCGCATACGGATTGGCCCGCCTTAATTTGGCGCTGGCCGCTTATCCATTCTCCTCCGTGTTCGACATCTCCTCGAAGTTCTATTGCGGCGCGTGATTCCCTCTGGTGCGCGTTTCGCAGGCGTGAACGCGCCGTTCGTCGAATAACGGTGCATTGGTGGATGTTCGACTTGTTGGTCGATAACTAAGGGTTGTAGTCTCGGCAACTACATTGTCGTTGTCGAGAGGATAGGGAATGTTGTTTAGGCGGATAATAGTCGCATCGGCGCTGGTTCTGGCGAGCCACGGACTGGCGCAGGCGCAGAGCTGCGAGAAAAACTTCAAGGTATCCGGTGTGCCGCTGGTGACGGCCATCAGCTACAAGACCTGGCAGGAATTTTCCAAGCTGAAACCCGACACGGCCTTGCAGCGGCTTGCCCAGGGCGTTGCCGCCGAAGGGTTCTCGGGCATCAAGGTCAACAAGTCGCTCGGCACTGTCGACGCATTCCAGGAAACGACCGGTTCAGGACGCATCCAGACGCTGCGGGTCGTTGCTCGCAAGCGCGGTGCCGGCACGCGCGTCGATGCCATCTTCGACATCCAGGCCGGACAGGTGACCTCCAAGGACATCGTGCGCGACGGTCTCTGCAACATCGTTCGCTCGGCGACGGAGTAGTCGCAGGCGGCTGCTGGCCGTTCGTTTGCGCGGTGCGGCCAAACACCAGTCGGGATGACGGCCGCACAGCCATGCGGGGCTCGCTGCCGTGGCGCGATCAAGTACAAGCTGGAAGCGAACTGTGCCGCTGGGTGGGGGGCACGACGGCCCCCGCGTCTTCAGCGTTGTTTTTCCAAAGCCTTCAGCACGGATTGGCCGATTGCCTGCGCTTGCAGCATCGAGGAGAAGTTGCCCTGAGCCGGATGGGTGACGCCGCGATACTTGACGACGAAGCACCATTTGCCGTTCATGCGCTTCTCGACGGTCACGGTCGTCTCCGGTTTTTTATCCGTGGTCATCTTCGTCTCCTTGAGATCCTGCGCGCCGCCGCGTGGGCAATGCCTGATATCCGCATGACGCGGTCCATGTCCATAGACGTCTGGTTTATGTCGGCTATCGTGACGTGATAGAAACAAAGTTGCGATATCTGACGGTTTTTTGTTCGAAGCGTGTTGAAGCCGCCGGTTGTGGCGCCTAGACAGCCCTCATCACGCCAAGGAGTAAAATTTTGAAGGCTGTCGCATCGTTTTCCGCGTTCGTCGGGCGCACATTCGCGCTCTGGGTCATTCTCTTCGCCGTTCTCGGCTTTGTCTTCCCGGATATTTTCAAGCAGATCACGCCCTATATCGTTACGCTGCTTGGCATTATCATGTTCGGCATGGGCCTCACCATTTCGCTCGACGATTTCAAGGAAGTCGCCAAGCGCCCGTTCGAGGTCGGCATCGGCGTCATCTCACAGTTTCTGATCATGCCCTTGCTGGCCGTGTTGCTGACGGCCATCATCCCGATGTCGCCGGAAGTGGCCGCCGGTGTCATTCTCGTCGGCTGCTGCCCGGGCGGCACCTCGAGCAACGTCATGACATACCTCTCGAAGGGCGATGTCGCGCTGTCGGTGGCCTGCACTAGCGTCACCACGCTTCTGGCCCCGGTCGTCACGCCGTTTCTCGTCTGGACCTTTGCCAGCCAGTATCTGCCGGTTGATGCGATGGCGATGTTCATGAGCATCGTCAAGGTCGTGCTGGTGCCGCTGGCGTTGGGCTTTCTTTTGCAGAAGCTGCTGCCGGGCCTGGTCAAGGCCGCGGTGCCGGCATTGCCGCTGGTCAGCGTTGCGGGCATCGTGTTGATCGTTGCCGCCGTCGTCGGCGCCAGCAAGGGCGCTATCGCCAGCTCCGGCCTGCTGATCTTCGCGGTCGTCGTTCTGCACAATGGCCTCGGCTATCTGCTCGGCTTCTTCGCCGCCAAGGCCGCCGGCCTGTCACTTGCCAAGCGCAAGGCGATCGCCATCGAGGTCGGCATGCAGAACAGCGGTCTCGGCGCGGCTCTGGCCAATGCCTATTTCTCGCCCGTGGCTGCCGTGCCGAGCGCGATCTTCAGCGTCTGGCACAACATTTCCGGCGCGCTGCTTGCCAACTACTTCGCAAGCCGCACGGAAGACGAAAACGTCGAGCCCGTGGTCATCACACGCTGATCGGGAACTACAGCGCCGCGCGTCTTATTAGACGCGCAAAGGTCGCTGTAGCACTTTGAATGGCTGCATGTTTTTATCGTTAAATCGAATAGGATTTAAGGAAACATGCAGCAGCTTCGAATGACAGGAGAGGGCTCGCAAGGGCCCTTTCTTGTTGCACGGCCAAAGCCTGCAAGGTGCATAGCCAGGCGGACTGTCCCACGGCGTTTGGAAACGGTGAAACAGCCCTATCGATCATCATGATCGACGCGCCAAATTACAAATGCCCCGGTGAATTTGAACCCAAGTAATTCGCGACCGCCAATCAAGGTGAAGCAATGTCGACAAGTGTCCCATTTTGGGACGATCGCATCTTGGGCGTCACGCGTGCGGCCATTTTCCGATCGTTCTAGCGGTGGCAGAAGCTGCGGGTGAGGGGCAGTCTCCAACGCCGCACCCGCCTACGTCGGGTCACGTTATTGTTCAATTGGAAACGGCCTGTTCATCGAATGGCGTCTTATCAGGGTGAACAATAAGCGCGATATTATCTTCAACAATCGTTCTCCCAGTGAGGCTCAGATGTTGAAGGAACCGATATTCACATTCCGCGAGATCGCCATATGGTCTGCCATCCTCGGCAGCGTCGTCGGATACCAGCTTTGGCAGCACACAGATCCCGCGCCGCTGACGATGGTGCTTCCGAGCATCGAGCAGCGGTCGTAATTTAAAGGCAATCCGGCGCGGCGCGAAACGCTACTCCTCAGGCATTCCGTTGCGCCGCGCGGCCTGCAATAACTCGATCTCACCGGCCGTCGGACCAAACTGGCTCTGAAGCCGTTTTGTTTCCTCAGCGTCCAACCGGTACTTTCGCGCAAAGGCCTCGATCGTCACGGCCCGCCCAAGAAAGCTTCGGCGCGGCACGTCCTCCCGTTCATGGTCCAGCATCATGGCTGCTCCTCCTTCCCGGTTCTTTGGAAGTAGTGCGGCAGGTCGTTTCGGGAAGAGGCGGTAGGAGCAATCTGGCGAGGCATCAAAAATAGATCAGCAGAAACGGAAAAAGGGCCCTCGTGGGCCCTTTCTGATCTTTGGGGAGTGGCGATCAGCCGTCGATCGTGTCGATGATCTCGCTCGCGCGGCCAGCGCTGACGCGACGCACTTCTGCATCCTCGCGACGACCCGCAAACAGCTCGGTTGCCATCAGCTGGTCGGCGAGATCGGCGGGCAGCGACAGGATCACGCGGGCGTCTTCCGTATGGATGCCGCCGAGCGCCGAGCGCTTGGCCGTGATCATGCCGCCGGCCACCGTGTTGTTGGTGTCGGGATCGATCAGGATGAAGGCGCCGGTCGTCCGATTCTGCTCATAAGGGTCGAAGATCGCCTGTTCGTCGAAGGCAAGGTGAACCTTGCCGATGGCGTTCATCGGCAACTGGTCTGCGTGCTCCCACTTGCCCGTCTTCAGGTCCAGCTGGCTTGCCGGCTGCACCTGCACACGCTGGCGGCGGCTGCCGCTTTTCAGCCAGTAGCGCTTGCCCGGCTGGATGCCATCAGGCTGCAGCGCAACGATCTGGGCGTCGAAGGCAAGGCCCGTCAGCGGCTGGCTGTCGATGGCGACGATCATGTCGCCGCGCGAAACGTCGACCTGGCGGTCGAGCACCAGGGTGATGGCATCGCCGGCGACCGCAGCGTTGCGCACGAGGTCGAAGGTGACGATCTTGGTGACGTTGGCAACCATGCCCGAGGGCAGGATCACGACGCTGTCGCCGGGCTTGACCGCGCCGCCGGCAACCGTTCCCTGGTAGCCGCGGAAGCTTTCGCCCGGGCGCGAGACGCGCTGCACCGGCAGGCGGAAGCCGACGGTCTGGGAGGAGCGTGTCGTCGCCAGTTCAAGCACTTCGACCAGTGTCGGGCCATCGTACCAGGGCATCGAAGCGCGGCCGTCGTAAACGACGTTCTCGCCCTTCAGTGCCGAAAGCGGAATTGCCGTGACCTGGCGCACGCCGAGCGATAGCGCCAGCTCACGAAACTCGTGGCTGATCTGGTCGAACCGGGCGCGGTCATAGTCCGTCAGGTCGATCTTGTTGACCGCCAGAACGAACTGCTTGATGCCCATCAGGGTCGCGATCGTCGCGTGCCGCCGAGTCTGCTCGAGCAGGCCGACGCGGGCGTCGACCAGCAACACCGCGAGGTCGGCCGTCGACGCGCCGGTTGCCATGTTGCGGGTATATTGCTCATGGCCGGGTGTGTCGGCGACGATGAAGGAGCGCTTGTCGGTGGAGAAATACCGATAGGCGACGTCGATGGTGATGCCCTGTTCGCGCTCGGCCTGCAGGCCGTCGAGCAGGAGCGCGAAGTCCGGCAGGCCGAGATCGTTCTGCTTGCCGTTGGAATCACGCCGCAGCGTCGCCGCCTGATCTTCCTTGACCGCCTTGGTATCCCAAAGCAGTCGACCGATCAGCGTCGATTTCCCGTCGTCGACCGAGCCGCAGGTGATGAGGCGAAGGGGGCGGCTGTCGCGCGTTGCGCGGACCGATTCGGACGCCGGAAACGCCAGAACGTGAGCGGCTGCGTCTTCCTGAACGGCATTCGCGGTTGCTGGTGCGGTCATCAGAAATATCCTTCGCGTTTTTTCTTTTCCATCGAACCGGATTGGTCACGGTCGATGGCGCGGCCCTGGCGTTCGGATACGGTCGCGGTTTCAAGTTCGGAGATGATGTCGTCGAGCGACGTGGCGTCGGAGCGGATGGCGCCGGTCAGCGGGAAGCATCCGAGCGTACGGAAGCGGATCACTTCCTCGCGCTTGGCCTCACCCGGCAGCAGTTCGAGACGCGGGTCTTCGGCAAGGATCATCATGCCGTCGCGTTCGACGACCGGCCGTTTCTTGGCGAAATAAAGCGGCACGATCGGAATGTCTTCGGCCTGGATGTAGCGCCAGATGTCGACCTCGGTCCAGTTCGACAGCGGGAAGGCGCGCACGCTCTCGCCCTTGCGCACCATGCCGTTATAGACGTTCCAAAGCTCGGGACGCTGGTTGCGTGGATCCCAGCGGTGGTCTGGGGTGCGGAAGGAGTAGATGCGCTCCTTGGCGCGCGAGGCCTCTTCGTCGCGGCGCGCGCCGCCGAAAGCGGCGTCATACTGGCCGGCGTCGAGCGCCTGGCGCAGCGCCTCGGTCTTCATGATGTCGGTGTAGAGCGCCGAACCGTGGCTGAACGGCGTGACGTTCTCCTGAGCGCCGCGCGGATTAACGTGCTCGATCAGGTCGAGGTCGTAGCGCTTCACGATCTCGTCGCGAAACGTGATCATCTCGGCAAACTTCCAGCCGGTGTTGACGTGCAGCAGCGGAAAGGGAACGCGGCCGGGATAGAAGGCCTTGCGCGCCAGGTGCAGCAGCACCGAGGAATCCTTGCCGATCGAGTAGAGCATGACAGGGCGTTCAAACTCGGCGGCCACTTCGCGGAAGATGTGGATCGCTTCGTTTTCGAGCGCCTTCAAATGCGGGTCAAGCGGCGGCTTGGTGCTCTGCGGATTGTGCAGTTCCGTTTCCGGATGGGTAAGAGGCATTTCAGTCTCCGGGAGGATCTTTGTCTTGGGAGGAGCGCGCCAGCCCTCAGGCGGCGCTGCTCGAAGTCGGGATGATGGAACTGGCGGTCTCTGGGACGTGAAGCCCGCATTCGCGCTTCTCGTCGTTTTCCCACCACCAGCGGCCGGCCCGTTCGGGCTCGCCCGGCTTGATGGCGCGGGTGCAGGGTTCGCAGCCGATCGAGGGATAACCGCGGGCATGCAGCGGGTTCACAGGAACGGCGTTGGCAGTGACGTAACTGCGGATGGTTTCGATGTCCCAGTCGGCGAGCGGATTGATCTTGATGAGGCCGCGCTCAGCATCCGCTTCGGCAAAGGGTGTCGCTGCCCGGTTGCCGGACTGGCCGCGGCGAAGCCCCGTCACCCAGTAGCTGGCGCCTTCGAGTGCGCGTGCAAGCGGCTTCAGCTTGCGCGCGTCACAACAGGCATGCCTGGCTTCGACGCTGTCATAAAAGCCGTTGGCACCATATTGCGCGGCATAGGCGTCGACGTCTGCCTTTTCCGGATGAAAACGCTTGATCAGGATGCCATAGGTCTCTTCGGTCTTGTCGATCAGCGCCACCGTCTCGTTGAAGAGGCGGCCGGTCTGCAGCGTGGCGACATCGACCGCCAGCTGGTTCTCGCCGATGACGGCCGTGATCACCTGATCTTCGATACCGAGCGACGTGGTAAAGACGGCACGGCCTTCAAGGCCGGCAACGAGCGCGAGACGTCCTGCGAGATCCAGGACTTCAAGCGCTTGGTTCAGAGCTTTCGCGGTGGCGTCGAGGGGTGACGTGGTCATGGCTGCGTCCTGTTCCAACTTGTCAGGAATATCGCAGCCGGGTGTGGCGAGGGACAGAAATAGCGGTTTCTAATGCTGGGCGTTTGGAGCAAATCTGCCTCTCAGATCGAAAAGCAGCGAAAAACGCAAGATAAGCTAGTAATTTACTAGACTTTATACTTCCTTTCGCGTCCTTGGCCCGGCCGTTACATGAAGAAGCGCGGCCCCTTCGGTCCGCGCTTCAACGGGCGATCGGTCAACGGTGCCGGTCAGAACTCTACTCAGGCCTTCTCCTGCTCGGCTTCCGGATTGCGAAAAGCAGCCGCAAGTCGGCGGCCGAGCACGGATGCGCGGGCCTAGCAACGACGACGTAGCGCTTGCCTCAAGGCCGGACCGCTCAAGATATGTTGAACGGCAGATGCTTTCCCATCCGTCGCTTCAGGTTCAATCTTGCGGGTTCCGAGGCAAATTGAGGAGTGGGAGATGATGAGGTCCTTTCCTGGCCGCGTTCTCGCCGGAAGCATCGTGACGTTGCTTCTGGTCACTGGCGCCTACGCTCATCACGGCTGGTCCTGGGCAGAGGCGGACCAGATCGAACTTGCCGGCACGATCCGTGAAATCTCGATGGCGCCGCCACATCCGACGCTTCAGGTCGAGACTGAAAAGGACGGGCTCTGGCGCGTCGAACTGGGCAATCCCAGACAGACGGAACGGTCCGGCTTCGTCGAAGGTGTCGCCAAAGTCGGCGATCAGATCGTGGTTCTGGGCAATCGCTCGCTCGATCCGAACGAGAAGCGCCTGAAGGCAGTCCGCGTCACCGTTGCCGGCAAGAGCTTCGACATCTATCCGGACCGCATCCGGACCGGTGGATGAGCGCGGCGGAACTGCTCGATTGGATTGCCGCCTGGCCGCTGGCGTCAGCGATGCGTCGATCCGCGATCCTCTATCTCGTCGTCAACGCGGCCCATATCTTGGCGATCGCGCTTTTGATCGGCGCGATCGTGCCTCTGGACCTGCGACTGCTCGGTTTCTTCGGGAACACTTCGCTGGAAGGGCTCGGGCCGTTTCTGTCGCGCGCTGCCGCGGTCGGTCTGGGTCTGGCGATCGTGACCGGTTTCTGCCTCTTTAGCGTTCGGCCGGCGGCTTATGCCGCGAATGCTGCCTTCCTCGCAAAGATCGGTCTGCTCGGGGTTGGCGCCGCCAATGCTATGACTGTGCATCTTGGCGGCGCCTGGCGGGCCGCCGTAAATGGCGGCCCGGTCTCATGGCGTCTTCGCGTATCCGCAGCCGTCTCGCTGACGGTGTGGCCGGCAGCACTTCTGGCTGGGCGCTGGATCGGCTTTCTCTGACGCCGATCCTATCGCTCGTTTGCCGTTCTCCACGCGGGGACGACCGGCTCCCGCTCGACCGTTCTGCCACGCACGAACTGCAACGTGGCCTCGGCGACGCGTTGGCCGAGATGCCGTGCTGTGGCGAGATCGGATGCCGGCGGCGCGAGATCGGCCCCCTGGTCGACATTCGACTGGGCGCCGGCGCCCAGCCAAAAGCCCAACCGGTTGAGATCATCAGGTGATCCGGTGGTCGAGTGGTTGGAAGGCGGCAGATCGAGGTTGATCCAGTGCATGCCGTGCTGGGCAGCAAAGAGTGCGAGCTGCATCAGCGTCGCGAGCTTGTCGCCGGAAGCGGTTCCCGAATTGGTGAAGCCGGCGGCGATCTTGTCTTTCCAGAGATAGCCTTTGGCCATTACAGCGTTGGAACTCGCTTCCTGAAAAGACTTGAACGCGGCCGACGGGCCTCCGACATAGGTTGGCGTGCCGAAGATGATCGCCTCGGCCGAGAGCAGATCGCTCCAGCGCGCCGGTGTGTCTTCAACGGTCAAGAGCAGGCACTGCGCGCCGTCGACCCGCTCGATACCGGTTTTGACAGCGTCAGCCTGCCGTGCCGTGTGTCCGTAGCCGCTGTGGTAGATGACGGCGATGCATATGTTGCTCATGGTTCGGTCTCCTTTGGTTTTGGTGGTGGATTTGTCGCGCGAGCGAAGGCGCGCGCCGTCGGCGCGTGCCAGGTTTGCTGAAGCGTTGGTCAGGGTCGGTTGACGGAGCTGTCGGCTCCAACGATTTTTAGGGCGCGGCCACCCGCCGTTCAGTGAACGGCATGGCCACCGAAATGTCGCAGTGTTTCCGGGAGATGTTTGAGCTTCTCCGGATTGCGGGTGACGTAGATGGCGGTGATCCGATCCTGCTCGATCTCAAGGGCAGTGGTCTGCAGGATCTCTCCGTCTTCGATGGTGATGAAACCGGGCAGCCCATTGATGAAATCGTAACGCACCAGCCGCGACATCGTCTGGGCAAAGATCAGCGCCAGCGAGGCGTGCAGCTTCATCACCTTGTCTAGGCCGACGATCGGCCGTCTTGGTGCCACCGTCTTACCGCCACCATCGGCATAGACGATCGCCTCGGTCGCAAGCAGCGAACGAAGCTGCTGCATGTCGCCGCCACGCGACGCCGCGAAGAAGGCGGAGGCGATTTCCAGGCCCTGTTCCCGTGGCATCGCAAAGCGGCGTCGGTCATTGCGGATATTGACGCGGGCGCGGCTGGCGAGCTGGCGGCAGGCCGCCGGCTTGCGGCCGATCGTCTCGCCAATTTCATCGAAGCTGACGCCGAAGACATCGTGCAGCAGGAAGGCAGCCCGTTCGAGCGGCGACAGACGCTGCAGCGCCATCATCAGCGGCAGGGTGATGTCGTCGAGGTCGTCGCTCTCCTCGACGATCGGTTCCGGCAGCCACGGCCCGAGATAGGTTTCGCGCCGCCGTCGTGCCGACTTCAACTGATCGAGGCAAAGGCGCGTCACGATCCGGCGCAGAAACGCCGATGGTTCCTTGACGGTCACACGGTCGGTGTCCAGCCAGCGCAGGAATGCCTCCTGGACGATGTCCTCGGCCTCGCTGACCGAACCCAGCATCCGATAGGCAATGCGGATCAGTCGCGGACGCAGCGGGTCGAAGCTCGTTTTGACGTCTTCGTCGGTCATCTCGGTCATCACATCCCCCACTGCCGTGCGGTGCAGGCGGTCAAGCAATGGCCAGCGCGCAGGCGGAGCCATGATGGCATTGCCGCAGCGGTTGCGACAAGCGGATCGAGCTTCGCTGTCATGTTCGTCTCCTTCATCTCGGGCACTTGAGAAGACAGGACGAGATAGCGTCAATGAATGTGACATGCCGCAGACGTTGCGGCAGTCGAATGCCGGGGAAAACGTGCCTCGTGGCGCAGGCGATCCTATCTGTCGCTGACGGCCCAGCGCGGATTGATCCAGGGCTCCTGATTGGACCGGGCAAGCGGTTGCTTGCCGAGGATATGGTCGGCTGCCTTTTCGCCGGTCATGATCGAGGGGCTGTTGAGATTGCCATAGGTCACGTGCGGGAAGATCGAGGAGTCCGCGACGCGCAAACCATCGACGCCGATCACCCGCGTCTCCGGGTCGACCACGGCCATTGGGTCGTCCTTGGCACCCATCCGGCAGGTGCCGCAGGGGTGGTAGGCGCTTTCCAGGTGTTCGCGCAGGAAGGCGTCGATCTCATCGTCCGTCTGCACCTTCTCGCCCGGCTGGATCTCCGGCCCGCGATACTGGTCGAAGGCCCGCTGGCCGAAGATCTCGCGGGTGAGGCGCACGCAGTGGCGGAACTTCTCCCAATCCTCCGGGTGGCTCATATAGTTGAAGCGGATCACCGGGTCGGCCATCGGATCGGAGGATCGCAGGGTGACGTTGCCGCGCGACTTCGACAGGTTGTAGCCCACATGCACCTGGAAGCCGTGGCTCTTGGCCGCCGCCTTGCCGTCATAGCTGATCGCGACCGGCAGGAAGTGATACTGGATATCGGGCTGCTTGACGCCCGGCGCCGAACGCAGGAAGGCGCAGGCCTCGAATTGGTTGGAGGCGCCGAGCCCACCTTTGGAGAGCAACCATTGTGCTCCGGCGACCCCCTGCCAGAACCACGGCAGCCAGGAATAGAGCGAGACCGGTTTGGTCGAGACCTGCTGGAAATAGAACTCCATATGGTCCTGAAGGTTGGCGCCGACACCGGGTCGATCGACCTTGACCTCTATGCCCATGTCCTTCAGGTGCTGTGCCGGGCCGATGCCGGACAGCATCAGCAGCTTCGGCGAGTTGAAGGAGGAGGCGGAGACGATCACCTCGCGGTTCGCCTTGACGATCTCGATCTTGCCGCCGCGCTCGATCTCGACGCCGGTCGCCCGGCGGTTCTCGATCACCACCTTGCGGGCAAAACAGCGCATGAGCGAAACGTTGGGCCGCTTCAGAGCCGGGCGGAGATAGGCGTTGGCGGCGGACCAGCGGCGCCCCTGCCAGACGGTCTGCTCCATCAGGCCGAAGCCTTCCTGCTTGGAGCCGTTGTAGTCGTTGGTAAGCTCGAAGCCCGCCTGCTCGCCCGCTTCAATGAAGGCATGGAACAGTGGGTTGGTCACCGGCCCGCGCTTGACGTGCAACGGCCCGTCGGTCCCGCGCCAGCCGACCTCGCCTCCGTGCGAATGCTCCATGCGCTTGAAGTAGGGAAGCACGTCGGCATAGGCCCAGCCACGTGCGCCCAGGTCCTCCCAGCGATTGAAATCCTCGGCATGGCCGCGCACGTAGACAAGGCCGTTGATCGAGGAGGAGCCGCCGATGACCTTGCCGCGCGGCGCGGTGATGCGCCGGTTGTTGAGGTTCGGCTCGGGTTCGGAATGATAGCCCCAGTTGTAGCGGTCCATGCTCATCGGCCAGGCAAGTGCTGCCGGCATCTGGATGAACGGCCCGATGTCCGAACCGCCATATTCGAGCACGATTACGGAATGCTTGCCGTCCTGCGAGAGGCGGTAGGCGAGCGCCGAACCGGCCGAGCCGGAGCCGATGATGATGTAGTCTGCCTGCATGATCGTGCTCTTTCTTCTGCGTCTCTAAACCGGCCGGTACCGTGCCTCTACCTCTGTCCCCTCATTCCTGTGCTTGTCACAGGAATCCAGCCAAGCGACGTCTGTCGCTTGAGGGAGTCTTTCGCGCCACCGACGTGGCGCTGCTGGATCCCCGGAACTCGCTTCGCTCACCCGAGGATGAGGGAGCGAATCAGATGCGTCCCGAGGAAGGCCGCTTGAACCTCAATACGGCGCCTGCACCGGGCTCATGCCGACGTAGACGGTCTTCAACTCGCTGTAATGGTTGAGCGCCGCCACGGAATTCTCGCGCCCGAAACCGGATTGCTTGGAGCCGCCGAAGGGGATCTCGACCGGGCAGAGATTGTAGGTGTTGATCCAGAGCGTGCCGGCTTCGAGTTGGTCGACGACGCGGTGGGCGCGGGTGATGTCGGCGGTGAAGACGCCGGCCGACAGGCCGAATTCGGTGGCATTGGCGCGCGCGACGACATCAGCCTCGCTTTCGAAGTCGAGAACGCACATCACAGGGCCGAAGATCTCTTCGCGCGCGATGGTCATGTCGTCGGTGACGTCGGCAAAGACGGTCGGCTGGATATAGGTGCCGTCGGCACTGACCGCATTCGGAATGCCGCCGCCGGTGACCAGACGCGCGCCCTCGGCTTTGCCCTTTTCGATATAGGAGAAGACCTTGTCGCGTTGCGCGCCCGACACCATCGGCCCGAGCTGGGTGGCTTCGTCCATCGGGTCGCCGATGACGATCGCTTCAGTGCGCGCCTTGAGGCGATCGAGGAACGCATCCTTGATGCCCTTCTGGACGAAGACGCGGGTGCCGTTCGAGCAGACCTGGCCGGTGGAATAGAAGTTGCCGAGCATGGCGCCGCCGATGGCGCTTTCGAGATCGGCATCGTCGAAGACGATCAGCGGCGACTTGCCGCCGAGCTCCATCGTTACGTGGCGAAGACCGGCAGCTGCCGCCTCATACACCTTGCGGCCCGTCGGCACCGAGCCGGTGAGCGATACCTTGGCGACATCGGGGTGGTTGACGAGCAGCGGACCGGTCGTCCGATCGCCCTGGATGACGTTGTAGAGGCCCTTGGGAAGGCCCGCCTCGATCAGGATCTCGGCGATCTTGAGGGCGCCGAGTGGGGTATTCTCCGATGGCTTGAAGACCATGGCGTTGCCGGCGGCAAGCGCCGGCGCACCCTTCCAGCAGGCGATCTGCTGCGGATAATTCCAGGCGCCGATGCCGACGCAGACGCCGAGCGGCACACGCTTGGTATAGGCGAAATCGCCGCCGAGCGGAATGTAGTCGCCGTTGAGCGCTGTGGCGATGACGCCGCCGAAGAATTCGAACGAGTCGGCGCCCGATGTCGGGTCGGCGACGATCGTCTCCTGGATCGGCTTGCCGGTGTCGAGCGTTTCGAGCTCGGAAAGCTCGCGGTTGCGCTCGCGCATGATCTCGGCGGCGCGCTTCAAGATGCGGCCGCGGGCAGTCGGGCTCATGGCCGCCCATTCCGGTTGCGCGCGCTTGGCAGCGGCAATCGCCTTTTCGACGATCGCGGGCGTTGCCGCATGCAGCCGGGCGATCACCTCGCCGGTTGCGGGATAGATGCTCTCGAAGACGGTGCCGGCAATGTCCTCGACATACTCGCCATCGATGAAGTGCGAGGCTTGCGGTTGGGCTCTCATGTCATTCTCCCCGCGGATAGCGTTTGGATTCCTCGAGATTGTCGAGGTTCATGTGGTTGCGCATGTAGCGCTCGGATGCTTTTTGCAGCGGCTGATGGTCCCACGGATAATAGGCGCCGTTCCTCAGTGCCTCGTAGACCACCCAGCGCCGGGCCTGGCTCTCGCGCACGGCGCCATCGAAGGCCTCCATGTCCCAGTGGGCGGCGCACATGTCGCGAAACGCATTCAGCGTTGCCGCCTGCACCGGTGTCTCCGGGTTTGCCGCGAGGTTCTTCAGCTCCAGCGGATCGGCTTCGAGATCATAGAGCTGATCCGGGTCGAGCGCGCAGTGGATATATTTCCATTTGCCCTTGCGAATGGCGACCAGCGGCGCGTGGGACGCTTCCGCAGCATACTCCATGAGCACCGGCTCGGTGCGCTCCTCGCCATTGATGACAGGCACGAGGCTGATGCCATCAGTCCAGGGCTTCACCTCGTCCATCGAGATGCCGGCGAGGTCGCAAAGCGTCGGGGTTACGTCGAGGTTCGACGTCGGCGTCAGGTGCAGGCCGGGCGCAACGGCGGGTCCGGCCGCCATCAGGGGCACGCGCGCCGAGCCTTCGAAGAAGTTCATCTTGAACCACAGGCCGCGCTCGCCCAGCATGTCGCCATGGTCGGAGCAGAACAGGATCAGAGTGTTGTCGAGCATCCGGGTGCGCGTCAGCGTGTCGACAAGTTCGCCGACCTTTTGGTCGAGATAGGAAATATTGGCGAAATAGGCGCGGCGCGAGCGGCGGATATTGTCCTCGGTCAAGTCGAAATTGACGTAGTCGCAGGAATGCATGATCCGCTTCGAGTGCGGATCCTGGTCCTCCTCCGGCAGCATGCCGACCTCTGGCAGAAGATGCTCGCAATCCTCGTAGAGATCCCAGAATTTCTTTCGTGCGACATAGGGGTCGTGCGGGTGGGTGAAGGAGACGGTCAGGCACCAGGGGCGGCGGCCCGCGTCGTCGTTTTCGCGCGACAGCTGGTAGAGCTTCTGGTTGGCGAGAAAGGCGACCTCGTCGTCATACTCCATCTGGTTGGTGATCTCGGCGGCGCCGGCGCCGGTGACGGAGCCGAGATTGTGATACCACCAGTCGATGCGCTCGCCCGGCTTGCGATAATCCGGCGTCCAGCCGAAATCGGCGGGATAGATATCGGTCGTCAGCCGCTCCTCGAAACCATGCAATTGATCAGGCCCGACGAAATGCATCTTGCCGGACAGTGCCGTGTAGTAGCCGGCGCGGCGCAGGTGATGTGCGTAGGTCGGGATCGAGGACTGGTATTCGGCGGCGTTGTCATAGACCCGGGTGCGGCTCGGCAGCTGGCCTGCCATGAACGAGGCGCGGGCAGGCGCGCAAAGCGGCGACGAGGTGTAGTTGTTGCGAAAGCGGGCGGAGCGGGCGGCGAGGCTCTTCAGGTTCGGCGCATGCAGGAATTCCGCCGGACCGTCGGGAAAGAATTTTCCGTTCAGCTGGTCGACCATAATGATCAGGATATTAGGTCTGGCGGTCATATGGCCCGTCCTTGGCGGTGGAGCTGGTCGAGAAGCGAGGTGACGTAGTCTTCCGTCAGCGCGATCGAGGCTTCGATGCCGATCGGCGCAGAGCGCAGACTCTGGCGGATGTAGAGCCCGTCGATCATCGCAGCTGCGCCTTCCGCGATGCGTTCCGCGTCATCGACGGGACAAAGCGCCTTGAGGCTCGCCATCAGGTTGGAGCGCAACCGCCGGGCGTAGACGACGAGGAACCGGCGGACGTCTTCCGAGCGCTGCGCCTCGGAATAGAAGGCGAGCCAAGCGGCGATGGTGTCGGGCGCAAACTGGCTTGCCTGGAACGAAACGCGGATCAACGCGCTCAGTTTCTCACGCGGTGTAATCGCTGCACTCAGCGCCGTCACCGTATCGTCGCGCAGTTGCCTTAGAAGACTGCGCACGGTCTCGATCAGCAATTGCTCCTTGCTGCCGAAATAGTGATGGGCAAGGGAAGGGGAGACACCGGCACGGCGGGCGATGTCGGACATGGTGACGGCGAGCGTGCCCTGATCGCCGATCACGCGCAGCGCCGCATCCACCAGCGCCTTGCGGCGCACAGGCTCCATCCCGACCTTGGGCATCCGTCTCTCCCTCGATGATGGTCAGTTTATTTTTGATTGACTCATCAATCAATAAAAATTTGCGATGTTTTCTCTTTCTTTTTTCGGAGAAATCCGGCTCAATCCGATGGTAGAGTTCTGGATATCAGAAGGACTGGAGGTTGAAATGACCCATGCATTCGATCCGGCTGGCAAGGCGGCGGTTGCCGGCAAATGGGGATGGTTCGTCGCGCTCGGCGTGCTGTTGATCATGTGTGGCGGCCTTGCCTTCGGCAATCTGCTGATGGCGACGGTGGCCTCGGTCTATTATGTCGGGCTGATCATGCTCGTCGGCGGCCTGTTCAATCTCGCCCATGCCTTTCAGGTCAAGGGTTGGAACAGCGTGCTCTATTGGGTGCTGAGCGGCGCCTGCTACGCCATTGCCGGGCTCTTTGCCTTCATCAACCCGGTGCTGGCCTCCTCCGTCCTCACTTTCCTGATGGCCATCGCACTCGTCGTCGCCGGTTGCTTCCGGATCTGGGTCAGCTTCAAGCTGCGGCCGATCCAGGGCTGGGGATGGGTCGCGCTCGGCGGTCTGGTCACGCTCGCCGCCGGTCTGATCATTGCCGCCGGCTGGCCGGTCAACAGCCTCTGGATCCTCGGCCTGTTCCTGGCGGTCGATCTGGTGATGCAGGGTCTGTCGCTGATCGCCTTCGGGGTGTTGGCAAAAGGCTAGCGCACGGCTCGCTCGCCTTTGCCGTGTTCGGGTGGGATTGTAAGCAGAGCGTGCCTGTTGGCTGGCGTATTGGGAAGGCGACCGTGCGGGCCGCCCGTGTAACGACGCTCATCCCAGCGCTGATCGCCATCTCGGGTGTAGCGCTACAGGTGCCCCTGTCCGGCATGGCACTGATCCTGCTTGCAGTGTGACTGCTCTGGACCACGATGTTTGCGCTTGCCGCGATCTTTCTCGGTCGTGGCATGCACTCGTTATCGCATCACCTGAACCTGTTGCGACCAATTTTCCGCAGTTCGGGAAAATTCGATGAAACTACTGATTTTATTAGAAAGTTCGATAATGATCAGCGTGGGCGGAGCTGTCATATAGCTTTCATCAAAGCTTCATATTGGGGAAAGACTTCGTTGACTGTTGGTCGCCATCCTGCGGCCGTCCGATCGTCCGTTCTCAATCTTCTGGAGCCCGGCATGTCCGCCGCCCCCGCCGAAATTCTCTCGCTTCGCCGGTTCGGCGACGACCAGATCGTAACGCTTGCAAAGCTTGTGATCGAAAGCGCATTCCAGCCGATCGTCGAAGCGGCAACCGGTGCCGTGTTCGGCTACGAGTCACTGATGCGCGGCTTTCAAAAGCTGGGCTTTGCCTCGCCCTTGGAATTGCTCGACAAGGCGGAAGAGGCCGGCCAGTTGCTGGCGCTCGAGCATATGGTCAACAGTCGTGCCGTCGCAGGCTTCGCGACATTGCCGGAATTTTCCACCCGCACGCTGTTCCTGAATTTCGATTCCCGCCTGGTCGGCGGCGAAAACGCGATCGTCGAGCGCCTCGTCAATCACCTGAAGCGCGCCAACATCGCGCCGTCGTCCTTATGCTTCGAGCTGTCCGAACGTTTCGACAGCGGCAAGATGCCGGATTTCTCGGCGCTCGTGCGCGAACTGCGGCTGGCCGGATTCAAGCTGGCCATCGATGATTTCGGCGCCGGCTTCAATGGCCTCAAGCTGCTCTGCGATCAGCCCGTCGATTACGTGAAGATCGACCGGCATTTCATTTCCGGCATCGACGCCGATGCGCGCAAGCGCCACCTGGTGCGCCACACCGTCAACACCGCCCATGTGCTCGGCACCCGGGTCATCGCCGAAGGCGTCGAGACCGAGGCGGAGTTCCAGACCTGTCGCGATCTCGGCTGCGACCTCGTACAGGGCTATTTCATCGCCCGGCCGACGACGCACCTGAGCGAATTGCAGCCTGCCTATCCGCATTTGGCCTTGAATGGCGGCGGTCACCGCTCGTCGGCGACGCTCGACAGCATTCTGATCCGCAAGCAGATCGAACAGCTGCCGGCGGTGCGCGAAAGCGACGAACTCGAATCCGTGTTCGATCTGTTCCGGCTTAATCCCCGTCAGGCGTTCTTTCCGGTGCTCAACGCCAACGGCGAACCGCGCGGCATCCTGCACGAATATCACGTCAAGGAGATGATCTATCATCCCTTCGGCCGCGACCTGCTGAAGAACCGGCTCTACCAGCGCCGCATCTCGCATTTCGCAAGCCCGGCGCCGATCGCCGATCTCGATACGCCGGCCGACGAGATGCTGAAGATTTTCGCCGGCATGGACGGCAGCGATTGTGTGATCCTGACCGAGAATATGCGCTATGCAGGCATCCTGTCGGCATCGTCGCTGTTGAAGATCATCAACGAGAAGCAGTTGAAGACGGCGCAGGAGCAGAACCCCCTGACCGGATTGCCCGGCAATCGCGCCATCCGCGATTACGTTCAGGACGCGATCCTCGACGGCGATCAGCCGCGCTATTTCTGCTATTGCGACTTTGACGATTTCAAGCCGTTCAACGATACCTACGGTTTTCAGAAGGGCGATCTGGCGATTTCGCTTTTCGCCGCCCTGCTGCGGCGGCATTTCATTGGCGAAGAAAAGTTCCTCGGCCATGTCGGCGGCGACGATTTCTTCGTCGGCATCAGCGGTTGCACCGTCGATGAGCTGCAGGTCGTTCTTCACCGTCTACTCGACGATTTCGCCTCCGATGTCCGCCAGCTCTATCTACCGGAGCATCAGGCAGAGGGGCGTATCAGCGGTCATGGCCGCGATGGCACGGCCAAGGATTTTCCGCTGATGCGCTGTTCGATCGCCGTTCTCGGATTGCCGGAAGGTTTTGTGTTTTCGGACGGCCAAGCCGTCAGCGCCCGCATCGCCGAGATCAAGTCTCGTGCCAAGGCCAGCGCCAGCGGCCTCGTTCTGGAGGCGCTCGGCGTCTAACGCGTGGATGGGCAAACACGTTGCAGTCGGCAATGAGTGCCGCTGCGTCCATTTACGCCTGGGTTTTTGGCAGGCGATGGACCAGGTAGTCGCGCATCTGCGCAAGTGCCATGTCGCGTGTCAGCCCCCCTTCAGACTGCAGCCCGAGCCGCAGCCACAGCCCGTCGATCAACGATGTAATGGCAAGCGCCACATCTTCGCACTCGTTCGCAGGCAGGATGTGCGTCAGCGCCGACAGCAAGTTCGACCGCATCCTTGCGTGAATGATCTTCTGAATCCGCGCCAATTGCGGTTCGCGCGGCACTTCGGCGCAAAGCGATAGCCAGGCGTGGCAGACGGAAGGCTGGAAGAAGCGTTCCTCGAAATTGGCCTCAATGATCGCATCCATCCGCTCGAGCGGGGTACGTGCGCGATGCAGCCTCTCGACCACCGCTTCTTTCAAGGAAGCGTTCGCCTCGCGCATGGCATGCTCGAACAGTTCCTGCTTGCTGGCAAAATAATGCAGCACGATGCCCTTCGAGGCGCCGGCATGCGTCGCCACCTTTTCCAGGGTCGCCCCGGCCATTCCCTCTTTCTGCAGGACCTCAAAGGCCGCCCGCCGCAGCTCGCGGCGCCTGATCTCACTGATTTTCGTCAATCGCATGCGGTTTCTCCCAAGCGATTCTCACATTGACAATCTTTCCAGGAAGATCAATTGCTGACCCGTGGGTCAATTTGAAGTCCCGACGGACAATTGTGAGGATCGCGATGCTGCATTTGAAGAGCCTGATATTTGCCGCTGCTCTGTTGACGGCCACAAGTTCCGGCTTTGCCGGTGATCCGCAGGCATGCAAAAGCGTGCGGTTGGCGGAGCCCGGCTGGAATGACTTGGCCTTTACGACCGGCGTCGGGCTGAGCCTGCTGAAGGCGCTTGGATATGAGCCGGAAAGCAAGCTTCTCGGCATCGACGTCATCTATACGAGCCTGCGCAGCAAGGATCTCGACGTCTTTCTCGGCTACTGGGATCCGGCTATGGTCGCCTACTACAAGCCTTACCGGGAGGACGGTTCGGTCGAGACCGTGCGAACCAATCTTGAGGGGGCAAAATACACCTTTGCCGTTCCCGACTACGTCTGGGAAGCGGGCGTCAAGGATTTCTCGGATTTGAAACCCTTCTCCGACAAGTTCGAAAAGAAGATGTACGGCATCGAACCTGGCTCCAATCAACTGATGCTCGATGCCATCAAGGATCCAGATCTTGGTCTGGCAGACTGGGAAGTGGTCGAGTCGAGCGAGCAGGGCATGTTGTCCGAGGTGACGCGTCGGGTTCGTGACAAGGCCTTCATCGTATTCCAGGGCTGGGCGCCACATCCGATGAACACTGTATTTTCGATGAAGTACCTGACGGGTGGCGACAAGTTCTACGGTCCGAATTTTGGCGCGGCGACGGTGTCGACGCAGGTACGCAAGGGATACCTTCAGGAGTGCCCGAATGTCGCCCGCCTGTTGAACAATCTGGTTTTCGACGTCGATTTCGAGAACCGCGGCATGGGCTACCTGATGAATGACGGCCTGTCGCCCGATGAGGCAGGGGCTAAGTCGATCAAGGAAGAACCGCAGCGTCTGGAACCATGGCTCGCTGGCGTAACGACCTATGACGGGCAGCCGGGGCTGGCCGCGGTCAAAGCCGCGCTCGGTCTTTGATGGTGATCGATCAGCAGTCGTGGGCGGCCGCCAAGCGGCGAATAGAACTGCCCGGCGGCCAGCAGTTCACCTATGTCGATCACGGGCAGGGGCCGGTTCTCCTTCTCTTGCACGGCTACTCCGATACCAGCCGCAGTTTTTCCCTGATCGCGCCATCCTTAGGCGGATATCGCCTGATCATTCCAGATCTCGGCGGACACGGCGGTTCGATGCCCAGGGAAGGGATGTCGATTGCCGAACTCGCCCACGATGTCGATTGTCTGGCCGATCGCCTGGCCATTCACCAGTTTGTGCTTGTTGGTCATTCCATGGGAGCGATGATTGCTGTCGATATTGCCGCGCGCCGCCGGGAGGCGGTGCGTGCATTGATCCTGCTCTCGGGAAGCCTCAAGCCGGACTTTGGTCCGGGGACGGAGGTCGCCCGGGCGATACGCGGGCTCAAAGACCCGCTTGGTCCCGACGATGCCTTCTTCGACCGCTGGCATGCCTGCAGTCGGTCGGTCGACACGGCGTTCCTAAGGCATCTGCGCCGCGAAGCCGCAGCGATGCCGATGACGACTTGGCGAACGCTCCTTGATGCGCTCGCGGTGACGGATCTCAAATCGCGCGCGACTCATGTCAGAGCGCCGGTGCTGTGCATCGCCGGAGCACAGGATCCTCTTTTTGACATCGGGCATCGGCAGGTTCTTGCCGAGACCTTCGCCTCCGTGCGCTCCATCACGCTCGACGGCCATGGCCACAACCCGCATTGGGAGAGTCCTGCCGATGTCGCAGCGCTGATCCTCTCGTTTCTCGGCGATGAGGTCGGCCAACCCGGATCGACATCGGGCCTTTCCGCGACGCATGGGCGGCGCTAGGTATGACGCTTGAGAGTCCTTGAGGTAGAGCCATGTCCCTTCCAGTTGAAATGACCTTCGTTGATCTTCCGTCCCCGGGCGGGGCGGAAAATATGGTGCTGTCGAAGGGACCATTGCCGACGCTCAAGCCGGGCGACATTCTGGTGCGCGTCGAAGCGGCAGGCATCAACCGGCCTGATGTGCTCCAGCGCAAGGGCGACTATCCGCCGCCGCCCGGGGCGAGCCCCATTCTCGGGCTGGAGGTTGCCGGTGAAGTGGTGGCTCTCGGCGAGGGCGCGCAGGGTTTTTCGATCGGCGACAAGGTCTGCGCCCTGGCGAACGGCGGTGGTTACGCCGAGTATGCGGCCGTGCCGGCGACGCAGGCGCTTTCCTGGCCGAAAGGGTATGACGCGGTGAAAGCGGCAGCCTTGCCGGAAACTTTCTTCACTGTCTGGGCCAATGTCTTCGGCATGGCCGAGCTGAAAGCGGGGGAAACCATCCTCGTCCACGGCGGATCGAGCGGTATCGGCACGACGGCAATCCAGCTGGCAAAAGCATTGGGCGCCGAGGTCTTCGCCACCGCCGGCAATACTGAGAAGTGCCGGGCCTGCGAGGCGCTCGGCGCGAAACGGGCGATCAACTATCGCGACGAAGATTTCAAGTCGGTCGTGCTGGAGGAAACCGGCGGTCGCGGCGTAGACGTCATCCTCGACATGGTCGGCGGCCGCTATTTCGACCGCAATATTGGTACGCTTGCCAAGGATGGCCGGCTCTCGATCATCGCCTTTCTCGGCGGCGCCAAGGTCGAGGCCGCCAACATCGCCCCGATCCTGTCAAAGCGGCTGCATGTCATGGGTTCGGCGCTCCGCCCGCGAACGGCGGCAGAGAAACAGGCGATCCGCGACGGCCTGCTGGCAACCGCCTGGCCATTGCTCGAAGCGGGCAGCGTCGCACCGGTCATCCACGCGGTGCTGCCATTCGAACAGGTGGCGGACGGACACCGGATGATGGAAGAGGGCGACCACATCGGCAAGATCGTCATGACCATGCGAACCTCGTCATGACCGCGCGAAGTTCGTCGTGACCATGCGAAACGCATCATAACCTAGCTTGAGTTACGACCTTCGTCGGCCTTGCAATCCCGGGAAATTCACCTACCTTGAAATTATCGCTAACGAACAGAAAGGAAGGTGATCCAATGTCTAATGAGATTTCGGTCGTCGTGACAGGCATGGGAGAGGTGAACACGTCGAGGCGAACTTCGGCCTGATTCCCGCCTTCCTTCGGGTCCTAAGCCCGGGCCAGCCACTTGGCCAAAACTCATGGAAGGGTCGCCTCGCGCGGCCCTTTTCCATTTCTAGCCCGCCATGCAATTTCCCATCCCGATCTTCAGATGCATTCTGCGCCGGCGTGCGCGTGCGCCTGCGATGTCGTCAAATACCGAAACGCCCGACCGCCGGGATCTTGATGCCCGGTTTGGCAATGTCGAAACCGGCGACGAGGCCGAAGAAATGCAGCTCCAGGCCGCTGCGCACCCCCGCCGAAATGCCTGCGAGGCCATAGAGCGTCGCATGCAGGTCGCGGCTATCGGCGTCGATCTGGAACAGTTTCCCCTCCGGCAGGTAGTCGCGCCCGACAGCATCTGGCGGCAACACCGCATTGAGTTCGGGGACCGAGCGCAGCACATGGGCAACGAAGGTGTTTGAGTTCGGCCCCGGCCAGATCCGGTAGCCGCCGGCCGATGAATAGGGGTAGGCAGCGATTGCCGCTTCGATCTTCGGGATCAGCCTGCTCGCCTCGACGCCGCTGGCGGTCGCAACCAATCGCGGCTCGTTCGAATACCAACGGGCGTCCGCCTGATAGGCGTTCCTGCGGATCGGCTTGCCCCAGCCGACCTTGTCGTAGCGATTATAGGCCTGGGCGCCCTGTTGCTTGGTGACGATCCAGGCGTGGCTGGCGACCGCTCCCTTCATGCCGCCCGTCGTGGCGGAGAAGATATAGACCGCCGCATCCGGGCTTTGCGCCGGCTTCGGCAGGATGCCCGCCGAAGACCAATCGGCATGGCGCCAACTCTGCGGTCGCTCCTTCATATACCACCATCCGGCCGACGCTAGAGCCGGCAGAAGGTAGATGACCAGAAAGACGGCGACGAGCCTGCGGATGAATTTCATGAAAGCGCCGGTTTCCTGTTGTCCGATTCCTGCTAAATGCATGCACTAATCTAGGAAATTTGAGGGCAAGACATGTCGAATCCCGTTCTCGTCGAAGTCACGCGCGGCAATCTGGTCGAAAGCCGTCACCGCGGCCTGGTCATCGCTGTCGATAGCGAAGGCCGTACGGTCTTTTCGCTGGGCGATACCGAGAGCGGCGTGTTCCCGCGATCGGCCTGCAAGGCAATGCAGGCGCTGCCGTTGATGGAAAGCGGCGCTGCTGACGCTTACGGCTTCGGCAACAAGGAACTGGCGCTCGCCTGCTCCTCGCATTCGGGCGAGCCGGAGCATGTCGCGCTTGCCACGAAGATGCTGGCTGCTGCCGGCCGCGACGTGTCGGCGCTCGAATGCGGCGCCCACTGGTCGTCTGACCAGAAGACGCTGATCGGCCAGGCGCGCTCGATGGAGGCGCCGAGCGCGCTTCACAACAATTGCTCCGGCAAGCATTCCGGCTTCATCTGCGCCTGCTGCCATTCAGGCACTGAAGTGAAGGGCTATGTCGGCTATGATCACCCGCTGCAGCAGGAAATCCGTGGCGCCATGGAAAACCTCACCGGCGCGATCCTCGGCCGCGACAATTGCGGCGTTGACGGCTGCTCGATCCCGACCTATGCGGTGCCGCTGAAGGGGCTGGCGCACGGTTTTGCCAAAATGGCGACTGGCGTCGGTCTCGCGCCCGAACGCGCGCGCGCATCGAAGCGGCTGATCGAAGCCTGCATGGCCGAGCCTTTCTACGTCGCCGGCACGAAGCGCGGCTGCACGCGGCTGATGGAAACGGCACCGGGCCGGATCTTCGCGAAAACCGGCGCCGAAGGTGTGTTCTGCGCGGCGATCCCGGAAAAGGGCATCGCCATCGCCGTCAAATGCGGGGATGGTGCCACCCGTGCTGCCGAGGCGATGGTCACCGCTACGCTTGCTCGCTTCTTTCGGGGCGAGCCTGACGTGCACGCGGCACTGATGGCGCAGGCCAACCACACCATGAAGAACTGGAACGGCATCCCGGTCGGTGACGTCAGGGTGACGGACGCCTTCGCCGCCTGATGTCGATCGGAATGACGCGCGCGCAGGAATCCCGGCCGCGCGTTGTTGCACACGCCCCGTAGCGACCAGTACTCCGCGTCTCACGCCGACAGAAGCGCCATGCCCTTGTCGCGATAGGGGCCGAGAGCATCATCGTTCATATCTTCCGGCACGATCAGGCCGGCAATGTCTTCGGCGTTGGCGACGTGGTGCGGCGAAGCGGCATCGAACTTTTCGGCTGTCGCGATGACGAAGGTGTCGGCGGCTTGGCCAAGAATGGCGCGCTTGACGGCGGCCTCCTCGTAATCGCCGGTCGAAAACCCATGAACCGGATGGATCGCGGTGACGCCCAGGAAAAAGATGTCGACACGGATAGCGGTAATGGCCGCCAGGGCGGCCGCACCCGTTGCCACCATGGAGTGCTTGTAAAGCCTGCCGCCGATAAGGATCACATCCGCCTCATGTCTCTCCAGCTCCGCCGCAATGGTCGGGCTGTGCGTGATGATCGTCAGCCGCATCTCGCGCGGAAGCGCTCTGGCGATTTCGGCGTTGCTTGTGCCGCCATCGAGAAAGATCGTTTGCCTCGGTGCGACGAGCCCGGCTGCCTTGCGTCCGAGCCGGCGTTTGACGTTGCCAGCAATTTCCTGGCGTGTGGCAAAGTCCGGTAGGGCAGGTGTCAGCGGCAGCGCACCGCCATGCACCCGCTTCAGCAGCCCTTCGGCCGCCATTTCCCGGAGGTCACGGCGGATCGTATCTTCGGAAAGTTGCAATTCATCCGCCAGGCGCTTGGCGACGATCTCGCCATCGCGGCTTAGCCGCGCCGAGATCAACGCTCGTCTCTGTGTGGTCAGCATCATTTCGCTCCTTGACTCTTCACGATATTACACGAAATATCATGAATATTCCAGAGTTATCTGGGTGTATCGTGCAAAGTAAGGAAAAAATCATGTTGATCTTGATTGCGGGTCCCTATCGCTCGGGTACGGGCGACGATCCGGCCAAGATGGCGGAAAATTTGAAGCGTCTGGAGGAACCGTCCTATGCCCTCTTCAGGGCGGGCCATGTGCCTGTTATCGGGGAGTGGGTGGCGCTGCCGGTCTGGCATGCCGCCGGCGGCGCCAGCATCGGTGACGACCTCTACGAGGAGATCTTTCATCCCGTCGCCGGGCGCCTGCTGGCGCTTTGCGATGCCGTGCTGCGTCTGCCGGGCGACAGCAAGGGGGCGGACAATGATGTCCGCATTGCCCGGGAGCGCGGCATTCCGGTCTATTACAACCTCGAAGATGTGCCCGGCTGCAGCGAAGCGCAGGTCGCCTGAGCGACAGCAGCCCCGGCGGGTATAGCTCGCCGGGGCTGCGGATTGGTGCCGGGCATGCCGCGACGCGTGCCTTGTCGCACTTGCGCCGGCTACCCGGAAAGGCGTGGACTTATTCGTGCACGTGCGGCTCGGCGACGAAGGTCAGCGTTGCCGTCAGCCCCTTCTTGTCGGCGGCGGTATCCGCTTCGAGCGGAATTGCGTGGCTGACGGCGAGAATGTTGACGCCGGCATTGCGCAACGTCACTTCGGTTTCGCCCTTCGCGTCCGTTTTTTCGGAGACGAGCTCCGGAAGTCCGGCGTAGTCGACGGTGATTTCCTTGCCTTCGAGCGGCTTTCCATCAAGCAGCAGGCGGACGCGAAATTTTTCGCCGGGCTTCAGCCCGATCGGATTGTCGAGCGGCACGATCTGCAGTGGCTGGGCCGGGAAGGCCGGCATGTCGCCATGCACATGCACAAGCGCGATACTGTATTTCACCGAGTGGCTCGCCTGTTTGGCGCCTGGTACCTCGCTCTTCGGCTTGTTCACCCATTTGCCGTCAGCACCCTGGCTCCAGTAGCCGTTGTCGAATTCGAGCGCGAGCAGGGCCGGTTCGCCGTCGAGCTTCAGCAGGGCATGGGTGCCGGCCGGCTCGATGGTGACCGGCAATGCCGTGCCATCCTCGCCGAGGGCAGAAACGGATTTCACCTTGGCCGGATCATAGGCTTCGTCGGCGGGGCCGTGGCCGTAGATCACCGCAAGGTCGCCCCAGCGCTCGCCGATCCAGGCGCCATGCGCAAATGCCGGCGTGGCTGCGGTGGCCAGCAGACCGGCGGCAAGCAGGGAGGAAATCAAGGTCTTCATGAGTGACTCCGAAATTATGTTATAACGTTACGTTCACGTTGTATTGAAGTCATGTTCGGCTTGTCAACCGAGGAGACTTCATTTCTTCTGCGGCCCGAAGGCGGCGCCAGGGTCGCCTTGATTAGCAAGGAGAGTAACGTGCTGAAATTGTTTTACACCCCGGGAACCTGCTCGCTGGCCTCGCACATCGCGCTGGAAGAGACTGGCATCGATTACACGGCCGCGCCGGTCGATTTTTCCAAGGCGGAACAGACCAAGCCCGACTATCTCGCGATCAACCCGAAGGGGCGTGTCCCCGCGCTCGTCACCGATCGCGGCACAATTACCGAGACCCCGGCGATCCTCACCTACATTGCCCAAAGCGCTCCGCAAGCGAAGCTGGCACCGCTCGACGATGCCTTCGAGTTTGCACGGATCCAATCCTTCCTGAGCTATCTCTGCTCGACCGTGCATGTCGCCCATGCCCACGGCCGGCGTGGCTCGCGCTGGGCCGACGACCCGGCGGCGCATGAGGCGATGAGGGCCAAGGTTGCTTCGAATATGACGGATTGTTTCGAGCTGATCGAAACCAGGATGCTCGCCGGTCCCTTCGTCACCGGCGACACCTACTCGATCGCCGACCCCTACCTGTTCACGATCGCTGGCTGGCTCGAGCCGGATGGCGTCGACCCGACACGCTTCCCGAAGATTTTGGACCACCGCAACCGCATGACGCAGCGGCCGGCAGTCGCCCGGGTTCTCGCGGTTCTGAAGGGTTAAGGATCGGGGCTAACGGCCAGCGAGTCTCTCGGGCAGGTCGAGCGGGGGTTCGTCTGCCCAGGCGACGAATTCCCCGTAGCTGATCTGATCGTCGATAATGGCGCGGACGAACAGGCGGCAATAGGCTGCCGGAATCTCTGCCAGCCGCACGTCAAAATGGGACCCCAGCTTCGCCAGGTCGACATTGGCGATCCGGCCTTCGGCAATTCGCTTTTCCATCCCAAGCCTGCACCCGGTCACTGCACGGGAAAAGGCGTGGCGTTCTTCGCGAAGAGCACGTTTCCTCTGCTGCCATTCCTCGACCGTAAGGTTGTCAGCGCTGGAGGCACGGCCGAATTCGGCCACCCTGAAGTTCATCACAAGCATGAGAACAACGACAAGGCCGAGGCTTACGATGAGTCCGTTCAATGCCTTGCTGAGCCGCATTCGAAACCTTCGCTTTCAGGACACCCTGCATAGCAAATAGAAAACAAAGCTGGAAGCTGCAATGAGTTATCATGGCTATCCTGGCGTGTGTTGCCACAAGCCTGCGGTCCTTGGAAATCTGTCGGCTACATCAACATGTAATCCTTCGGTTGCGGCAATTCGGGCAGGTCGGTTTCTCCAAGCGCCTCGCGCAGATTGATCTCGATCGTATCGGCAAGCGCCACGATCGGCAGGTCGTTCGGCAGCGTGCCGAACGGCTCCTCCAGTTCATCGCCAAGCGCGTCGAGACCGAAGAAGGTGTAGGCGACGAGTGCCGTTACGAACGGCGTCGCCCACCCGAGCGCATCGGCAAATCCGAAGGGCAGGAGGAAGCAGAAGAGATAGGCGGTGCGGTGCAGAAGCAACGTGTAGCCGAAGGGAACCGGCGTGTTGCGGATGCGCTCGCAGGCGGCAAGCACGGCCGACATGCGTCCGACCGTGCCGTCCAGCATCATGTACTGAATGTCGCTGATCCTCTCAGTGGCACGCAGGCTGGCAAGCAGGCCGCCGATCTCGCGCAGCAGCAGGTCCGGGGCATTGCGGCTTGCCTTGTAGGTAGGCAGGAGATCCGCTGGCAGCCTCCGCAACGCCTTGTCGGGCTTGCTGCCCGGCCGCAGGTGGCAGACCAGCGTCTGCGCAAAGATGATCACCAGATTGAGCAAACGTGCCCGCGCGCCGTCCGCGTCACCTGCTTCGAGGATCAGTGTCTGGCGGGCAAAGTCACGCGAGACGAAAATCAGCTGCCCCCAATCCTTGCGGGCCTCCCACCAGCGGTCGTAGCAGGCATTGTTGCGAAAGCCGAGAAACACCGAAAGGGCGATGCCCAAAAGCGCGAACGGTCCGCTGTTGACGCTCGGCACCATCGTCGGGAAGGCCTGGTGCGACCAGACGACGCCGGCTGACAGGGCAAAGACGAACAGCACCTGCGGGAAGATCCGCTGGATGACCGAGCCGCGCAGAATGAAGAAGAGCTTGGGGAGGCTGGGGCGGTCGCGAACGATCATCGACGGGTACCTGTGCGGCAAGGATTTAGCATCGGTACAGGCGGGACACGAAAATTGGAAGAGCGCGCGATGTTGTCAGCGCCCGCATCCGTGCCTTGCCATGACCAGCAATGTAAATTGGCGATCTTCCCGCTGCCGTCCTTTTCGCCGCCTGCACCGCGGCACCAGTCTCCAACGATATTTCAGGCACCCTGTCGGCACGCGGGCGTCCCGCTCGTCCTTGATGAGAGCATCGAAGAGGAGACGAAAATGCGCAAGGTTGTTGCCGGCATGCAAATGTCCATCGATGGCAAGATCGATGGTCCCGATGGCTATGCCGATTGGGTCGAGTCCTGGTCGGATACCTTTGATCTCTTGCCCGAAATCGATGCCTGCGTGCTCGGAAGCGGCATGTATTCGGGCTACGAACAATATTGGAGCGCGATCAAGGCCGACCCGCACAGCCCGCTCGAATTGAGCGGAAACCTGCCGACACCAGAGGAAATCGAATACGCCGACTTCGCCCTGAACACGCCGCATTATGTGCTGTCCAACACGCTCGACGGCGTGCGCTGGGCGAACACGACGGTGCTGCGCGACGCAGCGGATGTTGACGCTTTGCGGCAACGGTCGGGCAAGACCATCTATGTGGTCGGTGGCGCGCAGACGGTTTCCGGCCTGCTCGACAGGGGCGTGATCGATGAGTTGCGCCTGACGATCCATCCGCTGGTGGTGGGGGAGGGCAAGGCGCTGTTTGCAACGATCGCGCAACGGCATCGCCTGCAGCTCAACGAGGCGAAGTCGCGCCCGGACGGCACTGTCAGCCTCGTTTATGCCGTCGGCGATTGAGCGATCCGGCTGGCTTGGGTTCAAAGGCAGGGAGCTAACGGCGTGGCATAGCAGGTATTTGTCGGGTAACGGCCCGGTGATCCGCCAGGCCCACGCGACGAGGAATGTCGAGTTAGGCCGGAAAGTCGGCTGACAGTTTCCGCGGCGCCTTCTCGCGCCAGGCGGCGATCAGCCTCTGTGTCAGGCTCGCGTCGTCGATCGCTCCAAGACGCACCAGCATCGCCGGCCATCCCTTGTAGTGATCGGTTTCGAAGAAGAGTGACGGATCGAGTTCCAGCAGCATTTCTTTTTCTTCGAGCGCGCACATGACCACCAGGGTGTCGGCGTCCTTCATGCGCGCAAAGCTCTTGCCTTT
Source organism: Ensifer sp. NM-2 (assembly GCF_003024455.1). Lineage (NCBI taxonomy): Bacteria > Pseudomonadati > Pseudomonadota > Alphaproteobacteria > Hyphomicrobiales > Rhizobiaceae > Ensifer > Ensifer sp. NM-2. The sequence continues at coordinate 964,651 of NZ_PVZR01000001.1, forward strand.
TACCAAGAGAGCGGGCGTGCCATAGGAGGTGCCGAGCGACACCTCCGGCAGGCCAGAGGCTTCGGCCAGCGTCACGACGCGGGCAAAAGGACCGTCGAGGTCTTCGCTCGGGCGGCCATTATGCGCGGCCGGAGGGTGGCTCATCGCCTGGCCGCCGAGGCGCAATCGCAATTGCCGGTCCGCGGCCAGGGCCAGCCCGGGAAGGGCAGGTCGCCGAGTTCGCGCCCGTCCATTCGTTCGAGATCGGGATGTTGCAATGGGTCGCGTGCCCAGGAGAGCGAGGCGTCCTGTCGGGTGTCGGTAAGAGATCGGGTCGGTTTCAACAGGGAGAAAATCTTCAGCATGGCGGGCCATCCTTTCGATGCTTCAGAGCATCTGCCTGTTTGACCACGATTTCAATTGAGATTGCCAAAGGGTAGGTTTAGAAAAACTATATGAAAGAATTGAATGCTATTCACCTGAACGGCTTGCGTGCGGTCGAGGCGGCCGGTCGCCTTGGCTCGCTGGCAGCAGCAGCCGAGGAATTGGGGGTGACCCCCGGCGCGGTCAGCCAGCAGATCGCCAAATCCGAGGCGCAGCTCGGCCGCATCCTGTTCGAGCGCACATCGCGTGGGCTGGTGGCCACGGATTTCGGCCGGCTGTTCCTGGCGCGGCTGAGCAATGCTTTCGGCGAGTTGGCTGAGGCGGTTGCCTCGGCGCGGCGGCGGGACGAATCGGTGCTGACAATCTCGGTCGCGCCGGTCTTTGCCGCGCGCTGGCTGGTCTACCGGCTCAATCGTTTCGCCGAGCGCCATCCTGATATCAGGCTGCGCATCGACGCGACGACCAGGCTCGTTAATCTCGATACATCGGATGTCGATGTCGGAATTCGTGTTGGTGAGGGTCGCTGGCCGGGGGTCAAATCGGAGCTGTTGCTGGAGCAGGAGGTTTTCCCGGTCTGCTCGCCGGCGATGGCTGAAAACCTGCGCGAGCCTGCAGATATTCTAAAGATGCCGGCGGTTATCGACGGCCATTCGATGTTTACCTGGGAGGTCTGGCTGCGCGAGGTCGGGCTTTCCGGTGCCGAATTGGGCGTGCGCCATACCTTCAACGAGGCATCGCTCGTGCTCGATGCCGCGATTGCCGGCCAAGGCGTGATGCTCGCCTGGCAGACGCTTGCCGGTTTCGCCGTGACCGAGGGCAGTCTCGTCGTTCCCTACGGTATCCGCGCGCGTACCGGCTACGGCCACTACTTCGTCAGCTCGCCCTCAAGGCGGGAGAGCAAGGCCACCACGGCGTTCAAACGTTGGGTGCGCGACGAGGTCGAAGAGGGCATGCGACTGCTCGACCTCAAGGCGCCACGCACCCGTTTCAAGCCACCGTCTGCGAGTGACTAATGTCGCTTCGCCGGCGTGGCGTTCGATGGCAGAAGCCTATTCGGCTTCCTTTGACCGAACCTCCATCATCGCCTTGAAAGCCGGACGAGACTGGCAGCGCGCCAGCCACGCCTTGACCTTGGGATGCCCGTCGAACAGTTCCGTCTGGCTCATGGCGTAGCGGAACACTTCCGCGAGGTTGAGGTCGGCGACGGTGAAGCGGTCGCCGACGATATGGTCCCGGCCATCGAGATGGCTTTCGAGATAGGCAAAGGCCTTGCCCAATGCGGTGACAGCCGCGCTGACCTTGGCTTTGCCCTCATCGGTGTTCTCGGTGCCGGCATCGTAGGTGAGAATGATGCGAACGGCGTGCGGCTCGACTTCGGTGGCCGCCCACATCGTCCAATTGCCGATCAGTCCTTCTTCCCGGACGTCGATGGGCGCAAGCGGCCCGCCATATTTGCGGGCGAGGTAGAGATTGTTGGCAAGCGATTCCGTCAGCACAAGGCCATCGTCGTCGATCGCCGGGATCAAGCCCATCGGATTGACGGCGAGAAACTCCGCCGACTTGGTGTTAACAGGCGCATCGTCCGCCAGCGGATCGGCCAGCCTATAGGCCTGCTTAACAGGTACGGATTTGAAGGGAATGCCGAGTTCTCCCGCCATCCAGTAATTGCGCGATGCGCGCGAGCGATAGACGCCATAGATCGTCAGCATGTCCGGTCTCCTCCTGTCATTTGCATACCCTTGTCATAGGCAATCGCGGACCGCGCAAGAAGCGGCGGGCGTTGATATCTCGCATGAAATCTTTTGCTGAACGACCGGTGCGGCGGTAAGGCCGCTTGTCTTTCAGACCTTCGCACACTAGCAATCCCAGCATCGATATGGGGGCTTGATTGGCGCGACCGCGGCGAGAGTGGATGAGGATGGACGCGGCAGTGCGCATTTTCTGCGCGCTGGTGTTCATCGTTTCCGCCCTGGTGCAACTGCCAGCGGGCGCCGCCATGCGGGCTGCACCGGATATGGCAGCCTATGTTCTGCCCGACGGCTCGCTTCCCGACCTCTGCCTGGCCGGCCATGACGATCCGGATGGCAAGGGCGGCACGAAAGCGCATGCATGCCAGTCCTGCTGTCTCGCCGCGCCGGTGCTTCTGCCCACGCCTCAGGCGTTTCACGCCAAGACCGCGCCTACGTTCCTGGCGCTCTCTTCGCCAGCAGCCAAGCTTTTGCTCGCTCGTCCGGTGCTGCTGGCTGGCTCCGGGCCTCGCGCGCCCCCACCGTTTTCCGCCTGATCTGCCTCTGAAGGGTTGAGTGCCAGCACGCGCACTGTCGACGAGGGGTTCTCGGTCGACGCGTTCGCTCCAGCGGCTGGCGCAACCACCACATCCAGACTTCAAGCAAGGGTAAGCCGCCAGCTGGTCATCGCTGGGCTTTTCCCGGGGGGACACCCATGACGACTGCATCTCTTTCCGGCGCCGCGCGACTGCCCGATGTCGCCGAGCGCGGCATTTCGCTCTACCGCGCGATCTGGCGCTGGCACTTCTTCGCCGGCCTTCTGGTCATTCCATTCATGATCAGCCTTGCCGTGACCGGCGGGCTCTATCTCTTCAACGACGAGATCGACGACACGTTCTTTGCCTATCGCAATATCGTTGCGGTGGGGGAGACGCCGCTGCCGCCCTCGGCGATCGTCGCCAACGCCGTCGAGGCGGTGCCGGGCAGCACGGCAGTTGCCTATCGCACGCCGGCCGGTGCCGATCGGTCGGCACGCGTGACGGTGGGCGTAGGCGCAGGGCGCCTGATGGTCTATGTCGATCCCTATACTGCCGGCATACTCGACATGGTCGCCCCGAGCGACGAGTTCAACCAGGTGGTCGAAGACCTGCACAGCCTCGACTTTTTCGGCAAACGTGTCGAAACGATCATCGAGATTGTCGCGGGTTTTGCGCTGCTGCTCGTCGTCACCGGCATTTATCTCTGGTGGCCACGGCAGCAGACCGGCGGTGTGATCACCGTCCGCGGCACACCGGGGCGACGGGTGTTCTGGCGCGACATGCATGCGGTCACGGGCATCGCCTCGGCGCTGCTCATCGTCTTTCTCGCCTTTTCCGGTCTGCTCTGGTCCGGTTACTGGGGCTCGACCGTCAACGGCAAGCTGACGGCGGCTGGTCTGGGCTACCCGGCCGGGCTCTGGGACGATGTCCCGACCTCGACGAAGGTGTCGACCGACGTGCTCTCCAAGGCCGGCTGGCTGGTGGAGAACGCGCCGGTCCCGATGTCGGCGGCCGGCGGCGGCTCAGTCCCGTCCATCGGGCTCGACAGGGCCGTCGCGATTGCCGACAAGGCCGGCATGCTGCCTGGCTATGAACTGGCCATTCCCGCCGACGAGACCGGTGTCTACACCGCGGCGATTTTTCCCGCCGATCTCGCCCGCGAACGCACGATGCACATCGATCAATATTCCGGCGAGCCGCTGGTCGACATCGCCTTTGGCCAGTACCCGCCACTCGGCAAGGCGATCGAATGGAGCATCAACGTTCACAAGGGCCAGGAATGGGGGCTGTTCAACCAGCTGCTGATGCTTGCGACCTGCCTGGCGATCATATTCGTGTCGGTTTCGGCGGTTGTGATGTGGTGGAAACGGCGCCCGGCCGGGCGCATCGGCGTGCCGCCGATGCCGCCGCGGCGTAGTATCTATGCCGGATTGTGGTTGCTGGCGCTACTGTTCGGGCTGGCCTTTCCGCTGACCGGCATTGCGATCATCGTAATGATCGTTGCGGACCAGGCACTGATGCTGGTTCCGCCATTGCGCAGGGTTCTGTCCTGATTTGGCATGGGGCGGCTCGCGCCGCCCCATCTTTCCGGCTATATTGAGCACCGAAATGCAACCTCTGCACGATTTTCCTTGTCTTATTTAGGGACGGCTAACCTTTGGCCGCCTATCGTTGGTTGGGGAAGTCAGACCGATCTCGACATTGTGCTTCCGGAGGCCTTGCTTGGCGAAGAACACGTCCCGCAATCCGCGTTATGCGGCCCTCAATGTGGGCGGCAACGAGGATACGCGCTGCCTGATCGATGCGAGCAATCGTCTGGCCGATGAGATGAGCCGGATATTTCCTTCCGACCCTGACATTGCCGACCGGCATTACTGGTTGGAAACGATCATCAACCACGTGCCCGACTATATCTATGCCAAGGATACCGAGGGCCGGTTCCTCATCGCCAACCAGGTCACTATCGAAGACAACGGACTGGAATCGCTTCGCGACATCATCGGCAAGACCGATTTCGACCTGCATCCGCCACATCTGGCCGAGATCATCGCCACTGTCGAGCGCCGGGTGATCGAGACGGGAGAGCCGATCTTCGGCATCGAAGAGCGTGCGATGGTGACCAAGGGTCGCGATCGCTGGCTGATGACGTCCAAGGTGCCGTTGCGCAACAAGCGCGGCAAGATCGTCGGCATCGTCGGCGTGTCACGCGATATCTCCGACCGCAAGGCGGCAGAACGTTTGCTGGAGGGCCAGGCGCATCTTCTGGAGATGATCGCCAACGGCCGGCCGCTCGAAGAATTTTTCCGCGAACTGATCCTGCTGATCGAGGCGCTGGTGCCGCGGATCCGCGGCTCGATCCTGCTGCTATCGGCCGATGGCCGTCACCTGCTGCATGGTGCCGCGCCGAGCCTGGACGAAACCTATTGTGGCCTGATCCATGGTCTCGAGATCGGCCCGAAAGCGGGCTCCTGCGGCACGGCCGCCTGGCGCGGCGAGCAGGTGATCGTTGCGGATATTCATAGCGACCCGCTCTGGGAGGATTGCAAGGAGGTCGTCACGCCCTACGGCTTCCATGCCTGCTGGTCGACACCGATCCATTCTCGCGATCGGAAGGTGCTCGGCACCTTTGCCCTCTATTCGGAAACCGTGTGCGTTCCCGACGAACCCCAGAAGGAGCTGATCGCCATGGCAGCCCATCTGGCGGGCATCGCGATCGAGCGCAAGCAGGCCGAAGACCGCATCAGCTTCATGGCTCACCACGATGCGTTGACCGGTTTGCCGAACCGGGCGCTGTTCGAAGAGCAGGTCGCCGAAGCCCTGGAAGCGTTGCGCGGAACGAGGCAATGGGCGGTCCTCGCCTTCCTCGATCTCGACAACTTCAAGCTCGTCAACGACACGCTGGGTCATGCGGCGGGTGACGAGTTGCTCAAGGTGACCGCCACGCGCATGCGCGCATCGGTGCGCAAATCCGATATGGTCGTGCGCGTCGGTGGCGATGAATTCATCCTTCTTCTGAACGGCCTGCCCTGCGAGCGCGATGTCGTGCTCGCACGCCTTGAGGATATTCGGGCGGCTATTGCTGCGCCCATGCAGATCAACGGCCGCAGCCTGCAGATATCCTGCAGCATGGGCGTTGCCTGTTTCCCCAACCAGGGCAAGACGGTCGGCGAGCTGCTCGCCAATGCCGACATGGCGATGTACCGCGCCAAGGAGCTCGGCCGCAACAATCTGCAGGTTTTCACCGAGGAGATGGCCGACAAGGCCCACGAAAAGCTGTTGAAGCAGGCGGAGTTGCGCCAGGCGATCGCGGGGCAAGAATTCCTGCTGCATTTCCAGCCGCAAGTGAATATCGAGAGCGGCCGGGTCTTTGCCGCCGAAGCGCTGCTTCGCTGGCGGCATCCCGAGCGTGGCATGATTTCGCCGGGCGATTTCATTCCGCTGGCCGAAGAGACCGGACTGATCGTGCCGATCGGCGATTGGGTGCTGCGCGCCGCCTGCCGTCAGTGCAAGGCGTGGCACGAGGCCGGGCTGCCGTTGCTGATCGTCAGCGTCAACGTTTCCGCACGCCAGTTCCGCGAGCGAAACTGGGCGGCGCATGTCGCCGCCGTTCTCGCCGAGACCGGGCTGGAGCCGCGGTTTCTCGAGCTGGAATTGACCGAGAGCCTGATCATGCAGGACGTGCCGGGCGCATTGGCGACCATGCACGAACTGAAGGCGATCGGCGTGCATCTGGCGATCGACGATTTCGGCACGGGATATTCGAGCCTTAGCGCATTGAAGCGGTTTCCCGTCCGTCGCCTGAAGATCGACCGATCCTTCGTCGAGGATATCCCTGGTGATGTCGACGACAGGGCCATCACCGCGGCGATCATATCGCTCGCACAAAATCTCGGGCTGCGGGTGATCGCCGAAGGGGTCGAAACCCAGGCGCAGGTGGAGTTCCTGCGCCATAGCGGTTGCGACGAGATCCAGGGCTATTTTTTCAGCCGCCCGCTTGCATCAGCGGATTTTGAGGCGCTGTTGCGCCAGCCCGGCTTGAACGCCGACGGCATTTGAGCCACGCCGGCGTAACGCCGAAAAAGCTGTCGGAAACGTGATCCGACGTTTACCGACACAAGCCTCGTTCCAGCCGTAGATGCCAGCATTCTTAAATTGGGCGGGTCTGCGCGAATCGTTTCATTAATCAATTTCGTGCAGCACTCCAGTTCGTCGCGCACTCAAGCCTTTCAGAGTTCGATGTCCTCTTCAGTTATTTTCTCCCGTCGCCAGTTTCTCCGCACGTCCGGTATTGCGCTCGCCTCCGCGGGCCTTGCGAGCTGCACGTCTTCGATGAACACCGATCGCTTCCGCCAGGAAACTGCGCCGATCTTTCGCAATCCTGCTCTTGAAGGGCGTTGGGTCGATCCGCGTGCCGAGGTCATTCTGGAAGGCCCTGCCTATGGAGGTCCGTTGCCGACGGGCCTGCCGCCGCAGAGCGCCTATATCGGCGATATCTATGCCGCTGTCGACGATGGCGGCAATCAGATCCCGGCCGTGCCTTATCGCCAGATCGATGCACGCTTCTATCGCCAGGAGGTCAGCGATCCCTTCGGCGAGCGTCCGGGCACGATCGTCGTCGATACCGGTGACAGGTTCCTCTATCTGATCCAGCCGGGTGGCAGCGCATTGCGCTACGGAGTTGGTCTCGGTCGCGAGGGCTTTGCCTGGTCGGGCCGCGGCGTCATCCAGTGGAAGAAGAAGTGGCCACGCTGGACGCCGCCCGATTCGATGATCGCGCGCCAGCCGAAGCTGGCAAAGTATTCCGCCAGCAATGGCGGCATGGCACCTGGTATCGACAACCCGCTGGGCGCCCGCGCGCTCTACATCTTCCAGAACGGGCAGGACACGCTCTACCGCGTGCATGGCTCGCCCGAATGGCAGTCGATCGGCAAGGCCGTTTCGTCGGGTTGCGTGCGCATGCTCAATCAGGATGTCATAGATCTCTATGACCGCGTGCGAGGCAAGGCGCCGATCCTCGTCGTCTGAGCTGCGCTTACAGCGCCGCAGGTTGGATCAGTCCGGGCGTTCGACCTGCGCGCCCGGTTTCTGTGCTGCGCAAGATCGGCGCGACAGCCACGATCCCGGCACGTTTCTCAAGTTTTGAAATTTCGACGTTGCCGCCCGCGATCAGACTTCGCTCTCGCCGGAGGAGAGCCGTCGCGTCAGCTGATGTAGGGTTTCCCTGATTTCACGGGCTTCCTCCAGGCTGCAGCCCGACGCCTTGCCGATATCAGCGAGAATGCCGAAAGCCTCCGTCTTGAGGTCATGACCCTTCTCCGTCAGGCTGACGATCACCTGCCGTTCGTCGCCGGGATCGCGTTGCCGACCGACATAACCTGCCGCCTCTAGCCGTTTCAGCAGCGGGGACAACGTTCCCGAATCGAGCCCGATCTCTTCGCCGATACGCTTGACCGTCATTCCGTCCTGTTGCCAGAGCGCCAGCAGCACGAGATATTGCGGATAGGTGAGGCCAAAACGATCGAGGAGCGGCTTGTACGCGCGGTTGAAGGCATGCGCAGCGGAATAGACGGCGAAACAGAGCTGTTTACCGAGCGTCAGCGCTTCGTCCGGGAGCGTGTCGAATTGTGCCGCTTTGATCGTCATCTCAGCATTGTCGCAAATTTGGGCCGAAAATGCAATTTGCAAAATTAATTTGCGCACAATTTAATTTTGCAGTATGTAATTCTCATTCGACAACGAAACGCAAAGGAGACCCCGCCAATGCCCATTCTCTATCGTACCACTGCATCCGCAACCGGTGGCCGCGCCGGCCAGGCCAAGAGCGCCGATGGCGTTCTCGACGTTACGTTGACCGTGCCGAAGGAACTTGGCGGCGACGGCGCCCGCGGCACCAATCCCGAACAGCTCTTCGCTGCCGGCTATTCCGCCTGCTTCCTCGGCGCGCTCAAATTCGTCGCCGGCAAGGAGAAGGTAAAGCTTCCGGAAGACACCACCGTGACGGGCACGGTTGGCATCGGCCCGCGCGAAGACGGCACCGGCTTCGGCATCGACGCTGCACTCGAAATCACTTCGCCGGGCGTCGACAAGGCGGTTCTCGAAGATCTCGTCCAGAAGGCGCATATCGTTTGCCCCTACAGCCATGCGACCAAGGGCAATATCGACGTCACGCTGACGGTCGCCTAGAGCCTTTGCAGGAAAGTGCGAAGCGGTTTTCCGTCAGGAAATGCTTGGAAACAAAGAGGCCGAGCGTTTGCGGCTTCGTTTAAACCGGAAACGCTCTAAGCCTCTCGTTTCGCTAATAAACAATAAAGCCCGGCTCCCGCCGGGCTTTATTGTTTGTCTGCTCAGCTTCGCGCGTCATTGACGGCGAGGGCGCGCTACCCGTTTCCTGCCGCGCGCAGCAGCATCAGGCCTTCTTCAGGAATTCGGTGCGCAGCACGAGGCCCTTGATCTTCTCGACCCGGCACTCGACTTCGTCAGGATTGTCGGTGAGGCGAATGCCCTTGACCACCGTGCCGCGCTTCAGCGTCGTCGAGGTGCCCTTGACCTTCAGGTCCTTGATCAGGGTGACGTTGTCGCCGTCGTTGAGGATGGCGCCGTTCGAGTCTTTCACGTCCATGGGATGTCCTTTCAAGATGCAGGCACGCCCTGATCCGGCGGATCAGGGCGTGCAGAGATGGTCTATTCTATCGCCGCGGCGGACAGCGTCCGCGCCGTTGCGCTGCGGCGCTTCCGCTTTAGAGGAGCCGGGGAAACGCCCTCGCTCCTGCCTTTCCGTATCTCCTGACGGAAAACCGCTTCGCACTTTCCTGGAAATACTCTAGCGCCTGCTCAGGCTGCCAAGGATGCCGCGAACCAATGCGCGGCCAACCTGGGTTGCAACGGTGCGGGCAACCGATTTCATCGCCGCTTCCACCACGGTTTCGCGTTGATATCCGGAGGAGCGCGGACGGGCCTGCTTTCCGGCCGGGGCCGCAGACTCGTCGTCGCCGAAGCCCGGAAGCGTCCAGCGGCCACCGCCGGTATCGGCTTCCACCGGCGCCTGCTCGGCTTGCTGCTGCGCTTCCGCCACCTTCTTGGCGCGCGCCGTCAGCATTTCATAGGCCGAATCTCGGTCGAAATCTTCGTCGTACTGGCCACGGACGGGGCTGACATCCATGACCTTCTGCCGCTCTTCCGCCGTCAGCGGGCCGACACGCGATTGCGGCGGGCGCACCAGCGTGCGCTCCACCATCGACGGCGCGCCCCTGCCTTCGAGCGTCGAGACCAGCGCCTCGCCGGTGCCGAGATTGGTGATGACGGTGGCGCAGTCGAACTCCGGGTTCGGGCGGAAGGTGTCGGCGGCGGTCTTCACCGCCTTCTGGTCGCGCGGCGTATAGGCGCGCAGCGCATGCTGGACGCGGTTGCCAAGCTGGCCGAGGATCGTTTCCGGCACGTCGAGCGGGTTCTGCGTCACGAAATAGACGCCGACGCCCTTGGAGCGGATGAGGCGGACGACCTGTTCGACCCGCTCGGTCAGCACCTTCGGCGCATCGTTGAACAGCAGATGCGCCTCGTCGAAGAAGAACACCAGCTTCGGCTTCTCGGGATCGCCGACCTCAGGCAGCTCCTCGAACAGCTCGGACAAAAGCCACAGCAGGAAGGTCGCGTAGAGGCGCGGGTTCATCATCAGCTTGTCGGCGGCAAGCACCGAGATCGCGCCGCGCCCGTCATTGGTCGTGCGCATGATGTCGGTGATCTTCAGTGCCGGCTCGCCGAAGAAATGTTCGGCGCCCTGCTGTTCCAGGATTAGCAGTTCGCGCTGGATCGAGCCGACGGAGGCCTTGGAGATGAAGCCGAACTGGTTGGAAAGCTGGGTGGCGTTCTCGCCCATGTAGTTGAGCAGCGCCTGCAGATCCTTCAGATCGAGCAGCGGCAGGCCGCCCTGGTCGGCGATCTTGAAGGCGATGTTGAGCACGCCTTCCTGAGCGTCCGTCGCATTCATCAGCCTCGACAGGAGGAGTGGACCCATTTCCGACATGGTGGTGCGGACGCGGTGGCCCTTTTCCCCGTAGAGATCCCAGAAAATGACCGGGAATTCCTGGAACTCGTAGGGGTTGGTCGGCAGGCCGATCTGTTCGGCGCGCTTGAGGATGAAGTCTTTGGCCTCGCCGATCGCACCGATGCCCGAGAGGTCGCCCTTGACGTCGGCGCAGAACACCGGAACGCCGGCGTTGGAAAATCCTTCGGCGAGGATCTGCAGGGTAATGGTCTTGCCGGTGCCGGTGGCGCCGGTGATGAGCCCGTGGCGGTTGCCGAATTTCAGCTCGAGATATTCGCCTTTGTTGATCGTATCATCCGGCTTGCGGCTGGCGCCGATAAAGAGCTTGCCTTCTTCCACCATGTGGGCTTCATCTCCGTTTCATCAATGAAAGCGGGCGGTTCGCGGCATGTCTGCCGGGCCCGTCATCGAAATGTGGCTCGTTCCTGTTATAGGCGGTGCTGCTCCACCCGGCAACAAGGTGATTGCGGCGCGCAACCCGAAACCAGCGGAGCTGGTGGCGGCCGATCGGTCGCATTGCCAAGCGGTCACGACCGTGAAACGATTGCCCCGAGCCGCGGAATTGCGCCGCTACGCGATGCGCGGAGAGCTGCTTGAAAGCTGGTGGATTGCCCGGCATTCCATCCATCGTCGCTTGTTATTTCGGAAGCGATCATTTACCTTGACGTCAACGTCAAAATTCAACGAGGAGTTATCCATGAATGAACTGGTCACGCGCGTAGCGGAGAATGTCGGCCTAGAGCCTGCGACGGCTGAAAAGGCTGTCGGCATGATCCTCGGCTTCCTGCAGCGCGAAGCGGCTGACGGTCCGGTCGCCCAGATGATCGAATCGATCCCGGGCGCAACCGACCTGATCGCACAGTACAACGGCGAAGGCACGGGCGGCGGCGGTCTGCTCGGCGGCCTGATGTCGGCGATCGGCGGCGGCGGTGTCATGGCGCTCGGCCAGCAGCTGATGAGCCAGGGCCTCGGCATGGGCGAGATCACCTCGCTCGCCAAGGAAACCATTGCTTTCGCCAAGGAAAAGGCTGGCGCCGATGTCGTCGACGAAGTTGTCGCCTCGGTCCCGGGCCTCAGCCAGTTCGTCTGATCTCTTTCGGCTCTGCTTGAAGAAAACCCACCGGCGCCAGCGCCGGTGGGTTTTTTGTTGTCTTGGTGTCGTACCCTCGATCGACGATAGAGCGTTTCGGGTTTGGACGAAGTCGCAGAAACGCTCTATCTCTTTGTTTTTTACGGATTTCCTGACGGAAAATCGCTTCGCACTTTTCCTGGAAATGCTCTAACCATCGGCACCGTGCTTCAGCCGCCGCGTCATCGCATCGATCTGGCGTTCCGTTTCCCGTACCTCGGTCTGATGAAGCGGCAGTCCCTTTGCCAGGCTCGGCACGACGCTGGCCATCGTCCCAGAGAAAGCAGGCCGAGCCCGCCGTATGCCCAGGTGTGGGGATCACTTCAAAATCCGCGGAAGGCAGTTCGCGATCAGCAAAACCACCGGCCATTCGGCAATGTGCCCGGATCTGCCGGCGTTCCAGGGTCCAAACAGCGGTGCGCCGAGGTGGTCTGAGGCCCAATCGCAGGAGGGCATCGCCTGGTGATGGTGGTTGATGTGCTACCGTGCGATCGCGCCCACCGAAACGAGGCCTTCGGCCTCTTCGGCCAATTGCCGCGAGGCGCAGACGAGCAGGGTGCCAGCATCGCGACGAAGTACGAAGGCGCGACCGGTGAAATTGGGGGCGAAGCTGAGCCGTTCCGCCCCGGCGCCGTAGAGGGTGTCGAACAGATGCTCCATCACGCTTTCTTCTGTTCCTTAACAGGAAGGGCGCGATCAAGAGTTGTCGCCAGCAGGATGCAGGCGAGTGCGCCGATGCCGATGAAGGCCGCACCGGAAGTCCAGCCGTAAACTTCGATCGCGGTTCCGACAGCAACAGGTCCGATGAGCTGCCCGAGATTGCTGCCTTGCATCAAGAGGCCCATCGCCATCGGTGCGGGCGCCGGGCTTGGCGACAGCATCGGTACGGTCGATATCAAGGTCGCAGGGATCAGTCCGCCAATCGCCGAAAATAGCACGCATGATGTAAACGTCAGCAAGTCACCCGACTGCGAAAGGAAGATCCAGAGGCCGGCAGCGCCCATCAGCGTGGCTGCAGTGATAACCAGACGACCGCGGCCGACGCCGCGGGACAGCATGTGGCCGGCGGCAAGATTGCCGATGACGTTGGAAAGCGTGATGAGGGCACTGAGCACCCCAGCCGTTCCAAGCGCGACGAGCAGGATCGGCAGGAAGCTGGACAGGGTGAACGTCATAAGGCTGTAGAGGGCGAAAAGGGCGAAGAGCAGCACCGGCCCTCGGCTTTTCACCGTTGCGATCACGTCCGCGTGGAAGCCGCCAGCGGATGGGCGGGGCCTGCTCTGCGAGGGCGATATCGCTGCAATGATCGTCAACAGGCTGAGGAGCGCGACGAGGCCGTTGATCCACCAGATTGCCTGCCAGGAGGCAAACAGAGGACCCGTGAGCATCGCGATTGCCATGCCCGCCGGCATGAAGCAGCTCCAGACCGCAAAGACCAGATCACGCCGCCCGGAGCCGACAATGCGCATGAGGATCGCCGGACCGGCAACGACGACGAGCAGGAAACCGAACCCCTCGAAGATGCGGGACAGGATGAGCAGCGTGAAGTTCTGGCTCGCGGCACCGGTGATGATGCCGAGCAGGAGGATGCCCATGCCGACGCCGAGCATGCGCCGGTCGCCGATGGCCGCGACCATGGCTCCGGCCGGCATGCCGCCGACAACGCCGACGATCGCAAAGACGGAGGTAAGCCAGCCGAGTGCGGTCAGGTCGAGCCCGAGATCGGCCTGCAGCAGGGGGCCGGCGATCAGCCCCTTGCCCACCTGCATTGCGGCGACCATGCCGGCGGCAACGACCGCCGTTACTGCGGTCCAGCTGGTCCTTTCCGGGACGAAAGCGACGACCGTCGACATCAGGCCACCTCCGCCACACGCGCCCGGCCGGCGACCAGCGCCCGCGCCAGTTCGGCGACGTGGCGGCCCTGGAAGCGTGCACCCTCCAGATCGTTGGTGCTTGGCTGCCGGTCGCCGCCATTGCCGTCGTCGGCGAGCGTCGAGGCGCCATAGGGCGAGCCGCCGCTGATCTCATCCATGCGCATCTGGCCCTTGAAGCTGTAGGGCAGACCGGCGATCACCATGCCGAGATGCAGCAGCACCGTGTGTGTTGCCAGGATCGTCGACTCCTGGCCGCCGTGCTGGCTGCCGGTCGAGGTGAAGACGCTGCCGATTTTTCCCACCAGCGCATCCCTGGCCCAGATGCCGCCCGCCTGATCGAGGAAGTTCTTCATCTGCGCGGCCATGTTACCGAACCGCGTCGGCGTGCCGATGATGATCGCGTCATAATCGGGCAGTTCGGCAACGCTTGCGGCGGGTGCGTCCTGGTCGCGCTTGTAGCCGGCATTGATGGCGACGGCTTCCGGTACGATCTCCGGCACCCGTTTCACCGCAACGCTGGCGCCTGCGGCCCGTGCGCCTTCCGCAACGGCTGCGGCCATGGTCTCGATGTGACCGTAGGAGGAGTAGTAAAGCACGAGGATCTTTGTCATTTCCGGTTCCCTTGTTGCGCTTGCTTCGGTCTGCGGAGCGTTCGCGGCCGCTGATGTCAGGCAGGATGGGTGCTTTCATCGATCTGAAAAAGTGATATAAAATGCATCAAACTGATCTATGGAATCGATCATGATTGACGCCTTGACCCTGGACCAGATGCGGACTTTCGTGGTGGTTGCCGAAAGCGGCAGTTTTCGCTCCGGCGCTGCCGGCTGTCCCGCGTCCAGTCTGCCGTCAGCCACGCCATCGCCAATCTCGAGGCCGGGCTCGGGGTTTCCTTGTTCGATCGCTCCGGCCACCGGCCGGTGCTGACACCCGAAGGCCAGGCTCTGCTTGCCAATGCGCGCGATATCCTGTTGCGCGTCGATGCCATGCGTGCCCGCGCCCGCGGCCTCGGCGAGGGCATCGAGCTGGAACTGTCGCTGATCGTCGATACGCTGTTTCCGATTGTGACCGTCGGCGCTGCACTGAAGGAAATGCGGGTGGCCTTTCCCTCGGTTGCCATCAGGCTTTCGGTTTCGCCGCTCGGCGGCCCGCTCGATGGCCTGATCGAGCGACGCTTCACGCTCGGGATCATGGTGGGTGAAGATTTTCGCGATCCGGCGATCGGCCGGCAGGCGCTGACGGACGTCCAGCTGATCGCGGTGGTGGCCGCGCAGCATCCGCTGGGTCTGAACGCCGTCAACGGCGTGCTCGGCAGCCCGGAGCTCGCCGACCATCTGCAGATCGTCCAGTCGGATCCCTCGCAGCGATCGGAGGGGCGCGACTTCGGCGTGCTTTCGCCGCAGACCTGCCGAGTCAGCAACCAGGATACCAAACATGCGATGATCCTGGCGGGGCTCGGCTGGGGGCGGTTGCCGCTGTGGCAGGTGGAGCGCGATCTCGCCGAGGGCCGGCTCGTTCGCTTGCCTACGGCCTCGCTCGGCCGCAACAGCCAGGTCGCCGCCGAGGCCTATCTCGTGCACCGGATCGACGAGCCGCTCGGGCCGGCGGCGCGTGTTTTTGGCGACGCGCTTACCCGACTTTGTCGGCGCTGACGGCCGCGCCTATCTCCTGCCGGCGACGGCGAATATCAGCGTGAACATGACCAGTACCATGCCGACCCCGAGCGGACCGGCAGTGGGATTGATCAGCGCCATGAGAAAGCCGGTGGCGCCCGATCCGGCCGCGCTGCCGGCAGCATAGGCCAGCGAAAAGGCGGCACTGCCAGCCACCAGCATGCTGCCGCGATATTGCTCGCCGAGCATGGTCAGCGCTGCCGTGTAGAGGGCGAAGCTGGCAGCGCCGATCAGCGCGAACAGCGCCAGCAAGAGCGGTGCCGACGTCACCAACGGAATGGCGAGATAGCCGGTTGCCGCCACCGCGGCTGCAGTAATCGCCACCCGCCGACGCGGCAACTTGTCGAGCAAGACACCAATGAAGGGCTGCGCCAGTGCCGTCGGCACCGCAAGCACCGTCACGCTCAACGCCGCGAAGGCCTGACTGTGGCCGGACTTGACGAAATAGACCGGCATCGCCGAGATCGCCGCAATATCGGCAAAGCCGAACATCAGCACCATCAGGATCAGGGTCGGCGCGTGCCGGAAGAACGCGAACAGATCGCGCGTCGAAGATGGCTCCGGCCGCGTCCGCGCGCCCATCGTCAGAAGGCCGGTGAGGAAGGCGACGAGCGCGATATAGATCGCCAGCAACGCAAAGCCGAGCCCGCCGCTGGTGCCGAGAAGCGGGATCGCCAGCGGCCCGGCGGCAAAGCCGCCGCACATGCCGGCGCCGTAGAGGCCGGATACCCGGCCGCGCAGCCGGTCCGGGCAGGCGGTGTTGAGCCAGGCTTCGCCCAGCATGAAGACCATACTGACGAAGAAGCCGAGCGCGAAGCGGGCGATGAACCAGACCGGAAGCGAGGAGGTGGACGCAAGTGTTGCGAGGCAGAGGGAACAGCCGCAGAGGCTGGCGATGATCAGCTTGTCTGCGGAGGCAAGTCGCGTCAGATGCCCGAGCAGCAGGGTCGCCGCGGCAAGGCCGGCGGCAAAGCCCATGGCATTGAGACCGATCGTGGCGGCCGAGACGCCGCGGCCTTCCAGCGACAGCGAAATCAAGGGATAGGTGAGCCCTTGCGCGACGGAAAAGGCGGTAACGCCAAGCACGACGGCGATGATGGCCGGCCAATCCGGAGCGATGTCGCCCACCTCAACGGTTTTCGACGTCATCGGCCCCTCCCATCGACAGTGCGTCCCCTGGGGAGATCGGCATCGATCTCCCCAGGGGATCTGCATAGATCATCCGCCGCCGGTTTGGAACTCGACCGGCGGCGGATCGGCAACTATTGTCAGGCGGCCTTGTCCCACACCGGCGACAGACCCTCGGGGCTGACGATGCGGCCGTCCGGACGGGCGAGGCCATGGATCGCCGCCATCTCGCCGTCACCAAGCGCGAAGTCGAAGATGTCGAAGTTTTCCTTCAGGCGCTCGATCGTTGCTGTCTTCGACAGGGTGATGACATCCTTCTGCTGCACCAGCCAGCGCAGCGTCACCTGCGCCGCGGTCTTGCCGTGGCGCGCACCGATGTCCTTCAGCAGCGGATCGTTCGGGATCTTGCCGTTGGCCATGGCGTAGTAGGCTGTGATCGACATGCCGTGCTTGCGGGCCGTGGCGAGCACCTTCGTCTGGTCGAGATAGGGATGGTATTCCACCTGGTTGGTGGCAACAGGCGCGTCGCTGAGTTTCACCGCCTCTTCCATCTGGGCGGTGTTGAAGTTGCTGACGCCGATGTGGCGGACCTTGCCGGCCTTGTGCACTTCATTCAGTGCGCCGATGCGCTCGGCCATCGGCACGTCGCTACCACCCGGCCAATGCAGGAGAAGCAGGTCGACGTGATCCGTCTTGAGCTTCATCAGGCTCTCGTCGACAGAGGCGAGAAAATCGCGATGGGCATATTTGTCGACCCAGACCTTGGTGGTGAGGAAGATATCGGCGCGGGCGATACCCGATTTGTGGATGGCTTCGCCGACTTCAGCCTCGTTGCCGTAGATCTGGGCGGTATCGACGTGGTGGAAGCCGAGCTTCAGCGCTTCCGGCAGCACGCGCAGCACGTCGGCACCGGGCATGCGAAAGGTGCCGAAGCCGAGCGCCGGGATGTTGGCGCCGTTGGAATTGACCGAATGCATGTGGGAACTCCTTGTTTTTGCAGAACGCCCGGCCATCGGCCGGGCGGGAAAGAGGCGAGGGTATAGGTGGGCCAGTTGGCCGCTTGGTCAAGCCGGCTGGGCGACTGTTTCTGCCTTGCGATCGAGTGCGCCGCTCAGAAGCGTCAGCAGCAGCGCGCCAACGACCAGAACGGAACCGACGACCGGCGTCATGCCGAGGCCAAGCGACGAGGCAACGATGACGCCGCCAAGCCAGGCGCCGATGGCGATACCGAGGTTGAAGGCGGCAATGTTGAGCGCCGAGGCGACGTCGACAGCGCCGGGCCGATGCTGCTTGGCAAGCTGCACGACGTAGAGCTGCAGGCCGGGCACGGTGGCGAACGACAGGAAGCCGAGGCTTGCCAGTGTCACCAGCGTCAGGACTTGCGACGTGGCCGTGAAGGTGAAGAGCACAAGGACGACGGCTTGAGCAAGGAAGAGGCCAACCAGCGCCTTCACCGGATCGCGGTTGGCGATCTTGCCGCCGGCGATGTTGCCGATCGCGATCGCGACGCCGTAGAGCACCAGGATCAGGCTGACGGCGCCTTCGGAAAAGCCGGTGATTTCCTGCAGGATCGGCGCCAGGAAGGTGAAGGCGACGAAGGTACCGCCATAGCCGAGCGCGGTCATGGCGAAGACGATCAGCAGCCGACCAGAGCCGAGAACGCGCACCTGGTCGATCAACCTTGCCGGCGGCGCCTTGGTCAGCGTGTTTGGCAGCAGCGTGGCGATGGCGGCAAGCGCTATGACTCCAAGCCCGGTGACAGCCCAGAATGTGGCGCGCCAGCCGAAGGTCTGGCCGATCCAGGTGCCGAGCGGCACGCCGGTGACGATGGCGACCGTCAGGCCCATGAACATCATGGCAATCGCCGAGGCACGGCGATCCTCGGGCACGAGGTCGGCGGCAATGGTCGAGCCGACGGAGAAGAAGACGCCGTGGGCGAAGGCGGAAATCACGCGGGCAATGAGCAGAGGCTCGTAGCTCGGCGCCAGTGCCGCCGCGGCGTTGCCGATGATGAACAGCGCCATCAGTCCGACCAGCAGCGGCTTGCGCTCGATCCGGCCGGTGAGCGCCGTCAGGATCGGTGCGCCGAAGGTGACGCCGAGCGCGTAGACGCTGACGATGAGGCCGGCAAGCGGCAGGGTGATGTTGAGATCGTCGGCAACCGTCGGCAGCAGGCCGACGATGACGAACTCGGTGGTTCCGATCGCATAGGCCGCGATCGTCAATGCGAAGAGTGCAATGGGCATGACAAGACCTTTTCCCGTCCGGCTGGGAGGACCGGGCGTTTTGGTGTTGATGTGTTCGACGGGAATATGAGGGTGGAGAGCTTGCGCGATAATCCGTATAATCGGATAAACGGCTGTGAACTGAATTCATAGGTGAGTGATGGACAACCGCGCCGGTGAAATGGAGGTCTTCGTCGCCGTCTGCGAAACGCGCAGCTTTTCTGCCGCCGGCCGGCGGCTGAGGCTATCGCCATCTGCGGTCAGCAAGCTGGTCACCCGGATCGAGGATCGGCTGGGCACGCGCCTGCTGGTGCGCTCGACCCGGTCCCTGCAATTAACGCCGGAGGGTGAAGTCTACCTGCAACGCGCCCAACGCATTCTGACCGAGATCGCCGAGACCGAGCAACTGGTTGCGGCCGGCGGCCGGCTCTCTCCCCGCGGGCTTCTGCGCATCAACGCATCGGTCGGCTTCGGCGAGCGCTACATCCTGCCGCTCGCGCCGGAATTTCTCGAACGTTATCCGGAGGTGCGCCTCGATCTGACCCTGACGGACAGCCTGATCGACGTGGTCGGCGAACGGGCCGACGTGGCGATCCGCACTGGCCCCTTGCGCGATTCGTCGCTGAAGGCGCGCAAGCTGATGGAGAGCCGGCCGGTGGTGATCGCGTCACCGGCCTATCTGGCCAGACACGGCGTGCCGCAGACGCCTGCCGACCTGGAAAATCACAATTGCATTCGCTTCAACTTCCGCCGCAGCGTCGACGAGTGGGCCTTCCGTGCCCCCGGCCAAACTTCGGCCGAGCTTCTGTCGGTCTTCGGAAATCTGCAGGTCTCGAGCGGCGCGATCGTCCAGCAGCTTTGTCTCGCCGGTGTCGGCATCGGCCGTATCGGCCGCTTCCACGCTGAGCCGGACTTGGCCGCGGGACGGCTGGTTGCGTTGCTGGAGGATTATCGGCCGGACGAGATCGAAACGGTCTACGCCGTCTATGCCGGCCATGAACATCTCGCGGCCCGCATCCGCGCCTTCATCGACTTCCTGGCCGAACGGATCTGATGCATGGCCCGCGGGATGGTGTGTCTTAGTCGGCCTTGACGGCGACGACGAAGAACCTGGGAAAGCGCAACAGCACCCGGCCGTCGCTCATCGCCGGATAGGCGTCACGGATCCGGTCGGTATAGGCTGCAGCAAAGGCGTCGCGTCGCTCAGGCGGCAGCGCATCGAGATAGGGGCGCAGGCCCGTGCCCTTGACCCATTCGACGATCGCTTTGGTGTTCGCCAGCCGGTGATAGTAGATCGTGTGCCAGACCTCGATATGGGGCGCATGGCGCGACAGACGCTCGACATAGACAGTCGGTGCCGGCAACGCATTGCGGCGGATCGTCCGGCCCTCGAAGGCATCGGCGAAGTCGGCGCTGCGGGCCGTTTCTTCCATCAGCAGATGGGTCGGTTGGTCGATATTGTCGGGCATCTGCACCGCCAGCGTACCGCCGGGCGCAAGCGAAGCGGTCAGCCGTTCCAGCACGTCGAGGTGATCGGGCAGCCACTGGAAGACGGCATTGGCGAAGAATAGCGACGCGCCCTTCGGCGGCACCCAGGTCGCCAGGTCAGCCTTCTCGAAGGTCAGGCCCGGCAACCGCTTGGCGGCGGCCAGCAGCATGTTTTCGTCGCTGTCGAGGCCGGAAAGGGAGGCGTCCGCAAATCGCTGGTGGATCAGTTCGGTCGAATTTCCCGGGCCGCAGCCAAGATCGAAGGCAGGACCGGAGGGCAGGTCCGGAACCTGCGCCAGCAGATCGCGTGCCGGCCGCGTGCGTTCGTCTTCGAATTTCAGGTATTGCGACGCCGACCAAGCCATTGAGACAAAACCTCAGATACCGAATTGCAGACTTTCGAGCGAAGGCAGGATCAACGCCGGCCCCTGGTCACGATATTCGTCAGGCATGTCGGCCCGGTTGATCCAGACCGTGCGGAAGCCGAACTTCGTCGCCCCTGCAATGTCCCAGCGGTTTGACGACTGGAAGGAAACCGCATGCGGGTAAAGCCGATAGCGCGTGGTGACGAGATCATAGACCGCTGGTGCCGCCTTGTAGGTCTTCACCGTGTCGACGGAGAAGACGTCGTCGATGACGATCTCGAGCGCTGCATTGTGCACCGCTGCAGCCAGCATATCAGGTGAACCGTTGGAAAGGATCGCGAGCCGCGCTCCGCGCTCCTTCAGCCCTTTCAGAACGGCGGGAACCTCCGGGTAGCAATCGAGCGTCCAATAGGCATCAAGCAGCGGTTTCCTCAGCTTGCGGTCGGCGGAAGGGAAGCGGGAAAATGCGTAGTCGAGCGATTGCTCGGTCAGTTGCCAGAAGTCCTGATAGGCGCCCATCAAGGAGCGCACCCAGGAATATTCGAGCTGCTTGGCGCGCCAGAGTTCGGAGAACGCCTGTCCGTCCGGACCGATCTCGGCGGCATGGCGCCGAACCGCCGCATGCACGTCGAAAAGCGTGCCATAGGCATCGAACACATAGGCCGCGTGGGACATTCTTTCCTCCCGTCTGTCATCCCCGGCCACACAGCGGGACAAAATGTCATACCCCGTAAAAGCGTGGCCGAAAACAAAGGCTTACCGCATTGTGCCGGTGTTGGCACGCCGCGAATACCGTTCTTTTGCGCGATCATGTCAAAGATTTGTGCGTTGCACAACGGCATTGCGCCACCAGGCGTCAGCCTTTGCCTGGTTTCCAGACCTTTGCGGGGAAGCGGAGGGCCTGTTTGGCAAGCTTTCCCTTGAGCCCGAGCGCCGCATCGCAAAGCCCGACCACATGCCGGTTCGGCTTGGCTTCCGGCCGCAGGGCATGCAACGCCGCGGCCGCTTCCTCGGGCGACATGTACCGCGCAAGAATGCCGAGGCTCAGTGCCGTCGCGCGGCCGATGCCGCGCAGACAGTGCACCAGCAGATGCGCATCCTCAGGCAAGCCGTCGATAAAATTGAAGGCCGCCTCGATCGCGTCCGGACGGGCGGCGTCAGGAGCATCGGGGTCGGTGGCGTCGCCGAAATAGAGTTCCAGGTGCTTTTCGGGCGGCAGCTCGATCATCGACAGCAGCCGGCTCGCCGGCGCCCGCATCGAGATCAGGTGCGTCGGTGCCCAGAGCGCCCGATTGTGCCGCGCCTCCGTTTGTGAACTGATGACCATCTGGATGGGCCATCCGTTCGGATGGGCCGGATTGGCATTAAGAACGGGGCTGTAGAGTTCTTCCCCGGTGGCAGCTGCCGCTAGCGCCATGACAGGACCTCGTCGTGATTCTTCCTGTGGTGATTTTGCCCTGAAACCGGTTCTGACTTAAGGGCAAAATCGCATCCGCAGCCAAAAGCAAACAGGCTTTGGAATGTCCCCTTCAGAACCGTGTGATCACGCTGATGCCGAGATCGGTGGCGCGGTCCATCGAAACGAGGGCAGGGATCGCTTCCTCGAGCGAGATCTCGCGGCCGATCAACTGTTGCGGATTGAGCTTGCCGCCAGCGATCATCGACAGCATGGCGTCGTATCGCCAAGCCTGCATGCCATGGCTGCCATAGATCTCGAGCTCGTGGCCGATCACCTGCGCCATTGGGATTTCCGGCGTGGCATGGTCGCCGAGCATCAGGCCCACCTGCACGTGGCGGCCGCGCCGGCGCAGGTTCTTGATCGAGTTGAAGCAGGTGACGGGATGGCCGAGCGCGTCGATCGAGACATGGGCGCCGCCGCTGGTGATCTCCTTCACGGCACCTGCGACGTCGTCCGTGTCGCGGCCGTTGACCGTGGCAACGGCGCCGAGCTTCTTGGCGAAGGCGAGTTTTTCTTCGGAAATGTCGATCGCGATCGGATGTGCGCCAAGTGCAGCAGCAATCATGATCGCCGAAAGGCCGACACCGCCGCAGCCGTGAACCGCCACCCATTCGCCGCCCTTGACCCGTGCCTGGTCGGCGACGGCGCGAAACGAGGTGGCAAAGCGGCAGCCGAGGCTGGCGGCAGTCTTGAAGTCCATGTTCTCAGGCAGATGCACCAGGTTCTGGTCGGCGAAATCGAGTGCGACATATTCGGCAAATGAGCCCCAATGGGTGAACCCCGGCTGGAACTGCGCCTCGCAGACCTGCTGGTTGCCCGAACGGCATTCGCCGCAGCGGCCGCAACCGGAAACGAAGGGTACCGTCACCCGGTCGCCGACCTTGTAGCGCATCACGCCGCGGCCGGTGGCGGTCACGATGCCGGCGAGCTCGTGGCCCGGCACGTGCGGCAGGCGAATGTCGGCGTCGTGCCCCATCCAGCCATGCCAGTCGGAGCGGCACAGACCCGTCGCCTCGACCTTGACGACCACGCCGTTTTCGGTCGGCGTCGGATCGGCAAACGTGCGAATCTCGGGCGTCTTCTCAAAGGCGTCGTAGTACATGGCTTTCATCGGGGCACTCCTTGCGATGTCTGGCCGGTGCGGCGCGACCGTCTATGTGCCGCGCCATCAGAATTTCGTCGACCTCTTCCTCGCCGTCGAGCAGGCCACCTGGAACGCGCCCGATTTCGTGGAACTCTTCGCGCCTGTAGAAGCGGATGGCCGTCTCGTTGTCGGCGCGGGCGACGAGCTCCAACATCCGGATGCCGGTCGAGCGGGCATGGTCGGTCAGGTGTGCAAGAAGCTCGCGCGCCACGCCGGAACCGCGCGCCTCGCGGCGCACATAGACCATGATGATGGTGGCACGGTGCGCCATCCGGCTGGAGCGCTGGCGCATGAGTCCCATCATGCCGACAGGCTCACCCCCGTCGAGCGCGACGAAGACGGTGTTTGCGGCGAGCCTTGCCTGC
The DNA here is from genome assembly GCF_003024455.1 of Ensifer sp. NM-2. Taxonomy (NCBI): domain Bacteria; kingdom Pseudomonadati; phylum Pseudomonadota; class Alphaproteobacteria; order Hyphomicrobiales; family Rhizobiaceae; genus Ensifer; species Ensifer sp. NM-2. The sequence continues at coordinate 988,168 of NZ_PVZR01000001.1, forward strand.
CATTCCGCCGTCGACAGCCGCGCCCAATCCGCCGCGGTGGAAGCGAAGGCTTGCGGCTCGCGCTGCAGCGCCTCCAGCCGTATGCGGCGGAAGATTTCCACGTCGTCCTGATCAAGATGCCTGATGATGTGCACGTCTGCCCCTTTGCCCTGCGAGAGAGACTACGCGAGAGGCCGTTCCGGTGCCAGAATGGACGCCATGACATTTTTTGATGTACCCATTCACCCCCATGCTGCTTTTTCGAGCTATGGCGGAAGATACGGAAGACAAAACGTGAAGGAGACGCAGATGGCCGTCGATACATCCCCCCGCTCAGTGACCTGGACCTATGTCGACGGCGAATGGCTGTCCGGCAATCCGCCGCTGATCGGCCCGACCTCCCATGCCATGTGGCTGGGCTCGACCGTGTTCGACGGCGCCCGCTTCTTCGACGGCATCGCGCCGGACCTCGACCTGCATTGCCAGCGCGTCAACCGCTCGGCAACGGCGCTCGGACTGAAGCCGACCGTGAAGCCGGAAGAGATCGAGGCCTTGACCTGGGAAGGCGCCAAGAAATTCGACGGCCAGACCGCGCTCTACGTCAAGCCGATGTATTGGGCCGAGCATGGTGCGGCCGGGATGGTCGCCATCGATCCGGAATCGACCCGCTTTGCGCTTTGCCTGTTCGAGGCGCCGATGGGTAACGGCCATGGCGGCTCGTCTCTGACCCTGTCGCCGTTCCGCCGGCCGACGCTCGAATCCATGCCGACCGATGCCAAGGCCGGCTGCCTCTATCCCAACAATGCCCGCATCCTGACCGAGGCGCGGTCGCGCGGCTTCGACAATGCGCTGGTGCGCGATATGCTCGGCAACATCGCCGAAACCGGCTCGTCCAACGTCTTCCTGGTCAAGGATGGCGTCGTGTTCACGCCGGCCGCCAACCGCACCTTCCTTGCCGGCATCACCCGCTTCCGCGTCATGACGCTGTTGCGCGAAGCCGGTTTCGAGGTTGTCGAGGCGACGTTGTCGATGGCCGATTTCGAGGCTGCCGATGAGATCTTCACCTCCGGCAACTATTCCAAGGTCCTGCCGGTCACCCGCCTTGACGACCGTGACCTGCAGGCCGGACCGGTCGCCGCCAAGGCAAGCGATCTCTACATGGATTGGGCCCATTCGAGCCAGGACGCCTAACGAGATCGACTATGGCGCGGGTCAGGTTGCCCGCGCCACGGTCGCGGCCCAGGTCTCGACGCTGCGCAGCATCGTCGGCGCATGCTCGGGATCGTCAACGAGTTCGGCCAGTTCCGACAGCCGGTGCACGCCGGTCAGCACCGCGATGCGCCGGCGGTCGAGGGCCCGACCCGTCAGTTCTTCATAGGTTTCGACAATCCGCGCCGTCAGATCCGGCGAAATGAAGTTCGAATAGATGAACTCACGGTGAAGCGGGCCAATGCCTGAATCGGCAAAATCATAGATGCCGTTGAGCCGGCGCTCCCCATGGTCGAAGGCCATGTTCCAGCCATGGCCATCGAAGAAGCCGTAGGTGGAGCCGTGCGGGTCGGGGCCCAGGCGCTCGAAGGCTTCGACAGTTTCCGCCGCCAACGTGGCAAGGTCGGCCGGAAGAGCCGGCAAGGCCTTGCCCCGGATCGTCTCCACCGTTGGTCCGTGAAAGGCTGCTTAGCGCCCCTGCACGATCTTTATGAGGTTGACCGTAGGTTGGCCGGGGCGGACGTCCGCATACTTCAGCCGGCCCGATGCCAGAGCGCTCGTCAACCGCTTGCAGGTCAACGCCTGGACCTTGTTGATCGGAACGCTCATGATCAACGCGCCAGTTTCGAGGTCGGATTTCGACCATCTCTTGCTGATGCAATCCTTCACAATCGCTCTCTGAAGCGCGGGGCTGCCTTGAACCGCCGTCTGCACCGTCTCATACTCGCGCTGGCTTGGGGCGCAGGAGGCTAGGGTCAAAAGGGTAAACGCGAACGAAGCAATATGGATCGGTTTCATGGCAATCTCCGGTTGGAGAATTGCCGGTAATTGTGGCGGCTGTGATTCGCAACCCTGACGTTGGGCGGTGCGGTTTCCGGCCGGTTGCTCGACGATGAGAGCCGGAAACCGCTTGCATGAGCGCTTGTGCGCGCAAGCTCGCGCGAGCCTGCGATCACAGATCGCCGGCGACAGCCTACTTGTCTGCGGCCGGTGCCACGACCGTGACGGTGTCGGCTGCCAGTTCACCGCCGATTTCCACCGTCTTCTTCTGCTTGTCGTAGACGCAGATCTGGGTGACGGCATTTTCGGCGCCCTTGGGCTTGCCCGAGACCAGCGCCAGCCCGAAGCTTTCCGAGCCGAACGGATCGACGACGACGACCGGCTTGTCGAGCGAAGGGGCGGCCGCAATGCACTTCTCCGAAACGTCGGCCCGGAATTCTTCCCAGGCATCGCCTGAGGACGCATGGGCGCCGGTCGCGGCAAATCCGGTTGCTGCCACAAGGGCAAGGGTCAGGATCGGGCGATGCAGCATGTTCAGTCCTTATTCTCAACTGGTTGCAATGGGTGCACGCTGCCCGCGAAACGTGGCGCGAATGTGCTCGGGCCGCGGGCGCTTTCAAAATGATGTTGAAAGTATATTCCGTGGGTTGAGGAAAAATTGGCATCGCATCGGTTGCCTCCGTCAAGGCCGGTGCCTATGTTCCCGCTCACAGATTTCTTTGACGAAATCCCATGCCAAGAGGAGATGCCCACATGGCTTTCGAATTGCCGAACCTTCCCTATGACTACGATGCGCTGGCGCCCTACATGTCGCGCGAGACGCTCGAGTACCACCACGACAAGCACCACCTCGCTTACGTGACCAACGGCAACAAGCTTGCCGAGGAAGCCGGTCTCTCCGACCTCTCGCTCGAGGAAGTCGTCAAGAAGTCCTATGGCACCAACCAGCCGCTGTTCAACAATGCCGGCCAGCACTACAACCACATCCACTTCTGGAAGTGGATGAAGAAGGGCGGCGGCGGCACCAGCCTGCCGGGCAAGCTCGACGCAGCCATCAAGTCGGATCTCGGCGGCTACGACAAGTTCCGTGCCGATTTCATCGCGGCTGGCACCGGCCAGTTTGGTTCGGGCTGGGCATGGCTTTCGGTCAAGAACGGCAAGCTCGAAATCTCCAAGACCCCGAACGGCGAGAACCCGCTCGTTCACGGCGCTTCGCCGATCCTCGGCGTCGACGTCTGGGAACATTCCTATTACATCGACTATCGCAACGCGCGCCCGAAGTACCTCGAAGCGTTCGTCGACAGCCTGATCAACTGGGATTACGTACTCGAAATGTACGAAGCGGCTTCCAAGTAAGCCTTCCCAAGCCTCGACTTCAGGACCCGGCGCTTGCGCCGGGTCTTTTCGTTTGGGGGTGACCGGTGGAGGCGGGATGCTCGGCCGTCACCAACGTGTCATCGCCCGGCGCTACTGCATGTTTCCTTAAATCGTCTTCGATTTAAGGATAAAAACATGCAGCAATTCAAAGTGCTACAGCAACCTTTGCGCATCTAATAGGACGCGCAGCGCTGTAGGGAGAAGCACCATGCACGCAGACACATCACCTCTCCTCCGCTTCGGCGTCATCGCCGACCCGCAATATGCCGCTGTGGAACCGAACCTCGTCCTCGGCCGCTATTATGCCAACAGCCTGACGAAGCTCGCCGAAGCGATCGAGACCTTCAACGCCGAAGACCTCGCCTTCGTGGTGACGCTCGGTGATATCATCGATCGAGGCTGGCAGAGCTTCGATGCGATCCTGCCGCTCTACGACAAGCTTCGTCATCCCAAGCATTTTCTGCTCGGCAATCATGATTTCGGCGTCGATCCGGAGAAGCTCGGGCAGGTTTTCGGCCGGGTCGGCATGCCCTCGCCCTATCAGACATTTGCGATGGCCGACTGGCGGTTCGTGTTGATCGACGGAAACGAGGTCAGCCTTTTCGCCCCGCCACCCGGCGACCCGCGGCGAACCGCAGCCGAGACGTGGATCGAGACGCTGAAATCGCAAGGGGCCGATAACGCCCATCCCTGGAATGCCGCGCTCGGCGACGTGCAGTTCGCCTGGCTGGAGGAGACGCTGCGCAAGGCGGAGGCTGCCGGCGAGCAGGTGGTCGTCATGGGCCACTACCCGGTCTATCCGCCGAACGCCCACAACATGTGGGACAGCCAGCGCATCGTCGATCTCTTCGGTCGTTTCAAAAACGTCGGCGCCTATTTCTGCGGTCACAACCACGACGGCAATTACGGCCTCGCCGACGGCACTCATTTCGTCAATATCAAGGGCATGGTCGAGACGCCGGATACGACAGCCTATGCGATCGTCGAGATCCATGCGGACAGAATGGCAATCCGCGGCTACGGCCGCGAAACGGATCGAACCCTGCAGTTGGAGACGATCATGCCCCGCCTGGTTGTGGCCGCCAGCCGCTGATCCAGAGGTCCCGCAGGCCTTCGCCTTCGCCTGGAAAGAAGTCGTCGGTCGCTTCGCAATGTTCGACCCGATCGGCGCGGAAGTTGCGGATCGCCTGACGCAGCTCGCACCAGGCGACGATATTGGCGGTTTCGGAATAGTAGATCAACGCGACCGGCCGGATCGTCCGCTCGGTGGCGCGGCCGAGTTCGTCGCGATAGTCGATGCCGAGCTTGCGTTCGTCGCGGATCGCGCGACGCACCAGTGCCAGATCGACGCCGGTAGGTGAGGGTGCCACCGTTCCCCAGGCATGCAGCGCCTGTGAGCGAAGCGCAAGCCGCAGCGGTTCTGGCACAGCACCTGTGATCTTCTGATTGACGCGGCCGGCTGCCGCCCTCAGCTCCTCGTCTCCGGTGCGCGCCAGCAGCGCCAGCGCCAGTACGATCGCCTCGGTTTCCTCGATCGAGAACATCAGCGGCGGCAGGTCGAAGCCGGGGCGCAGGATATAACCGATGCCGCGACCACCTTCGATCGGCACGCGCATGGCCTGTAGGGCGGCGATATCGCGATAGATCGAGCGCGGCGTCACCTCCAGCGTCTCGGCCATTTCAGCGGCGGTCACCGGCTTTCGGGCCAGCCGCAGGATCTGGATAATCTCGAACAGGCGCGAGGCCTTGCGCATCGAAAAAACTCCGCTGTTCCAAAACGCTCCTGACAAGACCCTGTCAGTTGGCGACGCTTATAACATTGGGCAACGGATTGAAAAATAAGCAATCCGCTCAGGCAACGATCGAACGGACCTCGGACAACTGACATGAGCTATACGGAAAATCTCTGGCTTTTCTTCACCCTTCTCTTCGGCATCATCATCGTGCCGGGCATGGATATGATCTTCGTGCTGGCGAATTCGCTGACCGGGGGGCGAGCCTCCGGCCTGTCGGCGACGGCCGGTATCATGGCGGGCGGTGTCCTTCACACCCTCTACGCGGCGCTCGGGGTCAGCGTCATCCTTCATCTGGTGCCGCAACTGTTCAACGTGCTGCTCATCGGCGGTGCCGCCTATATCGCCTGGATCGGCTATTCCCTCATCCGCAGTTCCATCACCATCGGCGGTATCGACGGCGCCGCGCGGCTGTCGCGCTGGGCGAGCTTTCGTCAGGGCGCACTCACCAGCCTGATGAACCCGAAGGCCTATCTCTTCATGCTGGCGGTCTATCCGCAGTTTCTCAAACCCCAATTCGGGCCGGTATGGTCGCAGGCGGCGGTCATGGCGTTGATGATCGCCACCACCCAGCTTGCCGTCTATGGCGGCTTGGCGCTCGCCGCCGGTCGCGGCCGCGACTTTCTCGTCGGCAGCCCCGGTGCGACGGTTCTGATCGGCCGTATCGCCGGCGTTGTTCTGGTGCTGGTCGCAGCTTTCACCGTCTGGCAGGGCTGGGCCGGCGGACGGTAGAGCCGTCACGTACAAACATGACTGCTGTAGTCATGTTATTGGAACGACGCGGTCGAGACGATCAAGAATCGCGCGGCCGCGTCAAATTATGCTGTTGTGACAAGGACATCAAAAAAATGTTACTTCCGTCGAAAGGCTAAAATGACATCATGCCGGCGCATTCAACACGAAGGCCGCAGATGCGGATTCGAATGACCGGGAGATCACGATGAAGATACGCGCTCTAATGCTTGCGGCCGCCCTCGCTGGGCTTGGCGTTACCGCCGTGACCGCGGCTGACGAACCGCAGGCGGTTCGTCAGGCCCTGATGAAGAAGGTTGGTCAGGCTGCTGGTGCGCTCGGTGGTATCGCCAAGGGCGAAAAGCCTTATGACGCTGAGATCGTCAAGGCGTCGCTGACGACCATCTCCGAGACGGTCAAGGTCTTCCCGGACCATTTCCCGGCCGGTTCCGAAACCGGTTTGGAGACGGAAGCAAGCCCGAAGATCTGGGAGAACATGGACGATTTCAAAGCCAAGGCGGCCAAGCTTGGTTCTGACACCGACGCCGTGCTCGCCCAGCTTCCGGCCGATCAGGCTGGCGTCGGTGCGGCACTCGGCATGCTCGGCAAGGATTGCGGCAGCTGTCATGAGACCTATCGCCTGAAGAAGGACTGACGGTAGGTCGTTCTCCCCGAAATTCTCAGACGATGCGCCGACTGTTTCGGCGCATCATCGCGCTGTTGCCGCAGTAAGGTTGTGGCTTGTCACGCAGTTTTGAGTGTGAGCGAACCTACTGCATGTTTCCTTAAAACGTATCCGATTCAAGGATAAAAACATGCAGCAATTCAAAGTGCTACAGCGGCCTTGGCGCGTCTGATAAGACGCGCGGCGCTGTAGCGGGTTGGGGATGCAGTTGAAAGGAAGCCTGATGGGCCGACGGATTAGAAAGCTGGTCTCGGGTCTCGTGATTCTGGGCCTTGTCGGCGGTGCGGCCTTTTGGTGGCTGACCAAGCCCGCGCCCTGGGCGGCGGCTCATTGGGAGGGTCTCGGAGAGCCAGATCTGACCAATGGCGAGCAGATTTTCTGGGCCGGCGGCTGCGTCAGCTGCCATGCAAAGCGCGGCAGCGAGGGTGACGCCCGGCTGGTTCTTGCCGGCGGGCCGCCGCTAAAAAGCCCATTTGGCACCTTCCACGCGCCGAATATCTCGCCTGACGAAGCGGCCGGTATCGGCGGATGGACGCTTGCGGAATTCGGCAACGCCATGACGCGGGGCGTCGGTCGAAACGGCGAACATCTCTATCCGTCCTTCCCCTACGCCTCCTACATCAGGATGACGCCGAAGGATGTCAACGACCTCTGGGGCTACATCAAGACGCTGCCGAAGGCGAGCGACGTTGCGCCGGACCACGAGCTGCCGTTCCCCTATAATATGCGGTTGGCGCTCGGCGGCTGGAAGCTGCTGTTCCTCACCGACACCCCACGCGTGACCATCGATGCCGCCGATCCGAAGCTGACGCGCGGCCAATATCTGGTCGAAGGGCCGGGTCATTGTGGCGAGTGCCATACGCCACGAAACGCGCTTGGTGGCTTCGAGCCGGCCCAGTGGCTGGCTGGCGCGCCGAACCCGGAAGGTAAGGGACGCATCCCCGACATCACGCCGGGCTCGAAGAGCATCGGCGGCTGGAGCGCCTCCGACATCGCCTCCTATCTCGAAACCGGTTTCACGCCGGAATTCGATTCCGTTGGTGGCTCCATGGTCGAAGTCCAGAAGAATATGGCGAAGTTGACCGCTGCCGACCGCGAGGCGATTGCCGCCTATCTCAAGGCCGTTCCCGCACTCTGAAGCGTAGTCCGGGCCGCTTGATTCCGGGTGGTCGGCACGCTCTAACGTCTCCTGGAACTACTGCATGTTTCCTTAAATCCTATTCGATTTAAGGATAAAACATGCAGCCATTCAAAGTGCTGAAGCGACCTTGGCGCGTCTGATAAGACGCGCGCCGCTGTAGGAGAAGACTTGCCATGCGTGCTCATGAAACCGTGCCCTACGACCAATGGATCGAGCGCAGCCCCGAGGAGATGGCAGCGCGTGCGGCTGAATTCTACGAGGACATCAACCGCCGCCGCACCACGCGCTCCTTCAGCGAAAGGCCGGTGCCGAGCGCGGTGATCGAGACCTGTCTGCTGGCAGCCGGCACCGCCCCGAGCGGCGCGAACCACCAGCCCTGGCATTTCGCGGTCATCGAAAGCCCTGGCATCAAGGCGAAGGTGCGTGAAGCCGCCGAAGAGGAGGAGCGCGTCTTCTATCAGCAGAAGGCCCCGCAGGAGTGGCTCGACGCGCTGGCGCCGCTTGGCACCGATGAGGACAAGCCGTTTCTGGAGACGGCGCCCTACCTGATTGCCATCTTCTCGCAGAAGCGTGGTGGCCCCAATCCGGGCGACACGAAGAAGAACTACTACATCAACGAAAGCGTCGGCATTGCCACCGGCATTCTGATCGCGGCGCTGCACCATGCCGGGCTCGCGACACTGACCCATACGCCGGCGCCGATGAATTTTCTCAACGAAATCTGCGGACGGCCGGACAGCGAAAAGCCGTTTCTGATCCTGGTGGTCGGTTACCCCGCGCCCGACGCGACCGTGCCGGTGGCCGGCAAGGTGAAGAAGCCGCTTGAGCAGATATCGACCTGGTTGTGATCGCCGAAGCATGTCGCGCAAAAGTGTTCAGCGGTTTTGCGATGCCGACAGGCGCAAAAGACAAAGATTTTGAAGCGCGGCAAGCGAATCCTACTGCATGTTTCCTTAAATCCTATTCGATTTAAGGATTAAAACATGCAGCCATTCAAAGTGCTACAGCGACCTTTGCGCGTCTAATAAGACGCGCGGCGCTGTAGAGATCGTGATGCGCTTTAACTTGCTCATGCGGCTGTCGTTGCTGCCGCATGTTCCCGGCCATAAAGCGCTGCATAGCCGTCGAGTTCGGGCGAGCCGAGACCGAGCGCGCGAAAGATCTCGACCGCAAAGGTGACCGGCGCCGTGCCGGCAGCCGTGACCACACGGTTGTGGCTGAGAGCCTGCGGCTGATCGCGATAGGAGCCGTGTCCGTGATAGCCGCGGAGTGACGCAAGGCTGTCCGCGCTGTTTCCGGTGTGATCCGTGGCGTCGAGAATTCCGCTCGACGCCAGCGCATCGACGCCGCCGCAGATGGCGGCGACCAGCCGTTCCTGCCGATGGAAGGAGCGGATCGTGGTGGAGAGGTCGGGGGCGTCGGCGGTTCCCCAGATCGCGCCGCCGCAGATCACCAGGCCATCGAAGCCCGCGGGGTCGAGCGCGTCGATCGACAGATGCGCGGAGACGTCGAGCCCGCCCATCGACGTGACTGCCGCGCCGTCCAGGGTGGCGACGTCGATATCGACGCCGAGGTGAGCGCGCGCCGTCGCCATCAACAACGCGCATTCCCAATCCGCAAACCCTTCATGAAGCACGATTGCAAGCCGCATCGCCTCATCCTCAGCCAAGTTTCTGCATATAGCGCATGCCCGTTACCGGGCGAGGTACGAAGCGCTCGGATTCGTAGAAGTGATGGGCCTTGAAATTACCCGTGGCGGCGCTGACCGACAGGTAATCGCAGCCGGCCATCTTCGCCTGTTCGCGCGCCTTGGCGACGAGGTGGCGGCCGATGCCGGTGCCGCGATTGTCGGAGCGCACGAAGAGATGATGCAGCTCCATGCCGCGCGCGCCTTCCGCAGCCCGGTAGATCGGCACGAGGATGGCGTAGCCGATCAGTCGGTTGCCGGCCTCCGCGACAAGCGCGGTGATCCAGGGCGTGCGACCGAAGAGGTCGCGCTCGAGCTGCTCCGGCGTGATCGGGGCTGCGTCGCCGTGATGGGCGGCGAGTTCCGCGATCATTTCGCGCAGTTCGGGAAGGTCGCGCTGTTTGGCGCAACGGATCGTCACCATCGGCGGCCGCGTCGATGGCAGAGGATGGAGAGAGGGGATGGCGGTCTGTAGCATTGTCGGCTCCTCATGGTTCTCTAGCCATCAGGTGCCGTGAAAAACAAAAGCCGCCTGATGGCGGCCTTGTTGAAATTGATCAGCAGGCCGCTCCTATGGGAACAGCCAAAAATACGCGCGGCAGATGGGTGCGTTCTTGATCATGTGCGTAGATTGTCCGTTTCCGCGCTTTTGTCAACGGGGATTTTTGCACTGAGTTGGAGACGGGTCGCGACTCCGTTCGAAGTCGGCCCAAGTCTGCAGCCTCGCGCCGGCGCTCAATGGTCGCTGTCGCACATGGAATGGTCTGCAAGCGCACGGATGACGTAGCAATCGCCGATCGTGTGGTCGCCGTTGCAGGCGACGATGCGCTCGAGCTCGCGTTCCAGTTTCTGCAACTGGGCGATTTTCTCCCGCACGGTGATCAGGTGTTCCCTGGCGATACGGTCTGCTTCGCCGCAGGGGCGCTCCGGATGCTGGCTCAAGGCCAGCAGATCGCGGATCGATTCGATCGAAAGCCCCAGATCGCGTGCATGGCGGACGAAGGCGAGACGTTCGAGTTCGCGTTTCTCGTAGCGCCGCTGGTTGCCTTCGGAGCGTTCCGGGGCCGCAATCAACCCCATCTGCTCGTAGTAGCGGATTGTCGGAATTTTTACGCCCGTGCGGCGGGAGAGATCGCCGATCGAATACATGTCCATGCTCCAAACCTATAGCTTCTGGAGCATTAGATAATCGCTTTCCGGCGACGGTCAATGTGGGGCTGGGAGGAAAGGCCCGATCGGGCCTTTCCCTTGGCGATGCCGGTTAGCGTGCGAGAAGGGCAAGCAGCGTCTCGTCGAAGAGATCGCTTTCCTCAAGCTGCGGTGTGTGGCCGCTTTTTTCGAACATGCGGACCGTCAGATCCGGAAAGTCCCGGCGATAGGCGTCCCAGGTCTCGGCCGGCGCAACGAGATAATCGCATTGCCCGAGTGCCAAGAGCACCGGCATCGCAAGCCGGTCGAGCCCGTCCCGAATATCGATGTCGCGAAACACTTCGCCCCAGAGATGGTCGAAGACGGGATTGTTGACGGTGACATCACGCCATAGCGGTGCCGCGTCGAAGGCGGGTAGATGCCAGCTCTTGGCGCCAAGACGGATGAGCAGCGACTTGAACCGCTCCTCCGGTCGGGCGGCGATATCGGTGCCAAGTTCGGCCATCTCGCGCTCGAAGATCGCCTTGCGCTCCGGCGCGACCAGCTCCTCCCACCGGCGATCGGCAAGCGCCGTATGCGCGGCGGAATGGCTCGGTCCGGTGCCGACCATGATCACGTGGCTGATATTCTGGGGATGGCGTTTGGCGTATTCGAGCGCCATGTAGCCGTGGCCGGAGTGCCCGAGGACGGCGAAGCGATCGAGACCGAGATGCCGGCGCATCCACTCGATATCGTCGAGGACCACGTCGAAGCCGATATCATCGCGCGTGTAGGACGCATGCGCCGGCGCGAAGCCGCGGTGATCGATGAAATGGAGCTTTGTCCGCTGGCGCAGTTGCTTCGAGAAGGTACTGGGATAGTAGGCGGCGCTGCCAATGACGAGCAGCGGCATGCCGCTGCCCTCGATGCGATAGCCGAGCTCGAACGGACCGGCGCGCAGGCTACCGGTTTCAGGCAGGGATGAACTGGTCGTTGTCATGGATATGATCCTGCAAACGGCCGGAGAACGATGGCTCAATGGTTGGCGCTCTCATCGGCCTTAAAAAAATGCCCACGCCAAACGGTGCCGCGAGGCGGCCTTGGCGTCGGTGGTTCTTTCTTGCCGGTGAGCGTCGCTAACGGATCAGGCGCACGGATCAGTATCCCTGTTTTGTTGCGACTTCATACCAGTCCGCTCTGTTGAGCCGCAACCGTCGAATCGAGACATTCGGGCCGTCATCCTCTCATTCGAAAAAAGGTGGCACAAGGACGCCACAATCACCGCCTAGCGATCTGCACGGCACTCGATTCGGCCCAGCGTCGATCCGAATGCATGTTTTGCAACAGTTAGTTAGAGCGTCGGCATATATGCGTGGCGCACGACGGAGGAACACGTGCCGCTGCTCATCAATCGCCGCCAATTGCTCGTCGGCTCCGCGCTGATCTATCCGGCAATCGCCCTCGGCCCGGCCGCAAAAGCCGCCACCGGCGGCGATGTCGATACACGCCTTGCCGAACTCGAAAAGCGCACGGGCGGACGGCTTGGCGTTTCCGTTCTCGATATGGAAACCAACGTGTCGTTCGGCCGCCGCGAGAGCGAGCGTTTCGCCATGTGCTCGAGCTTCAAGACGCTGGCGGCGGGATTCGCGCTCGCCCGTGCGGATCAGGGCGCCGAAAAGCTTGATCGCCGTATCGTCGTTGCGCAGAAGGATATCGTCGCCCATTCGCCGGTAACCGAGAAGCATGTCGGCGGCGAGGGCATGACGATCGCCGAACTCTGTGCCGCGACGTTGACGACAAGCGACAACGCGGCGGCAAACCTTTTGCTGGAAAATTTCGGCGGTCCGCCGGCGCTGACCGCCTGGTTGCGCACGATCGGCGATGAGACCACGCGCCTCGACCGGAACGAGCCCGCACTCAACGAGGCGAAAGTGGGTGACCCACGCGACACGACCACGCCTGCCGCAATGCTGGAGACGCTCGGCAATCTTGCTTTCGGCCCCGTGCTGGCGGAAGCGTCGCGCAAGCTGTTGATCGAGTGGATGGTCGCCAATACCACTGGCGACCTGCGCATCCGCGCCGGCCTGCCGAAGGCCTGGAAGGTCGGCGACAAGACGGGAACCAACGGCAACGGCGCCGCGTCTGACATCGCCATCGTTTGGCCCGAGGGTAGGGGACCGCTCCTGATCGCGGTCTACATCGCTGAGGCGACGGCGCCGCTGGCTGAGCTGAACACCGTCTTTGCCGATGTCGGCCGGATGGCGGCGGAGATGGTCTAACCGCCGATCGTCAGGTGAGCACTGGTCATGGCGTCTTCAGCTGTCTTCAATCTGATAACCTGGCCGCTGCGACGTCCAGCATTGTTATAGTCAAGGCGATCTACAGCATTCCGGGCATGAAGCCCCAGAAATGTCGTCGCGTTGAAGCTTGCAGGCGATTCATGCGGCGCTTCCGTCGGCGATATCGGATGCGGTATCGTCGCGCTGCTGGTCGATGCCCATCGCGCGTTCGACCGCCTTGCGGATTTCCTCCTCGATCGCTTCGCGCTGCTCCGGATCCATCGCCTTCAGCTCGTCTTCGGTGATGCCATGCGCTTCCAGGATCTGTGCACGGATCTGTTCCGCCAGGCTCATCTTGGCGCGTTTCAGGAATTCGTCGCTGACTGAATCGCCGGAGGCGGTCTGTTCGCCGCTTCCGATCGAAGGCTTGGCCTCTTCTTCCCGGGATGCGCTGATCCAGAAGGCGTTCGATAGCGAGGCCGACGTGGATGCCGGCGCAATGGTCGGCGAGAGCCGCGGGCGCGTGTCACCGCCGCCAGTTTCTTCGAGCGGCATGACCGTTCCCGATTGGGCACGGCGCTGCGAGAAATAATAGTTGGAGATGCTGCTATCGATCTTCATGGGAAGCCCCCGGAATCTGCTGTCCGGGGGAGGCTGCTTCTGGTGGCTTGCGCGGGGCTTGCCGATGCAACCCATTAGCGAGAATTAGGGATGCCTTTTCGCGTTTTAGGGTAGGGTATAGGCGATGACGTAGTCTCCGGGCTTTGTGCCGACCGAGCCGTGGCCGCCGGCGACGATCACCACATATTGCTTGTCGCCGACCGTGTAGCTCATCGGCGTCGACTGGCCGCCGGCCGGAAGGCGCGCCTCCCAGAGCTGTTCGCCGGTCGTCACGTCATAGGCGCGCAGATAATCGTCGACTGCCGCCCCAAGGAAGGCGACGCCGCCCTTGGTGATCATCGGTCCGCCGATGCCGGGAACGCCGACTTTGAAGGGCAGCGGCAAAGGCGTCATGTCCTCGACGGTGCCGTTCTTGTGTTTGTAGGCGATCTTGCCGGTCCTGAGGTCGGCACCGGCAACATAGCCCCATGGCGGCGCCTGGCAGGGGATTTTTAGCGGGCCGAGGAACGGGCCCATGAAGACGCCATAGGGCGCGCCGTCGTTGCGGTTGAGGCCTTGCTCGGATCCCTTTTCGTCCTGGCCCTTCGGCGGGATCTGATCGCGCGGAACGAGACGAGAGGTGAAGGCGAGGTAGGTCGGCATGCCGAACATCACCTGTCGCTCCGGGTCGACCGCGACCGAGCCCCAGTTGAACGTGCCGAAGTTGCCGGGATAGACGAGCGTTCCCTCAAGCGACGGCGGCGTATAGCGACCCTCGTATTTCAACGAGCGGAACGATATGCGGCAGGCGAGCTGATCGAACATCGTCACGCCCCACATGTTCCGCTCTTGCAGCGGGGCGGGCATGAAGGTCAGGCCGGAGACCGGCTGGGTCGGTGCGGTAAAATCTTCCGGGATTGCGCCCTTGGGTGCCGCGACTTCCGCAATCGGGATGATCGGCTCGCCGCTCCGTCGATCGAGCACATAGATGTCGCCCTGCTTCGTCGGACCGACGAGTGCCGGCACGACCGTGCCATCCTCCTTGGTGACGTCGAGCAGTGCCGGTTGTGCGGGCACGTCCATGTCCCAGAGGTCGTGGTGCACCGTCTGTTGCACCCAACGCACAGCACCGGAGTTGATATCGAGCGCGACGATGGAGGAGGAATATTTCTCCACGTGCTCGCTGCGCCCCATGCCGAGCTGGTCCGGCACCTGGTTGCCCATGGGAATATAGACGAGGCCAAGGCCCTCGTCGTAGCTGAATACCGACCAGCTGTTGGGCGAGTTGGTGCTGTAGGTCTGGCCCTCGGCAAGCGGCGTCGCTACATCGGGATTGCCGCTGTCCCAGTTCCAAATGAGCGCGCCGGTGTTGATGTCGAAGGCGCGGATGACGCCGGATTGCTCCTGGGTGGAATAGTTGTCGTTGACGGCGCCGCCAATGATCAGCTTTCCGGCAACCGCAACCGGCGGCGAGGTCGAGTAGTAATAACCGGCCGGATTGTATTTCATGCCCTTTTCGAGGTGCAGCACACCGTTGTCGGCAAAGCCGGTGCAGACGGCGCCGGTTGCCGCATCGAGCGCGATCAGGCGGGCATCGGATGTCGGCAGATAGACCCGCTCGGCGCAGACGCTGCCGGCGGTTGCCGCCGGGTCGGCCCAATAGGTGACGCCGCGGCAGGTCTGGTGCTGCCGGTCAGGGTTCATGCCGGAGTTGCTGTCATATTTCCACTTCTCTTCGCCGGTCGCCGCGTCAAGCGCGATCGCCCAGTTGTGCGGCGTGCAGGCAAAGAGCGTGTCCTTCACCTTGATCGGCGTCACCTGATAGGTGGTCTCGCCCACGTCTTCGGGGCGTTTGATGTCGCCCGTCTGATATTGCCAGGCGACCTTGAGATTGGCGACATTTTCGGGCGTGATCTGATCGAGCGGCGCATAACGCTGACCGAATGGCGTGCGCCCGTATTGATGCCATTCTCCTGATGGTACGTTGCCGCCGAGAGGCGGATTGGCGGCGACCACGTCGCTCGGCAGATCGCCGCGGATGTCGTGCGGATCCTGGGTCATCGAGTAGCCGGCAATGCCGATCGACACGAGCACGGCAAGCGCCAGCGGCCAGGCACTGGCGGCATACCGTTCTCCTGTCGGGCTCTCAAATCCGAGCGGACGCCGGACCGCCGGTAGCATCAGCCACAGGCCGAGCAGCACGATGATGCCGCCACGAGGGCCCAGTTGCCACCAGTCGAAACCGACTTCCCAGACGGCCCAGGTGAGCGAGCCAAGGATGACGAGCGTATAAAGCCAGATGGCGGCGGCCTTGCGCATGAAGAGAAGGATGGCCGTCAGCAGGAAGCCGATGCCGGCGATGAGATAATAGGGACTGCCGCCAAGCATCAGGAGCTTGGCTCCGCCGCCGCCGAGCGCAAGGCCAATGAGGGCGAAGACGATGGCCGCCAGAATGAGCATGGTGGGAACTCCCGAATTGAAGAACGGCGCCGTGGCACGGCTTTTTCATTGAGGCGGCGCGAATGAGCGGCCGCGCGGGAAAAAATCGGTTTCGGGGTCGGCGGTCGCGAAGGAGGCCGCGGCCGTCAGATCGGGCTTGGGCAAGTCACGCGACTGCCCGCCCCCTAGCACCTAACGCGCCGGTCCTGCCTTTCAATAGCCATAATTTCGCAGCGCAAAAAATTAGGGTGCCCGCAATGAAGTTGCGCGCCGAGGGATCGAGTGACGCTTTGCTGCTTTGATGTGAGGGGGCAGCCGTCGTCACGCGGCAGACGATCACTGTCGCGCGCTCACCGCGCGGTCTCGGCTGACTAAGCGAGCCGAAGGCGCAGCGGTTTGGTGTTTTCCCGACGCAGCACGCCCTTGGCCTCGAGATCGAGCTGGACGGCCTTCAGCCACCAACCGGCCTTCGCGCCGCCTGGAAAAAGATCGTCCGGCAGCAATGGCAGCAGCTTCTGCTTGGCTTCCGCGATCGTGAGGGCGGACTGCTCACGCGATAGGGCGGTGAGAAGCGCATCCTTCATTGCATCGTACTTCACCTTGTCGACACGTGTGACGTGTCCTGGGGAAACGATGTTCTGGATCTCGACCTTTTCACGTTCCATGGCCATCAAGCTCTCCCTTGACATAGTCGATCTTCGGGGACCGGAAAGCCATTGCCGCCCAGGCGCCGATCAGCTTCAGCATGGATTTTCCGGAATGACCGGCGTAGCTCGGCAGGTCGTTCTTGACGCTGACATCTGCCCGGCGGTCCCGCGTCATTACCCGCATCTGCAGGGGTGGGCGGGCGTCCTTGTCGAGACGATGCCGGTAGAGCGTCAGCCAATGGCCGCTGGTAAACTCGAGAAACATCGGCGCATTGCAGCAGGTGGCGACGACACGGCGGGTCTTCGACGTCGGCGTCAGCCGGTGCTCGCGAAGCTGATCGGCCCCACGCACGCAGTCTATCCGATCCTTGCGGAAGAGCACGAAGTCCGTGGACCCATCGCTGTTGAGTACTGGTGCGGCGCCGGGTATTGCCTCGAGCAGTGCGCCTGCCTTCCGGCAGCTCGCGCAATAGCAGGCGGTCGCCACGATCGGCCTGCCGACGGCGTGCATCTGCACCCGCCCGCAGTTGCATTGCGCATTCAAGGTCCGGTTTTCGCTCTTGCTCACCCGCCGTCTCCGCCTTCATAAGAAATCAAACTGTACCGTCCAGTTTGATTTGTCAATGCGGTCGTGCTACTGCGACCTTTGCGCGCCTAATAAGACGCGCGGCGCTGTAGTCAGGAACTTGTGCTATCGCGTGCTCATCTGAGAGGTCGTGGTTGAGAATGACGAATCCCGTCGAGACGCGAATGACGAGAAAGCGCCAGTCCATCCTGACTGCCGCCACTGAGCTGTTTCTGCAGCGCGGGTTCCTCGCGACCAACATGGACGAGGTGGCGGCGATGGCCGTCGTGTCGAAACAGACCGTTTATGCCCACTTCGGAACCAAGGAGGCGCTCTTCCTCGATATTGTCACCGGCATGACGGGCGTGGCCGGTGATGAGCTGGAGGAGCAGGTCGCCGATCCCATAGATGGGCGCCCGATCGAGGATTTTCTGCTCGATTTCGCCGAGCAGCAGCTGGCGATCGTCATGACGCCGCGGCTGATGCAACTGCGGCGCCTGGTGATTGGCGAGGCGGAACGCTTTCCGGAATTGGGCAAAAGACTGCATGCGAAGGGGCCGCGTCGTTCGATCGACAGGCTCAGAAAGGCCCTTGCTCATTACCGCGAGGCCGGCGATGTCGAGGCGCAGGACCTGCGCGCCGCTGCGTCCTTCTTCAACTGGCTGGTGATGGGCGAGCCCGTCAACGATGCCATGCTGCTCGGCGATCGGGCGATTCCCGATGCCGGTGCTCTTCGCGCCCACGCAAGGGAAAGCGTGCGGATATTCCTGTCGGCCTATGGCCGAAAGCCATAGGCCACGACTACCGGGCGCGCGCACTATGCTGCCGTCGATTTACCTCACGTGCCGCAGAAGGTTTGCCGCACTTCCTCTTCCGGCTGCGGCGGATCGGCATAGGCGGTAAAACGCGGCTGGTCTTCGTAGGGCTTGGACGTCACGTCGACGAGCGCTTCGAACAGCGAGAAGTCGGCATCTTCCGTCGCTGCTGCAATCGCCTGTTCGATACGGTGGTTGCGCGGAATATAGGCCGGGTTGACCGCCCTCATTGCCACGGTGCGCTCGCCTGCTGCGCCGGGCTCTCGCTCCAGGCGCTGTCGCCAATCGGCAAGCCATGAGGCAATCCTGGCAGGGTCGGTGAACAGGGATATCAGGGCAGCGTCCGCCGCTGGATCGGCCGCACAGTCGCAAAGCCGGCGGAAGGTGAGGATGAAGTCGGCTTCACCGTGATGCATCGCCGTCAGCAGCGCCTGGACGAGATCAAGGTCGCCTTCCTCCTCGCCGACAAGCCCGATCTTGCGGCGCATGCCGTCGAGCCAATGCCGCTGGAAGATCGCGCCATATTCGCCGAGCGCATCGTTCGCGAGATCGACCGCGGTCGCCGCCACCGGATCAAAGAGCGGCACCAGCGTCTCGGCAAGCCTCGTCAGGTTCCATTGGCCGATCGCCGGCTGGCTCGCATAGGCGTAGCGTCCGAACTGATCGATCGAGGAGAACACCTTCTTCGGATCGTAGGCATCCATGAAGGCGCAGGGGCCGAAGTCGATGGTCTCACCCGAGATCGTCATGTTGTCGGTGTTCATGACGCCATGGATGAAGCCGACATGCAGCCAGCGGGCAATCAATACCGCCTGCCGCGCGACCACCGCCTTGAAGAAGGCGAGATAGGGGCGCTCGTCATCCCGTACCTCCGGGTAGTGGCGGTCGATCGCATAGTCGGCCAGGGCCTGGACCGAAGCCATGTCGCCGCGCGCCGCAAAAAACTGGAAGGTGCCGACGCGGATGTGACTTGCCGCAACACGGGTAAAGACGGCACCCGGCAGGATCTGCTCGCGATAAACAGGTTGGCCGGTTACCACGGCGGCAAGCGCTCGCGTCGTCGGGATGCCGAGCGCGAACATGGCTTCGCTGACGATGTATTCACGCAGCACCGGGCCAAGCGCTGCCCGCCCGTCGCCGCGTCGCGAGAACGGGGTCTGTCCCGGTCCCTTCAGCTGGATGTCACGCCTCTGCCCGTTCCGATCGATGACCTCGCCAAGAAGGATCGCGCGGCCATCGCCGAGCTGCGGCACGAAGGTGCCGAACTGGTGGCCGGCATAGGCCATGGCGAGCGGCGCGGCACCGGCAGGCACGCTGTTGCCGGAAAAGATCTGCCCGCCGTCGCGCCCGAGACTGTCGACGTCGAGGCCGAGTTCTTCGGCAAGCGGCCGGTTGAGCTTGATCAGCCAGGGTTCGGCAACCGGTGTCGGGTCGACACGGGCGAAGAACTGCTGCGGCAACCGCGCAAAACTGTTGTCGAAGCGAAAGACGTCGGTTTCGGCGGTCGGCGAAGGAGGCGCGTAGTTCATGGTTCTGCGGTCAGCGGTTTCTGCCGGGACTTCCGGCCACCGCCCTTTCGCGCCAAGTCTACACGAGCTGTCCCCGTTTCGCGAGGGTTGACAGACGAGGCGGCGCCCTCCCGCGAGAGGTCGTTCGCGGGAGGGCCGGGAGGGCGAGTACCGTCTTCGTTTCAGGCGCTAAGCGCCGTCGGCGATAGGCAGGCCTCGCAAATCGCCGCGATATGGCGGTGGTCGGTGCCGCAGCAGCCACCGAGAACGCGCAGTCGCGGCAAACGATCGGTCAGCATCCGATACTGCTGGCCGAGCGCCGTCGGATCGCCGGGATCGAGCGTCTCGCTTTCGTCGAGCTCGCTGTGGCTTTTCGTCGAGGCATTGGCGCGGATGCCGCCGATCCTGTGGACCCAGGCGCTACCGGCATCGAGACTCGCGTCGAAGTGGTCGGGATGGGCGCAATTGATCATGTAGTATTGCGGAAACCGGCCGGTCGCCGCATCGACGGTCTCGATCGCATCCTTGAGCGCGCGGCCGTTCGGCAGCCGCCCGTCTGTCTCCACCGTAAACGAGATGGCGCAGGGCATGCCGTGGCTCTGCGCCGAGCGGGCGATGCCGATTGCCTCGTCGATATTGGTGATCGTATAGGCGCAAATCATGTCGGCGTCGCTGACGGCGAAGGCAGCGACCTGTGCGGCATGATAATCCTCGGCCTCGTCAGGGCTCATGCGACCAGCCCTGTAGCCGTCGCCACGCGGGCCGATCGCACCGCTGAGCACGATCGGGGCCCGCGGCCGCTCGTACTCGGCGCGCAGTTCCGTCAGCAAATAGACGGCATCCTGGTTCAGTTCGGCGAGCGCCCTGGCATCATAGCCAAGCTTGGCGCCCCAGTCGGCGCTCGCACGCCAGGTCGCAGAGTCGAGCACGAAGCCAGTGCCGTGGTGTTGTGCGATGTCGAGATAGCGCGTGTAGTAGTTTAGCAGCCGCCGTCGTCCTTCGGACGTCGACAGCAGGACGAAGGAGGCAAAGTGCGGGAGCTCGACGCCTTCGTGAAAGATCAGCGTCGTTTCCATGCCGCCGTCGCTGAGAAAGGTTGCACCTTTCATGAGCGGCAGGCTGCGTCGGTATTTGGCCATGTCGGTCTCCACCCGTTTTTTGCTAGCGTTGGATCCCGGCGGAGCGCTCCCATTCCCGCAAGGATGGTTAAATTTCTGCCTTTTTATCGTCTTCTAAACTAGGCGACTTAAGGTATACTATTGCTAATATACGTAAATATCTCAGTGAAATCATAGGCTTGCTGGTTGCGATTTGCCGCGGCATTGCTCGCTGGTCGCCATGTCATTGGTGGAAACTGTACCGAAGGTAGGGAAACGGCTAATGCGAAAGGGTGAGGAAACGCGCGCCAAGATTCTCGACGCCGCCGAAGTCTCGGTGCTGGCGAAGGGATTTGGCGGGACCTCGATCGATGAGTTGATCGCCGAGACCGGTATCACCAAGAGCGGTTTCTTCTACCATTTTCGCGACAAGAACGAGCTGGCGAAGGCGCTGCTCGAACGCTACGTTGAAAACGACGAGCGGATCTATGACGAGATCTTCAGCCGGGCGCGCGAGCTTGCGGACGATCCGCTCCAGGCGTTTCTGCTTGGCCTCAAGCTGTTGTCGGAACTGCTCTCCGATCTTCCGAACGGTCACCCCGGCTGCCTGGTTGCGGTGATCTGTAGCCACGAGCGTGCCTTCGACCGCGACATACAGGAGATCAATCGGCAAGCGGCGCTGATGTGGCGCCGCCGTTTCGGAGCGATGTTCCGCGATATCATGCAGGTCTACCGGCCACGTGAGCCGCTGGATGTCGACCAGCTTGCCGACATGGTCTCAACGGTGATCGAGGGTGGCATCATCCTGTCGAAGGCGCTGAAGGAGCCTAAGAACCTGCCCGCCCAGCTGCTGGTCTTCCGCACCTTTGTCCGGCTGCTGTTCCAGCCGGCAGCCCCGTGAGCATCAGTCTTTGTCGTCTTCCATGGTCTGCGCCATTTCGGCGAGCTTGCGCACCGTATTGAGGTTGCGCGCGGTGCCCGGCTTCAACGCCGGCAGCTTCAGCTTCGATCGCCCGGATCCACCAGGATAGTGCACATAGATTTCGTGCCCGGCGACCTGCACTTCCTCACCGTCGGGCGCGACAAGCCTGTCGAGCGCGTCCGCCGGCGCCGCATTCGGCAGGAAGACCACATGCAGCAGATTGGTCTTGGCGTCGGGGAAGGGGGCGTTCTCGGCAACCGTCTGCAGCTGCCTGGCGTTCTGGATCATCACGCCGGGCGCCTTGCCGAGCTTCTCGCCAAGCGCAGCATCGAGTTTTGCCGCCGCCTCCGGCGCCGGCAAATCGGAGCGGAACAGCACGTTGCCGCTCTGGATATAGGTCTTCACGTCGTTAAAGCCGAGCCCCTCGCAGATCGCTCTGAGGTCGGCCATCGCCAGCATGCCGGCCCCGCCGACATTGATGGCACGAAGGAGGGCGACGTGAACGGGCATGGTGCGTCTCCTCTTGCATGTTTCCTTAGATCGTATCCGACCTAAGGCTAAAACATGCAACCATTCAAAGTGCGACAGCGACTTTTGTGCGTCTGAAACGACGCACGGCGCTGTAGGTTTTACATTCTGCCGGCGACCTTGATGGCGAAGGCATACTCGAAGGCGATCTCTTCAAGTCGCTGGAAGCGGCCGGAGGCGCCGCCGTGGCCGGCGTCCATGTTGGTCTTCATCAGGATCGGCTCAACGCCCGTGGTCTTTTCGCGCAGGCGGGCGACCCATTTCGCCGGTTCCCAATAGGTCACGCGCGGGTCGGTCAAGCCGCCGAGCGCAAGGATTGCAGGGTAGGGTTTTGCCCCGACATTGTCGTAGGGCGAATAGCCGGCGATGATGTCGTAGAACTCAGGGCTGTCGATCGGATTGCCCCATTCCGGCCATTCCGGCGGGGTCAGCGGCAGGGTGTCGTCGAGCATGGTGTTGAGCACGTCGACGAAGGGCACCGCGGCGATGATGCCGGTGAATTTTTCCGGAGCCATGTTGGCGATGGCGCCCATCAGCATGCCGCCGGCCGATCCGCCTTCGGCGACGATGTTCGCGTAGGACGTGAACTTCTCCTGATTCAGATAGTCAGCGGCGGCGATGAAGTCCTTGAAGGTGTTGGTCTTCTTGGCCATCTTGCCGTCCTCATACCAGGAGAAGCCCCGGTCCTTGCCGCCGCGGATATGGGCGATGGCATAGACGAAGCCACGGTCGGCGAGCGACAGGCAGTTGGTATTGAAGCCGGCAGGAATGGTGATGCCATAAGCGCCGTAGCCATAGAGCAGGCACGGTGCCGAACCGTCGAGCGGCGTATCCTTACGATAAAGCAACGTCACCGGCACCTTCGTTCCATCCCAGGACGGCGCGAAGACGCGGCGGGTGACATAGTCGTCGGGATTGTGCCCTGATGGTACTTCCTGTGTCTTGAGCAGCGTGCGCTTACGCGTCGCCATGTCATAGTCGAAGAGCTGCGACGGCGTCGTCATCGACGAATAGGAAAAGCGGATGACGTCGGTGTCGTATTCGGCAGCGCCGGAGAGCCCAAGCGAATAGGCTTCCTCGGCAAAGGCGATCGCGTGCTCTTCGCCGGTCTTGCGGTCGCGGATGACGATTTCCGGCAGACCGTCGCGGCGCTGCAGCCAGACGAGGTGGCGGGCATAGGCCATGTGGCTGAGGATCAGCGTACCCGGCCTATGGGCCACGACCTCGCGCCAGTTCTCCTTGCCCGGTGCTTCCACCGGCGCTTCCATGATCTTGAAATCCTTGGCGCCGTCGGCATTGGTGAGGATGTAGAAGACGTCGCCGCCTTCGGTCATGGCATATTCGAGACCGATGACGCGACCGGCGACCAGCTTCGGCTCGGCCGTGAGATCCTTGGTCGAAAGCAGGCGATACTCGCTGGTCTCGTGGTCGTTGATGTCGATGTAGATGAAGTCGTCGAGGAGCGATCCGCCGACCGACATGAAGAAACCTGGGTCCTTTTCTTCATAGACCAGCCGATCGTCCGCCTGGGGCGTACCGAGCACGTGGTGGAAGATCTTCGACGGACGGTGGTTGTCGTCAAGCACGGTGTAGAAGAAGCTCTTGCCATCAGGCGCCCAGGCGCCGCCGCCGCCGGTGTTCTCGATCACGTCGGCAAGATCCTCGCCGGTCGAAAGGTCGCGCACCTTCAGCGTGAAATATTCCGATCCCTTGTCGTCGTACCCCCAAAGGCCGCGGCTGTGGTCGGTCGAGTGGTCGAGGCCCGCAAGGCGGAAATAGGACTTGCCTTCGGCTTCCTTGTCGCCGTCAAGCAGCACCTGCCGGATGGTCTCGTCCTTATTGTCGGCGTCGCGCGGGATGCGGAAGTAACGCGGCTGCTCGCCGCCGGTTACGTAGAGGCTGCCATAGGCAAAGGGGCCATCTTTCACCGGTATCGAACTGTCGTCTTCCTTGATGCGGCCGCGCATCTCGGCAAACAGCGTCTTCTGCAGCGCCTTGGTGTCGTCCATCGCCGCGTTCATGTAGGCGTTTTCGGCCTCCAGATGCTTGCGGATGTCAGGGTTGAGGATCGAGGGATCCTTGAACATTGCCTGCCAGTTGTCGTCCCGCAGCCAAGCGTAGTCGTCGGTGCGGGTGATGCCGTGGCGCGTATCGGTCACCGGCTTTTTCGCGGCGACGGGAGCTTCGGGCAGGTTCTTGAAAACGGACAAGGCGTGTCTCCGGGATTTATGCGGCGGGAGACAATGAGATAGAGAGCCCGGCTGCGACGATCAAGCGGAAAGGACTTCGCCGGTCGATGGTTCCTTCTCCCCATCGGTGGGGAGAAGGCAGTGGAACGCGACCGGGCAAGCGTTCGATCGTTCGCTGGGCAGACCCAAGGCAGTGAGGAACGACTAGCTCTTTGCTTTCAGTTGCTTTCGATATTCCTCCACCGGCAGGCCACCGACGCCCCAGTCTTCGAATGCCACCTCGTCGATGACGACGAAGGTGGTGGCCGGGTTCTTGTCGAGCACCGTGACGAGCAGGTCGGTGACGCCCTTGATGAGCGCCGCCTTCTGTTCGCTGGTCGCGCCTTCGCGGGTGATCTTGATGTTTACATAGGGCATTGCTGGCTCCTTAGCCTGGTTGTCGGATGTCGTAGTGAAAGACCTTGGCGATGATCTGCCAGCGTCCGTCAACGAAGATCAGCGACAGGAAGTCGGTGAACGCCTTCTCGCCGATTGCGCATTGTACCTTGGCGAAGGCCGTCACCGGGCCGGCAAATTCGATCGAGACGATCCTGTCTGCGCGCACCTCGCCACGGCTTGCCGGCGAGGGACGTTTGTCGACGATCGGGAAATACCTGTTCATGTCGAGTTCGAGCAGTTCTCCCCCAGTCGCGGTGGCGTAGTGGGCTTTCGGGTGAAAAACCTCGCGCAGGATCGCCGTGTCGCTGTGGTAGAGCCCGTCGAAGTAGCGCCCGAGCACATCGATGACGGCCGCAAAGTGCGGATCGTTGTGGGTGCCGCTCATGCCGCGATCAGCCCTTCGGCCTTCATGGCTGCCTGCACTGCCGGGCGCTCGCGAACACGCTGCATGTAGGCCGTCAGGTGCGGCCACGGGCTAAGCGAAATTCCGGTGACGCTGGTCCAATTGACGACGGTGAAGAGATAGGCGTCGGCAACGGAGAAGGCTTCGCCGAGCAGATGGGCGCGACCATCGGAAAGCAGGGTTTCGACGTTGCCGAGCCGTTTGGAAACCTGCGCCGCGGCCGTCTCCTTGGCATCGACGCTTGCCGTCTTGCTGAACAGCGGCGAGAACGCCTTGTGCAGTTCGGAGGCGATGAAGTTCAGCTGCTCCTGCAGGCGGGTGCGTTCCAGCGTGCCGTTGGCAGGGGCAAGCCCGGCCTTCGGAAAGCGATCGGCAATGTACTGCACGACGGCCGCACCTTCGGTGACGACGTCGCCGGTTTCGAGCACCAGTGCCGGCACATAGCCCTTGGGGTTGACCGCCTTGAAATCGGCGCCGCTTTCGGTGAGGTGCGTCGCGGTATCGACCTTGACGATCTCGAACTCGACGCCCGCTTCGCGCAGGCTGATATGGGGCGAGAGCGAGCAGGCGCCGGGGGCGTAATAAAGCTTCATGGCCATGTTCCTTTTGCAATGATGGTCTCTGTCGAAGACGGCGGAACCTAAACCGAAGCGATAACTTTTGTATATGAGATTACTTTATGTTACCGACGTTTGCGGTTTCCCCACGGTAACTGGAGAATTTTGCCCATGAGCTTGAAAATTCGAAAGAATAGAGCTGCGGCATTGCCGCCGACCTGCCCGGTCGGGGAGTGCATGGTCATGCTTGGCGGCGCCTGGGCGCCCAACATCATCTGGTATCTGAGCGGCGGTCCACGCCGCTTCAGCGAACTCAAGATCGATATTCCCGGCATTTCGGCGAAGGTGCTGAGCACGCGCCTGAAGGATATGGAGGAAAAGGGTGCGATCGAACGGCGGATCATGCCGACATCGCCACCTTCGGTCGAATACAGGCTGAGCGATCTCGGTCAGGAATTCGTCCCGGCGATCCATGCGATCGTCGAAGTCGGTTACAAGCTCAAGCTTCGCCGCGAGGCAAAGCTTGCAAAGGAAGCCGCGCAGAATGTCGCCCAGGTAGAGCTCGCCTGACGGCGGGATGTTGCGCGATCGTGACGGCTACCACCGACCTTTGAGGGACTGCGCCGCATGCTCAATGAAGGCGCGAACCTTCGGCGTTTCCGCCTGGCGATCGACGAAGCAGGCATAGAAGTCGAAGGGCTCGTGGTCGGTGTTGGCAATGCCTTCGCGCGGTGCGCCGCCGAACAGCGGCACAAGCAGGCCGCGCGCAATCAGGTCCGTTGCGATGAAGGCACCGAGCCGCGTGATGCCGGCGCCGGCGATCGCCATTTCGGCAAGTGTGTCGATATCGTTGCTAACGATCGTTGCCTTCAGTTCCGGCTCAAAACGCAGTCCATCCCGCACGAAACCCCAGCGAAAGATTCGCCCGTGCCCGGCATAGCGGTAGACGAGGCAATGATGATGGATCAGGTCTTCCGGGTGCTCGGGCCGGCCGCGCCGCTCGATGTAGGACGGGGAGGCACAGATGACCATCGGCACCGAGGCAAGCTTGCGCGCAATCAGCCCAGGCTCCAGCTGCAGGCCGAAGCGCACGCTGATATCGATGCCCTCGCCGATGTGGTCGATCTCCCGATCGGTGACGACGAGTTCGATCGAGACCTCCGGATGGCGTGCGGCAAAGGATGGCACGAGAGGCGCCACCACATGACGGCCGAAGGCGACCGAGGACGCGATCTTCAGCGATCCCCGCGGCTCCTGGCTCAGCGATGCGACTGCAACGGCTGCGAGTTCGAGATCATGGACAACGCTGCGCACCCGGTCGAAATAGACCCGGCCGCTTTCCGTGAGGCCCAATTGCCGGGTCGTGCGGCTAAGCAGTCTGGCGCCGAGCGCCCGCTCCAGTCGGGCGATATTCTGGCTTGCCGAGGCCGGCGTGATGCCGAGTTTGCGCGCCGCCGCGGCGATACTGCCTTCCTCCACGCTTCGAACGAAACTCTCGATGCCGCGCAACGTATCCATAATGACATCCATCGACTGTGTATTCCCATTCGATGGTTTTGCCTAACTCTGAGCAAGGCTGCAATGGCCTACCTCCGCGCGACGTCATCCGTATAGTGCCGGCCATGCCGCTGGGATGGTTCGTGCGGGCAAGCTATGGAGATCCTCACCATGGAAGATACGATGCCACCGCCGCGGATCGCGCGCAGCCGCAAGCTGCCACCGCGGGCGGTGCCGATTACCTTTGCCTTCTTCATGTCGGCGATCATGGCGTTTCTGATGTGCTGCGTCATCGTCGGCGTAAACACCGGTATCGATGCCGGCTACCCCGGCCGTGTGCTCAGCACCTATGCGCTGGCGATGCCGGTCGCTTTCCTTTGCGTGCTGACAGTCCGCCCCTTCGTGCTAAAACTCGTCGGTGCCGTCTGCCGCATGCCTGGCTGAGCGTGCGGGTCCGTCCCGGATTTCCGGGGCGGCTGTCAAGTCAGAACTGTCGTCGGCTTGCCGCAGCCGATGGTGCCATGCGCGAAGCTCGTCGCATCACAAAAGCGATCGGCGTGACAATTGAACGACACCGCATCGGAGCATGCTGCTGTATAGGATAGGCGTTTCACTTTCTTCAGCAGTTTGGACGAATGCATGTTGAACAATTCTTACGGCAAGCTTGCCTCTCATGTTTATAATTTAGACAAATATATTGGAAAGTCCTTCGGCGACGTCGAGTATTATCTCGAGCGTTTGAACGAGTGTTCCGGCCCGATACTGGAACCGGCTGTCGGCAACGGTCGCGCGCTGATTCCGCTGCTTGAAGCCGGCCTTGACGTCAGAGGCTTCGACGCGTCGCCAGAAATGCTCGGCTATTGCCGGGCGCATTGCAAGGAACGCTCGCTGACACCGGCGCTATCGCAGCAGACTTTCGAGGCCTTTGCCCATGAGGAGCGCTTCGAGGCGATCGTCATTCCCGCCGGATCGCTGCAGCTGATCGCCGACCATGCCACGGCGATTGCGACCGTCAAACGTTTCCTAGACCATCTTCGGCCGGGCGGTCGCCTGATCTTCGACCTGTATCCGCATGATCTTTTCGCCGACACCCAGCCGAGCATCCGCAATTGGCAGACCGAGGCGGGCGACCTGCTGACGCTGACCAGCCAACGGGTCAAGGCCGACCTGATCGCCCAGACGACCGTGTCGCATCTGCGCTACGAACTCTGGTGCGAAGGCAAGCTGGCGTCGAGCGAGCTCGAATTCTTGACGATGCGCTGGTGGGGCGTGGAGGAAATGGCGCTGACCCTGCGTGCTGCCGGCTTCGTCGATCTCGTCGTTTCCGGCAATTACGACTTCGGCAGCGCGCCGAAGCATGGCGACGAGGTTGTCACCTTCGAGTGCCGCCGGCCGCGGTAGCCGACAGCGTTCTCCAGCAAAAGAAAGCCACGCCCCCACATGGAGGGCGTGGCCGCAAATGTTATCGGCAACGGCTTGCGGCGTTGCTCTGGTCAAGCGGCGAACCGTTCACGGTCAGCACCGAGCCGGGAGCCTGCGTGATGGTGCCGGGTGCCCAACCGGTGTCGAGCAGGCAATCCTTCGGTGTGTTGGTGACGCTGACATTGCCCTTTATGTCGGCAGCCGGGCCGGAGAAGTAGAGGCCCGCCGTACCGGCCTTGTCGACCGTCATGTTGTTGAGAACGATGTTGCTCGCGGCGCCGCCGAGGAACTCATAGTCGCTGCCGTAGATATAGGCGCCATAGGTGCCGGCATTGGTGACGGTGACGTCCTGCAGCGAAATGCCCGAGACCGGGTTGAAGAAGATGCCGGCGTTGCGCGTGCCGTCGATCTTCAGGCCCTTGACGTCGACATTGGTGGTCGTCGCATCGAGGTTCGGGCTGGAGATCAACATCAGGCCATTGATGCCGCCGGCGAGGCGCATGTCGTTGATCGCAACGTTCGACGTGCCCTGCAGCACCACCAGATCCATGTCGCGGTCCTGCTTGGAATTGTCGATCGTCACGCGGTCGAGTTGGATGTCCTTGCCGGCGACGAGCAGCACGCCTTCGCGACGAGAGTTGCTGATGGTGACGTTGTCGAGCTTGATATCTGTCGTGCCGGTGATTAGCTCGTATTCGGTGCGGCTGAGTTTCTTGAATTCGCCGCCGGCAAACACGCCATAGGTGACCTTGTCGATCGTCGTGTCGCGTACGGTCACGTTTGTGCTGCCGATCGCGCTGACGGCGGCATAGGGTGCCTTGTTGGGATTGTAGACCGAGAACTCGCAGGCTGTGTTGTTTTCGCAGATGAACAGGTCATGGATGCGGCTGTTCTCAACCACCGCGCCGTCGACGCGCGTGAAGCGAATGCCGTCATGATTGGTGGCGGAGATGTCGACATTGTCGATCGAGACGTTTCCAGCATCGGCTGCGGCGATGCCGGCGAGACCGCCGCGCACGGACAGCGACGCGATGCTGCTGCCGGACGCCATGGTGACGACGTCTTGTGCCGGATTGTATCCGGTGAGGGTCGTTGCCGCTCCGTGGTTGACGAAGGATGCGGTTGCTCCTCTCCTTGCGCCGCGCACCGCAATAGAGCCACCGCCACCGACAAGCGCCTGGCCGGAGCCGAGCGTCAGCGACTGGTTGAGACCGAGATTGCCATCGGCAAGGATGAGCGCATCGGCCCCGGCTGCGCCGATCAGAGCGTTGATCGAGGCCGCGTCGCCGTTCGCCGAGGAGATGTTGACGACCTTGCCGGGGTTGCGGCCGTTGGCAACGAATTGCGCCGCCTCGACATCGCCGGTTGGGCCGGCATGCGTGCGGATTTTGCTCGAGCGCTCGACACGCTGGACCATCGGGTCGAAGGCATCACTTGCCTTCGCCGTCGCCCCGAATGGGATGCGCAGGCGTGCCATGACGGCACCCTTGAGCTTGTCCTCATTGTCGTAGGTGCCGGTAACGCCGAGTGAGACGGTCGATCCCTCGGAAAGCCCGGGCAGGTTGGCGAAGGTCAGCTCCGCGCGCAGCTTGGCGCCGAACATGTCGTCGAGGTTCTTGCCGCCGTACCAGTAGCTGCCGCCGAAGACTTTCAGCTGGACGTCTGATCCTTCGTCGAAGACCGGAAGCCGCCGGCCGATTTCGGCGTCGAGCCCGCGCCGCCCGCGCTCCTTGCCTTCCTGGACGACGAGCACATGGTCGCGAACATAGGCGGCATTGAAGGCGCTCAGCGTCTTGGCGCCGGAAAGCGGCAGATAGAGATTGCTGCGCATTTCGAGGTCGCCGCTGAGCGCCTCGAGACCGAAGGATACCTGGCTGAACGAATTGCCGTACTCGCTCTTCAGATAGTCGTAGTAGCCATAGGCGCCGATGACCCACTGGTCATTGGCGCGGAAGCGGTAACCGGCGCCGATCGAGCCCTGCCGGACCTTATCGTTTTCTATCGTTCCGCGTGTATCGATGAAAATGGCGTTGCCGGAGTCGAGCACGAAAGGCAGGAAGAAGCCGCCACTGACAGCCGAACCGCCGCTGAAGAAACCGCCTTCGATTTCGGCCTGCGGCCTGAACTCCACAGCCAGGGCCGGGGACGAAAGCATCGTGGCGTCTGCAAGCGCAAACGCTAAAATAGTGTTGTATTTCATATTATTAACTCCGCATACACTGGGCGTGGCGACGCCCATGGCGGTGCGGTTAGATTATAAGACTATTTTACTCAAGTTTATTGATAGATTATCCAAAATCTTTCCAGCGGCGCGATGACGCAGGGCGCGCCAGTGCCGCGTGTTTACAATCCTGGCGATAATCTGGGAATTCGTCTCGGCTGCCGAATCCGCTCAGAAAGGCCCCGCCGCTCGGTCGAACTGGTCGTCCAGCAGAAATACGACCGCGTTGCGGAGTGAGCGACGCAGCGCAGTCGTGGCGGCGGTGGAGGAGGGGTCGCGAGGCGGCGTCAGGCTGCAAGCCTGAGGCCGATCCCCCAGGGATCGACGAGATTGTAAGCAGTGCCGTTTCGCTCGACCTGAATGCCCATCTCGTCGAGCTTGCCAACCGCCTTTGCAAGCTCTGCCGGATCCTTGAACTGGATCGTGTAGTCGGAGAGGCCGGTCATATTGTTCTCGCGCTTGGGCGCGCCGCGAGAGTTCCAGATGTTGGCCGCGACATGGTGGTGATATTTGCCCGAGCCGAAGAAGCTTGCGCCCGGGTAGCGCGCCATCAACCCGAGCCCCAGCACGTCCCGAAAGAACGCGTCTGCCTCGGGGATATCGGACACCTGCAGATGGATGTGCCCGATGCCGGTACCGTCGGCAAGCCCGTTCCAGTCGTCTTTCGGCGCCTCGTCATAGAGCGCCTGCAGGTTGAGCGGCAGCGTATCCATGCCGACGGTTCCGTCCGGCTTGAAGTTCCAATCGGTCCGCGGCCGATCACGATAGACCTCGATGCCGTTGCCTTCCGGGTCGGCGAGATAGATCGCTTCGCTGACGAGATGGTCGGACGCGCCCTGCAGGCGGACATTGTTATGGGCGGCATGGGCGAGCCAGCGTCCTAGTTCCTGACGGTTCGGAACGAGGAAAGCGGTATGAAAGAGACCAGGTGCGTTTCGTGGCGCCCTGGCGACATTGCCGGCCGTGGTCAGCGTCAACAGCGGCCGGGCGCCAACGCCCAGCGTCTCGCCGCTGGCGCTCGTCTCAAGCGGCTTAAGACCCATGATGCGCTGATACCACTGCGACACTGTCGCCAGATCCTCCACGACCAGATGCGAATGATCGACATGCGCCGGCATCGCCAATGCGTGATTGGCCGCAATGTCGATAGGCGGTGTGCTCTGGGTGGATATCATCTGTTGTCTCCTTGCGCGGCGAAACCGGTGGCCCTTTCGGGCCTCAGTTTCGTTGAAACTGCCCGGTGAATATGGGCCGAAGTCGGCGTTCACGGAAGACCGTCAGTCATTTGATGTTGTGTTCGATGAGCGTTGACAGTGGCCGTTGTCGCCCTAGCTCAATTACACAGGGCAATGCGATCGCGGCGCTTTCGATTTGATTTCAATCAATGCCGGAAGAACCGTCTGGGCTCAGTCTCGAATGCGTGGGATTTGCCCCCGCATTTCGGTGCCGGCGATCCGGGTAGGCAACGCAAAGGAGTGCAGCATGTACAAGAAGATCATCGTCCCTATTGCCATGGATCAGCTGGAGCATGGCGAGTCCGTGCTCGGCATTGCAGAAAAGCTGATCGATGAAGGGGGCGAGATTGTTCTGCTCAATGTCGTCGAGGATCTGAACGCCTATGCCCAGGGCTACATGATCGTCGATTTCCCGCTTGAGATGGTCGAGGAATCGCGCAAGCATGCGACGAAGACGCTGGAAGCGATGAAGGCCAAGCACGGAATCAATGGACGCATCGAGATCCGCACCGGCGGCGCGGCCGGCACGATCAATGCGCTCGCCCACGAAGAAAACGCCGACCTCGTCATCATTGCCTCGCACCGGCCGGGTCTCATTGACTATTTCATCGGATCGACCGCCAGCCGGGTCGTCAGCCATTGCCCCTGCGCCGTTCTCGTCGACCGGTGAGCCGCCAACAATCAAGAACAGGAGCGGGGCGCGCCCGAAGCGCCACGACTTCAAGGAGTCTTCCCATGGACAAGCTTGCGCTTGACGACTTTCGTGAACGGCTGAGCAGCCGCAAACGCGAACTCTACGGCCGACTGGTGAAGATCGAGCACGATCTCGATGAGCCGATGAATGCCGACGTGCCGGATCGGGTAACCGAACGGGAGAACGACGAGGTGCTGGAGGGCATTGGCCTTGCCGGTCAGGAGGAGATCCGTGGGATCGACGCGGCGCTCGACCGTATTGCGGCCGGCACCTTCGGAACCTGCGTGCGTTGCGGCCTACCGATTTCCGCAGAACGGCTCAATGCCGTGCCCCATGCGCCGCTCTGCCAGGAATGCGCCGCCGAGGTCGCCGCCGGCGCGAAGTGACGATGTTTTTCGGCGACTGTTACTTGCCCTAGAGGCTGCTTGCGATAGGCAGCCTCGCTGCTACGTCTTACAGCGCCGCGCGTCTTACTAGACGCGCAAAGGTCGCTGTAACACTTTGAATTGCTGCATGTTTTTATCCTTAAATCGAATAGGATTTAACGAAACATGCAGTAGGTGATCCGGACTTACCTGACGCTCGTCAGGTCGAGCTTCAATCTCGGCAAGAACCGTCCTGGTATAACAGAGGCGACCACTCCGTCATCGACCGCCCCCAGCCGGCGATAGAAATCGGCTGCGCCCGGGTCGGCATCGACAGTCATGACCTTCGCACCCTTGCGCAGCGCCGTTTCCACGCTCCATTCGAACAGGCGTCGGCCGATCCCGCCACCCAGCGCGGCCGGATCGACGAACAGCTTGTCGAGATCGGCGATCTCTCCGTGATACAGGACCTGCGCCATGCCGACGATATCGTCATCCTGAACGGCAATCTGGATATCCGACTGCATCCAGTCGTCCGCCGTCACCGTCAAGGCCGGGCGGCAGGCGGCCATGAAGGCCTCGTCATAGCCCCAGACGGCCTTTGATCTTAGGCAAAGCGCCGTCAGGATTGCTGCCTGTCCCGGCTCCGGCGTGCGCAGCAAAACTCTCCTTTGGACGTTGTTCTCCCGCCTCTGCGGACAATTTGGTCGCAACCCGTGCTGCAGACAAGGGACGTCCGTCTTCGCAATCACGTCATGTCTCTGTTGTAATGCGTTGCAAAAGTTGATGCTTTCGCCATCGTCGAGCACTTTGCCACGGCGCCAGGCTGTGGCAGGATAAGGCAAATAAGCAAGACGACCGCCGCCTGAGCGCGAAAGAAGGTCGGAAGCGGGGTAAAGTGGAATTCGCCGGCGTCAAGTGGAACTACGATCGATCGGAACTGATTGCCGATGGCATCGTGCACGGCGTCGGCCTTGCAGCGGCCCTCGTCGGCGTAACAGCACTTATCTTTTACGCGATGCTCTGGAGCACGACCGGCCAGCTTGCTGCCGCCGCGATCTATGGCGCGGGACTGCTGGCAACCTTGTCGATTTCGTTCCTCTACAACCTCTACCCGGTTTCGCGGACCAAATGGTTTCTGCGCCGTTTCGACCACTCGTCCATTTTCGTGCTGATCGCCGCCACCTACACGCCCTTCCTCCAGCGCGGCTGGGAGGATCCGTTCCTGTTTGCGATGTTGATTGGCATCTGGGCGATCGCCACCCTCGGCGTGGTGATCAAGTGCCTCTTCCCCGGCCGCTTCGACCGGCTTGCGATCCTGCTCTATCTCGCCATGGGCTGGAGCGGCGTGCTTGCGGTGGGGCCGTTATTGTCGGCACTCTCGGCGACAACGTTCGTGCTGATCCTGATCGGCGGCATCATCTATTCCGCCGGCGTGATTTTCCATGTCTGGGAAAAGCTGCGGTTCCAGAACGCCATCTGGCATTCCTTCGTCGTCACCGGCGCCGCAGTGCATTATTCGGCCGTCGTCAGCTGTCTGAGCGGCACGGCGATTTCCTGATCAAAAAATCCGGGCGCTCAGTTCGGGGCGGCTACGGGGGCTGCCGCCACTGGCGTCTGCTGGCAGCCTTCCGAGGGCCTCAGAGCCTCCGCCATCCGCGAGATGACGCCATCGAAGCTGGTCAACCGGCTCTTGCGGTACTGCAGACGGAAATAGGCGGCGCTGCCGTCGCAGAGTGCGATGGCGCGTGTGTAAAACACTTCCTCGCCGCGTACGCCCGAGAAACTGGCCCAGGCTGAGGTCACGCGTGAATAGGAAATCCGCCATTGGTCTTCCCGCTCGGTCGCCATGCGGTCGTTGACGTCGATCTCGAAATCGCCATCGACAAGTTCACTGCCAAAAACGGAGAGCGTGGCGCCGTTATCGTTGGCATGAAAGCTGACACCGTCGCCATTGTCGGCTTCACCTTGCACTTCGAAGCCCGGCGGAATGTCGAGAATATAGCCGAAGCGGGGATTGGCGTAGGCGTGCCAGTCATTGTCTGCCGCGGCCGGGCAAGCAGCCGAGAACAGAAGAACGAATGCAGCCAGAATGCGACGCATGCGGACCTCCTTCCGGCTTGCTTCGACGGTTTCACTATCAATAGCACATCCGTGCACGAACAGCTGTTTCTATTGGAACAGCGCTGAGCTTGCGAATGCTTCCGTCTGTTTGCGTCAATCCTCGGTAAACGTCATCGCGTGACCATTGAGACAGTAGCGCAGACCGGTCGGCGGCGGGCCGTCGGGAAAGACGTGTCCGAGATGGGCATCGCAGTCGGCGCAGCGGATTTCTGTGCGCACCATGAAGTGCGAACGGTCCTCGATCTCGCGGATCGCCTCGTCGTCGATCGCCGCGAAATAGCTCGGCCAGCCGCAACCGGAATCGAACTTGGTATCGGAGCGGAACAGCGCCCGGCCGCAGCAGACGCATTCATAGGTGCCCGCCTTCTTGTTGGCGAGGAACGGGCCGGTGAAAGGGCGCTCGGTGCCGTGCTCGCGGGTGATGCGGTACTGTTCGGGCGACAACTGCGCGCGCCACTCCGCTTCGCTCTTGATCACTTTCGCCGCCCTTGCGTCTCTCATCGAAGATCTCCCTGTGATTTTCGCGACTATATAGGATCGGCGGTGACGCGCCGCAAATCACGCTCGCGTGCCGATATGGGTGCGCATCGGCGCCAACGAGGCTGCAGCCTATCTCGACAGCCTCGTCGTGTGACCGCGACCGTCAGTTTGGCCGATCAGCGTGCCTTCGCGCCGCAATCGCAACGGATTGATCGTGGACTGGCCGGGCGCCGTTTTCAATCGCCGCCGACGGCCGGCGGCACCTCGGGAATATCTCGTCGGATCACGGTTGGGCCGGCACCGTGAACACGTTTGCTGTCGTTGTAGAATGCGATGAACTCGGGCGCTGGTAGGGCCTTGGAATAGAGCCAGCCCTGGCCGTATTGCACGCCGCGCGCGAGCAGATAGTCCGCCTGCTCCTGTCGTTCGATGCCTTCGGCGACGATGTAGAGGTTCAGCGATTTGGCGATGTCGATGATGTGCGGAGTAACGGCGCTGGTCGCCGAGACGAGACCCACCGTATCGATAAACGACTTGTCGATCTTCAATGCGTCGAGCGGCAGGTCCTGGATATATTGCAGGCTGGAATAGCCGGTGCCGAAATCGTCGATCGCTACCGAATGGCCGAGCCGACGGGCTTCCTCGATCGTTGCGCGGGCGGATTTCACGTCCATGAAACCGCGTTCGGTCGCCTCGAGCCAGATCTGCTCGGTGAGGACGCCGGAGTTTGCAAGCGCCGCCTGGATAACCGGCAGGACGCGCCCGGACTTGATGTCGTCGGCCGACAGATTGATGGCGATGTGTAGCGAGCGGTCGGCGACAAGGACCGGCCCGAGATCCTTGATAACCCCGCCGATGACCTGATCGGTAATGGCCTGGATCAGGCCGCTTTCCTCTGCGAGCGGGATAAAGGTATCGGGCCTGACCAGCGAACCGTCGGGTCTGCGCCAACGGACCAGCGCTTCCGCGCCGACGCAGATGCCGGTCTTCATCTCGATGAGCGGCTGGTAGTGCACGATGAATTCGCGGCGTTGCACGGCGATCGAGAGTTCGCCGAGCGGCGACAGACGCCGCCGCGACAGCCAGAAGACGAGGCCGACCATTAGCGCAGCGACGATCGCGCCGAGCGGCAGGAGCAGTAGCCGTTCGCGGCCGAGATCTTTCAGCAGCAACGCCCGTGACGATGTTGCAATGGCAATCCAGCCGGAGCCGGTCGCGGTGGCAAACAGATTGTCCGCATCGGTGCCGGTCTGCGTATGCTCGATCAGCCGCTTGATCAACGATGCATCCGGGTTGTTCAATTCGCTGACGAGGGTGCCGGTATCGCTGGCGATCGCAAGGCGCGTATCCGGGGTGGCGAGCACGTCGACGAGCCGAGCCGGATCGGTCAGCACGCTGTAGGATCGGTACCGGAATCCCAGCATCGCCCGACCGTTGCTGATCGTCGGATGAACCCGGGCCGACACGCCGATGCCGCTGGCTGTGGTGAAGTCGACTTGCCCGCGGCCGACGCTCGTTTCCGGCTTGCCCCAGGAGGAGCATTTGAGCGCATCGCCCTCGAAGTAACCGATATCCTCGACGGAGCGCGTGTTGACAACCAGAGCGCGCATCGCCGCGATATGTTGCTGGGAGCAGGGCGTGAAGCTGAATTGGTCGGCAGACTTGAGCGCGGATGTTGCTTCGCCGAACGCCGTATTGGTACGCATGATCGCATATTCGGCAAGGCGGCTGAGGCGGGTCTCCTCTCTGCTGGTGGCGACTGACCAGGAGAGATAGAACGCGGCGACGATCGGAAGGATGGCGCCCAGCGCCGCAAGTACACTGGTCACCGCCACAATGTGAGACCGTTCCAAGCCAGACCTCGCAGGTTCAAGAGAAACGCCGTGCAATTCGGTGCATCAGTCAATCAGCGATAACGAACGATCTACAGCGCCGCGCGTCTTGTTAGACGCGCAAAGGTCGCTGTAGCACTTTGAATTACAGCATGCCACGCCCGGCGGGAAGCATGAAATGGCGCTGAAGCCCCTGAAAATTCAAATGCTTGCCTATCTTCAACTTATCGAGGAAAGGGCGTTGGCCTTCGGTCGAAGTCGGCATCTGTGCCGCTGCGTATCTTATATCGGAGATACCATCCAATCGCGACGAATTACCAGATACAGCGCGTTTCATGCCATCGATACCACTGGATGTTGCTAACAACACTTTAATCGCATGCGCAGGCCGATCGGCGGCGATGACCGGTGTTGTGCGGACGTGTATGCCAAGGCGATGTCGCATCGGATGATTTTGCCTTGTCGGTCAAACGTGACCACCAATCTCACGAGAAAACTGGAGATTTTCCGGGCATTTGCCGGACTTAACAGCGCATAACGTCGATTTTACCCGATTTACCCTTGAGGCGCCTTTACCCTTCTTTTATGTCGGGTGTTCGTTCGTTCGTCGATCAATCAATCAAAGCGCAAAGGAGCTGGCCCGGACGATGGATGTTGCGGCCCTGACATTGCTGGCTCTTGCTCTCCCTTTCGTCGCGGCACTCGTCGCGCCGCTCCTGACCCGACTCCTTGGGCATAACGCGGCCTGGATCCTGGCGCTTTTTCCTGCCGCGATCGTCCTGCACTTCATGGGCTTTTGGCCGGAAGTCTCTCGTGGCGAAGTCGTCACCGGCGGCTATGAGTGGATTCCGTCGTTCAATGTCAGTTTCTCCTGGCTGATCGATGGCCTGTCCCTGACCTTCGTGCTTTTGATTGCCGGTATCGGCGCGTTGATCGTGCTCTATTCCGGGGGCTACCTGAAGGGCCACCCCCAGCAGGGGCGGTTCTTCTCGTTCATCCTGATGTTCATGGGATCGATGCTCGGGCTCGTCGTGTCCGACAGTTTCCTGATGCTCTTCGTTTTCTGGGAGCTGACCTCGATCACCTCGTTCCTGCTGATCGGCTTCGACCATTCGCGCGAAGCCGCCCGGCGCGCCGCCCTGCAGGCGTTGGTGGTCACCGGGGGAGGCGGGCTGTTTCTGCTCGCGGGCCTGTTGATCATCTGGAATGTCACCGGTGTCACCCAGCTTTCGTTGTTGACGTCTTTCGGTCCGGAGATGCGCGAGAGCCCGTTCTATCTCGCCGCGTTGCTGTTGGTGCTCGGTGGCGCCTTTACCAAGTCTGCCCAGTTTCCGTTCCATTTCTGGCTGCCCAACGCGATGGAAGCGCCGACACCCGTTTCGGCCTATCTGCATTCCGCAACGATGGTTAAGGCCGGTGTCTATCTGTTGATGCGCCTCAACCCGGTGCTCGGCGGAACGCCGGAATGGCAGATGCTGTTGCCGCTCTTCGGCGGCACCACGCTCATCATCGGCGCGGTTCTCGCTTGTCGCCAGACTGACCTGAAGCTGATGCTCGCCTACACCACCATGGCATCTCTCGGCCTGCTCGTGATGCTGACCGGTCTCGGTTTTCCGCATGCCATCGAGGCGGCGGCGCTCTATCTGGTGGCGCATTCGCTGTTCAAGGGCGCGCTGTTCATGGTCGCCGGCATTATCGACCACGAAACCGGCACGCGCGATGTCACAAAGCTCGGCGGACTGCGCTCCGCCATGCTGCTGACGTTCGTGATCGCACTTGCCGCAGCACTTTCCATGGGCGGCCTGCCGCCGTTTTTCGGTTTCCTCGCCAAGGAGGAGATCTACTACGCGCTGCCTAGTTTTGACCGGCGCGCGATGGTTTTCGCTTCACTTGCCATCCTCGGCAATGCGCTGATGTTTGCCGTCGCTTTCGCCGTCGCGCTCAAGCCCTTCATCGGCGCAAAGATCGAAACGCCGAAGTCGCCGCATGAGGCGCCGCTGCTTCTCTGGCTCGGGCCTGCACTCCTGGCTGCCAAGGGACTGTCGGCTGCCCTGTTGTCCAACCTCACCCACGAGCTTGTGTCGACACCGATGGCGACGGCGATTGCCGGCGAGCCCAGGCAGATCACGATCTCGGCGATCCCCGATATCGGCATGCCGCTGGTGTTGTCCTTTGCCACCATCGCTCTGGGCATTGTCTGCTATCTCAACCTCGCCCGCTTGCGTGCCTTCATCGCGACCATCCTGAGTGACATCGGCTGGGGGCCGGATCGCGGTTTCGATCAGTTCATGCGAAACCTCGTGCGCTTTTCCGTCGCGCTGACCCGCCGGCTGCAGTCAGGTCGCCTTGAAGTCTATATGACGGCGACCTTCGTGCTGGTGGCCGCCGTGCTCCTGGGCGCGCCGATCTACTATGGCGAATTGCCGCGCGCACCGTTCTTTGCGGGCGACGTGCCGCTGCATGAGCTCGCGATCATGGCGATCGCCGTCATCGGGCTCTTCGCTGTCGTTCTCGCCGCCGACCGGCTGACCGCAATCGTCTCGCTCGGCATTCAGGGCTTTGCAGTCGCCGTCATCTTCCTGCTTTACGGTGCGCCGGATCTCGCCTTTACCCAGTTCATGATCGAGACCCTTTCGGTCGTGGTGCTTGCGCTGGTGATGACGCGGTTGAGGCTCTCGCCCTCCGATCATCGGCCGCTCGGCCAGAGACTTCCTGATTTCACCATCGCGCTCGCCTGCGGCATCGGTTTCGGGCTTATGCTGCTGAAGGTGACCGGCGTGCCCTTCGACGCCTCGTTGACCGATTTCTTCAATCTCTATTCGAAGACGGTTGCGCATGGCGCCAATGTCGTCAACGTCATCATCGTCGATTTCCGCGGCACTGATACGCTCGGCGAGATTGCCGTCGTCATGGTGACGGGTCTCGCCATCCTGTCTCTCGTTCGCCTCAGGGCCGGCTCGCTGCGGCGCATCGCCGATAATGACCCGGACGCGGAGGACGGCGCATGAGATCGGTGATCTTCCGTGCCGTTGCGCCGTTTCTGACCAGCCTGATGGTGCTGTTTTCGATCTTCGTCCTGTTGCGCGGCCACAACGAGCCGGGTGGCGGCTTCATCGGCGGGCTGATCGCCGTGTCGGCGCTGGCGATCTACGGTATCGCCTGCGGCGTGGAGACGGTACGTCGCGCCATTTATTTCCATCCGATGGCGATTGCCGGCGCCGGCCTCTTCGCTGCCACCATCGCCGGCCTGATCTCGATGGCTGCGCGCGTGCCGTTCATGACCGGGCTTTGGATCTATCCTTCCTTGCTTGGCGTGGAGGTGCCGCTGTCGACGGTGATGCTGTTCGATGGTGGCGTCTATCTCGTCGTCGTCGGCGCCATCAGCTCGATCGCCCTGTCGCTCGAAGAGCGGGGAGGTGAATGATGGAGGCATGGTTCGCGCTGCTCGTCGGCATCTTCTTTACCGTTGCCATCTACCTGTTGCTGTCGAAATACATCATTCGCGTTCTTTTGGGCGTGGCGGTCCTCGGCAATGCCGTCAACCTTTTGATCTTCACCGGTGGCCGGTTGACGCGCGGCGTGCCGCCCGTCATTCCGGAGGGCGCCGATACGCTCGCAGGGCCGGCGGCGAATGCGCTGCCGCAGGCTCTCATCCTGACGGCGATCGTCATCTCCTTCTCTTTCTTTGCTTTCCTGCTGGTCCTGGCCTGGCGCGCCTACGAGGATCTTTCGACCGACAACACCGACGAGATGCGCGTCGCCGAGCCGGAAGAAGAGCCGGCTCCGCCGCTTGGATACTGACCGACCCATGGCCGTTTCGACTTCACCTCCCGCCGATCTCTCCGCTGCCCTCGTTCTCGAGCCGGTTGCGGCTGCCGACTGGCTGGTGATCCTTCCGGTT
The DNA here is from genome assembly GCF_003024455.1 of Ensifer sp. NM-2. Taxonomy (NCBI): domain Bacteria; kingdom Pseudomonadati; phylum Pseudomonadota; class Alphaproteobacteria; order Hyphomicrobiales; family Rhizobiaceae; genus Ensifer; species Ensifer sp. NM-2. The sequence continues at coordinate 1,029,437 of NZ_PVZR01000001.1, forward strand.
GCCTGGTGCCTGGCGATCGGCGCGCTGCTGGTCATGCTGCGCCGTCCGATCGGCCTGCACCCGTTCGTCGCGGTGGCCGGGCTTGCCGGTCTGGTGGTGATCGACGGGCTGCTGCTTCAACACGTGATCGCCAGCGGCCCGGTGACGATGGTCATGGGGCGCTGGCTGCCGCCTTTCGGGATAGCCTTTACCGTCGATCTGACCGGCGCGCTCTTTGCGCTTGCGGCCTCCATCGTCGCGCTTGCCGGCGGCATCTACTCGCTTGCCGATATCAACGACAGCGGCCGGCGATACGGCTTCTATCCCTTCCTGATGCTGTTGATGGCGGGCGTCTCCGGTGCATTTCTGACCGGCGACGTCTTCAATCTCTATGTCTGGTTCGAGGTGCTGCTGATCTCGTCCTTCGGCCTGATCGTGCTCGGCTCCGAGCGCGAGCAGATCGACGGCGCGGTGAAATACGGTTTCCTCAACCTCGTCGCGACGACGCTTTTCCTGATCACCACCGGTTATCTCTACGCAAGCTTCGGCACGCTCAACATGGCCGATATTGCCCGCAAGGCGGAGGGCCTGCGCGGCACCGCGCCGCTGATGACGCTGACGGCCTTGTTCCTTTTGGCCTTCGGCATGAAGGCTGCGGCATTCCCCGTCAATTTCTGGCTCCCGGCGTCCTATCATACGCCGCGTGTCGTCGTGTCCGCGCTCTTTGCTGGTCTGCTGACCAAGGTCGGGATCTACGCTCTGATCCGTGTGACGGTGATGCTGTTGCCGTTGGAACGGGAAGAACTCAGTTTCGTCATCGCGGCGGTCGGCGCCCTGACGATGCTGGTCGGTGTGTTCGGGGCGCTGGCGCAGTCGGATTTCCGTCGCATGCTCGGTTATCTCGTGATCTCCGGCATCGGCTCGATCCTCGCCGGCATCGCCGTTGGCGGGCCGGGTGGCATCGGCGGCGCGATCTTCTATGCGCTGCATTCGATGCTTGTGATGACGGCGCTTTACTTTGCTTCCGGCGTGGCAGCGAAACTCGGCGGCAGCTTCTCGTTGTCCTCGCTTGCCGGTCTTTACCGCCGCCATGTCGGTTTCGCTGCGATCAGCCTGATGCTTGCCTTTGCCGTGTCCGGCCTGCCGCCGTTCTCGGGCTTCTGGCCGAAGGTCATGCTGGTCAAGGCCGCACTCGACATTGGCGCCTGGTGGCTTGCCGCAGTGCTGCTCGTCACCGGTTTCCTCACGACGATCGCCACCGGTCGTTTCTTCCTGCTTGCCTATTGGCGGGACACGGCAGACGGGCAGGCGGCAACGGCCGAGACGCAGATCCCGGCCGCCATTCTTCTGCCGCTTGCGGCGCTGACGATGCTGACGCTCGCGATCGGCCTTTATCCCGAGCCGCTGCTTGCAACGATCCAGAATGCTGCCGCCGGGCTTTCGGAACCGTCGAGCTATCTGAACTCGGTCTTCCCGGGAGCCGCCCGATGATCAAGTTCCTTTGGATCAATCTGATCTTCACTGCGATCTGGGCTGCAATCAGCGGCAGTCTCAGCGTGCCGAACCTGTTGCTCGGCTTTGCAGTCGGCGCGCTATCCCTGTGGCTGATCCGGCGCGAATTGCAGCCTGTTGCCTATCCGGTTCGACCGCTGAAGATCCTGCTGCTGACCGCATTGTTCTTCAAAGAGCTGGCAGTCTCGGCGACCAAGGTCGCTCTCTTGGTCGTTCAGCCGAAAATGCGGCTGAAGCCGGGCATCTTCTCCTACCCGCTGACGATCAAGAGCGACTTCGAGATTGCGTTGCTTGCCAACCTGATCACGCTGACGCCCGGCACGCTTTCGGTCGACGTCTCCGAGGATCGCAAGACCCTCTATGTGCACGCGCTTGATTGTGCGGACCCCGGTGGCCTCAGGCGCGATCTTGCCAACGGCTTCGAGCGTCGGATCAAGGAGGCCTTCGAATGACGATGCCGGAGCAGATACTCAGCGGCGCCACCGTCTTCGCGCTCGCGCTCTTGTCACTGGCGCTGCTGGTGACCGTGTGGCGCATCATCCGCGGCCCAACACTGCCCGATCGGGTCCTGGGCCTCGATATGCTCGTGGCGATCGCCATAGGCCTGATTGCGGTCGTTGCCATCCGCACCGGCTTCAATCTCTATATCGATATCGCCATCGCCCTTGGACTGGTCGGCTTTCTCGCAACCGTCGCCTTTGCCCGCTTTGTTCTGGCGCGCGGTCTCTCGCCGGAGAAGGCGAGCCCGGAGCAGGCTGCGGCCGGTGCCGGAAAGCGAGGTCGGACGCCGCAGGCGAAAGTTGCCCGACGCAAACGCAAAGGGGGACGCTGATAGAACCGATGTTTGAGGCCATCATTACGCTTTCTGTTGCTGTCCTGCTTGTCGGCGGCGCCACCTTTTCCCTGCTGGCGGCAATCGGCATCGTGCGCTTTCCCGACCTCTACACCCGCATGCATGCGGCCTCCAAGGCGGGCACCGTCGGTTCGGGCCTGCTGCTTCTGGCCGCGGGACTGCACTCGCTCGACGTGGCAATATTGTTTCGGGCGCTGGCGGGCTTCTTCTTCTTCGTACTGACCGCTCCGATTTCTGCCCATCTCTTGGCAAAGGCTGCTCATCAGGCGGGTTACAGGCTGGCGAAACAGTCGGTCATAGATCAGCTTCCGCAAAAGGAAGAGCCGCGCCGGCATTGAACGGCAACGTTTCTGATTTTGTATTTCAGAACATTCCGATAGAGCGCCGCCGCGTCAGCAATTTCGAAATAAAGTTGCTAGCGGCGGGCAAATTTATGTTTGGAATTTTCGCTGATCAATGTTAATCGAGTAAATGTAAAGTGTCGTTGTGAAAAATACTTAGAGCTGAAATTCCAGCTTGAGTTGTGAATATTGGCTGTTGCTTTGAGAGGTTGGTTGTTCCAGCGACTCGGCAATAGGTTTCGTGATCAAAATTCCAACTCTTGATATTGCGGCAAGAATTTGTCCTTGCTGTACGATTGATGGTCTATCCCAAGGCAGCGAAGGCTTCCCGACGGCATTTGCACGTATTCCTCTCCCTGAAACATGTTTCGGGCTTGTGCTGTATTCCGATAGGAGAAAGAAATGACTGAAACAACGCTTGGCGCGAGCCATGAACTTCTGGTTGAGCTGACGGCTGAGATCGTGTCCGCTTACGTCAGCAACCATGTCGTTCCGGCTGCCGAGCTCTCCACGCTGATCGCCGACGTCCATTTGGCTCTCAACAACACGGCGGCACCTACGCCGGTCGTGGTCCCCGTTGAAAAACCGAAGCCGGCCGTATCGGTCCGCAAATCCGTGCAGGACGATCAGATCACCTGCCTGGAATGCGGCGGTACCTTCAAGTCGCTGAAGCGCCACCTGATGACGCATCACAGCCTGTCGCCGGAAGAATATCGCGAGAAGTGGGATCTGCCGACCGACTACCCGATGGTTGCTCCTGCCTATGCCGAAGCACGTTCGCGGCTCGCCAAGGAAATGGGTCTCGGCCAGCGTCGCAAGCGTCGCGGCAAGTAAGCTGACCTGCCGCCCATCGCCACGACCGCGCCCTGCGCCGGTCTGGTTCGAGGGGCGGAGCGTAACTGAACACACAAAGGCCGGGCTGTCGCCCGGCCTTTGTGTTTTTCAGCTTGGGAAAATGTGCCTATTCGCGACGCTACAGCGCCGCGCGTCTTATTAGACGCGCAAAGGTCGCTGTGGCACTTTGAATTGCTGCATGTTCTTATCCTTGAATCGGATACGATTTAAGGAAACATGCAGTAGGCTGTAGCTGCAACTGGACGCAAAAGGGGCGGGAAAGTGTGCAAAAAATTTCCTTATTCCCCTCCCGAGAAATGGATATATGAATTAATTCCTATTGAAGGGGTTTTCATATGTCCTTTATCGAAGCCGACGGCCGAAACGAATTTTCATCCGGGACGGTCCATCATCTCAAGACGGCCGCGTTGACGGCAGGGCAGGTTGCTGCAGTGAAGCGCGGGCAGGGCGGCGCGCGTGAGATGTCGACGCGGTTGACCTGCCGCCTCGTGCAAAATCTGACGGCCGAAGCGGTGCATCTTGCCGCAGACCGGATACCGCTTCTTCGTGATAGGAGACGCGCCAAATGCCATGTGCGCCAGATCGCCATGTATGTCTGCCATGTCGTCCTGCAAATATCGCAAGGCGATATCGCCAACGCTTTCGAGCGAGACCGGACGACCGTCCGGCATGCCTGCTCCGTCATCGAGGATCGACGGGATGCTGCCGATTTCGATGCGTTCATAGAGACGATCGAGCGCCTGGTGTCATCTGCGTTCACCGCACAAGCGGAGCGGGGTGAATAGCTGTTCGCCAGGCATTCGGCCGGTAGCGATTGGCCGGCACGGATCCTCAGGCATTGTCAGCGTCAAAATGGCTGCGTCGCGCAACGCTTGTGGTGCCGGGCGACGCTCACATTCGCGCAAGTTCGGCGATTGTGTGAATGCATGGGGACGGCCGCGATCTCAGGCGGCGAGGCGGGTCTCGGCTTCGTTCTTGATCCGCCGGATCATCGAGCGCAGGCCGTTCGCCCGTTGCGTCGACAGATGTTCGATCAGGCCGATCTTGCTGAAAGTAACGATGGCATCCAGCCTGGAAATCTCGGAGGCACGCTTGCCGGAATAGATCGTAAGCACAATGGCGACCAGTCCGCGCACGATGTGGGCGTCGGACTCGCCTTCGAAGAGCAATACCGGATCTTCCGGGTCGCCGGTCGCCTGGGTGGCGAGCCAGACCTGGCTGGCGCAGCCTTGCACCTTGTTCTCACTGGTGCGCTTGGCGTCCGGCATCTCGGGCAGGGCCTTGCCGAGTTCGATCACATAGCGGTAGCGATCCTCCCATTCGTCCAGGAAGGCGAAGTCGTCGATGATCTGGTCAAGCGTGGTCATGGTCCGGTCCGTTTGTCGACACCGTCAGGCGGCGCGCTTGTCCGCCCGAGGTCAGTGCCTCTGCTCCGATCCCCAGCAGTCCTTACGGTGCCGGGATCGTTGTGACCCTCATATAGGTGATGGTAGCACAGATGAGAACCGCGAATTGCCAACTCGGACGCATCAGAGTTCGATTCGGGCGAGGATCTACAGCGCCGCGCGTCTTATTAGACGCGCAAAGGTCGCTGTAGCACTTTGAATTGCTGCCTGTTGTTATCCTCAAATCGAATGGGATTTAAGGAAACATGCAGTAGCGCTAGATCGAAACGCTTGTAGGAATTGCGATGGCACCGGCAGCCGCGCCGACTGTTGAATCCAGAGATGCAATCGAGGTGGTGAGGGAGGCGCTTGCTTTCCTGGCGTCGTCCGCGTCGCTGCCAGCGCCCTCAGCGCGCAGATCCTGCTCCGCTTTCCTCAGCAATTGCTTGAGCTGTTCGGCAAGTGCCTTGAACTCTGCAACCGTCCTCGCATCGGAGTTTTCCTCCGAACTCCCGGAGCTGAATTCGCGGTAGGCGCGTTCGGCAAGGGACGATGGCTCTGTCTTGTCGGCGCTGTTGCCTTCTTCGCCGCCGGCATTCGCCATCTCGTCGGCATTCACTTCCATCGCCGCCGATGCAACCGTTGTTGCTGCGGATGCGGCACCGGCCGCCGTGTCGCCACCGGCCAGGCCGGACGAGCCGCCACCGGCGAATTGCTGTGCGGCCGCGCCAAGCTGCTGGGCCAACTGTTTTGCAAGCCTTGCAAGCGTCTCCGGGTCCGAGGCCCAGAACCGCAGCATCTGCATCTGCTCCTTCAACTCGTCCAATTTCTTCTTGGCAATGGCCTTGCGGTTGGCGGCGGTCTCATCGTCCGTACGCAAAAGATTGAGAAGGGAAGATCTGCTCTTTTGCTCCAGCGGCGCCACGTCGGTGCCCGCTTGCGATCCGGCCGCGGGGACACGCGTTGCGCTCGCATTTGAAAAGAACCCGTATATCTGCATCGGGGCAGTCTCCGCTGAATGTGCGGGGACCTAAACAGCCATGTCTTGTGCGGACCTGTTGCTGGACCGCCCCTCGGTTGCAAACCGAAAAAAGAAAACGCCGCGAGGGGATGGGATCCTCGCGGCGGCCGCAAGAAGGCGGCAAGTCAGGCAGTGTCAAAGGATGGCTCGGCGGCGGTCGCGCGGACCTGCTGCCACGGCAAGAAATGTTTACTTGGCGAGGGACGCCTTCGGGTCGAGGCGCTTTTCCGGAACCGGCGTACGCTTGAACACCGGAGCCGTCTCCGCAGCGGTCTGTTCGACCGGCGCCACCAGCGTGGCGGCAGCCTCGGTCGCCTGACCGACAGTGCCGGTCGTTACCTTGGCATCGGGCTTGATCGCATCGGTTTCGGCAAACTGGGTGTCAAGGAATTCATAGGCGATGCGGGCGCCTTCCCGGGCCCGATGGCCAAGTGCGACGAAGGTTTCAGCACCCTTCTCGCAGACCTCCGGCTTCTGGATGCAGATGGCGCTGATATACTGGAATGCCTCATTGGCGGCCGAGAAGGTATCGCCGAGCTCGACCTTCGGTCCGTGCTCCAGCTTCTGCGCGCTCGACGGATCGAGGAACGGCAGCAGCACCAGCACCATCGAAAACCAGAATGTCGCCTTGATGAGAAACCACATGTTCTGCCCATCCTATATTCGGCTGCCGCGCCCGCCGGTCTTCTAGCCGGTTTTACTGCTTTCGGCATCCTGGAGCGCCGCAGTATCCCCTGATACCCGTTCACGCCCGCCGTCGTTTGCATGAGGACCGCCGTCTTTCGTCGCCCGGCCCTTTGTTGAGACTGACATTAGGCAGGGAATCACAAGACCGTTTTTCAAAAACCCGCAGCATTTGTTTCGAATTTTAATGAAATTCCCGATTTTGAGGATTTGCCGGGCATTTGTGTCGCATTTTAGCTTTCGCCGTTAAGGTTCATGGCGGCGGGCCGCCGGCAAAGGCCGAAAGCGTGGGCAACGGCACCGGGGCGCCCTGCCCAAATCCTTAACGTGAGGCGGAAAATGCACGGAAATCCGTTGCTTACGCCCCGTTAACCACAAGAAATGAAGGTCGCCCGAATTGCCTCAAAACGGGATTTTTCAGGCATTTGGCGCCGTTCCGGGACAGTCCCGTTTATTCTTTCATTAAGCCGGGGATGCGAGATTCCGACATGTCACGAGGCAGTTCGAATGGCGGCCCGCATGAAGCGGAAATCGGTCACGCTCAGTCTCGCAAGAACAACAAATGTGGCAGGGTAAGGCGTGAGCGTATTGCGTGACATGGCTGGCAGATGGACGTCCCGCGTGGACGAGGCCGCTGCCCTGTGGTTGCCCCGCCGCGAGGCTGGCTCCGCCATTGGCCGTCGGGACCTCAAGCGTCTGCGTACGGTCGCTGCCGTCTCCCTGACAGCACTTCCGGCAGTACCGCTGGCGCTTGCGCTCGCCATGCCCGTTTCCTCCGCATTGCCGCTTGGGACCGCTCTTTGGGCGTCCGCCTCGCTGCTGGCCGCTGCTACCGCCATTGCTCGTGGACGCGGCAACCAGGCCTCGGAAACGCTCGAGCCGGCTGTACCAGATCTTCCGGATCTTTCGGCCGCCTACGACCTTTTTGCCGGTCTTGTCACCGTGCACGATCTGCGCGGCAATGTTCTCTCCATTCACGGCCGTGACTCGGCCGAGCATCTGACCCTGATGCGCGACCCGGGCGGCCGCGGCTTCATCGAGCAGATCCACGTCTCCGATCGCATCACCTTCCTGAGCGCGATCGATATTCTGCGCCAGGGCGGCGAGCGGGCGACCGTCAACATTCGCATCGAGCGCCGGTCGCTGCCGGCTGAAGGCGAACAATTCGTCCATATGTGCTGCGAACTCGCACCGCTTCTCGACCGCAACGGCGGTCTGACGGCGATCCTGGCACAGTCGCGCGATGTATCGCAGGAAGCACGGCTGCGCGTCGAAGCTGCGGCGAGAACCGCAGAAGCGGAATCGGCCAACGATGCCAAGACCCGTTTCCTTGCCGCCGTCAGCCATGAACTGCGCACGCCGCTCAACGCCATCCTCGGCTTCTCCGACGTGCTGACGGGCGAGTATTTCGGCAAGCTCGAAAACGACCGCCAGCGCGAATATGTCAGCCTGATCCACAAGTCGGGCGAGCACCTTCTGTCGGTCGTCAATACGATGCTCGACATGAGCAAGATCGAAGCGGGCCGCTACGAGCTGGTTCCCGAGCCCTTCCGCGTGGCCGAGGCGGTCGCGGCCTGCGAAGCGATGCTGTCGCATCAGGCCCAGGAAAAGGGCGTCAAGCTGGCGAGCCGCGTGACCCGCAGTGTCGGCGAGATCAATGCCGACCAACGCGCCTTCCAGCAGGTTCTGATCAACCTTGTCGGAAACGCCATCAAGTTCACCGACCACGGCGGCATGGTGACGATCGACGCCGAGCTTGACGGTCCGGCCTTGAAGCTGACCGTCAGCGACACCGGCATCGGCATCGCCGCCGACAAATTGCAGATGTTGGGGCAACCCTTCGTCCAGATCCAGAACGACTACACCCGCCGTTACGAGGGCACCGGTCTCGGTCTCTCGCTGGTCAAGGGCCTCGTGGCGCTTCACGGCGGCGAGGTCGCGATCCGCAGCCGCGAGCGCGAAGGCACAGTCATCACTGTTACGCTGCCCAGCGACGGGTCCGGCATCGTCGAGGCCAATCGCGAGGAACCGCGCTCGGCCGTGACCGTCGAATTTCCGCCGCGGCTGAGAGATAGTGACACGCAGGCGGTTGCCGATGGCGACCGATTCGAAAGGACGGGTTTGAACGAGGAACGGGGATATGGCGCCGCGCAAGCGAAAACAGCCTGATCGCAAGAAGGCGGCGCGTTCCGCGCCAGGCCTTGCCATGCGTGGGCTGGCTCTCGCCGGCCGCGGGGTTGCGCTTGCTGGACGGCTGGCGGCCCGGCACCCGTTGAGTGCCGGCGGTTCGGCTGCCTTTGTTGTGGTCTTCTCCTTCGTTGCTGCAAACGCCATGTGGTACCAGCATGGCGCCCATCCATCGCCGTTGCTTCGCACCCGCGTGCCGCTTGTCAGTCCAGAGACCGCCGAGCGCATCGCCGTCGCCAAGGGCGCCGAGATCGAGCCGCGCAACGTCACCACCTTCGTCATCAAGCGCGAGGACGACAAGGCGACGGAAAACGTCGAGGAGGTGATCGCGGCGGTCCCGTCTGAGGCGCCTGCCGAAAAGCCGTCGCCCGAACGTGTCGCCTCGGTGCCGGAGACGTCCGCGTCACCACTGGTCGCCGATATCCAGAAGGAACTGAACCGCATCGGCCTTTATGATGGCGTGCCGGATGGACGCACAGGCCCGCGCACGTCAGCCGCAATCCTGCGATTTGAGAAGCAGGCCGGACGCACCGAGACAGGCGCCGTGAGCGCCGAACTGCTGCGCGCCCTGCGCACGACATCTGGCCAGAAGATGGCCGCGGCACTGCCGGCAAGCCGGCCCTACGCCGATCCGAAACGTGCAGTTGCCGATGTCGACCCTGTCGCCGCAGCCATCCGCTCGGCCGAGACCGACAAGATGCTGATTCCGCGTGCCGAGATCCCGGTGTCGAGCGAGCTGGTCCTGGACATCCAGAAGGGCTTAAGCAACCTCGCCTATGCCGACATCGTCGTCGACGGCGTTGCGGGGGACCAGACGCGTGCAGCGATTCGCCATTTCGAGAAGCACTACCGGTTGCCGCAGACCGGTGAGCCCAATGCCAAAGTGCTGAAGAAGCTCAAGGAGATCGGCGCGCTTTGAGGGACCTTCTCACGGGCGCGTCTCCCATCCGTTGAACACATTCTTGTCGCGGCAGCCAATTTGCATGCCTGGCTCCGCCCGTGTACAGGCATGTCCATGCGTCTCAAATCCCACATTTTCGTCTCCGCGTTGCTGCGCCGCGCCTTTGCGCTCGGTGGGTACGCAGCTATCCTGCGCAAGGGGGCGGAGGACGCTGGCGCGATCTTTATTCGTCAACGCACGCGGATGGGTACCGAAACGCTGTTTGCACCGGCGCCGCAGAACTTCTTCGATGACGACGCCAATATCGGTCGCAAGTTCGAGATCCGCTTGAAGGATCGCGATGGCGACGCCGTGGATGATGCACTCTCCCGTGAAATCCGTTTCGATCCGGATTGCTGGATCGTCGAGATCGAGCTGGACGATCGCGCCGACCTGTTCGATGTCGTGCCGGAAGACGGCGCAAACCACTCTTGAACCATATGTGAGAGCTGGGCCGGCTCGGTCGTGACCAGGACTAGAGCATTTCCAGGAAAAGTGCGAAGCGGTTTTCCGTCAGGAAATGCGTAAAAACAAAGAGATAGAGCGTTTGTTCGGTTCCGTCTAAATCGGAAACGCTCTAACGGCGGCCGAACACCCGTTGCGGCTTGGCGCCGCCGGCGGCCCCGGCTACCTTGCGGACGGTCAGCTGGCACGCATCATTGGCATGGTCATCCGCAAGATAGGGCTGGTGCCGTGCCGCGGGCGCGTCCCGTTCCTCGGATTGCAGCCAGGCGTCAAGCTGTTCGCGGCTCGATGTCGGGTCCATGGCGCCGGTCAAGGCTTCAGCGCGCGTGGTGCCGCCGATGCGTTCGGCGAGGTGCGGATAAAGCGACTGCAGCACGAAGGTGAGATCGTCGGTCGGCAGCGATAGGGCGATCAGGCTCGTCGCCAGCTGTTGGCCGGAAACGTCGAGAAGAATGCGCTCGACCAGGTGCCCTCCGGCATCGAGCGCCGTCGCCAGCGCACGCGAAAACAGGATGATCTCGCCGCTGCGGGCAAAGCGCACCAGGAGGGCGCTTAGCGTAGTGCTGATCGGTATAATGGTAGATGCGGCGGCAGCCGCCTCGTGCGCCGCGACACGGGCAAGTGTCTTGATTTCGGTGCGCAAGGTTTCCTCGCGCGCGGCCCTTGCAGCATCGACATCCGGCTCGGCCAGCGTTGAAGGCGCAGCGACTGTCTGTTGCCGCACGTCCGGGCGGGCGGAAAGGCCGGCGGGGTTGTGGTGCTCGACCAGGGCATCGATCACGGAAGGCGACAGAGCGGTGCGGCGGGCGATTGCACCGGCGTGGGCCGCTCCCTGCTGGCGGATGATGCCGATAAGCGTTCGATCCGACAGGGCCTGCGAACGGGTCAGGAAAATGGCGGCGATCGAGATCGGCATGCTGCCGATCAGGGCTGCGACCGGCTCCGGAACATGGGGGCACTGCGACAGCGCGGCGGCGGCCTGACGGCGCGCTTCGCTGCTGGAGCCGAGGAACAGCGGCTCGAACAATTCGGAAAATTGCTTCATGTCGGACTTGCGAGGGATCCGCAGGCTTTCGAAACCGCTGACGGTTGCCATCAGGACGACGTCCTTCAAGCGGCCCGTCTGTGGCCTTTCCAACTCACGAAAGCGTTCCGTCACGATAAATCCTTGCACGCAAAACATGATCGCCATTGCCGGCGATCCGGAACGGCACACGTCACTAAAAATAAAAGAAAAGCGTTAGCGTACTGTTAACTATGGACGTTGGGGCTTTATTCAGGCTTGCGGCGTGCGAGCGGCTGGTGATTTTGTGCGCTTTCTATCGCAAAGCCCTGCTTCCTGTGGGCTCGATCGTTTCCAGCCTTAAAAAATCCACAAGCGGCTTTAAGTGATCGCGGTGACGGTGAAGGGTTCCGGACGCCCGCCGACGCAAGAGGGCTTAGTGAAGAGGGGCCTTCCGATGGGAGAAAGCTTACTGTGAAGAAAATAGTGTTGCGCGCAGCGGCCATATGCGCGCTTTTCCTGGCGCCGGCGATTGCCGAGGCGGCAGAGGGGTTTGCAACCGCCAACGTCAATATGCGGTCCGGTCCGAGCACGCGCTATCCGGCAGTGTCGTTGATCCCGGCCGGAGAAGCCGTCGAAATCCACGGCTGTCTTGCCGATCTGCCCTGGTGTGACGTTTCCTTCTTTGGCGGCCGCGGCTGGGTCGCCGGACGCTATGTGCAGGCGGATTATCGTCGCAACAGGGTCTATGTCGAACCGCAATATTACCGCCCGCTCGGTATCCCGACGGTGGTCTTCCAATTCGATCGCTACTGGGACCGCAACTATCGCGGCCGTGACTTCTATCGCGACCGTGACCGGTGGCGTCGTGGGCCGGATTGGGTCGACGACAACCGTCGCCCGCGGGACTGGGAACGTCAGCGTGACCGCGATCGCCGCGAGTGGGAACGCGACCGCACCCGGCAGGACTGGGAGCGTAACCGCAGAGACGGCGAGCGCTGGGACGATCAGGCAGGCGGCGATGACCGCCGCGACTGGGAACGTCAACGGGACCGCGATGGCACCCGCGTGCGCGAGGACTTCGAAGATGGTTACGGCGGCGCTCGCCCGGTTCCATTGATTCGATGCCAGGCGATGGACCCATCCTGCGTGGAGTGATGCGAGTGGTGGGCGATGCGCCCAGCTTTCGGACGGGCGGCCCAAGGGCCGCCCGTTTTTCGTTGGCGTTCGGATTTTCGCTGCTCTCGATCGGAACCATTGCCGTTGCGATGCGTTGAAAGCGGGCAAGAGAAGGAGCGTTGCAATGGTAGAAAAGAAACTGCAGGCGGTGCGTGACACGGTCGAGAGTGAAGTCGAAGCATCGGCTGCTCGCGTCGAGTTGGAAGCGCAGATTGCCGAGTTGCGCGCCGAGATTGCCCGGCTGACCGATAGCGTGTCGGCGATCGGGTCCGGTGCAAAAGCGGTTGTTCAGAGCGAAGCGGAGTTGATGACCGAGCGGGTGCGAGAGCGCGTCCGTGAAGAGCCGATTTCGACGCTTCTGACCGTTGCCGGCGTTTCCTTCCTGTTTGGACTGTTGTCCAGGCGCTAGCCATTCCCGTTCCGCCCGAAGCTGTTACCCCGGATACAGTGTTTTGTTTTTCCGGGGGACATACTCCCACAGGTTAGGGGTGCAGATGCGGCGTTAACCATCTGTTAACCAGCCTATGGCTCAATCGAAGCGGACCGTCTATGATTGGTCTGTACCACTTGAGCAAGCAGCAACCTCCGGGCGACCGGAAGAAGGAGAAGATGAGAAAAGCGCGCCTGTCCGGGCACTGCCCGGGAAAATGCGCTGGCCCCGAAAGGGCAGGGTGAAATCTGTACGGTAGTTCATCCGTCTCAAGCCTATATGGAGACGAGCATGGCAGACGTGATCAGAATGCAGGACCACAAGGTCCAAATGCCACCACGCAGACCTCCGGCCATATCGGGCGGAGCAAAAGTGCTTCTGTTTACCGGAATCCGCTACGAGCGTCTCGATGGCCGCGATCCGCAGCCAACCGCGCCCGACGGACGTCGGATCAAGAAGCAGTAGTTATATCCACCGCCCATGTGTCGGCTGCATCGGCCGGCCTGCGCACGGCTTTGCTTGTGCCAACAACGCTCCGCCCCTTGCGGTCGCGTTCATCTTCTCCACGACATCGAGATAGGAACGGCAAGGCTGAAGGCCGCGTACCCTGTCCGAGGGACTGCGCTGACTAACGACGGAACGGCTCGCAGCTTGATTCCGCCAGGAAGTTCCGGACCTGATCCTCGAAGCTGTCGAGCGGCGCCATGGCGCGCAGCACCGCATAGCCATCCTCTTCCTTCATCTCCACCATGATCGATTGTGCCAGAGCTTCCGGCGGCGTCTTGCGCAGTTCCACCAGCTGGATCGGCGTCGCAACCACGAGGTCGAGCCTGCCGTTGACGGCGGTGTGGTCGTTCATGCTGAAGACCTCATTCGATGCGCTGTCGAAAACCGCAAGCGACCAGAAAGGTACCGCGCCTCTGGCGAGGAACCGCGCCGGACCGTCGGTGATCGAAAAGCTGCAGACGGCCGTGCGGAGATAAGGGTCGTCGTTGCTGAGGCCGGTCGGTCCAGGGGTACTCGTCAAAGAAAAGAAGCTGTCCATCTCGAGAAGACCGAGAACGCGCGTATAGGCGTCGCGACCGGTAAATTGCGGCAGCACCAGCACGATGATGATATGCAGCAGTGCTGCGCCCACGAGACCAAGGATGGAAGCGAACAGAACACTACGCATCGCCGCATCCCGTTTTCACGATTTTCGGCATGGCGAGATCGATAAGGCCGGAGGAACCTGCCGTCGGGGTATCGAGCAGCGTCAGGACCAGCCGGAAGGTTCCGGAATGCCGTAACGCTACCCAGTTGTCCGGCTTGGCGTTCGGCGAGACATGGATGGTGAAGGAACTGTCTTCGGCGCGCAGCACCGTCCACGAGTTGATCGCCGAAGGCAGATCCGAGCCGGGGCGCAGCGGCACGCCATCGGCATTCGCTGCATAGAGCGTCCAGAATCGCGCCTGCGGCGTCAGCCCCGAGACATCGTAGGAGCAGGCGGCCGACAGCTTCTCGCCCCTGTCGTCGACCTGTGCCATGAACATCAGCCCTTCGGCGCCGCCATAGAGCAGTTCGCCGGCCCGGGCGCGATGTGCCTTGGCATAGGGGTCGGCATTCTCGGTCTGTGCTTCGGGGAAGGCGACCCACGGGCCGATCGAGATCGAGCCGAAACCGACCGTCGCCTTCAGCGCCCAGACGGCTGAAGCGATGCCGCCGCCGAAGGCGATGGCAAGGGCAAGGGCGACGAGGAGGGGAATTCGGAACAAGGGCGGCTCTATCGAATATGGTTATGCATAGGCGCAATGCGCCGCGCAGCCCATGTCTCGCCCAAACGGGCGCGCGACGCAACGGCGATCATCGCGCCGACCTGGCAACCGGTATCGATCCGGCCGTTCAATTCAAGGTTTCGAGCGCGTTCAATTGCTGGCGGCATTCGGGAGAGCCTGTTGGGAGGACCCGCCGTCGGCGGCGCCGAGTACGGCGACTTTGCCGCCGCTCCTTTCCGGCGCCTTCAAGGCGGGGGCCTTTTCGAAGGTATCGCCCACCGAACGCAGGAGCCGTGTCACGTCTGCCGATAGCGACCGCGGCCGCACCAGCGGCGGCAGGGCATTTTCATCCGGCTTGGCATTGGCGACCTCCGGTTGCTTGCTCGGTGCAGGCGCCGGGGACGTTATCCCCGGTATCTGGCGGTGCTCGATGCCCTGTTCGGCATAATCCATCAGCCGCTTGAAGGTCATTGCCGGCAGCGAACCGCCGGTCATGTTGTTGGTCGAAGTATAGTCGTCGTTTCCGAACCAGACCGCCGTCGTGTAGTCACCGGTAAAACCGACGAACCAGGCGTCGCGATAGGCCTGGGTGGTGCCGGTCTTGCCGCCGGTAACGATGCCGTTGTCGAGGGCCGCCTTGCGTGCCGTGCCGATCACCGGGATCTGCGTCAGCATCGAATTCATCGATGCGTTGGCCTGCTCGGAAAGGATGCGTCTGGCCGGCGGTTCGTCGCGGGAAAAGTCGTAGAGGATGTCGCCGTCATAATTCAGGATCTGGCTGATGCCGTGGCGGCGTGATTGTAGGCCGCCGGCTGGGAACACGGCATAGGCCGTCGCCTGGTCGAGTACCGTCACTTCGGAGGTGCCGAGCGGCATCGTCTTGTCGGTGCGCAGTGGCGTTTCGATGCCCATGTTCTTGGCGGTCTGCGCGATCAGCTCCGTGCCGAGCTTGTCCTTGGCGAGGCGCACCGGGATCGAGTTGATCGACCTAGCGATCGCCGTCAGGATGGTGATGCGGCCGGCATAGCTGCGGCCGTAATTCTGCGGTGACCATCCGCGCCAGGTGATCGGTGCGTCGACGACGATGGTCTCCGGCGTCATGCCTTTTTCCATGGCCGCCGCGTAGGTGTAGACCTTGAAGGAAGACCCCGGTTGGCGCAGCGCCCGCGTGGCGCGGTTGAACTGGCTCTCGCCATAGTCGCGGCCGCCGACCATCGCCCTGACAGGACCTCCGTTTTCGACCATCACCAGTGCGCCCTGCTTCACATGGAAGCTCTCGCCATATTGCCGAAGGCTGGACTCGACCGAATCCTCGGCCGCATTCTGCAGCCCCATGTCGATGGTGGTGCGCACGATGAGTGAATGCTGGGCAAATGGCCGGGCGATGCGCTGCACTTCGTCAAACGCCCAGTCGAGGAAGAAGTCGGGCGCCTTCACCTGGGCGCGATCGATGACGGTTGCCGGGTTGAGACGTGCCGCAATCACTTGGCCCTCAGTCATCAGCCCGCCCTGGACGAGGTTTGTCAAAACCTCGTTGGCGCGGCCGCGGGCGGCCGGCAGGTTGACGTGCGGGGCGTAGCGCGCCGGTGCCTTGAAGAGGCCGGCGAGCATGGCGGATTCCGCCAGGTTGACGTCGGTGATCGCCTTGCCGAAATAAAACTGCGCCGCTGCCGCAGCACCAAACGTCCCGCCGCCCATATAGGCGCGGTCGAGGTAGAGCCGCAGGATCTCTTTCTTCGAAAGGTTGGATTCGAGCCAGATGGCCAGAAACGCTTCCTTGATCTTGCGCTCGATCGTGCGCTCGTTCGACAGGAACAGGTTCTTGGCGAGCTGCTGCGTCAGCGTCGAGCCGCCCTGGACGACACCGCCGGCGCGTGCATTCTCGGTCATGGCGCGGGCGAGCCCGAGAAAATCGATGCCGTAGTGGTCGAAGAAGCGCCGGTCTTCCGTTGCGAGCACAGCCTTGATCAGATGATCCGGCAATTCGTCGATCGGCACGGAATCTTCGTGAATGATGCCGCGATGGCCGATTTCGTTGCCGTAGCGGTCAAGGAAGGTGACGGCGAAATCGCTTTGCGCCCGCCAGTTGCCCTTGGTCTCCTCGAAGGCCGGAAGAGCGAGAGCCAGCATCAGCACCGAGCCGGCCGTTCCCCAGGTCATACCTTCACCGAGGACCTCGAAGACCGCCTTCTTCCAGCCCGTGACGCGGAAGCGGCGGAAGAAAATAGTGGTATCTTCCCACCATTGTGAGAGTTTGAACCCGGCATTCCAGACCGTCGAATCGATCCAGGAATCGATTCTCAGAAAGATGTGCCGCTTTTTCGGCCGGTTATCGTCTTTCCTCGGTTCCCGCACGGTCTCAACGTCCTGAAGGCTTTTGGCATCATGCCGGTGCCGCGCGATATTTGCACGGCGTCAAATTCCAATCTACTTGCATATCGCGCCGGTGGCCTTAAAAAACCGGCAATTTTCTGCGAAATTTCTCTCCTGCATGTTTCCTTTGGTCGTCGCCGATTAAAGGACAAACCTGCAGCAACTCAAATCGCTACTGTGACCTTTGCACGTCTGATAAGACGTGCCGCGCAGTAGCGCGACCGATTTGACGAAAGTGTGATGGCGATGGGCGAAATGCCTTTCTGGAAGGCGAAGAGCCTTGACGAGATGAATGACGCGGAGTGGGAAAGCCTCTGCGACGGCTGCGGGCTCTGTTGCCTCAACAAGCTCGAGGATTGGGAAACGGCAGAGATCGCCTGGACCTCGATCCGCTGCACGCTGCTCGACGGCGAGAGCTGTCGGTGCAAGGACTATCCGAACCGTCAGGCAACGGTGCCGGATTGCATTCAGCTGACGCCGGACGCGGTGCGCGAGATTACCTGGCTGCCGCCGACCTGCGGCTATCGGCTGGTGGCGGAAGGCCGCGACCTCTATTGGTGGCATCCGCTGCTCTCGGGCGATGCCGAGACGGTGCACACCGCCGGCATTTCCGTGCGTGGCCGCACCGTTGCGGAAGACGGCATCGACATCGAGGACTACGAGGATTACCTCGTGACCTGGCCGCTGGAAGTCGGCGAGAAAAGTTTGGGTTAACAGCCTGTTAGCTGCCCTTGCGGAATCGGTTTTGGAACGGGGCGCCATTGCAGGCACTGCGGAGAGCAGCTAGAGATCGGTGGTATTCCATCGTTCTCAGGCATTCCGATGATCAGCACCGACCGCCTCATTCTCCGCAGACCGCAGCTGGAGGATTTCGAGCCCTATCAGCAGATGTGGTCGGATCCAGAGATCCTTCGTCATATCGCACCGGCCCCCTTTTCCGGCGAACAGATGTGGACGCGGTTTTTGCGTCAGGAGGGCGGCTGGCAGTTCTTTGGCTTCGGTTATTTCGTGATCGTAGAGAGAAGCTCCGGGCGCTTCGTCGGGCAGGTCGGCTTTCAGGAACTGCGCCGCGAGATTTCTCCCGCCCTGACCGGGACGATGGAGACCGGCTGGACGATCGCGCCTGAGGCGCAGGGACGCGGTTATGCCAGCGAAGCTGCGCATGCGGCTTTCGGCTGGGCGCGGGAACATCACGCCGGACGCCGCGTAACCGCTATCGTCAGCCCGGCCAATGCGGCATCGATCAGAATCGTGGAGAAACTCGGCATGCGGCCGTTCGCGCAGACGGAGTATCACGACAAGCCGGTCACGCTTTTCGACTATGTTCTCTGAGACGATTGCCTGCGGATAGAAGGTCGTCTGCAGACGGCTTTCGAAACGTCGATGCCGGCCGCGTCAATGACGGCCGTTCTTCTTCACCAGGCTTTTGGGGGCAACATTGCGCCACGCGGTTTCCATCGACTGGCGAACGAGATCCTCGTCGGCCTCGACAAAGTAGAGCGAGGTCCAGCCCTTGTTGCCCCAGCCACCGGGGACCGCAGCGCAGACGCCGGGTTCCATTTCCAGCAGCATGCGCTGCTGATCCGGTGTGAACTTGAAAACCGCCCGCCCTG
Organism: Ensifer sp. NM-2; assembly: GCF_003024455.1. Classification (NCBI taxonomy): domain Bacteria; kingdom Pseudomonadati; phylum Pseudomonadota; class Alphaproteobacteria; order Hyphomicrobiales; family Rhizobiaceae; genus Ensifer; species Ensifer sp. NM-2. Next base: position 1,048,011 of record NZ_PVZR01000001.1, read on the forward strand.
CCTCGGGCAGAGACATGAAGATGCGCTTGCCCACACGGAAGTCCCGCGTGCCGAAATGGGCATTTTCTTCCGTTCCCGGCAGGCTCAGCGCCAGTTTTTCAATCTCGTCGGTCAGCATGGAAAAAGAGTAACACGGTTTTTCCGATTGGCCAAAAGGCAGGAAATCGCCACACGGCTGGCCATACGCGCGGCTCGATACGCCACCGCGGGAGGCGGGATTCACAGCGTTGTCAGCTTCTTTTGGGGCTGCGCGGGCGGGGGGAATACCAGCTGGATGCGACCGATCACCCCCGAGAACGAGAAGGCTCTTCAAGACACAAGGCGCTTAGAGCTGCATTAAGCCAAAAAGCGAAAGCCGCTCGCGGCGTTGACCGCGGGCGGCTTTAAGGTCGATGGGCATAGTCGTGTCGACAAGCCTATTCTCGCGCGCTAGCGCAGGCTTATTCAGCCGGCTGAACGGGCTTCGGTGTTGTCTGGGTGGCTGAGCGCATTTCGCGCCATTCGCTTTCGAAACGGTCCAGCAGCGACTGCGGTACCTTGGACTGCTGAGATGCCGGCTGGTTGTTTACGAGCGTCTGCATCCGATCCTCCCGGGCCTGTTGCAAATTCATGACTAGTTGACGGGCGGACAATTTCACATCGTAAACGCTTTGTAAATCAGTGGCTTAAATCATTTAAACGATTGAAAAATCTTTAAATCGATTAATTTTTCAATGATCCACAGTTGCATTCAGCCGACCGGGGACAGCGGGCCAATTTGGCGCTCGGTGAGTCGGGAGGGCGGTCTTTTGAGCAAGCGGCTTTGGCGATCAGGCGCTGTAGTGGGTTGATAGCGCGCGTGCGCGACGTCACCGCAAAGCGAGCAAGTTCAGTTGCGAACGGCGTTTCGATAATCGCGATCTGGCTGTGAGATGAGAGTATTTGACCCCATGAGGCGGCCTGAAGGCCCGACGTGCGCGCGGCAACACCAAACAATGCAGAGGCTTAGATGAGGGGTCGGACTCTTCGCCGGATCGCGCTCATTCAACCCCGCAAGAGCCGGACTCAACTTTGGAAGATGTGCGGCCAAGAGATTCAAAGGACTCGGGATTTCGAGCCCACTTCAAGTCTTGCCGTAAGCCGAGCGACGGAGGCTGCGGCCATCTGGTTCTCGACCGAGTACCCAACGATAGCAGGAAGGGCTTAACAAATGGCTGATCGTCAAGCCGGCGGCTCCGTCGCGGAATGCGCCTCGTTGATTGGCGGCTGGCACGGCGCTGCAGCGGATCGATGTTCGGCACGGACCGCTGTCAGGCGGAGGTTTTCTTCCGTCGAGTTTCACCGTCGAAGGAATCGTTGCAATCTGCGGTCGGGTCACTGTGGATACAGCCATTCACAGGTGGCTGTTCGCCCGGCTGGGCGGCCGACATTCATTTGCCATTCAGCCTCTATCGGTTATTGCTTTTGCCATGATGCTTCCCAAGTCGAAAGTGCGTTCATGTCTTCACCAGTGATCATAGCCGCGCTTGCCGCAGGCCTTGCGGGCTTTGCTCCGCCTGAGGTCAACGTGCCCACGGACTTTGTCGTCCGCGTGGCCGGCGATTGCAGCGCGGCTGCTCAGCAAGTCGTTTCGGAAACCGGCGGCGAACTGCTGTCGGCACAGCCGACGTCCGATGGCCAGTGCGTGATCACGGTGCTTGTGCCGGGCAATGGCGGGCGACCGAAAAAGGTGACCGTAAGGGTGCCGATGTAATTCGCCCGTGACGACGGTGCGAAAGAGGAAAAGTGGGTACGAATGCGCATTCTGATAGTCGAGGACGACGTCAACCTGAACCGGCAGCTCGCCGAAGTGCTGAAGGAGGCCGGCTACGTCGTCGATCAGGCCTATGACGGCGAAGAGGGTCACTATCTCGGCGATGCCGAGCCCTATGACGCCGTGATCCTCGATATCGGCCTGCCCGAGATGGACGGCATCACCGTTCTTGAAAAATGGCGCGGCGGCGGCAAGAGCATGCCGGTGCTGATCCTGACGGCGCGTGATCGCTGGAGCGACAAGGTGGCCGGCATCGATGCCGGTGCCGACGATTATGTCGCCAAGCCGTTCCATGTCGAGGAGGTGCTTGCCCGCATCCGCGCGCTGATCCGCCGGGCGGCCGGCCACGCAAGCTCGGAAATTGTCTGCGGCCCGGTGCGGCTCGACACAAAGGGGTCGAAGGCAACCGTCGACGGAACGGCGCTGAAGCTGACGTCGCACGAGTTCCGGCTGCTCTCCTACCTCATGCACCACATGGGCCAGGTCGTATCCCGGACGGAACTGGTCGAACACATGTACGATCAGGACTTCGACCGCGATTCCAACACGATCGAAGTTTTTGTCGGCCGTCTTCGCAAGAAGATCGGCAACGACCTGATCGAGACGGTGCGCGGCCTCGGATACCGCATGCAAGCGCCCGGCAATGGCAATTAGATCCCTTACGGCCCGCGTATTGGCGGTTTCGACCGTCTGGGCCGTCGTTGCCCTGGTGGTGATCGGGGTTGTCATCTCAGCCCTCTACCGGCAAGGATCGGAACGCGGCTTCAAGGACCTGCTGCGTGCCCAGCTTTTCAACGTCGTCAACTCGATTTCGGTCAATGAGAAGACGGTGCTTGCCGGCAGTCCCCAGCTCGGCGACCTGCGCTTCTCCCAGCCGCAGACCGGCTGGTACTGGATCGTCGATCCGATCGGCGAGTTCGACACGCCGCCGCTGATTTCTACCTCGCTCGGCAACGCGAAGCTGCCGATCGCGAGCGTCGACGAAGTCCCCTTCGATACCGGTTACGTCCGTTTCTACACCACCAAGGACCCGTTCGGAAACGAGGTCGAAGTGGCCGAGACCGAAGTCGTTCTCGACATTCAGGGCCACACCGCCCGTTTCCGCGTTGCCGGCAATCGTGACGTTCTAGAGGCGGACATCAACCGCTTTACCCGCAATCTGACCATCGCGCTCTCGATCTTCGGCCTCGGCGGGCTCGGCATGAACGCGCTGACCATTCTCTTCGGTCTCAGACCGCTCGACCAGGTCCGCCGCTCGCTGGAGAAGATCCGGGCCGGCGAAAGCGAAAGGCTCGATGGTGCCTTTCCGCGCGAGATCCAGCCACTTGCAAACGAAGTGAATGCGCTGATTGACAGCAACCGCCGCATCGTCGAGCGGGCGCGCATGCAGGTCGGCAACCTCGCGCACTCGTTGAAGACGCCGATCGCGGTCCTCCTCAACGAGGCCCGCGTGCTTGAGGCGTCGCATGGCGAACTCGTCAGAAACCAGGTCGATGCGATGCAGATGCAGGTTCAATCCTATCTGAGCCGCGCGCGGATCGCCGCCCAGCGCGAATCCATTCTCGCCCGCACAGAAGCGCAGCCGGCGCTGGAGCGGCTTGTGCGCGTGATGCGCAAGCTCAATCCGGAAAAAGAGGTTCATCTGTCGATCAACCCGCCGGGCCTGGTGCTAGCGATGGAGCTGCAGGATGTCGAGGAGACTGTCGGTAACCTGCTCGAAAACGCCGCTCGCCACGCCAAGGGCGAGGTCTGGCTGAATGTTCGTCCGGCTACAAACGAAGAGCACGCAAAGGAAACCGGTCGGCAATGGATCGTTCTCGACGTCGACGACGACGGAGCTGGCCTCGACCCGGATCAGATCGCGCTGGCGATGAAGCGCGGCAAGCGGCTGGATGAGAGCAAGCCGGGAACGGGCCTCGGTCTGTCGATCGTCAGTGAAATCGTACGGGAATATCAGGGCACGCTGACGCTGTCGCGCCGGGAAGAGGGCGGGCTGCGCGCCGAGCTCGTGCTGCCGGCTGCGGTTTAGGTGTCACACTGGCGCGCGAAAGTATCGCGTCGACTGCCCTTCCAGTTGCCTCTGCCAACAGGGAATGCCAAAAGAAAATCAAAGGGAAGTCTCCGCTCGGCCCCGCCGGTCGGCGCAGGCGGAGCCCCGCGTTAGAAAGTACATGTCGCGGATCATGAGGAACCAGGCAGAAATGACACGAACTATTGTCGTCAGCGGCAGGATCGCGTTGATCGCGTCGGCGGTGGCTCTTGCCGGCTGCAGCACCACCTCGGGCGGACAGACCGCGGCGGCCGGGTTGGGCACGACCGCGACCCGCAGCGTGTCTTCGACGACCTACATCACGGCCCTGCAGGGCGGCGTTATCGGCCGGCTCAGCAATCTCGATATCGGAACGTCGGACCGCCAGCGTGCGCTCGAGGCCGAGTACCGCGCCCTGGAGGCTGCTCCGGGCGGTCAGCCGGTCAACTGGCAGGGGCGTAGCGTCACCGGTTCGGTCGTCGCCGCCGCACCTTATCAGGTCGGTTCGCAGAACTGCCGCCAGTACAGCCACACCGTGACCGTCAAGGGACAACCGACGACGGCGCGTGGTGCGGCCTGCCGGAATTCCGACGGAAGCTGGACGCCGCTCAGCTGACCGGATTTCCGGTTGCGGCGAAACGCCTCAAATCTCTGTCATTGCAGGTTTTCGAGTTGGAATGGCATGGGTGCCATAGTATTGAGCATCCATGTTGTTCTGGATCCTCGTCGCCACGTTGACGGCGGCTGTAGCTGTCGTACTCATCCTCCCGCTCTTGCGGGCGGCAGCGCCCGCATCGTCTCCCCATAGTCATGATATCGAAGTTTATCGCGATCAGCTCGATGAACTGACGCGTGACCAGGAGAGCGGCCTGATCAGCGGCGACGATGCCGAACTCGCCCGCGCCGAGGTCGCCCGCCGGCTGCTTGCGGCTGGCGAGATCGACAATGCCGCCGAGCCGGCCGCAGCCACGCGCCGCGGCGTCAACATCGTGGCGCAGGCCTTCGTGCTTCTCTGTCTTCCCGCAATTGGGCTCTGTCTCTACATGTTCACTGGCAGCCCAGGGGTTCCGGCGCAGCCTTTGGCGGCGCGCCTTGCCGATCCCGGTGCCGATATCAACATTCTGATTGCGCGGGCGGAAAATCACCTGGCGCAGAACCCGAACGACGGTGCCGGCTGGGACGTGCTGGCGCCAATCTACATGCGCAACGGTCGCGTCGAGGAGGCGGTCGCCGCCTATGACAGCGCCGTGCGCCTGCTGGGGCCGACGCCGGCGCGGCTGGGTGGCTATGCCGAGGCGGTGATCACGCTGTCCGGCGGACTTGTGACCACCGAAGCGCAGTCGGCTCTCCGCAGATCCCTCGCCATCGACCCGAACGACCCGCGTTCCGAATTCTATCTTGCCCTTGGCCTGAAGCAGGAAGGCAAGAAGGACGAGGCGCTTGCAGCCTTCAACAGGCTGATCGCCAGTTCCCCGGCGGATGCGCCCTGGGTGCCGCTCGTCAAGCAGCACGTGGCCGAGCTTTCAGGTGGCGCTGCCGGCAATGTTGCGGGCGCTGCACCGGGAAATCCGAGCGCGGACGATATCGCCGCCGCACAGGACATGAACGCCGGCGACCGCCAGGAGATGATCCGCGGCATGGTCGAAAGCCTGGCGAACCGGCTTAAGGAAGACCCCGCCAACGCCGAAGGCTGGGCGCGGCTGATCCGTTCGCATGTTGTGCTTGATCAAAGAGACCAGGCGGCGGCCGCCCTAAAGGAAAGCCTGAAAACCTTCCCGGCGGACGGCGAACAGGGAAAACAGCTGCTTGCGCTGGCCCGTGAACTCGGGATCAAGACGGACGGAGAGACGCAATGACGCGAAAACAGAAGCGACTGGCGATCATCGGCGGTGGCGTCGGCTTTCTGACGCTTGCCGTCCTCCTCGTAATGTTCGCCTTCAGCCAGGCGATCGCCTATTTCTACGTGCCGAGCGATCTCGCCAAGACCGACGTGCCGCCGGGAACCCGCATCCGTCTAGGCGGGCTGGTCGAGGCCGGTTCGGTCAAGCGCGGCGACGGCAAGACCGTGACCTTCACCGTTACCGATACGCTCGGCCAGGTGCCGGTGACCTATACCGGCATCCTGCCGGACCTGTTCCGTGAGGGGCAAGGCGTGGTCACCGAGGGCACGTTCGTTGCCGGCAGCTCGGTCTTCGTTGCAGACTCCGTGCTCGCCAAGCATGATGAGACCTATATGCCGAAGGATGTCGCCGACCGCTTGAAGGCGCAGGGTGTCGAACTCAGCGGGAAGGAAACCGTTCGATGATTATCGAACTTGGACATTATGCGCTGGTTCTGGCGCTTGCGACCGCCTTCGTGCAAGCGGCTTTGCCGATCCTTGGCGCCAGGCTCAACGATCGCGCCCTGATGGAGCTCGCCTCCAGCGCGGCGATTGCCTGTTTCCTGCTCGTCGCCTTCTCCTTCGCCGTGCTGACCTTCGCCTATGTCACGTCGGATTTTTCGGTCCGCAACGTCTGGGAGAACTCGCATTCGCTGAAGCCGCTGATCTACAAGATTTCCGGCGTCTGGGGGAACCATGAAGGATCAATGCTGCTCTGGCTCTTGATCCTGGTGTTCTTTTCGGCGCTGGTCGCCACATTTGGTCGTAATCTGCCGGAAACGCTGAAGGCGAATGTGCTCGCGGTGCAGGCCTGGATTGCCGTGGCTTTCACGCTGTTCATCCTGCTGACATCCAACCCTTTCGCCCGCCTTATCCCGGCACCGGGCGAAGGCAAGGACCTGAACCCGATCCTGCAGGACGTCGGTCTCGCCATTCACCCGCCCTTACTTTATCTGGGCTATGTCGGCTTTTCCGTCTGCTTCTCCTTTGCCATCGCCGCCCTGATCGAAGGGCGTATCGACGCTGCCTGGGCGCGCTGGGTGCGTCCCTGGACCCTTGCTGCCTGGACGTTCCTGACGGCCGGCATTTCGATGGGCTCCTATTGGGCCTATTACGAGCTTGGCTGGGGTGGCTGGTGGTTCTGGGATCCGGTCGAAAACGCCTCGTTCATGCCGTGGCTTGCCGGCACCGCGCTGCTGCATTCCGCTCTGGTCATGGAGAAGCGCGAAGCGCTGAAGATCTGGACCGTGCTGCTGGCGATCATGACCTTCTCGCTGTCGCTGCTTGGCACCTTCCTCGTTCGCTCTGGCGTGCTGACTTCGGTTCATGCCTTCGCGACCGACCCGACCCGCGGCATCTTCATCCTCGCCATCCTCGTTTTTTTCATCGGCGGCGCCTTTTCGCTGTTTGCCTACCGCGCATCGCGGCTGAAAGCCGGCGGCATCTTCGCGCCGGTTTCGAAGGAAGGCGCTCTTGTCTTCAACAACCTCATCCTGACGACCGCGGCCGCGACCGTGCTGACCGGCACGCTCTACCCTCTGGTGCTTGAAGCGCTGACCGGCGACAAGATTTCGGTCGGGCCGCCCTTCTTCAACATGACCTTCGGGCTGTTGATGCTGCCACTCCTGTTTGCGGTGCCCTTCGGTCCCCTGCTGGCCTGGAAGCGCGGAGATCTCATGGGCGTTGCCCAGCGGCTGTTTGCAGCGGTTGCCGTCGGCCTCGTCGTCGGCTGCGTCTATTACTACGCCATGAACGGCGGACCGATCCTCGCTTTGTTCGGCATTGCGCTGGGCGTCTATCTGATCGCCGGTTCGGTGACGGATCTGGCGCTGCGCTCGGGGCTCGGCAAGGTCGCGGGCAACGTCGCCTGGCGGCGGTTCTCCGGCCTGCCGCGCTCGGCCTTCGGCACCGCACTTGCGCATATCGGCCTCGGCGTCACGCTGATCGGCATCGTCGCCGTCACCGCCTTCGAAACCGAGACCGTCGTCGAGATGAAGCCGGGTATGACCGTGGACGCGGGAGGCTACACCCTGCGGTTCGACGGCATGCGCAACGGTAGCGGTCCGAATTATTCCGAGGAATCCGGCCATTTCACCATCAGCAGCGGTGGCGTCGTCGTCACCGACATCTGGTCGTCGAAGCGGCTCTATCAGGCGCGGCGCATGCCGACCACCGAAGCCGGTATCCGTACCTTCGGCCTGAGCCAGCTCTACGTTTCGCTCGGTGACCAGATCAGCGAAGGCGGCATCGTCGTGCGCATCTGGTGGAAGCCGATGATCCTGTGCATCTGGGGCGGCACGCTGTTGATGATGGCGGGAGGTTTCGTCTCGCTCAGCGATCGCCGCCTGCGCGTTGGCGCGCCGACGCGCGCCAAGCGGCCGAAGACGATCCCGGTGGGAGCGGCCGAATGAACCGATTGCTGCTGGCGTTCTTTCTGTTTCTGGCGTCGCTCGGCCCGACCTTCGCGGTCAATCCGGATGAGGTCTTGTCCGATCCGGCACTCGAAGCACGGGCGCGGGCGATCTCGGCCGAGCTCCGCTGCATGGTCTGCCAGAACCAGTCGATCGACGATTCCAACGCAGAGCTTGCCAAGGATCTCAGGGTTCTGGTGCGCGAGAGGTTGGCAAATGGCGACAGCGACGAGGCGGTGATCGACTATGTCGTCTCGCGCTATGGCGAGTTCGTGTTGCTGAAGCCGCGGTTCGAAACCAAGACGATGATCCTGTGGGGCATGCCGATCCTGCTTTTGCTGGTCGGCGCCGCGACGTTGCTGGTGGCGGCACTCAAACGCGGCCGGCAATCGCGCGGCACGCCGCTTTCCGACGACGAGAAGGAAAAGCTGAAGAAGCTGCTTCAGCCGTAGAGCATTTCCAGGAAAAGTGCGAAGCGGCTTTCCGCCAGGAAATGCGTAAAACAGAGAGATAGCGCGTTTCTGCGACTCCGCCTAAGGCGGAAACGCTCTCGATCCCACGGGCAATGCGCCGTTGCAGACGCCCGCCACCAACATTACCAAAAATTCATCCTCCGGACAGAACTCAGTAAGGTCCAATCCGTTACATCTTTCGTCATCGGCTGTTCCTCCAGTCAGCCAAGAGCGAAATCGCTACCCCCGCGGCGATCCTCGAAATCAAGATGCCGAAGCTGCTTCCAGCGGCTTCAAGGAAGAGAAAAGGCAAAACGGATGATTACGACCAAACTCCTGCGTCCCTCCCTCAAGACTGTTCTGAAGACCTCGACCGTTGCGGGTCTTGCGGCCGTCATGCTGACCTCCGGCCTGCCGGCCACGATTGCCCAGTCCTTCGCCGAACCCGTCAAGGTCGATGCGCCCCAGGTGCCGAGCTTTGCCAATGTCGTCGACGCGGTTTCCCCGGCCGTAGTCTCCGTCCGCGTCCAGTCGCGTGCTAATCCCGTTTCCGACGAGGGCAATGGCTTCACCTTCGATTTTGGCGGTCGCGGTCTGGATGAGCTTCCCGACGATCACCCGCTGAAGCGTTTCTTCAAGGAATTCGGCGGCCCGCGCGGCGATGACCGTGCCGAACGCGGCCCCGGCCGTCGTGGCCCGCACGGCGAAGGTCGCCTGCGCCCGACTTCGCAAGGCTCCGGCTTCTTCATCTCCGAAGACGGTTACCTCGTCACCAACAATCACGTCGTTTCCGATGGCTCTGCGTTCACGGTCATCCTCAATGACGGCACCGAGCTTGACGCCAAGTTGATCGGCAAGGACAGCCGCACCGATCTCGCCGTGCTCAAGGTCGATGACAAGCGCAAGTTCACCTATGTCAGCTGGGCCGACGACAACAAGGTCCGCGTCGGCGACTGGGTCGTTGCCGTCGGCAACCCCTTCGGTCTCGGCGGCACGGTAACCTCCGGCATCATCTCGGCCCGTGGCCGCGATATCGGTTCGGGTCCCTATGACGACTATCTGCAGGTCGACGCAGCGGTGAACCGCGGCAACTCGGGTGGTCCGACCTTCAACCTTTCGGGCGAAGTGGTCGGCATCAACACCGCGATCTTCTCGCCGTCGGGCGGCAATGTCGGCATCGCCTTCGCCATTCCGGCATCCGTCGCCAAGGACGTCGTTGCCGACCTGATGAAGGACGGCTCGGTATCGCGCGGTTGGCTCGGTGTTCAGATCCAGCCGGTGAGCAAGGATATCGCCGAATCGCTCGGTCTGTCTGAGGCAGCCGGCGCACTCGTCGTCGAGCCGCAGGCCGGCTCGCCGGGCGACAAGGCCGGCATCAAGAAGGGCGACGTGGTCACTGCGCTCAACGGCGACACGATCAAGGATCCGCGCGATCTTGCCCGCAAGGTAGCCGGCATGCGCCCGGGCACCACGGTCGACGTTGCACTGTGGCGCAACGGCAAGTCGGAAACCGTCAAGCTCGAGATCGGCACGCTGCCGAAGGACGACAAGGAAGCGGCCACGGATCAGGGCAACCAGTCCGAGGAAACCCAGCCGTCGAGCGAGCAGGCCCTGGCCGACCTTGGCATGACGGTGACGCCGTCGGATGACGGCAAGGGCGTGACGATTGCCTCGGTGGACGAGGACTCGGACGCCAGCGACCGTGGCCTGAAGCAGGGCGAGAAGATCGTTTCCGTCAACAATCAGGAAGTGAAGTCGGCGGACGATATCCTCAAGGTGATCAACATCGCCAAGAAGGACGGTCGCAGCAAGGCGCTCTTCCAGATCGAGGCCGAGAACGGCAGCCGCTTCGTGGCGCTTCCCATCGATCAGGGTTGATCGCGGCTGCGAATGAATGACCAGGGCGCCGCGATATCCAAGCGATTTCGCGGCGCCGGCCGTTTGGGGCGAAGTGATCGCCATGCCGGTTGTCGGAAGAACCGAAACCGGTTGAGACAGACAGGGGTCCGGGACTATGGTCACGCGTATGAAGATTCTTATTATTGAAGACGATATCGAGGCAGCCGCCTATCTGGCAAAGGCGTTCCGGGAAGCCGGCATCGTCTGTGATCACGCGAGCGACGGCGAAAGCGGCCTCTTCATGGCCAGCGAAAACAGCTACGACGTTCTCGTGGTCGACCGCATGTTGCCGCGCCGCGATGGCCTGTCGGTGATTTCGGAGCTGCGTCGCAAGGAAGTCCATACGCCGGTGCTCATTCTGTCGGCGCTCGGCCAGGTCGATGATCGGGTGACGGGTCTGCGCGCCGGCGGCGACGACTACCTGCCGAAACCCTATGCCTTCAACGAGCTTCTCGCCCGCGTTGAAGTGCTCGGCCGCCGCAAGGGTACGCCGGAACAGGACATGGTCTACCGGGTCGGAGATCTCGAGCTCGACCGCCTGTCGCACTCGGTTCGCCGCCAGGGCAAGGAAATCCCGCTGCAGCCGCGCGAGTTCCGGCTGCTCGAGTACCTGATGAAAAATGCCGGCCAGGTCGTGACCCGCACGATGCTGCTCGAAAACGTCTGGGACTATCACTTCGATCCGCAGACCAATGTCATCGACGTGCACGTGTCGCGACTGCGTTCCAAGATCGAGAAGGACTTCGATCTGCCGCTGCTCCGAACCGTGCGCGGCGCCGGCTATATGATCAAGGATGACCGGACCGCCAGCGCATGAGCAAACTCGGCGTCCTGTTGAGGACAACCGCCGTCCGGTTGTCCGCGCTCTATCTGATCCTCTTCTCGCTCTGCGCCGCCTTTCTCGTCTTCTATGTCACCGGCATGTCCGAGCGTCTGCTACAGCAGCAGACGCGCGACGCAGTGACCGCAGAGGTGACCCAGATCGAGCAGGTCTATACCCGTGCGGGGATCAATGGGCTGCTGCGCTCATTGGAACGGCGCGCGCGCCAGCCTGGCGCCAATCTCTATGTGATCGCCGGGCCAAGCGGTGAAATCCTTGCTGGCAATGTGGCGAGCCTGGAGCCGGGCCTTCTCGATCGCGAAGGCTGGACGGAGAAACCCTTTGCCTACCAGCGCTATACCGACGAGACCCGCCAGGACAGCCATGTGGCACTTGCCCATGTGCTGATGCTCGACAACGGCCTGCGCATCCTTGTTGGCCGTGACCTGCAGGAGCCGCAGAAGTTTCGTGCGCTGGTGCGCCAGGCGCTGATGGTCGCCCTCGGCATCATGGGCCTCGGTGCGCTGATCATCTGGTTTGCCATCGGCCGCAATGCGCTGAAGCGCATCGACCGCATGTCCGAGGCGAGCACCAAGATCATGGCGGGCGACCTGTCGCAGCGTCTGCCGACCAGCGGTTCCGGCGACGAATTCGACCGGCTTTCCGAATCGCTGAACGCGATGCTCGGCCGCATCGAGAAGCTGAACGAGGGGCTGCGCCAGGTCTCCGACAACATCGCCCACGACCTGAAGACACCGTTGACGCGGCTGCGCAACAAGGCGGAAGCCGCACTTGCGCGCAAGGGTACAAGTCAGCGCGGCGCGCTGGAGGAAATCATCGGCGAGTCGGATCAGCTGATCCGCACCTTCAATGCGCTCCTGATGATTTCGCGCGTCGAAGCGGGTTCGGCTGCTGCCGAGATGAGCGAGATCGACCTTTCGCAGATTGTGTCGGATTGCGTCGAACTCTATGAACCAGTCGCCGAAGATGTCGGCCTGCGGCTGGAGGCGGATGTGGCGCCAGGCATGGTGATTTCGGGCAATCGCGAGCTTGTCGGCCAGGCGCTCGGCAATCTACTCGACAATGCGATCAAATATGCCGAAGGCGCCGCCGATCCGCTGATCAAGGTTTCGCTCGGCAGGCGCGACGGCAAAGTCGTTCTTTCGGTTGCCGACCACGGGCCGGGTGTTCCTAGGGAAAAGCGCGACGAAGTCGTCAAGCGCTTCGTTCGGCTGGATGAGAGCCGCTCCAAGCCCGGCACGGGTCTCGGCCTGTCGCTCGTCGAGGCAGTGATGGAGATGCATCATGGTGTGCTGGATCTGGCTGCAACCGATGCTGATGGCGCTGACAACTGCAAGGGACTGACGGTACACATGGTTTTCCCGGCGTCCGCGACCTGATAGACCGGTTTGCGGAGAACACGGGGGAACGGTATGCAGGACACGATGGCAGGGCACTGGTGGGGCATGGAGACGGCGCCGATCAAACCGGCAAGCCAGGCTGACGCCAAATCCGCGCTGTCGGTGCTGAAGGATATGGCCAAGGGCCATGACCAGATCAGCCGTCTGCTGGCATCCGAAACGCCGTTCAAGGCGTTCATCGTCGCTGCCTTTGCCCTGTCGCCATTCCTGCGCGACACCGGCGGCAGCCAGCCCGGCATACTCGAACAGCTCCTGTCGGAGCCGCTGCAGGAATTTCTCACCGAAAGGGTCCGGCGGGCGCGGGATGCCTGGGTATCGGCAGAGCCCGGCGTGGCACTGCCAGATACCGAGATCATGACGCGGCTTCGAAAGGCCAAGCGCGAGCTAGCCTTCGCCGTTGCGCTTGCGGACCTCTCACGACATTTCGACGGTCGCGAGACGACGCGCTGGCTGAGCGAATTTGCCGGCGCTGCCGTTTCGGCAACGATCGATCATCTGCTGCTGAGCGGTCACCAGGGCGGCAAGCTCGCGCTCAAGGACGTGACGGCCCCGAGCCGGGGGTCTGGCGTTGTCGTGCTCGGCATGGGCAAGCTCGGCGCCTTCGAGCTCAATTACTCCTCCGACATCGATCTCGTGGTCTTCTACGATCCGCAGTCCGGCATCATCATCGATCGCGACGATGCATCCGAGACCTTCGGCCGGCTTCTGCGCCGCCTCATCCGCATTCTCCAGGAGCGCAGCGGCGACGGCTACGTCTTTCGCACCGACTTGCGGCTGCGCCCGGATCCCGGCTCGACGCCACTCGCAATCCCCGTCGAGGCGGCGATGCTCTATTACGAGAGCAGGGGGCAGAACTGGGAGCGCGCAGCTTTCATCAAGGCGCGGCCCGTTGCCGGCGACATAGCTGCGGGCGATGCCTTCTTGAAGGAATTGACGCCGTTCGTCTTCCGCAAGTATCTCGACTATGCGGCAATCGCCGACATCCATTCGATCAAGCGGCAGATTCACGCCCACAAGGGCCATGGCGAGATTGCGGTCAAGGGACACAATATCAAGCTCGGCCGCGGCGGCATTCGTGAGATCGAGTTCTTCGTTCAGACCCAGCAGCTGATCGCCGGTGGACGCATGCCCGAACTGCGGCTGAAGGCGACGGAGCCGATGCTGCATGCGCTGGTAACGGCCGGCTGGATCGACGAGACGACCGCGGCCGAACTGGTCGAGGCCTACTGGTTCCTTCGCGATGTCGAGCACCGCATTCAGATGGTGCGTGACGAACAGACCCATGTGCTGCCGGAGACCGAGGCAGAGCTGAAGCGGATCGCCTTCATGCTCGGCTTCGAGGATACGGCTTCCTTCTCCAAGGCGCTGTCGAAGGTGCTGCGCACCGTCGAGCGCCGTTATGCCCAGCTCTTCGAGCAGGAGGCGAAGCTTTCGAGCGAGACGGGCAATCTGGTTTTCACCGGCCAGCGCGACGATCCCGATACGCTCGAGACCCTAAGAAAGCTCGGCTTCCAGCGGCCGTCGGACATCTCGCACACGATCCGCACCTGGCATTACGGCCGCTACCGCGCGACGCAGTCGGTCGAGGCGCGCGAGCGGCTGACGGAGCTGACGCCGCAGCTCCTGCGCGTCTTCGGCGAAAGCCGGCGCGCCGACGAGGCGCTCCTGCGTTTCGACCATTTCATCTCGGGCCTGCCGGCCGGCATCCAGCTGTTTTCGCTGCTCGGCAACAATCCGCGGCTCTTGTCATTGATCGTCAACATCATGTCCTCGGCACCAAGGCTGGCCGAGATCATCGCGGCGCGGCCGCATGTGTTCGACGGCATGCTCGACCCGGGCCTTCTGGCGGAGCTGCCGACCCGGGATTATCTGGCGCCGCGCATCGCCAACTTCGTTGCCGGCGCCCGCCACTATGAAGAGGTGCTCGACCGGCTGCGCATCATCGCCGCCGAACAGCGGTTCCTGATCGGCATCCGCCTGTTGACCGGCTCGATTTCGGGCGCGCAGGCCGGTCGCGCCTTTACCGATCTCGCCGACCTGATCATCGCTGCCGCAGTGGACGCGGTGCTCGCCGAGGTCCGTTCGGTCCATGGCGATTTTCCGGGTGGGCGCATTGTCGTCGTCGGCATGGGCAAGCTCGGCAGCCACGAGTTGACGGCGGGCTCCGACGTCGACCTGATCCTGCTCTACGACTATGACGACGCGGCCCCGGAATCGGATGGCGGCAAGCCGCTCGATCCGATGCGCTATTTTACCCGGTTGACGCAGAGGTTGATTGCAGCGCTCTCAGCGCCCACAGCCGAGGGCGTACTCTATGAGGTCGACATGCGGCTGCGGCCGTCCGGCAACAAGGGCCCGGTCGCCACCCGCATCAACGCCTTTGCCAAGTACCAGCGGGAAGAGGCCTGGACCTGGGAGCATCTGGCCCTGACGCGGGCGCGCTGCATCTGCGGCGACGACAGTCTGAAGGCGCAAGCCGATGCCATCTTCGCCGAAGTGCTCGGCCACACGCGTGATGTCGCCAAGGTCAGCACTGACGTGATCTCGATGCGCGAGATGATCGACAGCGAGAAGCCGCCAAGCGACATCTGGGATTTCAAGCTGATCCCCGGCGGCCTGGTCGATATCGAGTTCATTGCGCAGTACCTGGCGCTGATCGCTCCCGCCAAGGGCGTGCCGCCGCTTGAGGCCGGCGCCCACACGGCCGACGCCTTGAAGGTCCTCGGCGGTGCGATGATGAACCCCAATGATCTCGACACGACGATGGAGGCGCTGAGCCTCTTTACCGAGCTGTCGCAGATCGTGCGCCTGTGCATCGAAGGCGAGTTCGACCCGAAGGAGGCGCCTGCCGGTCTTGTCGATCTCGTCTGCCGGGCAGGGGACTATCCCGACCTGAAAACGCTGGAGGCGGATATCAGGCGGCTGTCGAAGGCCGTCCGGCGTATTTTTCAGTCGGTGGTTTCGGGATAGGGCTGCGGGTCGCTGTCGCGATCGGGCATGCGCAATGAAATGATGGTGCCGACATTTTCGGCGGAATGGATCTTCATCGTTCCGCCGTGAAGGCGCGTCAGCGACCGGGAGATGGCAAGCCCGAGGCCGGAGCCGCCCTTGCTCTTGGCATACTGGCTCTGCACCTGCTCGAAGGGCTGGCCGATCTTCTGCAGGGCATCACGCGGGATGCCGATGCCGGAGTCGGCGATCGTCAATGTCACAGCGCCCGTGACCTTGCGGGCGCGCAGCGAAATGCGCCCGCCTTCATTGGTGAACTTGACCGCGTTCGACAAGAGATTGAGCAGCACCTGCTTCATCGCCCGCCGATCCGCGACCACGGTCAGGCCCGAGGCGATTTGCTGCACCACATGGATGTTCTTCTGCTGCGCCGGGATCGTGGTGAAACGCAGCGTCTCCTCGATCAGCGGCGCGAGATCGATGGTCTCGCGGCTGATGCGCATATGGCCTGCTTCGATCTTCGACATGTCCAGGATGTCGTTGATGACGTTCAGCAGGTGTTTGCCGCTGTCGTGAATGTCGCGCGAGTATTCATCGTATTTCTCCGAGCCGAGCGGCCCGAACATCTGGGTCTGCAGGATCTCCGAAAAACCGAGAATGGCGTTGAGCGGTGTCCTCAGCTCATGGGACATATTGGCCAGGAATTCCGACTTGGCGTGGTTCGCCGCCTCGGCCCGTTCTTTTTCCGCCTGGTAGTTGGCGTTGGCGATCGACAGCTCGGTCTTCTGCCGCTCCAGGGTCATGCGCGAAGCCGAGAGATCGCCGATGGTCGCCATCAGCCGGCGCTCGGATTCGCGCAGCCGCACCTGGTGACGCTTGAGCAGCGTGATGTCGGTACCAACAGAAACGAGGCCGCCGTCGCGCGTGCGCCGCTCATTGATCTGCAGCCAACGCTCGTCGGCGAGCTGCACTTCGGTGGTCTGCGAATGGTTGCTACGGTCAGGATCCGCAATGCGGCGTTCCACTACCGGGCGTGCCGCAGCGGCGTGTACGGCGATGCGTTCGGTGCCTGGCACCAGAACGTGATCCGGCAGCTTGTAGGCTTCCTGGTAGTGCGTGTTGCACATGACCAAGCGGTCCTGCTTGTCCCAGAGGACGAAGGCCTCGGACGTACATTCGATGGCATCGGCCAGACGCTGATCAGCTTCGGCATAGCGCTGGGCGAGGCGGTGCTGCTCGGTGACATCCATGGCGATGCCGATGAGATGGGCGCGGCCTGAAACGGTGCGGATGATCTCGGCGCGGGCGCGCAGCCAGACATAATGGCCGTCCGCATGCCGCATGCGGAACACCTGGTCGATCTGTCGCGCATCGCCGCGGGCAATTGTCCGCGCCACGCCATAGATACCGCGATCGTCCGGATGCATCAGCCGTGCGGCGTCGCCGAAGGAAAGCACGCTGCTTTCGCCGGGCATGCCCAACATCTCATACATCGACCGCGACCAGAACAGCCGTCGGTTGGCAAGATCGAAATCCCAGAGGCCGCAGCGGCCGCGCGACAGGGCGGTTTCGACCCGCAGGTTCGATTCCGCAAACACCCCGTCGGCGTCGCGGGCGCGTTTGGCCTGGATGTAATAAGCGTAAAGCACCACCAGCAGGATCGCCGAGATGCCGGCAAACAGCGTCACATTCAGCGAAACCTCGTCGCGCCAGGCCGTTTCGAGCTGGGTCACCGGCGTTGCCGCCAGGACGACGCCGGCCGCTTCCGGCAACTGCGCCAAAGCGACGATATGGTCGACGCCGTTGATGGCCGTCTTCATGACGCTGGAATGTTCGCCGTAATACTGCAGCGTGGCGATATCGGGTGCAACCGAGGCAAGCGTCCGGCCGATCAGCGGCACACCATCAGGTGTGCTGGCGAAGATCCGTCCATCCTTGCGCACGGTCAAAAGAAACATGCCCGCGTCGAGCATGGTGTTGGGCAGGTATTGGGTCAGCCGCTGTTCGGCATCCCAACGCCGGCCCTCTTCGAACAGCGTCATGCCGTCAGCCTGGAACGCCGCGACCGCCGTTGCCGCGGCAAGCCCGACCGTCTGGCGCGAGTTGTCTTCCATCCGGGCGTGCTCGCCCATGATGCCGGACATGCGCGAAACGGCGACTATGATCAGGAATGCGATGATGAGGATGGGGATAGAGCGCTTGAGAATAGGTTCCGCGCTCGCAAGACGCTGCGACGTCGGCTCGGCGAAAATCTTCGCCTGCGAGATGAACTCGCGTTCCAGGCCGGAAAAGCCCGAAAACTTGAGTCGCAACCGCCCGTCGGCTGCGCTCGCTGGTCGCGCGTCCGCCATCTTACCCAATGTGAAACCCTCTGATGATTCGGCGCGCCGCTCGCCCGAATCTGACTCAATGAATCACAGGGCGATTCGCCTTGTCCAGAGGTAATGGTAAAGATTTCTTAACCATTTCTAATCGTTGGGAAATAATAGGCCGGGTCGAGCGAGCGACCCGGCCCTTGAAAAATGCCTGCATTCCCGGCCTTTTCAGGCCTTGAGCATGCGCTCGACGATGTCGCTGACATCGGCCGAAAGCTTGGTCGCGCCAGCGATTTCCTTCAGCGCATTGCGGGCATGATCGGCGCGCGTGTCTTCAAGCGAGCGCCAGGAGCGCATCGAAGTCAGGATGCGTGCCGCGAGCTGCGGATTGCGCGGATCGATATCGAGGATCTGCTTCGCGAGGAAACGGTAGCCCTCGCCATCGGCGCGGTTGAAGCCTGTCGGGTTGGCGAAGGCATAGCTGCCGACCAGAGACCGGACACGGTTCGGATTATTGCCATTGAATAGCGGCTCGGTCATCAGCGCCTTGACGCGATTGAGCGTCCCGGCCCCGGGGATTGTCGCCTGCACCGCGAACCACTTGTCGATGACGAGCGCGTTGTCGGCAAACCGTTTCCGGAAGGTTGCCAGTGCCTGAGCCGTCTCTGGCGCATCCGGGAACCGGTGCGCGAGCAATGCCAGTGCATGGCTGAGGTCGGTCATGTTGTCGGCGGCTGCGAAGACTTCTGCTGCCCGTTTCGGATCATCCTCGCCATGGACGAGATAGGTGAGTGCGGCGTTGCGCAGGGCTCGACGTCCCGCACTTTCCGCATCCGGACTGAAGGAACTCGTCGACGCCATTTCGTCGGCAAGCCGAAGGAAGGCTCCGCGGCCGGAAACCGCAATCGCCTTGAGGATCTGCTGCCGGGCGGTATGGATGGCATCGGGGTCGTTGTCGGCGCCGATCTCGCGGGCGATGTCGGCTTCGCTCGGCAGCGACAGCGCCTGCGACCGGAAAGCCGGCTCCAGTCCGTCGTCAGCCGCCGCGGCGACAAGGCCGTCGAGCAGCGCCTTTTCGCAGGTCACGGATTTGCCCGCACGGGCGTTGGCCGTCGCGGATACCAGATTGGCAAGTGCAATGGCGTTGAGTGCCTGCCAGCGTGCGAAGAGATCGCTTTCGTGCCGCGCGATCAGCGCCAGGTCGTCGTCGGTCTGCTCGATATGCAGGTTGATCGGAGCGGAAAAGCCGCGGTTGAATGAAGGCACCGGGCGCGAAGTAATGCCGGAGAAAACCACCGTCTGCTTGCGTTGGGTGAGGTGCAGCACGTCGCCGGTGATATCTGCGCCCGCCACGCTCGAAAGGTCGGCTTCCGCGCCGTTTCCAAGGAGCAGGCCCATGCGCAGCGGAATGTACATCGGCTCCTTGGCGCTTTGGCCCGGCGTCGGCGGCACGGTCTGTTCGAGCGACAGGGTGAAGGTCTGCTTGCCTGCGTCATAGGCGCCGGAGGCTGTCACCAGCGGCGTTCCCGCCTGATGGTACCAGAGCGAAAACTGGCTGAGATTGCGGCCGCTGACATCGGCGAAGCAGGCGACGAAATCCTCGATCGTCACAGCCTGGCCGTCGTGGCGTTCGAAGTAGAGATCCATGCCCTTCTTGAACAGGTCGCGGCCGAGAAGGGTCGCGATCATCCGGGTGACTTCGGAGCCCTTCTCATAGACCGTGGTCGTGTAGAAGTTGTTGATTTCACGGTATTTCGTCGGCCGGACCGGATGGGCAAGGGGGCCTGCATCCTCTGGGAACTGTTCTGATTTCAGGTGCCGGACTTCGGCGATGCGCTTGACGGCGCGCGAGCGCATGTCGGCGGAAAACTCGTGGTCGCGATAAACCGTCAGGCCTTCCTTGAGGCAGAGCTGGAACCAGTCGCGGCAGGTGATGCGGTTGCCGGTCCAGTTGTGGAAGTATTCGTGCGCGATGATCGCTTCGATATTGGCGTAGTCGGCGTCGGTGGCCGTTTCCGGATCGGCCAGCACGTACTTGTCGTTGAAGACATTGAGCCCCTTGTTCTCCATGGCGCCCATGTTGAAGTCGGAGACGGCGACGATCATGAAGATATCCAGATCGTATTCGCGGCCGAACGTCTCTTCGTCCCACTTCATCGAGCGCTTCAGCGCGTCCATGGCGTAGGCTGCGCGCGGCTCCTTGCCGTGTTCGACATAGATCTTCAGCGCGACCTCGCGGCCGGACATGGTGGTGAACGTGTCTTCGACCACGCCGAGATCGCCGGCAACCAGCGCGAAGAGATAGCTGGGCTTCAGGTGCGGATCGAACCAGGCGGCGAAATGCCGGCCATCGCCCATGTCGGCGCCGCCGAGATAGTTGCCGTTGGACAGCAGCAGCGGAGCGGATTTCTTGTCGGCGATGATGTTGACCGTATAGACGGCAAGTACATCAGGACGATCAGGGAAGTAGGTAATGCGGCGGAAGCCTTCCGCCTCGCACTGCGTGCAATAGACGCTGTTGGTGCGGTAGAGACCCATCAGCTTGGTGTTCGTCTCGGGCGAGAGCATCGTGGTGATGGTGACTTCGAACGGGGCGGTCTCGGGCAGGCCACGGATCGTCAGCGTGTCGTCGGTCACGTCGTAGAGCGCGGCTGCAAGCTCTTCCTGGTCGAGCAGCAGGCCGGTCATGACCAGCTCGTCGCCGTC
The DNA here is from genome assembly GCF_003024455.1 of Ensifer sp. NM-2. Lineage (NCBI taxonomy): Bacteria > Pseudomonadati > Pseudomonadota > Alphaproteobacteria > Hyphomicrobiales > Rhizobiaceae > Ensifer > Ensifer sp. NM-2. The sequence goes on from NZ_PVZR01000001.1 coordinate 1,068,684, forward strand.
AAGCACCAGCGGGGCCGATGCGTCCACGCCTTCCCGCCGATGCAGGATCAACCGCGCTTCGACCTTGGTTTCCTTCGGGTCAAGCTCGAAGGTCAGATCCACTCTTTCAAGTACGAAGTCGGTCGGCCGGTAGTCTTCCAGATGAATGATCTGGCCAGTATTTGTCCGCATGGTCAGTCCCGCTCGCGCCTTGCTACTGGTGGATTTGTAGAGGGCGCTTGTGATGGTGAAAAGGCCAAAGGGCGAAAAGCCGGATATGCCACACGATTGTGATGCCGGCGACCGCACTTCCGGCAGAAAAGACATGGTGTCCGGTATTCTTCCCGCTCCCTTATCGCCTTGACGTGTATCGAAGTGGCACTAACAAGAAATAAACCGGAAAGGTTTTTTTCGACCCCGCTAAAGAATTCTCGGCGATTGTCTTTGCTGCGATGAACTCATCAAGAAAAAAAGTCGGTTCATCAAGAAGATTGATCCGACTTTCGCGGCCGGCGCAGCTAGAGTGACATCGTTCTCCGGTGAGCCTCTCACCCAAATCTCCCAAACTGTCGCCGCCGCGGTCCTCCGCTAAGGCTCGAAAAGCGTTTTCCATGGATGCCGAAGTCGAAAACCCGATGAAGGGGATCCTGCTCAAGGTCCTTTCGGTCGTCATCTTCGTTTGCATGTCGACCTTGATCAAGGCGGCCGGGAGCGAGATCGCCACCGGCCAGATCACCTTCTACCGCTCCGCCTTCGCCATGGTGCCGATCCTCGGCTATCTCGCCCTTCGCGGACAGTTGCGCGACGCTTTCAAGACGAAGGATATCGGCGCTCACATCGCACGCGGCTTCGTCGGCATCCTGGCGATGAGCTTCGGCTTTTACGGCCTCGTGCACTTGCCGCTCCCCGAAGCGATCGCCATTGGCTATGCGATGCCGTTGATCGCCGTTGCCTTTGCCGCGATTTTTCTCGGCGAAACCGTTCGGCTTTATCGCTGGTCGGCCGTCGTCATCGGTCTGGTCGGCGTCATGATCATCACCTGGCCGCGGCTGACGCTGTTTCGCGAAGGCGGTCTCGGGTCGTCCGAGGCGCTCGGGGCGGCGGCGGTCTTGCTGTCGGCGGCGCTCGGCGCGATCGCCATGGTGTTGGTGCGCAAGCTGGTGAGGGCCGAGCGCACCCACACGATCGTGCTCTATTTCTCGCTCTCGGCCTCGGTCTTTTCGCTCGCGACCCTGCCGTTCGGCTGGCCGAGCATCTCGCAGAAAGCCTTCCTGTTGCTGATGATCGCCGGCTTCTGCGGCGGCGTCGCGCAGCTCCTCTTGACCGAAAGCTACCGTCACGCCGACATGTCGACGATCGCACCGTTCGAATACACCTCGATCGTGCTGGGCCTGATCATCGGCTATTTTCTGTTCGAGGACATCCCGACGAGCACCATGCTGATCGGCACCGCCATCGTTGTCGGCGCCGGTATTTTCATCATCTTCCGCGAGCATCGGCTTGGATTGGAGCGCAGGGGTGCGCGCAAGCACGTCACGCCACAGGGCTGACGGCCCCTGTTTCATTCATTCCGGCTGTCGTTCCCAAGCAGGCACCGTGTCGTCCTCGATCAGGCCGTCCTGCGACGCCTGCTGGGCGGTCGGGCTGGTAACGTCGGGTCCGGGTGTCGGCAGCACCGTGGTCGCCTGGAAGTCGGTCTTGGCGACGAGACCCTCGTGCTGCTCCCGCCGCAGGATGCGCCAGGCGGCGTAGCCTGCATAGAGTGCGAAATAGACGGCAAGCACGATGAACAGCGCCGCCGGCCCGAACCGATCCATGACCGGGCCGACCATCAACGGGCCGGAGATCGTGCCAAGCCCGTAGGTGATCATCAGGCCCGAGGAGATCTCGACATATTCGTCCGGCTTGGCGAGGTCGTTGGCATGGGCGACGTTCAGCGCATAGATCGGGAACAGGACCGAGCCGACGAGGGCGGCGACGATATAGAGCACCGTCGGGCTGCTGCCGATCGACGCGGACATGACCAGGCAGGAGATCACGCCGACAATGCCGCAGCCGACCATGACGATACGCCGGTCGATGCGGTCGGAGGCGCGGCCGATCGGGATCTGCGAGAGGGCGCTGCCGGTCAGGAGCGATGCGAGCAATGTTGCGCCTTCGCCGGTCGACAGGCCGATCTTCTGCGTGAACACGCCGCCGAGGTTCAGCCAGGCGCCCGAGAGCGCGCCTGCGAGAAAGCCGCCGACCACGGCAACCGGAGAGCGGCGAAACAGGCCTGGAATGTCGAATCGCGCCTGCGCCGGCGGTGCCGGCATCGGCGAGGAAGAAAGCGCCGTGGGCAGTAGTGCCAGCGAAAACAGCACGCCGCAAAGGATGAAGAGCGATGTGTTGGTCGGGTCTCCCAGCGGCACCATGTATTGCCCGCCGATGGTGCCGACCATCGTGGTGATGAGGTAGAGCGAGAACAGCATGCCGCGGTTCTCGTTGGTCACCCGTTCGTTGAGCCAGCTCTCGATGACGAGATAACTGCCGGAGATCGCGAAACCGGATATGGCGCGAAAGGCGATCCAGGCACGCCAGTCGACGACCAGCCCGCAAAGCAGGATGGCGATCGAAAGCAGGGTTATGAGTGCGGTGAAGACGCGGACATGGCCAACGCGCAACACGAATTTCGGCGTGATGATGCAGGAGAGGGTGAAGCCGACCGTGTAGCCGGTGGCAATGACCGAGACCGTCAGCGTCGACCAGTTCTCGGCGACGGAGCGAACCGGGATGACGTAGCTCTGAAGCCCGAAGGCCACCATCATCAACAAAGTGGACAGCATCAGGCTGAGGACGGAAGCGAGACTGGCCAGCATCGGCGCTCCTGAAAACAAAGACGCGCCGACTTGACCAACCGGGTGGCTGGCAACGAAGGCGCGATGCGGAGCGAGGGCAGTCAGACGGGGTTGCCGGAGTGACCGATCGCTTCGAACTCGAAATGAGTGTGGCTCTATCCAGTTTTCGAGGCGCTGTCGATTGCGACAGCCGATAGCAAAAAGACGGTAACGGTCCGTCCTCGGGCGCTATCAGTTCGGCAGCAGTGGTCTGATCGCCGAGCGATGGGCGCGGCGGGCGTCCTTGGTGGTGCTGAGCGCGGTGTATTCGCGCGAGGCACGTACGGCAGTGCCGATATCGGCGATCGAATCGAACAGGACCTTGAGGCTTGCAATGGGCTTGGTCATGATCTTGTTCCTTGTCTTACGTCGTCTCTTTCGCGCGACACGCCTTTTGGCGCATCGCGTGGGGATCAGCGCTGGATGAAGTCGGCGAAGAGCTGCGACGGACGGGTGGTCCGGGCAAGGCCGATTGCAGTCATCTGCTCGTTGGCTGCCGAGCCGAAGCGGTTGAACGGCGTCCGCCGGGCAGCGTCCGTATGACGGAGCGTCTCAAAGCTGCTGTGGATCGGGCGAAAGCGGGCAGTCATGGTTCTTGTTCCTTATTCCATTCCTCCCGTGTTGATATATTGCGCTGCAACATGGATTTTGCAATGCACTAGAACGCTGCGCAGATATGCGCAAACCGCATGGCTTTCTTCACACTTTGTTCATGAAACGGGCAGGCGGCCGTCAGCCGTTGATGCGGGCCTTGAAGGCAAGCATATCCTGCCAGGCAAAGCGCTTGTTGATCGGCGCTGTCACCAGGTCCTGCGGGTGCAGGGTCGCAAGGGTCTGGACGCTGTGTCCGCCCATCTGAAGGTCACGCCATTCGCCGCGCAGCTGGTGGATTGTGTCGCTGCCGCCGAAGAAGAAGCGCGCCGTAAAATTGCCGAGCAACAACAGGTGCTTGGGCTCGGCCAAAGCGACCTGGCGCTCGATGAAGGGGCGGCAGATATCGGCCTCGCGGGCGGTCGGCACGCGGTTGCCCGGCGGGCGCCACGGCACGACATTGCTGAGCAGAACGCCCTCGCGCGATAGTCCGATGCCGGCGAGCATGCGGTTGAGCATGTCGCCCAGCCTGCCCGAGAAAGGCTGCCCGTCGCGATCGTCATCCGCATAGGGCATCGGGCCGACGATCATGATGCCGTTTGACGGATCGCCTTCGGCAAAGACCAGATTGCGGGCGCTGTTTCTGAGATTGCAACCGACGAAGCCTTCCATTGCCAACCGCAGCTCGGCGAGCGACCGCGCCGATTCGGCGGCAAACTGCGCCTCCTTGACGGCCTGGGCGTCGGGGATGGCCACAGCAGGGGCGTTGACGGCAGGTGCTGGCGCGCGCGTTTCGCGAGCTTGGCCACCGGCCGAGCTGGCCGGCTGCCGCGTAGCAGGCGAGGCCTCCGGGCGCGCAACCGGCTGGCTTGCGCTCGTCTGTGGGCGCGAATCGGCCTGTTGGCGCACGTCGGAACGCGCCGCCTTCATCGCTTCGAACTCGGCGAGGCGATCGACAGGCTCCTCCTCCATCAGCCACTCGACACCCGCATCCGCGTGGAATGCGAGCAGGGCGGCGAGTTGGCCGGGGGAGAGGTTGTCGGCAGAAGTCATGGGCGCCAACCTAGCACGTCAGAAAATGTGGTCCAATGGCTTCATGCGGCATTCGCGGTCCAGTGGCCGATATCCTCATGTTCTCCGATCAGCGCCAGGCCGTGGGCGATGGACAGCAGTTCGCCGCCGCTTTCGATCCGGTCCTTTTCGAAGCGCCGCTCGAACAGGTTGCGCACCGCCGGCACGAACGAGGTGCCGCCGGTGAGGAAGACCTTGTCGATGCTTTCGGGCGGCGTTTCCGTTGTCTGTAACACCTCGTCGAGCGCGTCTTCGATGCGCGCAAGTTCAGGCGCAATCCAGCTTTCGAAGTCGGCGCGGCGCACCGTGCGGCGCGACATCTCGCCAAGCGGCGAGAAGTAGAACTCGGTTTCCTCCTCCTGCGACAGGCGCATCTTCGTCGCCGAGATCGCCTGGTAGAGCGGATAACCCTCGTCATGCTCGATCAGGTCGACGAAGGCCTCGAGCTTTTCCGGCTCCAGGCTCTGGCGCACCAGCTTCTTCAGATCCGTGAAATCTTTCAACGTCTTGAAGATCGAAAGCTGATTCCAGCGGCCGAAATTCGCATAGTAGTTCGACGGGACTTCAAGCAGCTTGTCGAAGCTCTTGAACAGACTCCCCTTTCCGATGAGGGGCGAGATCACATTGTCGATGATGCGGAAGTCGAAATGGTCGCCGGCGATGCCGACGCCCGAATGGCCGATTGGCGTTGCCGTCAGACGTCCCGCCTTGGTCTCAAAACGGATCAGCGAATAGTCGGTGGTGCCGCCGCCGAAGTCGGCGACCAGCACCGTGGCGTCGCGCTTGAGGTTCTGGGCAAAGTAGAATGCGGCCGCCACCGGCTCGTAGACATAGTGGATCTCGGGAAAGCCGAATTCGGAAAGGGCGGCGCTGTAGCGCTCGAGCGCCAGTGCCGGATCGGGGCTGGAGCCGGCAAAGCGAACGGGCCTTCCGACGACGATGCGGCTGTATTGGCTCGCCCAGTCGTCGCCGGCATAGTCCTTCAGCTTGGAGAGGAACACCCGCATCAGGTCTTCGAAACTATGGCGCTTGGCATAGATCTGCGTGCCCTGGAACAGCGGGCTTGCGGCGAAGGTCTTGATCGACTGCAGGAAACGACAGTCGCCGGGATTGTCGATGAACGAGCGGATTGCCGCCTGTCCGGCTTCCACCTTCAGGGCGGACGCGCCGAGGTTGGAATCCTTCATGAAGGAGAGTGCCGTGCGCATCGCATCGGTGCTGCCAGCCATGCTGTCGAATTTCATCGAATGGGTGGTGTCGCCTGCCGAAACCGCGAGGACCGAGTTGGTGGTGCCGAAATCGAAGCCCAGTGCTCTGGCCATATGATGTCTCCTGACGCCTGTGTTTTGGTGTCGCTTCGCGACGCGCCCTTCCGGGGCTTGCGAAGGCGACACGGCTCTGTTCCGCACGCCGCCTTCTGGGCCGGTGCCGGGAAGGTCGGCGGAGCCCGGAATGAAGCGAAAGGCATGCCGTTCCGGCGCCGTAGGGCGCCTTGCCGAATGCTGGTTGCGGATGGGATTGCCGGCGTCTTCCGCCGGAAAATGAATGCCCGGCCTCCTGACATGGCTATTCGGCAAAAGCAAGGCTGCAAGGCGGCGGCCCACAAGGACATGGGTGAAATCACGTATTTACGTTTACGTTCACGTCATATAGACATTTGTGCTAAACTCATGACCTCATGCGCAAAAGCGGGCATCGACTGTCGCATCCCGGCTCGACAAGCCAAACTGCATTTGCCATGACGAGATGATATGGCCTGGGAACTGAGCTGGCAGAAGACCGGCGAGACTGGAGAGACGGTATGAGCGAGGCGATGGATCTACCCGAGCGCGAGAGTATGGAGTTCGACGTGGTGATCGTCGGCGCGGGGCCTGCGGGGCTTTCGGCTGCGATCCGGTTGAAGCAGGTCAATCCCGAGCTTTCGGTGG
>NZ_PVZR01000200.1:0-255 GCF_003024455.1 Ensifer sp. NM-2
GCCACAAGTCATCCCAATCTATTGCAACAGATGCGGGTTCGGTCCTCCAGTTGGTGTTACCCAACCTTCAACCTGCTCATGGCTAGATCACTCGGTTTCGGGTCTAATGCGACGAACTGAACGCCCTATTCAGACTCGCTTTCGCTGCGCCTTCACCTATCGGCTTAAGCTTGCTCGTCACACTAAGTCGTTGACCCATTATACAAAAGGTACGCCGTCACCCTTGCGGGCTCCGACTGTTTGTAGGCATCCGGT
>NZ_PVZR01000201.1:0-255 GCF_003024455.1 Ensifer sp. NM-2
GCCACAAGTCATCCCAATCTATTGCAACAGATGCGGGTTCGGTCCTCCAGTTGGTGTTACCCAACCTTCAACCTGCTCATGGCTAGATCACTCGGTTTCGGGTCTAATGCGACGAACTGAACGCCCTGTTCAGACTCGCTTTCGCTGCGCCTTCACCTATCGGCTTAAGCTTGCTCGTCACACTAAGTCGTTGACCCATTATACAAAAGGTACGCCGTCACCCTTGCGGGCTCCGACTGTTTGTAGGCATCCGGT
>NZ_PVZR01000202.1:0-255 GCF_003024455.1 Ensifer sp. NM-2
TGTCGCGCTTCAGAAGCTCGCCGCCGAAGGCGAGTTTGGCGCCTTCCTGTTTGCCGATGGCGATGTAGTCGGTGTCCTGGTTGAGCTGGCTCTGGTCGACCACCGGGCCGATATGGGTGCCGGCCTTCAGCGCGTCGTCGATGGTGAGCCCCTTCATGCGCTCGCCCATCGCCGCCACGAACCGGTCGTGAATGCCTTCGGTCACGATCACCCGCGACGACGCGGTGCAACGCTGGCCGGTGGAGAAGAAGGCGG
>NZ_PVZR01000203.1:0-255 GCF_003024455.1 Ensifer sp. NM-2
ACGATCCGGGCGATGACCAAGGCCAATGCCAACGTCAAGCTGTTGAAGACGATCCCCGGCATCGGCGAGTTCTTCGCCCGGCTGATCGACGCGGAGATTGACGATGTATCCCGCTTTCGCAATCCGATGAAGCTCGCCGCCTATGCCGGACTGGTGCCCTCGACCTATTCCTCCGGCGGCAAGACCTTTCACGGCAAGATCATCAAGCAGGGCAACAAGTGGCTGCGCTGGGCTTTCGTCGAAGCCGTCACCCCC
>NZ_PVZR01000204.1:0-255 GCF_003024455.1 Ensifer sp. NM-2
AGAAGAAGCGCAGCGCCGAGACTGAGCTGTTGATGCTCGCTGCCTGCATGCCCACCCGGGTCTGGTGCAACTGGAACCGGCGCAGATCCTCAGCCGTCGCCATGTCGGGGGAGCGGCCGATGAAGGCCGCAAACGCCTTCACACAACGGATGTAGTCACGGCGCGTGGCCTCGGTGAAGCCGCGCATGGACATGTCTTCGATCATGCGCTCACGAAGCGCGCTACCGGATGGATTAGGAACGACGGTCATCGGAT
>NZ_PVZR01000205.1:0-255 GCF_003024455.1 Ensifer sp. NM-2
ACGATCCGGGCGATGACCAAGGCCAATGCCAACGTCAAGCTGTTGAAGACGATCCCCGGCATCGGCGAGTTCTTCGCCCGGCTGATCGACGCGGAGATTGACGATGTATCCCGCTTTCGCAATCCGAAGAAGCTCGCCGCCTATGCCGGACTGGTGCCCTCGACCTATTCCTCCGGCGGCAAGACCTTTCACGGCAAGATCATCAAGCAGGGCAACAAGTGGCTGCGCTGGGCTTTCGTCGAAGCCGTCACCCCC
>NZ_PVZR01000206.1:0-255 GCF_003024455.1 Ensifer sp. NM-2
TTGCCGTTGGTGATCGAGACGGTTGGGGCTGTAGCTCAGCTGGGAGAGCACCTGCTTTGCAAGCAGGGGGTCAGCGGTTCGATCCCGCTCAGCTCCACCATTCGATTGGTGTTGAACTGGCGGAAAGATATCCTTGGAGAAATAAAAGTTTGCATCGGCTTAGGGCCTGATGCCTGTTCTGATTACATTGTGAAGAGAAGATATGTCTGGAAGCTTCCAGGTGTTGAAGATGGTCGAAAGATCGTTGGAGACGTC
>NZ_PVZR01000207.1:0-255 GCF_003024455.1 Ensifer sp. NM-2
ACGCCGACGATAAACTCAATTTGCTGAACAACCAGCGCAAGGCTTTGCCGGAATATCCCGCCACCTCGAACGCGGTGCGCGCCACGGCAGGGGCGATCTACCGGCACTGCAAAGCCGTCGTCATGCAAGAAGAACAGCCAGGCGACGTGTTGCCGATCATCACCCACTACGCCGGCTGCAAACCGGCTGATCTCACTCAAGGCGAGTGATGGCAGATAGAGGATCCACGGGTGAGCGCTTCGTCGAGGAGGTTGT
>NZ_PVZR01000208.1:0-255 GCF_003024455.1 Ensifer sp. NM-2
TGCGGTTTATCCGGTGCGTAAACCGCTGTGCGGTTTATCGCGATAAGGTAAATCCCTTTGGGATTTACGGTCTGTGCCGAGCAAATCCGACGGATTTGTCTCGCGTAAGGGACGTTCTGATTTTACCCAAGCAAAAAGGCCGCTTGTAGGCGGCCCTTGCGTTTCGGCTTGGCCGAGCGTTTGTTCAGAGAAGATTTTCGGTTTGTTTTCGCCGCTGCCTTGTCCTTCTCGGCTATGCCTCGAAGGGGAGCGGCG
>NZ_PVZR01000209.1:0-255 GCF_003024455.1 Ensifer sp. NM-2
TAGCGGGTGGCTACGCGCCGAAACTGCTTGAGCTTGTTGAACAGGCGCTCGATACGGTTTCGATCCTTATAGGCCCGAAAGTCGCAGACGGGCGGCTCTTTTCGATTTGCCTTCGGCGGTATAACGGGCCTGATCCCGTGGGTCAGCAGTTCTTCACGCAGGAAGTCGCTGTCATAGCCCTTGTCAGCGAGAAACAATCTCGGTTTGCCAACTGGCATTGCTAGCAAGCCCGGAATGGCATTGTAGTCCGATGCT